>NZ_JADNQO010000001.1:0-1742125 GCF_047608665.1 Amycolatopsis sp. cmx-11-51 | reverse complement strand
ACGCCGCCCTCATCTGCCTCGCCCGACGACGCTGCGACGTCCTCTACGCCATGCTCCGCAACCAGACCTACTACCAACACCCCACGGCATCAGCCGCTTGACAACTTCCATAGGGACACCCCCCCGGATGCCATGAACGGTCCGTTACTTGCAAATTCTGCAAGTAACGGACCGTTCATAGCGCTCTAAGGGACTACTTCGTCTTCGTGGCCGTCGAACGCGAAGCGGGCTTCTTGGCCGCTGTCGTCTTTGCCGCCGTCGACTTGGTCGCGGTGGTCTTCTTGGCCGCGGTCGTCTTGGCGGCCGCGGGCTTCCGCGCCGGAGCCTTACGCTTGGGCGCGGGGCCCTTCGCGCGCTTCTCCGCCAGCAGTTCGGCACCGCGCTCGGCGGTCAGTTCCTCGATGCTGTCCGACTTCCGCAGCGTCGCGTTGTACTCGCCATCGGTCACGTACGGACCGAAGCGGCCGTCCTTGACCACCATCGGCTTACCCGACACCGGGTCGTCGCCCAATTCCTTGAGCGGCGGCTTCGCGGTCGCGGACCGGCCACGTTGCTTCGGCTCCGAGTAGATCTTCAGTGCCTCTTCGAGCGTGATCTCGAAGAGCTGGTCCTCGGTCGTGAGCGAACGTGAGTCCGTGCCCTTCTTCAGGTACGGCCCGTAGCGCCCGTTCTGGGCGGTGATCTCGTCGCCGGATTCCGGGTCCTTGCCGACCACACGCGGAAGCGAGAGCAGCTTCAGCGCGTCTTCGAGGTTCATCGTCTCGATCGACATGGACTTGAACAGCGAACCCGTACGCGGCTTCGGCTGCTTCGCCTTCGCGGCCTTCTTCTGCGCGGCCGTCGCGGTCTCGGGAAGCGGCTCCGGCTCGGGCAGGAGCTCGGTGACGTACGGCCCGAAGCGGCCTTCCTTCGCCACGATCTCATGTCCGCTGACCGGGTCGGTGCCGAGCACGCGGCCTTCCTGCGGCGTCGCGAACAGCTTCTCGGCGAGTTCCAGGGTCAGCTCGTCCGGCGGCAGGTCCTCGGGCAGGTTCGCCCGTTGCGACGTGCCGTCGACCTCACGCTCGAGGTACGGGCCGTAGCGGCCGACGCGCACGACGACGGTGTGGCCGTCGGGGTCGCTGAACAGCGGGATCGAGTTGATCTCGCGGGCGTCGATGTCCTCGACACCCGAGCCGACCAGCTTCTTCAGCCCGCCGAGGCGACCGACGGAACCGTCGACGCCCATGTCACCGCCGAAGTAGAACTTCGACAGCCACTGCGTGCGGTGCTCGTCACCGGCGGCGATGCGGTCGAGTTCGTCCTCCATGCCGGCGGTGAAGTCGTAGTCGACCAGCCGCTCGAAGTGCCGCTCCATCAACCCGATCACGGCGAACGCGACCCAGGAGGGCACCAGCGCGGAACCCTTCTTCCACACGTAGCCGCGGTCCTGGATGGTCTTGATGATCGACGCGTACGTCGACGGGCGGCCGATGCCCAGCTCTTCGAGCTTGCTGACCAGGCTCGGCTCCGAGTAGCGGGCCGGCGGCGACGTGGTGTGCCCGTCCGGGCTCAGGTCGCCCGCGGTCAGCGCCTGGTCCTTGACCAGCTGTGGCAGTCGGCTTTGCTTGTCGTCCGCTTCGCCGCCGCTTTCGGTGTCGACGGCCTCGACGTACGCCTTGAGGAACCCGGCGAAGGTGATCGTGCGGCCCGAAGAGGCGAAGGTGCACTCCTCACCGCTGGTGGCGGTGCCGACGATGCGCACCGACATCGTGGTGCCCTTCGCGTCCGCCATCTGCGACGCGATCGTGCGCTGCCAGATCATCTCGTAGAGGCGGTACTCGTCGGTGTCCAGATCCTTCGCGACCTGGCCCGGCGTGCGGAAGACCTCACCGGAGGGACGGATCGCCTCGTGAGCTTCCTGCGCGTTCTTCACCTTGCGGGTGTACTGGCGCGGCGACGGCGAGACGTATTCCTTGCCGTACAGCTGCGTCGCCTGGCTGCGCGCCGCCGAGATCGCCGACTCCGACAGCGTCGTGGAGTCGGTACGCATATAAGTGATGTAACCGTTCTCGTACAGCTTCTGCGCGATCCGCATGGTGCGCTCGGAGGTGAACCGCAGCTTGCGGCCCGCCTCCTGCTGCAGGGTCGAGGTCATGAAGGGTGCGTACGGCTTCCGCGTGTACGGCTTCTCTTCGACACTCGCGACCTTGAAGTCGCGGTTCTTCAACGCCTCGGCGAGCCGGACCGCGTCGGCCTCGGCCAGCACGCGGATCTCGTTGTTCGAGGCCTTGAGCCGCCCGTCCGAGCCGAAGTCACGGCCGGTGGCCAGGCGCGCGCCGTCGACGGCGATCATCCGCGCCGGGAAGTTCCGCGGCGATGCCTCGGCGCCGGCGTCCATCGTCGCCGAGATGTCCCAGTACGACGCCGAGGTGAAGCGCATGCGCTCACGCTCCCGCTCGACCACGATCCGGGTCGCCACGGACTGCACTCGGCCCGCCGAAAGCTTCGGCATGACCTTCTTCCACAGCACGGGCGAGACCTCGTAGCCGTAGAGCCGGTCGAGGATGCGGCGGGTTTCCTGCGCGTCGACCAGGTCGCCGTCGAGCTCACGGGTGCTGTCGGCCGCGGCGCGGATCGCCTGCTCGGTGACCTCGTGGAAGACCATCCGGCGGACCGGGACCTTCGGCTTGAGGGTCTCCAGCAGATGCCACGCGATGGCCTCACCCTCGCGGTCGGGGTCCGTGGCGAGGTAGAGCTCGTCGACGTCCTTCAGGAGGCTCTTCAGCTCGGTGACCTTGGACTTCTTGTCCGGCGTGACGACATACAGCGCCTTGAAGTCGTTGTCGACGTCGACACCCAGCCGCGCCCACGACTCGCCCTTGTACTGGGCGGGCACGTCGGCCGCGCCACGGGGAAGGTCGCGGATGTGTCCGACGGAGGACTCCACGACGTAGTTGACGCCGAGGTACGGGGCGATCTTGCGGGCCTTGGTCGGCGACTCGACGATCACCAGCCGACGACGGCCCGCGCCGTCGTCCGACGCCGCGGTCTTCTTCGTCCGTGCTCCTGCCACGCTGTCCTGCTCTCCGCTCATCTTCGGCGCTTTCGCGCCGCCTCTCGACCCGTCAGTGTGCACGCTCGCACCACCCGGACCACGTCTAGGTGGTGCAACACGCCGCCGATCGTGTGTCCAGCGCATCGCCGCTGACCTCGCCGATGTTTCCTTTCAAGACCTAGCACGTGATGTCCGACACGTCCGCCCGGGGTACCGCGTGACGACGTGAACACCCTCCGTTCGACGGTGGTGGCCCCCTTCCGCCAACGCTTCACTTGATATCCACGCCGACCCGAAAGGACTCCACGTGACCCGACGACTCCTCGGCACACTGTTCGCCATGCTGACCGCCTCCGCCCTGGTCGGAGCCGCCCCGGCGGAAGCGGCCGCGACGACGTTCGCCGGAACCGTGGCGCTGTCGAACTGCTCCGGGTCGGTGGTCAAGCCGCCCGAAGCCAGCCTCGACGACCCCGCCCTCGTCCTTTCGAACGGGCATTGCCTCCAAGAAGGTTTTCCTGACCCTGGAGAAGTAATCGTCAATCAACCTTCGTCACGGACCTTCAGCCTTCTGTCCAAGGACGGCCGTTCGTCGCTCGGCACGCTCAAGGCGAAGAAGCTGCTCTACGCGACGATGACCGACACGGACGTCTCGCTCTACCAGCTCAACACCAGCTACGCCAAGATCCAGGCGACCTACGGTATCGCCCCGCTGACGCTCTCCTCGACTCGTCCGTCGGCCGGTGTCGCGATGGACGTGGTCTCCGGCTACTGGAAGAAAATCTACTCCTGCGACATCGACGGCTTCGTCCACGAGCTGCACGAGGCGGACTGGGTCTGGAAGGACTCGATCAGGTACACCCCGGCGTGCAAGACGATCGGCGGGACCTCGGGGTCGCCGATCATCGAGACCTCGACCGGCAAGGTCGTCGGCGTCAACAACACCGGCAACGAAAGCGGTCAGCGATGCACGATGAACAACCCGTGCGAGGTCGACGCGGCCGGGAAGGTGACCGTACGGAAGGGCATCAATTACGGGGAGCAGACCTATCAGCTGACCTCCTGCCTTTCGCGTAGTGAGCTGAACCTGACGAACCCGGACTGCAAGGCGCCGAGGCCCTGACCGGTGGCCTCCCGGATGAGATGAACGGGACTTTTATCTCAAGAGTGCAATGAAAGTCCCGTTCATCCCCTCTTGAAGCTTCAACCGGCGCGCACGACGGGCACCAGGCTCGGCCAAGCGGGTTCCGCCCCGGCGGGCGCGTCCCCGATCAGCTCCAGCACGTGCGCCAGTCGCCGCCGTCCGGTGACCCGCAGCAACGCCTCTTCACCCTTCGACGCTTTCGCCGGCACGCCCAGCTGGGCCAGCGCCGCGATCAGCCGCTCGTGCGTCTCCGGCGCCTCCGGATCAAGCGCGAGCAGGTAACCGTTGCCCTGGGGGCTCCCGCCGGCCAGCGCCCACATCCTCAGCATCGCTCCATCGAGCCGGAACCCGTCCGGCAGGACCTTCACCTCGCCCCGGCTCCACCGCCGCTCCAGCGGCAGCAGATCGACCCGGAACGGCGTTCTCACGAGTGGCCGCCCGCATTCGGCGGCCGAAACCTGCGCCTCGGCACCACGCCGACGGCATTCACGGGCGAGGGCACGCGCCCGCCACGGCTCGTCGACCACGGCGGACAGCCGCGCGGCCGTCCGCCCGAAGCCCGTCATCCGCCCGGGCCCGCACAGCACACCGGCGAGGTCGGCGAGCCCAGGCCCGCTCGCCTCCGCCGAGAAGAGCGAGATCGTCCCGTCCACCCCGACACAATAGAACACAGGTTCGAGTCATGGCCAGTGACAGCGCGGTGACTCAGCGAGGTTGCTTGACCAATTCCTGACAACCTTGGATCCGACTGCTCGCCGAAGCGAGCTGAGGCACGTCGTTAAGGCCCCTCAGGAGGTCGAGACGGTCGAGTTCGTCGAGCGAGGTCCTCGCGTCGCGAAGCGCCGTCTTCGTCGCTTCGGCGTCGGTTGAGGAGTCAAGACGGTGGCGGACGTCGTCGGCGCGGACGCGGATGCTGTCGAGCTGGGCGACGGCGGCCGTTCGCGAGGCGTCGCCACCGGCGACCGGAGACGGACCGAGGTTCTCGAGCGCGGCCAAGGTGCGGTTCAGTCCTTCGACCACCGAGGCCATCAGCTCACTGGAGGTCCGGGATGCCTGCTGGGGCGTGCTCGGATCGACGCTGGGCAACGTCGCCAGCGTCCGCACGAATCCTCCGGCCGCGCCGCAGTATCCCTCCGCCCAGGCAGAGACGGGGTCGGCCTGCGACGCGCTGACCGTCGCGAGGCCTTCTTGCCCGGCATGGGAAGTCACCGCGAGCTGCTGCCCGCACCCGGCGAGGCCGAGCCCGAAACCTGTTGCCAGCGCGGCAAGAACGGTGAACCGCGGCCGCACGAAAACACCTCCCGACCTGACGACTTCCCAGCTGGCCCCCGACGGTACCGATACCGGGGGGCATTGCAAATCAATGTGACGACAAGAAGGTCAGGAAGGCAGCTTCTTGCAGTTCGGTGCCTGCCCGGCCATCGCCTTCAGTGAAGCGTTCGTTTCCAGCTGCTGGAACGGGTCGGGCATGTCGTTGATGTCCGACCCGATCCGCCGGAACGCTAGCCCAGCCTGCGCCGTGGCCGCTTTGTCGTCCTTCGGCGCGGCGTCCAATTCGGTCTTCGCCGCGACGACCTGGTCCCGGATCGGCGTCAGCGCGTCGACGATGCTCTCGCGCGCGGCCTCGGCTTCCGCACTCGGCGCCGGGCCGAGTCCGTTCAGTCCGGTCACGGCGTTGTCGAAACCCGGGGCGAACACACGGAAGGCTTCGTCCATCGCGTTCCGGGCGTTCGCGACGTCACCCTGCTCGAAGTCGGGCATCCGGAATTCGCCGATCTTGGCGAAGTCGATCAGCGAACCGCAGAAGCCGTCCATCCACGAGCCTCCGGCGGCGGGCACAGGAGAAGGAGGCGCGGCGGCCGGCGTCCCGGCGCAGCCCGCCAGCAGGAAAGCGACGGCGAGCAGGGCGATCGAACGCCTCATGGCAGGGACTCCCCCGGATCGGGATTTCAGTGTGACGCGCAGAGATTAGCCTGCCCCGGACAGCCGCCGGGCCCGCCACGGAGAATCCGTGACGGGCCCGGCGCGCGATACTTTTCGGCGTTACGCCTTCGCTTCCGCGGGCGTGTCGGAGAGAACCGACTCGCGGCGCTTGGAAACGACGATCGCTGCCACGATGATCGCGACGGCGACCAGCGAGATCCCGATCCGGACGCCGACGTTGGCGTCCGGGCCGATCGAGAACTGCACGACCGCCGGGGCGATCAGCACCGACACCAGGTTCATCACCTTGATCAGCGGGTTGATCGCCGGACCGGCGGTGTCCTTGAACGGGTCACCCACGGTGTCACCGATGATGGTGGCCTCGTGCGCGTCCGAACCCTTGCCGCCGTGGCTTCCGTCCTCCACGAGCTTCTTCGCGTTGTCCCAGGCGCCACCGGAGTTGGCGAGGAAGATCGCCATCAGGGTGCCGGTCGCGATCGCACCGCCCAGGTAACCGGCGAGCGCGCCGGTGCCGAGACCGAAACCGACCGCGATCGGGGCGAAGACCGCGAGCAGACCGGGAGTGGTCAGCTCACGCAGCGAGTCGCGCGTGACGATGTCGACGACACGACCGTACTCGGGCCGCGTGGTGCCCTCCATGATCCCCGGGATGTCGCGGAACTGGCGGCGCACTTCGTAGACGACCGCGCCGGCGGCACGGGACACCGCGTTGACCGCGAGACCGGAGAACAGGAACACGACCGCCGCGCCGATGATCACACCGACGAGCGTCTCCGGGCCGACGATGTTCGCGACGAACTCCTTGCCGTCGCCGACCGCCTTGGTGATCGCGTCCTGATAGGACCCGAACAACGCCGTCGCCGCGAGGACCGCCGTGGCGATCGCGATGCCCTTGGTGATGGCCTTGGTGGTGTTGCCGACCGCGTCGAGCTCGGTGAGGATCCGCGCCGCGTCCTCGTCGACGTCGCCCGACATTTCGGCGATGCCCTGCGCGTTGTCCGAAATCGGGCCGAAGGTGTCCATGGCGACGATGACACCGACGGTGGTGAGCAGACCGGTACCGGCCAGCGCCACGGCGAACAGCGCGACACCGCCACCGACGAGGAAGGCTCCGAACACGGCCGCGCCGATGACCAGCGCGGTGTACACAGCGGATTCGAAACCGACTGAGATACCGGCCAAGATCACCGTCGCGGCACCGGTTTCCGACGACTTGCCGACCTCCTTGACCGGCTTGTACTCGGTGCCGGTGTAGTAGCCGGTGAGCTTGAGGATGATCGCGGCGAGCACGATGCCGATGATCACCGAGAGGGTCGCGATGACCGCGGGGTTACCCGACTTGCCAGCGAAGGCCTCGCCGAACTCGGAGAACGAACCGGGAAGGTAGACGAACGCCGCGATCGTCGAGAGCACCGCGGAAATGCCCGCGGAGATGTAGAACGAGCGGTTGATCGTGACCAGGCCGCCTTCGCCCACCTTGGCCTTGGTGATGTAGACGCCGATGACCGCGGTGATCACGCCGATGGCGGGGACGATGAGCGGGAAGATCAGGCCGTGCACGCCGAAGGCGGTGCTACCCAGGATCAGCGCCGCCACGAGCATGACCGCGTACGACTCGAAGAGGTCGGCCGCCATACCGGCGCAGTCACCCACGTTGTCACCGACGTTGTCGGCGATGGTGGCCGCGTTGCGCGGGTCGTCCTCGGGGATGCCCTGCTCGACCTTGCCGACCAGGTCCGCGCCGACGTCGGCGGCCTTGGTGAAGATACCGCCGCCGACACGCATGAACATCGCGATCAGCGCGGCACCGAAACCGAAGCCCTCCAACACCTTCGGGGCCTGTCCGGTGTAGACCAGGACGACCACCGCGGCACCGAAGAGGCCGAGGCCGACGGTGATCATGCCGACGACGCCACCGGTGCGGAACGCCAGGCGCATCGCCTTCTCACGACCGCCGGGCTCACGCGAAGCGGCCGCGACCCGCAGGTTCGCCTGCGTCGCCAGCCACATGCCGAGATAGCCGATCGCGAAGGAGAATCCCGCGCCGACCAGGAAGAAGATCGACCTGCCGATCTTCTCGTTCCAGTCATCGGCAGGCAAAGCGAAGAGCAGCACGAACACGATTCCCCCGAAAATCACGAGGGTGTTGCGCTGCCGTTTCAGATAGGCAGCCGCACCTTCCTGCACTGCCTTCGCGATGTCCTGCATCTTGGTGGTGCCCTGGCCCGCGGCCAGCACCTCCTTGAGCAGAACGTAGCCGATGACCAGTGCGGCAAGGGCGACCACGGCGATTACACCGACGATGGTGTAACCACCTCCGGAGAGCGTGAGTTCGCCCTCCGCGAGGAACTGCCGGGACATTCGTCCTCCTGGAGACGTCGCCGTTGACCAACGACGATCCGCCGAAGGAACCGGCGGCTCGCGCGCTGGCATGGGGATCTGAACCGAACGTCACGCTAGTCGCACTGCAAGGCACGTCTCACATGACGCTCGCCACAGACGGTGTGGATTGCGGGAGTGTATTGGTAGGGGGATGGAGGACGGCAAGGCGTCCCCGCCACCGCACGTTCCGTTACCTTGTGAGCCTGATCACTGTATCGATCATCCGCTCCCCCTTCCGGCGGCAGGCCCGTGCGACGGCGGCCGGTTTCTGTCGGGGTGCTGTGCGAAGCTCGGAAGGTGGACGGCACGGCGGAATTCGGTAAGGGGCGGCGGCTTCTCGACCGCGCGACGGCGGGGATCCCGGCTTCGCTGTACCCGGTCACCCATGTGGCCGAACTGCCCGCTCGTTCGGCGGATTCGGTGGACTGGCCGGAGTGGGCGGCCGCTCCGGTCGTCGAGGCGCTGACGGCGAGCGGTGTCAAGGCGCCGTGGCGACATCAGGCCGAAGCCGCGTCGCTGGTCCGCGAAGGCAAACACGTCGTGATCTCCACCGGCACCGCGTCGGGCAAGTCGCTCGCGTACCAGTTGCCGGTGCTCTCGACCTTGGTCGAGGACGAGCGGGTCTCCGCGCTGTACCTGTCCCCGACCAAGGCGCTCGGCGCCGACCAGTTGCGTGCCGTGTCCTCTTTGGACATCAAGAAGGCGCGGGCCGCGTCGTTCGACGGTGACACTCCGATGGAGGAGCGGGACTGGGTCCGCGCGCACGCGAACTGGGTGTTCACGAACCCGGACATGCTGCACCGCGGGATCCTCTCGTCGCACGCGCGCTGGTCCCGGTTCTTCCGCCGGCTCTCGTTCGTCGTCGTCGACGAATGCCACAGCTATCGCGGCGTCTTCGGTTCCCATGTGGCGCTGCTGCTGCGCAGGCTGCGGCGGGTCGCGGCGTACTACGGCGCTTCGCCGGTCTTCGTTCTGGCGTCCGCGACGACGGCCGACCCGGCGGCGTTCGCTTCGAAGCTGTCCGGGCAGGACTGTGTCCCGGTCACCGAGGACGGCTCGCCGCGTGGCGCCCGCACGGTCGCGTTGTGGGAACCCCCGCTGCTGTCGGAAATCTCCGGCGAGAACGGGGCACCGGTGCGGCGCTCGGCCGGCGCGGAGGCTTCGCGGATCCTCGCCGAACTGGTCATCGAGGGCGCCCGCTCGCTGGCGTTCGTCCGGTCGCGGCGCGGCGCCGAACTGACGGCGCTCAGCGCTCGGCGCATTCTGTCCGAAGTGGACGGCGCACTGGCGGAATCCGTTGCCGCGTATCGATCCGGATACCTGCCAGAGGAGCGCCGCGCGCTCGAAGCGGCGTTGCTGTCCGGACGGCTGCTCGGTGTGGCGACGACGAACGCGCTGGAACTCGGCGTCGACATCGCCGGGCTGGACGCGGTGGTGCTGGCCGGTTATCCGGGAACGCTCGCGTCGTTCTGGCAGCAAGCGGGCAGGGCGGGGCGCGCGGGCGACGCGGCACTGGTCGTCTTCGTGGCCCGCGACGATCCGCTGGACACCTATCTCGTGCACCATCCGGCCGCGATCCTGGACCGGCCGGTGGAGGCCGCCGTCCTCGACCCGTCGAACCCGTATGTACTGGCGCCGCAACTGGCCTGCGCCATCGCCGAACTCCCGCTGACCGAACCGGAGGTCGCGGCCTTCGGCGGCGACGCGGCGCGTGCCGTGCTCGCCGATCTGGTCAAGGAGAAGATCGTCCGGCGCCGCACGAGCGGCTGGTACTGGACTTCACGCGACCGGCCGCACGCCGACGTCGGCATCCGCGGTTCCGGCGGTGAGCAGATCGCCGTGGTGGAGGCCGATTCCGGGCGGATGCTCGGTACGGTCGATCCGGGCTCGGCCTGCTACGCGGTGCATCCCGGCGCGGTGTACCTGCACCAGGGTTCGTCCTACGTGGTCGACGAACTGGATCTGGAGACCGGGCTCGCCATGGTGCACGCGGAGGATCCGGACTGGACGACGTCACCGCGCGAGATCGTCGACATCAGCGTGCTGCGCACCGAAGAGATCCGGGTGCACGGCGGGGTCACGGTGAACCTCGGCGAAGTGTCGGTGAGTTCGCAAGTGGTCGGCTACCTGCGAAGACGCCTTTCGGGCGAGGTGCTGGACCAGACTCCGCTGGACCTGCCGGAGCAGAGCCTGCACACCCGTGCCGTCTGGTACACGATCTCGGCGGAGCTGCTCGGCGGTTCCGGGGGCCCCGGGGTTGCTGATGGTGTGGCGGGGATCGGGGGCCATCGGCCGGGGGCCGGGGTTCTGGAGCCGGTGGGGACCGGAGGCTCCTGGGTGGGGACCGGCGAATTTGGCGGGGCACCGGGGACGGGCGCCGAGTTGGATCCGGCGCGCGTCCCCGGTGCCCTGCATGCCGCCGAGCACGCGGCGATCGGCCTGCTACCGCTGTTCGCTACTTGCGACCGCTGGGACATTGGCGGGGTTTCTACCGCGTGGCACGAGGACACCGGGGAGGCGACGGTGTTCGTGCACGATGGCCATCCCGGGGGTGCGGGATTCGCCGATCGCGGGTTTGCCGCAATTGTCCCTTGGCTGGCCGCAACGCGGGAGGCGATCGTTTCCTGCGAGTGCCCGGCCGGCTGCCCGTCCTGCGTCCAGTCGCCGAAGTGCGGGAACGGCAACGATCCGCTGGACAAGGCGGGGGCTGTGGCCGTTCTGGACACCGTGCTCGGAGCGATGCGTCAGCACGGGTCGCAGTCAGGCCACTTGGTGGTTTGACATCGATGTGGCTTGAAATTGTGGTTGATCAGGCGGCGGTGGTCAGGGTCGCCACGGGGGTGGCGGCCTTGTCACCGGTCAGCGCGCGAACGAGCACGTCGTGCACGTCGGCGGCCTCGGGCAGCTGCCAGCCCCAGACCTCGGGCTTGACCCGCCAGTGCACGACACCGTGCTGGAACGGCGACGGGGGCAGCGGGATGTAGTCGTTCGCGCCGTGCCACTGGATCGAGGCGTGGTCGGCCAGCTCCCGCGGGATGCTCGCGGCGACGGTGGTGAGGAACAGCCAGCGACCGTTCGGCATCGCGACGATCGGGGCCGGGTGACCGGTGGCGCGCAGCAAGCGGGCGGCCGCCTTGCCGAGCTCGTCGTCGACCTCGATGGCGTCCAGCACGGTGCCAGTGGCCACGAGGAGGCTGTGCGTGTCGTCGCCGAACCAGGTGGCGACCTGGTGTGGGTGGGTTTCGGTCAGTTCACGCCAGTTGTCCTGCGCCGGGACGGGACGCCGCCAGGCAAGGTCGTCGCCGTCCGCGGTGATCGCGGCGGGCTCGGCACCCGGGAGCACCGGCCACCCACGCCATGCGAGGCCGATCGCCTCCGCCCGCATCTCGATGCGGAAGGCACCCCGCCAGCTGTCCGGCCAATTCGCGTCCAACATTACTGTCCCTGCCTCAGGTCAACTCTGTCCTGTGTGTGGCCACCCGGCGACCTTCTCGAAGTGGCGCACATCTCAATAAACGGCAAGTTGCACATCGGGAGAAGACCTCACGCGACAACCGGCGGTTACTCAGCGATGAACGTGCGGTAGTCCGACTCGACGGACCGAACGCGTATGCCCGGTTAACGGGCCTCGACGACCGGTACGGCGCCGTTCGGCGCAGCCGAACAGGGCATCCCGCCCTGGTGACCACGCTCACAACCAGCGGCGCGGGACCGTTCGGCGGAGCGCTGATCATGCCTTCGACCGCTCGCCGCACGTCAACGACCGCTGCTCGCGCCCGGCGGTACCCGCGCGTAGTACCGGCCGGTCACCGACGGGACGACCGTTCACCGTGCGACGTCCGTCACGGTGGCCTGTCGGCCGGCCCCGCTCTGGCCCGTGCCTCCGCCCGCCCGGCGGCCGCCAGGTGTCCGGACTTCTCTGACCGGACCTCGACCAGGGCGTCGCCTCGCTCCCACCGGCAGGTCAGCAGCGTGACCGACATCCGGACGGCGACCTGGCGGGCCCGCTCGCAGGCCGCACCGGGACCGTCCGTCGCGTACGAGGCCGCGGCGAGCGCCGCCAGATCGGCCGCGGCTTCGGTGTGGTGCCGGGTCGTGACGGCGGCGCCGATCCAGAAGGTGAACGCCGCCGCGCAGACCAGGAGGGCGACGATCGAGGCGGTCCACACGGTCGCGACGCCGCGATCGTCCCCACTCACAGCCCTGCTCCTGGCTCGGCTATCGCGAAGGCGTGAGAACGCAGCCGGATGCCCGGCAGCAGTCCGGCCACCGGTTCGACCTCGACGCCGGCGGTGATGGAGTCGCCTTCGCGGACGACGTCCAGCCGTGCGCCGGACGGCGCGATCTCCCGCACCGCCTGTTCGGCGCGGGCGGGCTGGCCGCGGGCGAGGAGCCGGGCGGCCTCGCGGGCCGCGTCGGTGCAGCGGAGCTGATCGGCGGCGACCCCGATCCCGGCCAGCAGCAGTGCCGAGACGAAGGTCAGCGCGACGATGCCGAGCGCGGCTTCCACCGTGACGGACCCGCGGTCACCGCCGGGCATCAGAACTTCACCGACAAGGCCCGCTCGATGAGCGCGGTGAGCCCGGCGACGACGGCCTCACTGTTGACGATCAGGTAAAGGACGCCTGCCAGCGCGGCGGCGGCCAAGGTGGCGATGGCGTATTCGACCGTCGCCATGCCGTCGTCGCCGCGGAAAGGGGGGAACTTGTTCATGGGATCGCCTTTCGATCAGAGGATGCCGTCGAGACGACCGGCCAGGCCGAGCACGACGGGCAGGACGCCGAGGCACAGGAACGCGGGGAGGAAGCAGAGGCCGATCGGCGCGGCCAGCAGCACTCCGGCCCGTTCGGCACGTTCCTCGGCCTCGGTGGAGAGCGATTCACGCAACCGGCGCGAGAGGTCCTTCGCGTGAGTCGCGAGCGCGGTGCCCGCCCTCGCCGTGCGGACGGCGGCGACGGAAAGTTCTGTCAGACCGGGCCGATCTCGGACCGGCGTCCAGGCTTCGGCGGGTTCGACGCCCAGGGCGAGGTGTGACGCCACCGAACGCAGAGCCTCCGCGGTCTTCGGTGACGCGGACGGCACGACGGCCTCGAGCGCGACGGGCACCGGCAACCCGCCTGCCAGGCACGCGGCAAGTTGATCGAGAGTGGCCGCGGACCGGAGGAGCTCAGAGACGCCTTTGTCCTGGGCCGCCCGTTCCCGAAGCCACGTGAGAAGACGTCCCGGCCGGGCGGCAGCCCCAGGACCGACGCGTGGCCAACAGAAGACGGCACCACCCAGGAGGATCAGCGCCGCTCCGGTCAGCACGGCGCCACCCGCCCGGTGAGGGCCCGGCACCAGGCCGTTCCCGCCCAGATCAGCCCGCTGCCCACGACGAGCAGCAACTGACCGGCGCCCGTCCCCGTGAGGACACGAAGCGGGCTCGCCCCCATCGCCTCGCCGAGCAGCAGGCACACCAGCGGGAGAACGGCGAGCACGGCGGCGCTCGCCCGGGGACCGGCCATCTTGGCTTTGAGACGACGGCGGAAGCCGATCTCCGCCTCGGCGTCCCGTCGCGCGGCGTCGAGCACGTCGGCCATCGGAAGCCCGAACCTGCTCGCGAGCGCCCACGCGTTCACCAATGCCGGTGGCGCGTCCGGATCGGCCGTCTCACCACCGAGCCTGGCCGCCGCGATCAGCCCGCGCAGCCGTCCGGACGCCGCGGGCAACGCTTCCGCGGCGGCTTCGGCCGCCGTCACCGGATGGGCGCCCGCCCGGAGTTCGCCGATCATCGTCCGCAGCACGGACGCGGCGAGTTCGGCTTCGGCCAACGCCGCCTTCGCCCGTGTCCGCCACCGGTGCTCCTGGCGGACCGTCAAGGTGAGCACCAGCGTCGCCAGTCCCCAACCGATCCCGAAAACCGGCACGACGAGCAACGCTGGCAGCGGCCACCACCCCGCACGAGCGGCCTGAGGAAGGCGCCAGACGTTCGGAGTGCCCGCTACCGATCTCGGCCAGCAAGCCAGCCCGGCGCCGACGGAGAAGAGGAACCAAGGGCTCATGCCGCCATCTCCTCGAACGGTGTCTCGTCGCCGATCCAGTGACCCTTGCTCCAGACCGGGACGACTTTGGCCTCGCCACGCAGTGACCGCAGCACGCCGACCTCGTCCAGCCGCCGGATCCCGCTCGGCAGGCGGCGCATGTGCAGGACCACCCGCACCGCCGCCGTCAGCTGGCTGTGCAACGCGTCCCGTTTCAGCCCGCCGAGCGCGGCCAGCGCCTCCATCCGCGCCGGGACCTCCGACGGCGAATTCGCGTGCACGGTGCAGGCTCCGCCCTCGTGCCCGGTGTTCATCGCGTTGAGCAACGCGCACACCTCGGCGCCACGCACTTCGCCGACGACCAGGCGGTCCGGGCGCATGCGCAACGCCTGCCGCACCAAGTCACCGAGCCCGATCTCGCCCGCGCCTTCGACGTTGGCCGGGCGGGCGATCAGGCTGACGAACTGTGGATGGTCCGGTTGCAGTTCGCCGGCGTCCTCGACGCAGATGATGCGTTCGGCCGGGGGCACCGCACCGAGCAGCGCGGAGAGCAGGGTCGTCTTGCCTGCTCCGGTTCCGCCGGACACCAGGAACGCGAGCCGTCGACGGATGACCGAATCGAGCAGGTCCGCGCCGCCGGCGCCGAACACCCCACGCAAACGCAACGCGGCGAGGTCATGGGTGGCCGGCCTCAGAACGCGGAGCGAGAGGGAGGTCCCGGCCGGCGCGATCGGCGGGAGAACCGCGTGCATCCGGATCCGGCCGTGCGGTCCGACGCCGGGAAGCCAGCAGTCGGCGAACGGTTGGGAGTCGTCCAGCCGCCGCCCGCCGGCGAGGGCGAGCCGCTGGGCCAGCCTGCGGACGGCTTCCTCGTCCGCGAAACGGACGTCCGCCTTTTCGAGGCCCTCGCCCTTGTCGGTCCAGACCTCGTCCGGAGCGGTGACGAGAACGTCGGTGACGCCGGGCTTCTCGAGCAGCCGCGCGAGCGGACCGGCACCGACGAACTCGTCGCGCGCCAGCCGGACCGCGCCGAGGACGGCGTCCTGACCGAGCGCGCCGCCGGCTTCGGCGCGGACGGCCCGCGCCACGCTCACCGGATCCGCCGGAACCGCCGATCCGGCCAGCCGCCGCCGGACCCGCTCGACCAGATCGTCGGTCATCGCGCGGCACCGGCCAGATTCCCGCGCGCTGCCGCGAGGACCTCGGCGGCGGCCGTCGCCAGGTGCCCGCGATGCTTCAGGACGAACTCGCCGCGGTCGAGGGCAGCCGACAGGTACCGCTCGCGGCCCATCGACGTGATGAGCGGGGCGCCGACGGCGTCGGCGATCTCCTGCGGGACCAGCCCGGCGGGCGACGGCCCCCGGACGGCGACGCCGATCCGGGCCGCGTGGGGTTCGAGCCTGGCGAGGACCTGTTTCGCCGCCGAGCAGGCACGGAGTTCCGCGGGGACGACGACCACGACCAGATCGGCAAGCCCGACGACGGCGGACGTTTCGGCGCCGAAATATCTCGGCAGATCGCAGACGACCGTCCGCCCCGCCCGCCTCCCGGCGCCCAAGACGCCCTCGATCGCGTCCGGCCCGGGACCACGGCCTTCCCTGCCATAGGACACAAAGGACAGTGAGCCGGTCGCGCACCGTTTTCGCGGCAGGGCTTCGCTCAACGCCGTCATCGACACCCTGCCGCCGAGGTCGAGTTCCGGCCAGCGCGGTCCTCGATCGCGTTCGGCGGCGAGGAGGACGTCGATGCCGCCGCCGAGCGGATCGCAGTCGACGAGCAGCCCGCCGCTCCCGGACTTCTCGGCCTGGTACGCGACGGCGGCCGCCAGCACGGAGGCCCCGGCGCCGCCCCGCCCGCCGATGACCCCGATGACGACACCGTCGTCACGCGCCGGCCCGTCCACGACGTCGGCGAACGCGCCGATGAGGTCGCCTTCCTCGTCCGGCAGCGAAAGGACCTTCTCCGAACCGGTGTTGAAGGCGCGCTCCCATGTCACCGGCGTCGGCGCGCCCTTGCAGACGAGCAGGACCTTGTTCCGCCGCAGCAGGCGGTTCGGCGTGCTCGCGGCCTCTTCGTCAAGCACAACGAGCGGCGCGCGGGCCCACCGCCCGCGAGCGGCGTCCAGATCGGGTGCGCGTTCGACCTCGCAGCCCGCGGCCGCGGCCACGCGAAGGATCTCGTCGAGCAGGATGTCGTCTCCCGCGACGACGAGAGGATGTTCCTCGGTCATGTCTCCCCCTGGTTTCGGTCGGGCTCGGATCTGTGCCTCCACGGTCGCCCCGGTTCCGTCCGCGCACAACGCCATTCCGCCCCACCTGTGGACAACCGGGGTGTTGTGGACAACTCAGCCTCGGGAAACCTGTTCCCCGCCGTTTCTGTCGGCCCCCTCTGGCACACTCCCCAGCTTTTCCACAACGAACACGCCCTCTCCGTTTCGGTCCGACCGGTAACGAAAAGGGTTGAGGGTAAAGAAATTTCCCAATACCTGCCGGATCGGCCTTGTCCTGGCGAGGTTTCCGCAGCCGACAAGGTCTGAACCATTGGCGGGGCGGGAAGTTAAAGGGCGGCCCCCGCCAGGGGGGAGGGACGGGGGCCGCCTGGGGTTCAGCCCCGGGGGGTCGGACTGAACCTGGCCCGGTGCGACACCGGACAATCTCACTGTAACTCCGATACCGGCCCGCTGCGGTCGGCGCCGGTACCCACAATTCGATAACGGCACGACGCGCCGAATCCGGTGCGCGGTCATGAATTTTCCATCGCCGTATCCCGATCGTGGTCGACCGACGGGCGAGCCGCCGTCCGGCTCTCCTATCCTTGGCGGGTGGCCCAATCCAGCACGACACCGAGCCCGGTCGCGGCGTTCTTCGATCTCGACAAGACGATCATCGCGTCCTCGAGCGCGCTGGCCTTCAGCAAGCCTCTTTTGCGCGAAGGCCTTATCAATCGCCGAGCCGCGCTTCGCAGCGCGTATGCCCAGCTCGTCTTCTCGCTCGCGGGTGCGGACGCGGCGAAAACGGAGCGGATGCGAGCCGAGGTTTCCGCGCTGTGCACCGGATGGGACGTCGCACAGGTGTCCGCGATCGTCCGCGAAACACTGCACGACGTGGTCGACCCGCTCGTCTACGCGGAGGCCGCGGAACTGATCACCGCGCACCGAGCGGACGGTCATGACGTCGTGGTGCTTTCGGCGACCGGTGAGGAGGTCGTCGCCCCGGTAGCCGAAATGCTCGGCGCGACGCGCAGCGTGGCCACGCGGATGAAGATTGTGGACGGCCGATACTCCGGCGAAGTCGGTTTCTATTGCTACGGCGAGAACAAGGCCGTCGCCGCGAAGCAACTCGCAGCCACCTACGGCTACGACCTCACTCAGTGCCACGCGTACACCGACTCGAGCACCGACATCCCGCTCCTCGAGGTCGTCGGAAGGCCGCACGCGGTCAACCCCGACCGCTTCCTGCGCAAGCACGCGACCGAACAGGGCTGGGAGATCCTCACGTTCGAGCACCCGATGTCCCTGCGGACCCGGATCCCGGCGAAGTCGGCCGGGCTGGTCGCGCTCGGCGCCGTCGCCGCGGGGGCCACCTGGTACGGCTACAACCGGCGCAAGCGCACCCGCTGAGCACGCACCCACACGGCGGTGCCGAACCGGTTTTCGCAGCCAGGGCGGCGAATTGTCCGTCGCGGAGGGTGCCCGTGTCACCAGATCGAGCCTCTGTACCGGTGCACCCGTCTGCGTACTTGAAGTGACCCGGCTCACGGCGTAGAAAGTAGGTGCGGACGTTCGGTCGGCCAGGGAACAGGTAGAAGAGAAGCCTGTTCCACCCCGGCGAATCTCCGTGTGCGGACACCGGGTACCCACGCGCAGCGCGCCGCGGGAGGCTCGTCGTCTAGGGACTGCGTACCGGGACGCCGGACGCCGAGTCCATGAAGGTACGACCAGAGTTGCACGCTTGGTCGCCCGAGTGGTCCGCACCGACTGGTGGCGCCCGCCTGCTTCAGGCCGACGGGCGCCACCAGTGTTTTGCCCCCGCTCTCCGGCGTGACCGGCCCGTTCGCGTCCCTTTGTGTATGAACGGACCGATCGCGGGGGTGGCCGATGGACAAGCAAAGTGCTCGTGGGTAGCTTCCGAATATCAGTGCTTCCAGGTGGACTTCTTTCCACCTGAGAGTCAGGCACGAATCTGGGAGGCTTGAGGTGACGACCCGAACCGCGCACGCCCGTCATCGGAGGATCCATGCGCTCGCCCTGCCCCTCGCGGGCCTGCTCACCCTCGCCGTCGCAGGCGTTCCGGCCGCCGCGCAGCCGGTGACCGCGGACGCCGAGGCACAGAAGGCACTGCGCGGGCTGAGCCTGGAGGAGAAGGTCGGCCAGCTGTTCGTCACGTGGGTGAACGGGAAGTCCGCCGACGAGGTCAACACCAAGAACAAGGCCGATTTCGGAGTGGACACTCCCGCGCAGGTGATCGAGAAGTACCACTTGGGCGGCGTCATCTACTTCAACAACGACAGCCGCGACAACTTCGACGACCCGGTGCAGGTCGCCAAGCTGTCGAACGGGCTCCAGCGGGCGGCCGTCCGCAGCGGTGCCCACATCCCGTTGCAGATCGCGACCGACCAGGAGGGCGGCACGGTCACCCGCATGGGTGCTCCCGCCACCGAACTGCCGAACGCGATGGCGATCTCGGCGGGCCGTGACGCCAAGGCCGCGCAGGAGGCCGCCCGGATCCTGGGCCACGAACTGCGCGCCGTCGGCATCAACCAGGACTTCGCCCCCGACGCCGACGTGAACTCCAACCCGGCGAACCCGGTGATCGGCGTCCGTTCCTTCTCGGGCCGCCCGGAGCTGGCGAGTCAGTTCGTCGGGGCACAGGTCAAGGGCTTCCAGGACTCCGGGCGTCGCAGTGAGACGGTGTCCGCCGCCGCGAAGCACTTCCCCGGGCACGGCGACGCGGCCACCGACAGTCACCTCGAACTGCCCAGGATCGACCGGACCGAGGCCAGCTGGCGCGAGACCGACGTGCCGCCGTTCAAGGCCGCCATCAAGGCGGGTGTCGACTCGATCATGAGCGCGCACATCCAGTTCCCCAGCCTCGACCCGTCGGGCGAGCCCGCCACGCTGTCGAAGCCGATCCTCACCGGCAAGCTGCGCGGCGAACTGGGTTACCGGGGTGTCGTCGTCACCGACTCGCTCTCGATGGACGCCGTGCGCGAGATGCACACCGACGCGGAGATCCCGGTACTGGCGCTCAAGGCGGGCATCGACCAGCTGCTCATGCCGGTGAACCTCGACCTCGCGATCAACTCGGTGCTCGACGCGGTGCGCAAGGGTGAACTGACCGAGCGGCGCATCGACGAGAGCGTCCTGCGGGTGCTCAAGCTCAAGTTGAACCGGGGCATCCTGACCTCGCCGTTCGTCGACCCGGCCAAGGTCGCTTCGAAGGTCGGCACCCCGGCCAACCTCGCGACCGCGCAGGGCATCGCCGACCGGTCGGTCACCGCGATCCGCAACGACGACGGCCTTCTGCCGCTCAAGCAGCAGCCCGCGAAGACGCTCGTGACCGGCTGGGGCGTGAGCACGACGACGATGCTGGCCTCGAAGCTCACCGCGCACGGCACGCAGGCGACCGCGCTGCAGACCGGCCAGACCCCGACCGACGCGCGGATCGCGCAGGCCGTCGCGGCGGCGGAGAACGTCGACCTCGTCGTGGTGCTGACCAACAACATCGGCACGTATCCGTTGCAGGGCAAGCTTTTGAAGGCGCTGACGGACACCGGGAAGCCTGTCGTCGCGGTCGCCGCGCAGATCCCTTACGACGCCGGCTATGAAAACCCGGTCAAGACCTGGCTCGCGACCTACGGCTACATCACGCCGTCGGTCGAGGCGCTGGCCAAGGTGATCCTCGGCAAGGTGCAGCCGCGAGGCAAGCTGCCGGTGGACGTCCCGGCGGGCAAGGACGTGGGCACGGTGAAGTACCACTTCGGCCACGGGCTGACCTGGTGAGTCTCAACCGCCGCCACTTCCTCGCCGCCGGCGCGCTCGCGGTCCCCACCCTGACGGCGGGGTCCTCGGTCGCGCGGGCCCAGCCCCAGGCCGAGGCACCCGGCGAGAGCAAAGGTCCCCCGCTCACCCGCACCGGAGCGGACGTGCTCGCCGCCCGTGGCTGGGCGCCGCTGTCCGGCCGCAAGCTCGGCGTGCTGTCGAATCCGACCGGCGTCCTGGCGAACGGCGACCACATCGTCGATTCGATGGTCGCCGCCGGAGTCCGCCCGCTCGCCGCGTTCGGCCCGGAACACGGCTTCCGCGGTAGTGCGCAGGCCGGAGGCTCCGAAGGCGACTACACCGATCCCCGCACCGGCGTACCGGTGTACGACGCGTACGGCGCCGACGCGGCGAAGCTCGCGGGAATGTTCACGAAGGCGGGCGTCGACACGATCGTCTTCGACATCGCGGACGTCGGCGCGCGCTTCTACACCTACATCTGGTCGCTGTACACGGCGATGGTCGCGGCGGCGAAGGCCGGCGCGGCGGTGGTCGTGCTGGACCGGCCGAACCCGCTGGGCGGCGAGGCGGCCGGGCCGATGCTGAATCCGGCGTACGCCTCGGGTATCGGCCGGAAGCCGATCGTGCAGCAGCACGGCATGACCGTGGGGGAGCTGGCGCGGTTCTTCGCGGCCGAGTTCCTGCCCGTCGAAGGGGTCACGCCGGGCAAGCTCGAGATCGTCGAAGTCCGTGCCTGGCGGCGTGATCAGCTCTTCGACCGCACCGGGCTGACCTGGGTGCCGCCGAGCCCGAACATGCCGACGCCGGACACCGCGCTCGTCTATCCCGGCACCGGGATGTTCGAGGGCACCGTGTTCTCCGAAGGCCGCGGCACGACGAGGCCGTTCGAGATCATCGGCGCGCCGGGCCTCGATTGGCGCTGGCGCGAGAAGCTCGGCGAACTACGGCTTCCCGGGGTGAAGTTCCGTGAGGCGTACTTCGTGCCGACGTTCGGCAAGTTCGTCAACGAACCTTGCGGCGGCGTGCAGGTGACGATCACGGACCCGCGGGGGTTCGACGCCATCCGCACCGCGGTCACCATGTTCGTCACCGCGAAGCAGGTGCATCCGGACAAGTTCAAGTGGCGGCCCGACAACTTCCTCGACAAGCTCTCGGGTTCCGACAGGCTGCGCCTGATGATCGACAAGGGTGCCGGAGTCGACGAGATCGTCGGGTCCTGGCAGGCGGAACTGGCCGAGTTCGACCGGAAACGCCGTCGCCATCTCCTTTACCGCTGAAGGGAACGGCCTTGCATGCTAGGAAGATCCTGATCGCCGCTGTTTCCGTCCTGGTCGCGGCGGGCACGCTGTCGACGGCGGGAGCACAGGCGATTCCGGGTACCGAACAACAGCGGGACCACGCGGTCGGCCGGTTCGACAAGCCGCGCGAAGGCTTCGCACCCGCCTCCACCGTCCTGCGGAACGGAGCGCCGGCAGACGTCGGTCTCGACCCGGAGCCGATCAAGGCGGCCGAGCGGTTCATCGAGAGCTGGACGAAGCCGGACGCCACCGGGCATCCGCACTTCTCCGGAGCGGTCGGCCTGCTGGCGCACGACGGCGTGGTCGTCGAGCGCCATGCCGTCGGCGGCGCCGTCCGTTACGCCGACGCGAACGGCACCGAACTGCCGCCGGAGCAGCGGGTCCCGATGCGCGCGGACACGATCTTCGACCTGGCCTCGATCTCGAAGCTGTTCACCTCCATCACGGTGATGCAGCTGGCCGAGGCCGGGAAACTGGACATCTCGGCGCCGGTGGCGCGGTATCTGCCGGAGTTCGGGGTGAAGGACAAGGAGGCCGTCACCGTCCAGCAGCTGCTCACGCACGTGTCGGGCTTCGCCGCGTCGCCGCTCCCGTCGCTGTGGGAGGGCTATCCGGACATCGCATCGCGCCGGAAGGCCGTCCTGGACAGCCCGCTGAAGAACCCACCGGGCAGTACGTACCTCTACTCCGACATCAACCTGCTGACGCTCGGCCTCCTGGTCGAGAAGCTGGCCGGGGCTCCGCTGGACAAGGTGGTCCAGGACCGCATCGCGGCTCCGCTGGGCCTGATCGACACCGGGTACAACCCGCCGGCGTCGAAGCTCGCCAGGGTCGCGGCGACCGAGTACGCCGCGAAGCCGCCGCGAGGGCTCGTACGCGGAGTGGTCCACGACGAGAACGCGTGGTCGCTGGGCGGCGTCGCCGGGCACGCTGGCGTGTTCTCCACCGCCTCCGACATGGCCGTGCTGGCGCAGACGATCCTCAACGGCGGCGCGTACCGCGGTCAGCGGATCCTGCGGCCGGAGACCGTGCGGTCGATGCTGACGAACTACAACCACAAGTTCCCCGACAACTCCCACGGGCTCGGCTACGAACTCGACCAGCCCTGGTACATGGGCGCACTGTCGGCGCCCTCGACCGCCGGTCACACCGGCTTCACCGGGACCTCGCTGGTGATCGACCCGCTGTCGAGGTCGTTCGCGATCCTGCTCACCAACCGCGTGCATCCGACGCGGAACTGGGGCTCGATCAACCTCGCCAGGGAGACTTGGGCGACCTCACTCGCGAAGGCGATGGCGGTCCGTTCCGTACGCGGCCAGGACGCCTGGTTCAGCGGCGCCAGAGACGTCTCCACGGCCACGCTCACGACACCGCCGCTACGGACCCGCGGTGGCCCGCTGAAGGTCTCCTTCGACACCTTCGTGGACACCGAGGGACCCACTGATTCGCTTTTCCTGGAAATAAGTACCGACGGCGGCGCCACGTGGAAAACGATTACTCTGCGTGCAAGCGGACCAGGCGCCCCCGCGGGTGACCAGACCGGCCTCGGCGGGCATGGTCATCGGGCTTGGTGGCGAGTCGCCGCCAAGGTGTTACAAAGCTCACAAATCGCCCTTCGATGGCGTTACACGACTGATGCCCGCTACACCGGACGCGGAATTTCTTTGGACAGTGTGAAAGTCACTGAACGCGGCCGTTCACTGCTGGACGGTGAGCAAGAGCCCGCCGCTTTTAGTGCGTCCGGGTGGGTTTTGAGCGCTAGGTAACCGGCTCGTTCCGTTGCGCTGCCTGTCTGCCCCGTTGACCGGGACGCAGCCGCTTGCGTCGCGACACTAAGTTGCCAAGTCGTTAGCTCGACCTCGTTAACGGCCTCGACCTGGTTAGCGACTTTCTGGTCAACGATTAATCGCAAATCGAATCCGCAGACACGGATAGGTTGCGATCTTCCCGAAGGGTGTGGGTAGCCTTGTCGCAAATGCCAACGGTTAGTAACTTTCCCACGGTGAGCGATACCGAATCCGTGATCGCGGGCGCACCGTCCGAGGCCTTGTCGGCGCAGCCGACAAGGGACGCTGACGCGAGCCCGCTGGTCCGGATCCGCTCACTGCTGCCTGGGCTCGCCCGGGCCGAACAGCGTGTCGCGAAAGTCGTTCTCGAAGACCCCGCGACGGTCGCACGGCGCAGCATCACCGAGGTCGCGCTCGCGGCGAACACCAGCGAAACCACCGTCACGCGGTTCTGCAAGGCGGTCGGCGTCGGCGGATATCCGCAGCTCAGGATCGCTTTGGCGGCCGACACCGCCCGCTCCGAGGCACGGTCGAGCCGTAATCTCGGCGGCGAGATCGGGCCGGAGGACGACCTGGCCGCGGTCATCGGCAAGGTCAGCTTCGCCGACGCCCGTGCCGTCGAGGAGACCGCCGACCAGCTCGACGTCCCATCGCTACAGCGCGTAATCGACGTCTTGGCCGACGCGGGCCGGGTGGACGTCTACGGCGTGGGCGCCAGCGCGTTCGTGGCCGCTGACCTGCAGCAGAAGTTGCACCGCATCGGGCGGGTCAGCTTCGCCTGGTCCGACACGCACATCATGCTGACGTCGGCCGCCGTGCTGAGCCCTGGCGACGTCGCCATCGGCATCTCCCACACGGGCGCGACCACGGACACCGTGGAGGCGTTACGGGTGGCCCGTGAGCACGGCGCGATCACCGTCGCCGTGACGAACTTCCCGCGTTCGCCGATCACCGAGGTCTCCGACCACGTGCTGACCACGGCGGCACGGGAAACGACGTTCCGCTCCGGTGCGACGGCGAGCCGCATCGCGCAGCTGACCGTCATCGACTGCCTGTTCATCGGTGTCGCGCAGCGGCACATGGACGCGTCGGTCAACGCACTCGACGCGACCAGGGACGCGGTTGGTTCGCACCGGCTGGGCGTACGGCCCGATGGCAGGCGACGGCCGCGGGAAACCGGCAAATGAGCGAAAAAGTGAGGCGCATGATGACCGTCCCACGCCAGGTGGTGCACGTCGATTCGCCAACCGAACAGCGCAATCCACGGACGACCGACATCGACCTGATGTCGACCATGGGCATCCTCGGCGCCATCAACGCCGAGGACCGCCGGGTCCCCGAAGCCGTCGCCGCGGTCCTGCCGCAGGTGGCGCGAGCGGTCGACTTCGCCGTGGAGGCGCTGCGGTCGGGGCATCGCGTGCATTACTTCGGGGCAGGCACCTCCGGCAGGCTGGCGACGTTGGACGCGGCGGAACTCGTGCCGACGTTCAACGTGCCCTCCGACTGGTTCATCGCGCATCACGCGGGCGGCACGCGCGCTCTGCGCCAAGCCGTCGAAGACGCCGAGGACGACGCGAAGGCCGGAGCCGCCGAAGTTGCCGAGGCCGTCGCACCCGGCGACTTCGTGCTCGGGCTGACGGCCTCCGGCCGGACGCCCTACGTTCTCGGCGCGCTGGCCGCGGCGAGCCGTCGCGGCGCCAGGACCGCTTTGGTCTCGGGCAATCCGGCCGCGGTGCTGCCACCCGGTGTCGATGTCCTCATCGCGGTGGACACCGGCCCCGAGGCGATCGCCGGCTCGACGCGGATGAAGGCGGGCACGGCGCAGAAGATCATCCTCACCGCGTTCTCCACCGCGACGATGATCAAGTTGGGCCGGACGTACTCGAACCTGATGGTCAGCATGCGCGCGACCAACGCGAAGCTGCGCGGACGGACCATCAGAATCCTGCGCGAGGCCACCGGGATGAGCATGGCGGACTGCTCCGACGCGCTCACCGAGGCCGAAGGCGACCTCAAGGTCGCGCTGGTCCATCTGCTGTCCGGCGAAGACGTCGCGAACGCGGCGAAGGCGCTGGCGGCCAGTGACGGCCACGTCCGCAAGGCTCTCGACTCCCTGCGGGTGCGCGCGAGCTGAAAATCACCGATTGCCCGTCACCTGCTCATCTGCTGAGGCTCTCGGGTATTCGCGACTGAGAGGTCGGGTTGTCACGAGCACCGGCGGACAGCCCCGTTCGGCGCCACGGGCGTTTTCGGCATCGGCCTCGGCGTCACCGCTTTCGTGCTCTCGGTAGGTTTCTGGTTCTCTCTCGTCCTCGTCCTGTGCCTGCTGTTGTCGCTCGGGTCCGTGCGCTTGCCGGCGCCGTCAAGGACGACTCACCGTCGTAGCACGAGGCGGCCGGGTTGATCGGGACGTCCGTTTGACGGTGTTCCTGTACCTGATCGGGATCCACCGTGCTGAGCCTGGACTACGTCGGCTACGCGGTCGTAGCGCTCTTCGTGCTTACGTGGGCCCTCGCGCTCCTCGTATGGTGCTTCGCGCGTATCAAGGAGCGCTGGTCGGCCCGAATCCCCGTCAAGTAGTCCTCTGACCTGTGAAAAGAGAGCAAGGGACCTTTACTATCACTTACTTAGCATACCTAAGCGAACGATAGCAAAGGTCCCTTGCTACCGCTTTGGATCAGGCGGGCCGGGGCGCCTGGGCGCGCGAAGGCAGCGAAAGCGCGAAGGCGAGCAGAGCGACGAAGGCGGCAACGGGACCGACCCACCAGATACCCGCCGAGGACAGGACGACGCCACCCAGCGCGGCCCCGAGGGCACCACCGCCGTAGATCGCGGAACCGTTGAGCCCCAAAGCGACCGTCGGCGCGTCGGGTGCCAGCGAGAACAACCGGTGCTGCTGCGGCACCATCAGCATCCCGCCGAACACCCCCGAAGCCAGCGCGAGGACCAGCGCGCCGGGCAAGCTCAGCACGGCGACGTCCACCAGCGCGAGCGTCACCGTCGACCCGGCGAGCGAGATCGACCGGACCCGTGCGGAGCCGAGGGTGTCGGTCGCCCTGCCCGCGAAGGCGTTGCCCACGATCTGCCCGATCCCGAAACCGACGAGCAGCCATGAAATCATCGCGCCCGCGGCAACCGGAGCGACTAAAACCGGTAGGTACACGAAGGCCGCGAAGCCCGCTGCGGTACCGAGAACGCTCACGCCCAGCACGCGCGCGATCGGCGGTCGCACGACGATGGCGAGCCTGTCGCGCAAGGTCGCCGTCGGCATCCGGATCGCGGGCAGCAGCGGCACGAGCAACGTCACGATCACCGCCACCGCACCGATCCCCCACATCACCGCGCGCCAGCCGAACCAGTTCCCGGCTAGCACCCCGATCGGCACACCGAGCACCATCGACACACTCATCCCGGCGGAAACGGTGGCCAGAGCGCGGCCGCGCCGCTCGTCCGACGCCAGGGCACCGGCGAGGACATAGGCGTTGGACTGGAACGCGGCGGCGCCCAGCGCGGCCAGCACGCGAGCGACGGCGACCACGGCGAAGGACTCGCCGATCGCCTGACCGGCCATGCCGATCGTGAACAGCACCATCCCGGCACCGAGCACCCAGCGCCGGTCGAGCCGTCCGGTGAAAGCGGCGATGAGTGGCGACGAGACCGCGTAGGTCACTGCGAAAACGGTGGTCAGCTGGCCTGCGACGGCCTCGGAAACGCGCAGGTCGGCGGCGATGGTGGACAGCAGCCCGTTCAGGACGAATCCGTCGGTGCCGACGGTGAACGTCCCGACGGCGAGTACCAGCAGAGCCCCCAGAGCGAGCCGATCATTTGATGATCGTCGAATCGTCACGGGAGGTATAGTGGCCGGTCTATTCGATGACTGTCAAACAGTTGGAGCGAAGTGAGCAGCACGCTGCCACAACCGGCGACCGGCGAGATCGAGATCGTGCCGGTGCTCCAGGCGCTCGCGGATCCCGTGCGCCTGGAGCTGATCCGCGCCCTGCGAAGCAACCCTTCGCCGCGAAGCTGCGCCATCACCGAGTACGACGTCGAGATCAGCGCGCCGACGCTCTCCCACCACTGGAAGGTCCTGCGCGAGGCCGGCCTGACGACGACGTTCGTCGAAGGCCGGACCCGCTGGGTCGAGCTACGGACCGAGGACATCCACGAGCGGTTCCCTGGACTACTGGACGCCGTCCTCGCCTAGCCGCCACTTCGCCGCGAGTTCTCCCGCGGCGCACACGCCGACGTCGGTCCGCTGCTCGGAAAGCTCGCGCATGTTCATGGGAGCGACCGTGTAGTCCGCGGTCCCGTGCCAGACGCTGACCGGCGAACGCGAACCCGTGCTCACGGCCCGGACCTTGTCACCCCACTGCTTCGGCGTCAGATCCTTGCCGGGATTCATGCACGAGTACGCGTCGACCATCGAAGCCGCGCACCCATACGGCAGGCCGGCGACGACCCCGCCGCCCGCGAACAGTTCCGGTTACGCCGCCTGCCGACAGACCGGTCACGCAGGTCCGGCTTCCGGTCGCGTACCGCACCATCTGCGCGATCGATTCCGCCTCCCCGGCCCCGCGCTCCCTGTCGCCCGCCTGGAACCAGTTGAAACATTGCTGAAGTTGTTCACCGAAACCTATTGCGGCAGAACGAGTTTGAACCGCAGCTTCGTGAAGCGCTCACCGAGTGGAATTCGCGGATCGCCGAGCGGGGCCAGGCCTGAACGCGGCGCTACTACCGGATCCTGGACGGCAACCACGTCGACGGCCTGTACGACCTCCATTCGGACAAGCTACGCCCCGTCGGGCCTTGTTCCGCACTGCTTTCACCGCACTCGAAAGCTGGTTCGACGAACGGTGACCTCGTGACCACTTGCGCACTAAGCTGATCGTATGGAATTCCAGGACGTCGTACGACGCCGTCGCATGGTCCGGAAGTTCACCGACGAACCCGTCGCGGACGAGAGCCTGCGGCGCATCCTGCGCAACGCGCTTCGCGGACCGTCAGCCGGTTTCTCGCAGGGGCAAGGATTTCTTGTCCTCACCGGGGAAGAACTCAAGCGATTTTGGGAGTTCGCGGCCAGCTGGGCGCCCTCGTCGGTG
The DNA here is from genome assembly GCF_047608665.1 of Amycolatopsis sp. cmx-11-51. Taxonomy (NCBI): domain Bacteria; kingdom Bacillati; phylum Actinomycetota; class Actinomycetes; order Pseudonocardiales; family Pseudonocardiaceae; genus Amycolatopsis; species Amycolatopsis sp. cmx-11-51. The sequence goes on along the minus strand of NZ_JADNQO010000001.1, from coordinate 1,713,416 downwards.
ACGACGGCACCCGGTCGCGATCGTGCCCCTGTCGGTCAAAAACGCCTACCTCGACCGCTATGCCAAGCCGGACAAGGGTTTCACCGCGGGAGACGACTCGTGGTGGCGCGTACCCTACTGGGACGTCGACACCGGGATGGCGGCGATGCTGATCCTCCAGACCGCGGTGGACGAGGGACTTGGCGCGGTGTTCTTCGGGCTCGCACCGGAAAGCGTCGAGCGTGTCCACAGCGAGTTCGGGGTGCCCGAGGATCACGACCCGATCGGCGTCATCGCGCTCGGCCACGGTGACGAACCCGGTCCGTCGCCCGGCTCGTCGGCGACAACGGTACGGCGCCGCGACTTCTCCGAGGTCATCCGCTTCGGTCATTGGTGAGACGGTGCAGCCTGAGCGCGAGCTGGAGTTCCAGCGCGCGCTCGGGCGACTGCCACGCCTCGCCCAGCAGCGACGCGATGCGGTCCAGTCGCTGCACGACGGTGTTGACGTGCACGTGAAGCAGGTCCTTTGCCCGCGTCAAGTTACCGCCACAGGCGAAATACGCCCGAAGGGTGCCGATCAGATCCGTGCCGCGCCGTTCGTCGTAGTCGAGCACCGGACCGATCGTGGCCGTCACGTACGCGTCGAGATCGGCGTGTTCGCCGAGAAGCAGCCCGACGAACCCGAGGTCGGCCATGCTCGCGCCTTCGCCCGCCCGGCCGAGGGCCAGCAACGACGCGACACATCGCGCCGCTTCGGCGTGCGCTTCGGCCAGCGCCCGCGGGGAAGTCGCCGGGCCCGCCGCGCCCACCGTCACCGGACAGTCCACTGTGGACGTCAGTTCGGCAGCGACCGACCTGGCCAGCGCCCCGGCATCCACTCCTCGGACCAGCAGGACGACCTCGTCGGCGTGGACGCCGACCAGAGCCGCGTGCCGAGCGGCGGCCATGGCCAGCCGCCGCCGGGAGACGTCGTCGGAATGCACGATCAACACCGCGTGCGATATCGACAAATCGACTCCAAGGCGACGGCCTCGTGCCAGCAACGCGGCGGGATTGCGGCCGGGCGCGGTGAGCAGGTCCGACAACAATTCCCCACGCACCTCGTCCTCGGCCCGCGCGACCGAACGCCGTTGCATCAGCAGCACCGCGGTGACCACACCCGCCCGCTCGAACAGCCGCCGGTCGGCCTCGCCGAGCGACCTCCCGCCGCCCAGCACCAGGCTGCCGAGGAATTCTTGCCCCGCCTGGACGGCGCACACCCAGCCATCCTCAGTGGACACCGCGCGCCCACTGGCCCGCGACGCCGAGACCGCGGTCCGTGACAGGCGCGGCTCACCGGCTGTCGAGGCCAGTACGGCGCCATCGGCGTCGAAAACGGCGATCCCACCACCAAGCACGCCGGCCACCGCGGCGGCGACCTCGGCCAGATCACCGCCTCGCAGCACGAGATCCATCAGCCGGTCGTGCGCTTCTTCGGCGCGGCGCATCGCGTCGTTGTGCGCGCTGATCGTCGCGTTGGCGGCGTTCAGCTCGGCGACCGCGCGGCGGGTCTCATCGAGCAGATGCGCGTTGTCCAGCGCGATCGCCGCGTGGTCGGCCAGCGAGGAAAGCAGCGCGACCTCTTCCGGGCTGAACTCCCGCGTGGCCCGGTCCGAGGCGAACAGCACCCCGATCACCTTGCTGCCGATCGCCAGCGGTACCCCGAGGATCGCGGTCAGCCCCTCGTCGAGCACACCGGTGTCGATCGACGAGGTGTGGTGGAACCGTTTGTCGTTGAAGTAATCCGCTGTGGCGTACGGCCGCGCGGTCTGCGCGACCAGCCCGCCGAGCCCCTCGCCCATCCCCAGCACGATGCCCTGGAACAGTGCGGAAACCGACCCGTCGGTCACGCGGACGTAGGTGTTGCCCTCGGTTTCGTCGTTGAGGCTGAGGTAGGAGACGTCCACTCCGAGCAGCGCCCGCGCCCGCCGCACGATCGACCGCAGGACGGCGTCCGGATCGTCCAGCCGCGCGAGGTCGCTTGCCGTGTCGAACAGCGCGGCCAGCTCCGCCTCCCGCCGCCGGTGCTCGGCGACGGTGTCCCGGATCCGCAGCGCCAGCTCGGTGGCCTTCGGGTCGACAGGGACGTGCGCCAGCTGCTCGCTGCCCGCCCCGGAGGCGAGCAGTTCGAGCAGCCGGCGCAACTGCGAGGAACTGTCCACAACGGTCATGCTGGCACGTGACCGCGCTTCGTGAGAACTTCGGAGTGCAGGGATTCCCCCTTCGTCTCACGGGCGACGAGCAGCGCGATCACGGTCAGCACGCACATCGCGACGACGTAGAGCGAGACCGGGACCGTGCTGCCGAACTCCTTGAACAACGCGACCGCGATGAGCGGCGCCACCGCGCCCGCGGCGATCGACGACAGCTGCCCGCCGACCGACAGGCCGGTGTAGCGGACCCGCGTCGGGAACTGCTCGGAGAAGAACGCGGCCTGCGGGCCGTACATCGCGCCGTGCAGCACCAGTCCGACTGTCGTGGCGAGAATGATGAAACCGGAATTCTTGGTGTCGAGCATCGCGAAGAACGCGAAACTCCATACCGCCATGCCGATCGCACCGAACAGATACACCGGACGACGTCCGATCCGGTCGGAAAGAGTGCCCCACAAGGGAATGGTCACGAAATGCACGGCCGAACCGATGAGCACCGCGTTGAGTCCCGCCGATTTCGGCAGACCCAGACCGGTGGTGACGTAAACGAGAATGAACGCGGTGATCACGTAGTACGAAACGTTCTCCGCCATTCGCGAACCGATCGTGATCAGCACCGCGCGCCAGTTGTTCCGGAACACCTCTACGACTGGCGCGTGCTCGGGCTCGCTCTTCTCTTTTGCCGCCAAGAAAACTGGCGATTCGCTGACCGCGAGCCTGATCCACAACCCGATCACCACGAGAACACCGGAAAGCAGGAACGGGATCCGCCAGCCCCAGCTGAGGAACGCCTCGTCGGACTGCGTCGCCGCGAGGATCGCGAGGACGGCCGTCGCGAGCAGGTTCCCGCCAGGCGCACCGCACTGCGGCCACGACGCCCAGAACCCACGGCGCTTGTCGTCACCGTGTTCGGAGACGATCAGCACCGCGCCGCCCCATTCGCCGCCGAGCGCGAAACCCTGCACCAGCCGCAGCGACGTGAGCAGGATCGGCGCCAGGACGCCGACGGTCGCGTACGTCGGGAGGATGCCCATCGCGCAGGTCGAACCACCCATCAGCAGCAGGCTCAGCACCAGCAGCTTCTTGCGGCCGAGCCGGTCCCCGAAGTGCCCGAACACCAGCCCGCCGATCGGCCGCGCGAGGAAACCCACGGCGTAGGTGAGGAAGGCGAGCAGCGTGCCGGTCAGCGGATCGTTGGTGGGGAAGAACAGTTTGCCGAACACCAGCGCCGCGGCGGAGGTGTAGAGGAAGAAGTCGTACCACTCGATCGTCGTACCGATCAGGCTGGCGCTGACGACCTTCGCGATCGAGCCGCGGTTCTGCGTGGTCACCGGGCGTTCCTTTCCTTGGGGTTTCACGCGGCGGTCCAGCCGCCGTCGAGGGGGATCGAGGTACCCGTGACATGGGCGGCGTGGTCGCCGGAGAGCCAGAGCACGCAAGCGGCGACGTCGGCGGGTTCGATGAGCCGCTTGATCGCCGAGCGGCGCAGCAGGACCTGCTTGATGACGGCGTCGCGTTCGAGTCCGTATTCTTCGGCCTGCGCCTGGAGCTGGCCCGTGACCAGCGGGGTCCGGACGTAGCCGGGGCTGACGCAGTTGCTGGTCACGCCGTGTTCCGCGCCTTCGAGCGCGGTGACCTTGGAGAGTCCCTCGAGCGCGTGCTTCGCGGTGACGTACGCGGATTTGAACGGACTCGCGCGCAGGCCGTGGACGCTGGACATGTTGACGACGCGCCCCCAGCCGCGGTCGTACATCCGCGGCAGCACGTGGCGGATGAGCAGGAACGGCGCGGTCACCATGAGCGATTGGAGCCGGGTGAACGTCTCCGGCGGGAACTCGTGGATCGGTGCGATGTGCTGGAATCCGGCGTTGTTGACGAGGATGTCGATCTCGGACGGGAGGGTCTCGATGGCCTGGCCGTCGGTGAGGTCGACGACGTGGGCGATGCCGTCGACCTCGGCGGCCACCTTCTCGACGGCGTCGTCGATGTCGACGAGGTGGACCTTGGCCCCGGCCTCGGCGAGCGCTCCGGCGCAGGCCAGGCCGATGCCGCTCGCCGCACCCGTGACCAGGGCGGACTTACCTGCCAGATCGCTGTGATACGCAGCACTCATGCCGGACGACGTTAGGTCGCCCCGCACACTTAAGCCATGTGGCTACGCGCTACACCTGCTCAAGGTTCGATATGCGCTGCCCACACCCCCGCAATTCGTCCTCTAGTTGCGGTAGTTGGTAGTACGAACGACCGCAACCAGAGGACGAAACGCGGGGTTAGCCGGCGGCGTCCGAGATCGACCTCGCCTCGCGAGCACCGGCCTCGAAGGCTTCGCAAGAGAAGAGCAGCCAAGCCCGGACGCCTTCGGGAGTCCCAGCACTGAAGGCCGCAGCGGCTTCGAGGTACTTCGGCACACGCCGGAAGTACGCGACCTCAGGCACCGTCAGTGCCTTCGGGTCCAGCCCCGTCGCCACCGCCGAAAGCCGGGCCGCCGCCCGCGCGACGACACCGTCCGCGGAGCCGAAAGGCCGCAGTGCCAACAGTTCCCCGTGCACGACAGCGGTCAGCACCGGCCCCGGGACCGACGTCGCGCCGGTGACCAGTTGCGCCAGCATCTCCAGGCGCGGGCCGACATCGCCCGACGACCGCGGCCGCCCCAGTGCGTCGGGATCCGCCACCAGGTCCGACGCGGCGAGAAGGTGCAGTCGCGCCAACGCCTGCAGCGGCGCACGACGCCACGTCGGGAGCAGGCCCTCCAACGCTTCCGCGACGCGCAGCGCGCCTGCCAGCACCGGATCGGACACCTCGCCGGATTCCGGTAGTTCGGGCGCGGCACCTTCGATCCCGGCCGACGCCCGCGCGGACCGCACGGACGCTTCGGCGGCCGTGGCCGCGCCGCCGCGCAGGTTCGCGGGCAGCCGGTGGACGGCGAACACCGCGTCCTGCGCCGATTTCGCGGCCGCCGCGACGCCTTCGAGGTCCAGCAGCGGCTTCAGCGGGTCGGTCATGCGTCCAGCACCTGGCCCGCGCGCCGCACCACGGGCGCCTGCACCGACCACGGGAAGTTGATCCACAGATCCGTAGGCTTCCAGACGTACTCGCATTTGACCTCGGAGCGCGGCTTCTCGTAGACGACCGCGCAACGCACCTCGGCGACGTGGTCGGCGCAGAAGTCGCGAACCAGCTTCAAGGTCGCGCCGGTGTCCGCGACGTCGTCGGCGACGAGCACCTTCTTCTTCGTCAGGTCGACGACGTTCGGCACCGGCGGCAACATCGCCGGCAGGTCGAGACGCTGGTCGACGCCGGTGTAGAACTCGACGTTCATCACGTGCAGGTTCTTCACGTCCAGCGCGTAGCCGAGCCCGCCGGCGACGAACAGCCCGCCGCGCGCGATCGACAGGATCAGGTCCGGCTCGAAGCCGTCGTCGGCCACGGCCTGTGCCAGTTCCCTGCTGGCCGTCCCGAACAACTCCCAGGTGAGCTCTTCCCGCTCCTCGGCCATGCTGCCTCGCCTTCTCGATCGTTCCCGCGAGCATAGGCAACGACTCAGTGGCCTTCTCGAATGCTTCGAAACTGGCTATCCAGCAAGGCCAATGCCGGACGTAGCGTCAAGATCGTGAACGTCTGGAACGACCACGCGACCCTGGCGGGAGAACGTGTCCGCCTCGAACCGCTCACCCGCGACCACGCGAAGGGCCTGTTCGAAGCCGGATCCGACCCGGCGATCTGGACCTGGCTCAGCCTTCGGCGGCCGCGGGACCTCGCCGCGGCCGAAGCGATGGTCGACGGCATCCTCGCCGACACCGACCGCCGCGCCTGGGCGCAGATCGACGCGCACACCGGCGAGGTCGCGGGCACGACGTCGTTCTACGCGATGAACGCGCGCCACAAGATCCTTTCGCTCGGCTACACCTGGATCGGTTCCGCGTGGCAGCGGACCGGCCTCAACCGCGAGTCGAAAATCTTGTTGCTGCGCCACGCTTTCGACGACCTCGGCGCGAACCGTGTCGCGTGGGAGACCGACATCCGCAACCTGAAGTCACAGAAGGCGATCGAACGCCTCGGTGCGCAACGCGAGGGCGTGCTGCGCGCACATCGCGTCCGGCCCGACGGAACCGTCCGTGACACCGTCGTCTACTCCCTCACCGGACCAGAATGGCCGGCGGTCCGTACCGCTTTGTCCTCAAGCGGATGAATGCCGCGCACAAACCGCGATGCAACCTTTTACTTCGCGTCCTAACGTCGATAGCGTGCCAACGGGCGTAAAGACACGCGAATCACAGGAGGCATCGCACCATGACCGAGCAGTCGCCGGCGCTGGACAATTTGCTCACGGAGAGCAGGACCTTCCCCCCGAGCGAGGCTTTCAGCGCGCAAGCGAATGCCACCGCCGACTTCTACGCCGAAGCCGACGCGGACTCCGAAGCGTTCTGGGCCAAGCAGGCCGAGCGCCTCCACTGGGACACCAAGTGGTCGCAGGTACTGGACTGGACCAATGCGCCGGTCGCGAAGTGGTTCGTGGGCGGGAAGCTGAACGTCGCCTACAACTGTGTCGACCGCCATGTCGCCGACGGCCACGGCGAGCAGGTCGCGATCCACTGGGTCGGCGAGCCCGGTGACAGCCGCGACATCACGTACGCGCAGTTGAAGGACGAGGTCTCCAAGGCCGCGAACGCCTTCGAGTCCCTCGGCCTCGCCGCTGGCGACCGGGTCGCCATCCAGATGCCGATGGTCCCCGAAGCGATCGTCGCGATGCTCGCGTGCGCCCGCATCGGCGTTCTGCACAGTGTCGTCTTCGGTGGTTTTTCCCCGACAGCACTGCGATCCCGGGTGGACGACCAAGCGGCGAAGATCGTCATCACCACCGACGGCCAGTACCGCCGCGGCAAGGCCGCCCCGATGAAGGCGAATGTCGACGAAGCTCTCGAAGGCGCCGAATCGGTCGAGAAGGTCATCGTCGTCCGCCGCACCGGCGACGAGGTGCCCATCACCGAAGGCCGCGACCTCTGGTGGCACGAACTGGTCGACAGTCAGTCCGTGGAGCACGCCCCGCAGGCGTTCGACTCCGAGCACCCGCTTTTCATCCTCTACACCTCCGGCACAACCGGTAAGCCGAAAGGCATCCTGCACACCTCCGGCGGCTACCTGACCCAGGCGGCGTACACGCATCACAACGTCTTCGACCACAAGGCGGGCGAAGACGTCTACTGGTGCACCGCCGACATCGGCTGGATCACCGGGCACACCTACATCGTGTACGGGCCGCTGGCGAACCGGACGACGCAGGTCGTCTACGAAGGCACGCCGAACACGCCGCACGAGGGCCGCCACTGGGAGATCGTCCAGCGGCACAAGGTCTCCATCTACTACACCGCGCCCACGTTGATCCGCACGTTCATGAAGTGGGGCAACGAGATCCCGGAGAAGTACGACCTCTCCTCGCTGCGCGTGCTCGGCAGCGTCGGCGAACCGATCAACCCCGAGGCGTGGATCTGGTACCGCGAGAACGTCGGCGCCGACTCCGCGCCGATCGTCGACACCTGGTGGCAGACCGAGACCGGCGGGATCATGATTTCGCCGCTGCCGGGTGTCACCGCCACGAAACCCGGCTCCGCGCAGAAGGCGCTGCCGGGCATCTCGGCGAAGGTCGTCGACGACCAGGGCAACGAGGTCGGCAAGGGTGGCGGCGGTTACCTGGTGCTCGACAAGCCGTGGCCGGGGATGCTGCGTGGCATCTGGGGCGACGAGCAGCGTTTCCGTGAGACGTACTGGTCGCGCTTCGCCGACCAGGGCTACTACTTCGCCGGTGACGGCGCGAAGTACGACGCCGACGGCGACATCTGGCTGCTGGGCCGGGTCGACGACGTGATGAACGTGTCGGGCCACCGCATCTCGACCACCGAAGTCGAGTCCGCGCTGGTCTCGCACCCGACGGTCGCCGAGGCCGCCGTCGTCGGCGCGACCGACCCGACCACCGGACAGGGCATCGTCGCGTTCGTCATCCTGCGCGGAAACGCGGTCGACGGCGGCGACAAGGCTGTGCAGGAACTGCGCGACCACGTCGCCAAGGAGATCGGGCCGATCGCGAAGCCGCGGCAGATCCTGGTCGTGCAGGAACTGCCGAAGACGCGTTCCGGCAAGATCATGCGCCGCCTGCTGCGCGACGTGGCCGAGAACCGCCAGGTCGGCGATGTCACCACGCTGGCCGACTCGTCGGTGATGGACCTGATCTCTTCGGGTCTGAAGTCCGGCAAGTCCGAGGAGTAGCTCCAGCGCGTGTGATGAACGGGGCTTTCATCGCGAATTTCGCGATGAAAGCCCCGTTCATCACACCGGCTGGGCCGGTCAGGCGAGTTCGACGGCCAGCCAAAGCCCACCGGTGGCTTTCGCCGTCGACTCTGACGGAGCGCGACCGGACCGCGACCGATCGTCGCGGACCGATCCCGATCATGCGACACGCTTAGCACACCCTGCCGCACGAGAGTCGAACGCCTGTTCTAGGATGTGCCGGGTACCACCCCACACCCGGGCAAGGAGACGACACCGACGATGACCGTGGATGCCATGACACGCACTGACGCCGTGTCCGATGAAGCGGCTACTGAAGCGCCCGTCGACTCGAAGCCGCAGGCAGAGTCCACCGAGACGGCCGAGAACGCGACGGCCACCGAGACCGGGGACTCCCCGGCCGAAGACGAGACGGAGACCCCCGCCGAAGCCACGGCGGACTCCCCCAAGCCCAAGCGTGGCCGCCCGAAGGTCGCCACGACGGCGAAGAAGACCCGCACCGTCGAGCTGATCCTCACGGTCACCGGCACCGCCGACGGCGAGTGGCAGGCCGAGCTCAAGAACGGCAGCAAGTGGGTGGCGAAGGGTCTGGAGATCCCGGCCGCCGCCGTGTCCCGTGCCGCCAAGGAGCTGCACTCGGACTTGTCCGGTCCGATCGACGAGGTCATCAACGCGGCCCGCGAGCTGCAGGCCGCGAAGGTGGCCCAGCTCGAAGCCGAGCTGGAGAAGGCGAAGCTGGCTCTGGCCGAGCTGGACGCGTAAGACTTTCCTCCCGACCGGGGCGGACGCTGGAACTTCAGTGTCCGCCCCGGTTTCTTTTACCCGCCGATCGGCGGTCGCCCCGGCAGCGGCGTCTTGAACTCGACCCACCGACTGTCCACAATGGCCTCGACACTGTGCGGGACACCTCGTGGATGGACGATCGTCCCGCCTGCTTCGAGCGTGACCTCGCACCCGTCGAGGGTGCCGCGCAGCGAACCCGAAACCAGGTACACGATGCTGTCGTGATCGTGGTTGTGCACGGGAGAAGCGACACCGGCCGGATAGAAGATCTCGTACGCCAGACCGCCTTCCGCCGTGGCGAGCGTCCGGAACCGGCCCTGCCCGCCGAGCAGCGGCAGACCCTCCACCGTGGACATCGGCCGCCAGTTCATCGCGCGGGCTCCAGCGCCGCTTCCTCTTCGCGATCCGGATCACGGGCGAGGACGACGCCGATGATGCTGACGACCGCCGTCGCGAGCAGGTACACGCCGATCGCGACCCAGGTGCCGTAGCCTGCGAGCAGCGCGGTCAGCAGCAGTGGCGCCGGCGCCCCGCCGATGACCCCGGCGAGGGTGTAGGCGAGCGAACTGCCGGTATAGCGCAGGCGCGGCGAGAACTGCTCGGTGACGAGCGCGGCTTGCGGCCCGTACAACGCGGCGTGGATGACCAGCGCGAGCACGATGCCGGTCACCAGCATGAAGAACGAACCACCGCTGACCATCGGGAAGAAAACGAACGGCCAGATCCCGGCGGCGACGGTCGCGACCAGGTACATCTTGCGCCGCGAGACCCGGTCCGAAAGCGCGCCGAACAGCGGCATCAAGAACAGCTGGAACGCCGAACCGATCATCACCGCGGCCAAGCCCGCGCCGCGCGAGAGGTCGGTGTGCGTGGTGACATAGGTGAGGACGAAGACGGTGAACAGCGCGTACAGCACGTCCGGGCAGACACGGATCAGGACGGCCGCGACCAGCGCGCGGCGTTCCGTGCGGAAGACCTCCGAGATCGGCGCCGACGAGCGCTCGCCGCGCTCCTGGATCTGTTTGAAGACCGGCGTTTCCTCCAGTTTGAGCCGGATCCACAGGCCGAAACCGACCAGCGCGCCCGACAGCAGGAACGCGATCCGCCAGCCCCAGCTGGTGAACTGGTCCTCGGTGAGCAGCGCGGCGAGGATGGCGAGGACACCGTTGGCGAGCAGGTTGCCCGCGGGCGGGCCGATCTGCGCGGCCGACGCCCAGAACCCGCGTTTGTTCGGATCCCCGAACTCACTCGACAGCAGGACGGCGCCACCCCATTCGCCGCCGATGCCGACACCCTGCGCGAATCGCAGCGCCACGAGCAGGATGGCCGCGAAGCCGCCGATGTTCTCGTACGTCGGCAGGACACCGATGAGGAACGTCGCGACACCGGTGAGCACGAGTGTCATGACCAGGATCCGCTTACGGCCGAGCACGTCGCCGAGGCGGCCGAAGATGAACCCGCCGAGCGGCCGGGCGAGGTAGCCGACGGCGTAGGTGGAGAACGCCGCCATCGTGCTCGCGAGCTGGTCTTCCGAGGGGAAGAAGAGGTGCCCGAAGATCGTCGCGGCCGCCACCGAATAGGCCGCGAAGTCGTACCACTCGAGCGCTGTTCCCGAGAGGCTGGCCGCGAAGGCCTTGTGCAGCGAGCGCCGGTCACCGGCTGGTGAGGTCATGTCCACATCCCGTCAGTTCGAGGTCCTCAACCCCGCCGGGAGGGGTTGAATTGCGGATATACTCCTTGTATACAAGCTGTATGCGCAACCCCCAATCTCGGAGGACAGATGCCTGAGCTGCGTTTCACCCTTCCCGACGGCCAGGAGCGGCGGACCGAGGTCCACACGCTGCTGAACGCCGGATACGCCGGTCGCAGCCAGGAAGACGTCGCCGCCCACGTGGCCGAGCTGGCCGAACTCGGCGTCCCCGCGCCCTCGGTGATCCCGGCGCTCTACCCGGTCGCGCCGTATTTGGCGAGCCAGACCGGTGAGGTCCCCGTGCAGCACGAGCGGACCTCCGGCGAGGCCGAGTGGGCCATCGTCATCACCGGCCCCGCACCCGAGGACGTCCTCCTGACCGCCGCTTGCGACCACACCGACCGCGCCCTCGAAGCGCACGGCGTCGCGTGGAGCAAGAACGCCGGCCCCGACGTCCTCGCCGCCAAAGCCTGGCGTCTCGTCGACGTCCAAGACCGGCTCGACGATCTCACGCTGTCCGCCTGGGCCGGGGAAGCCCTGATCCAGCAAGGAAGACTCGCGGAACTGCTGCCGCCGTCGTACTGGCTGGACGTGCTGCGCGAACGCGGCCTGCACGCTCCGGGCACCGTGCTGATCTCGGGAACGATCCCGATGGTGCACGGTGTCGACCAGTTCGCCGATTCCTGGCGCGTGGAACTGGGCGACCCGGCGACCGGCGAAACGATCGAACTCGCCTACAACGTGCGGCGGCTGCCCGAACCGATCGGCTGAAGCAGTTCGGCGAGGAAGGCCTTCATCGGCAACTCGCGCTAGACGCGGCGGCGGCGGGTCGCGGCGACCTCGATCTCCCAGCACAACCCGACGCCGTGTCGCTGCCAGGTGGGGACTTCGGCGAAGTCGACGCCGTGGGCGAACAGCAGTTCGTTCCTCCCCACGAGAAGTGGTCGACGACATCCTCGGACGTCGTGCCGAGCCAGACCCGGCCGTCGAAGGGCGCGGGCACCCCGGGCGGAGATCGACACGAGCTTCTCGACACCACGACCGAAGAGGTCCGCGGCGGGATCGAGCAGGATCGAGATCTCGTCGCTTTCCGTGTAGACGTAACTTGGAAAAGCCCATGCCGTCGAAAACCGACGGTGTACGAGCATCCGGAGCTGGCGGAATAAGGCTTGCCTCAATTGAACGAAAAGTTTTCCTCTCGCCGTCTCCCGTTCTTCGTGTTTCACTGAAACAGTGACCAAAACTGTGTCGACAGCACATCCTCACGAGCCCCACGAGGACCTCGGAGGGAAGCTGAACTGGCTGCGCGCCGGGGTACTCGGCGCGAACGACGGGATCGTGTCGGTGGCGGGCATCGTGGTCGGCGTCGCGGGCGCGACCACCGACTCCACCGCGATCGCGACCGCGGGAATCGCGGGCCTGGTCGCCGGAGCGCTTTCGATGGCGGGCGGTGAATACGTCTCGGTGAGCACCCAGCGCGATACCGAACGCGCGCAGTTGAGGCTGGAAAAGCGCGAACTGAAAGAGATGCCCGAAGCCGAAGAACGGGAACTGGCGGAAATTTACGAGGCGAAGGGACTTTCCCCGGAACTCGCCGCCGAGGTCGCCCGCGAACTGACCGAAAAGGACGCGCTGCAGGCGCACGCCGAGGCCGAACTCGGCATCGATCCGAACAATTTGACCAGCCCCTGGCAGGCGGCGTGGGCCTCGCTGGTGGCGTTCACCGTCGGCGCCCTGCTGCCGCTGCTGGCGATCGTGTGGACGTCGACCTCGGCGCGGGTCTGGGCGTGCGCTTCGGCGGTCGTGGTCGGGCTGGTGCTGACCGGGGTCCTGAGCGCGAAACTCGGCGACGCCCGGGTCGGTCGCGCGATCGCGCGGAATGTCGGCGTCGGGGCGCTGACGATGCTGGTGACGTACTACGTCGGCGTGCTCTTCGGGACGACCGTGGCGTAAACCCCGAACGTAAGGAAAGACCCCTTCTCCGCGAATTCGCGGAGAAGGGGTCTTTCATCGCACCTTCGAGGATCACTCGTCGGCACGGGAAAGAGCGTCAGTGAACGCCCTTCATCAGCTTGCGGATCATCGGCGTCGCCAGCAGGAGCGCCACACCGACCACGATGGCCACTCCGCCGACGATGCTGAAGTACGGCGCTTCGTCCTCCACCGAGTAGTACTCGGCGAGCTTCCCGGACATCGCGGTACCGAGCGAAATGGACAGGAAGTTCAGCGCCACCATCTGTGTCCGGAACGCCTTCGGCGCGAGTTTGGTCGACAGCGAGAGGCCGACCGGCGAAAGCATCAGTTCCGCCATGGTGAACACGAACAGGATGCCTGCCAGCGCCAGCAGCGGGCTCGCGTTCTCGCCGCTGCCGACCATCGGGAGGAACAGCAGGAACGCCGCGCCCATGGTGACCGTGCCGAGCACGAACTTGATCGGCGAGGACGGCTGCTTCGAGCCGAGTTTCGTCCAGATCGCCGCGATCACCGGCGCGAACAGGATGATGAACACCGGGTTGATCGAGTTGACCCACGCCACCGGCATCTCCCAGCCGAAGACGGTGCGGTTCAGTCGCTCGTCGGTGTAGGCCGCGACGACGGTGAACTGCTGCTGGTACAGCGAGAAGAACGCCGCGCTCGCGATGAACATGGGGATGAACGAGTACACCCGGCTGCGTTCGTCGGAGGTGATCTTCTTGCTGCTGATGATCACCACGAAGTAGATCACCGAGATGACCGCGACGGCCCAGACGACGACGTCGACCAGGTTCTCCGGGTTGATGACCCCGAAGACCACCAGCAGCACGATCGCGGCGATACCGACGGCCGTGCCGCCGAACACCAGCGGACGCTTCGACGCGGGCAGCGGGTTCGGGATCTCGCTCGCCTTGTCGCCGAGGTTCTTGCGGCCGATCGTGTACTGGATCAGGCCGAGCGCCATGCCGACCGCGGCGAGCCCGAAACCGACGTGGAAGCCGATCTCGCTCTGCGCGAGCCCGGTCAGCAGCGGGCCGACGAAGCCACCGATGTTCACGCCCATGTAGAAGATCGTGAAACCGCCGTCGCGACGCTCGTCGCCTTCCGCGTACAGCGTCCCGACGATGGCCGTGGCGTTGGACTTCAGCCCGCCACTGCCGACGGCCACGCATACGAGGCCGACGCCGATACCCGCCAGGCCCGGCAGCACGGCGAGGCTGACGTGACCGATCATGATCAAAATCGCGCTGTAGAACAGCGTCCGTTCGGAGCCCAGTACGCGGTCCGCGACCCAGGCGCCGATCACGGCCGACAGGTAGACCATGCCGCCGTACGCGCCGACGATGCCGAGCGCGGAGGCCTTCGGCAGCGCCAGGCCGCCCTGACTGACTTCGTAGTAGAGATAGATGGGGAGGATGCCGAGCATCCCGTAGTACGAGAATCGCTCCCACATCTCGACGCCGAAGAGGTTCGCCAACCCTCGTGGGTGCCCGAAGAACCTCGTGTCTTGCTGGACCTCGGTAGAGGTACTCACCATGCCGTCCTTATCGAAGACATCGTTGTCGGTTTCCAGTCCACATGCTAGAAGTCCAGCATGTGGACTGGAACCCGACGTCGGCGATGAGCTTGTGGCAACCATCATGAACGTGAGATTTCCGCAGCTCGAAGCATTAAAATCGTGTCAAGGTGCGCCGGGAAGTCTGGTCGGCAACAGTATTCGTGTTGCCTAACTCCGGAGGACGCCGTGACCACCGGCCCCAACCGTCCCGCGAAGGCCGTCGTCGCTGACTTCGCCCGCTATCTCCGCACCGAGACCACCGGCGGGTTGATCCTGCTCGGGGCCACCGCCATCGCCTTGCTTTGGGCGAATTCACCCATCGACGACATTTACCGCGCGATCCGCGATTTCCGGCTCGGGCCCGAATTCCTCCACCTCGACCTGACGCTCGGCGACTGGGCCAAGGACGGCCTGCTCGCGTTGTTCTTCTTCGTCGCGGGACTCGAACTCAAACGCGAACTCGTGGTCGGTGAACTCTCGCGGTTCAAACAGGCGATCCTGCCCGTGGTGGCCGCGATCGGCGGCATGGTCGTCCCCGCACTGGTCGCGCTCGCCGTCGGCTGGGGGGCGCCGGGCATCGAACGCGCGTGGGCCGTCCCGGTCGCCACGGACATCGCGTTCGCGCTCGGTGTCCTCGCCCTGACCGCGTCGAACCTGCCCAGCAGCGCCCGGGTCTTCCTGCTGTCACTGGCGGTGGTCGACGACCTCGGCGCGATCCTCATCATCGCGATCCTGTTCACCGCGAAGTTCGACCTCGTCGCCGCGGGTGTCGCCGTCGTCGCCCTCGCGCTCTACGCCTACCTGCAGCACCGCCGCGTCCGCAGCGCCTGGATCTACGTGCCGCTGGCCTTGATCACCTGGGTCGCGGTGCACTCGGCGGGCGTCCACGCCACCATCGCCGGCGTCGCGCTCGGCCTGCTCACCCGCGTCCGCGCCGACGAAGGCGAGGAGCACGCACCGGCGATCCGGCTCGAACACCGGGTGCAGCCGTGGTCGGCCGCGGTCGCGGTGCCGTTGTTCGCGCTGTTCGCGGCCGGGATCAAGGTCGACGGCGAATCGCTCGGCGCGGTGTTCACCACGGCGTTGCCGCTGGCCGTGCTGGTCGGGCTGGTCGGCGGGAAGCTGATCGGGATTTTCGGCGCCAGCCTGCTCGCGGTGAAGTTCAAGCTCGCGGAGAAACCCAGGGGCATGGGCTGGCGGGACATCGGCGCGCTGTCGATGCTCGGCGGCGTCGGGTTCACCGTGAGCCTGCTGATCGCGGATCTCGCGCTCGACGGGGATTCCGTCGAATCGGCGAAGGCGGCGGTGCTGATCGCGTCGGCCATCGCCTCGCTTTCGGCCGCCGCGATGCTCGTGCACCGCAGCCGCGTGCACGCGCGGGAGGATTAACCCGGTCGGCCGAAGGCCCCGCTATCCCGGCGGCAAGGCGCCCATAATCGCTACTCAGAGTGGCGATACCCGGCCGCGCCTGGCGACGCGATCGCGGTCGCGGGCTCGCCGAAGGACACTGAGCACGCGACACTCGGCGGTCCGTCGCGCCCTGGATGAGGGCACGTGGCACGATGACCGGTGTGAGCAGCCCCAAGCACGAACGCACCGGCCCCGACGGCGTGGGGGCCGTGCCCTACCTCCCCCTGTCGAGCGATGACGACGTGGTAGCGAGCGAGCAGTCCCTCGGGAAGCTCGTCGGCGATGCCACACAGCACGTTTCGACGCTGATCCGCGCCGAGGTCGAACTGGCGAAGTCCGAGGTCGTCGCGGAGGCGAAGAAGGGCGTAAAGGGCGCCATCTTCTTCCTGGTCGCGCTGGTCATCGGGCTGTACAGCTCGTTCTTCTTCTTTTTCTTCCTCGGCGAACTGTTGTCGGAGTTCCTGCAGCGCTGGGCGGCGTTCCTGATCGTGTTCGGGCTGATGCTCGTCTCGACCGCGGTCGCGGGCTTCCTCGGCTACCGCAAGGTGAAGAAGATCAGGGCGCCGGAACGCACGATCAACAGCTTCAAGGACACCGCCGCCGCGTTCAAGTCGCGGCACGGCGACGAAGACCAAGACTGAGTCTTCGAGCGGTGCGGGCGACACCGGATCCGTCGATCGTCCGGATCGACGGTCCGTGGACCCATCGTGACGTCTCGGCGAACGGCATCCGGCTGCACGTCGCCGAACTCGGCGAAGGACCGGTGGTCCTGCTTCTGCACGGGTTCGCCGAGTTCTGGTGGACCTGGCATCACCAGCTGACCGCGCTCGCCGCCGCCGGTTTCCGCGCGGTCGCGGTGGATCTGCGCGGGTACGGGGATTCGGACAAGCCCCCGCGCGGCTACGACGCCTGGACGCTCGCGGGCGACGTCGGCGGGCTGATCAAGTCGCTCGGCGTCCGCAAGGCCCACCTCGTCGGACATGCCTGGGGCGGCATGCTCGCGTGGACGGTGGGCGCACTGCACCCCCGGCTGGTCTCCTCGGTCAGCGTGCTGGGCGGCGCGCATCCGCTGGCGTTGCGCCGGGCCGTCCGGCGACCGGGGCAGCTGCGTGCTTCAGGACATCTGTTCCGCTTCCAGCTGCCGATGACGCCGGAGAAATGGCTGGTCAAGGACGACGCGCTCGCCGTCGAGGAGCTGTTCCGCACCTGGTCCGGTCCACAATGGACGGGTACGCCGGATTTCGCCGAAACCGTGCGGACGTTCCGGCAGGCGATGCTCGTGCCGGGAGTTCCGCACAGCGCGCTCGAGTACTACCGATGGGCGTTCCGCGCGCAGTTCCGCGGCGAAGGTCGCCGGTTCAGCGAAGCATTGCGAGGCCGCTACGCCGCCCGAGTGCTGCAACTGCACGGTGAGGACGACCGGTGCGTCCTGCCGGACACCGCCGCCGCGTCGCGCCGTTGGGCCCCGGACGCGCGACTCGAACGCTGGCCCGGCATCGGGCACTTCCCGCATCTGGAGGCCCCGGAGCGCACTTCGGGCGCGTTGGTGGACTTCCTCCGTATCTTGGAAACATGACCGAGCGCAAACCGACGGGCGTGTCGTTCGAGTCCTGGGTGGACCGGCAGATCCGTGCCGCACAGGCGAAGGGCGACTTCGATGACCTGCCCGGCGCGGGGAAACCGCTGCCGAAGACCGACGGCAAGGACACCGCGCTGGCCTGGGTGGTGAACAAGGTCCGCGACGAAGGACACGACGTTTCCGCGCTGCTGCCGCCGTCCTTGACGATCGCCAAGGAACTCGACGACCTGCCGGACACGCTCGCCCGCGTACGCCGGGAGGCACGGGTGCGAGAGATCGTCGAGGACCTGAACGAACGGATCCGTACCGAGCACCGGCGCCCGGCGGGCGGGCCGGTGCTGCGGGCGCGGCCTTTGGACGTCGAGGAGACCGTGGCTTCTTGGCGGCAGGGCCTCTCACCGGACCGCTGATCCCCCTCGCGCGTGCCATGAACGGTCCGTTACTTGCAAATTTTGCAAGTAACGGACCGTTCATGGCACGTTTCGCACCCTCGGGGCGCGGAGAGCTGAAGGGGAAACTCAAGCTCCGTTCATCTCACGCGGGAAGGCTGCGAAAGGGCTAGCTCGCGCAGGGCCCGGTCGACGTGTTCGCGCTCAGCGACGAAGCCGTGTCCACCACCGGCCGCACCTGCTCCGACGTCAGCGTGAAGCCGGTCTCGGGATCCTCGACGGCCGCGCCGAAGACGACCCCGATGACCTCGCCGTCGGGGTTGATCATCGGCCCGCCCGAATTGCCGCTGCGGACCTGCCCGCGCACGGTGAACACGTCCCGCTGCACGGTGTTGGACTCGTAGATGTCCGGCCCCCGCAGGTTGATCCGGCCGCGCACCCTGGCGGACGTCGCGGTGTACGGGCCGTCGAGCGGGTAGCCGAGCACGATCGCGTCGTCGCCGGCCCGCGCGACCTGCTGTTTGAAGGGGAGCACCGGCGCCTGCAGCCGTGGCACCGCGAGCACGGCGACGTCGGCCTCCGGGTCGAAATAGACGACGCGGGCCGCGAACTTGCCCAAAGTCGACTCGATGGCGACCTCGTCGGTGCCCGCGACGACGTGCGCGTTCGTCATCACCCGCTGCGGTGCGATGACGAAACCGCTGCCTTCCAGCGCCCGTGAGCACGAGGTCGCGTTGCCGCGGATCTTCACCACGCTGCCGTGCACCTGCTTGACGATCTGCTTCGCCTGCAGCGCGGTGTCCGGCGGGCTGGTGTCCTGGACGTTCGGCTTCTGGAAGGGGTCCACAATGGACGGGAAGCCGGACGCGTCGAGCAGTTTCCGCAGTTCGCTCGGGAAGCCCTGGGCCGCCTCCGGCATGACGTCGTTGACGCCGCCGAGCACGACCGAGCTGTTGATCGACTTCGCCAGCCCCGGCACTCCCGATACCGCCGTGAGCGGCGTCGCGATCAGCCACGCGACCACGAACACGACGGCGGCCTGCACCACCGCGCCGAGTGTCTTGTCGACACCGGAAAGCTTGTCCGGATTGATTTTCTGCCGCAGCTTCCGCCCGGTCCAGACACCGAGGGTCTCGCCGAGCGCGACCAGGAACACCACGGTCGCCACCGCGAAGGCGACCTTCGCCGCCGGATGCTCGAAGAGTTCGACGACCAGCGGCGCGATCTTGATCCCCGCTAGCGCGCCCAGCACCACCCCGACCAGCGAAGGCAGGGCGATGATCACCCCCTGGAACGCGCCGGACACGCCCGCCAGGAGCGCGAGCAGGATCACCAGTACGTCAACCCAGTTCACCGGCGCCTACTCCTTCTCCGGCACTTGCCGCCCGTCGACCCGCGCCTGATGTTCGGCCAACGCTACGTCAAGCTCTCGGACGTCGCCGTGGTCCCAGTCGCGTTCCCAGCCGCCGAGCGACAGCGTCATCGCCAGCAGGCCGCCCGTGAAGCCCCAGACGAACAGACCGCCGACGTCGAACGCCGGCCCCTTCCAGCCGAAGCCCTCGCGCTCGACTTGGAACCGGTTGGCCGGGTCGGTGAGTTCGGCGATTGGCACCCTGGCCACCGCCGCCGTCTCGCCGGGATCGACCGCGTGCACCGGGGACGGCGTCCGCCAGTAGGCGAGCACGGGCGTCACGGCGAACCCGGACACCGGCACGAACAGTTCGGGGAAGACCGCCAGCGGCAGCACGCCGGAAGGCACGACGCCGGTCTCCTCCTCCGCCTCGCGCAGCGCGGTGCCGACCGGCCCGTCGTCCCCGGGCTCGGCGCCCCCGCCGGGGAAGGAGACCTGACCGGCGTGCGAGCCGAGGGTGTCGGCGCGGCGCTGGAGCAGGACGTCCGGCCCCCGCGGGCCCTCGCCGAAGAGCATCAGGACGGACGCCGGCCGGTAGCTGGCGTCCGGCGGGACGCTGAACCGGCTGAAGGTGTCCGCGCCGACGTCTCCGCTGATCTTGACCAGCGGTTGCAACCAGGCGGGCACGGCATCGGTGTCCACGAGGGGGCCGGTCATGGTGTCCCTTCCACAGCGGCGCGCACCTGCTCAGTGTTCAGGAAAACGCGTGGGTTCTCGATGAGCCGGACGTCTCCGCCCCCCGTGACCAGGTACGTCGCGGGAAGGGATGGAGGGACCTTCAGTGCCATCCGCACGGGCCCCGACTGTCCGTCACCGTCGAACACGGACGGCAGCCGGACGCCCAGTTCGGCCAGCATCGCCAGCCCGTCGGCCCCGGAACTCGCGACCTGGGCGAGGAGTACCCGAGCGGCACCGGCCTGCGCGGCGTACTCCTGGAGCAGCGGCAGTTCGGCACGGCACGGCTGGCACCACGAAGCCCACAGGTTGACCAGCACGGGACCGCCGGAAAGCACCCTGGCGAGGTCGACCCGGGAGCCATCACCGAGGCATTCGACATCGACCCCGCGCAGCTTCGCCACCTCACCCGGCCCGGGCGGCGGACACGCGGTGAGCGCGGCCTTCGCGCGGGCGGCCGTGAGATCCCCCGACGTCTTGACCTGCGCCCGGTCGTCACGGGCCGTGAGCAACGCGACGAGCAAAGCCACCACCAGCACGGCGGCGCCGAGCGCCAATTTGGTGACCCTGGTCACCGGCGCGCCGCCAGATCCAGGATGTGCTCACGTTCCTCGCCCTTGACCAGCTTCGCGGCTTCTTCGAACCCTGTCGGGCCGGCTCCGTACGAGGGGCACATCTTGGCCAGCGGACAGGCGCCACAGGCGGGTTTGCGGGCGTGACAGACGCGGCGGCCGTGGAAGATCGTCCGGTGCGAGAGGAGCGTCCACTCCTTGCGCGGGATCAGCTCGCCGACGGCGTGCTCGACCTTGACCGGGTCTTCCTCCTCGGTCCAGCCCCAGCGGCGGACCAGGCGGCCGAAATGGGTGTCGACGGTGATCCCTGGCACCCCGAAGGCGTCACCGAGCACGACGTTGGCCGTCTTGCGGCCGACACCGGGCAGCGTGACGAGGTCCTTCAGCTTACCGGGGACTTCACCGTCAAAGCGCTCCACCAGCGCGGCGCCCAGCCCCAGCACCGAGTTCGCCTTGGCGCGGAAGAACCCCGTCGACCGGAGGTACTCCTCGAGTTCGGCGCGATCGGCACCGGCGTAGTCGGCGGCACTTCGATAGCGCGCGAACAGCGCGGGCGTGACCTGGTTCACGCGGACGTCGGTGGTCTGTGCCGACAGCACGACCGCGACCAGCAGTTCGAGCGGAGTGGTGAAGTCAAGCTCGCAGTGCGCGTCCGGGAACTCGTCGTCGAGGCAACGCTTCATCCGCCTGGCGCGTCTCACCAACGCGAGCCGGCTTTCACCTTTACCCCCCGCACGGGGGGCATTGGTGAGGGCAGGGGGCACCCCGATAGCCTACGGGCGCCATCGGACGAGCCAGTGGGGAGCACCCGCCGGTCGACGGCCGACACGCCAGAGCACCACCTCGGCGCTTCGATCGAGGACGCCATGAGCGAGGATCTGGAGTAATGCACAATTTTTCGGAATTCCCGGGGCAGGGCGCATGACCGTCTGGTTCGTCATCCTCGTTCCCTTGGTGATCATGTTCTTCGCGCTGTTCATGGAACGCGTGGAGACCAGGCTCAAGCACGTCGCGGTGCAGGAGAACGAAGTCGAGGAGTTCCTCGAGCAGGCGCAGCCCAACGAGGTCCGGGCACTTTACGGGCACGGAATCGGGCGCGCGCTCGAGCTGTTCCGGCTGCGCAGGCTGGGCGGGAAGGCGGCCAGGCTACGCGCGCGACGCGTGCGGAGTTAGGCTCCACGTTCGAGCGAGATCATTCCCGGCACGGACGCGCCTGCGGCGTGCCGACGAGCGATCTCGCGCGCACGACCTAGACTGACGCACAAGTGAGCGGCGACACGGTCCCCGGCAGTGGGGGATCGACGTCGTATCTCGATGAGGAGGCACCCGAGGTGGACGAAACCCTGGCCCGAGCGGGCATTTTCCAGGGTGTTGAGCCGGCAGCCGCCGAGGCGCTGGCACAGACCTTGGAATCCGTGGAGTTCCCTCGCGGGCATGTCATCTTCAACGAGGGTGAACCCGGCGACAAGCTTTACATCATCCAGTCCGGCAAGGTGAAGATCGGCCGCAAGTCACCGGACGGCCGCGAGAACCTGCTGGGCATCTTCGGCCCGTCCGACATGTTCGGCGAGCTGTCCATTTTCGACCCCGGCCCGCGGACGTCCAGCGCGACGACCGTCACCGAGGTCCGCGCGGTGACGATGGACCGCCCGGCGCTGCGGCAGTGGATCTCCACCCGCCCGGAGATCGCCGAGCAGTTACTGCGCGTGGTCGCCCGTAGGCTGCGCCGGACGAACAACATGGTCGCCGAGCTGATCTTCACCGACGTCCCCGGCCGTGTCGCCAGGGCGCTGCTCCAGCTCGCGCAGCGGTTCGGCAGCCAGGAAGCCGGTCTGCTGCGGGTCACGCACGACCTGACGCAGGAAGAGATCGCCCAGTACGTCGGCGCTTCGCGCGAGACCGTCAACAAGGCTCTCGCCGACTTCGCGCACCGTGGCTGGCTGCGGCTCGAGGGCAAGAGCGTCCTGATCCTGGACCCGGAGCGCCTGGCCCGCCGCGCCCGGTAGGTAACTGACGGTACCCCGCAACTGCCGCGAGTAGTCCTCTACTTGCGGCAGTTGTGCGTTCAAGTACCGCAAGTAGAGGACTACTCGCGGGAGAGACAACGAAGAGCCGGGCGCCACCCCCGACGTGGCGCACCGGCTCTTCGCTGTGCGCGGGCCATCCCCCGACGATCCGCGCTCCCCGCCCTCCGGAAACAAGGCCCCGACCCGTACACCGGAGGGAGCTGGGAGTTCCTGTGTTGTCGTACAACCATCCACGGCCGCCGGCCGTGAACTCAAGTTCTTTCACTCTCAAGGACGCCATCTGCGTCGATTTGTTGCCCCGAATGACCCAGAATGGGCCGACTGTTACTCGATCGTGATGAACCAGGGCGCTTCAATCGGCGTGGTACCCGAATTCGGCGGTGACCAAACTTACCGCCGCAGATCTGGTACTTCCGTACCAAAGTAGTTCATACTGGTACGCGTGTCCCAGTCTGTGTCCGCTTCCGCCGAGAGCCACCGCACCTCCCTCGCCGACTACCGGGCCGCGCTGACCGCGCCCGGATCCCGCGGGGCGGTCATCGCGTCCTTGCTCGCCCGCCTGCCGATCGCCATGATCGGGATTTCCGCGCTGCTCTACGTCCAGCGTGAGACGGGCTCCTTCGCCTCGGCCGGACTGGTGTCGGCCGGGTCGCTGGTCGGCGTCTCCGTCGGCGCGGTCGTGCAGGGACGGCTCATCGACCGCTTCGGGCCGACTCGGCCGCTGCTGACGACCACGGTGCTCTTCGCGCTGGCGATGACCACGCTGGTGTTCGCGATCGAGGCGCACGCGCCGACGCTCGTGCTGGTCCTCCTCGCCTTCGGCACCGGGATCACCGAGCCGATGGTCGGCTCGGCCTCGCGAGCGCTGTGGACACGGCTCCTGCCCGCCGGGCCGACACGGAACGCCGCGTTCTCGTACGAAGCCATCAGCATGGAGGTCTTCTTCATCCTCGGTCCGGGGTTCGCCGGGCTGCTGATCGCCGCACCGTGGGCGGGCACCGGCATCGTGATCGGCGCGGTGACCATGATCGCGGGTGCGGTGCTGTTCGCACTGAGCCCGACCGTGCGGTCCTGGGGACCGGCTCCGTCGTCGGGCGGCAAACTGCTCGGCGCGCTGGCCAGTCCCGGGATGCGCACACTCGCGCTCGCCGCGCTGGGCTTCGGCGCCGTGATCGGATTCGTCGAGGTCGCCGTCCCGGCCGCCGCCGCCGAGGCCGGGAACACCTCGATCGGCGGGCTGCTGCTTTCGGCTTGGTCGGTCAGTTCGGTCGCGTTCGGCGTCGCGTACAGCCTGCGCCCGTGGCCGCGGCAGATGGGCCTGCGGCTGCCGGTGCTGCTCGCCGGATTCGGCGCACTGGTGGCGCTGCTCGCGCTGCCGGGGTCGCTCTGGGGCCTCGCGCTCGCCATGCTCGCCGCGGGTGCGCTCATCACGCCGCAGTCGACGACACACTCGGCGGCCATCGAGATCGCCGCGCCGGAGGGCACGGCGGCCGAGGCGTTCGGCTGGGTGCTCACCGCGGTGACCCTCGGCCTGGCGTTCGGACAGTCGATCAGCGGCTACCTCGTCGAGCACGCGGGGCACGAAGCGGCGTTCCTCGCCGCCGGCGCCGTCGGTTTCGCGCTCGCCGCGGTGGTCTGGCTGCTACGCGGCACCTTCCGCCCCCAGCCGTCCGGAACCGTCGCCGAAGCCTCCGAACTTGTCGGTGCCGCCCGCTAACTTGCGGGCATGGACCTGACTGCCGCCACCCGCTCCCTCTCGTCCGCCGTTTCCGCCGCCGCACGGTTGCTCTCGGCCCGCTCCGGTCTGCTTCTGCGCGCCGGGCGGGACGGCCTGACCGTCGGCGGCAACGACAGCGAACGAGCGGTCCGCCTGACCAGCGACGCCGTCGTCCACACCGACGGCGAGGTCATGGTCCCGGCGGGGCCGCTCGCGGAGACGCTGCGCATGCTCGACGACGATCTGGTGCGCCTGGTCGTCGAGGGTTCGAGGCTGGCCGTGCGAGTCGAAGGCGGCCGGTTCGCGCTGCCGTTGCTGAGCCGTGAACTACAGCTCTCGGAAATGCCACCCAAGGTGTCCGAAGTGGACGGTGCCGCGCTGGTGACGGCGTTGCGCACCGTCGCGGGCACGGCGGCCAAGGACGACGCGCTGCCGATGTTCACCGGCGTCCGAGTGCAGAGCTTCAGCCGTGAGCTGCGGCTGACCGCGTCCGACCGGTACCGGATGGCCGTGGCCACCCTGCCGCTGCGCTGCGAGGGCGAACCGATCGACGCGCTGGTCCCGGCGGGTCTCCTGGCCGAGACGGCGAAGCAGGCGCGTGGCACCGTCGGCCTGCACGGCGACGGCACCCGGTTCGGGTTGAGCTGGGCCGGGGTCACCGTCACCACCGCCGTGCTCGACGCGGGATTCCTGTCGGAGAAGCTGATCGAGTCGTCCACTGTGGACACCACGGTCGAGGTCGCCGCCGACGCGCTGGCCGCCGCTGTGCGCCGGGTCGGTGTCTACGCGGACGAGCGCCGGGTGCTGACACTGGAGGTCGGCGACTCGCACCTGCGGCTGGCCAGTTCCAAGCAGGACACCGGCGAGGCCGAAGAGACTCTGAAGGCCGAGGTTTCCGGCGGCCGGACGTCGCCCTCGTTCCAGGCGCGGTACCTCTTGGACGCGCTGCAGGGGTTCGCCGGAGAGCGGGTGCGGCTCGGCATCCAACCCGGGATGCGGGCCTGCGTCATCCGCGCGGTGGAGCCGGGCGATGTGGACCTGACCTACTACGTGATGCCGATGCTGCCGCGCTGAACCGGCCTCGTGGGTGGTCAGGGCGGCCGGAGCGGACCCGTCTACGAGACCTGACACCCTCTCGACCGTCCCATAAATGTCTTACCGAGGAAGGTGTCCCGAAAGCCACTTTGGGGACATCAGACGTCGCGAAAGTGGCTTTCGCGACTCCCGCCCGGCGCGGAGCCCGCACGCGCGCCAACACCGGCCGCAACTCAGGCCGAAGCGTCCTTCACCGCGGCCTCGACCTCCGCGAACGAAGGGTTCACCATTGCCTTCGAGCCCACGAAGACTGTCGGCACGACCTCGTTTCCGTTCGCCACCGAGCGCACGCGCGCGGCCGCGTCCGGGTCCTCCCAGATGTTGACCGCCTTCACCTTGAACCCGCTCTTCGACAACGGCCGTTCCAGCGCCGCGCAGAACCCGCATCCAGGGCGCCAGTAGAACTCGACCTCGACGTCACTCATTCGCCGTCCTCCGACCTCAGGTAGTCCAACTGCGCCCGCACACTCCACTCGGCGGGCGTCCACAAAGCCTTGTCGACGTCGGCGTAGACGACCTCGACCACCTGGCGCGGGGTGGCGTCCGCGCCGAGGGTCTTCAGTGCCGAACGCACCTGATCGAGCCGTTCTTCCCGGTGCGCCAGGTATTCGCGCGCGGTCGCGGCCAGGTCGGGCAGTTCGGGGCCGTGTCCCGGCAGGCCGACGGTCCCGGCGGGCAGCTCGATGAGCTTCCGCAGGGAGCGCAGGTAATCGCCGAGGTCGTGCAGCACGGTCGTCCCGCGGCCGAGAATGGTGTCGCCGGTCAGGATCTGCCCGTCGGACACCAGGCAGATCGAGTCGCCGGTGTGCCCTGGCGTGTGCAGCACGGAGATCTCCACGCCGCCCGCCTCGATCACTTCACCGTCCACAAGGGACTTACCGCCGATGCACAGCGACTCGTCGAAGGCCCGCACCGGAGCGCCGACGCGCTCGGCGAACCAGGGCGCGCCCTCCGCGTGGTCGGGGTGATGGTGGGTCAGGACGATCAGCTCGACGGCGCCGGTTTCCGCCAGCAGTGTCAAATGTTCGATGTCCTCGTGACCGGGGTCGACGACAACGGAACCGGTCGCATCGGATCCGCGCAGCACCCAGGAATTGGTGCCTTCCAACGTCATCGACGACGGATTGTGTTCCAGTAGCACGGAAGCCGTCGGCGTGACGCGGCGCAGCACGCCGTACGCGGGGGCGTTCACGCCGGGTCCAGCACGACGCGGACCTTGTCGCCGTCACGCACCAGCGTCGGCATGATCTTCACGATCTCGCGCTCGACGGCCTGAGCCGCGGCCGCCATGTCGAAAGCGCCCAGCTCCGCGAGCGTGATCCAGGTCGGTGGCATGAGCATGCGGCGCCCTTCCTTGGCGTCGGCGATGGCTTCCTCCGGCCGCTGCCAACCGGAGCTGACGGCTTCGGAGGTGGCGCTGTCCGCCTGCTGCCCCTTGGGCAGAACGGCGACGAAGAAGCAGGTGTCGTAGCGGCGCGGTTCCTGGGGCGGGGTGACCCAGTTCGCCCACGGCCGCAAGAGATCCGCGCGCAGTGTCAGGCCGTTCGCTTCGAGGAACGCGGCGAGCGAGAGTTCGCGGGAGACCAGCTTTTCGCGAGCGTCGTGGTACGGCGTCGTGTCGGTGACGACGGTGTCCCCGAGGCTCGCGAGCAGCACGCCCGACTCCTCGAACGTCTCCCGCACGGCCGCGCACACCAGGGCGCGGGCCAGCGATTCCCCGCACCCGAAGCGCTCCGCCCACCAAGCCGGTTTCGGGCCGGCCCAACTCACCGAGGTGTCGACGTCACGCGAGTCCACCCCGCCGCCGGGGAACACGGTCATCCCGCCCGCGAACGGCATGCCCTTGACCCGGTGCTGCAGGAAGACCTCGACGCCGTCGGAGCCGTCGCGGAGGAGGATCACGGTCGCCGCGTCCTTGGGCGTCACCGGCTCGCCGTCGGCGTTGGCGCGGGTGCCCACCCCGGCCCCCACCGGGATGTCGAATGTCAGTTCTTCAGCCACACCCGCAACCTAACATCGCGTTTCGTCCTCTAGTTGCGATAGTTGCGCGTGCAACCACCGCAACTAGAGGACGAAACGCGTAGGGCTTACGAAGACCAGCTAGAGCCACTGCTGCGCGAAGCACCGTTCAGCCGGATCTTCGCCGCTTCGGCGCGCTCCCGTTCGGCGAGCTCGGCGTGCAGCTCGCGCAGGAGCGCACGGTCACGCTCGCTCAGGCTGGGGTCGTCGAGGTCGAGAGCGGGCAGCTCGACGACCTCGTGCATGCTCGGCTTGCCCGAGGCGATCTCGCGACCCTTTTCGGGGTCCTCCTTGAGCGCCTGACGTAGCTGCGCCACTTCGGCCGGGGTCAGGTCCGCCGTGCGCTCGGCGCGGGTCTCCGCCCGTGACTTGCGTGGCGGCGACTGCTCCGGAGACGGCGCCGATGGCGCCGGTGCGGATACCTGCTGCACGATCGGCACCACCGGTGCGATCGACTCGATCGGTTCGTGGCCGCCGCTGCCCACCGGCCGCAGGCCGTGCCTGCTCGGCTGCTCCTTGACCGGCTCGGGAGCCGGAGCGAGAGCGGGCGGCGGGGTCACCGGCTCGGACCGAAAGTCACTGGAATGGGTACTCCCGGTTACCCAGACAGGACTCGCGGCCGACGACGCGGCCTGGTGGTACGCGGACCGTGCGACACCGGGTCCCGCGACCTCGACGACCGAGCGGATGCCCGCCCGGCGAAGCGCGGTGTCCACGCGGAACGCGACCGCGGGCGGGTTGCCCTCCGGGCCGATCTCGACCAGGACGACCCGCTGCGGCAACGAGCCTGGCACGCTGCCGGCGGGCGTGTTCCGCCACACCGCGTGCACCGAACGGACGTCCGGCAGCACCTGGAGGGTGCGGTCGAGCGCCTCGGCGAGGCCGAATTCGGGCTGGTTCTCCCCGGTGAACCGGTGGGTGAGCACCGACTCGTCCTCTTCCACGAGCAGGTCGTTCGCCAGGGTGGCGTCGGACCGGCTCATCTCGAGGACGAGCGCGAGTTCACGCTGTTCGGACGAGCTCACCGGGATCTTCCCCGCGATCAGGGTGCCGGTGGTGAGCTCCACCGCTTCGTCGATGTGCGCGCGCGCGATCAGCTCACGCGCTTCGGTCAAAGCACTGTCGTCGATTCGACCCGCCAGGGCCAGTAACAGGTTATGCAGGCGCAGGGGCACCGAGAACCCGTCCATGGGCGGGCCGTCGTGGACCTCCACCATTGCTCTGCTCCCTCCCGGCTCGCCTGGTGGTGCGAGCGTTAAGCGGCGACCAGCCGACTTCCGGTGTCCACCGCGCCCACACAGACCAGCTCGGAGTTGGCGAGCGCGACACGGTGATAGCCGGTGAGGTCGATGCTCGGCGGGAGAACCTCGACGCCGGGCTCCTCGTCACCCAGCACGCGCAGGACGCGCTGCAGTTCGCCGGTCAGCCTCGGCAGCCCGTTGAGCGCCGTGACCAGGAGGACTCGTTTCGCCCCACCCTCACCGACCACACCGAGGTGTCGCCAGCTTTGCCGCACTTCACCCACATCCGGCCGGCCCCGCAACGTCGCGTGGATCAATACGGACACAGAGTCGACGGAGTTCACCCATTCGGGCGCACTCTGCGTGAATGTGTACCTGGTCTCGGTGACGTCGTCTACCCCCAGGGTGGAACTCACCTGATGCCAGTCGGCCCCGTGAGGAATAAGCCCGGCGACTAGCAGGCGATACTCGGTTTGGTCCAGATCGATCCTGTGCTTAAGCAAAGACCTGGGCAGGGTTCGCGCGAGCGTGCCCATCGCGCCCTCGCCCAGCCAGTCGCGGAACCGCCACAAAAGCTGGTCCGGCAGCCGCCCGGCCAGCCGGAGCAGCAGCTCGTGCGAGGACTTCTCGATGTCCGGGTCCATCACTTCACCTCCACGATCAATTCGATCTCGACCGGCGCCCCGATCGGCAGCTCGGCGACCCCGACGGCCGAGCGGGCGTGGATCCCCGCCTCGCCGAAGATCTCGCCGAGCAGCTCGGACGCCCCGTTGATCACCGCGGGCTGACCGGTGAAGCCCTCCGCGGACGCCACGAACCCGACGACCTTGACCACCCGCACGACGCTGTCGATCCCGACAACCGAGTCGACCGCTGCGAGCGCGTTGAGGATCGAAGTCCGCGCGTACTGCTTCGCTTCTTCGGGGCTGACCTCGGCGCCGACCTTGCCGGTCGCTTCGAGCTCACCCTTGACGAAGGGCAGCTGCCCGGACGTGTAGACGTACGAGCCGGTGCGGACGGCGGGCACGTAAGCCGCCAGCGGGGCGGCGACGCCGGGCAGTTCGATACCGAGCTCGGCGAGTCGATCGCTCCAGGTCATGGCTTCAATCCCCTAGTTCTTGACTCGTTTGAGGTAGGCGACGTGCTGCTCGCCGGTCGGGTTCGGGAGCACGGTGACGAGCTCCCAGCCGTCCTCGCCCCACTGGTCGAGGATCTGCTTGGTGGCGTGGATCAACAGGGGGACGGTCGCGTACTCCCACTTGGTGGCGCTCATGTCCGGGAGCGTAGTCAAACCGGCAACCCTGCCCGACACACATGCGGAAAACCCTGTCGCGAGCCGTTCGCCGATTTCCCGCCGATGTGGTTCACTTCACACCTACTCGTGAGTAGATAGGACGCTGACATGCGGACAACGAGGTCCCTTTCCGCCGCCTTCCTGGCCGCGGTACTTGCCCTGAGCTGCGCTGCACCGGCGAACGCCGCCCAGAAACTTCCCGTTCCGTGGACACTCGCCGCCGCCCTGCCCGCGCAGGCGGCGACTCCCGGCGGCCCGCCGCCCGGATCGAACGATTTCGACTGCCGTCCGAGTACCGCCCACCCGAACCCCGTGGTGCTGGCGCACGGTCTCGGCGCCAACCAGACGGTGAACTGGCAGACGTTCGGCCCGCTGCTCAAGAACAACGGGTACTGCGTCTTCTCCCTGACCTATGGCGTCCCGGGGAAACCGCTGCCGCTCTACCAGCCGGGCGGGCTCCTGCCGATGGAACAGAGCGCGAAAGAGCTGTCGGCGTT
This sequence comes from Amycolatopsis sp. cmx-11-51, assembly GCF_047608665.1. Lineage (NCBI taxonomy): Bacteria > Bacillati > Actinomycetota > Actinomycetes > Pseudonocardiales > Pseudonocardiaceae > Amycolatopsis > Amycolatopsis sp. cmx-11-51. Next base: position 1,683,032 of record NZ_JADNQO010000001.1, on the reverse strand, counting down.
CGTCGACAAGGTGCTCGGCGCGACCGGCGCGTCCAAGGTGGACATCCTCGGGCATTCCGAGGGCACGCTGATGCCTTCTTATTACGTGAAGTTCCTCGGCGGTGCGTCCAAAGTGGACAAGTACGTCAGCCTGACCCCGCTGTGGGACGGCACGACACTGTTCGGCGCCTCACATCTGTACGCACTCGCGGGCGCGCTGGGCCTCAGCCCCGGCTTCAACGGCATCCTCGACCCGGTGTGCGGATCGTGCCGCCAGTTCCTGCGCGGTTCGGAGTTCCTCACGAACCTGCGCGCCGGCAACGGCATCTTCCAGCCTGGCGTGACGTACACGAACATCCTGACCCGCTACGACGAAGCCGTCGTCCCGTACACGAGCGGGCTCGGGAAGGGATCGAACGTGAAGAACATCGTCCTGCAGGACGGCTGCCTGCTGGATCTGGCCGAGCACGCCGGGGTCGCCGCCGACCGCAACGCCGCCGGGCATGTCCTCAACGCGCTCGACCCGGCGCACGCGAAACCCGTCCCGTGCGTGCCCGCGACCCCGATCGGAAGCTGAAGGGGACTTTCCCCGCATGGGACGCGGTGAAAGCTCCCTTCGCCGCGTCGCATGCGGGGAAAGTCCCCTTCAGCCCCCACTAGGCTGACCGGGGTGGAGACCTGGCGCATCGTCGCGACCGTCCTGCTCGCCGCGGCCGGGTTGCCGCTGGTGCTGGTCCTGATGGCGAAGGCACGGGACCGCACGGACAGCTCGGCGACGGTCGCGATCACCGGCGCGGTGGCCTTCGTGGCTCTCCTGCTGTTCGGTGTGGTGATGCTCACGGTGCTGCCCGGAGCCCTGACCTGGGCCATCGTCGCGGTGGTCGCGGCTGCGCTCGGCGTCATGATGCTGGCGAGCTGACCACTCAATTAGGGTGGGACCGGTGAGCACTCCCCTTGCCGGCTGGACCGACGAACTCGCGAGAGCCCGCCTGCATTTCGTCACCGGCAAGGGCGGGACGGGCAAGACCACGCTCGCCGCCTCGCTGGGCCTCGCGCTCGCCAAGGGCGGGCGCCGCGTGCTGCTGATCGAGGTCGAAGGCCGTCAGGGCATCGCCCAGCTCTTCGACACCGAGCCGCTGCCGTACGCCGAGCAGCGCATCGCGGCCGTTCCAGGCGGCGGCGAACTGCGCGCGCTGCACATCGACGTCGAGGCGGCGCTCCTCGAATACTTCGAGATGTTCTACAACCTCGGTTTCGCCGGGCGGACGCTGCGGCGGATGGGCGCGATCGAGTTCGCGACCACCCTCGCGCCGGGTCTGCGTGACGTCCTGCTCACCGGGAAGATCAAGGAATGCGTCGGCCGGACCGAATCCGACGGCCGCCACACCTATGACGCCGTCGTCGTCGACTCGCCCCCCACCGGCCGGGTCGTGAAGTTCCTCGACGTCACCAAGGCACTCACCGACCTCGCCAAGACCGGTCCGATCCGCGGCCAGGCCGACGGCGTCGTCCGCCTGCTGCACTCCGGCGAGACCGCCATCCACCTGGTGACGCTGCTCGAAGAGATGCCGGTGCGGGAAACCGTCGAAGCGGTCGCCGAACTCGACGGCGCGGATCTGCGTCCCGGCGCGGTCCTGGTCAACCGGGTCCGCCCACCGCGGCTGCCCGCGCGCTCGGTGACCGCCGCCGCCGACGGCCGCGTCGATGCCTCCCGCGTCCGCGCCGGGCTCGCGTCGGCCGGGCTGAACCTGCCAGAGAGCACCCTCGACGCACTGGTCGAAGAGACCGTCGAGCACGCCGTCCGGGTCGCGGCCGAGCAACGCGCCCGCGAGCAGCTGGCCGAAGCGGACCTGCCGGGCCTGGAGCTGCCGGACCTGACCGACGGCGTCGACGTCGCGGCGCTCTACGACCTCGCCGAAGCACTGACCGAGCAGGGAGTGCGCTGATGTCGGGCGTCCTGGAGATCGACAAGCTGATCGACGATCCGGAAAGCCGGGTCATCGTCTGCTGCGGGTCCGGCGGGGTCGGCAAGACGACCACCGCGGCGGCGCTGGCGTTGCGCGCGGCCGAACGCGGACGGCAGACGGTGGTGCTCACCATCGACCCGGCGCGGCGGCTGGCACAGGCGCTCGGCCTGCGTGAACTGGGCAATCACCCGAAACAGGTGCATGTCGAAGGGTTCGAGCCCAAGGGCGAACTCTGGGCGATGATGCTCGACATGCGCCGCACGTTCGACGACATGGTGCGGGTGCACGCCGGCCCGGAACGCGCCGAACAGCTGCTGCAGAACCCCTTCTACCAGACCATTTCCACGTCGTTCTCCGGCACGCAGGAGTACATGGCGATGGAGAAGCTGGGGCAGCTCGCGGCCACCGACGAGTGGGACCTGATCATCGTCGACACGCCGCCGAGCCGGTCCGCGCTGGACTTCCTCGACGCGCCGACACGGCTTTCCAGCGCGCTCGACGGCCGTATGATCCGGCTGCTCACCGGCCCCGCGAAGGCGGGTGGCTGGGGTCTGCGCAAGGTCGTCAACGCCGGGTTCTCGATGTTCGCGAAGGCCGTCTCGACGATCATCGGCGGCCAACTGCTGACCGACGCTTCGGCGTTCATGCAGGCCTTCGACAGCATGTTCGGCGGTTTCCGCGAACGCGCGCGCAAGACCTCCGAGCTGCTGCGGTCCGGCGGCACTTCTTTTCTCGTAATAGCCGCACCGGAGCCGGACGCGCTGCGCGAGGCGTCCTACTTCGTGGAGCGGCTTTCGGAAGAGAGCATGCCGCTGGCCGGGCTGGTCGCGAACCGGACACATCCGGTGCTCGCCCCGCTCACCGGCCCCGAGGCCCTCGCGGCCGCGGAACAGCTGGCGAAGGGCGAGACCGGCGCACCGCTGGCCGAAGCCGTCCTCCGCCTGCACGCGGACCGGGTCGCGCTGGCCGAACGAGAGACACGGCTGCTCGCCAGGTTCACGCGGGCGCATCCCGAGGTCCCGCTGGTGCGGGTGCCCGCGCTCCCCAGTGACGTGCACGATCTCGGAGGCCTGCGCGACATCGGCACAAGACTCGCTACGCAGTCCTGAAGGTCCGTGAAGGACTCCTTCCCAACCTTGGACTCAGGGAAGGGGTCCTCCACGGATTCTCGATCACGAGACTCGGACGCGTACGTCTTCCTCTTCGTCGATCCCGGTGAAACTGCGCTTCGCCGCTTCAAGCAGGTCCGCCCAGCTGGTCACGTCCGGCCGCCGCCTCAGCAGCGCCCGCCGTTCCCGTTCGGTCATACCTCCCCAGATGCCGAAGTTGATCCGGCCATCGAGCGCTTCGGCGAGACATTCCGTCCTGACCGGGCAGCCAAGACAGACCGCCTTGGCCCGGTTCTGCTCGGCACCCCGGACGAACAAACCGTCCGGATCGGTGTCGCGGCACGACGCGTTGACCCGCCAGCTCGACTGCTTGGTCTCCATACCCCCAGCTCCCTACCCTGGTGTTCGACACACCACGGGGGGACGAAAAGCCTGCGCTCCTGCCCCCATGAGCGTGTCTCCCTTGTGCTCACGTCGGTTCAGCCGACACCTCCCCGGTGCCGGTGCCTCCGTTCGGTCGAATGCGACTGCCGCTCGCACTCACCCGTCTGTCGGCTTTTTCATACGTGAGACGTTGACGGACTGTAGGGGCCCTCGGTTCCCCCCGCCAAGCCCTAGGATGCCTCCCATTACCAGCCGTCACCAAATGGGGTCGATTTTGTGACCGGATCCGCACCGACAGCGAGGTGACGTCACGGTGGGCTAACGGGATCCGCGTACCCTGGTCCGCGTGCGCAAAACGGACGGTCTACTGAAGCTCCTTGGCCTGTGTGTGCTCGCGGGGGTGCTGGTCGCGGGAATGCTGTTCCCGGTGGCGGGCGCCGCGGGCGTGATCTCCAACCAGGCGAGCGAGACCGTCGACAAGACATCTTCGGATCTTGCGGACATCCCGCCGCCCTTGGTGACGACCGTCACCGACAACACCGGCAAGCAGATCGCGACGCTGTACAAGCAGTTCCGCATCCCCACCACCGAGACCCAGATCAACGACGCCATGAAGTGGGCGCTGATCTCGGTCGAGGACAAGCGCTTCTACGAGCACAACGGGGTGGACTGGAAGGGAACGCTGCGCGCCGCGGTCAGCAACACCACCGGCGGGGACACCCAAGGCGCGTCGACGCTGACGCAGCAGTACGTCAAGAACTACCTGATCAACGTCGTCTACCGGGACGACAAGCCGGGACAGAAGCGCGCACAGGAACAGTCGATCGCCCGGAAGCTGAAGGAAGCCAGGATCGCGATCCAGCTGGAAACCAAGCTGAACAAGATGCAGATCCTGACCGGATACCTGAACGTCGTCGAGTTCTCGCGCGAGATCTACGGCGTCGGCGCGGCCGCGAACGCGTACTTCAACACGCCCGTCGAGAAGCTCACGGTGCCGCAAGCGGCGTTGCTGGCCGGTCTGGTGAACAACCCGAGCTTCAATGACCCGTGGAAGAACCCGGCGAGGGCGACCGAACGCCGCAACCTGGTGCTGGACCGCATGGTCGACAACCAGAAGCTCGCGAAGGCGGACGCGGAACGGTTCAAGGCCGAGCCACTCGGCGTCGTCGAAGGCGGCCCGCAGAAACCGGCGCCGAACTGCACCGGCGCCGGTCCGGAGAACGGTTTCTTCTGCCAGTACGTCGAGGACTATCTCCTCGAGGCCGGAATGACGAAGGACGACCTCTACACCGGCGGTTACCAGATCAAGACCACCTTGGACGAACGGGCGAACCACGAAGCCAAGATGTCGGCCGAAGCCCAGGTCAAGAAGACGCAGGACAACGTCGCGAACACGCTCTCACTGGTGAAACCGGGCAAGCAACGACACGAAGTCGTGGCGCTGGCGGCGAACCGTGACTACGGGCTTCACGAAGACCAGGGCCAGACGACCTTCGCGTTGCCTTCCGGCGTCTACAACACCGCTGGCGCCGGCTCGGCGTACAAGGTCTTCACCGCCGCCGCGGCTCTGGAGGCCGGTGTGGCTGGGATCAACAGCTCACTCCCGGTGCCCGACTTCTATACCTCCAACGTATTCACCGGTGGTGGCAACAAATGCGCCCCGACCGGGCCGCCGCTGCGCTCTCGCTGGTACTGCCTCGGCAACGCGGCTGACTACAACCCCGCCGGTGGGTCCATGTCGCTGCAGCAGGCGCTGGCGACCTCGCCGAACACCGCGTTCGTGATCCTCGAGGAAAAGGTTGGGAACACCGGGCCGATCGTGGAGATGGCACGCAAGCTCGGCATGCGCGACACCATGGCCAGCAACCTCGGTGGCGGCAACGTCGACCCGAATTCCACCAACCGGGGGGTCAACATCAGTCAGCAACAGGCTTTGGGGCCGGGCCCGAACTCGGCGGGTACCGGTGCTTTCACCCTCGGGGTGAGCCCGCTGTCCGGCTTGGAACTGGCGAACGTCGGTGCCACGATCATGAGCGGTGGCGTCTGGTGCCCGCCGACCCCGCTGGCCGGTGTCACCGACCGGGACGGAAAGCCGGTGCCGGTCAAGGAAGCCGCCTGCGAGCAGGTGGTCCCCGAAGGTCTCGCCAATACCCTCGCGGTCGGCATGAGCAGGGACAGCGCACCCGGCGGCACATCGTTCGGTGCCGCGAATGGCGTCAGGTGGAACCGGCCGGTGATGGGTAAGACCGGGACCACACAGAGTAACGGCTCGGGATCCTACCTCGGGGCCACTCCACAGCTCGCGGGCGCGGCGATGGTGTTCCGCCCGAAGGGTGGAAGTGGCGGTCTCTGCTACCTCGGCCCGGGTAACGTGACTACCCGCGGCTGCGAGAACATGTTCGGCGGGAAGACGCCGGCGCAGACCTGGTTCGGGGCGATGTCGAAGATCCTCGAAGGCCAGGAAGCGCTGCCGCTGCCGCAGCCGGACCCGAAGTACATGGGCGGCGGACGCTGACTCCTCGATGTCACTTTCACCAGCGCAAATCACGATGAGTAATATTAATATAACTTTGAGTGAGTAACCGGCGGCCTAACGGGGAACGGCGATCGACGGAATCATGTCACCTGATCCCCACACCCCGCTCCGACCACGGAAAGTGAAGAAAAGAGGCCATTCCAGCGATTTTTCGCCATCGCCGGAATGGGGGCGAACGATCACCCCGGACGAGCACGTAAACTGGACAGTGTGAGCACGCTCAGTAACAGCAGCAGTTCGGGAAAGACGGTACGGCACTTGGCCGTGGGAACCGTCGCCCTGGGAGCCGCGACCCTCGGTTACGCGGTCGGGATCGAAAGGCGCCGGTGGACGCTTCGCACCGCGGAGCTCCCGGTCCTCGCGGCAGGGGCGAAGCCCTTCACGATCCTCCACATCTCGGACCTGCACATGCTCCCCGGTCATGTGAGCAAGCAACGCTGGGTAGCCGCGCTCGACGAACTCGAACCGGACCTCGTCGTCAACACCGGTGACAACCTGTCACATCAGCAGGCCGTCCCGTCCGTGCTGCGCGCACTCGGCCCTCTGCTCAACCGGCCCGGAGTGTTCATCTTCGGCAGCAATGACTACTACGCACCGAAACCGAAGAACCCCGCGCGCTACCTCATGCCAAAAGGCAAGAAGAAGCGGATCCACGGCGAACACCTGCCGTGGCGCGACCTCCGCGCGGCCTTCGTCGAACACGGCTGGGACGACCTGACCCACGTCCGGCGCACCATCGAGGTCGCCGACCAGTACGTCTTCACCGCCGGCGTCGACGACGCCCACCTCCGCCGCGACCGCTACGCCGACATCGCAGGCCCCGCCGACACGGGCGCCGCGGTCCGCATCGGCGTCACCCACTCCCCGGAACCTCGCGTCCTCGACGAGTTCGCCGGAGACGGCTACGACCTCGTCCTCGCGGGCCACACCCACGGCGGGCAACTCCGCGTGCCCGGCTACGGCGCCGTCGTCACCAACTGCGAACTCGACCGCGCCCGTGCGCGGGGCGCGTCCCGCTGGGGAGCCCAGATGTGGCTCCACGTCTCCGCCGGACTGGGCACCTCGCCGTACGCCCCCGCCCGCTTCGCTTGCCCTCCCGAGGCCAGCCTGCTGACGCTGGTCCCACGGGGTACGACCAGCGCCGATCACCGGAAAGCATCCCCCCGCAAAGCCCGAAACACCGTCCGCTAAACTTCTCCTCGACCCGCTAAGAAGTATCCGGGGTGTGGCGCAGCTTGGTAGCGTGCCTCGTTCGGGTCGAGGAGGTCGTGGGTTCGAATCCCGCCACCCCGACGTTGGATCGAAAGAGCCTTGCTCGCACGTTTGCGAGCAAGGCTCTTTCGCGTCGCGGGGCAACTTTGCTTGAGATGGGCCTTGGTGTCCCCCAGGGCGCTTCGTGCCGCCAAGGCTTTCGCCGAACATAGCTCGATGTCCCCAATGCGGCATTGGGGACGCTCAACGTCTCCAATGTGCGATTGGGGACATCAGCGGCCCTGAGCCCAGCCAGCGGGCGACATTGCACCCCGCCTCACCGAAAGCACGCGGGCAGCCCCCGCCGCTCCCAGGGGGGCGACCCCGGACCCAGCGTATCGGTGAGGGGCGTCGGGACTGGGCGAAAGAGGGGGCGGCGGGGCTGGTTGTCCACAACGGCGGGTGGGTGTGGACAACCGGGGCCCGCCACTCGCCGTAGGGTTCCCAATCCCTCATTCGAGACGCTGAGTGCCCCCAATGAGGCATTGGGGACACCGGCGAGCGCGAAAGAGCGCCAGCGAGCGCCAGTGAGGCGTGGCCCGACATCACCGGGTGGCCAGAAGCTCCGTCCAGCACTGGGCGAAGTCACCATCGCCGGATCGCGCCCAGGACCAGGCCGAGCGGGCGGCCGAAGCGAGTTGGTCGCGGTCCGGGGTCGTCGCGGTTTCCAGTGCCGTCACCAGCCGTGCCTCCACGTAGGTCGCCAACGCCCGGTACGTCGAGTCCGTGCGGTAGCGGGTTTTCGTTCGCACGTCGGTGAAACCGGCGGCGGTGACCGCGGCGGGGATCGCTCGTCCGGCGAACGGGTCGCCACCTGCGCGGCGGCACAGCAGATAGTGCCCGCGGAGGGCGGCGTCGACGTTCGCCGTCTTCGGCCGGAGCCGTGCCCGACTCCAGTCCGATGTGGACAGTGCGAGGGAGCCGCCCGGTTTGAGTACCCGCCAGATCTCCGCCAGAGCGGCGCCAGGTTCCTTCAGATGCTCGAAGACGGCGTGCGCGAAGATCACATCCACCGAAGCCTCGGCGAACGGCAGCGCGCACGCGTCCGCGGCCAGAAAGTCCACTGTGGACTTTCTGTGCCCGGCACCGATACCGAGGGTGATCGAACCCGGCCCGCAGCCGACGTCGACAACCCCCATCCCCGGCCCGAACAGCGGTTGCGCGAACACGGCCCGTTCGACCGCCTGGCGCGCTGACCGCGCGGACACCGCGGCGCGCGGCGCGTTTCCCTCCAGCACCCCGCACACAGTACGGCTCCGGAGTGGCAGGATCGAGGGGTGAGCACGCAGCCAGGCAACAAATATCCGTCCGCGGCGGTCCCGGACCGCCTGTTCGACGACGCCGAAGCCGAGGCAAGGTGGCGGGCCCGCTTCCGCGCGCCGCGTATCTCGGTCCCCGAGTGGGCCATCGACGCCCCGGACGCGAACGTCTACGTCTCCAACGCCAGCGGCGTCTGGGAGGTGTACTCCTGGGACCGTGCGACCGGTGAGCATCGCCGCGTCACCGACCGGCCCGCCGGGACCATGCACGCGACCCCGTCCCCCGACGGCCACTGGATCTGGTGGTTCGACGACACGGACGGCGACGAATTCGGTTCCTGGGTCCGCGAACCGTTCACCCCGGGGGCCGCCGCCGAGCGCGCGGTGCCGGACGTCCACGACGGCTACCCCGCCGGACTCGAGATCGGCACCCGCGTGGTCGCCGTCGGTGTCTCGACCGACGACGGCAGCGAACTCTTCGCGCACATCGACGGGGAGACCACGAGCTTCTACCGGCATGACGACGACGCCGGGATCGCGTCGCTGTCCCGTGACGAGTCCCGGCTCGCGATCTCCCATTCCGAGCACGGTGATTCGCGACACCCCGCGCTGCGCGTCCTGTCCACCGACGGCTTCGCCGCGGTCGCCGACAAATGGGACGGCGAGGGCAAGGGCCTCGGCGCGCTGGAGTTCTCGCCGGTCGCGGGCGACCAGCGGTTGCTGGTGCTGCACGAGCGGCGCGGGCGCGAGGAACTCCTGATCTGGGACGTCGCCGCCGACACCGAGCGGGAAATCGAACTCGACCTGCCCGGCGAGGTGGTCGCCGGCTGGTATCCCGGCGCGCACGCGCTGCTGGTCGTCCACTTCCACCAGGGCCGCAGTTCCCTTCACCGGTACGACCTCTCGAACGGCGAATTGTCCTCTTTGGACACGCCGCCGGGCCGCATCGGCGGCGCCGGGGTGCGACCCGACGGCACGGTCGAGTACTCGTGGTCCAGTGCAGCGCAGCCGACGGCGGTGCGCGCGCGGACCGTCGACGGCGCCGACTCGGTGCTCCTCGAACCGCCGGGCGAGCGGGCGCCGGAATCCGCGCCGGTCACCGACGCGTTCGTCGACGGGATCGGCGGGCAGATCCACGCGCTGGTGTCCCGTCCGGCCGACGCGCCGGAAGGCCCGCTCCCGACGGTCTTCTCCTTGCACGGCGGGCCGCATTCCGCCGACGAGGACCGGTTCTCCGCTTACCGTGCCGTCTGGCTCGACGCCGGTTTCGCCGTCGTCGAGGTCAACTACCGCGGCTCGACCGGCTACGGTTCGGCCTGGCGTGACGCCATCGAGGGCCGTCCCGGCCTGACCGAACTCGAAGACGTCGCCGCCGTACACGACTGGGCCGTCCAAAGTGGACTCGCGGATCCGGCGAAGTGCGTGGTGAACGGTGCTTCGTGGGGCGGTTACCTGAGCCTGCTGGCGCTGGGAACCCAGCCCGCTCGCTGGGCGGCCGGGATCGCCGGAGTGCCTGTCGCGGACTACGTCGCCGCGTATGAGGACGAGATGGAGCAGCTTCGCTCGTTCGACAGGGCGCTGTTCGGCGGTTCGCCGGAGACGGTGCCGGCGGTATACCGGGAATGCTCGCCGATCACCTACGTCGAGGCCGTGACGGCGCCGGTGCTGGTACTCGCCGGGGACAACGACCCGCGCTGCCCGATCCGGCAGGTCGAGAACTACCTCGACAGGCTCGCGAAGCGGGAGACGCCGTTCGAGTTCTACCGTTTCGACGCGGGCCACGGGTCGCTGGTGATCGCCGAGACGGTCAAGCAGACGGCGATCGAGGTGTTCTTCGCGCTGCGGGCCGTCGGGCTTCGCTGACGTGTTGTGAACGGACCTTTCATAACAGCTCTGTCAGGGTCCCGGCAAAGTCCCTGAACTCCTGTTGACCAAGCTCCGCAACGGTGTGACCCGCGACGACGCAGGACTTGGGACACTCAACGTCCCAAGTCCTGCATCGTCAGCCTCATACAGCGGCGAAGAGCCGCCTGACCCGCAAGAACTCGAAAAGTCCGTTCATAGCATCGGCGGCTGGGTCAGCGCTCGGAGAAGAGGGTCCCGCCGGACGCCCAGTGTTCGGCGGGGATCTCGTTGATGGTCACCCAGACACCTTCGGGATCGCCGCCGCAGGTGCGGGCGAAGGCGTCGGTCACCTCGCGCACGAGGGCCTGCTTCTGCTCGGCCGTGCGACCGGGGAACATCGAAACACTGATCATCGGCATGGCCGAACTCTAAAGCCCTCGGTCGTGCTTCCTGAGCCTGTCCACCGCGTAGGCGTCGCCTTCGAAGGTGAGCCGGGCGGCGTCGCGGCCGAAGACGAACAGCAGCAGCTCGATCGGCGCACCGATCACGGTCACCGTGTCGGGACCTTCCTTCACCCGCGCCTCGCGGCCTTCGGGGGTCTTCAGGATCACGCCGACCGGCGATTTCCGCAGGTTCAGCTTCGACGCCTGCTTCGCCGATTTCCACGCCGCGGCATCCCGCGAGGACTCGGCAGGACGCGGCTCCCAGCCGGGCTGCCCGCGGCGGACGTCCTCGTGGTGCACCAGGAACTCCGCGCTGTTGGTCAGCTCGTCGAGCGCGCCGATCGACGTCGGCCAGAACCAGGCGGGGCCGGACCGCACCTTGCCGACGACGTCGGCCCACGGCCGCGCGGCGAAGGAGTCCTGCACCCGCCGCGTGTACGACGCCAGCGCGGGCACCAGGATCCCGGGCATCGCGTCCGGCCGCCGCTCACGCACCAGCAAGTGTGCCGCGAGATCCCGCGTCTTCCAGCCCGTGCACAGGGTCGGCGCGTTCGGGCCGACCTCTTCGAAAAGCTGGCTCAACGCACGACGTTCGTCTCCGGCGACTCCCATACCCCCCGACGTTACGCGCCGGTAGGGCCACGGGAAAACCGGCGTGACGCAAGGCACCCGGCTCAGTGATGGAACGCGGTCCGCGGTCGCGGGCGGTGATCGAGATCGGGCAGTAGCCGCCGGAGGTCGGCGAGCAGCAGATCCGCGAGGTCGTGCGTGAAACCGTTGCGCACCACGATCCTCAGCACCGCGAGATCGGTCCGGTGCGCCGGGAACGTGTACGCCGGGACCAGCCAGCCACGCTCGCGAAGCCACCGTGACACGTCGAAGACGTCGATGCCCTCGACGTCTGCCCTCGTCGTGAAGGCGAACACGGGCAGCTGATCGCCGCGCGTCAGCAGTTCGAACGGGCCCAGCTCCGCGATCCCGTCGGCCAGCTGAGTCGCCACGTCACGCGAAGCCTGTTGCACAGCACGGAAACCTTCGCGCCCGAGCCGGACGAACGTGTAGTACTGCGCGGCCACCTCGGCACCGGGACGCGAGAAGTTCAACGCGAATGTCGGCATGTCGCCACCGAGGTAGTTGACGTTGAAGACCAGCTCTTCCGGCAACGCCGCCTTGTCGCGCCACACCACCCAGCCGACGCCGGGGTAGACCAGCCCGTACTTGTGCCCGGAAGTGTTGATCGACGCTACCCTCGGCAGGCGGAAGTCCCAGACCAGCTCCGGATCCAGGAAAGGCGCGATCATCGCGCCCGAAGCGCCGTCGACGTGGACCGGGATATCCCAGCCGGACCGTTCCTGGAGCCCGTCGAGTGCCGAGGCGATCTCGGCGACCGGCTCGTAACTGCCGTCGAAAGTGGACCCGAGGATCGCGACGACGCCGATGGTGTTCTCGTCGCACCGGGCGATCGCCTCGTCCGCGGTGAGGTGGAAACGGTCGCCTTCCATCGGCACCAGCCGTGGCTCGACCTCCCAGTACTCGCAGAACTTCTCCCAGCAGACCTGGACGTTCGCGCCCATCACCAGATTCGGCTTCCCGGTGCGTCCCAGCTTCGACCAGCGGCGCTTCAGCGCCATCCCGGCGAGCATGCAGGCCTCGGACGACCCGGTGGTGGAACAACCCATGATCGCGGTGGGATCGGGCGCGTGCCACAGATCGGCGAGGATGTTCACACAGCGACGCTCGAGCTCCGCGGTCTGCGGGTACTCGTCCTTGTCGATCATGTTCTTGTCGACGCATTCGGCCATCAGCTCGCGGGCCTGCGGCTCCATCCACGTCGTGACGAACGTGGCGAGGTTGAGCCGGGCGTTACCGTCGAGCATCAGCTCGTCGCGCACCAGCTGGAGCGCGGTGTCGGGCGGGAGCGGCTCTTCGGCGAGGGAGTCGTGCGGCAGGCGGATGCTCGCGGCGAGCGCGGGGTACGCGCCGGCGTGCAGCGGGTTGGCCCCGCCCTTGCGGTCCGAATCGGTGGCCTGATCGGCCGCGGTTCCCTTGTGCAGCACCATGGGTCGAAAGTAGCGTCTCGTGAGTGGTAAGGACGCTCAGAACCGTCCTTACCACTCGCGAGGTGGAAGGGGTCAGGCCTGCTGGGCCTGCCACATCCAGTGCGCCTTCTCGAGTTCCTGGGTGATCGCGATGAGCAGGTCCTGGGTGACCAGGTCGCTCTTGTCGGTCTCGTCGATACGCTTGCGCAGCCGCTCGATCAGCGCCGCGAGGATGTCGACGATCGCGCCGACGGTGGACTCGACGGACTGCCAGTTGTCGGGATACGACGGCAGGCCGGAACTCTCCACGACGGCTTTGGCCTGGCCGTTCGGGGAGATACCGATGGCGTTGGCGCGCTCGGCGACCTCGTCGACGTACTGGCGCGCGGTGGCGACCAGTTCGTCGAGCTGCAGGTGCGCGCTGCGGAAGTTCGCGCCGACGACGTTCCAGTGAGCCTGCTTCGCGATCAGCGACAGGTCCACGAGGTCGACCAGCGTGGCCTGCAAGGCGTTACCGGTGATCTCCCTGTCGGCTTCGCTCAGCGGACTCTGGATCGGGGACTTGCCCATTTTCGGTCTTCCTTTCAGAAATCAGCCGGTTCGGGAAATGGACCCGCCGCGTGCGGGATCAGACCGACGCGGACAGCGCGACCTCGATGTTGCCCCGGGTCGCGTTCGAGTAGGGGCATACCTGGTGCGCCTGCTCGACGAGTTGGTCGGCCTGCGCCTGCTCCAGGCCGGGCAGTGAGACCTTGAGCGCGACGCCGAGGCCGAAGCCGGCGCCCTGCTTGAGCACGCTGACCTCGGCGGTGACGGTCGAGCCGTCCAGCTTCACCTTGGCCTGGCGCGCGACGAGCTGCAGCGCGGAGTGGAAGCAGGCCGAATAGCCCGCGGCGAAAAGCTGCTCGGGGTTGGTCTTGTCCCCGCCCGGCCCGCCCATCTCCTTCGGGATCGCCAGCGACTCGTCGATGACGCCGTCGGCGGAAGTGACCTCACCGTTGCGGCCGTCGCCGCGAGCGGTGGCCACAGCGGTGTACAGAGCCTCAGCCATTCTTCGCCTACCTCCTGGTCTCAAAACACGCCCCGTTGAGCGTCTCTCTGGTGCCAACGTCCCGCCACCGCGAAACCTTGCCACCCATGGCAGGCATCACGCCCGGAAATTACCCGGACGAGGACCGAAGCAAACGATCAGTGAGCGACGCGACCGAGCGCGAACTCGGCGACCTGGCTTCCGATCAGGCGAAGGGTGCGGACCGACTTGTCGTCGGAGGCACCGTCGGCTTCGTCGAACTTCGTCTCCGCGGAGTTGATCGAACCACCCAATGGGGTGGCCCAGCCACGCAACGCGTGCGTGATCGTGCGCAGCTGCTCCAGCGTGGTGACCGCGGCCTGCCAGCCGTACGCGACGGCGGCGAGGCCGACCGCGCGGCCGTCGAGGTACGGGCGAGCGTCGTCGCGCAGGTCCTCGACGTAGTCCAGGGCGTTCTTGACCAGGCCGGACAACGCGCCGTGGTAGCCGGGCGAGACCACGATGATCCCGTCGGCGCGGCGGATCGCCTCGACCAGCCGCACCGCCCGTTCGTGCCGCTCTTCCGACGAGGTGTCGTAAAACGGCAGCACCAGCCCAGGCCCCGTGATCAGCTCGGTGGTGACTCCGACCTCCGCCGCGCCACCCAGCGCGATGCGCAGCGCGCGCTCGGATTGGGAACCGTCCCGCAGGGAGCCGCCGATACCGAGGACATGAACCGCGTTCGTCGAAGTCACGATTTCGAGGCTAACCCCTCTACTTGAGTGGAGAACCAGGATCAGGAATGGAGGCCTGAGTCACACTCGTTCGCCGCAACGGCCCCATTTCCCGCTGGACGGCATACCTACTCGAAAGTAACCTGACGGGAAGTCCTCAGGAGGAAGCATGGCGATACCACTCCAGATCCGTGCCGAGGCCGCGTTTTCGCAGCTGGCGTTCTGGCTTCCGAGGCCTGCCAGAAGGGCCATCGCCGGACCGCCGCTCCGCCTGGACGGCCAGGAACTGGCCCTCGACGCCCAACTCCTGCTTCGCCTGCAGAAGCTGGCGAAGGCTTCCCTGGTTCGAGGAAGCGTCGAAGAGTCACGCAGCCTGCTCCTGGCGAGCAGGCACCTGGTCAGCGGGCCGACGATCGAGCCGGTCGCCACCAGGGAACTGCTCATCCCGACAGGCGACGGTGACGTGCCCGCCACGCTCTACACCCCGGCCGGGCTGCCGGATCCGTCCGGGCTGCTGGTGTTCTTTCACGGCGGCGGCTGGGTGGTCGGCAGCCGCGTCTCCCACGACAACACGGTCCGCTATCTGGCGAAGCAGGCCGGCGTGCGGGTTCTTTCGGTGGAGTACCGGCTCGCGCCGGAGACGCGGTTCCCCGGCGCCACCGAAGACGCGATCGCGGCCTTCGAGTACGCCTTCGCGAAGGCACAGGGACTGGGCGCCGACCCGGCCCGCATCGCCGTCGGCGGCGACAGCGCGGGCGGGAACCTCGCGGCGGTGACCGCACAACAGGCGGTGAAACGCGGCAGCGGGGTCCCGGCGTTCCAGCTGCTGTTCTACCCGGCGACCGATTTCACCGTGCGCCGCCGTTCCCGGGAATTGTTCGCGGAGGACCTGTTCCTCACCGATTCCGACATGACCTGGTTCGAAGGACATTACGTGCCGAAGGGCACCGATCTGTACAACCCGAAACTCTCCCCGCTGCACGGCGACGTTTCCGGACTGCCACCGGCGTATATCGCGACGGCCGGTTTCGACCCGCTTCGCGACGAAGGTGAGGCTTACGCGGAGAAATTGCGGAAAGCCGGGGTCCCGGTGGCCCTCAGTCGCCAGCCGGACCTGATCCACGGGTACATCAATTTCCTCGGCGTCGGGCAGCGGTTCCGCGAGGCGACGGCCGAAGCGGCGGGCGCTCTGCGGCTCGGGCTCGCTCCGAAATAGCGAACGGCGAGGCTTCCTCAGGGCACTCCGCGCCCGATCGGGACTTCACCGCGCGACAGCCGAACACGGCCGGGACCCGGGTGCGGAGGAATGTCCACACCCGGGTCCCGGCCCCCCATATCGTGGCCCGCCGCCCTGCACGGCGAACCAGACGACTCCCGCGGTCCAGGGCGCGGGGAGTGGAACCGGCAGCGGCGGGACAGGTAGTCCGCCGAGCAGGGCTTTCACCAGGTCACTGACGGTCTTCAGCGGTCCGGGCAGGTCCGGGGTATCGGTCTGGATCCGGTAGCGCTTGCCTGCGGCGACCGCGGCAGTCGTCCGGCCATGCTGCCTTTCATTCCTCACCTCCCTGGCCTCTGAGACCTACCGAGGTAAATCGATACCCGCCGTATCGAAGGAACACCACCCGATCACCGGTTTGAACCGTTTCCCAACCCTTACCTGCCGGATTCATTCCGAGTGAAGACTCCCATAATTGATTAACGTCGAAATCTTGTTCCTCCCCCTGAAGATCATCTTTCTCGCACTCTTTCATGACCACCCGTGACCGATCGACACGGCAGTGCGGTTCGTTCACCCACAGTGGTGTAACCGATGATCGTTTGGCTTCATCACTCCGTCGGACAAGCGTGTCGCATTGCGCCGCTTGGGCTGTCCCCGGCTTCACCTGCGAGCAGGGACATGGAAACGCACCCGGGGCGCGGGGAATGACGCGCGCCGGGTGCGTTCCGGTGGTGGGAGCAGCCTCTCGAAAGAGAGGTCGTTCTACTTGCGGAAGGCGTCCGCGACCTTGTCGCCGAGGTCCTTGTCGACGTTCCGCCAGTACTCGAAGACGCGCTTGAGCACCGGCTGCGAGACGTCGTTCGAAGCGTGGCCGATGATGTTGTTCGCGAGCCGCTCACGCTGCTCGTCGTCCATCACCTCGCGCACGAGTGTGCCCGGCTGGCCGAAGTCGTCGTCCTCGGCGTGGAGCTTGTACGCCGACCGGATGACCTCGTCCTCCACGCCGTAGCTCGACGCGGTCTCGGAGCCGATCTCCGCGCTGGCGTGCGGGCCGCCATAGGAGTTCGGCGCGTACACCGGGTCGCCCGGGTTGTTGTAGCGCATCGCGCCGTCGCGCGAGTAGCTGTTCACCGGGGACTTCGGCGCGTTGACCGGCAGCTGGGTGTAGTTCGCGCCGATCCGGTAGCGGTGCGCGTCCGGGTACGCGAACAGGCGGCCCTGGAGCATCTTGTCCGGCGACGGGCCGATGCCCGGCACCAGGTTGGACGGCTCGAACGCGGCCTGCTCGATCTCCGCGAAGTAGTTCGCGGGATTGCGGTCGAGCACCCAGCGGCCGACCTTGATCAGCGGGTAGTCGCCCTTCGGCCACACCTTGGTCAGGTCGAACGGGTTGAAGCGGTAGTCCGCCGCTTCGGCGTAGGGCATGACCTGGACGTACAGCGTCCAGCTCGGGTGGTTGCCCTTCTCGATGTTCTTGAACAGGTCACGGATGTAGTAGTCCGAGTCCTCGCCCGCGATGCGGTCCGCGTCGGCCTGCGGCAGGTAGCCGATGCCCTGGTCGGTCTTGAAGTGGTACTTGACCCAGAACTTCTCGCCGCCGGCGTTCTCCCACAGGTAGGTGTGCGAGCCGAAGCCGTCCATCTCGCGCCAGTTCGACGGGATACCGCGGTCGCCCATCAGCCAGGTGACCTGGTGCGCCGACTCGGTCCGAAGCGTCCAGAAGTCCCACTGGATGTCGTGGTCACGCAGGTGGTTGTCGGCCCGGCGCTTCTGCGAGTGGATGAAGTCCGGGAACTTGATCGGGTCGCGGATGAAGAACACCGGGGTGTTGTTGCCGACGAGGTCGTAGTTGCCCTCGGAGGTGTAGAACTTCAGCGCGAAACCGCGCGGGTCACGCCAGGTGTCGGGTGAGCCGTTCTCCCCGGCGACCGACGAGAAACGGGCCAGGCTCTCGGTGCGCACACCCGGCTGGAACAGCGCGGCCTTCGTGAACTGGCTGACGTCCTCGGTGACCTCGAGGAAGCCGTGCGCGCCTCCACCCTTGGCGTGTACGACGCGCTCGGGCACGCGTTCGCGGTTGAACTGCGCGTTCTTCTCGATCAGGTAGTGGTCCTGGAGCAGGATCGGGCCGTTGGCGCCCAGTGTCAGCGAGTCGTTGTCGCTCGCGACGGGGATGCCCACGTTGTTCGTGGTCGGCAAGGTCACGCAGGTGCCTCCTGTTTGGTGGTGGTACGTCCACTCTCTCGCTTATTCTGGAATCAGTCAAGAAAACACTGTGAATCGGGTGCTGCCGCCACGGCGAAATAAAGTTGCACACGCGTACCAAGTTGAGTTCTCATCGGACTTATGGCCCTCGCTCCGTACCGTCGCGTGTTGGCCGTGCCCGGAGTTCCCAGCTCGATGCTGCTGATGTTCCTGGCCCGGCTCCCGATGACGGCCATGGGCGTGACGATGACGCTGTACGTGGTCACCGACCTCGGCCGCGGCTACGGCGCGGCCGGACTGATCGGCGCGGCCACCACGCTCGGCAGCGCGTTCGGTGCGCCGCTCGTCGGCCGGTACGTCGACCGCTATGGGCTGCGGCCGGTGGTCGCGATCTGCGGGCTGGTCTCGACGACTTTCTGGATCAGCGCACCGCATCTGCCGTATCAGGTGCTGCTGGTGGTCGCGCTTCCCGCGGGGGTGCTGTCGGTGCCCGCCGGGACGCTCGCACGGCTGGTGCTCACCGCGCTCGTGCCGCTGGAGCAGCGACGGGCGGCCTACTCGCTGGACACGATCCTGGTGGAGGCGTCGTTCATGATCGGGCCGTCGGCCGGGATCATGGCGATCACCCAACTGCCCGCGGTCTACGCGCTCACCGGCATCGGAATCTGCTTCGCGCTTTCGGCGACGCTGATCTACCGGATGAACCCGCCGATCCGCGCCGAGGCCGACGCCGAGGTGTTCACCGGCGAGCGGCCGACCGTCCGGAGCTGGCTCACCGGACGGCTCGTGATGGCGATGTTCATCGCCGCCGGCGCGCTGTTCTGCCTGGTCGGCATGGAACTGGCCGCACTGGCGACGGTGCGCGCGAGTGGCGACATCGCCTGGTCCGGGCTGCTGATCACGGTGATGTGCATCGCCTCCGTCCTCGGCGGGGCGATACACGGGGCGGTCCGGCGGTCGCTTTCCCAGGGCACGCTGATGGTGCTGCTCGCGGTGCTCACGCTGCCGGTCGGGCTGGTCGACCACCCGTGGTGGCTGCTGGCGATCGTGCTCTTCCCGAGCAACGTGCTGTGCGCCCCGACGCTGGCGGCGAGCACGGAAACGGTCAGCGCCGCGGCGCCACCCCGGGTGCGCGGCGAGGCGATGGGACTGCTGGACGCGGCCGGCCGGATCGGGCTGGCGATCGGGAGCCCGATCATCGGGTTCGTGATCGACCACTCCAGCCCGGGCTGGGGGTTCGCGGCGTCGGCGGTGGGCGCGCTGGCGATCGCGTCACTCGGCCTCTTCTGGCGACGCTCCCGCACCCCTGCCGCCCCGGTACCCGCGCTCACCTCCCCCTGACGCAATTCGTCCTCTAGTTGCGGTGGTTCGCTCTCGAACTACCGCAACTAGAGGACGAAATGCGGGGTTTAGGCGCAGACCTTGCGGAGGGCGTCGACCCGATCGAGGTTGCGCTTGGTCCAGTCCGCGACCTTGCCCGCGTCCTGGATGTTCTCCTTCTGGACCTGCAGGTACGAGTCGGCCATGCCGGTGAGCGCGCTCGCCACGTTCTGCTCGCCGACGCTGGTCGCCAGCTCGCGCAGGCGCTTCTCCTTGTCCGCGGCCCGCTCCTTGATCGTCGCCGGGTCCGGATTGAGGTCGACGAGGCTGAGCGCCTCGGCGCAGGCGCCGACCTTCGTCGCGGCCTTGTTCGTCTGATCGACCGCGTTCGTGACCTCGCTGCAGCCCGCCAGCGCGAGTCCGGCGGCCGCCAGGAGCGCCGCGATTCCCAACCTCTTCATGATGACCAGAGTAGCGAGAACGTGGGTGGTATGTCGGGTTCCCGGCATACCACCCACGGTTCAGCCCTTCACGCAGACGACCTGCTTCAGGTGCGCGACCACCTCGACGAGGTCGGTCTGCGCCTTGATCACCGTTTCGATGTCCTTGTACGCGGCCGGGATCTCGTCCACCACCCCGGAGTCCTTGCGGCATTCCACCCCGGCGGTCTGCGCGACGAGGTCTTCTGCGGTGTACAGCTTCTTGGCCTTGTTCCGCGACATCCGGCGGCCCGCGCCGTGCGACGCGGACTGGAAGGACGACGCGTTCCCGAGGCCACGCACGATGTACGAACCGGTACCCATGCTGCCCGGGATGATCCCGAGGTCGCCCGAACCCGCGCGGATCGCGCCCTTACGGGTCACCAGCAGATCGACGCCGTCGTAGGTCTCTTCGGCGACGTAGTTGTGGTGGCACGAGATCGCGTTGTCGAACGTCGTCTGCGGGACGACGTCCTTCAGCGCCTGCTTGACGAGCGCGACCATGGTGGCGCGGTTGCGTGCCGCGTAGTCCTGCGCCCAGAACAGGTCTCGCCGGTACGCCCGCATCTCCGGCGTGCCCGCGACGAACACCGCGAGGTCCGGATCCGGCAGGTCCGCGTTGTGCGGCAGCTTGCGCGCGACGGCCATGTGGCGTTCCGCGAGTTCCTTGCCGATGTTGCGCGAACCCGAATGCAGCATCAGCCACACGCGGCCTTCGTCGTCGCCGCCCTGCTCGAGGCAGACCTCGATGAAGTGGTTACCGCCGCCGAGGCTCCCGATCTGGCGGGCGGCGCGGTCGTGCAGGTCCTGGACGCCGGTGTGCAGGTCACCGAACGACTTCCAGAACGCGTCCCAGCCACCGACACCGTGCACCTTCGCCGGGTTCACCGGGGTCTTGTGCAGGCCGAAGCCGACCGGAACGGCCGATTCGATCCGGCGCCGCAGCTTCAGCAGGTCATCGGGCAGATCAACGGCGGTGAGCGAGGTCCGCACCGCGCTCATCCCGCAGCCGATGTCCACCCCGACGGCGGCCGGGGACACGGCGTCGCGCATCGCGATCACACTGCCGACGGTCGCGCCCTTGCCGTAGTGGACGTCGGGCATGACCGCGAGGCCGTGCACCCACGGCAGATTGGCGACGTTGTGCAGCTGTCGCATGGCTTGGTCCTCGACCGAAGTGGGGTCTGCCCACATCCGGATCGGAACCCGCGAGCCTTCGACCGCCGTGTACATGACTTTCCCTTCGTGGAAAACGTTTTGTCGCCCATGAGGATGCACGGGCCGGACGAACCGGACAAGGCAATTACCGGGCTCCACAAGGGACATTCACGAACGTCCGGGTGGGCTGATGTTCGCCGCGAAGTCGTCGATCGTATTCGAAAAGCGCTCGGCTCGTTCGTTCTTGGCTGCTCAATCCCATGAACGCAAGGCCGTCTTCGCCCTGAGGAAGGAGCGAAGCGACGCGGCCGGCGCCGAAGAAGCCCAAGCTCAAGAGTCAGCGTGACGGACCTTGCCGTCGTCACAGGCTCCCCATCGCCCTCAGGCGCCCGCAAGTAGTCCTCTAGTTGCGGGCGCCTGTGCCGCGGAGCGTCAGGCGTTCGTGGCGACCAGCTCGGCGATCTGGACCGCGTTGAGTGCCGCGCCCTTCCGCAGGTTGTCGTTCGACAGGAACAACGCCAGGCCGCGACCGCCGTCGACGCCCGGGTCCGTCCGCAGCCGCCCGACGTACGACGGGTCCTGGCCCGCGGCCTGCAGCGGGGTCGGGATCTCCGACAGCTCGACGCCGGGAGCACCGGTCAGCAACTCGGTCGCGCGGGCCACCGAAAGCGCCTGCGAGAACTCCGCGTTGATCGAGATCGAGTGCCCCGCGAACACCGGCACCCGCACGCAGGTGCAGGACACCCGCAGCTCCGGGATGCTCAGGATCTTGCGGCTCTCGTTGCGGAACTTCTTTTCCTCGTCCGTCTCGAACAGGCCATCGTCCACAATGGACCCGGCCAGCGGGAGGACGTTGTGCGCGATGGTCCGCGCGTACTTCTTCGGCTCGGGGAAGGTCACCGCGGCACCGTCGTGGGTCAGCGCCCCCGCGTTAGAGGCCGCCGCGGCGAGCTGGCCTTCCAGCTCCTCGACACCGGCGAGTCCACTGCCGGACACCGCCTGATAGGTGCTGGCCACGAGCCGCACCAGGCCCGCTTCGGCGTGCAGTGGCTTGAGCACCGGCATCGCGGCCATGGTGGTGCAGTTGGGGTTCGCGATGATCCCCTTGCGCGCCTCCTTGATCGCCTCCGGGTTGACCTCGCTGACGACCAGCGGGACGTCGGGGTCCATCCGCCAGGCGGACGAGTTGTCGATCACCGTGGCGCCGGCCGCGGCGAACCGCTCGGCCTGCGCCTTCGAGGTCGAGCCACCGGCGGAGAACAGCGCGATGTCCAAACCGGACGGATCGGCGGTCGTCGCGTCCTCGATGACGATTTCCTCGTCCTGCCAGGAAAGTTTCGAACCGGCGGACCGCGCCGAGGCGAAGTACCGCATTTCGGCGACCGGGAAACCCCGTTCGGCCAGCAGACGGCGCATCACGCCGCCGACCTGCCCGGTCGCCCCGACGACTCCTACCCGCAAACCTTTCGGCATCAGCGACCACTCCCCGCGTAGACGACGGCTTCTTCGTCGCCGCCGAGTTCGAACGCCTCGTGGATCGCGCGCACCGCGTCGTCGAGTTGCGCGTCCCGGATCAGCACCGAAATCCGGATTTCCGAGGTGTTGATGATTTCGATGTTGACGCCCGACTGCGCGAGCGCCTCGCAGAACGTCGCCGTGACACCGGGGTGCGAACGCATCCCCGCACCGACGAGCGACACCTTGCCGACATGGTCGTCGTAGAGGACCGACTCGAAGCCGATCTCGCCCTTGATCTTCTCCAGCGACTGCACGGCCTTGGCACCGTTGGCCTTCGACAGCGTGAAGGTGATGTCGGTCCGACCGGACGACGTGCTGGACACGTTCTGCAGCACCATGTCGATGTCGATCTCGTTGTCGGCGATCACCCGGAAGATCCTGGCCGCGGCGCCGGCGGTGTCGGGCACGCCGGTCACCGTGATCTTGGCTTCGGAGCGGTCGTGCGCCACACCGGTGATCAACGCTTGTTCCACGGGGATCTCCTCGATAGAACCGGTCACCGTGGTGCCCGGCTTGTCACTGTAGGAAGAACGGACTCGGATCGGGACGCCGTAACGGCGCGCGTACTCCACCGAGCGCAGGTGCAGGATCTTCGAACCGCTGGCGGCGAGTTCGAGCATCTCCTCGTAGGCGATGGTGTCGAGCTTGCGGGCGTCGGGCACGACCCGCGGATCGGCGGTGTACACACCGTCCACATCGGAATAGATCTCGCAGACGTCGGCGTTCAGCGCCGCGGCGAGCGCGACGGCGGTGGTGTCCGAACCACCGCGGCCGAGGGTGGTGATGTCCTTGGTGTCCTGTGACACGCCCTGGAACCCCGCCACCAGCGCGATGTAGCCCTGGTCGAGGGCTTCCGTCACCCGGCTGGGGCTGACGTCGATGATCCGCGCGTTGCCGTGCACCGACGTCGTCACCACACCGGCCTGCGAACCGGTGAACGACCAGGCCTCCGCACCCTGCGCCGAAATCGCCATGGCGACGAGCGAATTCGAGATCCGCTCACCCGCGGTGAGCAACATGTCCATCTCACGTTCCGGCGGGGCAGGGTTGACCTGCTGAGCCAGGTCGAGCAGCTCGTCCGTCGTGTCTCCCATGGCGGAGCAAACGACGACCACGTCGTTGCCCGCCTTCTTGGTGGCGACGATGCGTTCCGCGACGCGTTTGATCCGGTCGGCACTTTCCAGCGACGAACCGCCGTACTTCTGGACCACGAGGGCCACGCCCGAACCTCCTCGACGGGCCGGGCGTGCTCCTGGTGGGCACCGAGGAGCCCCCGCGTCCCTTATGTGGGCGAAAGCCTACCGGGGTCACGCACGCCCGCCACCCTCGTAAGTGGTCCTGACCACTACTTCGAGGACTTCTGGAAGTAAATTTTCCTTAACACCGACGAAATAGTCGGAGGGCTTTCACTTTAGTGACGGAGAGCACCCCTTGTAGTCCATCCATGCCCCCGCCGCCGCCTCATCCGAGGAGCTTCGCTCCGCTGTATCTTCCCGAGCCATGCACAAACCCGCCGACACAAGTGCCCCGATCGCGTCGATCCTGGCCCACCGCTGGAGCCCCCGCGCCTACGACGAGGCCGCGATCGTCACCGAAGACCAGCTCCGCACGCTGCTCGAGGCGGCCCGCTGGGCACCGTCCTTCGGCAACACCCAGCCCGCGCGTTACCTGGTCGGCCTGCGGGGCACGCCGTCGTTCGACCGGATCCTGTCGACGCTCAACTCCGGCAACCGCGACTGGGCCCGTCGCGCCGGTCTGCTGCTGATCGGCGTGATGGTGACCACGAACGAGAAGGGCGAGGTCCCGTACGCCGAGTACGGGCTGGGGCTGGCGAGCGAGAATCTCGTGCTCCAGGCCGTCGAACTCGGGTTGATCGCGCATCAGATGGCGGGCTTCTCCGCCGAAGCGGCGAAGGACTTCTTCGGTCTTCCGGACGACGTCGTCCCGAAGATCGCCATCGCCGTCGGCTCGCCCGCCGACCCTTCGGTGCTCGAGGAGGACTGGCGGATCGAGCGCGAGAAGGCGCCACGGGAACGCCTCCCGCTGGCGGATTTCGCCTACTCGGACGCCTGGGGCACGAGCGCCTTCTCCGGTTGAGGGAGCCAGCGCAGGGCCAGCAACCCTAGGGCGACGTGCAGCAGGCTCAGCACCACGACGGCCGTGTGCAGACCCGCGACGAAGGCCGACTTCGCGTCAGCGGCGGCGACGGGCGCGATTCCGGGCACCTGGAGGGTTTCGTCGAGCGTCGGCGCGAGATCCGGTCCGGTCAGGCGGAACACCAGGGCGGCGAGCGAGCCCATGAGCGCGATCCCCAGTGCGTTCCCGATCTCGTTGCTGGTCTCGGCGATGGCCCCCGCCGCTCCCGCGCGCTCGGACGGCACCGCGGCGACGGCGGTGTCGGCCACCACGCTGAACGAGATGCCGTAGCCGACGCCCGCGACCACTGTCGAGGCGACATACCAGCCGACGCCGCCCGAGACGCCGGTCATGAGCAACAGCAGCAACCCGATGGCGATGGAGAAGTGGCAGCCGATCAGCGCCGTCCGCTTGCCGACCCGCTCGACCAGCGCCGGTGTGACGACACACATGATCGTCAGCACCGCCGCCCCGGGCAGGGCCAGCAGCGCCGCGTGCAGAACCGGCAGCCCCAGCACGGACTGCAGGTGGATCCCCGCCAGGTAGGCGGCCGCCGACCACGCGGAAAGGGGCAGCAACCCGGTGACGATCGCGATCGTGAAGACGCGGTCGCGGAACAGGGTGAAGTCGATCAGCGGATGGTCGAGCGTCCGCTGGCGGCCGGCGAACCACACCAGCAGGGCGGCCCCGGCGATCCCCGCGGAGACCGCGACGACGGACAGGCCGTCGGCGGCCGCGTGCTTGATCCCATAGATCGCCAGCAGCAGCCCGACAGCGGAGAGCGCCACGCTCACCACGTCGACGCGACCCGGCCTCGTGGTCCGTACCTCGCGCAGCAGAACGGGCGCGAGCAGCAGGAACACCACGATCACCGGCAGGTTGACCAGGAAGACCGAGCCCCACCAGAACCGCTGCAGCAGGACACCGCCGACGACCGGGCCGAGCGCGAAACCGGCGGCGAACGCGGCAGCGAAAACACCGATGGCCTGCGCGCGCCGGCGCGGATCGGTGAAAAGTTCGCTCAGCACCGCCAGCGCGGACGGCAGCAGGGTCGCGCCCGCCAGCCCCATGAGCGCCCGGAACGCGATGAGCAGTTCCGGTGTCGGGGCGAACGCCGCGCCCGCCGAACCCAGGCCGAACACCGTGGCGCCGATCATCAGCAGCTTCAGCCGGCCGTACCGGTCGCCGATGTTGCCGAAGGCGATCAGCAGCGATCCGACCGCGAAGCCGTAGACGTCGAGGATCCACAGGGCCTGGTCGGCGCTCGGGGACAGCGCCTGGCTGACGCGGGGCAT
The DNA here is from genome assembly GCF_047608665.1 of Amycolatopsis sp. cmx-11-51. Taxonomy (NCBI): domain Bacteria; kingdom Bacillati; phylum Actinomycetota; class Actinomycetes; order Pseudonocardiales; family Pseudonocardiaceae; genus Amycolatopsis; species Amycolatopsis sp. cmx-11-51. The sequence continues at coordinate 1,657,147 of NZ_JADNQO010000001.1, read as the reverse complement.
CGCGAGGAACAGGATCGAACCGTCCATCGAGACCAGCAGTACCGGGCAAAGGATCACGAGAAGGCCGAACCAGGCTCGCGTGCTCTGTCGTGTCATGGGTCCGACAATGGGCCGGCGCCCGCCCGGCAGCCATCCCCGTGCGGTGGGTACACCCCGCAGGTACACCCACGCGGCGGCGCGGGAACCTAGGCTCGGAGCCATGGAAAGCCTCGGTCTGTACCTCAAGAGCCGTCGTGACCGGGTGACCCCCGCCGAGATCGGCCTGCGCACCTACGGCACTTCCCGCCGTGTGCCCGGCCTGCGCCGCGAAGAACTCGCCCAGCTCGCCGGGGTGAGCGCCGGGTACTACACGCGACTCGAACAGGGACTGGCCGAGACCGCTTCACGGCAGGTGCTCGACGCGCTCGCCCGCGCGCTCCGGCTCGACGACGTCGAAACCGGCCACCTGCACAATCTCGCCCAGCGGTCCGCGCTTCCCCGGCTTTCCGATCCCGGCCAGGAGGACCCGCACCCCCGGGTCCTCGCGCTGCTGGAGAACCTCGGCGAGGCCGTGCCCGCCCTCGTCTTCGGCCGTCGCGGCGACGTACTCGCGTGGAACCACGCCGGGAACGCGCTCATGGCCGAACACGTCTCGTTCGACGCGCCGCGGGATCCGGAGCGGCGCCCGTCCCTCCCGCGGATGTTCTTCCTCGACCCGCTCACCCGCGACCTGTACCGGAACCGGGCCGAACTCGCCCGCGTCCATGTCGCCTACCTGCGGTTGACGGCGGGCCGCTATCCCACCGACGCCCGTCTCGCCAGGCTCATCGGTGAACTGACCATGCGCAGCGACGACTTCGCGGCGCTCTGGGCGACCGGTGACGTCGCCGACTGCACCGTCGGTGCCATGCGTCTCCAGCACCCCACGGTCGGCGCGGTCGACGTCGACTACCAGGTATGGGTCCAGCCCGACAGCCCCGATCACCGGCTGGAGATCTACACACCGAAGGACCCGGGTTCCGCCGACGCGCTGAAGATCCTGACCCAGTTCGATCGCTGACCTGGGGGAGATGGGGGTTCTGCTTAGGCATTTCCGGAACGAGGCCCGCACCATGGCAGCTTGTGGCTCTATCTGCGGCGCCGCACGGACGGCGTCGCCGATGACGCCGTGGCGGTGCCCTACGGCTCGAACGGCAAGGCGTCTCCGTGGTGAGCCTGGTCGAGGCAGGCTTGTTCTACGACGTGCGGATCCCGAGAGAGAACGTCGTCAGCCTGCGGCACTCGAAGGAAAGCCACGACAACTACTACGAAACCAATCTGGTCGCGGAGCTGCGTGAACCCGTCACGGTGACCCGGCCGCTCAGGAAGACCGAGTCCGTCCTCGTCGTGAAGTTCACCGCCGACGACCCGAAGGCCGCCGTCGAAGCGTACGAGCGGCTCAAGATCAGCTGAGCTGAGTGCCCCGCCGCTAGCTGGAACCGCCGACGCGACGGATGATCTTGGCGAGGATCCCCGTGACCACCATCCAGAAGATCGCGGCGACGCCGTAGTTGATCAGCACCCGGAGCTTGGCGTCCTCGGGCATGAAGAGGTCCTTGAAGCCGAGGAGCAACCCGTCGGCCCAACCGCGCACGAACGACACGATGCCGTTGTCCGGATTGGCCTCGCCGATCACGAAGACGACGTGCAACACCAGGATCGCGGCGAAGATCAGGCCTGCCCAGCGGATCACGCTCGCCAGCACCCCGGCCGCGCGGCCGCCGCCCGCACGCCAGTCGACCTTGCGCTTGGTCTTCTGATCAGCGGTTTCCTTCTCTTCAGCGTGCTCGCCCATGCCGGGCAGTGTGGCACGCTCCCTGGTCCGATTGCTACCCGCGAGTAACCCGAATGGGCGCCACTCCGATCACGGTTCGATCGCGGTCCGGGTTTCCTTTCGAGAGATCTCGCGGTTAAGGTGGCGTCGTGGCTCGAGCTCTCCTGCTTCGCTGCCGCGACGGGGCCTGATCTGACCGGCTCCCCGTCGCGGGGCTTCGTGGTGCCGGTCGTCGCACCCGATTCTTCAGGAGAACCGACCCCTCATGAGTATTCGTAAGCCCACGCGTCCTGCCCCTTCCGAGCAACAGGCGTGGAACACCCAGCGCGGCACTTCGATGCCCGTACATCGCTATCGCCCCTGGTACGACCTGGTCGAGAACATCGACCTGCCCGACCGCACCTGGCCGGACAAGCGCATCGACACCGCCCCGCTCTGGTGCGCGGTCGACCTGCGCGACGGCAACCAGGCCCTGATCGACCCGATGTCGCCCGCGCGCAAGCGCAAGTTCTTCGACCTGCTGGTCCGCATGGGCTACAAAGAGATCGAGGTCGGTTTCCCGGCGGCCTCGCAGACCGATTTCGACTTCGTCCGCGAGATCATCGACGAAGGCGCCATCCCGGAGGACGTCAGCATCCAGGTGCTGACCCAGTGCCGTCCCGAGCTGATCGAGCGCACCTTCAAAGCACTCGAAGGGGCGCCGCGCGCGATCGTCCACATCTACAACTCGACGTCGATCCTGCAGCGTCGCGTGGTGTTCCGCGAGGAGCGCATCGGCATCACGAAGATCGCTTCGCAGGCGGCCGAACTGGTCGTCGAGTACGCGGCGAAGCAGCCGGACACCGACTTCCGCTTCCAGTACTCGCCCGAGTCCTACACCGGCACCGAGCTGTCCTACGCGCTCGAGGTCTGCAACACGGTCACCGAGATCTGGCAGCCGACGCACGAGAAGCCGGTCATCCTGAACCTGCCCGCCACCGTCGAGATGGCGTCACCGAACATCTACGCCGACTCGATCGAGTGGATGCACCGCAACCTGGAGCGCCGCGACTCGGTGATCCTGTCGCTGCACCCGCACAACGACCGCGGCACCGGCATCGCCGCCGCCGAACTCGGCTACCAGGCGGGCGCGGACCGGATCGAAGGCTGCCTGTTCGGCAACGGCGAGCGCACCGGCAACGTCGACCTGGTCGCGCTGGGCATGAACCTCTACAGCCAGGGCGTCGACCCGCAGATCGACTTCTCCGACATGGACGAGATCAAGCGGACCGTCGAATACTGCAACCAGCTGTCGGTGCACGAACGCAGCCCGTGGGCCGGTGACCTGGTGTTCACCGCGTTCTCCGGCAGTCACCAGGACGCGATCAACAAGGGCCTCGACGCGCTGAAGGCCGCCGCCGACAAGGCGGGAAGCCCGGTGGACGAGCACGCGTGGGAGGTCCCGTACCTGCCGATCGACCCGAAGGACATCGGCCGCAACTACGAGGCCGTGATCCGGGTGAACTCGCAGTCCGGCAAGGGCGGCGTCGCCTACATCATGAAGGCCGAGCACCAGCTCGACCTGCCGCGGCGGCTGCAGATCGAGTTCTCGAAGGTCGTCCAGCGCCACACCGACACCGAGGGCGGCGAAGTCGACCCGGCCACGATGTGGAACGCGTTCTCGGCCGAGTACCTGGAGCTGAAGACGCCGCTGGAGCTGGTCCGCCAGCACGTCAGGGACAACGGGGACGGCGAGTACGACATCACCGCCACCGTGCGGGTCGAGGGCGACGAGCACGAGGTCACCGGCCGCGGGAACGGCCCGATCGCGGCGTTCTTCGACGCGCTGTCGACCGTCGGGTTCGACCTGCGGCTGCTGGACTACAGCGAGCACACACTCTCGCCGGGTGACGACGCTCGCGCGGCTTCGTACATCGAGTGCGCGATCTCCGACCGGGTCTACTGGGGCATCGGGATCGACGCCTCGATCGTGACCGCTTCGCTGCGGGCCGTCGTCTCGGCGGTGAACCGGGCGAACCGGTAAGTCCACTCAAGTACATGAAGGCCCCATCCTTGTGCCCAGGTCAGGGTCCCGGCAAAGTCGAGGTCTTGCAGGTCCGGCGGCTCTTCGTCGCCAGGTGAGGCTGACGATGAAGGAATTGGGACGTTGGGTGTCCCAATTCCTTCATCGTCGCGGGGTCCCAACCGGTTGCGGAGCCTGGTCGACAAGGGTTCGGAAACATGTTTCCCTCAGGAACCCCAGCTCTTGCAGTCACTGGCGATGCTGGATGGGGGCCTTCATGTACTTTCACAGACGGGTGTGGCTCGACGGAAGACGCGTGCTTACAGCCGGATCATGCGTGCTTGGAGCCGGAAGACACGGTGCGAAGGGCTTTCGCCGCGGCCAGGACATCGGCCGGGTCGGTGCGGGTGGTGTAGTCCGGGTGCACGTCGATGTAGCGGATGACGCCTTCGCGGTCCACGACCAGGACGGTCGGATACGGCAGTTCCCACTCCGGCTCACCGTTGATCTTCCCGACGTCGCCGATGAGCGTGTCGAACGCCGGCTTCGTCTCCGGGGCCAGCCGGAACGTGATGCCGAGCGCACGCCCGAGTTCGTTACCCACGTCGGACAGCACGGTGAATTCAAGGTCCTTTGTGGACAGTGAGTCGTCCGGCAGTTGCGGGCTGACCGCGACCAGCTTCACCCCCAGCTTCTCCAGTTCCGGCAAAAGGTCCCGCTGATACGCGTGCAGCGCGAGGTTGCAGTACGGGCACCACGCGCCGCGGTAGAACACCACGACGGCGGGTCCTTCCGCGACCGGGACCTTGGCGCCGTTCGCGTCCGGCAGGGCGAGGTCCGGCATCGCCGTCCCCGGTTTCGCGGCCACCTCGGCTACCAGTCCGACGAACTTCTCGCGGTCGGCCTTGAGCACCTCGGCGATCTCCGCCGGAACATGGCTCGCGACGGATCCTCGCAGCTCGGCGAGGTCGGTGTCGAGATCCCCCATCATCAGCTCCCTGGGTTGTACTAATCGGTACAGTACGGCTGACTGTACTATTCGGTACATGAACGGTCAACCGGCGAAGACACCTCGCGGGCGGCTGACGCGGGACGCGATCGTCGACGCGGCGGCGGAACTGATGTACGTCAACGGCGTCGCCGGGACGAGCGTCGACAAGGTCCTCGCGGCGAGCGGGGCCGGGAAATCGCAGATGTACCACTACTTCAAGAACAAGGATCAGCTCGTCGAGGCGGTCATCGCGCGCTTCCTGGAAAACATCCTCGGCAACCAGCCGACCATCTTCGAACTGCACGACTGGGCCGACTTCGACCAGTGGGCACAGGAGATCCTGGCCATCCAGACGACGCCGAAGGGCCCGATCGCCTGCCCCCTCGGCAACCTCGCCGGCGAACTCGGGGACGACCCGAAGATCGCGCCACTGCTCGACAACGCCTATCGCGAGTGGGAGTCACACCTCGAACGCGGACTGAAATCGTTGCAGGAACAGGGAAAGCTCGCCGAAGACGTCGACCCGGCAAGGCTCGCGCAGGCCGCGATGACCTGCGTGCAGGGTGGCCTGCTGATGGCGCATCTGCGGCACGACCTCACGCCGATCGCCGACGCGCTCAAGATCGCGCTGGACCACCTGCGGGGTCACGCTCGCCCGTGAGCGCGGCGACCTCGTCGGCGAGCGCGTCGAGCACCTTCGACACCGCGGGCCGTGAGGACGCGCCGAGCCGGCAGACCGCTTCCACATGCCGCGCCGCCTTGATCCCGGCGAGCGGGCGGCAGACCAGGCCACTGCCCCGTCGAGTGTCCATTGTGTACCGGGGCAGCAGTGCGATCCCGTGCCCGGCGGCGACGAGCCGTTCGGTGATGCGGAAATCGTTGATCCGCTGGACGACCTGCGGACGCACGCCGGTGCGGATGATCAGCGACTGGAGGATGTCGTCGACCGGGAACCCGGCGTTGACGCTGATCCAGCGTTCGTCGGCCAGTTCGGCGAGTTCGATCCGGCGCCGCTTCGCGAGCCGATGCCCCGCGGGGAGCGCGACGTCGAGTGGTTCCCGCAGGAGGTGCCGTGTCTCCAGCCGCTCCGAACCGAGCGACGGCGCGTGCTCGTCCCGGTGCGCCACCACGATGTCGTAATCCGCGACGAGCCCGGGGACCTCCTGCGGGGTGATGTCGAGGTCGCGCACGATGACGTCCAGTCCCTCGAATTCCGCCGTGCGGCTCAGCAATCCGGGCAGCAGCATCAGCCCGGCCGACTGGAAGATCGCCACCCGGACCCGCCCGCGCGGAGCGCTGCGGTAAGTGTCCAATTCGGACTCCGCGCGGTCGAGCGCGGCGAGCACGTCGTCCGCGCGGGCGACCAGCGCGCGGCCCGCGTCGGTCAGCCGGAGACCCCGGCCAGCCGGTTCCGTCAGCGCGAGCCCGACGTCACCCTGCAACGCGCGAAGTTGCTGGGAAACCGCGGACGGGGTGCAGTGCAGCGCCTTGGCGGCCGCCGTCACGCTGCCGCGATCGGCGAACTCCCGCAAGGTCCGCAACCGGCCGATGTCCATACCGCCAGCATATGTGAAGTGAAACTGAACGGTCACTGAAAATATTGTCACTTGTCCTTCACGATATACGCCCGTAAGAGTGAAGGTATGCCCGCCCGCGACCGTTTGCTCGCCCTGCTCGTCGCCGTCCTCTGGGGCTGCAACTTCCTCGCCATCCACGCCACCCTCGGGCAGTTCCCTCCCGTCTTCGCCGGCGGCCTGCGTTTCGCGGTCATCGCGATCCCGACCATCCTGTTCGTGCCGTGGCCGAAGGTGAAGATCCGCCACCTGCTCGGCTACGGGCTGGGCTTCGGCACCGGGCAGTTCGCGTTCCTCTTCATCGCGATGGAAACCGGTATGCCGACCGGCCTCGCCTCGCTGGTGCTGCAGGCTTCGGCCCCGTTCACCGTCCTGCTGGGCGCCGTCTTCCTGCGGGAACGCGTGTCCGGACGGCAGCTGGCCGGGATCCTGCTCGCCGTCGCCGGGATGGCGACGATCGCCTGGCAGCAGGCCGGGAACGCCGTCCTGCTGCCGGTGATCCTGACCCTGCTCGGCGCGCTGAGCTGGGCGTTCGGCAACCTGAGCACGCGGCAGGCGGCACCGGACAACCCGCTGAACTTCGTCCTCTGGATGTCCGTGGTGCCGCCGCTGCCGATGTTCGCGCTGTCACTGGTCATGGAGGGACCAGAAGCGCAGTGGCACTCAATTTCCACTCTCGGTACCCCGACCGGGCTGATCGGCCTCGGCGGTCTGGCCTACGTCGTGTTGTTCGGCACGATCGTCGGCTCCGGGATCTGGACGTCGCTGATGCGCCGCAATCCGGCGGGCGTGGTCGCGCCGTTCTCCTTGCTGGTGCCGGTGGTCGGGCTGTCGATGGCGTTCCTCGTGCTCGACGAGCGGCCTTCGCTGCTCGAAGTCGTCGCGGCGGCCGTCGTCATCGGCGGGGTGCTGTTCGGGTCGGCGAAACGCCGCGTGCGCGAGCCGGACTTCCTCGCTGAAGCAGAAACACCTCAGCCCACTGGCATGCGGTGAGGCTCTTGGGCAAGGCGGTGGGCGCGATCCCTTCCGCTTTGAGCCACTGCCGCGTCTCGCGAGACGCGGCCAGGATCTCGGTGATCCCTCTGCCCCGTCCGGTGAACACCCGCTGGACGAAGTCCTGGTAGTGCTCACGGTCGGCGTCCGCGACGAGCGGACGTGTCCGGCGGGTCATGGTCAGCAGCCCGCCGTCGACACCGGGCCTGGGGCGGAACGCCGTCGCCGGGACCCTCGTGACCAGCCGGAAGTCGAACCACGGCCACCACTGCGCGGTCATCATGGTCGCGCCGCCGACACCCGCGCGGCGGCGCGCCACCTCCCATTGCACGAGCAGCACGGCTTCGGTCCAGCCGGGAGCGCGCAGGACGCGGCGCAGCATCGCGGTGGTCAGATGGAACGGCAGATTGCCGACCAGCACGTGCGGCGTCGACGGGAGGGTGTGCCGCAGGAAGTCCGCGGCGACGATCTCCGTCGGCGGCTGGACCCGGCTCGCGAGCTTGGCGGCGCGCCTGTCGTCGAGTTCGATGGCGGTCAGGCGCCTGCCCAGCCGCCGCAACGGAAGGGTCAGCGCGCCGTCGCCCGCGCCGATCTCGATGATGGGCCCGCCAGTGGCGGCGACGAGCTCCACGACGGTTTCGATGGTTTTCCGGTCGATGAGGAAGTTCTGGCCGAGTTCATGACGGCCAGGACGCTGTGTGCGCAAGGGATCTCCGCGGCTTCGAGGTGAGCCGGGCAGCCTGAAGCAGGCCCGGCGATGACTCGCTCGGGCGGCGGTTCCTTGCTGGAGACGCGGAATCCGCCGCTAGGCGCGGCGGGTCCGAGTGAAGGCGGAAGCACACATGGCGGCGAAAATACCCCGGCCCGGCGAGCTTCCGCCAACGGTTTTCTCCGCACCGATCCGGCTGGTGCCGGAGATCTCGACTGAACCGCACCGTCTTCGGCTGGGAGAGCCGAGGTGGACGCCGACGACCGGACGGAGTGCAGACGTACTTCGACAGAGTCAAGTACGCTTGATCTATGTCATGGACCGCGACGGACCGGTACCGGTTACGCACCGCCCCCTCGGGGCTGGCGCTCGTTCAGGACTTCCTCAACACGAAGGCGATCAAGACGCACGGCCTCGACCTGCTGAGCGAGGCCGACCTCGCGCGGCCATGGACGGCCGAGGCGCTGGCTGAATGGTCACGGACCCGAGACGCCGACGTGCCCGAGATCACGCTGACCGAGGGCGACCTTCGCGCGCTTCGCGACCTTCGAGAGTCGTTCGTAGCGCTCGTCGACGACGGCGACGCTTCGGCCGTGAAGCCGTCGAAGGCGGATCTGGTCCTGCGGGACGGCGTCGTCCGGCTGTTCCCGTCCGGCACCGGGCGGCACTGGCTCACCTCGGCGCTGTGGACGGAGACGCTGCTCGCGCAGCAGTCCGGGATCTGGCCGCGACTGAAACTGTGCCGTCTCGACGGCTGCCGTTCGGCGTTCTACGACGTCTCGCGCAACAACAGCGGGGTCTGGCACGACGTGAAGACCTGCGGGAACGTCGCGAACCTGCGGGCGTCGCGGGAGCGGAAGAAGGCGCTCAGCTGAACGAGGCCAGTGCCGACGGGATCGGGATGTCGCCACCGATGACGTCGAAACCCTGGTTCTCGGCCAACGGTTCTTCGAGGGTCGCGACCATGACGGCGGCGACGTCCGCACGGGAGACGCGACCCGGTTCGAGGTGACCGGCGATCTTGACGTGACCACTCGGCTGGTCGTCGGTGAGCGTGCCGGGACGGACGATCGTCCAGTTCAGGCTGGAGCGACGGAGGACGCTGTCGGAGATCTGCTTCGCCATCAGGATCGAGCGCACCAGGCGGTCGCCCTGATCCGGCGAATCGGCGAACTGCGCGGACAACTGCACGAACCGTGCGACACCCGCCTTCTCCGCGGCGCGGATCGCGGTGATCACGCCGTCACGATCGACGAGGTCCACCGACGCCTGATCCGGGTCGGGTGCGCCGATCGCGCTGATCACCACCTCGGAGCCGGCGAGGGCCTCGACGAGGTCGTCCGCGTCGGCGGTGACGTCCGCGACCACGGTTTCGGCGCCGAGACCGGCGACCTCCTCGGCGCGGCGACGGCTGCGCAACCCCGCCCGCACCTGATGTCCCCGCCCCCGCAGAAGCCGGACCACGTGAATCCCCGTCCGCCCCGAAGCACCCAGCACTGTGACCCGCATGACACCGAGTCTGCCCGAAAGCGGCGGTGAATGCCGGTCACGCCGCTCAACTACTCATGGGCGAGGGGTGAAGGGGACTTTCCCCGCATGGCATGCGGGGAAAGTCCCCTTCACCTGCCTCACGTACTCCTACGAAACGAACTACAGGATCTCGGCCGCCGAGCCGACGTCCGGCAGCCCGCCGAGGTCGGGGTTCAGGTCCCCGGAGTCGACGAGTTCCGCCTTGACCTCGTGCGGTTTGATCCGCCCGTCACGGATGTCCTCCGCGTAGTGGCAGGCGACCCGGTGCCCCGCGCCGATCTCCCGCAACTGCGGGCGGTCGGTGTCGCACAGGCTCTGCTGCTTCCACGGGCACCGCGTGTGGAACCGGCAGCCGGACGGCGGCCGGGCCGGCGAGGGCAGGTCGCCGGCGAGCAGGATCTGCTCCCGGGTGTCCTCCACCGTCGGGTCCGGCACCGGGATCGCCGAAAGCAGCGCCCGCGTGTACGGGTGCAGCGGGTTCTCGTACAGCGCGTCCGCGTCGGCTTCCTCGACCAGCGAGCCGAGGTACATCACGCCGATGCGGTCGGAGATGTGCCGCACCACCGCGAGGTCGTGCGCGATCACCAGGTACGTGAGGCCGAGCTTCTCCTGCAGGTCTTCCAGCAGGTTGACCACCTGCGCCTGCACCGAGACGTCCAGCGCGGACACCGGTTCGTCGGCGACGATCAGGTCCGGCTCGACGGCCAGTGCCCGCGCGATGCCGATGCGCTGACGCTGACCGCCGGAGAACTCGTGCGGGTACTTCCGCAGCGAGGACTCCGGAAGACCGACGTCGGACAGGAGTTCGCGCAGCCGCTTGGCGGTCGCTTCCTTGTCCTTGTCGAGGCCGTGCGCCTTCATTCCTTCCAGCAGAATGGATTCCACCGACTGCCGGGGGTCCAAAGAGGACATCGGGTCCTGGAAGACCATCTGCATCCGGCGGCGCGCCTTGCGCAGTTCCTCGCCCTTGAGCCCGGCGACGTCCGTGCCGTCGAAGACGACGTTGCCGCCCGTCAGTTCGGTCAGCCGGAGGATCGCCCTGCCCAAAGTGGACTTCCCGCAGCCGGATTCCCCGACGAGGCCGTAGGTCTCGCCCTTGCGGATGGCCAGGTCGACGCCGTCGACGGCGTACACGTGCCCGACCGTGCGGTCGACCACGACGCCGCGTTTGATCGGGAAGTGCACCTTGAGGTCGTTGACCTCGAGCAGCACTTCCCGCGTCGGTACCACTGAGGTCATCGTGCCCCTCCTCGTGCGGCCACGGCCGGGATCACCGGGTTGTGGCAGCGCAGCAGCCCACCTCGATCGGGGGTCAGCTGCGGTGAAACCTCCCGGCACACGCCGAGAGCGTTCGGGCAGCGGGGGGCGAAGGCGCAACCGCCGTCCCATGGGATGTTGTCGGCGACGGATCCCTTGATGGGGATCAGTTTCTCGCCGCGGCCCGCGTCGAGACGCGGGATCGAGGCGAGCAGGCCGTGCGTGTACGGGTGCCGCGGCTCGGCGAACAGCGCGTGCCGTTCGGCGCGCTCGACGATCTTGCCGCCGTAGAGCACGTTGACCTCGTCGCAGAGACCGGCGACGACACCGAGGTCGTGCGTGATCATGATCAGCGCGGTCCCGGTGTCCTGCACCAGTTCCCGCAGCAGCGCGAGGATCTGCGCCTGGATCGTCACGTCGAGCGCGGTGGTCGGCTCGTCGGCGATGAGCAGCCGCGGACGGCACGCCAGCGCGATCGCGATCAGCGCGCGCTGCCGCATCCCGCCGGAAAGCTGGTGCGGGTACTCGGAAAGCCGCCGCGCCGGGTCGGGGATGCCGACCTTGTCCAGCAGTTCCGTCGCTTCCACCGACGCCGCCTTGCGCGACATCCCGCGGTGCCGCTCCAGCACCTCGGTGATCTGCAGGCCGATCGGGATGACCGGGTTCAGCGAGGACAGCGGATCCTGGAAGACCATGCCGAGGTCGCGTCCCCGGCGGTCCCGCATTTCCCGGTCCGACAGGCGAAGCAGATCCGTGCCTTCGAACGACACCGAACCGCTGACGTGGTTGCCGCGCTTCGCGAGCAACCGCATGATCGCCAGCGACGTCACGGATTTACCGCAGCCGGACTCACCGACCAGGCCGACCGTCTGGCCGGGCTCGACGTCGAAACTGACCTCGTCCACCGCGGCGAACGGCTTCTCGCCACGTCGCTGGAAAACGACCTTGAGGTCGCGTACTTCAAGGAGAGCCATGAGAAATCACCGCCTGTTCTTCGGATCGAGGGCTTCCCGCAAGGACTCGCCGAGCAGCGTGAACCCGAGCGCGACCACGATGATCGCGATGGCCGGGTAGTACGCCAGCTCGGGGCGGATGTCGAGGAACTGCCGAGCACTGCGGCTCAGCATGATGCCCCACTCCGCCCGGTTCGGGTCCGGGTCGCCGAGACCGAGGAACGACAGCGCCGCCGCTTCGAGGATCGCGGTCGCCAGTGTCAGCGTGGCCTGCACGATGACCGGGCCGAGCGAGTTCGGCAGCATATGCCGCAACACGATCGTTCCGCGTTTGACGCCGAGCGACGTCGCCGCGAGCACATGGTCGCTACTTCGTTGCACGAGCATCGAACCGCGCAGCAACCGCGCGAAGATCGGCACGCCGACCATCGACACGGCCACGATCACGGTCCACTGGCTCGGCTTCTGGAACAGCGCGGCGACCGAGATCGCCAGCAGCAGCGACGGCACCGACAGCATGACATCGACCAGGCGCATCAGCACCGTGTCGACCCAGCCGCCGAAGGCACCGGCGAGACCGCCGATGATCATGCCGACCACGACGCCGATGATCGTCGCGAGCACACCGACCAGCAGCGTGTTCTGCGCGCCGACGAGCAGCCGCGAGAGGTAGTCGCGGCCGAAGTCGTCGACACCGAGCGGGAAACCGGCCTGCGCGCCGGGGATGATGCCCTGGCCGAGGATGACCTCGCTCTGCAGGTATCGCTCGTAGGGGTCCTTCGGCGCGATGAACGGCGCCAGGATCGCCACCAGGAGGAACAGTCCGGTGATCACGGCGCCGGTGATGGCCACCGGGCTCCGCACCATCCGGCGCATCGCCTCGCCACCGAGGCTGTGCCCCTTCGCCGACGACGCGGCGAGCTTGTCGATCGGCTCCTTCTTCTTGTTCAGCAAAGTGTTCATCGGACACGCACCCTCGGGTCGATGAGCCCGTACGAGACGTCGACCAGCATGTTCACCAGGACATACACGAGCGCGCCGAACAGCAGCAGCGCCTGCAGTCGCGGGTAGTCACGCCGTTCGATGCCTTCGGCGAGCAGGAAGCCGAGGCCGCGGAAGTTGAACACCCGCTCGGTCAGCACCGCACCACCGAGCAGCGCGCCGGTCTGCAGGCCGATGGTGGTGACCACCGGCAGCAGGCCGTTGCGGAGCACGTGACGACGCCGGACGACCGGCTGGGTGAGGCCCTTCGAGTTGGCCGTGCGGATGAAGTCCTCGTTCAGCACGTCCAGCACCGACGCGCGGGTGATCCGGACGATCACCGCGAGCGGGATGGTGGCCAGCGCGAACGCGGGGAGGACCAGATGGAGGATGGCGTCCCAGGCGGCGTCCCATTCCTGGGTGATGATGCCGTCGAAGACCGCGAAACCGGTGATGGTGGTGGCGTCGAGCCCTGCCATCTGACGCCCCTGTGAAGGAAGTCCCAGCGGGGCGGCGAGCACGTCCTGCATCATGTAACCGAGGAAGAACACCGGTACGGCGACGCCGACCAGGGTGAGCACGATGATGACGTTGTCGACGGCCCCGCCGCGGAATTGGGCGGCCAGGTAGCCGAACGGGATACCGAGGCCCACCGCGATGAGCATCGCGCAGAAGCCCAGTTCGAGAGTGGCGGGAAGGAAGTTCCCGATCTCCGACATGACCGGCTGGGCGGAGACCAGCGAGTTGCCGAAGTCGCCGGTGATGGCCCGGCCGAGGAATTTGAAGTACTGGACGAAGATCGGATCGTCGAGGCCGAGAATCCGGTTGAGGTCGGCGATCTTCTCCGGCGTCGCTTTGTCACCCAGCAGGGCGCCGGCGGGGCCACCGGGCAGTGACCGGAGCCAGGCGAAGATCAAAATGGACAGGATCAGGAGCGTCGGTATCGCTTGTAGCAGCCGACGCACGAGAAAACGGAGCACGTGCGTTCCTTTGTTGCCAGCCCGGGAATGGGCCGCAGGGGGTGGGCGCGGTAGCGCCCACCCCCTGAAGCCGTCAGTGGTGGTGGATCAGTTGACCGTGACGGTGTAGAAACGCTCGTCGGTCAGCGGGCTGGCCACCAGGCCCTTCACCTTCGGGCCGACGACGATCGCCGGGGGGCCGTAGGAGATGGGGATGGCGGGCAGGTAATCCATGATCTGCTTGTTCACTTCCTGGTACGCCTTGGTGTGCGCCTCACCGGCGGGCGCGGCGTCGGCGGCGGCGAGGGCGCTGAAGAGTTCGGGGTTGGTGAAGCCGAACTCCGCCTTCTCGCGGCCGAAGAAGGTACCGACGAAGTTACCGGCGTCGTTGTAGTCACCGGTCCAGCCGAGCAGGTGGACGTCGTGCTCGCCACGCTTCTGCACGGCGTCCTTGTAGCCACCGTTCCACGGCTGGGCGATCGGCTCGACCTTGATGCCGATCTTCTTCATGTCCTCGGACAGCGAGGTGAAGATGTCCGCCGGGTTCGGCATGTACGGCCGGGTGACCTCGGTCGGGTAGTAGAACTTCAGCGTCATACCCTCGGCGCCGGCTTCCTTCAGCAGGGCCTTGGCCTTCTCCGCGTCGTACGGGTACTTCGTGACGTTGTCGTTGTAACCGTCGATCGCCTTCGGCACGAACTGGGTCGCGGTCTCGGCGCCCTCGGGGAGCTTCGACTTCACGAACTGTTCCCGGTTGAGGCCGTAGGCCAGCGCCTGGCGAACCTTGAGGTCCTTCAGCTTCGGGTTGTTCTTCTGGTTGATGCCCATGTAAAGGACGTTGAACGACGGGCGGATGAGCACCTGCTCACCGTCGTTGCGCAGCAGGCCGTAGTCCGCGGGCGACGGGTAGTCGAAGCCCTGGATGTCGCCGGCCTTCAGCGCCTGCTTGCGGGCGTTCTCGTCCGGGATGACCTTGAAGACCAGCTTGTCGAGCTTGGCCGTCTGGGTCGGGGAGTCGGTCGCCTTCGACAGCGTGATCTCGCCCTTGGCCTGGTCCCAGCTGTCGAACTTGAACGGGCCGGTGCCGGTCGGGTGCTGCAGCGCGTACTCCGGGTAGGAGAACGAGTCACCACTTTGGGTGACGTTGTCCGCGTTGTACTTCTTCAGCGCGTCCGGGCTCTGCATCGAGAACGACGGCAGCGTGAAGGCCGCCGGGAACGCGCCCTTGGCCTTGTTCAGGTTCAGGATCGCGGTCGACTCGTCCTTGGCCTGGCAGTCCTTGAACACCGGGGCGCCGGAAGCGTCACCCTCGTTCTTGGCGAAGCCCTCGAAGACGTCGCCGTAGTAGATCATCTGGCTCTGGGCGGCGGCGCCCTTCATGTTGAACATGCGGTTGAAGTTGAAGCAGACCGCTTCGGCGTTGAACGGGGTGCCGTCGTGGAACTTCACGCCCTTCTTCAGGGAGAAGGTCCACGTCTTGCCTTCGTTGCTGCCTTCCCACTTCTCCGCCAGGCCGGGCTCGAGGTCCGCGGTACCCGGTTTGTTCATGATCAGGGTGTCCATCATCTGGCGGATGATGCGGAAGGTCTCACCGTCGTCGTTGAAAAGCGGGTCGAACGTCTTCGGGTTACCGGCGGCGCCGAAGACCATGGTGCCTCCCGAGCCACCCCCTGCGCCTTCTTCACGCTTCGAATCGGCACAGGCGGAAATGGAGACCGCGAGTGCGCCGGCAAGCCCGATCAGGGCCACACGGCGTGCTCGGGTCGCCCGCAGTTGCTGCATCTGGCACCCCTTGAGGAGAATTTCGGTGTTTTAGGCACCGCCGGCGTCGGTCGGAACTCGAACTCCGCGGACGATCGGTGTGTTCGCCGACACTAGCGGGAACTCGGCCCGCACTTAAGCACGCGAGGTTACGATCGCGCTACACGAAGGCCAATACGACCGCAAAGTGTCCACAATTCCGGACGGAGCGTAATCAATTCGGGCCCACTAACGCGTAGAGTGCCGAACCACTGACGCAAATGGGTGTCCACCACTACACCCAATGGGTCACTGACAAAGTGGACAAACACCGGCGGTGCGGCATGGATCGCGCCTCGCGCTCTGGAAGTACAGGAAGGTGATGTTGCTGAGCCGAGAGGTGTCCTTACCACTCACGAGAGGTGACTACCCGATCCGCCGCGGCCCTGGTCCCGTCGACCCCGAACCACCCTCGCTCGAACAGCTGCCAGCGCCGCAGCTCCGCCCGTGATTCCTCGCCGTCCCGGCCCGAGGCGCGGTCGAGGCGTTCGGTCTCGCTCCCGCCGTCCAGCCAGGTCAGCAGGGACAACGACGGCCGGATCCGCGCCCTGCCACTGGAAACACCTTCCAGCACAAAGACTTCGGGAACGTCGATCTTGACTTCTTCGCCCGGCCGCGGAACGCCGCTGGTCCAGTCCACGCGCCGGTAGCCGCCCGGCCTGCCCGCGCGCAGCGGTTCCAGGACACCGGTTTCCAGCCTCGGCCACCACGAAACGGGTTCGTCCCAGGTGGCGAATTCGTCGGTGCTGACCAGGGCGACCCGGATACCGCGGCTGTCGAGGTCCGCGACGACCTTCCCGGCAAGTGTGGACTTCCCCGATCCGGAAGGCCCGTCGATGGCGAGCAGGCGAACGGCACCGAGCCGGGCCGGGGCCGCCAGAACCGCGTCGATCAGCGTGCGCGTGCGGGGCTCACTTCGGGGAGCCCTTTGACGTTGTCGGGAGTGGCTGTCCTCGCTTCGAGAGCGGCGACGCGTTCTTCCAGTTCACGCTGGGCATCGGCGAGTTCGCAGCGGAGCAGCGCGATCTCTTCGACGGAGGTCCGGACCTCTTCTTCGAGATGCCCGACCTCGGTCGACAGATGCAACGCGACCAGCGCCAGCACCACACCGGCCAAGAGGAATACGAAGTTCGACGGTGTTTGGACGCCGGTCACGCGAGCCAGGAAATCAGCGGCCTGCGGAACGAGTGCGAGCACCACGACGCCGAGAGCGAGGACGAGCCAAACACCCGCGTACTTCTCGCGCAGTTTCCGCCGTCGCATCATCTCGAGAACGGCGAACAGCACCAGACAGGCGACGACGATGCTGAGAATGCGCCAGCCGTCCATGATCAGCTCCTTTTACGCCGAATCCGACGAGTCGACGGCGGGGCGGCGGCGCACCAGCGCCAGCAGCAGGGCGAGTCCGGCGCGGCCGAGGTAGACGGCCGATTTCACCGGTGAATGGCTCGGTGTCCCACCGATCCGTTCCCGCATGATCACCGGGATTTCCTTGATCTTCAGTTCGGCGCGAATCGCCATCACCAGCGACTCGACCGTGTCGCCGAGGTATTCGGCCGGGTAGTACCCCGCGAAAAGTTTGATCGCTTTCGGGCCCATCGCCTTGAACCCGGAGGTCACGTCGGTGAGTTTGGTCTTCCCGAGCCGGGAGAAAACAAACGAGAGGACGACCATCGCGTATTTCCGCGGGCCACTCGCCTTGTACGAACCCTTGCCCGCGAACCTCGAGCCGATCGCGATATCCGCCTCGTCGAGCGCGTCGAGCAGGGCGGCGACCTCGTCGGGATCGTGCTGGCCGTCGGCGTCCACCTGGACGACGACGTCGTAGCCACGGGCGGCCGCGTACCGGAAACCGGTGCGCATCGCCCCGCCGACGCCGAGGTTGACCGACAGGCGGGCCACCTGCGCGCCCGCGGCGCGGGCGAGCTTGGACGTGTCGTCGGACGAACCGTCGTCCACCACCAGCACGTCCATACCCGGCAAGGACTGCTTGACCTGGGAAATGACCGCACCGACAGTGGCCTGCTCGTTCAGGGCAGGCATCACGATGAGTACGCGACGGGTGGTCACGGACGTACTGGACACTGGATCACTCTATCTTCTTACTGGCCGTGAGCGGTGTCGGACCCGGTGGTGGCGCCGGCGGCGACCACACCTTGCTGACCTTCGATTTCGTAGACCGACGCGTCGGGGTTGTGGAAGACGCGCTTGAAACCCGGAGTGATTTCGAGGCGCTGGAGGCCCACCGCGGACTGCGCGTTGGGGGCCACCTTGCCCTTGCCGACGAGCACGTAGCGCACCTTGAGGTCGGTGAGCGCCGCACGCACGCGCGGCTCGCGGTTGATGTCGTTGAGGAACACGCTGAGCCAGCCCGGTTTGGTGGTGAACTCGGCGCCGTAATTGGTCCACTCGACCGGCTGAACCCCTGCGAGGGCGTACATCCACACCGAACCGTCGGCCCGGTCGTTCATGACGCGCTCGCCGGGTACGACGTGCTTCCCCAGCCAGGCGTAGGCCTCTTCCTCGCCCTTGCTGACCGAGGGGCCGTCGCCGTAGTTCATCGCCAGCCGCGCGGAGTTGCGGCCGATGTAGCCACCCCTGCTCAGCACCGCGACCACCAGTCCGACCACCAGCGCGCCGGCGATGGTCGCGGTGTACGGGTTCAGGTTCGGTTTGCGCTCGCCGAGCTTCTCGGCGAACTTGCCCGACGCGGTGTGCACGAACTCGCCGAACGCGACGGCGCCCGCCAACGGGACGAGCGCGCCGACGCGCCAGTGGTCGTTGTAGAACACCCCGGTCAAGGTGTGGATGAGCGGGGTCTCCAGCGAGATCGTCGCGGCGAACAGGCCACCGAGCACGACGTACGCGCCGACCATCCAGAGCATCCGCCGGTGCCGCACCAGGAAGAAGACACCGATGATCGCCGGGATGCCGATCCACCACTGCGGGAACGACGCCATCGGCGAGAACGTGATGGTCTGCCCGAGCGCGCCGGACACGCTGGTCTCCGACGCCCAGAACGCGCTGGTCACGCCACCCGCGTTGTAGAGCGCGGGCAGCACCGTCGGCAGCCCCAGCACGACCGCCAGCACGATCGTGGCCACCAGTGAGGCCGCGCTGCGGCGCCAGCTGATCTTC
Organism: Amycolatopsis sp. cmx-11-51; assembly: GCF_047608665.1. Taxonomy (NCBI): domain Bacteria; kingdom Bacillati; phylum Actinomycetota; class Actinomycetes; order Pseudonocardiales; family Pseudonocardiaceae; genus Amycolatopsis; species Amycolatopsis sp. cmx-11-51. Next base: position 1,638,468 of record NZ_JADNQO010000001.1, on the reverse strand, counting down.
TCGAAGCGGAACAGGACCGCGAGCAGGATCAGCAGGAAATAGACCATGATCACGAAGATCAGGCTGGTGTGCAGGCCGGCCAGCCCGGCGACGCCGACGCCGATCGCGACCGGTCCGGCGACACCGCGCGGCTTGAGCAGCAGGCGGGCCAGCGCGAGCATCGCGGGCACGAGTGCCACACCGGCGACGTACGGCCACAGCGGGCCGCGCCACAGCGAGTCGTACGGGAAGGCGGTGAACCAGGTGGACACCGCCGCGGCGGCGGCGGTCGCGAGGACCGGCATCCGCCAGGCGCGGCACATCGCGGCGACGCCGACCGGGATGGTCAGCACGACCATGAGCGCCGCCAGGTTCAGCGTCGGCATCATCGTCAGGCCGCCCTTGCCGAAGATCAGGGCGAGCAGCGCGTGATAGGTGTCCGGGTAGAAGTAGTCGGTCTGGTTCGGCAGGTTGGCGATGGTGCCGACCGTCGACGCGCGCGCGTCGCCGTGCTCGGCGATCCAGCGCACCAGGTTGCCGTGGAACGGCGCGTCCCAGCCCTGCTGGACGTTCTCCAGGGTGTGCGAACCGCGCAGGAAGGTCACCGCGCCGACGCCGAGGCCGACCACGACACCGGCGCCGATCAGCAGGTGATCACGCGGGGAGCGCTTCGGCGCGTCCTCTCCGTCTTCGTCCCACTCGGGGTGGCGCTTCGCGGTGAAGCGGAGCACGAGGAACGAAAGGCCGAAACCGGCGACGGACAGCAGCAGGACCCACAGGCTGACGTTCAGCATGGTCCAGCGGATGCCGAAACCGCCGAGGATCGGGATGCCGATGGCGACGAGGCCGAAGGTCAGCAGCGGGGCCGCGGCGGCGAGGGTCCAGCCGCGCAGCCTGATCGCGGCACCGAAGACGAGCCCCGGCAGCCAGAACGCCAGCACTACCAAAAGAACGTTCATCGAATTCGCTGTCCAACCCTATTCGGCGTCAAAACGCCATCGGACTTTCCGGCCCGTGATGGCGCGGCCACACTATCGAGACGTTTCGGACGGCTGTGCGTTGCCCGTCCCGGGAGCGCCTCTCACCACGAACGCCATGACGATTAGGAGCCCTGCCGTCGGGCCGGCGGCGAGGCCGACGACGGCGCGCACGACGGTGTCACCGGGGAAGAACAGCAGCACCAGCGCGGTCGCGACGACGACGACGGCCCAGGTGATCAGCACCTTCGTGGCCTTGGCCTGCGCGACAAGGACGGCGGCGAGGAGCTGCATCGCGGCCAGCAGCACCGACGACCAGACCAGCCCTGCCATCCACCAGGCCTCGGGGTCGTTCTTGGCGCCGTAGACGAGACGGACCACCCACGGGCCGATCAGCCAGCCGATCAGCGCGCCGAGGGCCGCCAGCGCCAGCGCGCCCGCCGAACCCAGCGCGAGCAGCCTACGCAGCCGGTGCTTGCCCTCTTCGGTGCTGGACAGGCGCACCACGGTCGGGACCGCGAGCGCCTGGACCGGCGCCATCAGCGTCAGCGGCGTCCTGGCCACGAACAGGGCGAGGAAGAGCACACCGAGCTTGTCCTTGTCGCCGCCTGGCGCGAGCAGGCTGACCAGCGCCGGGTAGCCGGTGATGACACTCGCGGTGAGCCCCGCGCCCGCGAGGAGCATCAGCATGTTCGTGACGACCGGCTTCACGGGCTCGTCGGCGTCGAGCTTGGGATCGACCAGGCGGGCGGCGCCGCGGGCGAAGAGCAGCCAGGCGAACGAGCCGGTCGCGGCGGCGATGGCGAACCAGTACAGCTGGGTGAGCCCGGCGACCACCAGCGCGGCGACCACGAGGATCCGCACGGCCGCTTCGACCAGGATCAGCCAGGAGTAGGACCGGACGTGGTCCTGGCCGATGAGCAGTCCGCGCGCGGCGAACTGGAAGGCGAACGAAAGCCCGCCTGCCAGCACGATCACGGCGAGCGCGAACTGACCGCCGTAGACCTTGTCGGTCACCGCCGGGATGAGCGTGAACAGTGCCGCGACGGCGACCGCGACCAGGCTGGTGACGAAGGCGATCACCGCGGGGCGTCCGGCCTTGCGGCCTTCGAGCGCGGCGTGCGCGGACTGGCGCGAGATCTCCTGTTCCAGCGGGGACAGGGCGGCGCCCAGCCCCATCAACATGCCCCAGAAGGAGAGCAGGACGGCGTTGTCCGCTGTGGACAGTGTCCGGCCCCAGACGACGGTGAGCGCGTAGCCGAGGGCGATCGCGATCAGCAGGCAGACGCCGATCCGACCGGCGGATTTCCCGGTGTCCTTTGCCAGTTCCTCGCTGCTCACAGCACTCATCGACGCAGCCGGGCTCGCAGCGCCAGGAAGAGACCTCGGAGCGCTCCGGCGCCGAACCCGGCCGCGAAGACCGGCGTGAGCTGGGCGACCGCCTTGGCCTCGGCCTTGGTCGCGCCGAACTTCGTCACCGCGAACCCGGCGGCCGTCGAACCCGCGGCGGCCAGCGCGACGGCGGTCTTCGGACGCTTCGCGGCGACACCGAGTCCGAGCACTCCGACGGCCATCGCGGCGAACAGGCCGTTACGTGCGGGACCTGGCGACGCGAGATACGAATCGACGAACGTGGTGCCGCGGAAATACGACTGCCCGACGAACTTCTTGAACGAATCGCGACCGTGGTAGGTCGCGGAGAACTCCGGGGCGAGGAAGATGCGGTGGCGTTCGGCGATCCAGCGCAGCACACCGGTGTCGTCACTGGCGAAACGGACGTCTTCGAAGAGCGACTCGAACGCGTTGGACGAATTCTCGAGAACGTCTCTCGGCGCGGAAAAGAATCCGGTTCCTTTCGGGAAGACATCGAACTCTTCGATACCGAAGGACATCAACCTCGGGTTCGCGCAATAACGGCGCCACGGGATCTTGACCAGTCCCGCCATGAATCCCGCGTACGGATTGTGTTCGGACGCGACGTTGATGTGACCGTTCCACACCGTGCGCTCGGGCTGGTCGACGAGCTGGTCACGGAGGAAGGTGAGCGAGCCGGAGTCCACGATCACCCGGCTGTCGAGCAGCAGGATCTGCGTCCCGGACGCCTTCGCGATCCCCGCCCGGCGTGCCTCGAACCGGCCACCGTTCGGCTGGGAGAGGACGGTGATCCCGTACAGCTCCCGCAGCCTGACCAGCTTCTCCGGGGTGCCGTCGGTGCTGCCGTCGTCCACGACGACGACCTCGACCGGCCAGTTCGCCGCCTGTGCCGACGCGATCAGCGCGCCCACACTGCGGTCGATCCAGTCCTGCTCGTTGTAGACCGGGATCACGACGGACAGGGCAGGGAGGAGCGAATTCGCACTCACCCCGGCGAGGCTACCTTGCGCGGCCCACCAGTATCCTTCGGGCACCGCAGACTCCGACAGAATGGCTCTTCCGGTGATTTCTTTCATTCTCGGCACCACGGCGGAACTGATCAAAATCGCGCCCGTCTACCACGGCATCCTCGAACGCGGGGTCCGGCCGAAGATCTGGTTCACCGCCCAGCACGTCGACGAGGTCTCGGACGTTCTCGCCGACCTGAACCTCCCGGAGCCCGACGTCTGGCTGGTGCCGAAGGAGAAGGCACACAACCTGGAGTCGCCCGCGCAGGTCCCCGGCTGGGCGGCGCAGGTGCTGCGCACCGCGTGGAGCCGCCGCGCCGAGCTGAAGGCCGCGCTGGTCGAGGACGGCCGCCCGCCGCTGGTGCTGGTGCACGGGGACACCTTCACCACGCCGTACGGCTCGCTCATCGGGAAGCGGATCCTGAAGTCGCGGGTCGGGCACGTCGAGGCGGGTGCGCGGTCGGGCAGCATCATGTCGCCGCTGCCGGAAGAACTGAACCGGAAGATCGCCGCGAAGATCGTCGACATGCACTTCGCGCCGAGCGCGCGTGAGGTGAACAACCTCCGTAACGCCCGCGGCGTCGTCGTCGACACCGAGGCCAACACCGCGATCGACGCGATGCGGCTCGCGATCAACGGGCCGCTCGACATCGAGGGCCTGCCGGAGAAGTTCGGCCTCGCCACCCTGCACCGCTTCGAACTGGTCTCGCGCGCGGACAAGTACCGCGAGGCGCTGGAGATCCTGCGCGAGCAGAGCAAGCAGATGCCGATCCTCTACATGGCGGGCGCGCCCGAGCGCGAGAAGATCCGCGCGCTGGGCCTGGCGAACCTCTTCGACGAGAAGAACTTCATCATCCAGCCGAAGATGCGGTACCTGAAGTTCCTGCCGCTGGTCGCGCGCGCCGAGTACGTCGTCACCGACTCCGGCGGCCTTTCGGCCGAGTGCTACTACCTCGGCCTGCCGTGCGCCGTGCACCGCGAGCGCACCGAGACGCCGCAGCACCTCGGCGAGACCGTCGTGCTGACCGAGATGCGCGGGGACAAGCTGCGGAACTTCCTCGACACCTACCAGAACCGCCGCGGTGAGTCCTGGGTCGAGAAGTTCCACCCGTCGGAGATCATCGTCGACACGCTGGCGCGCCTCGGCTACTGCTGACGCGCTTCGCCTCTCTCGCGTGCCATGAACGGTCCGTTACTTGCAAATTTTGCAAGTAACGGACCGTTCATGGCATCCGGAGGCTAGAGAACCCGGCGTCCCGAGAGCGCCCGGCCCAGCGTCAGCTCGTCCGCGAACTCCAGGTCCCCGCCCATCGGCAGCCCCGAAGCGAGCCGGGTCACCGACAGGCCGGGGAAGTCGCGAAGCATCCGCACGAGGTACGTCGCGGTCGCCTCGCCTTCGGTGTTCGGGTCGGTCGCGATGATGATCTCGCTGATCTCCGCGCCGCCGATCCGCGCCAGCAGCTCGCGCATCCGCAGCTGCTCCGGCCCGATGCCGGACAACGGGTCCAGCGCACCGCCGAGCACGTGGTAGCGGCCCTTGAACTCACGCGTCCGCTCGACGGCGAGCACGTCCTTCGGCTCCTCGACCACGCAGATGACCGTGAGGTCGCGGCGGGTGTCGCGGCAGATCCGGCAGGTCTCCTGCTCCGAGACGTTGCCGCAGACCTCGCAGAACTGCACGCCTTCCTTGACCTTGCCGAGCACTTCCTGCAAACGCGCGATATCCGCGGGATCGGCCGCCAGCAGGTGGAAGGCGATCCGCTGCGCGCTCTTGGGACCGACGCCGGGCAACCGCCCGAGCTCGTCGATCAGATCCTGGACGACACCCTCGTACAAGCTAGCCGCCGAGCCCGGGGAAGCCGCCGAGGTCCGGCATCCCGCCGCCGAGGCCGCCCGCGAGCGGGCCGAGCTTCTGTTCGGTGAGCTTCTGCGCGTTGGCCGAGGCGTCCCGCACGGCCGCGACGACCAGGTCGGACAGGGTCTCGACGTCGTCGGGGTCGACCACCCTGGGGTCGATGGACAGCGACTTGAGCTGGCTGTCACCGGACACGGTCGCGGTGACGAGACCGCCACCGGAAGTGCCGGTCACCTCCGTGTTGGCCAGCTCTTCCTGGGCTTCGACCAGCTTCTGCTGCATCTGCTGTGCCTGCTGCATGATCTGCGACAGGTCGAAGCCGCCACCGGGTTGCACCATGATCCGATCGGTCCTCTCCTGGAATATCCTGTGCCGCCTACCAGCCTAGCCGTCACTCGTATGGCACCGTGGGCGCCGTGCGACGACGGCTGAGCCTTGTGGTGGCGATCGGATTGACGCTGTTCACGGCGTGCGGTGTGGAAACCCCCGCCGCGCCGCCGTCGACTTCTGCTCCACCGGGGACGACCACCGTCCTCACCACCCTTCCGCAGCCGAGCGTGCCGTCTTCGAGCGCTCCTCAGCCGCCTCCCCCCACGTCGCAGCCGAAGACGGGCAAGGTCGTGGTGCTCGACCCCGGGCACAACGGCGGCAACGCGAGCAAGCCCGGCGAGATCAACAAACAGGTCCCGGCGGGGCGCGGGAAGAGGAAACCGTGCAACACCACCGGAACCGCGACGAATTCCGGTTATCCCGAGCACGCGTTCACCTGGGACGTCTCGCAGCGGATCTCGCAGGCCTTGACTGCCAAAGGAATCCGGGTCGTCCTCACCCGGCGGAACGACACCGGTGTCGGACCGTGCGTCGACGAACGCGCCGCGATCGGGAACGACGCGCAGGCGGACGCGGTCGTGTCGATCCACGCCGACGGCTCCCATTCCGAGGGCGCGCACGGCTTTCACGTCGCCTATTCGGCCCCGCCCCTGAACGCCCAGCAGGGCGAGCCGTCGACGAAACTCGCGACGGCGCTACGGGACGGCATCCGCGCTGGTGGCTTCCCGACGTCGACCTATCTCGGTTCGAACGGGCTCGCGCCCCGCGCCGACCTCGGGGGTCTCAACCTCTCGACCCGGCCGGCCGCGCTCATCGAATGCGGGAACATGCGCAACGCCGCCGAAGCCGCGGCGATGTCGAGCGAAGAGGGACGTCAGCAGTACGCCGCCGTCATCGCGAAGGCCATCGCCGACTACCTGGGGGGCTGAACCCCCGCACTTAGTCCTCTGGTTGCGGTCCTTGCGCGTGCAAGGACCGCGACCAGAGGACTAAGTGCGTTCGTCGAGCGGGCGCGCGTTGAGGTGGTCGGCGAGGAGTTTCCGGGCGATCTCGTCCGGATCCTTCTCGGGCGGGAGAGGCGGAGGCGGCGGCGCGGGGCTCGCGTCCTCGTTGTAGAGGTCCTCGTCTTCCTCGACCGGCTCGGGCGGGAGCGGGATGTCCGGCTCGGTGGTCGCCACCTTCGGCCGCTGAGGTTCCGGCTTCGGCTGCTGCGGAGGCGGAGGCGGCGGGGCGGGAGCGGCGGCGGGTGCCTCGGCGGATCGGCGGGTGAAGGACCGCTCGGGCGCGGGCGGTGCCGACGCGCCCTTGGGGGCGGCGGCCTGCCGGGCCTGCGCGGCGCCATGGACGCACCGCACCTGCCAGTCGCCGCCGAAGACCTCCTTGAACGCGGCCGCGACACGCTCCGCGTTGTGCGGCTCGGAAATGCGTCGCGCCAGTGGTTCCGCGTTGTGCGTGAGCGTGACGGCGGTGCCCTCGACGCTCGCCACGCTCGCCTGCGTGAGCATCGCCTCGGTGCTCCGGCCGCCCGGGACCTTGCGGATCGCGGCCAGCACGTGCGGCCAGCGGCCGCGGATCCCGTCCGCGTCCGTCCCGCCGCCCGAGGACGCCGCCGCCGGAGCGGGTGCGGCCGGAGCGGGGGTGGGAGCGGGCGCGGGTGCGGCGGGCCGTTCGGCGACCGGCTCGGGCCGCGCGACAGGCTGCGGTGCCGGTGCCGGTGCCGGTGCCGATGCGGGTTGCTGTGCGGGGGCGGCGGACCGTTGCGACGGCCGCTGGAACTCGCGCGCGGACTCACCGGCGGGGGCGACGGGAGCCGGTGCCGCGCCCGCCGGAGCGGTCTGAGCCGCTGGTGCGGGCTGAGCGACAGGCGCGGCTTGGGCGACAGGCGCCGAAGCGGCGCGGCGCTCAAGTCGTTCGAGACGGGCGAGCAGCGCGTTGGTGCCCTCGGCGACCGACGGCAGCAGCATCCGCGCCGTCAGCAGTTCCAGCACCAGCCGCGGTGAGGTCGCGCCCCGCATCTCCAAGAGTCCATTGTGGACGATGTCGGCGTAGCGCGAGAGCGTGGCGGGCTCCAGTTCGCCCGCCTGCTCCTTCATCTTCTTGAGTTCGTCGTCCGGCGCGGCGACCAGCCCGCGCTCACCCGCGTCCGGCACCGAACGCAGCATCACCAGGTCACGCAGGCGGTCGAGCAGGTCGGTGGCGAACCGGCGCGGGTCGTGCCCGGCCTCGGCGAGGCTCTCGACGGTGCCGAACACCGCGGACGCGTCATCGGCGGCCAGCGCGTCGACCATGCCGTCGATGAGCGCGACGTCGGTGACACCCAGCAGGGACACCGCCCGCGGATAGTCGACGCCGTCCGGCCCGGCGCCGGCCAGCAGCTGGTCGAGCACCGACTGCGTGTCCCGCGCCGAACCGCCGCCCGCGCGGATGACCAGCGGGTACACCGCGGGCTCGACCTGCGCGCCCTCGGCGGCGACGTTGCGTTCAAGCAGTTCCCGCATCGACTTGGGCGGGATCAGGCGGAAGGGGTAGTGGTGCGTCCGCGACCGGATGGTGGGCAGCACCTTGTCCGGTTCGGTGGTCGCGAAGATGAAGATCAAGTGCTCCGGCGGCTCTTCCACGATCTTCAGCAGGGCGTTGAAACCCTGCGTCGTGACCATATGCGCCTCGTCGATGATGAAGACGCGGTAGCGCGAGTCCGCCGGGGCGTAGAAGGCCCTGTCCCGCAGCTCACGGGCGTCGTCGACACCACCGTGGCTGGCGGCGTCGAGTTCGGTGACATCGACGCTGCCGGGCCCTTCGGGCGCGAGGTTGCGGCACGAGTTGCACTCGCCGCACGGATCCGGCGTCGGCCCCTTCGCGCAGTTCAGCGAACGCGCCATGATGCGTGCGCTCGACGTCTTGCCGCAGCCGCGCGGGCCGGAGAAGAGGTAGGCGTGGTTGATCCGGCCCGCCGCCAGCGCGATGCGCAGCGGATCGGTCACATGCTCCTGCCCGACGACCTCGGCGAAGGTAGCCGGACGGTACTTTCGGTATAGGGCTAGAGCCACGGCGTTGAATCTAACAGTGGCGCGCGGCGTCTCGATCGAGGGCGGCGGCGGGGGCATGGATGGATACCGGGAGGGCCGACAGGTGAGACCGGCACCGACCCCAGGCACCTATCCGGTCCGCTTCGGCACCGCCGAACTGCTCCGCGACGCCGACCGCGCCAACGCCTGGATGATCTCCGTCGACGGCGTCGCCCAGTCGCACGTCAACCTCGACGACCCCACGGATCTCGAGTTCGACTACATCCGCCGGATCGCCGACGTCGTCGACTGCCTCGGCGAAGGCCCGCTCGACGCGCTGCACGTCGGCGGGGCCGCCTGCACGCTCCCCCGCTACGTCGCCGCGACGCGACCCCGCTCACGGCAGCTGGTCTTCGACGCCGACGGCGAACTCGTCGCGCTGATCCGCGAGCAACTCGGTCTGAAGGGACTGAAAGTGCGTGTGGGCGACGGCCGCGAAGGCGTCTCCGGCAGGTACGACACTTCGGCTGACCTGGTCATCGTGGACGCCTTCGAACGCGGAGTGTTCGCCGGCGGCCTCGCGACCGTGGAGTTCACGAACGAGGTCGCGCGAGTCCTTCGCCCGGCCGGAACCTACGTCGCCAACGTCAGTGACGGCCCGAACCTGCCGTTCCTCCGCCGATTCCTGGCGACACTGGCGACGTCGTTCCCGCACCTCGCCCTGCTCGCGGAACCAGGTGTCCTCCGAGGCCGCCGGTTCGGCAACATCGTGGTCGCCGCGTCTCGCGTCGAACTCCCGGTCACGGACCTGACCCGCCGGGCAGCGTCGTCCGCGTACCCGGCCCGCTGCGTCGCGGGCGAAGACCTTCGCGAGCTTCAAGGCAAGGCGCGGCCGATCACCGACGCGGACGCCCTGCCGTCACCGGTACCGCCTAAGGACGTCTTCGGGATCTTCTGAAGGCGGCGGGTACTGCTGGGGCAAAGGTGGCGGCCCAGCCGTGTGAGGGGAACTTTAAGGGACCCAGAGTCCCTCAAGGAGTCCTTCACGGACTTCAAACCCGCAAGCGACCAACCGTGGGGGCCGAAACGAAAGGGGACCCCGCGCACCCGTCAGAGCTTGCTTATCCTTGCTGCCTTCCGGCCCTGGGGAGGTTCACAAGATGGACGCCGCGCGGGGTCCGAGGACCAGTGTAGTCACTCCGGTCCAGACATGGAGGACAGTGGGGGGTATGAGCACTCCGACCTGGGAACATGTCGTCAAAGCCGCTGAAGCCGTCCACCCGTTCGTGCGACGCACGCCGATGCTGCGCGCCGAGGTCGACGGGCGGCCGCTGGTCCTCAAGCTGGAGCAGCTGCAGCGGAGCGGATCGTTCAAACTGCGGGGCGCGGTGAACGCGCTGGTGAGCGGGCCGTTGCCGGAGCGGGTGCTGACGGCGTCCGGCGGCAATCACGGGCTGGGCGTGGCGACAGCGGCTTCGCTACTGGGTGTGCCCGCGACGGTGTACGTGCCGGAGTCGGCTCCGAAGGCGAAGACGGTACGGATCGAGGCCGCGGGCGCGAAGCTCATCCGTCACGGCGCGACGTACGCCGAGGCGGCCGCGAAGGCGCTCGAAGCCGCTTTCGAACCGGGTACGCGATACCTGCACGCGTACGACGACCCCGCCGTCGTCGCCGGTCAGGGCACCGTGGCGGCCGAAGTGGTCCAGGACGCTCCGGACGTCGACGCGTTCCTGGTCGCGGTCGGCGGCGGCGGCCTGGTCGCCGGGACTTCACTGGCCGGGGTGCCGACGTTCGCCGTCGAGCCGGAGCGGTGCCGCACGCTCGGCGCGGCGCTGGAGGCGGGTGAGCCGGTGGACGTGGAGATCGACTCGGTGGCGTCGTCCGCGCTGGGCGCGACCAGGATCGGCGGCGTCCCGTTCGGGGTGCTCCAGAACCGGGTGACGTCCGTGCTGGTCAGCGACGCGGAACTGCTCGCCGCGCGGGACCGGCTCTGGGAGGAGTTCCGGCTCGCCGTCGAACCGGCCGCCGCGGTCCCGTTCGCCGCCTGGCTGGCCGGGCGAACCGACGGCGAACTGCCCTGCGTCATCCTGTGCGGCGCGAACAGCGAGTGGACGCCGTGAGTCAGGCGGCCAGGAACCGGACCTGGAACTCCGTCCGCCCCGGACGGCTGGTGACCCCGACCTGACCGCCGTGCGCGGCGACCACGGCCGCGACGATGGCCAGCCCGAGTCCGGTACTGCCCGCCGCCCGCGACCGCGAATCGTCGCCGCGGGCGAACCGTTCGAAGACGTCCGGGAGGATCGGCGGCGGGATGCCCGGCCCACCGTCGACAATGGACAACGTCACCACTGAATCCACAATGGACAGAGACGTGGTGACCTCGGTACCGGCCGGGGTGTGCGTACGGGCGTTGCCCAGCAGGTTGATCACCACCTGGTGCAGCTGATCCGCGTCGCCGAGGACGGTGATCGGTTCCGGCGGAACCTCCAGCAGCCACTTGTGCTCCGGTCCGGCGACGTGCGCGTCGGCGACCGCGTCCGCGACCAGCCGCGAGAGATCGACCGGCTCGCACACCACCGGGCGGCCGGAGTCCAGCCGCGCGAGCAGCAGGAGATCCTCGACAAGGCCGGTCATCCTGGTCGATTCCGACTCCACCCGGCCCATCGCGAACGCGATGTCCGGCGGCACTTCGGAGCCGGAGCGCCGGGTGAGTTCCGCGTAGCCTCGGATGGCCGCGAGCGGGGTTCGCAGTTCGTGGCTGGCGTCGGCGACGAACCGGCGCACCCTGCTCTCACTGGCCTGGCGGGCGGACAGCGCGTGGGAGATGTGGCCGAGCATGCGGTTGAGCGCGAAACCGACCTTGCCGACCTCGGTCCGCGGATCGGTGTCCACTTCGGACACTCGTTCGGACAACGCTACTTCGCCACGGTCCAAGGGAAGTTCGGCGACCCTGGACGCGGTGGCGGCCAGCCGGTCGAGTGGTTTCATGGTGCGCCGCACGGTCACCGCGCCGAGCGCGCCCGCCAGCAGGATGCCGCCGATGGCGACCCCGCCGAAGATGAAACCCAGGTTCCACAAGGTGTCCGTGACGTCCTTGGTGGGCAGGCCGGTGATCGCGATGCCGCCGCCGGCCGTCGGCTTCGCCACCACGCGGTACTCCCCGAGCGACCCGAGGTCCACGTCGCTGGGCTCGTTTCCCAGCCCTGACCGCACCAGCGTGTCGACCTGGGCCCGGGTGATCTCGTCGTGCGGGAACGGGTCGATGACTTTCGCGTCGTAACTGGACCGCAGCACCGCGGCGAGCACACGCCCGTCCGGGAACACGTTCACGAACAGCGAACCGGTGCTCTGCCCATAGGCCCGCAAACCTTCGGGCACCCGTTCCCCGCCGGGACGACCCGGTGGCGGCGGACGGCTGGCGCGTTGACTGGTCTCGTTGAGCCGGTCGTCGAGCTGGTCGATCAGGAAGTCCCGTAACGCCAGTTCGGTCACCACGCCCACCACCAGGCAGACGAGCGCGAGCAGCCCCGCGACCTGCGCGATCAGCCGCCGCCGCAGGGACCAAGGCCGCCTACCCCGCGGGCTTGAGGACATACCCGGCGCCGCGCATCGTGTGGATCATCGGTTCCCGGTCGGCGTCGATCTTCTTGCGAAGGTAGGAGATGTACAGCTCGACGATGTTGGCCTGGCCGCCGAAGTCGTAGCTCCACACCCGGTCCAGGATCTGCGCCTTCGAAAGCACGCGCTTCGGGTTGCGCATGAGGTAGCGCAGCAGTTCGAACTCGGTCGCGGTCAGCGGCACCGGATCACCGCCGCGCCGCACCTCGCGACTGTCCTCGTCCAGGGTCAGGTCGCCGACGACCAGCGTCGACCCGCTCGGCCCGGCGACCCCGCCGGCGCGCCGAAGCAGCGCGCGCAGGCGCAGCGCGACCTCCTCCAGGCTGAACGGTTTGGTGACGTAGTCGTCGCCGCCCGCGGTGAGCCCGGCGATCCGGTCCTCCACGGCGTCCTTCGCGGTCAGGAACAGCACCGGCAGGTTCGGCGACTCGGAGCGCAGGCGGCGCAGCACTTCCAGGCCGCTCATATCCGGCAGCATGACGTCCAGTACCACCGCGTCCGGCCGGAATTCCCTGGCGACGCGGACCGCTTCGGTGCCGTCGGCGGCGGTGCGGATATCCCAGCCCTCCATGCGCAGGGCCATCGACACGAGTTCGGACAAAGTCGCCTCGTCGTCGACGACCAGCACCCGCACGGGGCTGCCGTCGGCCCGGCGCAGGCCGGCCTTCGCGGAATCGGACGAAGGGACGTTCACACTGGTCATGGTGCCATCCTTGGCGGTGCCGTTGAGGCTTCCCTGTGTCCCGGCTGTGCGTTTCCTGTGCACGATCACCCGGCCGTGGCGAACGGACGAAGTCGTTCGACGAGAAGCGCCGGATCCGGTCACGGCGAGCACCGGCGCGGTGATGAGGGGGCGTTGCGGCATCTGCCGATCTCGTCACCCTCGCCGGTCACGTCCGCCATGTCGCCGTCCCGCCGGAGACCGTCGCCTCTGCCGCCAGGCGATCGCGACCCCGCTCAGGCACAACGGCACGAGCACGACCGCCACGGCACCGACTCGCGGACCCACCGCGGACAGTCTGCCGGAACCGGACGGGGAGAGGTCTCGGAAACACAGCGCGTGCCCACCGGCGGCACAGCTTCCGCACAGCGACGGCGGCGAGCATGGCCGCAACCGAGTACACGGAGGCGACCTGATGACCGAACCGACCAAACCCGCTGCCTGGGGCGCGCCCGTTCCGGCAGGCGAACCGAAGAAGGCCTGGTCGGGCCGCAAGACCGCGATCGCGGCCATGGTGGCGGTGCTGATCGCCGCCGGTGGCGGAGCCGCGATCTGGGCCGGGACCGCCGCGAACGGGGCCGAACAGGGCCAGGGCGGGATGATGGGCGGCCCCGGCGGTGGCCGGATGATCTTCGGCCCCGACGGGGGTATGCCGCGCGACGCGCTGCACGGCGACTTCGTCGTCTCCGACGGCAAGGGCGGCTACCGCACCGAGCGGCTGCAGACCGGGGAGATCACCGAGATCAGCGCGACGTCGATCAGCCTGACCAGCAAGGACGGCTACCAGCAGGTCTACACGATCGATTCGTCGACACGGAAGACCGGCGATCCCAAAACCGGGGAGACGGTGACGGTGACCGCCAAGGTCGCCGGGAACACCGCGACGGCGACGACCATCGGGCAGGCCGGGCAGAACCAGCGTGGCCAGAACGGCGGACCTCGTCCCGGCTACTGACCCATGGCGGCGAGCAGCGCGGCGACGGTCTCGGCGGGTTCCGGACCGGAGGTGTCGAGGACGACGCGGTCGTCGCGGGATCGCCGTATCCGGGCCGCCTCCGCGACCGCGCGGGCGGCCACCCGGTCCCGCACACCGGGTGGCGCGCCGCGTAACTCGTCACCCGCCAGCAGCGCGGATTCGCCTTCGGCCCGGCGGAGGGCCGATGAGCCCGAGCTGATCGATGTCGACGTACGCGACGCTGCCACCCGACTCCCGGACGCGGGTGTACAAACCCCAGGCGGTGGTGAATTTCCCCGATCCCGGCGCCCCGGTCGCCCAGAGCACGGGAGTCTCGGCTGCCCGATCTTAAGAACCCCAGTCCACCGAAATAGGGCAGAGTTGGGCGCGTGCGGGACATCAGTGGTTCGCTGGCGAGACAGGCCTGCGCGGTCGCGGCCGTCTGCCTGGTCTCCGACGCCGGACTGTTCCTCATCACCGGACCGCCGCTGTCGTTCGGCTGGCAGGCGTGGGTGGTGCTGCTCGGCGGAATCCTCGCGAACAGCGCGCTGGCCGGGCCTTCACGGTATTCCGGCTGGGTTTCGGCCACGCACGGCGCACTGCTCGTCGCCGCGCCGCTCCTGCTGTTCCCGTACGACCACTATCTGCAGGCCACCAACGCGGGAGTGCTGATCGCGGGATACCGCGCGGGGGCCTGGCTGTCGGCCAAACCCGCGCTGGCCGCGCTGGGCGCGATGCTCGCCGGCCTCCTCGCCTGCAACGTCATCCCGGTCGACCGCGGCGACCGGGACTGGCGGCTGCTGCTCATCGACGTCGGGGTGAGCGGGCTGCTGCCGTGGCTGGTCGGCCGCTACACGACCGCGCGGCGCGCGTACATCGCCGATCTCCAGCGTGCGGAGGAACAACGGCGACAGCACGAAGCCGAGGCGGTGCGCCGTGCCGTCACCGAGGAGCGCACGACGATCGCTCGTGACCTGCACGACGTGATCTCCCATCACGTCAGCGCGATCGGTGTGCACGCCGGCGCCGCGCGGCTCGGGCTGCCGTCGGGCGAACCCGCGGTCCGGCGTTCGCTCTCCGCCGTCGAATCGTCGAGCCGGGCCGCGATGGCCGACCTCCGGCGCCTGCTGGATCTTTTGCACGGCAAGGAGAACGGGGACGCGCAGCGGCAGCCGGGGCTGGACAATCTCGACGAGCTGCTCGACAACCTCCGCGCCGCCGGGCTGCCCGCGCGGATGACCAGTCACGGCGGGCCGCTGGAACTGCCGGGCTCGGTGGACGTCGCGCTGTACCGCATCGCACAGGAGGCGCTGACGAACGCGCTCCGGCACGGTTCCGAAAGCACCGTGGAGATCGACCTCGCCTACCGGCGGACCGAAGTCGTCCTCACGATCACGAACGAAATCGGCCCGAGCACGTCGGCCGAGTCGACGAAACGCGGTCTCGCCGGGATCAGGCAACGGGTCGCCCTGTTCGGCGGGCAGGCGGAATGCGGGCCGCTCGACGACGGGCGGCATTGGCGGGTTCGAGTCGGTTTTCCTTTGGAGGCGGAGTGATCCGGGTTCTGCTGGCGGACGACCACGCGATGTTCCGGTCCGGGATGCGCGCGGTGCTGGACACCCAGGCGGACTTCGAATGCGTCGGCGAGGCGGCGGACGGACGCGAGGCCGTCGCGCAGGCGGCCGCACTGCGCCCGGACGTCGCGGTGCTCGACGTCCGGATGCCCAGACTGGACGGTCTCGCCGCGACCGAGGCCATCATGTCCGCACCCGGTAACGACACCCGGGTCCTGGTGCTGACGACCTACGACTCCGACGAGTACGTCTACCGCGCGCTGCGGGCCGGTGCGAGCGGATTCCTGTTGAAGAGCCTCACGCCCGAAGAACTCGTCTCGGCGATGCGCGTGGCCGCGCGCGGCGACGCGCTGATCGACCCGACGGTGACCCGGCGGCTGGTGTCGACCTTCGCCACCAGCATCGAACCCGTGGCCGCCGAACCGGCGGAGCTGGAACGGCTCACCTCACGCGAACGCGAAGTCCTCCTGCTGGTCGCCGACGCCTCCAGCAACGCGGAGATCGCCGCGCATCTGCACGTGGGCGAGGAAACGGTGAAGACCCACGTTTCCCGTATTCTCGCCAAGTTGGGGCTGCGGGACCGGGTTCACGCCGTCGTCTACGCCTACCGGAACGGATTGGTGGGTGACCGGTGAGGAAACGCCGGACAAGACCGAAGCCGTCTTCGGGACGGAGGGCGGACCGTGGTTCCTTGGCTGGATCAGCTCGCCCGGCGGGCCCGCCGGTGCCAGGATCCCAGGAGAGCACGTCGAGGCAGGGAGCTGCGGATGAAGCGCTGGGTCACGCTCACGATCGGGCTGGTCTTCCTGCTGGTGGGCGGCGTCTGGGTGCTCCAGGGCGCCGGGATGCTGACCGGCAGTTTCATGACCGGGCAGAAACTGTGGTTCCTGATCGGGCTCGTCGCGTTCCTGATCGGGGTGGTGCTGGTGGCGGTCACCGCCCGCCGGTCGAAGCGGGCACCCACTGACGACTAGGACCATCCGTGTGCCGAGGCGGACAGCGAAACGCCGGCCGACAGGGTCAAACGACGCCAGGTGTTACTGACTTCCGTGGTGTGAAGGGGACTTTCGCCGCATGCCATGCGGGGAAAGTCCCCTTCACACCACGCAGTTTCAGCGGCAGCACGCCCTCGTTGAACGTGTTGGTCGCCTTGGCCGGTTTGAGGTAGCGGGTGGTGGTCATCCCGTCTCCCCGAGCTCTTCGAGAGCGATGCTCTCTATTGAGAGCCGTGAACACCAGAACAGTGCATCGCGTCGAGAGCACTGCTCTTTTTCAGGTGCGATGCTCTACAGTGAGAGCATGGCCGCCACCCAGACCGCGCGCGAACGCGCCCGCGCCGAACTCACCCGCGAGATCAAGGACGAAGCCCGCCGCCAGCTCGCCGAAGTCGGCGCGCTCGGCCTTTCGCTCCGTGCCGTCGCACGGGAGCTGGGCATGGTCTCGTCGGCGCTCTATCGGTACTTCTCCAGCCGCGAAGAGCTGCTGACCGCCCTGATCGTCGACGCCTACAACGCCGTCGGCGAGGCCGCGGAAGACGCCGACGACACCGGGAAGACCCCCTTGGCACGGTGGGAGTCGATCTGGCACGCGGTCCGTGCCTGGGCGAAGACGCACCCGCACGAATACGCGCTGATCTACGGCTCGCCGATCCCCGGCTACCAGGCCCCGCAGGACACCGTCACTCCCGCGGGCCGGGTGGCGTTCACACTGGTCGCGGTCCTGCGCGACGCGAATCTGCATGTCGAAACCGAAGCCGGCGAGATGCCCGTCGAACTGCTGCATCAGCTCGACACCGTCACCGAGACCCTCAAGATCAACCTGGCCCCCGAGACCGCTTCCCGGCTGATCATGGCCTGGACCCAGCTGTTCGGGATGATCAACTTCGAGCTGTTCGGCCAGTACGCCGGCACCGTCGACCCGCCGGACGCCTTCTTCGCGCACGGGATCCGTCAGATGGCCGAGTTCACCGGGATCAGGATGACCGGCTGAGCGCGGTCCACGACCGCATCAGCAGCTGGACGGCGTCCACCACGTCCTCGTCGCCGGTCCCCTCGGGACTGAGGAAGCGCTGCAGCAGGAGCCCGTCCTCGAGCGCGTGCAGGATCAGTGCGAGGAAGGCCGGGTCAGCGGGCGGTTCCACGCCCCGTACGGCGAGTTCGGTCTTGACCGAGGTCTCCAGCAGCGCCCTTGTCGACTTCTCTCCTTCGCCGATGAGCGGACGCGCCTCGGGATTCCGCAGCGCGTAAAGGGCCAGCTCGGTGCGCAGGGTCAGCCAGCCGTCCAGGTGTTCGGCACGCTCGACGTTCCACGCGCGCAGCCGGTCCATCATCTCGGCGAAGGAGCCGACACCGTCGCGCAACGCGATGACTTCCTCGGCCTCGCGCTGGGTCCGGCGGCGCAGCAGTTCGACGACCAGCTCGTGCTTGCCGTCGAAGTTGCCGTAGAAGGCGCCGCGCGTAAACCCGGCCCGTTCGGCGATCTGCTCGACAGAGGTGCCATTGACCCCGCGTTCGGCGAACAGCTCGGCGGCCGCCGTGAGCAGACGCTGTCTGGTCCGCTCGCGGCTTTCCTCCCGCGTCAAGCGTTTCGCCGTCACACGACGATCCTAGAGTTCGCGACTGTCCTTACGACCGGCCAGCCACACCCCACCGGCTAAGACGGCGACGGCGACCAGGACGGCCAGCGCGGTGAGCGGCCACAGCGCCTGGCTCGCGAAGAAGGCGGAAACCGCGCCGAAGAAGACGGCGACGAGGAGCAACGGCGTGGTCCGGACGGCTGCGGCGGCGGGGACGGTGGCCATGGGAGGTTTCCCTTCGGGGTGGTACGCGGAACACTCGGTATTCACGGAGGAGACCTCGCCGGCGCGGTGGCCTTACGCCGGTTAGGGCACGGATCACCCTTCCGGGCGAGAAACCCACGTGGCGGCTAACGTCACGCCAGGGACGACATCGAGGGAAAGGCGGCTCGCGGTGGAGAAGTGGGCGGAGCAGGTCGGCAGGATCCGGGTCATCGGAACCGGGGTGATGGGCCGGGGCATCGTCCAGCTCGCCGTGACGGCGGGGCTCGAAGTCGAGCTCGCCGACGCCCGGCCCGACGCCGTCGGAGAGGCCATCGACCACGTCGGCGCGATGCTCGACAAGCTCGCCTCGAAGGGCAAGATCACCGAGGACGCCGCCGCCTCCGCTAAAGAACGGCTGATCGCGGTCGACGGTCCGCTGGCCCCCGCCCACGGCGTCGACCTCGTCGTCGAAGCGGTACGTGAGGACCTGGAGATCAAACGCGCGCTGTTCACCGAACTGGAACGCGTCTGCGGCCCGGACACCGTCTTCGCCACCAACACCAGTTCGCTTTCGGTCACCGAGATCGCCGCCGCGCTCGCCGATCCCGGCAGGTTGCTCGGCCTCCACTTCTTCAACCCGGTCCCGCTGATGCGGCTGGTCGAGATCGTGCCCGGTGCGCGGACCGCGGGCTGGCTGCCACCCGCGATGATCGAACTCGTCCGCGGCTGGGGACACGAACCGGTGCTCGCGCGCGACGCACCGGGCTTCCTGGTCAACCACGCCGGCCGAGGGCTGGGCACCGAGGCACTGCAGATCCTCGCCGAAGGGATCGCGACACCGGCCGAGGTGGACCGCGTCGCACGTGACGTGCTGGGGTTGAAACTCGGCCCGTTCGAACTGCTGGACCTCACCGGTCTCGACGTCTCGCACGCCGTGCTCGAAAGCATTTGGAGCGGCTTCCACGGTGAACCGCGGCTGCGGCCGTCTTGGCTGACTCGCCCGCGCGTCGCCGCCGGGCTGTTCGGGCGCAAGAACGGCGAGGGCTTCTATCGTTACGTCGACGGCGTCCAGCAGGCCGACCAGGAACCGTTCGCCCCGGAAGCGCCGACGACGCCGGTGTGGGTCGAAGACGAACGTCTCGGCACGCTGCTGTCGTCGGCGGGGATCCAGGTCGTGCACACGGCCTATCCGGACGCGGTCCTGATCGTCAGCCCGGTCGGTTCGTCCACCGTGGACGCCGCGCTGGCCGCCGGTCTCCCGGCGGACCGGGTCGTCGGGGTCGATTCCCTCGGCGGCTACGGGAAACGCCTGACACTTTCGATCCACCCCGCGCTCGACCCGGCCGCCGGCCGCACCGCATGGGGCGCGCTCGCCGCGACCGGGCTGCCGGTCACCGTGGTCCGCGACGGTCCAGCCCCGATCGCGCAGCGGCTGCTGGCCTCGATCGTCAACACGGCCTGTTTCCTCGCCGGGCAGCGGCTCGCGACGCCGGAGGACATCGACACCGCCGTCCGGCTCGGCCTCGGCTACCCGAGGGGACCACTGACCTGGGGCCAGGAGGCCGGCCCGGAGCTCGTGCTGCGGGTCCTGCGCGGACTCGTCGCGAGCACCGGCGACCAGCGCTACCGGCCGAGCGGCTGGCTCACCGAACGGGTCGCGCTCGGCCTGCCGCTCACCTCGGCGGGCACCTCACCGGCGGACCTGCTCCCGTGAGTGCAGGAAGGCCCCCATCCTTGCGCCAGGCGCAAGGATGGGGGCCTTCCTGCACTTCAGTGGTTACCAGCGACGGTCGGTCACCGCGCCGTTGGAGGCGTTCCAGAACACGTATCCACCCTGGAAGTTGTTCTGCCGTCCACCGGAGACGGCGATCTCGTCGGTCGTCGGGTACCTCAGGTACGAGGCCTCCCAGCCGAGCGCCTCCCACCGCTGCCGGATGGCGCCGTAGATCGCGTGCGCGTCGGTCTGCATCGTCCAGTAGACCGACCCGGCCTTGGTGAAGTGGTTGTACCGGCCGACCCGATCCGGCGTCATCGACTCGTCGGTCGACGGGTACCCGAGGGGACCCGCTTCCCAGCCGAGCTCCGCCCACTTCGCGCGGATCCGGCCCCAGATCGCCCTGGCGTCGGTCTGCACCGTGTAGTAGATCGAGGCGTTCTTGCTGAAGTGGTTGTAGCGGCCGATCCGGTCGGGCGTGACGTTCTCGTCCGTGGTCGGGTAGCCGAGTTCACCGGCCTCCGCGCCCAGTGCCTTCCACTTCGCCCGGATCCGGCCGAACACCGGATGCGCGCCCGTGTTCACCGTGTAGTAGATCGACGACTGCATCTTGCCGGGCCACACCGGGAAGTCGTTGTAACGCCCGATGGTGTCCGGCGTGGTCATCTCGTCGGTCGCGGGCGGGCCGAACTCCGCGTGACCGCCCATGGCGAGGTACTTCTTGAGGATCTCGCCCTCGATCCGCTTGACTCCGGTGTCCTTCGACCAGTAGAGCCGTCCGCGCTCGTAGGTGCGGAAACGGACCGTGCCGTCGACGGCCTCGGGTGCCGTCGGCGCACCGAGTCGTTGCGCCAGCGCGGGTTCGTCGCGGTAGCGCTTGTCGATCGGCGTGATGTAGTTCGCCGTGATCGTCAGGTCGGTGGTGCCCATGGTGATGTTGTCCAGCCGCCCGGTGGCCCCGTTGGACCAGCCGGTGAAGGTCGACGAACCGTCCGAAGCGACCTCGGCCGCCTGGATCTCCACGGTCGCGCCTTCGACCACCATCGCCGAAGCCGCCCCGCCTTCCGGCGTGATGCCGAGCGCGGCGGCGACGTTGCTGGTCAGGGTGAGCCGGTGTTCCTTCGGCTTCGCGGCGTAGGTCTTCGAAACCTTGACACCGGCGCTGTCGGTCGCCGACGCGGTGAACTCCAGGTTGGAGTCCGTGTGGTCGGTGAACGGCATGGTGAACTCGGGACCGGTGCCGCCCTGGTCCGGATGCGCGTGGCAGACCGCGTTCTCCGGGCAGTGCCGGACCAGTGTGGTCCACGTGACCGGGAGGGCACCGTCCTCGGTGTCGGTGATGGTCGCGCCGACCTTGACCTCCTCGCCGACCGCGAACAGGCGGTCACCGGGGTCGGTCATGGTGAGCTTCGGCGAGTGGTTTCCGGGCGCCACGGCGATATCCGTGCTGCCGGACGCCTGCAGGCCGTCCTTCACCGTCAGCTTGGCGGTGAACTTCTCGGTGCCCGCCGCGTAGGTGTGGCTCACCTTCGCCCCGGTGCCGGTGGTGCCGTCGCCGAAGTTCCACTCGTAGGTCAGCGGTTCGTTGTCGAAGTCGTAGGAACCACTGCCGTCGAACGAAACCGTGCGGGTTTCGGGGTTCGTCTCGGAAGTGGCCACCGCGACCGGCGCCTTGTTCCCGGTGGTGTAGCTCAGCCGTCGCAGCTTGCCGCTGTAGATGTCGGCGTAGACGATGTCACCGTTGGCCGCGGCCAGGAACTTGACCGGACCGCCGATGCCGGTGAACTTCGGCGGCGTCTCCTGCTGCCGGACGACCCGGCCCTGCGTGTCGTACTTGGCCGTCCACAGCTTCTCCGTGGCGTAATCGCCGAAGAAGTACGCGCCCCGGTATTCCTCCGGGTACGACTCTCCACTGTAGACAATGCCGCCGGTGACGCTGTTGCCGTTGTCGATGCCCTGACCGTGGCGGATCGCCAGCATCGGCGGCGTGTTCACGGCCGAAGCACACTGCGGCATCGCGGAGAAACCGTCAGCGGGCTGGTTGCCTTCGAAGCACGGCCAGCCGTGGTTCGCGCCCTTCTGGACGAAGTTGACCTCTTCCCAGGTTCCCCAGCCGACGTCGCCGACCACCGGGAGACCGGTGCTGGCGTCGAGGCTGAACCGGAACGGGCTGCGGAAGCCGCTCGCGAAGACCTTGGAGCGCAGCGAGTTCGGGGTCGCGGCGGTGTAGTACGGGTTGTCCGGCACGCCGGCCCCGTCGGAAGTGATATGGAAGATCTTGCCGAAGATCTTGTCGAGGTCGCGCACGTTCAGCGCGAACGGGTCGGCCTGTCCCTGGAACCGGGAGCTGTCGCCGGTCGAGACCCACACCGTGCCGTCGGGGGCGGCCACGACACCGGTGATGCCGTGGATGTCGGTGTTGGCGGCGCCCTCGATGAGCACCTTCTCCGCGGTCAGCCCGGTCGGCTCGGCGTTGCCGGACACCTTCCAGCGCGACGCGCGCAGGGCGATACCGCCGCCGGCGACGTCGACCGCGCGGGCGGTGTAGACCGTGCGGGAGGTGGCGTAGTCGGGCGCGATCGCGATCCCGACCAGCCCGAGGTCCCCGGTGTTGTGGACGGGCAGGTTGGCGATGTTCTGGACCTGTCCGGTGGTCGACACCCAGGCGACGTTGCCGCCCTTTCCGGTGCTCAGGATCGACCCGTCAGGCAGGTAGGCGAAGTCGGTCAGGTCGTATGCGGCCTGCCCGCTCGGCTGGTCACGAAGGACGAAGCCGGGTGGCAGCGTGGGCGCCGCGGACGCCACTGTCGACGTCAACGGCACCAGCAAGGTCACTATCAGCAGTGTCACGAGGGCGTGACAGAGCGCACGGAATCTCGAAGGCATGCAGAAGCCCCTTTCCCCAGTCGAACGTCTCATCGACGGGGTCGAGGTGGACATTTCACACTTTCGGGTGCCTTTATCGAACTGTGATCACCAGCGTCGGTCGATCACCTGCCCTGCGCTCCGGTTCCAGGTGATCTGGCCGGCCTGAAAGCTGCTCCGACGTCCGATGGGGATGGTGAACCCGTCCGTCGCCGGGTAGCGCGGGTGCGGCCGCTCCCAGCCGGGCGCGGCCCAGCGCTGCCGGATCGCCTCGTAGATCGCGTGCGAGTCGGTCGGCATCGTCCGGTAGATCGAGTCCGCCTTGGTCGAGTGGATGTAGCGGCCAATGCCGTCCGGCGTAGCCGACTCGTCCGTCGTGCGGTAGCCGAGCGGGCCCGTCTCCCAGCCCAGTGCCGCCCACTTGACCCGGCTCCGCCCGTCCACCGGACGCGCGCCGGTCGGCGGTGTCCGGTAGATCGAAGACCGCAGTGTGCCGGGCCGGTTCGGGAAGTGGTTGTAGCGGCCGATGCCGCCGGAGTGGAGGTCTCGTCGGTCGCGGGCGGATCGAACGTCCGGTGCCCGCCCCGCGCGAGGTACTTCGCCAGGATCCGGCCCTCGATCTGCTTCACGACGGTCTCGGCGCTCCAACAGAGCCTGCCGCCCGCGCACGGTGAGGCGCGCGGTCGCCCCTACGACCTCGGAGGCGTAGGCGTGGATGTCGGCGTGCACGAGGTCGCCGTTCGCCGCGAACTCGACCGGACCGCCGATACCGATGAACTCCGGCGCCTGGGCGAGCCTGCCCTGGCCGTCGTAGGTCATCGTCCAGATCTTCTGCGTGACGTAGTCGCCGAAGAAGAACGCGCCCTGGTTTTCATCCGGATAGGATAGTCCATTGTAGATGATTCCGGCGGTTACGCTGTTGCCCTCGTCCACCCCGGAACCGTGGGCGAGTTTCCTTCCCAGCAGGGCCAGGTGTTCCAGCCGACGGCCGGCGGGCCGAGGCGTGGATCGAAGCAGAACCGGAACGGGCTTCGGTAATCACTAAAGAAACCTTCGAGCGAGCGCAACGCGCCTACTCATGGCTGCGGTGAAGGAAGCTTTCGTCGCATGGCATGCGGGGATGGCGTCCTTCGCACAGTAAGGGACGGTCATTCTTCAGGCCACGACCTGCACCACGTCACCGCTCTGCAGAGTCGTGAAGTACTTCTGCGAGGCCGCCGCGGACAGGTGGAGGCAGCCGTGCGAGTACACCGAGAGACTGCCGGTGTGGAACGCGATACCCGGCAGGAAGAACACCGAGTTCGGCATCGGCGCGTCGAACTGCTTCGAGTGGTAGTTCTTGACCTTGGCCGAAACGTGGAAGACACCGGTCGGCGTCGCGTGGCCCTTCTTGCCGGGCAGTTGCTTGACCGGGCCGTAGATGACCTTGCCGTCCTGCAGCAGCCACGTCTTCAGCGCGGAGAGATCCACGCAGGCGCTCACGCCCGGCGAGGCCAGCGCGGCCTTGCACGGAACGTCGGCGGCGTTCGCGGCGGGCTTGGCCGCCGGTTTCGGCGTGGGCTTCGGCGTCGGCTTGGGCTTCGAAGACGACGACGGTTTCGGCTTGGAACTGCTGCTGCTCGGTGTCTGGGACGACGTGGTCGGCGCGGCGGACGTGGAAGACGGCACCGACGTGGTCGTCGTCCCGCCCGCCGGATCGCCTTGCGCGACGGCGCCGCCACCGGGCGTGCCGCCGCCGGCGTCGCCGGAGCACGCGGTCAGCACCAGTGCCGTGGCCAGTGCGGTCACCCCCACCAGGAACTTCTTCACGACCCTTACCCCCCATTGTCCGTAGTGCGGCTGCCATGGGTATAGACGGAGCTCACCCGTCAGGGGTTGTGGGCCACAAGGTCACGATCCCATCTCGGAGCCGTCGACCTGCGGGAATTCACGGCACGCGGCCGACGACCCGCGCGTACATCCTGCCCGGATTGGCGCCTTCGTCCAGATAGCCGGGCAGCGGCGGCAGGTCCCGCGCGAACACGGCCAGCCGTCCGAACAGTTCATTCGCATCGGACGGACGCCGCTCCGGATCCTTCTCCAGCAGCTCCGCGAGCAGGGCGTTCAGTCCATCCGGGACACCGTCCACTTCGGCCGGACTCTCCTTGACCTGCTTCTCGAACACCGCGTACGCCGTCGGACCGGTGAACAACTGTTTACCGGTCAGCATTTCGTGCAGGACACAACCCAGCGCGTACAGATCACTGCGGGGCCCGGCGATCCCGCGCTGGATCTGCTCGGGCGCCATGTACGCGGGCGTGCCCAGGATCTGCCCGGCGCGGGTGAACTGGGCGACGTCGGTCTCACGCAGCATCGCGAGCCCGAAGTCGAGCACCTTCACGTGGGCGTCGGGACACAGCATCAGGTTGGTGGGCTTGAGATCGCGGTGGCAGATGGACAGTGCGTGCGCGGCGGACAGCACGGCGCAGGCCTGCGCCGCGATCGCGGCCGCCCACGGCACCGGCAGTGGCCCGTGCTCGGCGGCGAGATCGGCGACGGTCACGCCCTCGATGAACTGCATGACCTGGAACAACCGCTCGTCATAGGTCCCGAAGTCGTACAACGTCGGCGCGCCCGCGTGTTCCAGCGTGGCGAGGATCCGCGCCTCGCGGATGAAGCGCTGTTCGAGTTCGGCGTCCGGACCGCCGGGGAGCCCGAGGAACTTCACCGCCACCCGGCGGCCGAGATGCCGGTCGTGGCCCGCGTAGACCGCGCCCATCCCACCCCGGCCGAGCGGCAGCTCGTCGAGTTCGTAGCGATCGGCGATCAGCACCTAATTCTCCGGCTTGAGCTGTCCTTCAGTGAGCCCGGCCAAGCCTAGTCGCACCAGCTCCAGGCCCGATTCCGCCGCCTCACGCAGGGCGTCCTCGAAGGCGGCGAGCCGGGTGAACGCTTCCCCGCAGGCCCGCTGTGCCTCGATCGGAAGGCGCGGGATCCGGGTGCGTTTGAGGTCGATCCTGGTCGACGAGGTCGGCGCGATCTGCCCGGCCGCGCGCAGGCAGCCGGCGAGGAACGCGGCGTCCAGCCGATCGGGATCGGTGCGGTACTTCGACATCGGCGGCTCCACCACGATCGAGTCTCCACTGTGGACATACGCGGGCACGGCGGGCGACGCGACGACGTCGCCCTCTTCCACCGATTCCGGCACCGTGAGCACCCCGGATTTCAGCAACTCGCCGATCGTGGTGAAAACGGGCTTCTCGTCGGACACCGCCAGCGACGGCGGCTCCGGCCGGATCCCCTCGAAATGCCGCCGGACTTCAAGGAAGGCCTCTCCCGCGTGTTCGTCCCGCGCCTGATGCCGGGCAGGGGAAAGGTCGATTTCCTCGTCGAGCAGCTCGATGATCCGGACCGCGCCCGGCACCTCGGCGCCACGCAGATGCTCCCGCCACTGTTCCTCCACAGTGGACGGATCGGCCAGCAGGAGCAACCGGGACGGCGGCCGCTCGCCGGATTCCGGGCGGCGCAGCAGCCAGAGATCCGCGCCGCCGACCGTCACGATCGCGCGCAAGGCCCCGGCCCGCAACAGGTTCCCGCGGATCCGGCGCCCGGTGCGGCGCGCGGCGGCGGCGGGCGGCATGCGGATCGCGACCAGCCCGCCGGGCTTCACATGCGCGAGACAGTGCTGCACCCACGCCAGTTCCGGTTCGCCGCGCGGCGGCTGGCCGTACTCCCAGCGCGGGTCGCCGACGAGTTCGTCGTAACCCCATTCCCGATCGTTGAACGGCGGATCGCAGACGACGGCGTCCGCGAGAAGTCCTTCGTAGGAGTCCATCGGCAGGGCGTCCGAGCCGTACATCTCCATGTCCGCGCCCGCGAGCAGCAGCCGGTGCGCCGCGATGCACGAGATCGCCGGGTCGTCGGTCTGACCGAGCAGCCGGGAGCCGCCGGAGGCGAGCAACAGCGTCCCGAGCCCGCACGCGGGATCGAGCACGACGCCGGGTTCGGGACCGATGAGCCGGGACATCAACGCGGCCACCGGTTCCGCCGTGACGGACAACTGACGGGAGTGCGCCTCGACGTAGCGTTCGCACAGGAACTCGAAGGCCTCGCGCGCACCCACTTCGTCGGCGAAGCGGTCCAGGAGTTCGAGTAGCTCGGGATCGTCGTAGCGGGGCGAAAAATCCCACTCCTCCCCGGAGCCCCGGCGCGACAGGAACGTGCCCACCCTGCCGACCCGCGAGCTCAGCCACAGGTCGTCGCCGAGGTTCCGCAGCCGTTGCCAGATCCGATCCCCGAGCGACACCTCGAACGGCTTCCCACGCTTACGCAGCCAGTTTTCGACGTCGAGCAGCGAAAAGAGGGGGCTGGACGCCGTCCCGCCGACAGGCGGCGGAAAATCTCCGTAACGTCGACGCCAGTTGCTCACCGCGGCGCGGCCGACGCCGGCGATGTGCGCGATGTCCGCCGCGCTGACGGTGGCTTGCTCCTCCATCGGCGCATCGTAACCGACAGCTGACCATTCCAGGTCTTTATTTGTGAACTCAGTACACAACTGCTTTACTAGGTCTATGACGTACACCCTTCGGTACGCGGCCGGCTCGGACGTCGGTCGGCGCCGTCAGGTCAACCAGGACTCGGTCTACACCAGCGCCAGGCTGCTCGCGGTCGCCGACGGCATCGGCGGCCAGCCACACGGCGAGGTGGCGAGCGCCGAAGCGGTCGGCGTCCTCTCCAGGCTCGACACGGATCTTCGCGACTTCGACCTCGGGGAGGTCGACCTGGTCGAGGTGCTCACCGGAGGCCTTCGCACCATCGCCGACCGGCTGGCCGCGACCGCCGAGCGCGAACCGGAGACGCGCGGCATGGGCACCACCCTGACCGCCCTCCTGTTCGACGGCGCGCACTTCACGGCCGCCCACATCGGCGACTCAAAGGGGTACCTCCTCCGCGACGGCACGCTTCGGCGCTTCACACGCGACCACACCCTCGCGCAGGCGCTCGCGGACGACGGGCGCATCGACCCGTCAGAGGTCGAAGGGCACCCTCGCGGCTCACTGCTCATGAAGGCACTTCTGAGCACTGGCAGCGGCGAAGCGGACATCTGGGCCTTCGACGCGGCTCCCGGAGACCGTCTCCTCCTGTGCTCAGATGGATTGACGGCAACGGTTGTCGAAACCGTTATCAAGGATGTCCTCGGCGCCTTCCAAGACCCCGCCGAGACCGTCCCGAGGCTGATCGACCTCGCCAACGAAGGCGGCGGACCGGACAACATCACCTGCGTCGTCGCCGACGTCCTGTCACCCGCGGCCGCCTGAGTCCCGAAGCCGCGAACGCAGGTCAGACCCGCCTTCCAAGGACCGAATGGGCATCCGGTAAAGTTCTCCACGGAGGATTGGCCGAGCGGCCTAAGGCGCACGCTTGGAAAGCGTGTTGGGTTCACGCCCTCGCAGGTTCGAATCCTGTATCCTCCGCCATCGGCAAGGCCCCGGACGTTCCGACGTCCGGGGCCTTGTTGATTAGTTAGCAGGACCTTCACTTAACAGAGTCAGTTGATCACGCTAAGTTTAACAGTGGTCGTTCCAGCCCCCGACGTCCCAAGGAGTCCGCCAAAATGGCCGGAGTCGAAGAGATCCGCGCTGGTATCGCGCTCGCGAACGAGAAGTCGTCCGCGAGCATCGCCGCACTTCAGCAGGCAGCGCAGTCTCTCGAAGAAGCCCAGCTTTCCCTTTCGCAGGCCACCCAGGGCAGCAGCCAGCACGAGGTGAGCCAGGCACACGGGCTTCTCGCCGAGGCACTGCAGGGCATCAACGGTTTGGTGAGCACCATCCAGGCGGGCATTTCGTCGGCCGAGTCGTACTCGACCCGCCTCTAGAGCATGTACCTCGAAGAACTGCACCAGCTGCTGACGGTCGTCCAAACCGGCCTCGCCGACGGACGTGCTCATGCCGAGCGGGCGAGAAGCCTGCTCGAGGAGTCCAGGCGTGCCCTTGTGGAACCACAGGCCCAGGCCGTGCCATGGGTGCCGTCGCAGCTGGCGCAGGCCGACGAGGGAATCGAGAACCTCCTGACGCGCCTTTCCGCCGCTGACGACCTGGTCAGCGGTTACCAATCCCGCCTATGAGATCGGCGAGCCGGCATGGGCAGCAAAGCGAGTGAACAGCGCAATCGCGTCATCACGGCGCTGGAACGGGTCCGGCATCAGATCGGGCTCGTCCTCGGATCCGCCGCCGGTGCCCGCCAAGCCGCCGAGGCGGAACTGGCCAAGCTGGAACTGGAACAGCACATCGTCCGGGTGGGGATGAACAACTCCACCTCGGAGCAGCACGCCGAATGGTCGCGGCATCCGGCCGCCGCCGAGGTGTTCAACCTGCTCGGCAACGTGCGAGGCCAGTTCTACGCCGACTGGGAAGCCGGGCCGAACGCGCTGCGCGATCTGGTCACCGGCAACGCGCCGGGACCGGCGGGTCAGCAGCCGGGCAACTGGCTCGGCCGCGTCGGCGGGAATCCCGGCATCACCGCACCGGGGCTGTGGCGCGTCGGCTCGGCGACCGTGCCGGGCAAGGACGTTCCGCGCACCTTCGACGTCGCGATGCCCCTGCTCGACGAGTCGCATCTGTCCATCACCTCGGCGCCGAAGACCCGGCCCGCGGTGGACGGCATCGTGCAGAACCTGCTGATGCGGGTGCTGAGCACGTTCGAACCCGGCGCGGTGCGCGTCCACCTGTGGGACGTCGGGCAGCTGACCGCGATCCTGCCCGACCTGTACCCGCTGAGCCGCACCAGCGCGCTCACGCTGTACGACCCAGGGCGGCTTGAGGACCTCCTCGACGAGCTGGCCGGGCACATCCGCCGCATCCACGCGACCGGGATGCAGGCGGGACATACGTCGCTGCGGGAGATCCGGCAGGCGAGCGGCCAGCGCGTCGAACCGTTCCGCGTCGCGGTGCTCTACGGCAACGGGGAAACCCTCGAACCGGAACGCGCCCGCGAACTGAAACGCGTCGCCACCGGGGCCCTGGCCGCCGGGATCTGCCTGATCATGATCGACGTGCCGACCGCGCTGTCGACGTCGGTCGAAACCTTGAGCCTGCTCGACGACCGCCGCGCGATCAGCAGCATGACCGGTACGGACCTGGTCGTCGACCTCGATCCGCCGATGCCGTCCGGACAGGTCATCCGGGCCGCCGGGCGGATCGCCGAGGCGCTGATCGCCAGACAGGGCGGGCCCCGCTCGTTCGCCGACCTCCTGCCGACCGAGCTGGGCAAGGAGAGTTCGGCGCGGGAACTGCGGGCGCCGGTCGGCTTCTTCGAGGGCGAAGCGGTGGAGGTCGTCATCGGCGACGCCAGCCCGCACGTGCTCATCGGCGGGCCGAGCGGTTCGGGGAAGACGAACTTCCTGTACTCGCTGCTCGGCAGCCTCGCGGCCCGGTACTCGCCGGACGAACTCGCGCTGTACCTGCTGGACTTCAAGGAAGGCGTTTCGTTCGCCGGGCTCGCGCCGGGGCGGCGGGACGCCAGCTGGCTGCCGCACGCCAAGCTCATCGGGGTCAACGTCAACACCGACCGCGAGTTCGGCCTGGCGCTGCTGCGGTACCTCGCCGACGAGCTGCGCCGCCGGTCCGCCGCGGCGAAACAGCACGAGGTCATCAACCTCGCGGATCTGCGCGAGCAGGACCCCGGCGGGCACTGGCCGCGGATCGTCGCGGTGATCGACGAGTTCCAGTACCTGTTCGCCGGCCGCGACGGCGTGACCGCGACCGCGACCCAGCTGCTGGAGGACATCGCGCGGCGAGGCCGGTCGCAGGGCATCCACCTGGTGCTGGCGAGCCAGGACGTCGCCGGGATCGAGGCCTTCTGGGGCAAACCGGCGGTGTTCGAGCAGTGCACACTGCGGATCGCGATGCCGAAGGCGCGGCGTGTGCTGTCCGAGACCAACAACGCGGCGGTGTCCGCGCCGAAGTGGCACGCGGTGATCAACCACGATTCCGGTGTCGCGCACGGGAACCAGCTCGCCCACGTCCCGGACGCGAGCAGCAAGGACGTGTTCGTCAAGCTGCAGCACCGGCTGTGGGAGCGGTATTCGGAGTCGTTCAAGCGGCCCCGGCTGTTCGATGGGGCGCATTCCCCGGTGCTCGAACAGTTCCCGGCGTTCAACGAGCTGAAGCCGACGAAGAAACCGCGGGCGCTGCTGGGTCAGTCGATCGACGTCGACGAGGCGGCCTGCGGGGTCGACCTGCCGAAGGCGCCGGGACGGAATATCGCGGTCTTGGGTGCCGCCACGGCGGAGGCACTGTCCATCATGGACTCCGCCGCGCGATCCTTGGCTCGCCAGCATCACGACGATTCGGTGGAGTTCGTCCTTTCGTGTCCCATCGAAGCGTCCTTCCAGGCGGTGTCCGAGTTGGCCGAACGATTGGAAGCGGAGGGACACCGTGTCTCGCTGGAGGACGATTTGCCCGCCCGGGTAATCGATATCGCGGCGAACTTGTCCTCTTTGGACACTCCGAAAGTGTTGCTGTTGTATGGCGTCGACGCTTCGATTCCCGCACTGGAGGCCAAGGCGCCCGGGCAGCTGAAGAGCGGCTTGGACCAGCTGAGGGTGCTGCTGAAACAGGGTCCGTCGCACGGCGTCCACACCATCGGCTGGTGGCGCAGCATCGCACGCTTGAAGGACACGCTCGGTTTCGCGGGCACCGACGACATCGGTACCTGGGCGGCACTGGACGTCCAGGGCAACGAACTGTCGCCGTTCGCCGCCGGGCAGGTCGTGCACTGGTCACCGCGGCCGGGTCGCGCGCTGTTCTTCGACCGCACCACCCACGGCGCCCCCGAGGTGATCATCCCGTTCCAGCGTCCGGAAGGGCCTCTCGATGGATGACGGCATGACCGCGGCCATGCGGTACAAGGAGATCGTCGCCCTCGCGCGCGCTTCGGCGGAGAACCTCCGCAACTGGGAGATCGGCCACGCGGACGAACTGGAGGCCCGGCTCGCCGAGGCGTACCAGGCCGTCGCGGACGCCGCCGAACGCGAGCAGCGGGCGGTCGACCGGGCCTCCCGCTGGTGGAAGATGGCTCAGCACAACGTCGCAGGTCTCAACTGGCTGCCGGACGACGAAGACCCGCAACCGGTCCCGACCGCGCGGGCCGGGTACCTGGAGCGGTACCTGGAAGAGGTCAAGCCGAGCTACCAGGAACTCGTGCAGGCCGTCCTCTCCCTGGGATGGCGCGCGAAACGCTCCTAGACGCGCCCCCCTCGCCCGCGTTTCGTCCTCTAGTTGCGGTCCTTGCGCGTGCAACTACCGCAACTAGAGGACTACTTGCGGCGGGTTACGGCTTCGGGAGGTACGGGCCGAGGATCTTCTCCAGGTAGTCCGCCAGGTCGTAGAACGCGTCCTGGACCGGGTTGCCCGCGCTCGGCCGGAACCGCAGCACCTGCGGGTCGTGGTCGCTCGCCTGCTGCGCGAACTCGGCGTTCAGGTGCACGACGTCGTAGTCGGTCCCGCGCGGCGCCTTCGACGCCAGGATGTGGTCCAGCACCTGCGACTGGCCCTCGAAAACGTAGCTGTACCGCTCGTTTTCCGGCAGCGACGCGATGAAGTCCTTCAGCGCGCCTCCGGCGGTCAGGGTCTTCACCGCGGGCGAGAACGGGTAGTCGTTCAGGTCACCGGCGACGACGATGTTCGCGTTCTTGTCCGACGCGAGCAACTCGTCGACGAAACCGCGAAGCACCGTCGCCTGCTTCGCCCGCTGCACCTCGGAACTCCGGACCGGCGGCTGGTTGCGGCCGTGGGTCGGCTGGTCGCCGCCCTTGGAGTTGAAGTGGTTCGCGATGACGAACACGGTGCGCCCCTGGAAGACGAACTCGCCGACCAGCGGTTTGCGGCTGGCCTCCCACGCCTCGTTCGCCGGGTCGACCCGGCCGGGGGAGACGGTCAGGTGGGTCTTGCCGCGTTCCTTGACCACGCCGACGGGAGTGGTCGAGGTGCCGCCCGGTCGATCCACAAAGGACACCCGAGCCGGGTTGAACAGGAAGCCCACGCGGATGTTGCCACCCGGCTGGCCGCCGTCCTTGCCGTTCTCCGGGTCGATCTGACGCCACTCGTAGCGCGGGCCACCGGCGGCGGCGATGGCGTCGACGAACTTTCGCAGCGTCTGCTCCGCGGCGACGGTGCCGTCGTTCGTCGGGCCGTTGTTGTCCTGAATCTCTTCCAGGTTCAGGATGTCCGGCTTCGCCAGGTTGGTGGCGACGGCCTTGGCCAGCTCGCCGAACTTCTCCGCACCGTCCAAAGCGGACAGATTCTCGACGTTGTAGGTCGCCACCGAAAGCTCACCACCGCGCTGGGCACGGGTGCTCTCGCGCTTCAGCCCGTTGTCCTTGGTCGCGCCCAGCTTCGTCGCGAACAGTGTGTAGCCGCCGAAGTTGCTGTACTCGACCGGGCCGGAGGTCTCGCCGGTGAGCACGTCGCCGGTGTTGACCTTCGGGAACGGCACCTCGGCGAACGGGATCAGCGACGCGACCTTGAGCACGCCGGTGTTGAGCCGGTCGTAGCCCAGGTACACGGCGCCGCCACGCACACTCGGGTTCTGCTTCGGCTTAATGGTCACGTAAAGCTCGTTGAACGACGACGTCGGGCCGACGACGCGAGCGTCGGAGACGCTGACGATCTCGCTTTCGTGCGTCTCCCAGAAGTCCAGCGAGTACTTCGCGGGCTCCAACGGCAGCGGTTCGATGCTGCCGCCCGGGGCGGGGGCGACGGTGTCCGGGACCGACTCCGGCGTGACGACGGTCGCCGCGGGCAGCGCGTTTCCGCTCGAATCGACCGTCCACCGCGCGCTCGTCAGCTCGGTGAGCGACTGGTACGGCGATGTGGCGGGCGCGTCCGGGTAG
The DNA here is from genome assembly GCF_047608665.1 of Amycolatopsis sp. cmx-11-51. Classification (NCBI taxonomy): domain Bacteria; kingdom Bacillati; phylum Actinomycetota; class Actinomycetes; order Pseudonocardiales; family Pseudonocardiaceae; genus Amycolatopsis; species Amycolatopsis sp. cmx-11-51. The sequence continues at coordinate 1,604,845 of NZ_JADNQO010000001.1, read as the reverse complement.
AACTCGCGGACGGTGCCGGAGGCGGTCACCGCGTCACCAACGGCCACGGCGGGCGTGGTCGAGCCGGTGAAGACGAACAGGCCCTCGCTCGTACGCGGGTCGGCGTCGGGAGCGGTGTCGGTGATCCAGAACCCGCGCGCCGAACCGAAGCTCCGGATCGCGGTCACGACACCGGTGACCCCGGCGACCTTCTGGTCCTTGAACGGCGAGATCCGGGTGCTGCCCTGGATGTCGTGGATCTTCGCGTTCACCGGCGGCGGGCCGGTCTCACCCGGCGTCTCGCCCTTGCCGTTGGTCGGGGTGGGCGCGCCGGAGGTGAAGTCGGCGGCGTTGTCGTCGGTGTCCGCCAGCGTCGTCGCCCTGGCGACGGAAGCGGTGTTGGACGGCGCGGCGGCCGCGGCACCCTCGCGGATGGTGGCACCACCGAAGCCGACCAGGTCTTTGATCCGCGGGTCTGCCGCGCAGTCGGCGGCGGTCTTGCAGGTCAGCGCCGAGGTGCCCTGGACGAGCGCGATGGTGCCGGCGGTGGCGGACAGCGGGATCGCGCCCGTGGCGTCCGGCGTCGGCAGGGCGACGGTGCCGCCCGCGCCCTTCGCCTGCGCGACGAGGTACCGCGCGCCCGGCGCGACACCGCCGGTCAGCGGTGTGACCTGCCAGCTGTTCCCCGACGCGGGCGCGTACTGGACGCTGAAACCGTCGAGGCTCACGGCCGCCGCGCCGCGGTTGGCGAGTTCGACGAAGTCGTTGGTCAGCGTGGCGCCCGAATTGCCGCCACCGCCGTAGACCTCGGCGATCACGGCGTCGGCGCTGGGCGCGGCGAGCGCGGCCGGAGCGGCTGTGATGGCAGCACCGCTCAAGACCAGGCCGGAGGCGACGGTCACGCTCAGGGCCCGTCTCCTGGCAGCACGGCGGGATGTGGTCACGCTGAGTCCCCTCTTCGCAAGATCGGTCGAGGAATACTCCCCCGGACAAGTGTAATGAGGAAGACGACGAGACAACGATTCGTGACAGCTGGGCCGTTCGGAGTCACACTTTCGTCGTTCTCAGGGCTGGTTTTGCCTTGTTCTCCGATGAGAGGTTCAAGATCCGCCGCCTGCCACGTACCCAGGAGGCGTCTTCATGCGCAGACTTCTTTGCGCGCTCATCCCTCTTCTCGCGGCCGGTCTCGTGACCCCGGTTTCCGAGGCGGCGGAGGCCGAGTTCGAGGTGATGACCCCGGCGAGCACGGTCGCGTCCCGCACCGACCGGCGGCCGAACGCGGGTACCACCTACGACCCCGTCGCACGCAAGACCTTCATCTCATGGTCCGGCAAGGCCGCGGACACCCACGTCCAGGCCTACGACCACCGGACCGGCGTCTGGACCGCGCCGAAGAAGATCGCCGACGGCGAGTCCGATCCGCACAACGACCCGACGATGCTGCTCGCCGGCGACGGCCACCTGCTGATCTTCCTTGGCATGCACAACACGCACCGTGATCAGCCGCGCGCCGCTCGCTCATTCGCTGGACGGCACCTGGACCGGCACGGAGGTTCCCGCGGGTGCCTCGGCGAGCTACCCGATGCCGGTCAAAACCGCCGACGGCACGTTGTTCGTGTTCTACCGCGAGACGACCAACGAACTCGATCCGAACGCCAACCCTGACTCCCGCCCGATGAAGTACATCGCGTGCCGCGACAACGGGAAGACCTGGAAGAACTCCGTACAATTGACCGGGAAGCAGTGGGCGTTCGGCTCGCTGGGCCGGGCCGACCACATGGACGAGATCTACGTCGGCCAGCTGCGGTACCTGCCGTCGTCCGGGCGGATCCAGTTCGTCTACACGCTCGCGGGCGGCGGGCCGTCGCAGCACAAACACGACGTCTACCACCGGAACGTCTACTACCTCTCGTTCGACGTCCGCACTTTGCGCTTCTTCTCCGCGGCGGCCTCAAGTCGCCGGACGACGTCCTGCAGGTCGGCACGCAACGCGACGGAAAGCCGTTCGTCACCTGGTTCCAGTTCGACGCCGCGGGCTCGCCACGTGATTCGCGGGTGCGTGGAACGGCCGGAACTGGGAAGTGCGCGAAGTCGCGAATGGACTCCGATTGCGTGAGATCGAACCGCTCAATGGCGGCACTTGGCGCGTTTACGGAACCCGGGACGGACAACCGCACATCGAAACGTTCTTGCTCGAGAACGGGCGTCATCGGAGACCGGAAACCTTGATCACCACACCGAAACCGGTCCAGCGCGTCGAAGTGATCGCCGGTTTCCGGGACCCCGCCCGCATTCTGGTGACCGGCGCGTCCAGTGCGCGTGACGTCTCCGTGGCCGACGGTGACATTTGTGTCGCGGGAACGCCGCGCAAATAGTCCATTCGAGTTTCCCTGCCTTAAATGAACCTCAAGTCCGGGTACGACCCGGCATTTCCGGAGTTACCTTTGGCGACGTGAGCGAGGACACAAATCCTCCCTCACGTCGCCGGAGGAGGTGTCCGATGGGCTGGCTCATCGCAGGTACCGCACTGATCCTGCTGCTGGGGATCGCACTGGCCGTCGATCTGCGCGACCGGAAACGGGGCGGCCGTCCGATGGCCCACTTCAGCGGAGCACGGCTCGACACCGTGCTGCGGGAGGCCGACCTCGGCGATCGGCACCTGACCTTCTGACGCTCACCGGGGAGGGTGAGCGGGGGGAACTGGGGGCGCACCGCCGGTGCACGGGACCCGTCGGGGGAGGACGGAGCCCGTACGCCGGCGGTGTGTCATGTCCTGGTCCGTGCCGCAAGTAGTCCTCTACTTGCGGCAGGCAGGGCTCGCGTCAGTACCGCTTCGGCCGCCATCCCGGGTGTCCCGAAAGCCACTTTCGCGACGTCTGATGTCCCGAAAGTGGCTTTCGCGACACGGCCACTGGGCAGTCGCGGTAAGTACCGCTCCCGTGCGGTCAGCGCTCCAGTTCCTGCCGCGCCCGGTACTTGCCGATGAGCGACTTCGCCCCGGCGACGGCGGCCTTGCCCGCGCCCTTCGCGCTCGCGGCCAGGAACGTCGTCCAGTCGAAGTAGTCGCGCCACAGCACGATCCGGCCGTCGCGTACTTCGAACGTGCCGCACACCCAGAACTCCGCCTCCCACGAACCGCGCCGCAGCACGTCGGTGCGCTCGGTGAGCACGATCGGCCCGTCGGCGGCGATGTGGTGGGTGCGCGCCTCGAACCCGCTGCCGTAGCGAGCCAAGGCGCGCAACTGCTTCTCCACCGCCGAGAGGCCGCGAGCCGGGGGAAGCGGGACGTTCTGGTAGACGATGTCGATCGCCACGAAGCTCAGCGCGCGGTCGATGTCGAGCTCTTCGAGGGCCTGAAGGAAACCGGTCACCACGGTCTTCGGATCCGTCATGCCCACCGAGGCTAATCGGTTTTTGAACCGGCGGAAGGTCACAGCCGTATCACAAGACGAAGGGGCCGGTTTCCCGTGACTACGGAGGTATCGATGCGACGGCGACCGCCGATGGTTTTGCTGGGGCTGCTCGCCTGGGTGCTCGCGGGCTGCTCGACGGCCACGAGCGCCGCGCCGGCGGCTCAGGGCGCCCCAGGCGCCAGCCAGGCCGACATCACGTTCTCCCAGCAGATGGTCCCGCATCACCAGCAGTCGATCCAGGTCGCGAACCTGGCCTCGGAGCGGTCGGCGTCCGAGTTCGTGAAGGCCACCGCGGCCAAGATCATCAAGGCCGAGTCGGCCGAGGTCCAGACGATGACCGGCTGGCTGCGGTCGTGGAACGCGGCCGTGCTCCCCGCGGCGGGCCACGCCGGGCACTCGATGCCAGGGATGATCACCTCGGGGCAGGTCGCCTCGCTGCAGAACCTGACCGGCGCCGAGTTCGACAAGACGTGGCTCCCGCTGATGGCCGAGCACCTGCGCAACGGCGTCGCGATGGCCAAGACCGTGCTGTCGTCGGGCGAGCACGCCGAGACGAAAGCGCTGGCGCAGGAGATCGTCGAGAACCAGACGGCGGCGATCGACGAGATCACCGCGCAGATTTCTTGACCCCCTGAAGACCCTCCTACGCCCTCCGGTATTGTTCTCGGCGGTGGCGTGTCCGAGCGGCCGAAGGAGCACGACTCGAAATCGTGTGACGGCTAATCCCCGTCCGTGGGTTCAAATCCCACCGCCACCGCAGCGAAGAGCCGGTCTCCACGGAGACCGGCTCTTCTGCGTCGAGACCTACTTGTTGAACTTGTCCTTGAGGCCCTGCACGGCCCCTTCGGCGCGGTCGCGCATGTCGTGGCCAGTCTCCTTGACCTCGCCCTCGGTCTGGTCGGCCCGGCCGGAGTTCGCGAGGTCCTGGTTGTCGGTCTTCTCGCCGAGCTTCTCCTTGGCGGCGCCGATGGCCTGCTCGGCCTTGTCCTTCGCCTTGTCGAAAACGCTCATGGCGGACGTTCCTCCTTAGACTGGCGACCACCGTCTGCGGCCGCCTGTGTGGGGAGTACCCGGAGAACACGGCGTGACACATTTGTCACCCGGTGCGGTTACCTCGTTGCCCGTGGAAGAAGTCTTCGAGCAGGGCCGCGCACTCGGTCTCCAGCACGCCGCCGACGACTTCCGCGCGATGACTGAGCCGCCGATCGCGGACGACGTCCCACAGCGACCCCACGGCTCCGGTCTTGGGCTCCCAGGCACCGAAGACGAGCTTCGCGACCCGCGCCATCACCAACGCACCGGCGCACATCGTGCACGGCTCCAGCGTCACCGCGAGCGTGCAGCCTTCGAGCCGCCAGCCGTCGCCGTAGATCTCGGACGCGGCACGCAGCGCGAGAATCTCCGCGTGCGCCGTCGGGTCCCCCAGTTCTTCGCGGGCGTTGCGCGCGGAGGCGAGCGGGGTCCCGTCCGGTGCCAGGACGACGGCGCCGATCGGCACGTCGTCGCCCGCGCCCCGCGCCGCTTCGATCGCCGCCAGGACGGCGGCGATGTCGGCGGCGGAGGCGGAGGGGCTCAGATCTCGTCCAGGATCTTGGTGAACTCGGCGGCGAATCCGCACCGCTGCGCGACCATCTGGAGTTGCTCGTCCGGGTAGAGGTCGACCTCGCCGACGATCACTTCGAGTTCCGCCCCTGGCAGTCCGAGATCGGACAGGATCCCCAGATCGCCTTCCGGCCAGACGGCGTCGTCGTCCTCGTCCGGCGGGTCGACTCTCAGCACGTCGAGGACGTCCGCGGCGATGTCGTAGTCGAGCGCCGCGGCGGCGTCGGACAACAGCAGCGAGGGACCTCTGGGACTCGGCCGGACGATCACGAAGAACTCGTCGTCGATCGCCAGCAGCCCGAAGGAGGCACCCGTCGAACGCAGTTTGCCGAGCTCGGTGATCGCAGCGTCGAGTTCGGCGAGTGCCCCTGGATCAAGAGAGCTGCACCGCCATCGACCGTCCTCCCGCACCACGGCCACCGCGAACCCCGTGATCGGCTCTTGCACCGCCATGCGCACACCGTATTCCGCCCGCATTCGGAACGCACGCACGGTGCGCCTGAAGCGCCGCATGCGCCACTATCGAGACATGACCGGACCCACCGACCTGCCCACGCTCCCCGATGCGCGCTTCGCCGGTTTGCTGGCCGAAGCCCGCGCGCTCCAAACGAAAACCGTAGAACTCCGCCGGGAGATCCACCGGAATCCGGAGATCGGCCTCCACCTGCCGAAAACCCAGTCCTCGATCAAAGCGGCCCTCGAAGGCCTCCCACTCGAGATCACCGAGGGCAAAACGACCACGTCGCTGACCGCCGTCCTCAGGGGCGGGAAGCCGGGCCCGGCGATCCTGCTCCGCGGCGACATGGACGCGCTGCCGTTGCATGAGGACACCGGCCTCGACTTCTCCTCCGAGGACGACGGCGCGATGCACGCCTGCGGACACGACACCCACGTCGCGATGCTGGCGTCGGCCGCGCGGCTGCTCAGCGAGCACGTCGACGAGCTGGCCGGGTCGATCGTGTTCATGTTCCAGCCCGGCGAAGAAGGCGAGCACGGCGCGCGCCACATGATCCACGAGGGTGTGCTCGACGCGGCGGGCGAACGCGTCGAAAAGGCGTTCGGCCTGCACATCTTCACCCAGGTCAACTCCGGCGTCGTGCAGACGCGGCCGGGGCCGATCATGGCTTCGGCGAACAGCTTCCACGTGAAGGTCACCGGCCGGGGCGGCCACGGTTCGGCGCCGCACCAGGCCCTCGACCCGGTGCCCGCGGCGGCGGCGATGGTCGGCGCGCTGCAGACGATGGTGACCCGCAAGGTGAGCGTGTTCGAGCCCGCGGTGGTCTCGGTCACCCACATCGAGGCCGGGACGACGACGAACATCATCCCGGAGACGGCGTTCCTGGAGGGCACGATCCGCACGCTGTCCGAGCGGACACTGGCGTTCGTGCGCGAGGAGCTGCCGAAGGTGTGCGAAGCGGTCGGCGCCGCGCACGGCGTCCGGGTGAGCGCCGAAGTCGTCTCCGGCTACCCGGTCACGGTCAACGACCCGCGGATCGCGGCCCGGGTGCTGGAGCTGGCCGCCGAGGTCCTCGGTGCCCGCAACGCCGAGCCCATGGAGAACCCGGTGATGGGCGCGGAGGACTTCTCCTATGTCCTGCAACGCGTTCCGGGCGCTTTCGCGTTCCTCGGCGCCTGCCCGCCCGACGCCGACCTGGCCACGGTGGAGGCGAACCACTCGAACCGGGTGATCTTCGACGAGGACGCGATGGCCAGCGGCGTCGCGATGTACGCCGCGTTCGCACTGGACGCACTGCGGTAGCCATTGCACAACAGTGTTGATTTAATGGGTGTCATGAGCGATGACACCCTGGCCGTCCTGACCGCACAGGAGGAGCGCCTGGTCTTCCGCCGGTTCGACAACGAGACCGCGCTGGAGCTGGGCGCCCACCTGCTCGCGGCGGCACGGGACCGCGCCCTTCCGGTGACGGTCTCCGTGCGCCGCGGCGGACAGCGGCTGTTCCACGCGGCGTTGCCAGGCACCTCGGCCGACAACGACGCGTGGATCGACCGCAAGAGCCGCGTAGTCGACCGCTACGGGCACAGCTCGTTCCTCGTCGGTGAGCGATTCCGCGCCAAGGGCACGACGTTCGAGGCCGGCTCTCGCCTCGATCCGGATCTCTACGCCGCGCACGGCGGCGTGTTCCCCGTGATCGTCGACGGCGTGGGCCCGGTGGGCACGGTGGGCGTCTCGGGACTACCCCAGGCCGACGACCACGCGTTCGTCGTCGAGCAACTGGAAGCGTTCCTCGCCACACTGTCCTGAATGGACTTTCCACGGAGTGATCCTCGCGTCGCGCTTCGACTGAGGCGCAGGAAAGGCGTCGTTGGACGACCGGCGGTTGGGCGTAGTCGTCAGTGGCGAGTCGGACTATCGAAGGCATGGCGAACGTGGTCAGGGCCAGTGGTGACGTGAAGGCGCGGCAGCCCGCGGGACACGAGACCCGCGAGCCGATGCCCCCAATGTGGCATCGAGGACGCTCAGCGCCTACACCGCGGTCCGTGAAGGACTCCTTGAGGGACCCAGAGTCCCTTAAGGAGTCCTTCACGGACTCGGAACACTCGCCGCCATCCCGGACCGGTTGCTCGCCGGCGGCATCGACGTCGTGACATCGGACGGGAACACCGGCGAGTTCTACGCGCTGGACGAGGCCGTCCGCGCCGGTGAACTGACGGTCGAGACCGCGGCCAGGCGGCGAGCGTGGGCACGACGTCGCCACGGCGATCCGCGCGGCGCGGCACGCGCGGGAGACGGGCGCGGACCTGATCATGATCCACCAGCCGGTGCACCCGTACGTCTCGGCGGCGGGCTGGGTCGAGTACCACCGCGCCATCGTGGCCGCGGTCTCGGAGCTGGGTGTCGTGCTGTACGTGCGCGACCCGCTGATCGAAGGCGGGCGGCTGGCCCGGCTCGCCGACGCCGCCCCGAACGTCGTCGGCGTGAAGTACGCGGTGCCGGATCCGGTGCGGTTCGCCTCGGTGGCGCGGGACGCTGGGTTCAGGTGGATCGCCGGGCCACTTCGCCGTCGGCGCGACCGGGTTCACGTCGGGACTGGTGAACGTCGACCCGTCGATCTCGCTGAAGATGCTCGTTGCGGGACGGGAACTTCCGCGACGCGATGGCGATCTGGGGACGCGTCCGCCCCTTCGAAGAGTCACGGGCCGCCGACGGGAACGCCAACAACGTGAGTGTGGTGAAAGAAGCGTTGGCAAAGCTGGGTTTGTGTCGCCGGATGTCCGGCCGCCGAGTCGCCCGCTGACCGGCGAGGCACGCGGAAAAGTCACCGGGACGCTCGAAAATGGGGCGGTGCCACAAGAATTTCTGACCGTGTGCACGCCCGCCAAGGGTGGGCGTGCACACGGTGACAGGTCAGAGGTCGTGGCCATCGACGATCGCGGCTTGGCCCTTATGGGCGCCTCGGGGCGCGCCGTGAGGCGCGGCGGGCGGCTGCTCACCGGTCAAAGCCGGCGGGACCATGAACGCGAAGGAAACGATGTCTTGGCCGGTGCTCCTGTCCCCGGTCGAACCTCGCGACCGGACGGAAACGGGGGAAGTTTCCCTCGATGTCCTTGACTGTACGCCAGATCGTGCTGGTTCGGTGAATTGCTTCCGCCCCGCTCACGTGGGACCCTGGAAGAAGACCACGGAGCGCCCGTGGCGTGTTGTGGTACCAGTGCCTTTCTCGGCCGAACCAGACCCTTCGGTGTTCTGAACCCGTTGCTGGATTGCCCACTTTCACTAGACCAGAACGGTGTGATCTCCCATGACCTCCACCCAGACGAGGCAGGGCAGCGACTTCGCCGAACTGTCCGAATTGGTCAAAGGCGCCGGCCTGCTCAACCGGAGGCGCGTGTACTACGCCGCGAAGATCTCCTTGAACCTGCTGGCTTTCGCCGGTGGCTGGGTCGCGTTCGCGCACCTCGGGGACTCCTGGTGGCAGCTGTTCCTCGCCGCCTTCTTCGCGATGATGTTCACTCAGCTCTCCTTCATCGGCCATGACGCCGGGCACAAGCAGATCTTTCGCGGCCGCAAGGCGAACGACGTCACCGGGTTCGTCCACGGTGGACTGACCGGGCTCAGCTACGGCTGGTGGATCGGGACGCACAACCGCCACCACGCCAACCCCAACCACGAGGACGAAGACCCGGACGTCAACCTCGCCGCCCTGATCTTCACCAAGGCGCAGGGCACCGAACGGCGTGGTTTCCTGCGCTGGATGGCGAAGTACCAGGCGTTCCTGTTCTTCCCGCTGCTGTTGCTGGAAGGCCTGAACCTGCACGCGTCGAGCGTGACCGCGATCTTCCAGCGCGGCTTCAAGCGGCGGAAGCTCGAATCGGTGCTGATGCTCGCCCACATCGCCGCGTACCTGACCGCGGTGTTCGTGGTGCTCTCGCCCGGTGTCGGCTTCGTCTTCATCGCCGTGCACCAAGGCCTTTGGGGCGTGTACATGGGCTGCTCGTTCGCCCCGAACCACAAAGGCATGCCGACACTGTCGGCCGGGCACAAGCTCGACTTCCTGCGCAAGCAGGTCCTCACCTCGCGCAACGTGCGCGGCGGGCAGGTCGTGGACTTCGCCCTCGGCGGGCTCAACTACCAGATCGAGCACCACCTGTTCCCGGGCATGGCGCGGCCGAACCTCAAACACGCGCAGGTGATCGTGCGGGAGTTCTGTGCGAAGCACGGCATCGACTACGCGCAGTGCGGCTGGGCGGCGTCCTACGGGTACGTCCTCAGGCATCTTCACGAGGTCGGCGCCCCGTTGCGCGCCCGAGCGACGGCGAGTGCGCGATGAACGCCTCCCGCTCCCTCGGCGACGTCGGCGAAACCGCCGCCGACGATCGTTGCCCGAACTGCCCGCATCCGCTGTCGGCGCACGACGCGATCGCCCGGCGGTTCTGCACCGCGACCGCTGCCGGTGGGTTCAGCCGCGGTTGCACGTGCGCCACGAAACCCGAAACAACCGAGTAGAGAACGAAGCGGCGTTCTCCCTCGCCGTGCACATGGTGCGGGCGCTCGACACCGTTCCGGGGCCGGTCCGCTGACCTTGGCCCCCTGAACCACTGTGGCCGGGGTTACTCGCGCGTTAACAACACGTCAGCGAGATCGCCGAAGGCGTCAGGGAGGTGTTGGCGGAGCGGCCGGGCCGGGCCGATCGGAGTTGTGCTGGCGGAGCACTGACCGATCGACGCGGAGGTAACCGTGACGCTCAGCGAGCTCCTGCCCAGCCTCGGCTGCGAGGCCGCCGACCACCTCGAGCCGGGGGTCTGGCCGCGGAGCACCCGGCTCGGTCCCGGCGGGGAACTGCTGTTCGCCGGTGCGCCGGTGTCCCACCTCGCCGCGAGGTTCGGGACACCGGCGTACTTGCTCGACGAGGACGAAGTCCGGCAGAACGCCCGCGCGTATCGCCGGGCCCTGCCCGACGCCGAGGTGGCGTACGCGAGCAAGGCGCTGTGCACCCGCGCGGTTCTGCGCTGGGTCGCCGAGGAAGGGCTTTCGCTAGACACCTGCTCCGCGGGCGAGATCGCCGTGGCGCGGTCGGTCGGCTTCCCCGCCGAGCGGATCCTGCTGCACGGCAACGCGAAGACCCCCGAAGACCTCAAGGCCGCGCTGTCCTACGGCGTCCGCCGGATCGTGGTGGACTCGCTCGACGAGATCGAGCAGCTCGGCGCGCTCGCCACCGGCGCGCAGCAGGTGCTGATCCGGGTGACGCCGGACGTCGCCGCCGGCACGCACGCGGCCGTCACCACCGGCACCGAAGGCCAGAAATTCGGGTTCTCGCTGCGTGAGGAGGTCCGGGACAACCTCGACCGGGCGGTCTCCGCGGTCCTCGCGCAACCAGGGCTCCGCCTCGCCGGACTGCACTGCCACATCGGCTCGCAGGTGTCCCGTGTGGACTTCTACGAACTGGCCGCCCGCAAGATGGTCGGGGTGCTCGTCCGGCTCCGCGAGACCCACGGCGTCACTCTGCGGGAACTGGACCTCGGCGGCGGGCACGCGGTCCGCTATCTGCCGGGCGACACCGGTTTCGACATCGACGGCTATGTCCGGCGTCTGCGTGTCGCACTCGCCTACGAATGCACGTCGCACGGTTTTCCCCAGCCGAAATTGACGATCGAACCGGGCCGGGCGATCGTCGGACCGGCGGGTATCACCGTGTACCGGGTCTGCGCGGTGAAACGCGGCTCGCGCACCTTCGTCGCCGTCGACGGCGGGATGAGCGATAACGCGCGGCCCGCGCTCTACGGGGCGGCCTACACCGCGCGCCTGATCGGCAGGCGCAGCCGCGCGGTCCGGCGGCCGATGACGGTGGTCGGACGGCACTGCGAATCGGGTGACGTCCTCGCCGACGGACTCGCCCTCCCCGACGACGTCCACCCCGGCGATCTGCTCGCCGTGCCCTGCACCGGCGCCTACCACCACTCACTCGCGTCGAATTACAACCTCGTCGGCAGGCCGCCGATCGTCGGCGTCTCGGGCGGTACGGCGACCTTGCTCGTCCGCCGAGAAACCGAGGAAGACCTGCTGAAACGCGATCTCGGCTGACACACCTTCCGAAAACCTCGGCACCCTCCCTGTCGAGCGACAGAATCCTTCGCGCGACGGCGCCGGGAAAGAGAATCGCGACAAACAACTTAACGGCGGTAGCATTCTGGACATTGGTCGATACGCTGCGCGACAAGAAATCGCATGCCGAAACAAAGGGAGGGACGGCATGGGTGACGAACCACGCGCGCAGATGGAGCAGCGCACACCTAGAGGTTTGGACAATACCGATCGCACTCTGATCGCCCTGCTACAAGTCGACGGGCGGGCTTCGTTCACGGCGCTGGCCAAGGCCGTCGGCTTGTCGGAAGGGGCCGTGCGGCAACGCGTCCAGCGGCTGCTGAGGGACGAAACGATGCAGATCGTCGCGGTCACGGATCCGACCAACGTCGGCCTCGGCCGTCAGGCGATGGTCGGAATCAAGGTCCAGGGCGATCCGCGTTCGGTCTCGGATCAGCTCTCGGGGCTACCGGACGTCCATTACGTCGTCCTCACCGCGGGCACCTACGACCTGCTGGCCGAGGTCGCCTGCCGGGACGACGAACACCTCTTGAGTGTGCTGAACGATGACATCCGGCCTATCCCGGGTGTTGTCAGCACTGAAACGTTGATCTACTTGAAACTCGCAAAACAGACATACGCCTGGGGCAACCTGACGCGGTGAACCCGCGGCCCAGTGCGATGAAGGGGCCTCTCATCGCGAAATTCGCGCTGAAAGGCCCCTTCATCGCGAGCGGGATCGAGCGACGTTAGACGCAGCGCAGATACGCGTCCGGAGTCCGCCGCCGGGTGTCGAGCCCGCGAAGGACCTTCGGCAGTGTCTCGCTGTACAAAACCCCGAGCCGTTGCGTCGCCCGTGTCAGCGCGACGTACAGTTCCGCCTCACCGCCAGGGCCTTCCGCGAGGATTCGCTCCGGCTCGACCACCAGGACGGCGTCGTATTCCAGCCCTTTGGCCGCGGACGGCGCGATCGCGCCCGGCACACCCGGCGGCCCGATGACGACCGAAGTCCCCGCACGCCCCGATTCCTCCCGGACGAACTCCGCGACAGCGTCCTCGATGTCCACTTCGGACAGTCGGCGGGCCCACGGCCGAACACCACAGGAACGCACCGAGTCCGGCGGCACGACGTCCGGCGCGAAACTCGCCAGCAGCGAAGCCGCCACCGCCATGATCTCCGACGGCGTCCGGTAGTTGACGGTCAGTTTCCGGTACACCCACCGGTCGGCGACGTACCGGGAGAGCATCGCGTCCCACGACCGCGCGCCGGACGGCGATCGGCGCTGCGCGAGATCCCCGACCACGGTGAAAGACCGGCTGGGGCACCGCCGCATCAATACCCGCCAGTCCATTTCGGACAGTTCTTGCGCCTCGTCGACCACGACGTGGCCATAGGTCCATTCCCGGTCGGCGGCCGCGCGATCGGCGAGGTCCCGCTCGTCGCGCTTGGCGAACCGCTCCGCCAGGTCCTCCGCTTTCAGTACGTCCGTCGGCCGGAGCGCGAACTCGTAGTCGTCGTGGTCCTCTTCGACCTCGATGAGCTCCAGCACGCGCTCGGCGTAGTCCTTCTGTGCCAGCTGCCGCCGCTCCTCCGCCCGACGTTCGGCGGTGCGGTCCCAGCCGAGCAGTTCGACGGCTTCGTCCAGCAACGGCACGTCGGACACCGTCCACGCGGCCGCGTCCTCGCGCAACAGCGCCGGATCGGCTCCGGCCGCCCGCAGCCGCTCCGGCGAGGCGTAGAGGTCGGCGAGCAACCGTCGCGGCGTCAAGACCGGCCACAGGCGATCCAGCACCGCCCCGAGCCCCAAGCTGCCCTCCAGGTCGCGCCGGACGTTCTTCAGCATCTCCGGGCGGGCGTGCTTGTCGTCCCTCGGCAGCCAGCCGTCGCCGATCCGGTCGACCGCGCGCTCGGTGAGCGCGGTGATCACCTCACGTTCGAAGACGGCCTTAGCCTCGTTGTGGAGCAGGCCGCTGTCACGGGCCACCTCGCGCGCGGCCGCCGCGACCTCGGCGTCGAACGGCACGGTGACGTCGTCGAGTTCGATCGGCTCCGGCTCGGCCGGCAGCTCCTGCCGGTCCGTCACCGCCGCCGCGAGCACGTCCAGGATCGCCAGCGAGCCCTTGAGCCGCTGGACCGGCGGCGGATCCTCGCGTTCGGCACGCAGGCCCGCGACGAGGCTCCCCGGCGTCGCGAAGACGGCACTGGTCTCGCCGAGCGACGGCAGGACGCGGCCGATGTGGTCGAGGAAGCCGCTGCTCGGCCCGACCACGAGCACGCCGCGGCGTTCCATGCGTTCCCGTTTCGTGTACAGCAGGTACGCCACCCGGTGCAGCGCCACCGCCGTCTTGCCGGTGCCGGGGCCGCCCTCCACGACCACGACACCCGCGTGATCCAGCCGGATGATCTCGTCCTGCTCGGCCTGGATCGTCGCGACGATGTCCCGCATCCCCTCGCCGCGTGGCGCGTTGACCGCGGCCAGCAGCGCGACGTCACCCCGTTCCCCCGATTCCGGACGGCCGAAGACCTCGTCGGTGAAGTCGAGGACCCGGCGGCCGAGAGTGCGGAACTGACGGCGCCGCGACATTCCCTCTGGAGACGCGCCCGTCGCGCAGTAAAACGCGCGCGCCGCCGGCGCCCGCCAATCGAGCAGCAAAGGTTCGTAGTCGTTCTCGTCGTCGAAAAGGCCGACCCTGCCGACGTACGTACGCTCTCCCGAAAGGGCGTCCAAACGGCCGAAACAAAGGCCCTCGTCGGCGATCTTCAGCCGCGCGAGCTGCCGGGCTTTCGTGCTGACGGAGACTTCGCGGTCCGAAAGCACGAACCCTTCTCCCCGCAGCGCACCGGCGTATGCCTCGCTCACCCGCGTACGTTCGCCGTCCAGCCGCCCGTAGAGCGACGCGATGTAGTCCCGTTCGGTCCGCAATTCCTCGTCGTACCCCTGATTTGACAAGTGTCCCTCACAGCGTTTAGACTACTGACAAGTCCGGCGTACAAATCAGCTATCTGATTTGAGCGCCGATTTTTTATTGTCCACCCCTTGTCAAGAGGAACCCGGTCCTTCTCCGGGAACGACCGTGCGCGATAATGGGGTGAAGATCCACCATTACCGCGCACGATCCGCGAAACCTCAGTCGAGCATGAACTCGCGGGGGTCCAGCGCCCTTCCGACCACCCGGACATCGCCGAGCCAGCCGTGGAAGGCCTGTTCGACGATCGAGTCGTAGGCGTAGGCGCCGATCAGCCAAGAGCCACCGGGATTCGCGATCCCCGCCGCCGCCGTCTTCGGATTGCGCAGCACCGGGCAACCGTCGACATAGAGCGTCGTCCGCCTGCCGTCGTTGACCGCGGCGACGTGGATCCACTCTCGCGACGCCAGTTCGTGCCCCCAGCAGGTGGAGATCCCGTTCTGGTTCACCGGGAACACCGCCCACTGGAACGCCGCACCGTCCGAAAGGGACAGTGTCGCGGCGGGCTCGCCGGGGTCGTCACCGGTCTTGCCCGCCTTGCCGCCGGAGCCCTGCCTGCCGAAGATCGCGGCCCAGGAATGGCCGCCGTCCTTGAAATCCTCGGGCAGCTTCACGAAAGCCTCGACGGTGTAGCCGCGCGAGAACGTCTCCGCGTTCATCGGCGCGGCATCCGTCGTGCGCAGATACGCCCCGCGGGCCGGTTTCTTACCGCCGTCGAACCGGAGGCTCGACCTCGACGGCTGCCGCCCGGAGAACTCCCCGGAGTAGCGCAGCGCTTCGCCGGGGCTGCCGGGCAGCGTCACCCGGACCAGGTCGTTGCCCCGGCCGGACAGGTCACGGACGCGGGAAACCGGTGTGCCGTCCCGTCCTTCGAACCGCCAATACGCCACGGTTCCGCGGATCAACTGCCGTTCGGCTGGCCGCGCGGGCGGTACCGGGACCGGCGCGAAACCGGCGAACCGGCGCTCGAAGTCGATCTCCAGGCTGAAATAGTCCACCGGGCCGGTCCGTTCGATCTCCCGCCGCTGCAACTCGTTCAGCCGCGGCGCCTGGTCGGCGAGCCACGGCGAGACCGTGCGGACGTCGATCACGTTCCGCGCGAGGTCGAACCGGTACAGCCGGATCATCGCGCTGCCGCCGTAGTAGCGGTCCTGGTAGTTGGTGATGTGCAGGTGGACGTCGTTGCCCGCCTTGTTCTGCTTCACCGCGCGGCCCGGCGGCCAATAGTGTCCGTTGAGCGTCAGGAAGATCTGGTCGTTCCCGGCGATCAGTTCGTCCCACACCTTCTGCCCGAACTCGGACAGTCGCGCCTGCCCGTGTTCGTCGGACCAGACCAGTTCGTGGATGGTCACGATCGCCGGGAGCCGCGGATTCCGCGCGAGCACCGACCGCGCCCACTCCAGCCCGCCCGCCGACGGCCGCCAGTCGAGTGCCAGCAGCAGCCATTCGCGCCCGCCCGCGCGGAACACGTGGTGGCTGTTGTAGCCGTCCGCGCTCGCGCCGCGGAAGGTCCGCGAACCCCGTTGCCGCCGCGGGCCGAACGCGTCGAGGTACGGCGTGCGGCCGCGTTGGTCGTCGGTCGAGGACTCGATGTCGTGGTTGCCCGCCAGCGTGCTGTAGGGGAACCGGCGCCGGTCCAGGTGCTGGAACGACCGGCTGATCTGGTCGAACTCGCCCGGTTGCCCGTTCTCGGTGAGGTCGCCGAGGTGCGCCAGGAAGACGATGTTCTCGCCGCCACCGGTGACGTACCGCAGCGTGGCGTCCAGTGGCGCGGGATCGCCGCGGTCGGCGTCGAAAAGGTACTGGGTGTCGGGCAGGACCGCGAGGGTGAAGCGGCCGTCTTCGGCGTCCGGGCCGTGGTGGCCGAAGGTCGCCGAAGCCGCCGGGGCGCCGAGGGTGGGCACCGCGGAGACCGCCGCACCGGCGCCGAGCAGCCCGGCACCGCGCAGGAAGGTCCGTCTGGAGGAGTCGTTCACGGCCGCAACCTACGTTCGCGGAGGCAACGTGTCCCGAACCGCGGATGAACACTTGCTCCGCTCGGTAGCTTCGTCCCATGGGGAACGTCAAACGCTGGCCCGTGCTCGCCGGGGTCGGCGTGGTGGTGGCCGCGGCCACCTGGTGGATCGTGGACGAGATGCCGACGGTGGACGACGCCGTCGCGCGGGAGGCACTGCCGCCGATCGACGAGCATCTGCGGGCGAACGGGTGGGCGGGCACGCTCACCGACTCCGGGCTCACGGAGGTCCGGTGGGTGTGTACACAGAAGGTGATCGAGACCCGGCCGGACGGCGACCGGGTCAAGATCGGCCTGGTCGCGAGCTGCGACGAGGTCGCGAAAGGACACGGCGGGCTCGTCACGGGCAGCGGATTCCGGCGGCAGCCGATGGTCTACCGCGTCGAACGCACGCGGGACGACTACCGCGTGCTCGACCGGGAACTCGCGAAGGACGGCTCGGGCTACTCGCCTTCGGTCAAGGCGATGTTCTCGTGGGTCGGCGCCCGCCGGGTGATCGGCGGCGCGAGCCCGGACGGCCCGGAGACGGTGTCACCCGCCGCGTTCGGTCTGCCGCCAGGCACACCCGTCCGCGCCTGGCGTTGATGTCCTGGGCTGTCTCTCTCGAAGCATGCTTTCGCCCAACCTGCCAGCCCAGTTTGGGAGACCGCCCTAGTCGCTGTCTTCGCGGCTGATCCGCCGCGGCACGACGAACCACATGACCACGAACAGCACCGCTGTCACCACGCCGAGTATCGCCATCGCGATCGGGCCGAAGACGACCTTGGCGATGAGCGTGACGGTCGTGATGATCGCGGCCGCGAGGCAGCCGAGTCCGATGAGGACGGACCGGTTGCCGACGGTGAGGATCCGCTCACGGTTTCCGGTGCGGAACAACAACCTGTGCCACGCGGCGGGCGCCGTCAGCAACACCGTCGAGCAGACCGTGAGCAGAACCGCCACCAGGTGCACGGATTTCTCGAACCCGCTCGCCTCGTGGAACTCGTCGGTGAACACCACCGTCAGCAGGAACCCGAAGAGGATCTGGACACCGGCCTGTGCGACCCGGAGTTCCTGCAGGAGCTCATTGACGTTGCGGGTCAGGCGTTCGTTCTTCGTCTCTCCGGTGTGCTCGACCATGCGGCGACTCCAAGACCATCGGTTGACGCCTGACCTTTTCGTGCCAGCCGAGCGAGGTCACCGCGACGACCACGACGGCGAGACCCAGCCACTGCGTAACGGACAAATGCGCGTTCAGGAACGATACGCCAATAACGGCGGCCGTGACGGGAAAAGCCAGTTCCGCCAACGTCGCCCTGGCTGCCGGGGTCGACCGCAGGCCGAGGTAGTACAGGCTGAGCGCCAGCAAACCCGGTACCAGCGCGAGAAGTCCGAGCCCGAGCGCGTTGTCCCAGCCGACCGCGAATCCGCCGCCCTGGACCGCCACGATGCCGGCCGCGACCGGAAGCCCGACCGTGAAGCGCAGTGTGGTGACCTCTTTCGGCGCCAGTTCGGTGGAGAGCAACCGGCCGAGCACCGTGCCAGCCGCCCACAACGCGGCCGCACCGATCGCCAGCAGCGCCGCCTTCGCCGCGGCGAGCTGGATGTTCAGCGGATCCTTGAAAGCCAGCAGCCAGGCACCGAGCAAGGCGGGGATCGCGAAGAAGGCGTATCCAGGGCGGACTCTCTCCTTGAGGACGAAGTACGCGGCGAGGACGGCGAACACCGGCTGAAGCTTCTGCAGCACCAACGGCGTCACCGGATCACCCAGTTTGAAGGCGGCGGTGAACATCGCCGTCGCCAGCGCGGACGAGCCGCCGCCGATGGCGAGCACCGCCAGCCATTCCCGCGGACCGCACCGCCGCAGCGCACGGAAGGCGCCGGGGATGAGCGGGCTCAGCACGAGCACCACGAGCAGGTGCTCCCAGAAGACGACCGTGGCCGCCGGGAGCGCCTCGGCGAGCGGGAGCCGCAGAAGGCCGTCGGTGCCCCAGAGCGCCGCGGCGACCGCGACCAGCCAGGTGCGATCCGGAGGGGTGGTGTTCACTTGACCTGCCATCCATGCCCCGCCGCCGCCCTCGCGGGCGTTATGGCCGGCACTTATAGTTCCATTGGTTTGAAATTGCTACATCCGTTCGAGTGATGGTCCTGGCGGGTTCGACTTCGATCAGGCTAGGCAGAGGACATGCGCCCCGTCCCCGTACTCGCCCTCGTCCTGTCCACCGCCGCCCTGGCCCTCACCTCCGGCGCCGGGCCGGCCACCGCCTCCCCCGAGTCCCGAGTCCACGTCATCACCGCCAAGAGCGGTCTCACGAGCTACAAACCGGAACTGGTCCCGCCCGGTGCCCGCGCGCACGTCTTCGGGCTGACCTCGAAGGCCATCGGCACCTCGACCGCGGTCCTCGTGACCGGCCTGCTGCCCAACCGTGAATACGGCGCCCACGCGCACACGAAGCCGTGTGGTGCCACCGGGGATCTCGCCGGACCGCACTACCAGAACATCGAAGACCCGGTGAAGCCGTCGGTGGATCCGGCCTACGCCAACCCCCGCAACGAGATCTGGCTGGACCTCACCACCGACGCCACCGGCCGCGGCGCCGCGGTGTCCAAAGTGGACTGGACGTTCACCACGCGGCGGGCGAATTCGATCGTGATCCACGAACACCACACCCACACCGACCCCGGCCACGCCGGGACCGCGGGTGCGCGGCTGGCCTGTGTGACCGTCGGTTTCTAGGCCGTGTCCGGTGAGTCTGTTCGATGGGCTTCGAGGTCCAGTGACCACCTGGGCCCGAAGACCGCGAACATGACTTACCGGACACAGCCTAGAAGCCCCAAGTACGTTCCGGCCGGATCCTGATCCGGACGTTGTACTCCTTGTCGAACTTCGGGACGTCGTAGTCGATCGCCGGGTAGTGCTCTTCGTACTTGGCGAGAAAGCCCGGCTGCTCCGAGGCGAGACCGTCCGGCAGGATCTCGGCCTTGCCGCCGATCACCAGGACCGAGCCGCCGTACTCGTCAGTGTTGAAGTGAACGCTGACTTCGGGGTTCGCTTCGATGTGCCGGGTTTTGGCGGTGTCCGGCTGGCTGAAGAGGATGAAGTCCTCACCGTCGAGCACGAACCACACCGGGCGAGGAGAAGGCCTGCCCTTCGGGCTGATCGTGGTCAGCCAGGCGACCTTCTCCTTCGCGCGTTCGGCCAGGCGCGGGTCGGGTTGATAGCTCATGAACCGACCAACCACGACCCGCGGGCTTTTCTTCCGGTCTTGCTCAGCGAGACGCGACGAGCTTGGCGTAGCGCGTCCCCGCGCCGAGCAGGACCAGCCCGGCGAGGAGGAAGGCGGCGACCCTGGCAAGGCCGTCGAGCGCGGCGAGGTCGAACAGGACCAGCTTCAGCACCGCCGCGCCGACCAGCACCAGACCGATCACCCGCAGGCCGACCACCGAGATGCCGCGGATGAGCAGCACGAGGGCGGCGACCGTCCAGGACACCGTGATCACCACGTGCCCGACCAGGAAGCCCGAGCGGCCCGGGACGGCCAGCAGCGACGCGCACAGCACCAGCGCACCAGCGCCGTAGAGCGCGCAGACGCCGGCGAAGAGCCACGGCACCACGTTCTCCGACGCCGCCTTGAACAGCCCGAGCCGGTGCGCGACCCACGGAAGCGTGATCGAGACGGCCAGGATCGCGACGGCCACCAGCAAGGCGGCGGCGAGGTCGGCGTCCGGGCGGTTCCTGATCAGGAAGAAGAGCGTCGGCGGGACGTCGAAGGCCAGCGCGATGATGCCACCGATGACGGTGAAGCCCAGCCCGCCGAAGAACGCCACGTGCTTCTTCGTCCACAACGCGACCAAGGCCAGCAGGACTCCTTCGCCGATCAGGATCGCCGAGCGGGCGCTGCCGTCGAAGAGGGTCATCGTCGTCTGAAGGGCCGCGAGGAGACCGGCGGCACCCGCGAGGTCACCCGTCCAGCCGTTGAGCCAGTGACCGGCCGTCCACACGCCGAGCAGTACCAGCGCGACCGCCGCGGTGACGAGCACGGCCTGCGTCTTCGGCAGGAACAGCGCGGCGAGCAACGACGGCGCCGGTGCGACGGCGAGCAGCGCGAGGGCGGCGGCGTCACCGGGACGCTTGACGGTGACGATCAGGGCGAGCGTGACTCCGACGGCACCCGCGGCCAGCGCGGCGGCGGTGTTGGCGGTGCTGCCGCCGAGACCGGTGAACGCCGTGCTGAAGACCGACGCGATCAGCGGCGGAATCCCCGCGGCGACCGCGACCGACGGCCACGACTGGCGCAACTGCACCGGCGTCGACGCGACCTGGACCACCAGCAGGAACGCGACCAGTTCGGGCGTGAACCCCTGGGTGATCAGCGGTGCGCAGACCACACAGCCGAGCACGACGGCCGTCGCGAGCAGCGAAGACTTCCACCGTACGGCCAGCAGCAACCCGCCGACCGCGATCACGAGCCCGATCGCGAGACCGGCGTAGGCCGGGAGGTACTCGTACATCGTCGTCGCGGCGATGGCGTCGAGGTACAGCGTGCCGATGCCCGTCGCGGCGAGCGCGAACGCACCCGTACGGCCCGCCGGGGTGCGGTGCAGGCGCAGGCCGATCCCGGCCAGCGTCAGGCCGAGGACGGCGCCGCCGATCACCCGCGGCAACGGGCCGAACCAGCCGCGCTGGACGGCGAGCACGAGGAACAGCACGATGCCGAGGAGCGTGACCGCCCCGCCGACCCAGGCCAGCAGCCTGCTGCCGGCGCCCTCCTTGCCCAGCTTCTCGGCCAGCGACACCTTCGGGACAGGCTGGTACGGGCGGTAGGGCTGGTACGGCTGCTGCGGCGGGCGGGGGTGCTGGGCTGCCTGGTGGCGGTACTGCTGCTGTTGCCACTGCGCGTACTGAGCCTGCTGGTACTGCTGCTGGTACTGGGCGTGCTGCGGGTGGGGGAAGTGGTGGGGGTACGGCTGCTGCGGGACCTGCGGCTGTGGCTGTTGCGGGTGAGGCTGCTGGGCCTGGGGCTGCTGCGGGTGAGGCTGCTCGGCCTGCGGCTGTTGCGGGGCGGCAGGCTGCTCTTGAGTTGCCTGCTCAGGCACCTCTTGGCGCGTCGGCTCCGCTTCGGCCTGGACGGTCCGCAGCTCCGTACCGACCCGCGCGAGGCGGGCCCCAAGGTCGTCGATCTCCCCGGCGAGCCTGAGGAGCACATCCCCATCGGTGGTCATGGCGAACAGCATGGATCCTGGAGGCCGCCCATGGATCCGTAGCACTACTCAATCGTGATGACGATGTGGTCGCGACCTGCAAGATCATCACGATGGGATGGCCTTTCGCGCCCAGACGCGGAGCGCCCGCAGAAGGTCCAGATAGCGGAAACCCGGCCAGTTGACGTCGCAGAAGTACAGCTGCGCCCCCTTCGCCTGCCAGAGGAGGAATCCGGAAAGGCGGACCTCACCGCTGGTCCGGATGATCAAGTCCGGCTCCGGGCTGCCCGCCGTGTAGAGATGGGCGGAAAGCGAGTCCACGGATACGGCTTCCGCGATCTCCAAGAGAGACTTGCCGTCCACCGCCCCTACGAGCACGAGGTCACGTACGGCGTCGACGATCTCCTCGCGACTTCCGTAACCGATGGCGAGGGTCAGCTCAGGCCCCGTCGCGCCACGAGTGTCCTCTTCGGCCTGCTTCAACACTTCGGCCGTGGACGACGGCAGCATGTCCAGGCGTCCCATCGTTGCGATCCGCCAGTTCGCACCCGGCGCGGTCAGCCGCTCGCGGACGACGTCCTCGATCACCTGCATCAGGAAGGTCATCTCCGGCGACGCGCGCTTCGTCAGGTTGTCGACCGAGGCCAGGTACACCGTCACGTGCCCGATGCCGAGGCCTTCGCACCACGCCATCAGCCGGGCGATGTGCTGGGCACCGTGACGATGGCCTTCGCGGACGTCTTCGAAGCCCATCTGGCGGGCCCAGCGGCGGTTGCCGTCGATGATCACGCCGACATGCCGCGGTAGGGGGCCGCGGAGAAGGCGGGCGCGAAGTCGTCGCGCGTAGAGGTCGTCAATCCTGGTGCGGACGCTCATGGAAGCTAAGCTACCGAAATCGCTGTTCGCACGTGAGCGGCCAAGTGTGAACATATGCGCTCATGAGCTACCCTTGACGTGTTGCCCGAGCAGTTTCCGGGTGATGCAGAGTGTGGCGCCGCGGGCGTCGCACGAGTCGCGAGGCCAGGTGCACCCGGGGAATACCGGGACCCTGGCCTTACGCATGCCGAGGTCAAGGATGGGTGTCGACCTGAAGCTCGATCGCGCATCGGGCGAGTCGATCGGCGAACTCAGGCATTCCTTGCCGTCGGGCGCGGATGGCACCGGCGACGATGTCCGAAATCCATAGCAGCGGCTCATCGACGCCGCGAGCATGCCGAATGCGGAACTCGGCGCCTTGGGGCAACGAAAAGCGGCTCTGCTGAATGGTGCGCACGTCTCGGGCATCGAGCTGGACGGTGCGACCTTCGGCGACCAAATGGCTGACGCCGAGCGCATGCAGTTCCAACACCAGACGCTGCATGCACAAGGAACGGCCACGTTCCTGCCCACGGGCGGGTACCGGGGCGCCGACCGTTACCAGGTGCAGCTCCTCGAAGTCGGCGACACGCTTGACGACCGCGTGCTTCTGATCGCCGGTCAGCACATTCCAGTGCAGTTTCCCAGTACGTTCCGACCTCAGACCGAGCATGACCTCGCGCAACTCGGCGTGGCGGTCGACAGGCAATACCGCTGCGGCGAGCACATAAAAGCCCCCACCGTCGTCCTCTTTGAACGACTCGTCGGCAAAGGCCTGCGACACGGACATCCGACAAGCCTAGGCAGCACGTCCTACCGCCATAGGTACGGTTCGTACCCGCTGCGCAACAAGTTCCTTCCCGAACCCCGTCGGGTGATATGGGCGAGCGCGCTCGATGACTGTGTGGATTTCGGGACGTCAGATGTCCCAAAATCCACACAGTCACAACCAAAACCCCTCGGTTGGACTCAATGAAGACCTATCAAGGAACGGCGCTACAAGACGGGCGGGTTCTGGTTCGTCAAAACTCCGAAGCGCGGGATCTGGCCGTCGAACTGAACCTCGACTTCGATCCCACCTGCGAGTGACAGACACCACAGGCGACAATGGGGGGCGTGACAGCCACCCTGAGCAAGCCCAGCCTGAAGATCGGCCCCTACGAGGTCGATCCCCCGGTCGTGCTCGCTCCCATGGCAGGCATCACCAACGTCGCGTTCCGGCAGTTGTGCCAGGAGTACGGCGCGGGCATCTACGTCTGCGAAATGATCACCGCCCGCGCGGTGGTCGAACGCCACCCCGGCACCATGCACATGATGACCTTCGGCGAGAACGAAAAGCCCAGGTCCATGCAGCTTTACGGCGTCGACCCCAAGACGATGGCCGAAGCCGTCCGCATCATCACCGGCGAGGGTCTCGCCGACCACATCGACAGCAACTTCGGCTGCCCGGTGGCGAAGGTGACGCGCAAGGGTGGCGGCGCGGCGTTGCCGTTCAAGCGCAAGTTGTTCGCCGACATCGTGCGCGAGTCGGCGAAGGCGGCGGCCGAGGCGGACGTGCCGTTCACGGTCAAGTTCCGCGTGGGCATCGACGACGACCACCTGACCTACCTCGACGCCGGACGCATCGCCGAGGCCGAGGGCGCGGCGGCGGTCAGCCTGCACGCGCGCACCGCCGCGCAGCGCTACTCCGGCCAGGCCGACTGGACGAAGATCGCGTCGCTCAAAGAGGCCGTCACCGGCATCCCGGTCCTCGGCAACGGCGACATCTTCTCCGCCGAGGACGCGCTCCGCATGGTCGACGAGACCGGCTGCGACGGCGTCGTGGTCGGGCGTGGCTGCCTGGGCAGGCCGTGGCTGTTCGGCGAGCTGGAAGCCGCCTTCGCCGGGCGCGCGCAGCCCACCCCGCCGAATCTCGGCGAAGTCGCGAAGGTGTTGCGCCGCCACACGGAACTGCTCGTCGAACACGACGGTCATGACAAGGCCATGCGAGACATTCGCAAGCACATGGCTTGGTACTTCATGGGTTTCCCGGTCGGTTCCGAGCTGCGTCGCGGCTTCGCGATGCTCTCCAGCATGGACCAGCTCGACGACCTCATCGCCCAGCTCGACCACGAAGCCCCGTTCCCCAGCGCCGCCACCGGCCCGCGTGGGCGGCAGGGTTCGCCGGGCAAGGTCACGTTGCCGCACGGCTGGCTCGACGATCCGGACGACGACTGTGTCCCCGAGGCCGAGGACATGCACTCGGGCGGCTGACAGCCCGGTCCCCGTAAAGTCGGCGTCGTGATCGACCAGCTGACCATCCCCACCGACGCCGGAACCTTCGACGCCATCGCCGCGGGCCCCGAAGACGGCCGCCCCGTCCTGCTGCTGCACGGGTTTCCCGAGGCCGCGGTGGAATGGGAGCACCAGGTCGCGACGCTCGGCGTGCTCGGCTATCGCGCGGTGGCACCGGATCAGCGCGGTTACTCCCCGGGCGTCCGGCCGGAACAGGCTTCCGAGTACAGCATCGACTACCTCGTCGGCGACGTCATCGCGATCGCGGATCGCTTGGGGTGGAACGAATTCGACCTCGTCGGACATGACTGGGGCGGCGCGGTCGCGTGGTGGGCCGCCGACGCGCATCCCGCCAGGCTCCGCAGTCTCGCCGTCATTTCGACCCCGCATCCGGCGGCGCTCGCGGAGGCCATGAAGACCGACGAGGACCAGCATCTCCGTTCGGGATACCTGACCGAATGGCGGCAGACCCGCGTCACCGAACGGCGGATGCTCGAGAACAACGCCGACGCGCTGCGCCGCATCTTCGACTGGAAGGTGCCGCCGAGCAAGGTCGACGAGTACGTCCAGCGTCTGTCCGAACCGGGCGCGCTGACAGCGGCGCTCAACTGGTACCGCGCCGGCCGTCCAGGCGGGAAGATCGGGCCGATCGAGGTTCCGACGCTCTACATCTGGAGCACGGAGGACGCCGCCTTCGGGTCGACGGCCGCGCTCGACACCGCGAACCGCGTCACCGGCCCGTACCGCTTCGAGATGATCGAGGACGCCTCCCACTGGGTGGTGGAAGAGGCGCCCGAGGCCGTCACTTCTTTGCTAGTGGAGCACCTTTCGTCCCACTAACAGGGGTAACTCTGGTCGCGGTACCGGTTACAGCGAGCCTGCTGGTTCAGTGGGTCCGGTGAACAACACGACCGAGCTGGACACCGAACGCATCGTCTACGTGACCGAGGACGGCGAGCCGACCGGCGAAACCGCGCCCAAACTGGCCGCCCACCACGAGAACACCCGGCTGCACCTGGCGTTCTCCTGCTATCTGTTGCGCAGCAGCGATCAAGCCCTGCTGATCAGTAGCCGCGCCGCGACGAAGAAGGTTTGGCCCCGGGTCTGGACCAACAGTGTCTGCGGGCACCCCGCACCGGGTGAACCGATCGAGGAGGCCGTCCGGCGCCGCGCCGCCTTCGAGCTCGGGCTGCCCCGGCTGGCCGGGCTCCGTTGTGTCCTTCCGGCGTACCGCTACCGGACGCCGTCGTTCGAAGGCGTGGTCGAGAACGAGTTCTGCCCGGTCTTCGTCGCCTGGGTCGACGACGATCCGGAACCGCATCCGGACGAAGTCGGTGACTGGCGCTGGGTGAGCTGGAATGATTACGCACTGTTGCTGAACGACGATGTGACCAACGTGAGTTACTGGGCGAAAGATCAATTCTCGCAGCTCAAAGACTTAGAGCCGTTTTCGGCCTTACAGAACGGTACTTCGATGCGTGACAATGGCGTCTAGCCGTCGTCCACTTGAGCGATATTCGCTTCGAACCGTACCGATACCTCAAGACCTGCCTCCTGTACGACGAAAACCAAGTCGTGGCGGAGGTGAGCGTGGCAGCCGACGACGAGGCCGCGCTCCCACCGGGCGTGCCGGGTACCGACCTGCTCAGCCTCCACGAATCGATCGCCGGGGTACTCGCCACCCAGGGTGACTGGCGTCGCGCCTACCACCATCTCAAATCCGCCTTCGACCTCGCCCGCGCCGGCAGCCTGCGGGACACGCTGACGTCCAGCTACAACCGCCGCTACCTCGACCAATGGCTGCACGGCCCGGCCGTCGAACACCGCGGCCCGCCCGGGATCGCGATCGCGCTGGTCGACCTCGACCTGTTCAAAGCGGTCAACGACACTTTCGGCCATCTGGTCGGCGATCGGGTGCTGCGCGAGGTGGCCGACCTGCTGCAACAAGGACTTCCGCCCGAAGCGTTCTGTGCCCGCTACGGCGGCGAGGAGTTCGCGCTCGTCATCCCGGCCGTCGACGCCGCCCGGGCGGTGCGCATCGCCGACACCGCGCGCATCCGGGTGGCCCGCCACCCGTGGCGGCGGATCCGGCCGGGACTCTCGGTGACGATCAGCGTGGGACTCGCGCACGAGAGCCGCGCGGAGCCGGATCGCGCGGCGGAACCGGAACGGCAGTTGCGCCGCGCCGACGCTTTGTTGTATATAGCGAAACGGGCCGGTCGGAACAAAGTGGCCTATCGGGACAAGGAAACGTCGCGGACAATTCCTCGTCGATGAACTCCGTGGACGCCACGGACGCTTAGCCACTCACTCGGTTATCGTCGCACTCTGCGTAACAGTTTCATACGTTTTAACACACCTTTAACCCGGACCGCTCACCCGATCGCATGGACCGTTCGGCGCTTGTCGGTACCTTGGGTGAAGAAAATTCCGGGATGGTGGTCGTCACGAACCCGAGGTGTCCGTACGATAACGAAAGAGCCTCGACCGAGTCGTGAAAGGAGACCGAGTGCCCGACGAGCACCACAACCCGGGGACCGGTCGCCACAGCCACGCGGACAAGAGCGTCGGCGAGCGCGGTCGCGGGAGCCGTCGCCGGTCGATGGACACCCACGGCGGGATCAGCGTTTCCGACGTCGTCGCACGTCACACCGGTGAACGTCCGATTTTCGACCCCGCCGCCGAGACACCCGCTCCGCGCCGCCTCCGGCAGGACGAGCCGACGCCGGAGCCTTCGAGGCCCGAGCCTTCGAGACCCTCACACGCGGCGCGGGCGGAAGCGCCCGCACCCCGTCGTCTCCGCCCGGCCGAAAACCCGCCGCCCGCGTCCCGTGCGGCCAAGCCCGCCACATCACCGGCGCCGCCCCGGGACCCGCGGCCCACCGAGCCCCCGCGTCCGCCTCGGGCGCGCCAGCCGCGCCGCGCCGCGCAGGCCGCGCCCAGCCCTGAAGCGCCGACGCAGCGCCGTCCGCCGGTGGTGAATCCGGGCGCGCAGCAGCAGCCCGCGGTGCCGGCACCGCCGCGACGTCCTCGCCGTCCGGTGCAGCGACCGGCCCAGCAGCCGCCGGCGACGGCGCCGGCGCCGTCGGCTTCCCCGCAGCTGTCACCAGGCGTTCCGCCGCGGTCCGAGCTGGACCGGCTCACCATGACCGACGAACTCGAGGCGATCGACGACGCGACGATCACCAAGCGCAAGATCGACCACACGCTCGCCCGGTTCTCCGCCGCGCACGACGAACTCGAAGCCGAAGAGGCCAAGAAGCGCGAGCGCCGTGAACGGCTCGCCGCCCGTCCCGCCGCACTGCTGGAGCAGACCCGCACGGCACTGCAGCGGGTGGTCACGACCAACGACGCCGATCCCGCCGAAGCCACGGCCGCCGAGCAGTCGTCGCCGCAGACCCGCCTGCAGGAGAAGAAGGAACGCAAGACCAGGCAGTCGGCCAAGGCCGGCCGGATCGCCGCCGCCGTGGTCGCCGCGCTCGTGTTCCTCTCTCTCGGCTCCGCGTGGGGCGCGCAGACCTGGTTCGACGCGAAGTTCAACACCGTCGCCTCACTCGACGAGGACTCGGCCGACATCCAGGACGCCGCGGGCCAGACCGGCGACGAGAACTTCCTGATGGTCGGTTCCGACTCCCGTGACGGCGCTGCCGTCGAAGACGGCGTCGGCGACACAGAGGGCACTCCGGGTGCCCGCTCGGACACGGTCATGATCGCGCACGTCCCTGCCGACCGACAGCGCGTCGTGATGGTGTCCTTCCCGCGCGACCTCGAGATCAACCGTCCCGAGTGCAAGCGCTGGGACCCGGCGACGTCTTCGTACTCCGAAGAGACGTCGCCGGCGAAGAAGATCGCGAAGCTGAACACCGCCTACGCGGTCGGTGGCCCGCAGTGCGTCACGAAGGTCATCCAGCAGATCACCGGCATGAAGATGAACCACTTCGTCGGCATCGACTTCAACGGCTTCAAATCCATGGTCGACGCCGTGCAGGGTGTCACCGTGTACAACGAGAAGCCCGTCGACGACACCACTCTCGGCATGGTCATCCCGCAGGCCGGCGAGGTCCGGATCTCCGGCGACCAGGCGCTGAACTACGTCCGGGCGCGGCACGTCAAGGGCGACCCGACGTCGGACTACGGCCGGATCAAGCGGCAGCAGGCCTTCCTCGGCGCGCTATTGAAGACGGTGATGTCCAAGGACGTCATCCTGGACACCGGCAAGCTGAGCGGCTTCATCGACGCGTTCGCGAAGGCCACCTTCGGCGAGAACCTCGGCATCAAGCAGATGATGACGCTGGCGAAGTCGATGCGCGGGATGGACTCGGGCAAGGTCAAGTTCCTCACTGTGCCCACCACCGAAGAGGCGAACAACCGCGGCAACGAGGTGCTGTTGCAGAGCAAGTCGAAGGTCCTCTTCGACGCGCTGATCAACAACACGCCGCTGGAAGAGAAGGCCTCGAAACCACCGCCGAACAGCACCGCGTCCGCTCCGACGAGCTCCGCCAAGTCCAGCACCTCCAGGAGGAGCAGCAGCTCAGGCTGATGATCCGTGGAAGGATCATTCGTTAGTCCGGGTTCATGTCAGGTTCACTCTGGGATGCGGCTTTTGGCCCCTGTTCCCCGTAGGGTTGGGCCATGCGTGAGGCTTACCATGTCGAACTCGAACAGCTCGCCGAGAACCTAGCGAGCATGTCGCTCCAGGTCGCCGACGCGATGGAGCGGGCGACCCGGGCGTTGCTCGAGGTCGATCTCGGACTCGCCGAGCAGGTGATCAGCGACGACGCGAAGGTCGACGACGCGCGCGCCGAATGCGAGGAGCAGGCGTACGCGCTGCTGGCCCTGCAGGCACCCGTCGCGACCGACCTGCGGACCGTCCTCGCCGCGATCCACGCGGCGGAGAGCCTGGAACGGATGGGCGATCTGGCCCTGCACGTGGCGAAGGCCGCGCGGCGACGTCACCCCGAACCGGTCCTCCCCGACGCCGTGCGGGGCGACTTCGCCAAGATGGGCGAGGTGGCCGTCAAGCTGGCCAGGCAGGCCGAGCAGGTCATCAAGTCCAAGGACGTCGAGGCCGCCCGCACGATCGAGTCGGACGACGACGAGGTCGACGAGATCCACAAGCACCTGTTCACGGTCATCATGGACCGGAACTGGGACCACGGCGTCGCCGCGGCGGTGGACGTCACCCTGCTGGGCCGCTTCTACGAGCGCTTCGCCGACCACGCCGTCTCGGTCGCGCGCCGGATGATCTTCGTGGTGACCGGCAAGATGCCCGGCTACGGCCCCGACGAGCTGTAGGAGCTGAAGGGGACTTTCCCCGCATAAGACGTGACGAAGGGGCCCTTCACCGCATGTGACGCGGTGAAGGGCCCCTTCGTCACGTCGGCAGCCCGGGGCGCGTGAGGCGCCGGTGGTCGTGAGTGGCGATTCGGATCAGGGCCGAGGGTGGATTCTGGCTTCGGCTGGTCGCAGATCCGGTCCGTGAAGGCCCCTTCACTGCCTAGCGCAAGCGGGCCTTCAGGTACTTGAAACGTGAGCGAACGCCGAGTTCTCTTCGCTGAGCTGGGGGAAGGGGCCTTCACGTGCCCTTGATGGTGCTAGTGGTGCTGTCGGGAAGTCCCGGAGCAGGTGAGGGGAACTTCAAGGGACCCAGAGTCCCTCAAGGTGGCCTTCACGGACCACTGGTCAGGCGGCCAAGGGGTAGTGAAGGCCTCCCTCCTACGCTCAAGGTAGGGAAGGAGGCCTTCACTGGCTCTCTGGTCGCCACGCCCTTCCCAGGGGCTCGTGTACTCCAGATGACCAGGGCGCCGGTACCGAGTGGGTCCAGGTGGCCGACTCAGCCGAACCGGCCCGAGATGTAGTCCTCGGTCGCCTTCTCGTCCGGGTTCGAGAAGATCTTTTCGGTGTCGTTCAGCTCCACCAGGCGACCCGGCTGGCCGACGCCCGCCAGGTTGAAGAACGCGGTCTGGTCCGAGACCCGCGCCGCCTGCTGCATGTTGTGCGTCACGATGACGATCGTGTACTCCTTCTTGAGCTCACCGATCAGGTCCTCGATGGCGAGGGTCGAGATCGGGTCGAGCGCGGAGCACGGTTCGTCCATCAGCAGCACGTCCGGCCGCACGGCGATCGCCCGCGCGATGCAGAGCCGCTGCTGCTGACCACCGGAGAGGCTGCCGCCCGGCTTGTTCAGCCGGTCCTTGACCTCGTTCCACAGGTTCGCGCCGCGCAGCGCGCGCTCGGCGACCTCGTCGAGTTCCTTCCTGCCCTTGGTGCCGCCCAGCCGCAGGCCCGCCACGACGTTGTCGCGGATGGACATCGTCGGAAACGGGTTGGGCCGCTGGAAGACCATGCCGATCGTGCGGCGGACCTGCACCGGGTCGACCCCGGCGCCGTAGATGTCCTCGCCGTCGAGCAGCACCTCACCCTCGACGCGGGCGCCGGGGATGACCTCGTGCATACGGTTCAGCGTGCGCAGCACCGTCGACTTGCCGCAGCCCGAGGGGCCGATGAACGCGGTGACGTTCCGCGGCGGCACCGAGAGGGTGACGCCGTCCACGGCGTGGAATTTGCCGTAGTAGATGTCCACGTCTTTGACGTCGATTCGTTTGGCCATCTCAAACAGCTCACTTCTTCTTCGGGGCGACAAGACGGGCAAAGAGCATGGCGAGAAGGTTCACGACCGCGATGATCAGCACCAGGGTGAGCGCGGCACCCCAGATCCGGTCGAACGCGACGGTACCTTCGTCGAACGGGTTGCTGACCCGTTCGTTGTTCATCAGAAGCGGCAGAGCGGCCTGCTCGCCGCCGAAGATGTCCCAGTTCACGTAGGCGGAGTAGCCCACGAGGACCAACAGCGGCGCGGTCTCACCCATGACCCTGGCGAGCGCCATCATGATGCCGCCGATGATGCCGGACAGCGCGGTCGGCAGGACGATCTTCATGATCGTCTTCCACTTCGGCACGCCGAGCGCGTAGGAGGCCTCGCGCAGGTCGTCCGGGACGATCCGCAGCATCTCCTCCGAGGAGCGCACGACCACCGGGATCATCAGCAGCACCAGGGCGAGCGACACCGCGAAACCACTGCGCGGCAGGCCGAGGGTCGTGATCCACAGCGCGTAGATGAACAGTGCCGCGACGATCGACGGGACACCGGAAAGGATGTCCACCATGAACGTCGTGATCTTCGCGAGCTTGCCGCGGCCGTACTCGACCAGGTAGATCGCGACCAGCATGCCGATCGGGACCGCGATGATCGCGCAGACCAGGCCCTGCAGCACCGAACCGATGACCGCGTGCAGCACGCCGCCGCCGACCTCGTCCGACAGTACCGAGCCGAAGTCCTCGGTCCACCAGTTGCTGAAGGGGAGCCGCTTGACGCCGTTGATGACCACCGTGGCGAGCAGCCACACCAGCGGCACGACGGCGATCAGGAAGGACAGCCAGATCAGGACCGTCGCGAGGCCGTTCTTGGTCTTCCTCGCGAGGCTGACCTGCTGGAAGGCGGGGGTGATGGCGGGGGTCTTCTCGAGCGTGGTGGACATGCTCAGTCCCCCTTCTTGGCGATGATGGACCGCGCGGCGAAGTTGACGATGAACGTCAGCAGGAACAGCACCAGGCCCGCCGCGATGTACGCGCCAGCCGAGATCTCGTTGTTGAGCTCCGCGTAGTCCGCCGCGATCTTCGAGGCGAACGTGGCGCCGCCGTCGAAGAGGCTGAAGGTGAACTCGCGGCCCACGGCGCCGGTCAGGATGATCGCGAGCGCGATCGTCTCGCCGAGCGCGCGGCCGAGGCCGAGCATCGAAGCGCCGATGTAGCCGGCCTTGCCGAACGGCAGGACCGTGGTGCGGATGACCTCCCAGCGGGTGGCGCCCAGCGCCAGCGCGCCTTCGATGTGCGGGGTCGGGGTCCGCTCGAACACCTCACGCGACAGCGAGGTGATGATCGGCAGGATCATCACGGCGAGCACGATGCCCGCGGTGAAGATCGTGCCGCGCATGTCCGGCGAGACGTTGCCCGCCGCGAAGATCGGGATCCACGAGAAGGTGTCGTTGACCCATTGGGAGAAGGGCTCGATCGTCGGCGCGAAGACCATCAGGCCCCACAGGCCGTAGATGATCGAGGGGACCGCGGCGAGCAGGTCGATCACGTAGGCGAAAGACCGCGCGAGCCGCTTCGGCGCGTACTGCGTCAGGAAGAGGGCGATTCCGAGCGAAATCGGCATCGCGATGATCAGCGCCAGCAACGCGCTGTAGACGGTGACCAGCAGCAGGCCCATGATGCCGAACTTCATGTCGTTCGGTTCGGTCTGCCAGGTCTGGCTGGTCAGGAAGTTCACGTTGTCGGCCTGGAGCGCCGGGATGGCCTGCACCAGCAGGAACAGCCCGATCAGGCCGATCAGCGAGACGACGAAGACGCCGGCTCCGGTGGTCAGGAACTGGAAGATGCGGTCACCGGGTCGCACCGTCCTGGAATTGGGGCTCGCGAGTTGCACCGAGGACTTCTCGGGCGGTGACGCGGCAGGTTGCTCCGAAATCGGGTCCTCCGTGAAGGTCTCGCGGACGCCAGAACGCCCACCGGGGTCGCCGGTGGGCGTTCTGGGCGAAGACGAATCGCTCATCGACTACTTCTGTCCAGCCTGTCTTTACTGATCAGCCTGAGGTTGGCAACAGGGTCAGGCGATGGCCTTGACAGCGGTCAGGACCTTGTCCTGCAGGCTCTGCGGGATCGGCACGTAGCCCTTGTCCGACAGCGGCTTCTGGCCGTCGGTGGCGGCGACCGTCAGGAAGGCCTTGACGGCCTTGGCGACCTCGGCGTCGGCGTACTTGGAGCAGACGATCTCGTAGGTGGCGAGAATGACCGGGTAGGCGCCGGCGACGTTGCTGGAGTAGATCGAGTCCAGGTCCAGCGCGAGGTCGTTGCTGCCCTCCTTCTTGAACTTCGCCGCGTCGAGGGACTTGGCGACGTTCTCGGCGGTGAGCTCGACACCGCCGGAGCCGCTGTCGATCAGGGCGGCGCTGAGGCCTTCCTTCGCGAAGGCGGACTCGACGTAGGTGATGGCGCCATCGGTGGCCTTGACCGCGCTGGCCACACCGTTGGACTTCTCGGCACCGTTACCGACGCCACCGTTGAACTTCTTGCCGTCGCCCTGGGTCCAAGCGCCCTTCGAAGCGACCTTCAGATACTTCTGGAAGTTGTCCGTGGTGCCCGACTCGTCGGTGCGGGAGATGACCTGGATCGCCTTGTCCGGCAGGTTGACGCTCTCGTTGCCCTTGAGCGCCTTGATGGCCGGGTCGTTCCACTTGGTGATGCCGCCGTTGAAGATCTTGGCGGTGACCTCGGGGGTCAGGGTCAGCTTGTCGACGCCGGAAACCTTGTACGCGACCGCGACCGGGCCGATGACGAGCGGGAGGTTCCACGCGTCGGAGGCGCAACGGGCCTTGGCCTTGTCGGCCTCCTCGCCGGACTTGAGCGGCGAGTCGGATCCGGCGAAGTCGACCTGGTTGCCGTTGAACTGCTTGACGCCGGCGCCCGAACCGCTGGGGTTGTAGTTCACCTTCTGGCCGGAGCACTTGGCGGCGTAGGCCTGCACGAAGATGTCGATCGCGGTCTTCTGCGCGGACGACCCCTCTGCCGAAAGCGGGTTCTTGCCGCCGCATTCGACGTCGGCCGTGCCGCTGGGCGCGGAAGCGGCACCCGAGCTCTCGGGCTTGGTCGCCGCCGGGTCGGATCCACAGGCGCCGAGCACGAGGGCGGCGCTAGCCACGATGCCGATCGCGCCCGCGGGCCGCATGATCTTCACTGCATTTCCTCCACTGGGAGACTTTCGCCGGATCGGTGGAACGGGAACGTTCCTGCCGGATCCGGACACTAGGCACTGACAGTGGACAGGTGGCCGTCACAGGGTGAACGAAAGGTGAACAAGGCGCCCGATGTGAGCAGCGCGACTACTCCGAACGTGGACCGTGTCCGGCCCGTGACCTGCGCGTTTGCTCTCCGTGACCGGTCAAGAGCCAGAAGTGTGAACCCGATTACCGAGCGTACTGAACGTCGACCTCGTATCGGGTGAAGCCGAGCTTCGAATAAACGGCGAGCGCCGGGGCGTTGTCGCCCTCGACGTACAGGATCACCTGACCCAGCCCGCGATCGCGGAGATACCGCAGTCCGGCGAGCGTGAGTGCCTTCCCGAGGCCGCCGCCCTGCGCGTCCGGATCGATGCCGACGACGTAGACCTCGCCAGCGGGTTCACCGCCGAACCGGCCGGGAACCGCCTCGTGGACCTTCGTCCAGTGGAAGCCGACGACCTCGCCGTCCTGCTCCGCGAGGAAGAAGCCCTCGGGGTCGAACCAGTCTTCCTTCTCGGTCGCGCGGACCTCGTCGGCGGTCAGAGCGCCCTGCTCGGGATGCCAGTCGAAGGCACGCGCGTTGACGCGGACCATCGCTTCCTCGTCCTGACCGGGAACGAAGGTGCGCAGCTCGATCCCTTCGCGCGTCACGGGTTCCGGCCAGTCGGCGGCTTCCGTGTCGGCGTGCAGGATCAGCAGTTCGCGAGCGCGCTCGAAGCCTTCGGTCCCGGCGATGTGGACGGCGGCGGGGTGATCACCGTGCGCCCAGACACGCAGCGGATTCCCTTCGACGTGGTCGACGAGCGCCTTGGTGAGCGCTCTGCCATGACCGGAGCGGCGGTGCGCGGGGTGGACGAACAGTTCGGCGACCTGGTTGCCGTGCGAGTCACCTCCGGTGTCCAGGTGCGCGTACGCGACCAATTCGCCGTCGAGGTGCCCCAGGAGGTGTTGCCCACCGGGGAAACCGGTGTCCAGGGGATCGCCGTCGGCCTCGCGCACGGCGAGGAGGAAGCGGCGGATCTCTTCCGTTTCCGGTTCACCGGTCCACAGCAGATCGAGCATGAAACCGACAGTACTAGGGAACCCTGTTCACGCCCGGACGTCTTGTCAGACAGGAGAGGAAGGGATTCAGTGCGCGGAAAGCTCGCTCGGCTCGTAGACGCTCGCGTCCGGGGCGATGGCCTGCTGCTGCTTCGCCGCGGCACCCTTGGCCGGCCGCTCGAACTTGTAGCCGACGTTGCGCACGGTTCCGATCATCTGCTCGTGCTCCGGCCCCAGCTTCGCGCGCAGGCGCCGCACGTGGACGTCGACCGTGCGCGTGCCACCGAAGAAGTCGTAACCCCAGACCTCCTGCAGGAGCTGGGCACGGGTGAACACCCGGCCGGCGTGCTGAGCGAGGTACTTGAGGAGTTCGAACTCCTTGTAGGTGAGTTCGAGAGTGCGCTTGCGGAGCTTCGCGGTGTATGTCGCTTCGTCGATCACCAGCTCGCCGACGCGGAGTTCGGCGTCCACCTGCGCGGAGCCGCCGTCGCGGGTGGTGACCAGCCGCAGCCGGGCGTCTACCTCGGCGGGACCGGCCGTCGGGAGCAGGATGTCGTCGGTGCGCCATTCCGCGCTGACCGCGACCAGACCGCCTTCACCGACAACGGCGATGATCGGCGTGGAGGCCTCGTCCTCACCGGCGCCCTTGAGCAGACGGCAGAGGCTCTTCGCGGAGGCGAGATCGCTGCGGGCGTCGAGGACGATGACGTCGCGGTGGCCGGCGTCGAGCAGCGCGGTCACTTCCGGAGCACGGACGCGTACGGTGTGCGGCAACAGATCCAGGGCGGGCAGCACCGTGGTGGCATCTGCTTCCGCGGTCAGTACCAGAAGGTCCAGGCTCATCGCCGCACCGCCTTCACTCGTAGTCGCCTCGAACGTGGCTACAGCCGGTGCTTAGCGAGAATAGCGGGTGAACAGCCGGACACCTACCCCGTGCTGGATCGATCACACCTGGCCAAAGAGGGATACGAAGGAGATTTGACGCGATGGTGAGCAGGCCCGTGGCGTACGACGGACGACCGTCTCCCGGCCGGTCCGCCAGGCGACCGAAGCGGCGTGGCCGAGGCTGGCTCATCGCCCTCGCGGTGCTGCTGGTACTGCTGGTCGGAGCCGATTTCGGGGCGGCTGCGTACGCCGAGCACACGATCTCCCAGAAGACCCGCGAACAGCTGGGGCTGAAGAACGATCCGGCGGTCACGGTGCACGGTTTCCCGTTCCTGACACAGGCCCTCTCCGGTGACTACAGTCACATCACCATCAACGCCCAGGGCGTCGCCGTTCCGCCGAGGTTGAACGATGTGGACTTCAACGCCGACATGAGCGACGTCACGGCGCCGCTTTCCGACCTGATGAACGGCAACACCAAGTCGATCGTCATCGGCACGCTCAAGGGCGAGGTGACGATCAAGGCCGCGGACATCGCGCGGCAGTCGCCGCTGGACAAGATCCAGAACCTGAAGATCGAGCCGGTCACCGAGGACTACGTCCGCGACGGCGACAGCGGGCAGGGCGAAACGAAGCCCACGACGACCACGAACGAGAACGGTGAGCCGGTGGATTCCGCCAGCGCCGGGATCCGGCTGTCCGGCAACGTGCAGATCAACAGCCAGAAGATCGAGATCTTCTGCTTCGCGATGATCGAACTGGACGGGCAGAAGATCCGTCTCGAGCCGAAGCGGCTGCAGTTCGGGAATGACAAGGAGACCACCGTCGTTCCCCAGGCGGTGCAGGAACTGCTGCTGCCGAACTTCAACGCGACCATCGACACCGGCGCCATGCCGTTTTCGGTGACCCCGACGTCGGTGCGGGTGAACAGCGGCTCGGTGACCATCAAGGGTGAGGGCAAGAACGCCGCCTTCAGCGGAGCGAAGCCGCAGGGTTGATTTCAAGACAGGGTTGATTCGACGCAGAGGTGATCTCGCATGACCGGGGTGTGGGTGCTGCTGGGCGTTCTGGTGCTCGGCGCGGTGGTGGGCGCGTTGTTGCGGGCACGCAACGGCCGCGTGCGCGCGGCGAAGTCCAGCGCGTCCACACTGCCCGGTCGGGTCTCGGACGCCCTCGCGTCCGAAGGTGTCACCCTGATCCAGATCTCCACCACGTTCTGCGCGCCGTGCCGCCACACGCGCGCCATCCTGTCGGTTCTCGCGGAGAAAACCGACGGCCTCACCCACGTCGATCTGGACGTCACCGAGACCCCGGAAGTCGCGCAAGCACTTTCCGTGTTGCGGACTCCGACGACGCTGGCCTTGACACCGGACGGCCGGGAGGTCTTCCGCGTCGGCGGCGTTCCCCGAGGTCAGGAGCTTCTCGAAGCCCTGAAGCCGCACCTGGCGAACGTCTGATCCCGAATTTCGGGAAGCGTCCCAAGGTGTGAACACGGTTCCCAACCTGAGGGAGCTCTGCGTACCCTCGTGCCCGTGAACAGGCTGCCCCGAACCTTGCTGACCCAGCGCCGCGCAGTGGATCTGTGCCGTGTTCGCAGCAGCCTGTGTCCGGCTCGGCCCGGCGTTCGCTGAACCACGCCCGCGTACCCATCGGGCACGCGCTTTTTTCCCTCTCGTTCGCAGGAGGATCCATGTCCGCAGGACCGGCCGTCGACCCCCGTGGTCCGCGTTTCGCCGCCATCCTGACGACGATCGTGCTCGCGGTCGTGCTCATCACCCAGTGGTGGCCACTGCTCGCGGCGCAGGCGGTGGTGTTCGCGATCGGCGCCTTCATCGGCCTGAAGCCGGCGCCGTACTCCCTGGTCTACCGCTACCTGGTCGCGCCGCGCCTCGGCTCGACGACCGAACGGGAAGACGCCGCGCCGCTGCGGTTCGCGCAGGCCGTCGGCTTCGTGTTCGCCGTCGTCGGCACCGTCGGCTTCGCCGCCGGTCTGACCGCGCTCGGGTTCGTCGCGACGGCGTTCGCGTTGTTCGCCGCCTTCCTCAACGCGGCGTTCAACTTCTGTCTCGGTTGCGAGATGTACCTGCTCATCAAGCGTTTCAGCCCCAGCCCGCGCGCGTTCTGAACCCCAGAAAGAGAGTCAGCTCCATGAGCCGTGAAGACGTCCTGGTCACCACCCAGTGGGCCGAGGAGAACCTGGACACCCCTGGTGTCGTGTTCATCGAGGTCGACGAGGACACGACCGCGTACGACAACGGACACCTCCGCGGTGCGGTGAAGTTCGACTGGCGCAAGGACCTGCAGGACGGGGTCCGCCGCGACTTCGTCGACAAGGAGGGCTTCGAGAAGCTCCTGTCGGAGAAGGGCGTCTCGAACGACGACCGCGTCGTCCTCTACGGCGGCAACAACAACTGGTTCGCCGCATACGCGTACTGGTACTTCAAGCTCTACGGCCACGAAAACGTGCAGCTGCTCGACGGCGGCCGCAAGAAGTGGGAGCTCGACGGCCGTGAGCTGAACTCGGAAGAGGTCAAGCGCGAGGTCACCACGTACGAGGCCAAGGAGCAGGACCTGTCGATCCGCGCGTTCCGCGACGAGGTCGTCCAGGCCATCGGCGGCAGCAACTTCGTCGACGTGCGTTCGCCCGACGAGTTCTCCGGCAAGCTGCTCGCCCCGGCGCACCTTCCGCAGGAGCAGTCCCAGGTCCCTGGCCACATCCCCGGTGCGCTGAACGTCCCGTGGGCGAAGGTCGCCAACGAGGACGGCACC
This sequence comes from Amycolatopsis sp. cmx-11-51, assembly GCF_047608665.1. Lineage (NCBI taxonomy): Bacteria > Bacillati > Actinomycetota > Actinomycetes > Pseudonocardiales > Pseudonocardiaceae > Amycolatopsis > Amycolatopsis sp. cmx-11-51. Next base: position 1,565,485 of record NZ_JADNQO010000001.1, on the reverse strand, counting down.
TTCAAGACCGAGGAAGAGATCAAGGAGCTGTACTCCGACGAGGGCCTCGACGAGTCGAAGTCCACGATCGCGTACTGCCGGATCGGTGAGCGCTCGTCCATCGCGTGGTTCGCGCTGCACGAGCTCCTCGGCTACGACGCCGTGAAGAACTACGACGGTTCATGGACGGAATACGGCTCGCTCGTCGGCGTGCCGGTCGAGTTGGGAGCCAAGTGATGGTGGCAGACGACAGCTGCGGCGCGCCGGTCCAGGAGGCCACGCCCGCTGATTACGACACCCGCGGCCAGGTCGTGCTGGCAGGCACGGTGACCGGGGCGGAAGGACCCGTCGGCGGCGCCTTCGTGCGGTTGCTGGACGGCGGCGGCGACTTCACCGGCGAGGTCGTCTCGTCGGCCGACGGCGACTTCCGCTTCTACGCGGCTCCCGGCGACTGGACGGTGCGCGTGCTGCATCGCTCCGGCAACGGCGAAGCCTCCGTCACCGCTCACGGACCCGGCGTGCACCAGCTCCAGGTCTCCGTCGCCTAAGACGGGCCGAAGGGGCCCTTCACCGCTCCATCCATGCCCCGGCGCCGCCCTCAACTGAGGCGCTGCGCGCCCGGCCTGGATTCCAGCGGTGAAGGGCCTCTTCGCTGCGTCTGATGCGGGGAAAGTCCCCTTCAGCTCCTGTGTGCACTGCCACGCACCCTGCGCAAGGCCGTCTGAGCAGGTAGCGACTAAAGTGCGTGTCGTGGAGATCCTGTTTACGACCCTGCTGGTGCTCGCCGGCGTCGCGATCACCTGGTTCGCCGTGTACGTCGTCTACCGGCTTTACGCGGACCAGCGCTGACCCATGACGGCGAGTGGCGACGAGGCCATCCAGGCCGCGGAGAAGCGCGCGGAAAACACGCGCGAACGTAACCTCCCGCAGTTCGACGACATGCCCGTCCCGGGCGACACGGCGAACCTGCGCGAGGGCCCAAACCTCAATGACGCCTGTCTGGCGCTGTTGCCGCTGGTCGGTGTCTGGCGCGGCGAAGGCGAGGTCGACTACCCGACCATCGAGGGCCCGCGCCGGTTCGGCATGCAGCTGACCATCGCGCACGACGGGCGCCCCTTCCTCACGCACGAGGCTCGCGCCTGGCTGCTCGACGAGGACGGCAACGTCATCCGCCCGGCAGCGCGCGAATCCGGGTTCTGGCGTCCGCAGGCCGACGACACGATCGAACTGCTGCTGACCCACAACACCGGCATCATCGAGCTCTTCTACGGCAAGCCGCGTGGCAAGGCCTCGGTCCCAGCCTGGGAACTGGGCACCGACGCCGTCGTCCGCTCTTCGACGGCCAAGGACGTCACGGCGTCCCAGCGGCTTTACGGCATCATCAACGGCGAACTCGGCTACGTCGAGGAACGCGCCATGATGGGCCAGGAACTCCAGCCGCACACGTCGGCGCTGCTGCGTCGCGTGGTGGGCTGACCTTCTCCCGTGCGGTGGCGTGCCTACGGCGAGCACGCCGCCCTGCTCGACTGTGCTTCCCTGAGCCAGACGATCGCGGCACACGCCACGGTCTCGTCCTCGCGGCCACCCGGTATCGCCGAACTCGTCCCCGGCGCCCGGAGCCTGCTCGTGGTGGAAACCCCGGGCTCGGGTGCCCTCGCGGCCGTCCGTGAACTCCTGTCCGGCGCCGATCTCGAACATCCGCCCGACGGCGAACCCCGCGAAATCACCCTGGACGTCACCTACGACGGCGAAGATCTCGAACTCGTCGCCCAGGACGCCGGAGTGTCCACTGAGGACGTCGTTCGGTTGCACACCGATGCCGTCTACACCGTGGCGTTCACCGGGTTCGCGCCCGGTTTCGGCTATCTGACAGGACTTCCCGAGTCACTACGGCAGCCGCGGTTGTCCACTCCGCGCACTCGCGTGCCGCCGGGTTCGGTCGGCATCGCGGGCGAGTTCACCGGGGTGTACCCGCGCGTCTCGCCCGGTGGCTGGCGGCTGATCGGCCACACCCGGACCGTCCTGTTCGACCCGCGCGCCGACCCGCCCGCGTTGCTGGCGCCTGGCGACCGGGTCCGGTTCCGGAGCGCCCGATGAGGACCCTCGAAGTGGTCGAGACCGGCCCGCTCGCACTGGTCCAAGACCTCGGCAGGCCCGGTTACGCGCATCTCGGTGTCCCGCCGTCCGGAGCGCTGGACGTCCCGGCGCTGAAACTGGCCAACCGGCTCGTCGGCAACGACGAAGCCGCCGCGGGCATCGAGTGCCTGTTCGGCGGGCTACGGCTGCGCGCGAAGACGTCCTGCACGGTCGCGGTGACCGGCCCCGTGGTCGTCGTCGAAGTCGACGGACACGCCGTCGGATCGCACGCGCCGGTGTGGCTGGCGCCGGGTCAGGTTGTGGAGATCGGCGCGCTCGCCACCGGATTGCGGTGCTATCTGGCGGTTTCCGGTGGAATCGCGGTCGGCACCGAACTCGGCAGCCGGTCGCGGGACGTCCTCTCGGAGATCGGTCCCGCGCCGCTCCGGGCGGGCGATGTCCTCCCGCTCGGCACACCGTCCGGTGTGGCTCAAGGCGCCGACGTCGTGCTGCCAACGGCGGCCGCGGCGGAGTTGGTCGTGCCGGTCGAGCCAGGTCCGCGGGCGCATTGGTTCGAGGGCCTGGAAGCCGGGCTCGCGAAGACGTGGACGGTGACGGCGGAATCCAACCGCGTCGGTCTCCGGCTCGACGGGACTCCTTTGGCGCGCGAGGACGAATACGCCGAAAAGGAACTCCCGAGCGAAGGCCTGCTGACCGGCGCCATCCAGGTCCCGCCGAACGGGCTGCCGGTCGTGTTCTTGGCGGATCATCCAACTACCGGCGGTTATCCGGTGGCGGCCGTGGTGAGACGGGCGTCACTCCCGGCGCTCGCGCAGGCCCGTCCCGGAACCCTTCTCCGCTTTCACTCGTCCACGAGGGTGTGGAAAAGGTAACGGTCGACGGTGGCACAGGTGTCATCGACACGAATTCGGTCCCCACCCAACCAGAACTGCCCCAGTCACTGCGGATCGCGCTCGCCACGGGGCAGATGCGACGACCTCTCGGCGACACGCTGCGCCCGCTCCTCGATCTCTTCGCCGACGGCAAGTACCAGGTCGCCGGACCGGAACGGCTGGCGGAAGACCGCTATCTGACCCCGAGCGCCGACTGGCCGCCCGCCGACGCCTCCCGGGTCGGCTACTACCGGACGGCGATCAAGAGCGGGCACCGGCCGGTCGCGGTCGTGCTGGAAACCGCAGACGCGGCGGTGATCCTCGACGGGCACCACAAGATCGCGGCCTATCGCGAAGAAGCGATCCTGCCGCACCTGCTGATCATCAGCCCGCTCGGCTGATGGGCGACCCGCGGTTCCGCGACGAGGTCTTTCGCACCATCGCCAAGCTGCGCGCGACGCTCAGCTGAACGCGTATTCGCTCTCGTAGGCGGCGGCCAGTTCGGCGTGGATCGCGCTGGAGTCGCTCAGCGCGACGCCGTCGAGTGTGTGCACCTTGGTCAGCTTGCGGACCGACGAGGCGAGGAACAGCCCCTCGCCCTCGCTGAGGTCCTTGACCTGGAGCGGCTCGACCTTGATCGACCAGCCCGCCCGCTCGGCGCCGCGGAACAGCGCCGCCTGCGTCGTCCCCGGCAGGATGCCGATGCTCGCCGGCGGCGTGTGGAGCGTCTTGTCCTTCGCGAGGACGACGGTCGAAGTCGGCCCTTCGAAGACCGAGCCGTTGGCGGCGGTGAAAATCACATCGCTCGCGCCACGGCGGGCGGCCTCCCGCAGCGCGGCCATGTTGACGCCGTACGAAATCGACTTCGCGCCCAGCAGGAGCCACGGCGCGCGGTCGGCGAGTTCGGGCTCGATCCCTCGTTCGAGGGTGATCGCCGCGACGCCTTCGACACGGGCGCGGAGGACCTTCTCGTCGATCTCCACACCGAGCGCGAACCCGAACGGCTTCGCTTCCGGGTCACCGTCGATTCCCCTGGTATACACCAGTTTCAGGGCGATCTCCGAGCTGGCGGACCAGTTGTCGATGACGGTCTGCGCGGCACGCTCCCAAGCCGCGAGGTCCGGCTCAGGCAGGTCGAGCATGGCCGCGGAACGGGCCAGTCGCTCGAGATGCGGGCGAAGCTCGCGAGGTCGCCCGTCGACGACGAGGATCGTCTCGAACACGCCGTCGCCGCGAAGCAGTCCCAGGTCGTCTACTCGCAGGTGGGCGGCCTCGGGGTCGGCCAGGGTCCCGTCGAGGAAGGCAAGCACGCGCATACGGACACGGTACTCACTAGCATGGGTTTCATGCCCTACCGCTCCCCCCTGCTCGAGCTTCCCGGACCGATCGCGGCACCCGACGGGCATCCTGAAGAGGGTGTCCCGTGGCATTGGGGAGACCCCTTCGCCGAGCAACGGACGGCGACGCGCGGCGCGGTCGTGATCGACCGTTCGCACCGCGAGATCCTGGCCGTGACCGGGGAAGAACGGTTGTCCTGGCTGCATTTGGTGATCTCGCAACACGTCACCGGGCTCGCCGAAGGCACCGGCACGGAGGCGCTCGTCCTGGACAGCCATGGCCGGGTGGACACCCACATGGTGGTCGCGCACGCGGACGGAACGGTGTGGCTGGACAGCGACCGGGGCGCGGTCGCGTCCAGCGCGTTGCCGTCCGGTGGCAAGCAGACTCTGCGCGAGTACCTCGAAGCGATGAAGTTCTGGTCCAAAGTGGACATCCGCGATGTCTCCGGCGAACTGGCACTGGTGACCGTCCTCGGCCCCGACGCGGACCGAGTGCTGGCCACCGTCGATGTTTCCTTGAGCCCGGACCCTTACTCGGTCGTGTCACTCCCCGGTGGCGGCTTCGCGCGGCGGATGCCGTGGCCGGGACGGAACAGCGCCGACCTCGTCGTGCCCCGCGCCGAACTGGCCGACTGGTGGCGCCGCCTCACCGACGCGGGCGCGCGACCGGCGGGCAGCTGGGCGTTCGACGCGCTGCGGGTCGAGTCACTGCGGCCGCGACTGGGAATCGACACCGATGAGCGCACGATCCCGCACGAGGTGAACTGGGTCGACTCCGCGGCGCATGTGGCGAAGGGCTGCTACCGCGGGCAAGAGACCGTCGCGAAGGTCCACAACGTCGGGCGGCCGCCGCGGTACATGGCGCTGCTGCACCTGGACGGTTCGCCGGAGATCACGCCGGAAACCGGTGACCCGGTGGTCCTCGGGGAGCGGACCGTCGGGCGTGTCGGCAGTGTCGTGCAACACCACGAACTGGGACCGATCGCGCTGGCGCTGGTCAAGCGCTCGACGCGACCAGGTGCGGAACTGCTGGTCGGTGCCGAGGACCGCGTCGTGCAGGCGGCCATCGACCCGGACTCCGTTCCGGCTGAGGCCCCCGCTCCTGGCCGGGAGGCCGCTCAGCGGCTGCGAGGCTGACGTTTCGGGGGCTTGGGGGGCTTTGGGGCTTTGGGGGGCTTCGCTGGGCTGGCTTCGCTAGGGCGGCTGACCGGTGGTTCGTGAGGGCCACCTTGAGGGACTCTGGGTCCCTTAAAGTTCCCTTCACCTGCTCCGGGACCGCCGCTTGCACCATCGAAGGCGCATGAAGGCCCCCTTCCCTCGGCTCAGCGGAGGAAAGTCGCGTTCGCCCACGTTCCAAGTACATGAAGGACGCTTTCCCCGCATCTCACGCGGCGAAAGCCCCCTTGGCCCTGACCTCACCCAGTTATCCACAACTCTGCCCACCTGTGGACAAACTCGCCGACCAGCACTTTTCCACCCCCACCCCCGGTAAACTGGACCAGGGGCCGCCCCCGGGACGGGTGGGGGGCGCTCTGGAGGTGACCGAAAGAGCAGGGGAGGTAGGCGGGAGGGGCGAAGATCCTTGTGGTATCACGCCCTGCGGAACATTTCCGCTGGAGCGCGATAAGCTACGCGGGTGATCGAAGTCCGGCCCGGTGGTCGCCGTCGTATCGACCGCGTGCTCGGCCCTGGGTATCTCAGCGACCTCGGCGAGCTGACCCTTTCCGTGCTGCGCGAGCGCCGTGACGAGGCCGCGCAGGAGGAGACCGACCTGTCGTACCTGCGGCGTTTGCTGCACGCGCGGATCGACATCGTCCGGGCCGAGCAGGAGCGTCGCAGTTCGGGTGGCGAGAGCAGTGTGGTCGAGCGGCTGGCCGCGATCCTGGCGGACAACGCGATCGGCCCGGCCACGGGTTCGGGCAGGCATCAGCGGCTGGAGCCGTCCCGGGCGGGCGAGCACCGGCGGTTCGCCGAAGCGCTCATCGGTGACACGGATCTTTCCGACGTCAGCACGCTCTCGGACGGGAAGCTGGTCAACGCCCTCAACAGGTACGCCGACGAAGAGGTCTCCGTGTCGTCGTACCGCCGCGAGGTGCAGGGCGTGATGGACACGATCAACGCCGAGATCGCGACCCGCTACCGCCAGGGCACGGCGTCGGTCGACGACTTGCTCGACACCGAACGTGGCGGCTCCGAGTGACGAATCCCGTCTTGGTCGAGGTCGTCCGGTCCGGTTTCGTGGAGAGCACGCACCGGGGCGCGTTGGTGATCACCGCCCCGGACGGGTCGGTGCGGTTCTCCGCGGGCGACATCGAGCGACCGGTTTACCCGCGCTCGTCCAACAAACCGCTGCAGGCCGTCGGGATGCTGCGCGCCGGCCTCACCATCAGCGACCAGGATCTCGCGTTGGGCTGCGGATCGCACAACGGCGAGCCCGGCCATGTCGAGGGCGCTTTGTCGATGCTTTCCCGAGCGGGCCTGACCGAGGACGCGCTGGCCTGCCCGCCCGCCTTCCCGTTGCACGAGCCGAGCATGCTCGCCGTGGCCGCGACGGGGAAACGCCGCGCCTCGATGAACTGCTCCGGCAAGCACGCCGCGATGCTCACGACCTGCGCCCAGCTCGGCTGGTCCACCGAGGACTACGCGGCCGCGACCCATCCGCTGCAGAAAGTCATCCAGGCCACCGTCGCCGATCTCACGAGCGAGCCGATCGAAACGGTCGGTGTCGACGGGTGCGGCGCCCCGCTGTTCGCGTTCTCCCCTCACCGGGCTCGCCCGCTCGTTCGGCAGGCTGGTCACCGCGATGGGCGGGCCGGACCGTCGGGTCGCGGACGCCGTCCGCGCGCATCCGTGGCAGGTCGCGGGCACCGGCCGCGAGGACACCGCGCTGATGACCGGCGTCGAGGGTCTGCTCTCGAAGGGTGGCGCCGAGGGAGTGCACGCGTTCGCCCTCCCCGACGGCACCGCGCTGGCACTGAAGATCGATGACGGTGCCGCGCGGGCACGGCTCCCGCTGCTGCTCGCGACCCTGCGCCACCTCGGCATCGACCCCGGCGACGAAGCCGCGGACCTCGCGCGCGACGCGGTGCTGGGCGGCGGGAAGCCGGTCGGCGAACTGCGTGTCACCGCGGGTCTCTTCGACTAGTTCGCGCGTTCCCGCGCGGCCAGGTCGCCCCAGAAGTCCCGCAAGTCGGCGAACAGTTCGGCCAGCTCGTCGACGTTGCCGGTGCGGAGCGCGTCGAGGATGTCGTGCACCTCTTCGGCGGTCGTGTCGGCTTGAAGGATCGAGTCGGCGAAGAGCTGCACGAGACCGCCGTAGTCGAGTTCGACCGCGGAGCCGGGGTGGAAGCTGTCGAGCCAGCGTCGCGTCTCGAGCAGCACCCGGCCGGGCGCTGAATCACCGAAGGTCGCTTCGAGCAGGTCACCGACCTCGCGGGCCCGATGCCGGGCGTCGGTGATGGAGACCCGCCAGGACACCTCGCGCTCGGGGTCGTCGCGGCCCTTGCCCAGCTTGACCCGGCGCATCCCTGGATCGAACAGCACGAACCACGGGAGCGGGACGGTCCACGTCGTCGAGAGCGTGTGCGACGCCGAGGCGGACAGGTCGCCGATGGCGGACTTCGCCCGCGAGCGGATCATGTCGAGCGAAGCGCCGCCCGCGTCGAGCACCGCGTTCTTCAGCGCCGGATGCGCGTCACCGAGGAAGGTCACCAGCGCCGCGGCCGAGCGGGCGCGGATCTCCATCGGGCACAGCAGCGGTCCCGGTCCGGCGTCGCCGTGCTCACCTTCCGGAACGTCTTCGGGGTCGAGGACGAGGACGTCGGTGACGAGGCTGGGCGCGGCCCGGCCGTCCGCGAGCTCGGCGGGCAGCAACCGTCCGACATGCTGTGACTTGAGCCACAGTGACTGCTCGCGTTCGCCCGCGGCCGAACGATCGAGCCGGGCCGCTTCGATGGCCTCCAGCAGGCGTTCGTCCGGTGGATCGCCCAGCGCGAGCAGGGGCTCATAGACGCGGAGATAGGCCGCGAACGGACGGGGCACACGAGCATCGTGACACGCCGACCTGCGACTATCGCCACCGACCGGCCGGTAACCGGCGTCCGGTGAACACTGTCGCCACCGGCACACCGTGCCACGTCGCATCCAACCCCCCGGGCACGGTACGGTGTCAGCAGGAAATAATTGTCGAGACGATGCGGGGCCGCCGATTCCCCCGGCCGCCCCGCCCCTGTGCGAGGGGGTCGAGCCATGGGGCGCGGCCGGGCTAAGGCCAAGCAGACGAAGGTGGCGCGTGAGCTCAAGTACAGCTCGCACGAAACCGACTTCGATGCTTTGCAGCGCGAGCTGTCCAGTAGTTCTTCGGATTACGGGCATGAGGACGACAAGCGGGAAGACGACGACCCGTACGACGGGTACGACGAATACCGCCGCTGAGCAGGCGTGACACGCGAGGGTGGCACGGGTTGAACCCCGTGGTCCACCCTCGCGTGTCGCGTGCTGCCCAAAATACGGAAGAGGTGCCATGTCCGACGTATCGCGAGTAGGTGTGATCGGAGCCGGGCTCATGGGCTCCGGCATCGCCGAAGTGCACGCGCGTGCCGGTCTCGACGTGATCGTCACCGAGGTGAGCCAGCCGGCGCTGGACTCCGGGCGGGCGCGGATCGAGAAGTCGCTGCAACGCGGCGTCAAGAGCGGGAAGCTGTCGCAGGAAGACGCCGACGCGGCGCTCGGACGGGTTCGCTTCACCACCGAGATCGGCGAGTTCGCCGACCGCGACCTCGTGATCGAGGCCATCCTGGAACAGGAGCAGGCCAAGGTCGAAGTGTTCCGGTCGCTGGACAAGATCGTCGAGCGTGAGGATGCCGTGTTCGCGTCCAACACCTCGTCGATCCCGATCATGAAACTCGGGATGGCGACCAACCGCCCGCAGCAGGTGGTCGGCATCCACTTCTTCAACCCGGTCCCGGTGCTGCCGCTAGTCGAGCTGGTGCCTTCGCTGCTGACCAGCGACGACACCGCCCGCCGCGCGGAGGAGCACGCGACGACGGCGTTGCACAAGACGGTGATCCGGTCGCAGGACCGCGCCGGATTCATCGTGAACTCGCTGCTCGTGCCGTATCTGCTTTCGGCGATCCGGATGATCGAGTCGGGCTTCGCGTCGGCGGAGGACATCGACCGCGGCATGGAGCTGGGCACCGCGCACCCGATGGGCCCGCTGCGGCTGTCGGACCTGATCGGCTTGGACACCATCAAGGCGATCGCGGACTCGATGTACGCCGAGTTCAAGGAGCCGCTGTACTCCTCACCGCCGCTGCTGTTGCGCATGGTCGACGCCGGCTTGCTCGGCAAGAAGACCGGCCGCGGGTTCTACAGCTACTCCTGATCCGCAACTTTCGTACCGGCGGGCGACCACTTGTTCGGCTGTCCGTGCAACCGGTGTCCCCTGTTGCATGGACGGCATGAACGAGCACACGCGTCGTAAGGCAATCACTGTCGCCGGGCTGACCGGCCTCACCGGACTCGCCACCGCGGGTTCGGCGTCCGCGGGTCAACGCCGTGGAGTACCGACTTTCGTGTTCGCCGCGGGTGCGAACGGCGTCTCCGGCGTCCCGAACGAACTCGTGCTGCGCGGTTACCGCTGCGTCGGCGTCGACCTGCCGGGCCAGCGGCCGACAGACGCCCAGTTCCGGCTGTCCTACCAGGCTCCACAGGACCTGGCGGCGTTCGCGACCGAACCGTCGCCGCTGGCCGGGGTGACCGTGGCCGACCACATCGCCGCGACCGTGGAAACCGTCCGCCGGGCGGCCGCGCTCGGGCCGGTCGTGCTCGTCGGCGCCAGCATCGGCGGCGCGGCGATCAGCCTGGTCGCGAACCAGGTGCCGCGGCTGATCGACCTGCTGGTCTACGACACCGCGTTCTGCTGCGGCACGCTGCCCACTCCGGGTCACTACCTGCAGACCGACGAGGGTAAGACGACGCAGGTCATGGCGTTGCTGGAGTTCATGGCAGCCGACCCAGCGGTGGTCGGGGCGTTCCGTTCGAACTGGCGTATCGCCGACCCGGTGCGCCTGGCGAAGGCGAAAGAGGCCTTCATGAGCGACAGCACCGACGCCGAGTTTCACACGTTCCTGAACTCGATGATGCCGGACGAACTCCCCGGCAAGGGCGACGTCGATTCCCGCGGTGACCTGCGCACTTGGGGGCACATCCCGCGCGTGTACGTCCGGCACCTGCGGGACAACATCATCCCGCTCGCGTTGCAGGACCGGATGATCCGGGAGGCCGACGAGCGCACCCCCCGCAACCGGTTCCGGGTCTTCGACCTCGATACCGCGCACGTTCCGACCTCGGCCAAGCTGGGCGAACTCCTGGACCTCTACGACCGGGTTGCCCGGCCTCTCCTGCGCAATTAGTGCTGTAGTTGCGCCGTGCAAGGATCGCATTTAGAGGACTAATCGCGGGGGTGGGGCAGCGCCGGGAGCAAGCATCGGCACACCTAGACTCGGGGTCGTGGGACAGGGACAGCTGCGCGCGGGTCTGGTCGGTGCCGGTCCGTGGGCGAAGACGGTGCACGCGCCGGGCCTCGCCGATCACCCGGGTACGACGTTGAGCGCGGTCTGGGCCAGGCGCCCTGAAGCGGCCGCGGAGCTGGCGGAGGCGCACGGCGCCGAGGCCGTCGGCAGCTTCGAAGAGCTGCTCGACCAGGTGGACGCGGTCGCGTTCGCCGTGCCACCCGCCGTTCAGGCGGAGCTGGCGGTCAAAGCGGCCGAGGCGGGCAAGCACCTCATCCTGGAGAAGCCGATCGCCGCGGATCTCGACGGCGCGCGGCGGCTCGCGGACGCGGTCGAGGCCGCCGGCGTGGTCGGTCTCGTGGTCCTGATCTTGCGTTACTCGCCGATGACCCGGGACTGGCTCGACGGGATCAAGGAAGCGGGCGGGTGGCGAGGCGGCGGCGCGCGCTGGCTTTCGGGCGCGCTGCTCGGCGGGCAGTACCGGGATTCGGCGTGGCGACACGACTCCGGCGCGCTCGCCGACATCGGCCCGCACGCGTTCGATCTACTGGACGCGGCGCTCGGTGAAATCACCGACGTGCTCGCCGCCAACCGGACCGACGACGATCTGTGGCAGGTGCTGTTCGCCCACGCGGGTGGCGCGACCAGTACGGCGACCCTGTCGCTGCGGATGCCGATCCAGCCGACGGTCGTCGAAGTGACCGTTTACGGGGAGCACGGCTACCGCACGTTAGGGCGGAAACCGGGTTCCGCCGATGAGTCGTACACCGCGCTCCTGGACGATTTCGCCGCGATGGCCGCGAGCGGAACGACCTCGCACCCGTGTGACGTGCGTCGCGGACTGCACCTGCAGAAACTGATCGAACGCGCACGCGAACTCGCCGGGCACGGCAAGTAGTACACAGGTCCCTTACGAAGCTTTCCCTTATACGGCAACGCCCTCTCTCTGCCGCTTCACAGTTGTCCACAGGTTGTCCACAGGCTCCATTGTGGACGTTCACCGCCCTGACCCAAGCACGGGAAAGCCCTTTCCGCTACCGGAAAAGATCACCTCTTAGCGCGGTCGCCTCGCATACCGAGTCGATCTTTCGTTGACGATCACCGCGATTCCGTTCGCGTTACCCGGTTGGCCGGTGCTCGCGGGTATCGACGGCGGAGACAAGCCGACCGCTCCTCCGCCTCGGCGACCACCGCTGTGGACATGGCGCTTGTGCTGGTCTGCTTCCTGGGCGTTGTGCCTGGTCACGATGCCGGTGACCGACGCGCAGGGCAGCAGGCTGGACCTCGAACCCGGCACCGACCTGCGCCTCGCGCCGAGCGACAGCGCCGTGGTCGGCGCCGCCCGCGAGGCCGGTAAACCACTTGACCGCCGTGCGAAGGTGATCGCGAAAGCCCTGCCTACGGGCTTTGTCCAGTCAAGAAAGAGGGATGCCTCATGCCTGACGCCTTCAGCGGCGTCGGCACGAGCTAGCCGGCGCCCACGCCAGCTCCACCACGCACGCGGGTCTTCCCGTGCGTCCCTTTTTCTTGCCCGAAAGGCATGGCGACCAGTGCTTTCCGAGACCATCAGTGCTCTGCAGTCCTATATCCGCGTCACCGCGGCGAAGTACCGCGAAACCGAGCGGATCGGGCCCTTCCTGGCCACGTACTACCTCGAGGCCGACAGCCCCTTTCTCAACTACGCGATCCCCGATGACGGCGCCGTCCCCACTTCGGGCGACGTCGCCCGGCTCACCGAGGCGTTCCGCGAGCGCGGCCTCGTGCCGCGCCTGAAGTTCCTGACCGAAGCGGTTCCGGCAGCCGAGGCGGTGCTCGTCGAGGGCGGGTACACCCTGGAGCGGCGGGTCCCGCTGATGATCTGCGCTCCGGAGCAGCTCGTCGAGCAGCCGAAACCGGCTGGGATCAGCTTGTTCACCCCGAAGACGCCCGAAGAGTTCCGGAAGATGATCCGGGCGCAGAACCTCGCCTTCGGGGAGACCGATCCCGATCAGCACCTCGACCCGTCACCGGATCAGCTGAGCGGCGAGACGATCTCGGTCATGGCGCTCACCGAAGCCGGTGAATGTGCCGGCGGCGGAGTCGCGACGGCGATCCAGGACGGCGCCAGTGAAATCGCCGGCATCGGGGTGATCGAGGGGTACCGGAGCCGCGGGATCGCGGCGGCGATGACGGAGTACCTGACCCGTGAGGCCCATTCACGGGGCGGGCGTTCGGTGTTCCTGACACCGGGCGCCGGGCAGGCGGAACGCGTCTACGGCCGGGTCGGTTTCGAGACCGCGGCCGAGTGCGTGCACCTGTCGGTCCCTGTCGGCGGAGCAGGGGTCCACCTCGACGAGTGACCACCCGCGGACCACTGGAAACTCAGTCGTCCGAGTAGCCGCCGCGGCGGGTCCGTTTGACCTCACCGCGGCGCTTCTTCGAGGCCAGGCGGCGTTCCTTCGAACCCCGTGAGGGTTTGGTGGGACGCCGCTTGGCGGCCGGTGGCGCCGACGCGTCCACCAGGAGCATGACCAGCCGCGCCCGCGCGGCTTCCCGGTTCATCAGCTGGGAGCGGTGTTCCGACGCGGTGATCGTGACGACGCCGTCGACCAGGCGCGACGAAAGCCGGTCCAGCATCCGGGCCCGGAGGTGTTCCGGGATCGAAGCCGAACCGGCCACGTCGAAGGAGAGTTCGACCCGCGAGTCCGTGGTGTTCACGCCCTGCCCACCCGGACCCGACGACCGGGAGAACCGTTCGCTCAATTCGGTGCCCGGGATCACGAACCGGGTGCCGACCACCACGTCATCAGCCACGGGCCCAGTGTGACATCAGGGGGAAGACCATTTTTGTCTCTGCGCGGTCAGAAGCGCGGGTGGTCGCCGGAGAGCACGGCGCGCGGGCCATCCGGGTCTTCCGCGGGCTGCACGTCGCCAAGGATCCACGCCGGCACGTGCCGCGCGGTCAGCATCGCCAGCGCGCGATCGACATCGTCGGCTCCGACGATCGCGACCATGCCGACACCCATGTTGAAGGTCTTCTCCAGTTCGGCGCGCTCGACCTTGCCGCGGTGTCCGATCAGGGCGAACACCGGCGCGGGGGTCCAGGTGCCGCGTTCGAGCTTCGCGACCAGGCCGCGCGGCATGACGCGGGCGAGGTTCTGCTCCAGCCCACCGCCGGTGACGTGCGCGAACGCGCGGACATCGGCCTCGGCCACCAGCGCGAGACAGTCCTTCGCGTAGATCCTGGTCGGCTCCAGCATCTCCTCGCCCAGCGAGCGGCCGAACTCCTCGACATGCCCGTCGAGCGGCATGCGCGCGATGTCCAGCAGCACGCGCCTGGCGAGCGAGTAACCGTTGGAGTGCAGGCCGGACGAGCCGAGCGCGAGGACGACGTCGCCGGGGCGGACCCGCTCCGGACCAAGCACCTTCGACGCCTCGACGACGCCGATGCCGGTGCCTGAGAGGTCGTAGTCGTGCTCGCCCATCAGGCCCGGGTGCTCCGCGGTTTCGCCGCCGAGCAGCGCGCAACCCGCCTGAACACAACCCTCGGCGATGCCGCCGACCAGCGCCGCGATCTTCTCCGGCACGACCTTGCCGACGGCGATGTAGTCCTGCATGAACAGCGGCTCGGCGCCGGTGACGACCAGGTCGTCGACGACCATCGCGACCAGGTCGATGCCGACGGTGTCGTGCTTGTCGAGCGCCTGCGCGACAGCGATCTTGGTGCCGACCCCGTCGGTCGACGAGGCCAGCACCGGCTCTTTCCACTTGTCCAGCTTCAGGGAGAACAGCCCGGCGAAACCGCCGACCCCGCCCATCACCTCGGGCCTGGTGGCCCTTTCGGCGTGCGGTTTGAGCAGCTCAACGGCTTTGTCACCGGCGTCGATACTGACCCCGGCGGCGGCGTACGTGGCGCTCGTGGACTCGCTCACGGAAGCGGACTCCAACTCTGGAAGAAAGGACTAGGGACGCCGGATGGCGTCCTCAGCACCGTACCCGGCAGGGCTGACAGGCTTCGCCGCGCCATTGACCGAGTCCAGGCTCTCCAGCAGGTGCTTCCCGATCAGGGCGTCCTCGGGGAGCGCGATCGGGTACTCGCCGGAGAAGCACGCGGTGCACAGACGCGACTTCGGCTGCTCCGAAGCCGCGACCAGCCCGTCCAGGGAGATGTAGCCCAAGGTGTCCGCGCCGATGGACCGGCGGATGCCGTCGAGGTCGACGCCGTTGGCCACCAATTCGGCGCGGGAAGCGAAGTCGATGCCGTAGAAACACGGCCAGCGGACGGGCGGTGAGGCGATCCGGACGTGCACCTCGAGCGCGCCGGCCTCCCGCAGCATGCGGACCAGCGCGCGCTGGGTGTTGCCGCGGACGATGGAGTCGTCGACCACGACGAGCCGCTTGCCGCGGATGACGTCACGCAGCGGGTTCAGCTTCAGCCGGATGCCCAGCTGGCGGATGGTCTGCGACGGCTGGATGAAGGTGCGGCCGACGTAGGCGTTCTTCACCAGGCCGGTGCCGTAGGGAATGCCGGAGCCCTGCGCGTACCCGATGGCGGCCGGGGTGCCGGATTCGGGCACCGGCATGACCAGGTCGGCGTCGGCCGGGTGCTCGGCGGCCAGCTTGCGGCCGATCTCGACGCGGGTGGCGTGCACGCTGCGGCCGGCGATCGAGGTGTCGGGCCGCGCGAGGTAGACGTACTCGAAGACGCAGCCCTTGGGCTCGGGGTTCGCGAACCGCGAGGAGCGCAGGCCCTCGGCGTTGATCGCGATGAGCTCACCGGGCTCGACCTCGCGGACGAACGACGCACCGCAGATGTCCAGCGCGGCCGTCTCACTGGCGACCACCCAGCCGCGTTCGAGCCTGCCGAGCACCAGTGGGTGCACACCGTGCGGGTCGCGGGCCGCGTACAAGGTGGACTCGTCGGCGAAGACCAGGCAGAACGCGCCCTTGAGGGTGGGCAGCAGTTCCAGCGCGGCGGCCTCGATGCCCCTGTCCGCGGCGTTGGCCGCGAGCAGTCCGCACACCAGGTCGGAGTCGCTGGACGAACCGGTCAGGCCGAGGTGCGGTTTGATGCCGGCGGCGACCGTGCGATCGCGCAGTTCGGCGGTGTTGACCAGGTTTCCGTTGTGCGCGAACGACAATCCGCTGCCGGTGGCGGTGGTACGGAAGATCGGCTGCGCGTTTTCCCAGATGGTCGCGCCGGTGGTCGAATAGCGGCAGTGCCCGACGGCGATATGTCCCTGCAGCGACTGCAGGACCTGCTCGTCGAAGACCTGACTGACCAGGCCGAGATCCTTGAAGACGACGATCTGCGAACCGTCGGAGACCGAGATGCCGGCCGCTTCCTGGCCGCGGTGCTGAAGTGCGTAGAGCCCGTAGTAGGTCAGCTTCGCGACCTCTTCTCCGGGCGCCCAGACACCGAACACACCGCATTCCTCACGGGGTTCCGGATCGGGCTGGTCGGTCACGGGCTGTCCGGCGAGGGACGGGTCGGAAACCACCGAGGTGCTCCCAGGGAGAAGAGGGTAGGCCGCCACCAGTGTAAACGGTGAGCCGGAGATCAACGCGTCGTGCGACGTGGCACTGGACACGCTTCAGTCGATGACAGTAAGTGACCCCGCCTCTGCGATCGACGCCGGGGTCATCCCATCGCGTTCAGTGACCGTGGGTGACGGGCGGGTGTCAAGACCCGTCACTCACGACCCCCGACCAGCCGACCGCTCCCCCTCGACAGAGGCGGTCGACTGTGCAGTGGGGTGTCGGAGATCAGCCGGCCGCTTTTCACCCGGCGGCTAGCCACTTGGACGTGCCGCCGCGACCAGGGACCCAGCAGCCCTTGGACGCGGTCTCCGAAGGGAACAGTGAGCCGGGCGTCCGTTCGTCCGGGAGCGCGAGCAGTGCCGTCAGCACCGTCGCCGCGTCGCCGGCAAACCGCCACAGCCACACCTCGGGCTGGAGGATGTCCTCCTCGGTACCGGGCATGCGGGTCGCCACGACGTCGTCCTCGGCGTTGAGCCGGACCACGTCGACCACGTTGTCGTGGACTCGCACGCCGACCACGGCTGTGACCTCGCCGTTCGCGTCGCACGGGTGCACGAACTGGTATCCGCGGTGGATCAGCTCCTGCAAACCGCTTTCGATATCGGTGATTTCCGCGGTGATGGTGTCACCTGAGAACGTCATCGAATTCGCCGTCCTTGGCACCCGCGAGGAACGCGGCCATCTCGGCCTGGGTGTAGATCAAGGCGGGGCCGGTCGGGAAGCGCGAGTTGCGCATCGCGATCTCGCCGGACGGGAGCGGAGCCACCTCGACGCAGTTGCCGATCGCGTTGCTGTAGCTCGCTTTGCGCCAAGGCGCCCCGGTAAGACGATCGGCCGGGATGCCGTTGTCGAATTGTTCAGCCATGGTCCCCACCTTCCCCGACTCAAGACTTCGGGCGATGCATCTGCATGTGCATTTGCCTGTGATCCCAAAGTTAGCACGTGTGACTGCAACGGTAAATGCACGTGCAGAATTTTTTGCAGAATTCGCGTGCAGTGAGAACTCGATCCCCGCCCGTCCCCCAAACGGGTGAGGCCGCGCCTCCCCAAGAGGTGAACGACTACCAGTCATCACGGGCTTTTTGCGCGCAGGCAAGAAAATCCCGGCCGTCACCAGTACGGCGAAGAGCCCACAACGGTGAGTGACTCAGATTTCCGCGCGGCGCTTCAGGAGCATCTGACGGCTGCGGTCCGGCGTCTCCGCGTCGACCGCGAGCATGTCGAGCGCCCGGCTGTACCGCTCGATCTCGTCGCGCTTGTCGATGTAGTGCGCGCCGGTCAGATATTCGGTGTAGGCGATGTTCGGCAGTTCCTCTTCCGCGAACCTGAGCAGCGAGAACGCGCTGTCGGCGGAGTAGCCGCTCCGGTCGAACGGGAGGATCTGGACCGAGATGTTCGGCTGCAGGATCATCTCCAGCAGGTAATCGATCTGGCCCTTCAGCACCTCGCGGTCGCCGATCGGGCGATGGAGCACCGACTCGTCGAGCACCAGCCACAGCCGCGGCGCGTCCGGCCGGGACAACATCTTCTGCCGCCGCATCCGCAGCGCGACCCGGCGATCGACCTGCTCGTCGACCATGTCCTTGCGGCCGTGGCTCATGATGGCCCGCGCGTAGGCCTCGGTCTGCAGCAGACCCGTGACGTACAGTGGCTCCCAGACCTGGATCCGGGCCGCGGCCTCTTCGAGTCCGACGAGGTCGTTGAACCAGCTCGGCATCAGGTCGCCGTAGCGGCGCCACCAACCCGGCTCGTTCGACTCCTTGACCATGTCGAGGAACTGCTGCCGATCGTCGGGATCGGTCATCCCGTACATGGTCAGCAGGTCGGCGACGTCGCGTTCCTTGAAGCCGACGCGGCCGAGTTCGAGACGGCTGATCTTCGACTCGGAACCGCGGATGCTGTAGCCGGCCTCCTGGCGCGTGATCCCCGCGTCCTCGCGCATCCGCCGGAGCTGTGAGCCGAGGATCATCCGCCGCGCGGTGGGACCCAGTGACTGCTCACCGCCGGGCGGGTTGACCGCGTTCATCGACCGGGGACCTTTCGTATGTCTCTATTCACCAGGGGATCAAGCCGACTACTCAAAGTACACGTTTGGGCCTCGACACGACAGGGATGGCTCGGTTTACCCGCCGCGTACGTGGTTCTACTCTACGTAGAGTCCGAGACTTCCGACACAGTTTTGTGAGGTTCAAGATGCCCGACGCCCCGCCCCGGACGGAACGAGTACCTGTGGGTGTCGACCCGACCCGGGCCAGCATCGCCCGGGTATACGACGCCTTCCTTCTCGGCAAGGACAACTACGAGATCGACCGGGAAGTGCTGCGGAAGGTCCAGCAGGCCGCCCCCGAGGCGCAGGACCTGGCGACCGAGAACCGCGGCTTCCTGATCCGCGCGTGCCGGTTCGTCGCCAGCCAGACGGGCATCACCCAGTTCCTCGACCTCGGATCCGGCCTCCCGACCGCCGAGAACACGCACCAGGTCGTGCAGCGGATCAACCCGGAGATCAAGGTCGTCTACGTCGACAACGACCCGGTGGTGCTCGCACACGGGCGCGCTCTCCTGGAAGAGAACGAGAACACGCACTTCGTCTCGGACGACATCTTCGAGCCGGAGCGGATCCTGGAGAACCCGGACATCCTCCGACACCTCGACTTCTCGCGGCCGATCGCGTTGCTGCAGCTCGGGACCCTGCACCACTACAACGGGCCGAAGGAAGATCCGGCCAAGATCATGAAGAGGTACATCGACGCGCTGCCCTCGGGTTCGTACGTGGCGATCTCGCACTTCTCCGACCCGCAGGACGAGCTGTCCGAGGTCGCCCGCAAGATGGAGGACTTCTTCATCCACAGCCCGATGGGCTCGGGCACCTTCCGTACCAAGGCCGAGATCGAGGAGCTGTTCCACGACCTCGAGATGGTCGAGCCCGGCGTCAAGCTGTGCGCCGACTGGTGGCCGGACGGCCCGCGGATCAAGGAGCTGAACACGGCTCAGCGGACGATCTCGGGCGGGATCGGCCGGAAGAAGTAGGACCCCCGCCTCACGAGTGAGATGAACGGGGCTTTCCTCTCGAAGTTTGAGAGGAAAGCCCCGTTCATCTCCTCAAGGGGCCAAGGTTCAGAGGCGGACCAAGGGTAGCCAGCGGGCCAGATCGGCCCTGCTCCCGGAGGCGATGACCCGCCCCGACTCGACGGCGTCGGCCCAGCCGAGCTGCCCGGTCGCCAGTTCCAGCCACGTGCGCGGATCCGTTTCGACGACGTTCGGCGGCGTCCCGCGCGTATGCCGCAATCCTTCGACGCACTGCACAGCCGCGAACGGTGGCACCCGCACTTCGACACTCTTCCCTGGCGCGTCCGCGGCCAGCGTCCGCAGGCTCAGCCGCACCGCCGCGGCCAGGTCTGGACGGGCCGGATCCGGACTGGATCCGCTCAACCAGGGGAAAATCGCCATGATCGCGGCACGTAACTCAGCGGGGTCGACCGAACGCGAAGAGGCCATGGAAGAACAGTAGAGTGAGCGCGAACAAACCTTCAGGCACCCGGAACGTGGGGATGGCGATGGCGCAGCGGGACGAGGCGGATCGGTTGGCGTCGAGCCCGGCGGGCAAGCTGAAACCGGGGAAGCCGAAGATCACCGAAGAGATGCGCGCCAACGCCAGGGCCAACCCGAACAGCTGGCTGTATGTCATCGACGAGGCCTTCGACCCCGACGGCCCGGTGCCGTCCTGGGCGGTCGTCGGCGCGTATCCGGTGAACGGCGCGGGCGAGATCGTCGAGGACTTCCATTCCAACGACCGGTACCGCCCCTCGCCAAAGGCGCTCGGCTTCCCGGAACCACGCAACGAACTCGAGCAGTTGCTGCAGCTGGTGCGGACGAACCATCGCCCGGCCGCCGACCTGCCGCGGGTCTTCCTCGACTCGACGCTGTTCGTCTACGCCCTTTCGCCGGTGCAGCGCACGGTCATCGGCTTCCACGACACCGACGGCCGGGTGCTCGTGCCCGCGTACACGGCCAAGGCGCTGGTCCCGCGCGAATGGCCGCACGCCCGCGCGGTGCTGGGCCGGGACATGGTCCCGTTGCTGGCCGGGCATCCGGTGGCCGTCAATCCGCACGATCGGCTCACCGCCATCGTCGGATCGGAGCACCTCGACAAGGCCCTTTCGGACGAGCGTCGTTAGGGCTCGATTAACCCACTCGGCCCAATTTATTCAGGTCGAGCGCAACTCTTTCGGGTGATGTTCGAGTCGCTGATTCCCTTTTCACGGGGGATCGTGGCGACGTGATGAGTCGCAGAGTGTGTTCAAAAGGCTGGGGGGCCGTCCTCGCGGCGGGGGTCTTGCTGCTCGCACAGACCCCTGCCGTGGCACAGGAAACCGGGCCCAGATACGACGGGGCCGAGGAGCACTACGCGGGCTCGCAGATCGCGTTGCACGAAGGCGTCAACTCGGCCCTCGGGCCGCTGTACGGCGGCGAGGGACAGACCCTCGGCCACGATGTCAGCGGACATCAGGGCGACGTCGACTGGCCCGGCGCGGCCAGGACCGGCGCGAAGTTCGTCTACGTCAAGGCGACCGAGGGCACCGGATTCGTCAATCCCCGGTTTCCCCAGCAGTACAACGGTTCCTACGGCGTCGGCCTGGTCCGCGGCGCGTACCACTTCGCACGCCCCGACATCTCGGACGGCGCCTCGCAGGCGCACTACTTCGTCGACCACGGCGGCGGCTGGTCCGGTGACGGCAAGACCCTGCCGGGCGCGCTCGACGTCGAGTACAACCCGTACGGCGAAACCTGTTACGGCAAGACGGCCGCGCAGATGGTCGCGTGGATGGCGTCGTTCGCCGAGACCTATCTGTGGCGGACCGGGCGGCATCCGACGATCTACACGTCGACGAGCTGGTGGAAGCGCTGCACCGGCAACAGCAACTTGTTCTGGCAGAACCCGTTGTGGGTCGCGCGCTACCACACGGAGATCGGCGAGCTGCCCGCCAGCTGGAAGACCCAGACCATCTGGCAGTTCGCGGACAGGGGCAGCCTGCCAGGCGACCAGAACTGGTTCAACGGCGCGGAAGATCGAGTACGCGCGTTGTCGATCGGCTCAACACTCACCCGTTGAGTGTTACAAGATCACAAAGCACCGCCAAGATGGAAATGAAAATCACCCACGCGTAGCACCAATTTCACGGAAGTTAGTGACAAACCCGGCACTCGTCGTCAACAATCGTGCCCGGACGGCTACCTGCAAATAGTCGTCCTCAGCGAGGGTTATCCGTGAAGGGATTGTCGTATGCGCACTTCCCGAAGAATCGCCATCGCCGTCGGCTCCGCGCTGCTCCTGCTGGGCAGCACGGTCCAGGCGTCGGCCGCCCCGTCTCCGGAGATCATGTCGATCGACCAGGATCTCCAGCGGAACGACCACACGATCGGATCGCAGATCCGGCGGGTGGAAGGCGACACCTCCACCCCGGAGTCCAAGGAGAGGGCGGCGCGGCCGCAGCCTGAAGCCGGGGTGCTCGCGACCGTCGCGGGGATGGACGTCGCCAGCTACCAGAAGAACGTCGACTGGGGCTACTGGTGGGGCCAGGGCAAGCGTTTCGTGTGGACGAAGGCCACCGAAGGCACCAGTTACAAGAACCCGTACTTCGCCCAGCAGTACAACGGTTCCTACAGCCAGGGCTTCATCCGCGGCGCGTACCACTTCGCCCTGCCCAACGTCTCCGGTGGCGCTGCGCAGGCGGACTTCTTCATCAACAACGGCGGAGGCTGGTCCAAGGACGGCAAGACCCTGCCGGGCGCGCTGGACATGGAGTACAACCCGTACGGGGCCACCTGTTACGGCTTGAGCCAGGCGTCCATGGGGGCATGGATCCGGGCGTTCCACGATCGTTACCAGGCGCGCACCGGCCGCTGGCCCGTCATCTACACCTCGACGAGCTGGTGGAACACGTGTGTCGGATCGGCGCAGAACTTCGGTGGCACGGTCCCGCTGTGGATCGCGCGCTACGCCTCCACCGTGGGTGCGCTGCCGTACGGCTGGGGCTTCTACACCGTGTGGCAGTACACCTCCAGTCCGCTCGACCAGAACACCTTCAACGGCGCATACGACCGCTTGCAGGCACTGGCCAACGGCTGAGCTGCGCATTTCGTGAAGAAGCGGCTCCCGGCCTCGGCCGGGAGCCGCTTTCGCGCGCGAGGTACCTTCCCCCTGAAACCCCTGGCACGGGCGGATCCGGAACCAGCGCCGACCGCCTGCCGTCTGATCTCCAGCCTCAGGCCCCAGTACGGAAGGCGAGACCGATGACCTACCCACCCCAGCCAGGCCAGCCCTACGGCCAAGATCCCCAGGGGCAGCAGCCCGGCGGTCATCCGCAGCAGGGTGGCTGGGACCAGACCCAGCAGTACGGTCAGCCTCAGCAGTACGGACAGCAGCAGGGCTGGGACCAGACCCAGCAGTACCAGCAGCAGCCCCAGCAGGGCTGGGACCAGACGCAGCAGTACCCGCAGCAGCAGGCAGGCTGGGATCCGAACGCGCAGCAGCAGGGCTGGGACCCGAACAACCCGGGCTACCCGCAGGGTTACGGCGGCCCGCCCGCGCCGCCGCCGAAGAGCAAGACCGGGCTGATCATCGGGATCGTGATCGGCGTGGTCGTGCTGATCGCGTTCGGTGTCACCGGTTTCGTCGCGCCGGGCTTCCTGCTCAGCAAGGACGAAGGCAACAACACGGCCGCGCCGCCGCCGGCGTCGTCCAGCAAGGCCCCGACTTCCGCGCCGAAGAGCAGCCCGAAGTCGAGCGCGCCCAAGAGCAGCCCGAAGAGCACCGAAAGCGGGGGTGCGGGCTCCGAAGGCAACCCGAAGGGCGTCCAGAACCTCAAGGACTTCCTGGCCAAGGTGAGCGCCGGCGACAAGGCCGGGGCGCTGTCGCTGGTCTGCGCGGACATGAAGGCGACCATGGGCGACTCGATCGACATCATGGCCCCGGCGCCGTCGCAGCTGGAGGTCACCTCGACCGCGGGCATCGGCGACGGGTTCATCACCGGTGACATCGAGGGCACGGTCAAGGGCAAGAAGGTGAGCGGATCGGGGATCTCCTCGGACGACAACCCGGACAAGTCCTTCTGCGTCCGCAACTTCTTCGTATTCTGAGCAGATGAAGCGGTTGCTCCGCTCTCCACTGCTCTGGACGTTCGTCGTCTCGCTCGTGCTGCTGCTCGCCGTCGGCGGCTGGTTGCTGACCGATCCGGCGACCAGCCGCAGCGAGGCACTCAAGACCGGCGGCATCGCCGGCGGCGCCATCGTCGCGCTCTACGCGTTGTGGCTCAACGACCGGCGGCGCCGGGTCGAGGAGCGGCGGCAGGAAATCGAGCGGCAGCGGCAGGAACTCGAACTGCGGCGGGCCGACCAGGACCGGGACCGGATCTCGGACGAGCGGTTCGCGAAGGCCGTCGAACTGTTGGGACACGACGCCGACCAGGTGCGGGTGGGAGCCCTGCACGCGCTGGCCGGGCTGGCCCGCGGCCGGGCGATCTACACACAGACCGTGCTGGACATCCTGTGCTCGTACCTGCGGCGGCCGTTCACGCATCCGCGATACAAGGACGAGGCGAAGCCTCCGGGGAACAAGCCGCCCAAACCCGGTGACCCGGAGCAGGAGCAGGAACTCCAGGTGCGGCAGGCCGCCCAGCGGCTCATCGGGGAACTGCTCCCGGCCGCGGATTCCGAGGGCACGCCGGGGTACGACCTCGATCTGACCGGGGCGGTGCTGGAGTACTTCGACCTTTCGGACCGGAAGATCGGCAAACTGCTGCTCCGCTACGGCGGGCTGTACAGCAGCACCAACCTTTCCGGCTGTGTCTTCCTCGGACCGGTGTACCTGACCGGCGCGGGTACCGCCGTCGACAAGCGGATCGGGTATTTCCGGTGCA
Source organism: Amycolatopsis sp. cmx-11-51 (assembly GCF_047608665.1). Taxonomy (NCBI): domain Bacteria; kingdom Bacillati; phylum Actinomycetota; class Actinomycetes; order Pseudonocardiales; family Pseudonocardiaceae; genus Amycolatopsis; species Amycolatopsis sp. cmx-11-51. The sequence continues at coordinate 1,541,249 of NZ_JADNQO010000001.1, read as the reverse complement.
ACGGAACGAAGTTCTCGCAGCGGGCGTGGTTCAGCGGAGTGCGGTTCGCCGAAGACGCCGAGTTCCGCGGCACGGTGTTCGCGGGAGAGACGTCGTTCAAGGACAGCGTTTTCGCGAAGAACGCGGACTTCGGCGAGTCCGAGTTCAGGAACACGCTGGATCTGCGGCGCGCCCGGTTCGAGGGCTTCGGCGACCTGAAGTTCCGCAAGGCGCCGGAATCGGTGTCGCTGTACAACACGACGGTGGAACCGGCCAAGGATCACGAACTCCCGCCAGGCTGGGTCATCGAGAACCTGCCCGACGGCCGCGCCCGGCTCATGGTGAAGGACGGATGAAGCGCCTGCTGCGGTCACCGCTGCTGTGGACGTTGCTGTCCTCGGTCGCGGTGCTGGTCGGAGTGACCGCCTGGCTGCTGACGGATCGCGCGACGAGCCGCGGTGACGCGCTCAAGACCGGCGCCCTCGCCGGCGGGGCGATCGCCGCGCTCTACGGTCTCTGGCTCAACGACCGGCGGAGACGGACCGAGGAGGACCGGCACGAGATCGAGCGGAGCCGGGTCTCGGACGAGCGCTTCGCCAAGTCGATCGAACTGCTGGGCAACGAGGCAGACCAGGTCAGGGTGGGGGCGATGCATTCGCTCGCGGGGCTGGCCAGGGCGCGGCCGGAGTACCGGCAGACGGTGCTCGACGTGCTGTGTGCCTACCTGCGGCGGCCGTTCGACCATCCGAAGTTCAAGAGTGACACCAAGTGGGTCACGGAAAACCGGGCCGAGGCCGAACGCGAACGGCTGGTCCGGCGCGCGGCCGAACGGCTGATCCGCGACGTCCTGCCGCACGCCGGGACCACCGGTCCGACCTTCGGGCTCAACCTCAGCGACGCGCGGATCGACAAGCTGGAACTGACGGCGAGGCGGGTCGGCTGGTTCGGCGCGGATCGCAGTGAGGTGCTGCATCATCTCGTCCTCGAGAACGCCGAACTCGCCGGGAAGTTCTCGCTCAACCACGCGACAATCCGCGGCCAGCTCAGGCTCACCGGGGCAACCTTCAAACGACGGGTGCAGATGGACGGCCTGACCGTCGAAACCCCGGTCGACTTCAGTACAACCGCTTTCGCGGAGGCACCGTTGCTGGAGGGCGCGAAGTTCGCGCCCGGTTCGGTCCTGGCCAAAGAGAGCTGAAGGACGCTTTCCCCGCATGTGATGGGGGGAAAGCGCCCTTCACCGCGTCCTATGCGGGGAAAGTCCCCTTCAGCTCCTCAGTCGAAGAGCGCGGGAAGCGTGCGCTCCCAGGGCTCCCGAAGCTCGTCCAGGGTGAACTCGGTGAGGTCCTGGAGTTCGAGCGAACCCGATTCCGGGTCCACCACACCGGTCTTGCGCCACGGCAGGCCGCGCGCGGTGAGCATCTCGGTGAACCGCAGTTCCTCGGTGCGCGGCACGGCGACCAGTACCCGGCCCGCGGATTCGGAGAACAGCTGCACGAACGGATCCTGCTCCGCGTCGAGGAAGACACGGGCACCGCACTGTCCGATGAGGACGGTCTCGACGAGGGTCTGGATCAGGCCGCCGTCGGAGATGTCGTGCGCGGCGGAGATCATGCCGTCGCGTGAACCGGCGATGAGGATGTCGGCGAGCAGCTTCTCGCGCGCCAGATCCACGCGAGGCGGGCGGCCGCCGAGGTGGCCGTGCAGCTCGCGCGCCCAGGCGGAGCCGTCGAGCTCGTCGTGGGTCTCGCCCAGCAGCAGCAGGGTTTCCCCGGCCTCCGCACCGATACCGGTCGGGATGCGGCGGGTGACGTCGTCGATCACGCCGAGCACGCCGACCACCGGGGTCGGCAGGATGGCCGTGTCACCGGTCTGGTTGAAGAAGCTGACGTTGCCGCCGGTGACCGGGATGCCGAGTTCGACGCAGCCGTCGGCGAGACCGTGCACGGCCTGCTCGAACTGCCACATCACACCCGGGTCGGTCGGCGCGCCGAAGTTCAGGCAGTCCGACACCGCGACCGGTTTCGCGCCGCTGGTGGCGACGTTGCGGTACGCCTCGGCCAGTGCGAGCTTCGCGCCCTCGTACGGGTCGAGGAAGACGAACTTGCTGTTGCAGTCGGTCGAAACGGCGACGCCGCGGCCGGTCGACTCGTCGATCCGGATGACGCCGGAGTCAGACGGCTGCGCAAGCACGGTGTTGCCGCGCACGTAGCGGTCGTACTGGGAGGTCACCCATTCCTTCGACGCCTGGTTCGGCGACGAGATCAGTTCGAGGATGTCGGCGCGCAGTTCGTCCGAAGTGGACGGACGCGGCAGCTTCGCCGAGGTGTCGGCCTGCAAGGCGTCCTGTGTGGACGGACGCTGGATGGGGCGGTCGTACACCGGGCCCTGGTGTGCCACGGTATGCGCCGGGACGTCGACGACGATCTCGTCGTTCCAGGTGATGACCAGGTGCTCGCCGTCGGTGACCTCGCCGATGTCGGTGGCGATGACGTCCCACTTCTCGCAGACCTTCATGAACGCCTCGACGTTCTCCGGCGAGACGACCGCGCACATGCGCTCCTGCGACTCGCTGGAGAGCACCTCCGCCGGGGTCATCCCGGTGGCCCGCAACGGAACCCGGTCGAGGTAGATGTGCATACCGCCGTCACCGGCCGCCGCCAGCTCCGACGTCGCGCAGGAAAGCCCGGCGCCGCCGAGGTCCTGGATGCCGACGACGAGCTTCTGGGCGAACAGTTCGAGACAGCACTCGATGAGCACCTTCTCGGTGAAGGGGTCGCCGACCTGGACGCTCGGCAGCTTCTTGCGGCCGCCCGAGGATTCGTCGCCGGAGAAGGTGTCACTCGCCAGCACGGACACGCCGCCGATGCCGTCAAGGCCGGTACGCGCGCCGAACAGGATGATCTTGTTGCCCTTGCCGGAGGCGAAGGCGAGGTGCAGGTCCTCGACGCGCATCGCGCCGACGCACAACGCGTTGACCAGCGGGTTGCCGGAGTAACTCGGGTCGAACACCAGCTCGCCGCCGATGTTCGGCAGGCCGAGGCAGTTGCCGTAGCCGCCGACGCCGGCGACCACACCGGGCAGCACACGGCGGGTGTCGGGGGCGTCGGCCGGGCCGAACCGCAGCGCGTCGGCCACGGCCAGCGGGCGCGCGCCCATCGCCATGATGTCGCGCACGATGCCGCCGACGCCGGTCGCGGCGCCCTGGTACGGCTCCACATAGGACGGGTGGTTGTGGCTCTCGACCTTGAAGGTGACCGCCCAGCCCTCGCCGATGTCGACGACGCCCGCGTTCTCGCCGATACCGGCGAGCATCTTCTCCTTCATCTCGGGAGTGGCTGTCTCACCGAAGTAGCGCAGGTGCTTCTTCGAGGACTTGTACGAGCAGTGCTCGCTCCACATCACCGAGTACATCGCCAGTTCGGCGTCGGTCGGACGGCGGCCGAGGATCTCCCGGATGCGGGCGTACTCGTCGTCGGCGAGGCCGAGCTCGACGTACGGCTGGGTCTGTTCGGGGGTCGCTCCGGCAAGTGCGGTGGTGTCGACGGGGATGTCAACGGTGCTGGTCACGGTGTCCACATCAGGGTTCGCCACGGCCATCAGATTAGGCCAGTGGAGCGGAGCTTCTCCGTTGAGGGTGGTGGCGGGGGCATGGATGGAGTAGGTGAGGGGTCTGTTCACCCTGCCGTCGCCCACGGATAAATCGGTCGCGCCGACGACGGTGATCCGCTTACCGTCGACAATCGTGCTTTCCGCCACTTATCCCCTTCCGCGACTGAGGCTGCCCGCCAAGCCGACCGCCTGGCGCTACCTGGTCGCGATGATGCTCGCGCGCCCGGGACTGCTCGCCGTGTCGGCGATCAGTGGTGCGCTCTGGTCGTTGCCGATCGCCTTGCTGCCGGTCGCGATCGGCAGGGGCATCGACGCGATCGGACGCGGCGACAGTGACTCGGTCTGGCTGTGGGGTCTGGCGGCGGCCGGGCTCGGGATCGCGCAGACGCTCGCGGGCACGGTGCAGCATTTCGCGTCCTACGGCTGCTGGATCCACGGCGCCGGGGTCACTCAGCGCCTGGCCACCGAGCACGCCGCGAAGCTGGGCGCGAACCTGCGGGACACGACCACCACCGGTGACGTGGTCGCGATCACCACCAGCGACATCAATCCGATCGGTGACTCCTTCGAGGTACTCGGCCGGGCCTTCGGTTCGCTGATCGCATTCATCGTTTGCGCGACGGCGCTGCTGACGACATCTCCACTGCTGGGTGTGGTCGCGCTGGTCGGCGTCCCGCTGGCGGTGGTGGGCATCGGCCCGATGCTGAAGCCGCTGGAGAAGCGCCAGACGAAGCAGCGCGAGGAGAAGACCGAGGTCAACGCGCTGGCCGCGGACATCGTCTCCGGCCTGCGGATCCTTCGCGGTGTCGGCGGCGAGAAGCAGTTCCTCGACCGCTTCCGCCGCTCCAGCCAGCGAGTCCGCGTGGCCGGTGTCCAGGTCGGGCGCAGCGAGGCGTGGCTTTCGGCGGCGGAGGTCGCGCTGCCGGGCCTGGTCACGGTGGTCATCACCTGGCTGGGCGCGCAGCTGGCGATCAACGGCACCATCGGCGTCGGCGAGCTGATCACGTTCTACGGCGTCTCGGTGTTCCTGGTGGTGCCGGTGACGACGGCGACCGAGTTCGCGGGCGTGCTGAGCGCCGCGCTGGTCTCGGCGCGGAAGGTGTGCAAACTGCTGTCCACCGAACGCACGCTCGCCGAACCGGAGTCCCCGCGGCCGCTGCCGGAAGGCCTGCTGGAGCTGTACGACGAGACGTCCGGGATCAGGGCCGAGGCCGGAAAGCTGACCGTGATCGACGTCGGTGCCGATGCCGAGGCGGTGGCTTCGCGGATGGCGCGGTTCACCGATCCGAGTGAACCTGCTCTCTGCGGCGGGGTCCCGGTGGACCAAGTCGCCCTCGGCGAACTGCGGCGGCGGGTGGTCTTCGCGCACAACCAGGACATCTGGTTCTCCGGGGTGCTGCGCGAGCAGGTCACCCCCGCGGAGCCTGGCGACGTCGAGATCACCGAAGCGCTGTACGCGGCGGACGCCGAAGACATCGTGGACGCGCTGCCCAACGGCGTCGACGAGGTGATCGGCGAACGCGGACGTGAGGTTTCCGGCGGTCAGCGGCAGCGGCTGAACCTGGCCCGCGCACTGGCGACCGACGCCGACGTCCTGCTGCTCGACGAGCCGACTTCGGCCGTCGACGCGCACACCGAAGCTCGCATAACCGAACGCGTCGCGAAGCTGCGGCGCGGCAAGACCACCGTCGTGTTCAGCCAGAGTCCACTGTGGACACATGTCGCCGACGAGGTCGTGAGTACGCAAGTGGTGGCCTGAAGACGGAGTCGCCGCGTCCGCCACCTCGGGGGTAAGGAAATCACAGCATGAAAAAGCTGCCGCTGGCAGACAAGCAAGACGTCCGAAGATGGATCAAGGAGACCGCGCGGGACAACAAGCGTGAGTTCTCCGTGATGCTTGGCCTGTTCTGCGTCGCGACCGCGATCGGGCTGGCCGGGCCGCAACTGCTGGGCGCGCTGGTGGACGAGGTCGCCGGAGGCACGACGACCACCACGATCACCTGGCTCGCGATCGCGTTCGTGGCCGTGCTGGGCGCGCAGGCGTGGTTCAAGGGACTGGCGCGGCTGCGCGCTCGGGTGTTCGGCGAACGGATCCTGGCGCACAACCGCGAGGAGTTCGTCGGCAACGCGCTGGACCTGCCACTCGGCACGGTCGAGGCGGCGGGTACCGGTGACCTGCTCAGCCGGGCGACCACCGACGTCAGCCGCATCGACCACGCGGTGCGCCACGGCGCGCCCGAGATCTTGATCGCCGCGGTCACCGTGGTGTTCACCGTGGTGGCGATGGTGCTCACGTCACCGTTCCTGGCGCTCGGGCTGCTGGTCGCGCTGCCGCTGCTGGTGCCGGTGAACATCTGGTACCAGCAGCGGGTGCCGGCCGTGATGCGGCGGATGCTGGACCGGTGGTCCGAACTGCAGTCGGCCACGCACGAGACCGCGGAGGGCGCGCGGACCGCCGAAGCGCTGAACCTGACCGGCCGCCGCGTGCGCGCCGGGCACGACGGCCTCGACGAGGCGATGCTGGGCGAGCGCAAGATCCGGGCACTGCAGATGTGGTGGATCCCGGCGCTGGAAATCAGCTACGTGCTGCCGGTGCCGGTGATGCTCGGACTGGGCCTGCTCGCCTACTCGAACGGCTGGGAAGGGCTCGGCACGATCACCGCGATGCTGCTGTATTCGCAGGTCATGACCGGTCCGCTGAACGAGGCGCTGTTCTGGCTCGCGGACATGCAGGTCGCCGGGGCCTCGCTGCGCCGGTTGCTGGGCGTGCGGCCCACCACTGTCGCGGATACTTCCGGCGAGCCTCCACGCGGCCAGGACATCGAGGTCCGCGACGTGCGCTTCGGCTACAACGCGGACCGCGAAGTGCTGCACGGCATCGACCTGCGAGTGCCGCGCGGCGAGCGGCTGGCGATCGTCGGGCCGTCGGGTGCGGGTAAGTCGACCCTCGGCAGGCTGCTGGCCGGGATGTCGGCGCCGACGTCGGGTTCGGTGCGGATCGGCGGGGCCGAGGTGTCAACACTGCCGGACGACGTCCTGCGCGGCGAAATCCTGCTGCTGACCCAGGAGCACCACGTGTTCGCGGGAACGCTGCGGGACAACCTGACGCTGCCCGCCGGGGACTGGTCCGACGCTCGACTGCTGGCCGCGCTGGCCTCGGTCGGCGCTTCGGAGTGGGTGGCCGGGCTGCCGGACGGGCTGGACACGAAGGTCGGGGCCGGGGCGACGGCGGTTCCGGCGGCGATGGCGCAGCAGCTGGCGCTGGCGCGAGTGGTGCTGGCCGACCCGCACACGCTGGTGCTGGACGAAGCGACGTCACTGCTGGACACCGGTTCGGCGCGGGAGCTGGAGCGGTCGTTGAGCGCGGTGCTCGAGGGGCGCACGGTGATCGCGATCGCGCACCGGCTGCACACCGCGGCCGCGGCGGACCGGGTCGCGGTCATCGAGGGCGGCCGGGTCACCGAGCTGGGCTCGCACTCGGATCTTCTTGCGGCGGGTGGGCCCTACGCGGCTCTGGTGGCCGCGGCGTCCTGAAATGCTATGAACGGTCCGTTACTTGCAAAATTTGCAAGTAACGGACCGTTCATAGCACGCCGCTAAGCGGAAACGAGGGCGTCCACGGCGCTGTAGAACATGCCGAGGCCGTCATCGGAAGGCCCGGTGAGGGGGTCGATGGCGTGCTCCGGATGCGGCATGAGCCCGACCACGCGGCCGTTCTCGCTGCGGATGCCGGCGATGTCGTTGCGCGAGCCGTTCGGGTTGCCGCCCACGTAGCGGAACACCACGCGGCCCTCACCCTCCAGCTCGTCGAGGGTGGCCTGCTCGGCGACGAAGCAGCCGTCGATGTTCTTCATCGGGATGAGGATCTCGGCGTCTTTTTCGTACCGGGTGGTCCACGCGGTGTCGTTGTTCTCGACGCGCAGCCACTGGTCGCGGCAGATGAAGTGCAGACCCGCGTTGCGGATCATCGCGCCCGGCAGCAGCCCGGCCTCGCACAGGATCTGGAAGCCGTTGCAGATGCCCAGCACCGGCATGCCCTTGTGGGCGGCTTCGATCACCGACGACATCACCGGCGCGAACCGCGCGATGACGCCGGCGCGCAGGTAGTCGCCGTAGGAGAAGCCACCGGGGACGACGACCGCGTCGACACCCTTGAGGTCCTCGTCGGCGTGCCACAGCGGCACTGCTTCGGCGTCGGCGTAGCGGGCCGCGCGGGCCGCGTCACCGTCGTCGAGCGTGCCGGGGAAGGTGATGACCCCGATCCGGGCGCTCACGCCTCGACCCGCTTGATGGTCCACTGCTCGATCACCGGGTTCGCGAGGAAGCCCTCGGCGATCTTTTCGAGCGTCGCATCGTCGACGGAGTCGTCGACCTCGATCTCGAAGTGCTTGCCCTGACGGATCTCAGCGATCCCGGTGAAGCCGAGACGACCGGCCGCGCCGAGCGCGGCCTGCCCCTGCGGGTCGAGGATTTCGGGCTTGGGCATGACGTCGACGACGACTCGGGCCACGGCAGGCCGCTCCTTATTCACGCAGGTCGTGGGTACCGCCCGAGCCTACTTCACTACGGTTGCCGCATGACCTACGGGCAGTACGCGCCGCCGAAGAAGCCGAAAACCTGGCTCTGGATCATGCTGACGCTGGTCTTGGTCCTGATCGCGGGCAGTGTCACGTTCACCGGTTTCGTGACGCCGGGCTTCTTCGAGACGAAGGCCGATACCACCTCACGTGCGACGCCGGAGCAGCTGAGCCAGTCGTTCGTGAACGGCGTCGCCGAAGACCGCGTGAGTCAGCTCTGGTGCGACATCCGGTCGAAGCGGTCTTACAGCTTCGAGCAGACCATGGCCGTCTCCGAGGACGCGCAGCTCAGCACGCCCGCGCGTCAGCGCGCGGACCAGGAGTACTCGGCCGCGTTCACCGCCGCGGGACTGACCGTCGGAATCGCGATGATCCCCGGCGAGGGCGGCTGGTGCGTGCGCGACGCCAAGGTCGGTGGCGAGCCGGAGCCACTGCCGGGCATCGAGACGAAGCCCGCGCCCCGGCCGGCCGTGAAGACCGGTGAGGAGGCGGGGACCAAGTTCGTCGACGCGATCAACGCGCGCGACATCCCGGCCGCGTTGTCCGTGCTGTGCGGGGAGGTGCCCGACACGACCCGCGACGGCGTGCAGCAGATCATCCACGGCGAGGCGAGGTACACCGTCGAGAAGGCCGACGTGCTGACCACCGCCGAACAGACGATCCTGCACCTCTCCGGTCTCGTGGACGGTGTGCAGAAGCCAGGGCGGGTCGAGACCGAGGACGGCGCAGACGGCGGCCCCTGCGTGACCTCTTTTTCACCCGACTCCGACTGAGCGCGCCCCAATCCTTCGACTGGGGGATGCTCGGAGCGCGGCGCTGGGCCAAGATGAGCCCATTGGCGGGGCGCCAATACCCGGGTGAGCAGCAGCAGGAGGCACCGTGGCCGATCAGGACTCCTTCGACTACGTCATCGTCGGCGCGGGCAGCGCGGGATGCGTGCTGGCGAACCGGCTGAGCGAGGATCCGTCAGCGCGGATCCTCCTGCTCGAAGCGGGCGGCGAGGACGACGCCGACGAGATCCACATCCCGGCCGCGTTCCCCGGGCTGTTCAAGACGAAGTTCGACTGGAACTACGAGACGGTCGAGCAGAAGCACACCGGCAAAACCCTGTACTGGCCGCGCGGGAAGACACTCGGCGGCTGCTCCTCGATCAACGCGATGATCTACATCCGCGGCAACCGCGCGGACTACGACGGCTGGCGCGACGGGCACGGCGCCGAGGGCTGGGGCTTCGACGACGTCCTGCCGTACTTCAAACGGGCGGAGGGGAACCAGCGGCTCGGTGGGCCGTTGCACGGCACCGACGGGCCGCTGAACGTCGAGGACCGTCGCTTCACCCACGAGCTTTCCCAGGCCTGGGTGGATTCCGCGGTCGCATGGGGACTCAAGCGCACCGACGACTTCAACGGTGAGTCGCAGGAAGGCGCCGGCGTCTACCAGGTGACATGCAAGAAGGGCCGCCGCTGGTCGGCCGCCGACGCGTACCTGCGGCCCGCGTCGACACGGCCGAACCTCACCGTACGGACCAACGCGCAGGCGACACGCGTCGTCTTCGAAGGCACGCGCGCGGTCGGCGTGTCCTATTTGGACAAAGGTACCGAGACGACGGTGCGCGCGTCCACCGAGGTCCTGCTCAGCGGTGGCGCGGTGAACTCGCCACAGCTGCTGATGCTTTCCGGTGTCGGCCCGGCGGAACACCTGCGGGAACACGGGATCGACGTCGTGGCCGCTCTTCCCGGCGTCGGCGACAACCTGCACGACCACCCGGCCTGCGGGATCATCTGGTCGACCCGCGGCACCACCGATCTGGTGGACGCGGCGACGCCGGGCGGCCTGGTGCGCTACCAGCTCACCAAACGCGGCCCGCTGGCCTCGAACATCGGTGAAGCGGGCGCGTTCTTCCCCGCCGCGGACGGTGTTTCGCCGCCGGACATGCAGATCCACGTCGCGCCGACGTTGTTCTACGACAACGGGATGCGCGAACCGACAGTGCCGGGCTTCACGTCGGCGGCGACGCTCGTGGATGTCGCGAGCCGGGGCCGTCTGCGGCTGAAGTCGGGAAATCCTCTGTGGAAGCCCGAAATCGACCCGGCCTACTACGCCGAGTCCGTGGACATGGAGAAGATGCTGGCAGGCCTGCGGGCCCTGGTCGAGATCGGGAAGTCCGGTCCGCTGGCGCGCTACCTGGACAAGCCGTTCCTGCCGGAGCGGCAGGACCTGACCGACACCGAACTGGCCGACTACGTGCGCGAGAAGACGCAGACGCTGTACCACCCGGTGGGGACCTGTTCGATGGGGACGGGCGAGAACGCCGTCGTCGACCCGTCGCTGAAGGTGCGCGGGGTGGAGGGACTGCGGGTGGTGGACGCGTCGGTGATGCCGGTGGTGCCGCGCGGGAACACGAACGCGCCGACGATCATGGTGGCGGAGAAGGCCGCGGACCTCATCCGGGGTGCGTGACCGGCGAACTCTCGTGATCAGACGGCGATCACGTGTGATTGGACGGACAACAGCGTGTTGTCCGTCCAATCACGCGAGTTGCGGGGTCAGCGTTTTCCGTGCAGGACGGTGATCAGCTTCGCCACCAGGGCGTCGGTCTTTTCCTTGCGGGAGAACGAGGTCAGCACGATCGGCGCGGTGAATCGCTGCCGCGCGACGGCTTTCGGCCGGGCGAACTCGCGCAGTCCTTCCGGGCCGTGGATCCGGCCGAAGCCCGAATCGCCGACGCCGCCGAAGGGCAGCGAAGCGATACCGGCGAAGGAGAGCGGCGCGTTGATCGACGTCATGCCGGTGCGCAGGCGGGCGGCGAGTTCCATGCCGCGCGACTTCGAGAACACCGTCGAGCCGAGGCCGTACTTGGTGTCGTTGGCCTTCTCGACGGCCTCGTCCATGTCGCGGACCTTGGCGATGGTGACGGTCGGGCCGAACGTCTCCTCCTTGACCGCCGAGGAGTCCTCCGGCACGTCGACGAGCACCGTCGGCTGCACATAGCGGTCGCCGACCGCGTCGACACCACCGACCAGTGCCTTGCCGCCGCGTTCGATGGCGTCCGTGATGTGCCGCTTGATCACCGCGAGCTGCGAAGGCATCGTCACCGGGCCGTACTGGGCCTCAGCGTCCGAGCCGGCCCGCACGTCCTTCGCCTTTTCGACGACCTTCGCGACGAACTCGTCGTGCACCCGCTCGTGGACGTACACGCGCTCGACGCCGATGCAGGTCTGACCCGAGTTGGAGAACGCTCCCCACACGGTCGCGTCGGCGGCGGCCTCGAGGTCCGCGTCCGCGTCGACCAGGACCGCATCCTTGCCGCCCGCCTCGATGATCACCGGCGTCAGTCTTTCGGCGGCCGCGGCCATGATCTTCTTGCCCGTGCCGGTCGACCCGGTGAAGGCGATCTTGTCGACGCCTCCGCCGACGAGCGACGCGCCGGTCTCGCCGAAGCCGGTGACCAGCTGCAGCACCGGCCATTCCGGGACGACCTCGTTGAAGGCGTCGACCAGCCATTTCCCGACACCCGGCGTGTACTCGCTCGGTTTGAAGACGACGGTGTTGCCCGCGGCGAGGGCGTAGGCGATGGAGCCGAGCGGGGTGAACACGGGGTAGTTCCATGGGCCGATCACGCCGACGACGCCGAGCGGCTGGTACTCGACCGTTGCTGCCTGGTTCGACATCATCAGCCCGGCCGCGCGACGCTGCTTGCCGAGGATCTTGCGCGCGTTCTTGCCCGCCCACGCGATGTGCTCGATGGCTAGGACGCTCTCCAGCTGCGCGTCGGCGATCGGCTTGCCGGTCTCGTCGCGCACCACCTGGCACAGCTGCGGCAGCCGCCGGGTGATGACGCCCTTCCAGCGGCGCAGACGCTCCGCGCGGCCGTCGTAGCCGAGCGCGGCCCACCATGCGGCGGCGTCCTTCGCGCGGGCGACAACGGCGAGGACGTCCTCCCTGGTGTGCACCGGGTAGGTGCCGACGACCTCGTCGGTCGCCGGGCTGAGGGAATCGAAGGTCTCCCCCACGCTGTGCGCGGTCGGCTTCGGCTGGACTGCGGTCATCGACTTCTCCCGTGTCTCGGCTCAAAGCCCAGGCTACGACGTCACTGACGGCGTGCCAATAGCTCGCCTGGGGCGTCGTACCAGCATTGCACAGGAGACAAGAGCGGCGAGGACACCGAAAAGCGGGCACAGCCATACCGGCAGCACCCCGATCGCCAGCGAGCCCAGCCCGAACCCCGAAGACTGCACGGTGAAAGCCAGTGAGAACCCCTCCGCGCGACGGCGTTCGGGCAGTAGTTTCTGCAGGTTGACCGACGAGACGGCCATCAGCGGGCCGGTGCAGAGCCCGATCAGCGCGACCCCACCGAGCAGCCCGGCCCAGCCGAGGCCCATCGACACCACGATCCCGCCGAGCACGAATCCGGCCAGGAACAGCCGGGGATCGCCGACCTTCCCGCGTGCCGCGTACAGCGCGCTCCCGGTGAGGCTGGCGGCACACAGCACGACGATGACGATCGCCGTCGTCGAATCGGGGGCGCCGAGGCGCTGGACGAGCGGCAACAAGCCGACCTCGATGGTCGACAGCAGCAAGCCGACGGTGAACAACCCCATCAGCCAGGGAACACAGGCGGCGACCGGGATCGGCTGATGCTCAGCAGTCCTTTGTGGACCAAAAACGACGGCACGCCTCGGCACCAGCAGGGCCGCGAGCAGGGCGACGACGGCCATCGCGAGCACCGGGACGGCCGGGCCGGACGTCGCCAGGAGCGCCACGAGCAGCGGTCCGCCGACGATGACGCCTTCGAGGATCATCGCGTCGACGGAGACGGCCCGTGGCAGTTCCTCTTCGGTCACCGTTCCGGCGAGCAGCGTCCGGAAGCCGCCGTTCAGCCCGCCCGCGGCCAGGCCGGGCGGGATCGCCAGCGCGAGCAGCACCAGGTCCGGAGCACCGGTGGAAGCGACGGCGGCCAGCACGAACAGGCCAAGAGCGACCAGCGGGAGCATCACGACGAGTCCTCGCGCGGGTCCGACGCGGTCGAGCAGCCGTCCGATCGGCACGGCGCCGACCATCTCGGCGCCGACGAACACGGCCATCATGACGCCACCGAGCCGGTACGAACCGGTCGTCGCGGTGGTCAGCACGGTGAAGGCCAGCGGCGCCATCATCGCGGGCAGCCGGTTCAACTGTACCCCCGCCGACCAGCGCCAATACCCGGAATTGCGAAGCAAGGTCATGTCGGAAAGCCTGCCGAACGCATCGGGGCAGGAACACTGATTAGTATATAGCCTAATCAGATGATCGAGCTGGTCCTGACCGCCGAGAGCGCCAACCGCGTCCGCTTCGGCATCTCCCCGCTCGACGAGACCATGGGCGCGATGCAGACCCTCCTCGGCCGCCGGGGGCACCCGAGTCATCTGCCGTGGCTGCGCGAGGCCGCCGCGAAGGTGCCGGATCTGCCCATCGCGGACTTCGCCGAGGTGATGGGCGCGCGGCACTACATCACCGACTTCCTCAGTCCTCCGCCGAGTGGACCGGAGACCACCGCGTCCGCCCAGTTCGCCGAGATCCGCCGGACCCCACCGGGCCAAGTCGCCCATGAACTGTCCAAAGTGGACGCCGACCTGAGTGGGCTGCCCGAAGACCCCGCCGAGGCGAGGGAACTACTGGCCGACCAGATGGAGATCGCCTGGACCGAACTGGTCGAGCCGCACTGGCCGCGTATGCGCCGCTTCCTCGTCGCCGATATCGAAGAGCGCTCACGACGCCTGGCCGCCGGCGGCATCGCGCTGGTACTGGAGGACATCCACCCGCGGGTGCGGCTCGTCGACGACGTCCTGGTCATCGAGATGAAGGAACGCAGCCGGGTCCACCTCGACCGTCGCGGCCTGCTGCTGATTCCCGGCGTCTTCGCGTGGCCCTCGGTCGGGGTGATCACGATGGAACCGTGGCAGCCGTCGCTGCTCTACCCGGCCCGCGGTGTCGCCGAACTCTGGTCCGACCCCGAACGCCCGTCCGGCGCGCTCGCCGGGGTGCTCGGACGCACCAAGGCCACCCTGCTCACGACACTCAACGAACCCGCGAGCACCACCGAGCTGGCGCGCAGGCTGGGCTTCTCGGCGCCGACGATCTCCGCGCATGTGACCGCGATGCGCGCGGCGGGCCTGCTCGAAACGCGGCGGCGCGGCCGCGAAGTGCGCTATCTGCGCACCGAACTTGGCGACTCCCTGCTCCGGGCATAGGCTGGAAATGACCTACCGCGAAGGAGAACCCTGATGCGTATTGTCCATTTTGGACACGCTTGCACCCTTCTGGAGACGGAGGGCGCGCGAATCCTGATCGACCCCGGCGCCTTCTCGGTGGGTTTCGAAGGTGAGCGGGAGCTGCACGCCATCCTGATCACCCATCAGCATTTCGACCACCTCGACGCGGACAGGCTGCCCGCGCTGCTGGAGGCGAACCCCGGCGCCCAACTGATCGTCGACCCGGGTTCCGCCGAGGCCGTGCGGAAGATCGGCGCCGAGTTCCAGATCGCGAACCCCGGCGACGCCTTCGGTATCGGCTCCAGCGGCGTCAACGTCGTCGGCGGCGAGCACGCGGTGATCCACGAGGACATCCCCGCGATCCCCAACGTCGGCTACGTCGTCGACCACGGCGCGTTCTACCACCCTGGCGACTCGTTCTTCGTGCCGGAGCAGCAGATCGACGTCCTCGGCCTGCCCACCGGCGCCCCGTGGCTCAAGGCGGGCGAAGCCGTCGACTACCTGCGAGCGGTGTCGCCGCGCCTCGCCGTCCCGATCCACGAAGCCGTCCTCGCGCGGCCGCAGATGCACTACGGCCTGTTCGCGAACCTCGCCCCGGAAGGCACCGAGGTCAAGGTCCTCGACGTCGGGGAGCCCGTTGAATTTTGATCAACCAGGCGAAGCCTGTCCGTTGAGGGCGGAGGTGGGGCGGGGTCCGGGTATAGCCGCTGCCCGCAGCGAGCCGTAGGTGGTCCCGAAGGCGCGGTTCTCCAGCGAGACGTCGACGGCGTCGAGGAACGCCTGCCGCAACCCAGGCCTGGCGAGGTCCGCGGCGTCGATGCCGAGCCGCACGAGCCCGCCACGGCGTGCGGCCCTGGCGGCGGCCAGCACCAGCGCGAAGCACCGGACGGTCTCCGTCCGCTGCGAAGGCCCGCTGAACTCCTGGACCCGCGAGCGCCGGACCTGGCCGGTCACCAGGTCCCGCACCGAGACCAGGTCCGCGCACAGCGCGAACCCGTGCTCGCGCAGGGCCTGCACGGTGCCCTCCGACGCGATCCAGCGCGGCGGCGCGAACCCGTCGACGGCCATGCCGTTGGCGTCGAGCGCCGCCTTCGCCGCGATCAGCCGCAGCCGCGCCTCGTGCGCGGGAAGAGCGGCGAATTCGGCGCGTTTGCCCAGGTAGACGGCGCGGTGAGTGGGGGTGATCCGATGGTCGTAACCATGGAGGAGGACGGAGTCGCCGCGAATGCGGCGCGCCCGTACCCACTCGGTCACCGGGCCCTCGCCGGTGCGGGCGGCGTAGAGCACGGACAACGGGACCTCGCGCCGGTCGAGTTCGGCCGCGAGGTCGGCACAGCGGTGCAACGTCCGGGTGGTCACGCCGGACAGGGAAACCAGCAAACGTGCGTCCACGATGACCAGTGGGCCAGACCGGCCTTGCGACGGACTGACGACGGAGTGAACGCCGCTGGTCAGGCGGGCCAATCCTCCAGCGAGCAGCCGGTGATGCGTTCGTACGCGTCGATGTACCTCGCCCTGGTGGCGGCGACGATCTCATCGGGCAGCGGCGGTGGCTCCGGTCTCTCGAGCCGGTGCCAGCCGGACAACGGGCTGGTGAGCCAGTCCCGCAGCGGCTGCTTGTCGAACGACGGCCGCGGGCTGCCGGCCGGGTAACCGCTCGCCGGCCAGTAGCGGGACGAATCCGGGGTGAGGACCTCGTCGGCGAGGACGAGGTTCCCGCCGGAGTCGACGCCGAATTCGAGCTTGGTGTCCGCGAGCAGGAGGCCGCGTTCCGCGGCGAGTTCCGCACCTCGGCGATACACCGCCAGCGTCGCCTCTCGGACTTCCTCGGCCCGCTTGCGACCGAGCTGCCCGACGACGTCGGAGAAGTCGATGTTCTCGTCGTGCGAACCGCGATCGGCCTTGGTGGCTGGAGTGAAGATGGGTTCGGGGAGCCTGGAGGACTCGGTCAGGCCGGGGGGAAGTTCGACGCCGCAGACCGTGCCACGCGCGCGATAATCGGCGAGGCCGGTCCCGGTGAGATAGCCGCGGGCGACGGCTTCGAGCGGCAGCATCGACAGCCGCCGCACCAGCAGCGCCCGGCCGCGGACCTCGGCGGGGATGCGTTCGTCGTCGTAGGAGACCAAATGGTTCGGGAGGACATCGGAGAGTCGGGAGAACCAGAACACGCTCATCGCGGTGAGCACCCGCCCCTTGTCGGGGATGGGCGTGGTGAAGATGACGTCGTAGGCGGAGATCCGGTCCGAAGTGACGAGCAGCAGATGCTCGTCATCGACGGCGTAAAGCTCACGGACCTTGCCGGCGGCGATCTTCGGGTATTCGAGCGTCGTCACGGCTGCACCCTAGCGATCAAGGATGATGGCTGATCATGCCGATCCACTGCGTCTCGTTCACGACCGACTACGGACTGTGCGACGGTTTCGTGGCCGCTTGCCATGGTGTGATCGCGCGGATCGCGCCGTCCGTCCGGCTGATCGACGTGAGCCACCAGATCCCTCCACAGCAGGTCAGGACCGGCGCCGAGGTGCTGGCGCAGACCGTGCCGTATCTGCCGGAGGCCGTCCATCTCGCCGTCGTCGACCCGGGCGTCGGCACGTCGCGGCGCGGGGTCGTGGTGGTCACCGAACGCGGAATCCTCGTCGGCCCGGACAACGGACTCCTCATTCCCGCCGCCGAAACACTCAGCGGGGTGATAGCCGCGTACGAACTCACGGCCCCGGAATACCGCCTTCCGGTGACGTCGTCGACGTTCCACGGACGCGACGTCTTCGCTCCGGCGGCGGCGCATCTCGCGCTCGGAGTCCCGCCTGAACGGCTCGGAGCGCCCGCCGACGACCTCGTGCGGCTGCCGGATCCGTTCGTCGCGGTGTTCCCCGGCAAGCTCGTGGCCGAAGTGCTCACGGTCGACCACTTCGGCAACGTGCAGCTGTCCGCGAGCCCGGCGGACCTCGAACTGGCCGGGCTGTCCGGCACGGTCTCGGTCAGCAGCGAGCACGTGTTGGTGAAGGCTCGGGTCGGCGACACCTTCGGCACGGTGCCGCCGGGAGAGAACGTGCTCTACACCGATTCGTCGGGACGGCTCGCGGTCGCGGTGAACGGCGGCTCGGCCGCGTCGGTGCTGCGGCTCGGACCCGCCCAGGAGTGCACGATCACCTCGTCGCCGACGGCCGGCTGACCCGGCCCGGTCACCGCCATCTTGATCCCGAACGAGACCCCGCCCTCGGGCTCGCGGCGGTAGTCCGCGAGCGACCGGATCGGCTCCGGACCGGCCTTCTTGCCGGTCTCCTGATCGACCATCGGCACCGTGCAGCGGATGCAGACCTTGGCGTAACCCAGCTCCAGGCCGCCGACGGTGAGCGAACGGACGTCGTCCTCCCGGTGCGCCTGGAGCCAGCCCGAGACGACGATATTGGGCCGGAAGCGGTCCATCGGCACGGCCTCGGCGCCCCTGGACGCGATCCGCTCGTTCAGAACGTCCAAAGAGGACTCGGAAGTGAGCAGGATCGCGTGCGCGTCGGCGAACGCGGCGGTGCCGGGGATCTCGCCGTCGGTGACGCGCTCGTGCTCCGGCGCGAGCCCGACGAACACCGACGGCAGGCCGAGGACGTCGGAAAACCACTCGGCGGCCTCGTCACCCTGGTGGACGCCCCTGCCCTGCCAGGTGAACGTCGACGCCGGCCGCCGCGGCCCGTCCGAGACCGTCTCGACCAGCAGGTCCTCGACGCCGGGAGCGGCCAGCCGCAGGCAGGCGCCCCCGTCCAGCACCTCGGCCCGGATCGAAGCCATCACCGGATGCTTCCGCTGGCTGCGGAACTCACCCTCCGGCGACACGACCATCCAGGAACGGTCGAACTTCAGGCCCGCGGGGGTGACGTCGGCCGTTTCGACCGACGTCCCCGCGCAACCTTTGACCGGGTAATAGACCAGCTTCGCCACTCTCGCCATGGCCGCAGATTAGCGAGTCGCCCGCGTCAGAGCACCTGGGACAGGAAGCGCTGCAACCGCTCGCTCTGCGGAGCGTCGAAGATCGCCTCCGGAGCGTCATGTTCGACGATCTTCCCGTCGTCCATGAACGCGACCTCGTCCGCGACGCCACGCGCGAAACCCATCTCGTGGGTGACCACGAGCAGTGTCAGTCCGCGCTCCGCGAGGCCGGCCATCAGGTTGAGGACGCCCTTGACCAGCTCAGGGTCGAGGGCGCTGGTGGCCTCGTCGAACAACATGACCTCGGGTTCCATCGCGAGCGCCCGCGCGATCGCCACCCGCTGCTGCTGCCCGCCCGAGAGTGCGCTCGGCCGGTACGGGGCCTTGACGGCGAGGCCGACCTCGGCGAGGCGGGCGTGCGCGATCTCGGCCGCTTCCGCCTTGCCGAGCTTGCGCACGCTGCGCAGCGGCAGCGTGATGTTGTCCAGCACACTGCGGTGACCGAACAGGTTGAAATGCTGGAACACCATCCCGACCCGCTGGCGCAGCGCGTCCGGGTCGGAGGAGATGACGCTCTCGCCACCCAGCAGCAGATCACCCGAGTCGGGCTCCTGCAGGCGGTTCACGCAGCGGAGCAGCGTCGACTTGCCGGAGCCGGACGGCCCGATGATGCAGGTCGTGCGGCCCTTCTCGACTTTGAGGTTCACTCCCTTCAGCACCTCGAGGGTGCCGAAGGAGACGTGGATGTCGCGGAGTTCGACGCTCGACGAACGCACGGCTGTGGTCATGACATCGGCACCTTTCCGGCGTTCAGGAGTTCGAGGTCGCCACCGTCCTCATCAGCGCGGACCTTTCTGCCGGTGCGCAGCTTCTTGTCGATGTAGTTGACCAAATGGGTCAGCGGAACGGTGATCACGAGGTAAAGGAACCCGGCCGCCACCAGCGGTGACAGGTTCCCGGTGTTGGCGGCGAGATCCTGCCCGATCCGGAACAGGTCGCGCTGCTCGGCGAGGAAACCGAGGAAGTACACCAGGCTGGAGTCCTTGATCAGCGCGATGAACTGGTTCACCAGCGCGGGCAGTACCCGCCGCACGCCCTGCGGGATGACGACGAGCGCCATCGCCTTGGGGTAGCTCATGCCCAGCGCGCGACTGGCCTCCAGCTGTCCTTTTTCGACACTCTGGATACCGGCGCGGAAGATCTCGCCGATGTACGCGGCCGCGATCAGGCTGAGCGCCAGAATGCCCAGCGGGTAGGTGTTCCTGGCCAGCGACGGGATGAGGATCCCGCCGCCCTGCCCGATCACCAGGATGGTCAGGATCGCGGGCAGACCGCGGAAGATGTCGGTGTACACGCGGGCGGGCCAGCGCAGCCATGCCTTGCTGGACAAGCCCATCGTCGCCAGCAGCATGCCGAGCACGGTGCCGATCAGCGCCGAGAACACCGACATGATCAGTGTGTTCAGCAGCCCGGTCTTGAGCAGGTCCGGGAAGACTTCCCAGATGTAGTCCCAGTTCAGGAAGGTGGTGAAGAAGTCGTTCACTTATCGCTGCCCGGCCTTGAAGTCGGCGGGCACCGGCGCGTTCGGTTCGAACCGCTGGTGCACTTTTTCCCAGGTCCCGTCGGCGATGACCGCCTTGAGACCCGCGTTGATCTTGCCAACGAGTTCGGTGTCGCCCTTCTTCACCGCGAACCCGTGCGGGATGGTCGTGGTGATCGTCTTGACCACCTTGAGCTTCGCGTCCGGATTCTTCGCCGCGTAGTCCTCGGCGGTCGCCTGGTCGAAGATCGCGCCGTCGACGGCGCCGGACTTCAGCGCGGCCAGCGTGGCGGCGTCCTGCGGGAACTTCACGGCCTGCGCGGTGGGCGCGTTCGAGGCCAGCCAGCTGTCCGACACGGTCCCCTGGACCACGCCGATCCGCTTGCCCGCCAAAGAGTTCTCGTCGGTGATGCCGACGCCTTCGCGGGTCTCGATGCCGAGCGACTGGTAGTTGTACGGCGCCGAGAAGTCGACGGTCTTGCGGCGTTCGTCGGTCTGGGAGATCCCCGAGCTGCCGATGTCGAACTTGCCGGTGGCGACCTGGCCCAGCAGCGCCGAGAACTCCGTGGAGACGAACTCGAGTTTCAGGTTCTGGTTCGCGGCGATGGCCTTCAGCAACTCGTTGTCGAACCCGGTGAACACGCCGTTTTCCTGATAGGCGTTGGGTTTCGAGTCACTGAGGGTACCGACGCGCAAGGTGCGCGCTCCGGCTTCCTCACCGCCGCCGCACGCCGCCAGCACCGCCAGGAGAGCGGCACCGACGACAGCGGCGAATGACTTCTTCATCGTGATCCTCACGCCTTGAACTGGGCAGGCACGGGTGCCGTCGGCAGGAACTTCTCGTGCAGCTTGACCCAGGTGCCGTCGGCGATGACCTGCTTCAGGCCGTCGTCGATCTTGGTGAGCAGCTCGGCGTTGCCCTTCTTCACCGCGAAGCCGTGGGGCACGTCGGTGGTGAAGGACTTCACGACCTTGAGTTTCTGGTCGGTGCTGTCCTTGACGTTCGTCTCGGCGATCGCCTGGTCGAGGACGTAGGCGTCGACGGCGCCGCTCTTGAGCGCGGCCAGCGCCGGGGCGTAACCCGGGAAACGCACGGCTTGCGCGTCGGGCACGGTCGCGGAAAGCCACTTGTCGCCGACGGTCGCCTGGATGACCGCGACCCGCTTGCCGGACAACGCCTTCTCCTCGGTGATCGGCGAGCCGTCCTTGGTCTGGATGCTCATCACTTCGAAGTTGTACGGGCTGGAGAAGTCGACGTTCTTCTTGCGCTCGTCGGTCTGCGCGATGGCCGACGAACCGATGTCGAACTGGTTGTTCGCGACCTGGCCCAGCAGCGACGAGAAGTCGGTCGAGGCGAACTCGAGCTTCAGGTTCTGCTTGGCGGCGATGGCCTTCAGCAGTTCGTTGTCGAAGCCGGTGTAGTTGCCGTTCTCGACGTAGATGTTCGGCGGCGCGTCGCTCAGGGTGCCGACGCGGAAGGTCTTGTCGGCGGCGGCGTCCCCGCCACCGCAGGCGGCGAGCACGGCCACGAGACCGGCCGCGAATGTCGCGATCAGGCTTTTCTTCATGGTGTTCAGACCCCCGGGTTCTGGACGGGCAGGCCGGGGCCGCCCTGCTCGAGTTCCTTCGGCAGCGGCTCGTTCTTGAAGAACCGATCGTGCAGGCGGGCGACGGTGCCGTCCGCCACGGCCTTCGCGAGACCGTCGTTGAGCTTCTTCAGCAGGTCCTTGTTGTCCTTGCGGACGGCGAACGCGGACGGCGTGTCCTTGGTCTCGACGGTGTAGCCGAACTCCAGCGGCACGTCCGGGTTCTGGTCGAGGTACTTGTGCCCGATGTCCTTCGGCACGACCCAGCCGTCGAGACCGCCGGCCTTCAGCTGCGCGAACCCGGCGTTGTAGTCGGGGAAGCGGACGACGTTGGCGCCGGGGACCTTGCCGGTGGCGAAATCGTCCTGCACCGACGCCTGCACGACGCCGAGCCGCTTGCCGCCGAAGGAGGCGACGTCCTTGAGGTTCGCGCCCTTCTTGGTGACGATCGTGGTGAACCCGGTGGAGTAGCCGTTGCTGAACGCGACGGTCTTCTTGCGGGCCTCGGTGGTGGAGATCGTGGAGCTGCCGATGTCGAACTTGCTGGTGGCGACGGCGGCGAGCAGGCCGGCGAACTCGGTGCCGACGAACTCGACCTCGAAGCCCTCACGCTTCGCGATGTCGCGGAGCAATTCGTTGTCGTAGCCGGTGAAGGTGCCGTTCTCCAGGTAGATGGACGGCGGCGCGTCGGTCAGGGTGCCGACACGCAGCTTCTGGCCGCTCGCGGTGTCACCGGAGCCGCAGGCCGCGAGGGCGAGGGTGGCCGCTCCCGCCGTGACGACGGCGACGATTTTCTCCCAGGTGGATCTCATCGCTTCTTCCGTGGGTTCTTTGGCGCCAAGGCGCGATACAAACACGCCAGGCCGCCTCATGGGCGGCCTGGCGCTCCGGGTTCAGCGATCGAGATTAGGCATTTCGCCCGATCGAGTAACTTCGTCTCACTCTGTGAACGCTCTGCGGTGGGGCTGCTCACACGCGGCTGAAGGGGACTTTGCCCTCATCTCACGCGGCCAAGGACGCTTTCCTCACATCGCATGCGGGTAAAGCGTCCTTCAGAGAATCGGGGCCGGTGAGTAGACGGCGGCCTCCGGGAAACGCTCGAGAATCGCCTCGACACGCGACACGATCGCGGCCACCTGACGCGGTGCGACACCGGTGAACGAGATCCGGTCGGCGAGGAGTTTGTCCAGCTCACCGCGGTCGAGCGGGATGCGCTCGTCGGCGGCGAGACGGTCGAGGAGGTCGTTCTCCGCGAGCCCCTGCTCCCGCATCGCGAGCGCGACGCCGACGGCGTTCTCCTTGATCGCCTCGTGAGCGGTTTCGCGCCCGACCCCCGCCCTGACCGAGGCCATGAGCACCTTGGTGGTCGCGAGGAACGGCAGATAGCGATCGAGCTCACGTCCGATGACCGCCGGGAAGGCGCCGAACTCGGCCAACACCGTGAGGAAGGTCTCCAGCAGCCCGTCCAGCGCGAAGAACGCGTCGGGCAGCGCGACGCGGCGGACGACCGAGTCGGAGACGTCGCCTTCGTTCCACTGGTCGCCGGAAAGCTCGCCGATCATCGACAGGTAACCGCGCAGCACCACGGCGAGCCCGTTGACCCGCTCGCACGAACGCGTGTTCATCTTGTGCGGCATGGCCGACGAGCCGACCTGGCCGGGCTTGAAGCCCTCGGTGACCAGCTCGTGGCCTGCCATCAGGCGGATCGTCTTCGCGAGGCTCGACGGCGCCGCGGCCAGCTGGACCACCGCGGACAGCACGTCGAAGTCGAGCGACCGCGGGTACACCTGGCCGACGCTGGTGAAGACCCGCTCGAAGCCGAGGTGGGTCGCGACCCGTGACTCCAGTTCGTCCAAAGTGGACTCGTCGCCGAGCAGGTCGAGCATGTCCTGTGCGGTGCCGACCGGGCCCTTGATGCCACGCAGCGGGTAACGGCCGATCAGCTCGTCGAGCCGCTCGAACGCGACGAGCAGTTCGTCGGCGGCGGTGGCGAACCGCTTGCCCAGCGTCGTCGCCTGCGCGGCGACGTTGTGCGAGCGGCCAGCCATCACCGTGTCGGAGTGTTCGACCGCGATCGAGGCGAGCCGGGCGAGCACCGCGCCGACCCGGCCCCGGACCAGTTCCAGCGAGCGCCGCACCTGCAGCTGCTCGACGTTCTCGGTGAGGTCGCGTGACGTCATGCCCTTGTGCACGTGCTCGTGCCCGGCGAGCGCGTTGAACTCCTCGATCCGGGCCTTCACGTCGTGGCGGGTGACCCGCTCGCGCGCGGCGATCGAGTCGAGGTCGACCTGCTCCAGCACGCGCTCGTAGTCCGCAACGACTCCGTCCGGCACCTCGACGCCCAAGTCGGCCTGTGCCCGGAGCACGGCGAGCCAGAGCTCTCGCTCCAGCACGACCTTGCGTTCCGGGGACCACAGTTCGACCAGCTCAGGCGAGGCGTAGCGGCCGGCGAGCACGTTGGGGATGCGGGGCTTGTCCGTCACGCGGCCAGACTAACCGGCCGGGATCGGCCCGCTGCTCGCGGCTGAACGCCCTCCCCGCAATTCGTCCTCTAGTTGCGGTAGTTCGTGTCGCCAACTACCGCAACTAGAGGACGAATTGCGGGGGATGTCAGGCGAGGGCGGCCTGGAGCATGCGTGCGGCGGCGGCCCGTGGCTCCGGGTCGACCTCGATCAGCGCGTTGACCACGGCGCCGTCGACCAGGGCGACCAGCCGCTCCAGTTCGGTGGCGTCCACCGGGGTGCCGGAGCGCGCGAAGATCTCGTGGAGCAGTTCGTACAGCTGCGCGGACAACGTCCGCATCAGGGGCCGAAGGTACGGACGGCGACCTGTCCCGACGAGACGTTCGTAGCGAAGGAGAACCGCTTCGGCGTCAGCCTCGCGATCGGGGCGAAGCGGGCCGAGGAGCATGTCCAGCACCAGGTCGACGGTGGCCTCGACACCGCGGTTGCGGGTCGCCAGCTCGTCGAGCCGCCGCCGTCCGATTTCGAGTTCCTGATTCGAGTGGTGTTCCACGGCGGCGGTGACGAGCTCTTCGAGCGAGTCGAAGTAGTACGTCGTCGAGGCCAGCGGCAATCCCGCGCGTTCGGCGACCGCACGATGACGCACGGCGTCGAACCCGCCTTCGGCCAGCAGCGACGCGGCGGCATCGATGAGCTCGGCGCGCCTTCGCTCACCCTTCGGCGTTGTCGCTGCGACAGTCATGACGGGCTATTTTGCCAGGCGCGGTCAGTACCGGGCCGCGAGGACGGCGACGAACCTGTCGACGTCGGACTTGGGGAAGGCGGGCCTGCCCGAACCGTCGCCGAGGCTCACCACGACCACCAGCGATCCCTTGGCCGTGGTCCGCCGCGCACTGGACGCGCCGGTGGGGGTCGCCGGAACGGACGCGCCCTCCGGGAAGACCGCGGCGGAAACCGTGCCGCCCGGCACCTGGAACCCCGCGGACCTGGCTCCCGTCGTACAGATGTCGCCGGGCGTCGACTTGGCGACATCCACGGGGACCGGGAGCTCGCCAGCGAGGGCGGTGGCGAGCTCCCGGTCCACCTGGTCGCACCCGTAGGTGCCTTCGGCCGTCATCTGGCCGGTCTTCTCTGGACCGCCGCCCCCCTGCTGAGGCGGCGGGTTCGAGAAGTTCGAGGACTCCCCGCTGTCTAGGGGACGTGCGGAGGCCGCCCCGGGTTGCCCCGGGGAAGCGGCCTCGCTGTCGGATTTGGCAGCACTGCCCAGCTGGAGTTCGCTTCCGCCGAGCACGCCGAACATGCCCGCTCCGGCCAGGACCAAAACCAGCGCGCTACAGGCCACGGCGATACCGTTGCGGCGTCGCGCGGTGGCGCGTCGAGAGGCGCGGACGACGTCGCCGGTGTCGAAGCTCGACGACGGCGCATCACCGGGGGCGTCACGGAACAACGCCTTCAGGTCATTCTCGTCCATCCCGTGCCACCTCCTCCTTCTCCATGACCTGCCTGAGGTTCGCCAGTCCGCGCGCGGTCTGGCTCTTCACGTTCCCTTCGCTGCAGCCGAGTGCATTCGCCGCCGCACCGACGTCCAGCCCTTCGAAGAACCGGAGCACCAGCACGGCCCGCTGTTTCGGGGGCACTTCGCGCAACGCGGCCAGCAGGTCTTCCCTGGTGACGACCTGTTCGCCGAGGTCGAAGCCGTCCTGCGGCGGTTCGGGCAGCTCTTCGGTCTGCCACTCCCGCCGCCACGGCCGCCTCGACTCGTCGATGGCCGCCCTGACCAGCGTCTTCCGCAGATAGGCGTCGGTCGCCGCCCGTTCCCTGATCTTCTTCCACCTCCGGTGCAGCGCGACGAA
Organism: Amycolatopsis sp. cmx-11-51; assembly: GCF_047608665.1. NCBI lineage: Bacteria > Bacillati > Actinomycetota > Actinomycetes > Pseudonocardiales > Pseudonocardiaceae > Amycolatopsis > Amycolatopsis sp. cmx-11-51. The sequence goes on along the minus strand of NZ_JADNQO010000001.1, from coordinate 1,515,465 downwards.
CGCCGTCTGCGCGAGGTCGTCCGCGCGATGCCAGTCACCGCAGAGCATGTACGCGGTCCTGCGCACGGAGTCCCGCTTCGCGGCGAAGTACTCCGCGAACTCTTGTTCGTCGCGCTGGTTCACGCGGTTGTTGTCTCCGCTCTTGCCTCGTCGGTGGGTAGGACGGAACCGGGGGCGTCCACGGTTGCATGAGCGGGCGTGGCGGACCAGCCGGGAGGAGGTTCGTGGCGGGCCGGACGATGTGATGTGATCGTACCGTGACCTCGACGATCGATTTCCGCTCCGACACCGTGACCCGGCCGGACGACGTCATGCGCCAGGCCATGGCGAAAGCCGAGGTCGGCGACAACGTCCTCGACGGCGATCCCACCGTCGGCGCCCTGGAACAGCGCGCCGCGAAACTCCTGGGCATGCCCGCCGCGCTCTGGACGCCGACCGGGACCATGGCGAACCTGATCGCGCTGAGCAGCCATCTCCGGCGCGGCGACCGGTTCCTCGCTCCGCGCGGCTCGCACGTGATCACCGACGAACTCGGCTCCGCCGCCTGGCTCGCCGGCGGCATGCCGGATCCGCTGGAGCACGACGCCGGACCAGGGCGGCCGACGCCGGAAACGCTTTCGGCCGCGATCGGCCTCCCGCGCGGGCCGTACTACGCGATGCGCACCCCGCTGCTGTGCCTGGAGAACACGCACAACACGGCGGGCGGGGCGATCACTCCGCCCGACGAACACGCCCAGCTGGTCGCGGTGGCGAAAGAGGCGGGGCTGACCGTGCACCTCGACGGTGCCCGGATCTGGCACGCGGCGGTCGCGCTGGGAATCCCGCCCGCGGCCCTCACCGTCGGCGTCGACACCGTTTCGGCTTGCTTCTCCAAGGGCCTCGGCGCGCCCGTCGGCTCGGTTGTGGCAGGCAGCCCGGAGTTCGTCGAAGAGGCGCGGCGGATGCGCCAGATGCTCGGCGGCGGCGTCCGCCAGGCCGGCGTGCTGGCCGCGGCCTGCCTGGTCGCGCTGGACCGCATCGGCGATCTGGCCGAGACCCACGAGAACGCGACACGGCTCGCGGCCGGGTTCGCCGAGCACGGCTGGGAGGTCAACACACCCGAGACCAACATCGTGCAGGTCACCGCACCCGACCTGGTAGGCCGGTCGGCGTGGCTGGCGGGGCACGGGATCCGGACGCTGCCCAGCTCGGGCCGGATCCGGTTCGTGGTGCACCGCGACCTGTCGGCGGCCGACATCGAAGAAACCCTTCACCGCGTCAAGACCGGGGGCTGACACATGAACTGGATCGTCTTCGACTACGGCGACGTCATCAGCGAGCACACCGACGCGCTGCCGACCCTGGCCAAGGCCTTCGACCTCGAACTCACCGACTTCGAACCGCACTACTGGGCCGAACGGGTCCGGTACGACTCGGGTGGCTCGGATCTCGAGTACTGGCAGAGCGTCGGCCGCGCGCTGAACGTTCCCGTCGACAAAGCCTTCGCCGACGAACTGACCCGCATCGACGTCACCGGCTGGACGCACCTGGAACCGGCGGTGATCGAGCTGCTGGAGGGGCTGCACGAGGCGGGCGCCGCGCTCGCGCTGCTCTCCAACGCGTCGTCGACCTTCGGGCGCTGGGTCCGCGAGCAGGAATGGGCGCGCCTGTTCCGCGTAAAGCTCTTTTCCGGCGATCTCGGCTGCATGAAACCCGACGCGAAGATCTACCGGATCCTGCTCGACGAACTCGGCGCCGAACCGGCGGACTGCCTGTTCTTCGACGACCGTCAGTCCAATGTAGACGGTGCGCGGGCGGTGGGAATGAAGGCGGAGCGCTGGCTCGGCGTGGAAACCGTGGAAGCGGCACTCGGCTGACCGGGCGGAGATGGTCACCCTGACCGCTCATCCGCTCACCCGCGGTGAATCGGATGTCCTAAGCTGGCTTCGTCCCGAACCGAATTGTCCACGGTAGGTGCCCATGCCAGGTCAAGCCGACCGGCGTCCGTTCGTGCCCGTCGATTTCGACCGGCCGAGTATCGCGCGGGTCTTCGACGCGCTCATGGGCGGCCAGGACAACTACGAGGCCGACAGGGTGGTGCTGCGCCAAATCCTGGAACTCGCGCCGGAAGCGCAGGTCATGGCCAAGGAGGTCCGGCACTGGCTGATCCGGACCGTGCGCTATCTGACCGATCGGGCGGACATCGATCAGTTCCTCGACCTCGGCTCCGGCTTCCCGACCGTGGACAACACGCACCAGATCGCGCAGCGGTACAACCCCGAGGCGCGGGTCGTCTACGTCGACCACGATCCGGTGGTACAGGCACACGGCCGCGCGCTGCTCGCGGCGAACGACTTCGCGCATATGGCCGGTGCCGACCTGGCCGAACCGGCCAAGGTCGTCGAGGAACTCGCGAGCACCCACCGGCTTGACTTCGACCGGCCCGTCGGACTGATCCTGTGCTCGATCATCCACCACATCCAGGACCTCGACGAGGCGCGGGAAATCGTCCGTGCCTACGTCGACGCGCTGGCCCCGGGCTCGTTCGTCGCGTTGCTGCACCAGCACAACCCTGCCGACGGCTCCGAAGCGGCCGACGTCGCGACGTCACTCGAGAAGCGCTTCAGCGGCACCAGGCTCGACACGCTGTACCGCACACGCGAGGAGATCGAGTCGCTCTTCGAGGGACTCGATCTCCTCGAACCCGGGCTGACCTACCCGCACCTGTGGTGGCCGGACGGCCCGCGCTTCACCCCGCTTTCGCCCGTGAACTACACGTCGCTCGGCGGGGTGGCGCGTAAGCCTTAGCCCCTTAGCGAAGCTGCTTCGGGGTGCGCTTGCCCTTGATGGCGCCATACGCGGCCGTGCCGAGGAAGACCGCACCGCCGATGATGGCGATCCAAAAGACGGCCTTCACGAGGAAGCCGAGCACGGACCCGAGCACCATGAAGGCCACCCAAGCCACAATCAGCCCGCCGACGATCTTCCAGAACATGGCATCCTCCGATTGCCTCACCGTGCCCGAGCGGGCCTGGTGAGTTCAGGTTGTCAGGCTGAGTTCGTAATTGCTTTCGTTCTGCCTAACGTTCAGGGTGAATTCCGGGTTCCCCCTGACCGGTGAGCCAGCCGCCGAGCCGCCGGATCCCCTCGTCGATGTCCTCGCGCGAACCCGCGAAGGAGAACCGCACGAACCTGCCGCCGTCGACCGGGTCGAAGTCGATACCGGGCGCGATCGCGACACCGGTGTCGGCGAGGAGGCGCTGGCACCAGCTGAGGCTGTCGTTCGTGTACGCGGAGACGTCGGCGTAGGCATAGAAGGCACCGTCGGCCGGCGCGAGCTTGTCGATGCCGATGCGTTGGAGACCGGCGAAGAGCGCGTCGCGGTTGGCGCGGTAGCGCTCGACGTGGCCGTCAGCCTCCGCGTACGACTCCTGGGTGAACGCGGCGATCGCGGCGTGCTGGGAGACCGCGGGCGGGCAGATGGTGAAGTTGCCGGTCAGGACGTCGATCGCGCGGTGCAGCCGCGGGGGCGCGAGCATCCAGCCGAGCCGCCAGCCGGTCATGGCGAAGTACTTGGAGAACGAACCGAGGACGAGCGCCTCGTTCCCGTACCGCCAGGCACAGTCGAGTCCGGCGCCGTAGGAGATCCCGTGGTAGATCTCGTCGCTGATCAACTGCACGCCGCATGACGCACACCAGCCGCTGATCGCGGCGAGTTCACCCGGTGGCAGGACGGTGCCGGTGGGATTGCTGGGGCTGGCCACGATGAGTCCCTTGATCGGCCCCAGTGCGTCGAGCAGTGCGACGGTCGGCTGAAAGTTCGTCTCGGGTCCGGTGGCGAACTCGACGACCTCGCAACCGAGCACTTTCAGCAGGTTGCGGTAGGCCGGGTAACCCGGTCGTGCCATCGCGACGCGGTCACCCGCCTCGAAAGCGCTGAGGAACGAGAGCAGGAAGCCACCGGAGGAGCCAGTCGTCATGATGACGTCCCGCGCGCTCACGTCGACGGAGTACGTGCGGTGGTAGTGCGCCGCGACGGCCTCGCGCAGTTCGAGGATGCCGAGTTGCTCGGTGTAGCCGAGGTGATGGTCCTTCAGCGCCCGCTCGGCGGCTTCGAGCACCGGCCTCGGCGCCGGAGCTGACGGCTGCCCCGCGACCAGCGGGACCAGATCGCCATGACTGCGCTGCCGTGCCTGCGCGGCCGAAAGGACGTCCATGACGTGGAACGGCGGGACGTCGGAACGTGCGGCTGGGCCAGGAAAGGACATGGAGTGAGGCTAACTCGCCTTCGCCAGGAGAACCGCGTAGCCGTCGAGGAGACGCTGGAGGCCGAACTCGAAGAGTGTGTCGAGGTCGTAGTCGAACGGTGCGCGCGAGGCGACGGCAGCGAAGTTCGGAAAACGGCCCTCGGAGACCAGGTCCCAGAGGATCGGCTCGTTCTCGGCGAGCCAGGCGTCGGCCGTGACCGCGGTTCCGGATTCGTTCTCGGCCTCGGCCTCGAAGTTGAGGGCGATACCGCGGACGTGGTTGAAGATCGTGATGTGCGCGTACATGATCGTCGACGACGGGAGGCCGTGGCCGTCGAGGGCGCGGGTGGCCCAGTCCGCGTGGCGCAGCAGGTTCGGCAGCGGTTGCGGGCGAGTGATCGAGAGTGCCTGCGCGAGCCAAGGGTGCCGCCGGAACAAGGCCCATTGAGCCCTGGCCATCAGCTCCAGTTGCGCCCGCCAGCCGGGTGGCGGTTCGGGCGGGAAGCGGATCTCGCCGAGCGCGACGTCCGCCATCTCGAGGATCAGCTCTTCTTTCGCGGTGATATGGCGATAAAGCGCCATCGTCGCGACACCGAGCCCGGACGCGATGCGGCGCATGGACAACGCGCGGATGCCCTCGGCGTCGGCGATCCGGATCGCCGCCTTCACCACTCGCTCGCGTGACAGCTCCGCCTCGGTCCTCGGCGCGGCTTTCCGGGTGCGGCCCGCGACGACCGTTCCGGCGCCGGGTTTGGCGCTGACCAGGCCCTCTCGCTTGAGGGTGGCGAGCACCTTCGTCGCGGTCGCCATCGCGACACCCCACTCGGCGATGATCCGGCGCGTCGACGGGACCTTGTCCCCTTCGCGCAGCTCACCGGCGACGATCCGGCGGCGGATCTCGGCGGCGATCCGCAGGTAGGGCGGATCGGTCATGGTCGACTCCTTGCCCTAGTGCTCTTCGCTGCCTTTTTCGCTTCCTGCGGCTAGCCGCACTAGTACGCCTCAGATTTTCTGCCGCTTTTCCTGGGGCTCCACCGAAGCGGTCATACGTTGTACGCAGTGCTTCAAAACAGCGTACACAGGGGAGTTCACATGCAGAAGGTGCTGATTTCGGGCGCGGGGATCGCCGGGAGGACACTGGCCTACTGGCTGCGGCGACACGGTTTCGCGCCGACCGTCGTCGAGCGGGCGCCTGCACCACGCGCCGGCGGGCACGCCGTCGACATCCGCGGTACGGCACTCGGCGTCATCGACCGGATGGGGGTACTCGGGCGTCTTCGGGAGCTGAGCACGGACATGCGCGGGATGTCGTTCGTGAACGGGGCCGGGAAGACCCTGGTGAAGGTCACCGACCACACGCTGACCGGCGGACTCACCGACAGCGACGACATCGAGATCCTGCGAGACGACCTCACGGACACGCTGGCGTCGGTCGCGCAGGAGGGTGTCGAGTACGTCTACGGCGACTGGGTCAGCGGGATCACGCAGCAGGCCGACGGTGTCCGGGTCACCTTCGCCCACGGCGAGGCGCGGAACTTCGCTCTCGTGATCGGCGCGGACGGGCAGCACTCGGCCGTGCGTTCGCTGGTTTTCGGGGCTGAGAAACAGTTTTCACATCACCTGGACACCTATCTGGCGGTGTTCACCGTGCCGAACTTCCTCGATCTGGACCGCTGGCAGACCTTCCACATGACGCCGGGGAAAATGGCAGGCCTGTACAGCGCGCGGAAGAACACGGAGGCTCGGGCGATACTCGGCTTCCAATCGCCGGAACTCGATTTCGACCGTCATGACCCTGAGCAGCAACGAAAGCTCATCACCGACCGGTTCCTCGGCCAGGGCTGGGAAGTATCGCGGCTGGTCCGGGAAATGGAGTCGAGCGAACTGTACTTCGATTCGATGACCCAGATCCGGATGGACCGGTTCAGCGAAGGACGGGTCACGCTGGTCGGAGACGCGGGCTACGGCCCTTCGCCACTTTCGGGACAGGGCACCAGTTTGGCGCTCGTCGGGGCATACGTGCTGGCCGGTTCGCTAGCTGTCCATCAAGATCACCGCGCGGCTTTTTCCTCTTACGAAAGGGAAATTAGGCCTTTTGTGCTTCAGAACCAGGCACTGGCTTCGCTGAACCAACGGAAGCAGACCCGGTTCGCACAGTGGAAGCAGATCCAGTCGATGCGGACGCTGCCCTATCTGCCGTTCCGCTCGCGGGTGATGAAAGCGGCGATGCGGCCGTTGACGGAGGCGTCGAACGCGTTGGTACTGAAGGATTACTGAGCGGCTCGGGAGTGGTCGTTTCGCGTGACTGGTTGGACGGCATATGTGATCAGCCGGACGACACGCGTGACGGGATGGACGACACGCCACGCGGCCGGGCTCTCCAGCGAGACGTCCCTCTGGACACGCGTGTCGTCCATCCCATCCCGCGAGTTGACCCGCCAGTCACGTGAGACCGCCACCGGGCGCACCGCAGTAGTTACCTAACACCCTTGGCCCTGACCGTCCTTACCACTCACGAGCGACGGGCAAGCGCTAGTAACCCTGGTACCCGCCACCACCGGCCATGGACTTCAGACCCGGGTGCCCCTCGAACCCGCCGTACCGCGAGAACGTGTACCGCACGCCCGCGATGATGTTGTCGATCGGGTTGTAGATGTCGTCGTGCCCGGGAAGCTTGTGCGCGTTGAAGGTCGGGTCGATGCACTGCATCAGTCCCTTGGACGGAGTGCCCTTCGCCGCGTTGGAGTCCCAGTTGTTGATGGCGTTGGGGTTACCGCCGGACTCCTTCTCGATGATCGTCCAGATCTTGTTGATGTCGGCTTCGGTCACCGGGATACCGGCCGCCTGCAGGATCTTGATGGCTTCCTGGATCCACTGCTGGACGTTGCCCGGCGGCGTCGTCGACGGTGGACCGCCACTCGACCCGAGGCCGCCGCCCCCACCGCCACCGCCGCCACCGCCGCCTCCTCCACCGCCTCCGGTGTGGAGACCTCCGGTGCGCTTGGGGACGGTGCCGTCCTTGCCGGGCATCGGGACCTTGGAGTAACCGCCGCCCTCCACGTCCTTCTTCATCAGCTCTTGGGACTTTTTGATCAGTCCGTCCGCCTGGGTCAGCAGTCCACCGATGGATTCGACGGCTCCGCTCGCCGTCTTCAGGTTGGCGGCGTTGGCCGCCGTGATGATCTGGTCGGCGCTCGGGTTCGGCGGCGGCACCTTTTTGTCCGGATTCGCGGCGTCAGCGGCCTGCTGGCGAGCCGCCGCGACCTTCGGGTTCTCCGTGTCGATGCACTTCTGGATCGTGTCGTGCGCCGTCTTGTTGGCGTCTTCGATCTTGCGCTTGATATCGCTCAGCTGGACTTGAAGCTCGCCCAGGTCTTTGCTGATCTCGTCCAGGTGTCCTTTGACGCGATCCCCGGCAGAGGTGATCTGCTTCACGTAGTCGAAAAAGGCGTCAGCCGCAGGCCCTTTCCAGACGCCGCCGTTCAACGCGTCGGTCGACGATTTCAGGGAGGCGCTGTGGTCACCGGCCTGCGACGCGGCAGCATGGAATTGGTCCGCGGCCTTCTGAATGGCCTCCGGCTTGATGCCCGCGACCTGCTTCGCCTTCTCAATGACCTGCGGCCAGTTCGGCGGGAAATCAATATCGCCCACAACGCCCCCTAGGAATCAGGCCCCCCAGGGCCGTCTCACGCGTACTCACTGCTTGCCGTGCTCGTGCAGCTTGAGATTGTCGACGTGCACGGCTTCGGTCTCCTGGATCAGCCCGGCGGCCTTGCGCAGCACGAAGGCGGTCGCCTCCATCAGCTTCCCCGCGGAGTCGAATTCGTTGTGCACGCCGTCCTTGAAGGAGCCCACGGCACCGTGCACGTCACCCGAACCACCCATCGTGCCGAACGGGCTTTCCTTCTCGTCATCGATGCCGGTGACCTGCTTCTTGGACTTCTCGAACTCGTCCTTGAGCTTCTCCACCTGACCGGCGGCGATCCCCATGGAATCCGGGTCGTACACAGGCACGGTTCGTCATCCCCTTCACGGAAAACTTGTGTCCGCCCGATCAGACGCTCCGGCGATCAGGACGGTTCCCGCGCATACTGTAAGACCTCGGCAGCGGGCGGTGTGCGCTTCCACGCCGACTTCCACCCCGCCGATAAGCCTGCGACCTCCCGGACACGCTTTGTAGCTTGCATCCGGGGAGGGAAGACTTCGTGAAACCGTTGAATCCGGGTGAACCCCGGCAGGTCGGGCGCCTTGTCGCTTTGAAGCAGGCCCATCCGGGATTCGCCCACGATGAGGGCTTCCGTTCGCGATTCCGGCGGGGTGACCGTGTCGTTCAGCGCCGCGCGGGAGACGGACTTGAAATCCGTCTGTCCCCTGGCTGAAGCATTCGCCGAAGCCGTCATGTCCGGGCTTCCCAAGCCCTGCCTCAGAAGTCGGAGACTTCCCGGATCCGCGTCACCAGCAGCTGGTTGTCTGCCGGTGTGATGGTCGCCCACTCCCGCCCGTCCCGGTTCCGCGCGACCTGGAACAGGTACCGCCCCGCGTCCGTGTCGTAGAAGGCGACCACGCTGTCCGCGCGGCGAGGGCGGCCGTCGCGGCCCGCGCGTTCGACGCCGAACTGGCCGCGGGCCTCCTGGCCGAGGAGCATTCCCGCCACTTCCTGGGCCTGCCACAACGGGACGTCCAGATCCTCCAATGCGGTGACCATCGCTTTCGCGTCGCCGCGGGCGGCGGCGTCGGCGTCGCGGAGCAGGTCGTGCGGGATGCTGATCGACTGGCCGACGCCGGGGCCGAGGTCACCCGCGACCGAGACGGCGGCCTCGGCGAGGGAGCTTTCGCGGGCGGGGATCAGCCACACCTGGCCGGAGTCGATGACGCCGAGCAGCGCCTGGTTGCCGACACTGACGGCCTGGCCCTTGATCTCGCGGTCGGTCCACACCCAGACGTCGATCGCGACCCGGGGGTGCGCGAACAGGTTCAGCATGTCGACCAGCTCGCCCGAGGCCTGGTACCCCCGCGCGAGGCCTCGTTCGCGCAGGGATTCCCAGGCCTCTTCGATCAGTGCCGCCCGCTCCGTGCGGGTCGTTCCGGGGCTCGGCACGTCGAGCGCGACATGGCGACGGGGCAGCCGTTCGGCTTCCCAAAGCATCTCGAACTCGAGTGCGGACAGCACCAGGCTGCCGTTTTCGTTCGACACAGGTTCAGCGCGCTTCGGAGTTGCCGTGGTCACCGATGACGTCGGGCGACACCATGCGCTCGTCGGTGAACAGGTCCTTGTCGTCGACGCCGTAGCGGCGGATGTGCTCCGCGTCCTCTTCGACGTCCTGGGTGGCCGCGCGCTCCATGAACTTCGACTCGGCCTTCGGCTGCTTCGCGCCGATCTTCTCCGAGCGCCGCATGGCCTCCTCTTCGGGAAGCTCGCCGATCGGCAGCTGACGGGTCGGCTTCACACCGCCGCCTTCCGGACGGGGACGGCGGTCGCGTTCCTTGTCACCGCTCAGCGCGCCGCCCGCGGCACCGGCGCCGAGCGCGGCGGCACCGGCGCCCAGGTCGCCCGCGGCCGGGCCGGTGATCTTCGGGACGGCCGGGAAGCCGCGGCCGGACTCGTTTCCGGCGGCCAGCGGCGCCTGCGGTCCGGTGCCCACCGTGCGGCCCTTGCCCATGGCCTGGTCGCCGCCGCCGGTGCTCCCGCCGACGCCACCGAAGACGCCGGGGCCCGAGCTGGAACCGGGGCCCTTGCCGAGAGCGCCGTCGATACCGGGGCCGGTGCCGAACGACTTGCCCGCCGGCTGTGCCGACGTGGTGCTGTTGCTCGGCGGCAAGCTCCCGGTGGACTGGCCCGGCGGGACGTTCGTGGAACCCGGCGGCAGGTTCGGCGCACCCGGCGGGATGAACGGCGGAGAGCCGGGCGATCCCGTGATCGGGTACGACGGCCTGCCCGCTTCGGGCTGCGGTGCGGGCCGATTCGGTGTCACCCAGGCGCCGCCTGGAGTGGGCGCCGGCCTCGAGGTGCCGGACGGCGTGGTCGGCGCGGCGGCCGCGGGAGCCGTGGCACCGCCATGAGGCACCGAGGAGCTGGTCTTCCGGGCCGGAGCGCCACCGCCGAGTGCGACACCGTATGCCGGGGTCGGCGCGTCGTAGGACGGCGACTTCGGGTTGCTGACGGGCTGCACGACCGGCGGCACGTACTTCGACTCGACGGCGGCCGACGCGGGCCGCACGCTGCCGTCCGGGGTCAGGTCGGTGGCCGTGCCCGCGAGGTCGAGCGTGCCGGAACCGCCGCCCGCTCCGGCGGCGGTCGTGTTCTGGGTCAGGTTCATCGCCTGCGGGTCGGCCAGTGTGTCGGTCGTCAGCAGGTTCTCGCCGCTGGTCTTGGCGTAGTCGTTCAACGCCTCCTCCGCCTGCGCCCGCGCGTTGTTCGCGGCACCGACGCTCTTGGCGTGGTCGGTCTCGAACCCGATGAGGCTCAGCACGACGTCGCCGAGGGTCAAGCCGCCCGCGCCCTTCCGGACCACTTCCGGGTCAGGGAGCTTGTGCAGCGTCCGGTTGAAGGCCTCACCCTGTGCGAAGATCATTTCCGCGGAGTGCGAGACCTTCGAGTTCGCGTCCTGGGAGAAGCCCGCCTGCTCGGTGAACACCTGGCCGGCGGCGCCACCCGCCTCGCTCTGCCATTCCACGCCGAGTTTGCCCAGCTCGTCGCGCAGCGTCTTGTCGGTGTCGGCGAGTGCGGTCGCGACGGACTTCAGCGCGTCGACGGCGATGCCGATGCTGCCGGTGCCGTCACCGCTGCGGAAGCGTTCGATCTCGGTCGCGATCCCGGTGTCGGTGTAGCCCTCGAACCGAAGATCGCGGAGCCTGCCCGCGAGGTCGGAAACGTTCACGGCGCTCTCCCTAATTGCGTGCTTTCAAGGTCTGCAAAGCCAAATCGGCCGCCTGCGCGGACATCTCGCACAGCTGCGGCATGGTGAACGCGCCGGCGGTGACGGTGATGGCGCGCACCGCCAGCGTCTGTCCTCGAGCGACGCCGACGAGCGTCTCGCAATCACTCGGTTTCCCGGCGTCGCGGTAGTTCGTGACGGCGGGAAACCCGCCGACCGCCTTCGGCTCGGTCGTCATGCTGTTCTTGCGGCGCTTACCGGTGATCCACTCTTCTACGTCCGCGGTGATCGTGCGGACGTAGAAGGTGTGGAAGGGCTCCACGGCGTCCGCGTCGAAGACACAGGTCGGGCCGTCGATCGGTTCCGCGGCCACGCGCGGCTTGCTGTTGACCTTCAGCTGGTCGAGCTGCGCAGCGGTGACCAGGGCGCACGGATCGACGCCCTGAAGACTCAGTTCGGCAGGCCTGGCGGGCAGCGCGGACGCCTTGGCGCCCTGCGTGGCCGAAGCCAGCGCCGGTTCGTCGGGAAACGCCTGTCCGCCCGTGTCCGTGGCACATCCGGCCAGCGCGAGGGTGAGCACCCCGCCGGATACCAGCACACGGGGCCTACGCCCGGTGTACACCACGGTCCCCGAACGCGGCGGCCTTGTCCGCATCGCTGGTTTTGTACTCCTTAGCGGCCGTGCGGAGTTGCTTGACCAGCCCGCGAAGACCGGCGATGTACGCCTTGACCTGCGCGGCATACGACGTGTCGCCATCGGCCACCAGCTCGTTCCAGACGCTGGTCGCGTGCACGCTGACGGTGTCGTTGGCCGGGGTGTCGATCCGCAGCTGGTCGAGCCGCGTCAAAAGCTTGTCCTGCAGCGCGTCGACCTGCTGCTCGACGATCTTCGCCACTTCGAGCAGCTTCGACGGATCAACCCGGATATCGGCCACCGACGGCGGAACCGGGACCGCCGACGCGAGGTCCTGGACCTTGCTCGATCCTGACATTCCCCACCCCTTAGAAGTACGCACGGTGACCGTTCGCCCTGCCGAGGCTACCAACGCCGATGTATCGGTTGCCTAAGCTTTGCAGGAAATACCGGTTTGACGCACCGGGCGCCGGGACGGTTCCGTCCGAAATTCACGAGACCCCAGATTTCACGAGACCGGGGCGGCGATCTCTCCCTTGGCGGCGAGCAGGGCGATGTCGGTGCGGTGGTGCGAGCCGGCCAGGTGGACCTTCTCGACCGTCGCGTAGGCGTCCTTGCGAGCGGACTTCAGGTTCTTGCCGGTGCCGACGACCGACAGCACGCGGCCACCGGAGGAGACCACGGCGCCATCGTCACGGCGACGGGTGCCGGCGTGGAGCACGCCTTCGATCTCGCCACCGGTGATGACGTCACCGGTCCTCGGCTTGCCGGGGTAGCCGTCGGCGGCGAGCACGACGGTGACCGCCGCACCCGAGTCCCAGTCCAGCGGCGGCAGGTCGGCGAGCTTGCCGGTCGCCGTCGCGTGCAGGACCTGGCCGAGCGGGCTGCGCAGCAGCGCCAGGACGACCTGGGTCTCCGGGTCGCCGAAGCGGCAGTTGAACTCGATGACCTGCGGGCCTTCGGTGGTCAGCGCGAGACCGGCGTAGAGCAGGCCGGAGAAGGTGGCGCCGCGGTTGTCGAGTTCGTCGACCACGGGCTGGACGATCCGCTCGACGACGTCGTCGACCAGGTTTTTCGGCGCCCACGGCAGCGGCGCGTACGCACCCATGCCGCCGGTGTTCGGGCCCGCGTCGCCGTCGCCGACGCGCTTGAAGTCCTGCGCGGGCAGCAGGGGGACGACCGTGCGGCCGTCGACGAAGCAGAAGAGAGAGGCCTCCGGACCGTCCAAAAAGGACTCCAGGAGCACCGGGTGGCCGCCGTCGAGCAGCATCAGGGCGTGCTTGCGCGCGACGTCGAAGTCCGTGGTGACCACGACGCCCTTGCCGGCGGCGAGGCCGTCGTCCTTGACCACCCAGATGGGGCCGAAGCGGCCGAGCGCGGCGTCGAGGCGGGCCGGGTTGTCGACCACCTCGCAGTGCGCTGTCGACACCTTCGCGGCCGCCATGACGTCCTTCGCGAACGCCTTCGAGCCCTCGATCCGGGCCGCGGACGCGGACGGGCCGAAGCAGGCGATGCCCGCCTTGCGGACCGCGTCGGCGACTCCCGCCACCAGCGGGACCTCGGGACCGACCACCACCAGGTCCGCCTGCCACTGCTTGGCCAGGGCGGAGACCGATTCGGGATCGGCCGCGTCGACGCCGAGCTGCTCGGCCACCGAAGAGGTGCCGGCGTTGCCCGGGGCACAGGCCAGTGCGGTGACGGAAGGGTCTTCCGCGACCGCGAGGACAAGTGCATGCTCACGGGCGCCGGACCCGATTACCAGTACGCGCACGACGCACAGGGTAACCGGGCCGGTGAGGACCTGTTGGCGGAGCCACGTGAAACCCGCCCCCGGCCGGCGGCCCCGCTATCGTGGCGGCGGGGCAGCCGCCGTCTGACCTGCGAAAACACGAACCTGCCCCGGCGACGCGATCGCGGTCGCGGGTTCACCGATCGACACAGCCCGAACACGTCGCCGTCCTCGTGCGGGTGGTTCCATCCGGCGTTCACCCGGCGGTCAGCACCCCGCCGGTCCGACTTCGCCGTCCGGACGCCTCCTGCGTCAAGGGTGGCGCGGTACCCGCGTTCAAGTCGAAAGAGGTTACCCACCATGCGAAAACGCCTGGGCGTGCTCGCCCTGTCCGGTCTCGCCGTACTCAGCGTCACAGGGCTGGCCGGCGCCGCCGAGACGGGTGCCCAAGAGGTGTCGGCACAGGCCAGGGGTCACGATGGTCCGGTGATCGTCGGACACCGCGGCGCCCCCGGCTACCGCCCGGAACACACGCTCGCCTCGTACGAGCTCGCCTACCGTCAGGGCGTCGACTGGGTCGACGTCGACCTGGTGCCCACCAAGGACGGCCAGCTGGTCGCCCGGCACGAGAACGAGATCGGCGGGACCACCGACGTCGCGAAGCACCCCGAGTTCGCGAACCGGAAGACGACGAAGGTCATCGACGGCGCGTCGTTCACCGGCTGGTTCACCGAGGACTTCACCCTCGCCGAGCTGAAGACCTTGCGCGCGACCGAGCGGATCCCGCAGCTGCGGCCGAACAACCGGCTCTACGACGGTCGCTACCAGATCGCCACCTACCAAGAGGTGCTCGACCTGACGCGCCGGCTGGGCCGCGAACTGCGCCGTGAGCTGGGGACCTACCCGGAGATCAAGCACTCGACCTACTTCTCCTCGATCAAGAACCCGACCGAGCCGAAGCTGGTCGAGCTGGTCAAGCGCAACGGGCTCAACCACCCGAAGGCGCCGGTGATCATCCAGTCGTTCGAGGTGTCGAACCTGATCGCGCTTTCGCGCCAGGTGCGGGTGCCGCTACTGCAGCTGACCTCGGCGACCGGCGCTCCGGCCGACTTCGTCGCGAAGGGCGACCCGCGGACGTACGCCGACCTCGTCACGCCGGTGGGCCTGAAGGAGATCTCGAAGTACGCGGACTACCTGGGCCCGGAGAAGGGACAGGTCATCCCCGTGGTGAACGGTGCGCTGGGGCAGCCGACGAGGCTCGTCGGCGACGCGCACCAGGCCGGCCTGAAGGTCGGGCCGTACACGTTCCGCAACGAGAACAACTTCCTCCCGCAGAACCTGCGCTCGTCGGCGAACCTCGCCGAGTGGGGCGACGCGTTCGCCGAGCAGGAGGCGTTTCTCAAGGCGGGTGTCGACGGGTACTTCGCCGACCACCCGGACACCGCACTGGAGGCCGTGAAGGCGTTCCGGGGGCGCTGATCGCAGCTTCGCGCGTGTTATGAACGGACCTTTCCTGACAGATCTTGTCCGGAAAGGTCCGTTCGTAACCCTGGGGTAGTTCCTGACGGGACCTTGACATGCGCAGATCGGCGGGCCTAATTTCGGCGGATCTCAATGGTCTGTCCGCATACCTTTTAAGTGGGTGCCCGATGGATGTCTCAGACGCCCGTGCCGCCGAACCCGCCGACGAAGACAGTGCCCGGCTCCACCAACTCGGCTACGCGCAGGAACTCCGGCGCACGATGTCGACCTTCTCCAACTTCGCCGTCTCCTTCACGATCATCTCGATCCTCTCCGGCTGCCTGACCCTCTACGGGTTCGGCATGAAGACCGGCGGTCCCGCCGCGATGATCTGGGGCTGGCCGCTGGTGGGCCTGTTCGTCATCCTCGTCGGGCTGGGCATGGCCGAGGTCTGCTCCAGCTACCCGACCGCGGGCGGGCTCTACTACTGGGCAGCGAAGCTGGCCCCGCGCAACGGCGCGGCCTGGGCATGGTTCACCGGCTGGTTCAACCTCATCGGGCAGATCGCGGTCACCGCGGGCATCGACTTCGGCGCGGCCCTGTTCCTCAACGCCTTCCTGGACCTGCAGTTCGGCTTCGAGGCGACGCCGGGTCACACGATCCTGCTGCTGGCGATCATCCTGGTGATCCACGGCTTGCTGAACACCTTCGGTGTGAAGATCGTCGCGCTGCTGAACACCGTCAGCGTGTGGTGGCACCTCGCGGGTGTGCTGGTCATCGTCGGGGTGCTGATCATCGTGCCCGAGAAGCACCAGGACGAGTCCTTCGTCTTCGGCGAGTTCGTGAACAACACCGGCTGGGCGTCACCGGTCTACGTCTTCTTACTGGGCTTGCTGCTCGCGCAGTACACACTCACCGGATACGACGCCTCGGCCCACATGACCGAGGAGACCAAGAACGCGGCGAAGGCCGGGCCGCGCGGGATCATCAACTCCATCCTCGTCTCCTTGGTCGCCGGTTGGGTCCTGCTCATCGGCCTCACTTTCGCCATCCAGGACTACGAAGGCGCCGCCGGCTCCGAGACCGGGGTGCCGCCCGCGCAGATCTTCATCGACGCGACCGGCGCGACGACCGGCAAGTTCCTGTTGCTGATCTGCATCGGCGCGCAGCTGTTCTGCGGCATGGCGTCGGTGACGGCGAACTCGCGGATGATCTACGCGTTCGCCCGCGACGGCGCGATCCCGGGTTCGAAGTTCTGGCACCGCATCAACAAACGCACCCAGACGCCGACCAACGCGGTGTGGCTGGCCGCGGGCGGCGCACTCCTGCTCGCTCTGCCGTACCTGTGGAGCCAGACCGCCTACACCGCCGTGACCTCGATCGCGGTTGTCGGTTTGTACGTGGCCTACGTGATCCCGGTGTTCCTGCGGGTGCGCAAGGGCGACGACTTCGAGCCCGGACCGTGGAGCCTCGGCCGTTGGGGCAAGCTCATCGGGACCGTCGCGACGGTCTGGGTGTGCTTCATCTTCGTACTGTTCATGCTCCCGCAGGCAGCACCGATCACCATCGACAGTTTCAACTACACGCCGATCGCCTTCCTGGTCGTACTCGGTGGTGCGGCCGTGTGGTGGTTCGCCTCGGCACGTAAGTGGTTCACGGGCCCGAAGGTGCAGGGCTCCGAGGAGGAACTCGCCGCCGTGGAACGGGAACTCAAGGAATTGGGGTAGCGGCGGCCTCCCGGGCGCGGCCGCCGCGGACTCCGGTCACCGCGGCCGCGCCGAGCGCGCCGACCCCGGCGAAGGCGTAGAAGCCCCACGGGTAAGCGATCCCGGCGGTCAGCAGCGCGCCGCCGAGGATCGGGCCGCAGATCGCGCCGATCCGGCCGACACCCGCCGCCCAGCCGATACCGGTGGCACGCTGCCAATCCGGGTACGTCTTGCCGATGTAGGCGTACACGAGCACCTGCGCGCTGAACACGAATCCGCCGGTGAGGAACACGGCCACGTACAGGCCGGCCGCGGGCAGTTTCACACTCAGCAAGGCCAGGAACACCGCCGCGCCGAGGAACCAGCAGATCACCGCCGGTCGCACGCCGACCTTGTCCGCCACCCGGCCCGCGATGAGCAGGCCGACGACACCGCCGAGGTTCAGCGTGAGCAGTAGTCCGAGCGCCGCGCCGAGCGGGTACCCGGCCTGGCGCATGATCTCCGGCAGCCAGGTGTTGAGCCCGTAGACCAGCAGCAGTCCCATGAACGACGTCACCCAGAACGCGAGAGTGGCGCGCAGGAGCCCGCCACGGAACAGGCCGCCGACGACGTCCGCCGCCGACTTGTCCCGCGTCTCCCGCGCCCGCTCGAAGGACTCGGATTCGGGCAGGTACTTGATCATCAGCGGCACCAGGACGAGCGCGGGCAGCGCGCCCGCGACGAACATCGCGCGCCAGCCGAGCGGCTGGATCAGCCAGATGCCGAGCAGGGCGGTGAGCACCGCGCCGACGTGGTAACCGGTCATCACCGTGGTGGTCGCACTGCCGCCCTTTCCCTGGCGGGCGTACTCGGTGACCAGCGCGATCGCCGTCGGGAGACAGCCGCCGAGGCCGAGGCCGGCGAGGAAGCGGAACAACCCGAAGAAGAACGCCGATGGCGCGATCGCGCAGAGCGCGGTGCACAAGGAGAAGGCGACGACCGCGATGATCAGCGCCTTCCGGCGGCCGATGAGATCGGTGATCGTGCCGATCGCCAGCGCGCCGATCATCATGCCGACCAGGCCGAACGTCGAGATCACCGATGCCGTGCCGGGTGTCAGCCCCCAGACGTGGTCACGGAGCAGTGCGGGCAGCACCGTGCCAAGGACGACCAGATCGAATCCGTCGAGCAGTACCGCCGTCCAGGCGAGCGGTACCACCCACGAACGGGCCGCGACAGGGGACATGGAGACCTCCAGCTGTGTTCGCTATGCGCACGAGTATGCACAATACGAACTCTGTGAGCAAGGCCACTGGACCCCTGGATGTCGCGAAAGGGGCTTTCGGGACACGTCTCAGGCCTCTACGAGGTCTCCCAGCACACGCCCAGGTGCGGAGCCGCTCTTCGGAACTCCGGATGCCGCTCTGGGTCGCGATGACCTCGGTCGCCCCGGCGTCGAAGTACCGGCGGATCTCGGCGGCGACGGTCTCCTCGTCCCCGGCGATCACCAGCTCCCCGGCGGAATCCACGCCCTGAGCGTCGAAGACCGCGCGGCAGGAGGGGATGTCGCGGAAGAACGCGTACGGCCGGTCGACCGTGGCGCGGTTGGCGTCGGGATCGTCGGTCACGACCACTGGGACCATCGCGATGATCCGCGGCGCCGGACGACCGGCCGCGGCCTTGGCGATCTCCGGGACGATCAGGTTCGAGAGCGCCGCCGGCCCCGGCGAGGAACGGGATCGTGCCGTCGGCGAGTTCGCCGGTGACGCGCAGCGCCTGCCGCCCCATCGCGGCGACGATCAGCGGGATGTCCGCGGCTCCGGCGACCTGCACCGAGGCCGCGAAACCCTTGGCCCGCGCGCTGACCGTCTCGCCGTGGAAGTCGATTCCGTCGCCGTCGAGCACCTCGCCTGAGGTATCAGGCGTTCCCTCGGCTCAGCCGAGGGAAGGGGCCCTCACGCGCCGGTTTTGAGTCCGTGAAGGACTCCTTGAGGGACTCTGGGTCCCTCAAGGAGTCCTTCACGGACCGCTGCCCCGTCTCGCGGAAGGCGGTCAGACGAACTCGTGTCGCACGATCGTCTGTTCCCGCCCAGGACCGACGCCGATCGCCGAGACCCGCGCGCCCGAAAGCTCCTCGAGCCGCTCGACGTACGCCCGCGCGTTCGCAGGCAGCTCCTCGAAGGTGCGGCAGCCCGAGATGTCCTCGAACCAGCCCGGCAGCTCTTCGTAGATCGGCAGCGCGTGGTGCACGTCGGTCTGCGTCATCGGCATGTCGTAGGTGCGGAAGCCGTCGACCTCGTAACCGACGCACACCGGCACCTTCTCCAGCCCGGACAGCACGTCCAGCTTGGTGAGGAAGTAGTCGGTGATGCCGTTGACCCGCACCGCGTAGCGCGCGATGACCGCGTCGAACCAGCCGGTGCGCCGCGAGCGGCCGGTGGTGACGCCGAACTCGCCGCCCTGCTTGCGCAGGTACTCGCCGGACTCGTCGTCCAGCTCGGTCGGGAACGGGCCGGAGCCGACGCGGGTCGTGTAGGCCTTCAGGATGCCCAGCACGGTGGTGATCTTGCCGGGGCCGATGCCCGAACCCGCGCTCGCGCCGCCGGACGTCGGGTTCGACGACGTCACGAACGGATAGGTGCCGTGGTCGACGTCGAGCAGGGTGCCCTGCGAGCCTTCGAGCAGCACGGTCTCGCCGCGTTCGAGGGCCAGGTTGAGCTGCAGGCGCGTGTCGGCGATGCGGTGCGCGAACTTCTCGCCCGCGGCCAGCACCTCGTCGGCGACCTGGTCGGCGTCGAGGGCCTTGCGGTTGTAGACCTTGACCAGCACCTGGTTCTTGAACTCCAGTGCCGACTCGACCTTCTGCCGGAAGATCTTCTCGTCGAGCAGGTCCTGCACGCGGACGCCGACGCGGGCGATCTTGTCCTGGTAGCAGGGGCCGATGCCGCGGCCGGTGGTGCCGATCTTGCGGCTACCGAGGTAACGCTCGGTGACCTTATCGATCTCCACGTGGTACGGCATGATCAAGTGCGCGTCGGCGGAGATCAGCAGCTTGCTGGTGTCGACGTCGCGTTCTTCCAGCCCGGCGAGCTCGTCGAGCAGCACACCCGGGTCGATCACGACGCCGTTGCCGATGACGTTGGTGACGCCCGGCGTGAGGATCCCGGACGGGATCAGGTGGAGGGCGAAGTTCTGCCCGTCGGGAAGGACTACGGTGTGGCCCGCGTTGTTACCGCCTTGGTAACGCACGATCCACTGGACGCGGTCGCCGAGCAGGTCGGTGGCCTTGCCCTTGCCCTCGTCCCCCCATTGGGCCCCGATCAGCACGATGGCCGGCATGTGACACTCCAGGTGTTCGGCGACTTGTGGTTTGGCGCTGGTAAATGCCGGTGCATGAGCGTAACGGAGGGCCTTCGGGTGCGCGGAATAGTGGTGGTCTGTCCGGAGGGCGAGCCCACCCTCCCGGAGATCGACGACGTCGAAATGGTGCGCGTCCCGAGCCGTCCCGGCAAGGCGGATATCGATCCCTTGCTGGGGGAACACGATCACCTGGTGGTCGCGGGCACCGACGCCGACCTCGCGGCGGTCGCGCTTCGACTGTTGCGAAAAGAACAGCTCACCGGCGTGTCGCTCGGATTCGTGCCGTCCTCGCCGGACTCCGACGTCGCCCGCGTCTGGAGCCTGCCGACCCAGCCACTGCGTGCTCTCGCGCTCGCGCTGCGTGGCGAGGTGGACCCGGTGCCGTTGATCCGCGACGACACCGGCGGCGTGCTCGTCGGCCGCGGCGTGGTCGGGATGGTGCGCGGGGTGGCCTACTGCGACGAGCACGCCGTCCTGCGCGGGCCCGCGCGCTCGATCGAGGTCGAACCGGACGCGAGCGGGCCGGGACTGATGGTCCGGGTGACCAAGGGGACGTTGTTCAAACGGCCTTCGACGCAGTACGCGCGGGCGTTCCAGCTCGGCTGCATCCCGACCCGGCCGAGCAGCGACGGCGTCGTCCACCCGCGCGCGATGAGCCGGTGGACCTGGTACCGGCACACCGAGGACCTCCGGCTGGTCCGCGGGCTGGTGTAGCCCGTCCGGCCCAGAACCATCCGCTGGACTTTCCGAATTTCTTTCGATGGGCGTACACCGAATCCTGCCTGTTCGCGACACCCTCTGTTCACGAATGGCCGCCCACGGTGTCACCCGATGGTGTTGCGCAGGTCATATCCGTATCGCAAGGTGACTTGGTCCCCACACCTGACACGGAGGCAGCAACATGCCAACCGGGCTTGCTGTTCGTCGCTCACTCACCGTTCTCGCCGTCTCGGTGATCGTCTCGGCAGGCGTCGTCGGCGTCGCCGAAGCGACACCCCCGGGCATTCCGTCGACCGCGACCGCCAAGACGCAGCTCGCCGCGTTGACCGTCCGGCCGGACGGCTCGTCGAGCGGGTACAGCCGCGACAAGTTCCCGCATTGGGCCGACCAGGGCAACAGCTGCAACACTCGCGAGGTCGTGCTGAAGCGGGACGGCACGAACGTGCAGCAGGACAGCGGTTGCGCCGCCGTTTCCGGCAGCTGGTTCAGCCCGTACGACGATGCCACGTGGCGCGCGGCGTCCGATGTGGACATCGACCACGTCGTCCCGCTGTCGGCCGCCTGGCGCACCGGGGCTTCTTCGTGGACCACCGCGCAGCGACAGGCCTTCGCGAACGACCTCAGCGCGCCGCAGCTGATCGCCGTCACCGACAACGTCAACCAGGAGAAGGGCGACAAGTCGCCGGACGCCTGGAAGCCGCCGGCCACCGGTTACTGGTGCACCTACGCGAAGATGTGGACCACGGTGAAGCACAAGTACAAGCTCACCATCAAGACGGCCGAGAAGACCGCACTGACGGACATGCTCAACCGCTGCTGACCTCCCACGTACATGAAGGCCCCCATCCAGGCGCGAGGATGGGGACCTTCATGTACTCCCCTGACTGCCGAGCGGGATCATGAGATGTTTCGCGGGCTGGGAGTGGCGCTCGGCATGTGGGCCGCCCTCAAGTCGCGTGATTAGCGTGAATCGGTTCGGCGCAGGGAAAACGCGCCCGTTCCCCGCTGGCGGCCACCCGGTGTCCCACCCCGCCACATCCCTTCTGGGCCTTGTCCGCCCTCGGCGCGGAATCCCAGCTCGGCTCCGGCTATCTGACCGTCCACAAGGGAACGACGGTCGTCGACCCGGCGGCACCGGGACCATGCTCGGCTCGCTGTCGGCGGGCCTGCCGCAACTGATACCGCCGCAGGGCGCGGACCAGTTCGTCGACACCGGAACGGTGGAGGCGGCCGACGCCGGACGAGCGCTGCTCGGGGATCAAGTGACCGCGGACGCCGAGTCAGCCTCAAGACCTCACGCGCGACGATGTCGTTCCGCCGGAGCGGAAGCGCGTTGGTCCGCGGCCGGGTGAAGGCCCCGGCTGATCGCGCGGACGTGTGCGGGCCGAGCGCGAACCGGCACTGTCGCAAAAGGACATCGGACGCGCGGGCGACGTTCGGCTCGGTCAACCTGGCCTCGACGAGGGTGTGCGCCTCGGTCTCACCTGGGAAGCTCGCGCCGGACGCGACAAAGACCCGGCGTTCCTCATCGGCCGAAACGCGCGTTTCGGCGCCGAGGAAGGAAACGAGTCCGGCTTCCTGAAGTTCGAGCAGTTCTTCGAGCCGCCGAAGAACCATCCGAAGAGGACGTCGAGCGACGCAGCGAAGAACTCGAAGGCGGCTTTGGCCCGGGAAGTGTTCACGACCGATGGCTGTTCGTCCATTTGGCCTATGGGGTCAGCGCGCCATGACGGTCGCACAGCGGAGTTGAAGCGCGTTTGGACACACCTCCGCGCACAGGCCGCGAGGGCTCGCGTGAGTCGTCGTCACGCCGTCGGAATCCGAAGTCGAGCGGCGCGGCTACACCCGAATTTTGCTGACGACAGGAGTGAAAAGCCGAAAACCGCTGGTCTAGACCTTGATACGGGCCCTCGGGACATCGGCGGCTCCTGGCCGCTCCCTTCGAAAAAGATCTCTGCCCCAGAAACCCGGCGAAAGAACCTAGCCAATCACCAACAGTCAGGAGACACTTACGTGAACGAATGACGCTTCGTGACGAGCTCGTGACCGCGTTACTCTCGGTCACGAGTTTGTCGCGTAATAAGGACCCTATTGGGGGCAACATGGCTTCGGCCGGACGGGTCACCTACCGCGAGGTGTTCGGCGTAGCCGAGTTCCGTTCACTCTGGTTCGCCGAGCTGTTCTCGATCTTCGGCGACCAGCTCGCCAGAGTCGCTCTCTCGGTCCTCGTCTTCTCCGAAACCCGCTCCGCGACCCTGACCGGTCTCACCTACGCGCTGACCTACGCCCCCTCGCTGCTCGGCGGCATCTTCCTCACCGGCTTCGCCGATCGCTTCCCCCGGCGAGCCGTGATGGTGACCGTGGACCTGCTGCGGGCCGCGCTGATCGCGCTGGTCGCCGTCCCGGTACTGCCGTTCTGGGTCCTGTGTGTCCTCGTCGGCGCCGTCTCGCTGCTGAACCCGCCGTTCAAGGCCGCCCAGCTGGCCCTGCTCCCGCAGATCCTCGAAGGCGACCGGTTCGTCGTCGGCATGGCGATCCGCAGCATGACCGTCCAATCGGCCCAGTTGGCCGGATTCGCCGGCGGCGGGCTCCTGCTGACCACACTCGAACCCCAGATCGCCCTCGCGCTGGACGCGATCACGTTCCTGATCTCGGCGCTGTTCGTCCGGCTGGGACTGGCCGCCCGCCCCGCCGCGGCGACGGGCGAGAAGCGCAAGTCGTTCTTCGCGTCGATCGGCTCGGGCGGGAAGATCGTCTTCGCCAGCTCGGGACTACGCTCGTTGCTGCTGTTCACCTGGCTGATGGGCCTGCTGCCGGTGTACGAGGGCATCGCGGCGCCCTATGTCGCCTCGTCGGGCGGCGGCCCCGAAGTCATCGGCCTGTTGCTGGCCGCCGACCCCATCGGCAGCGTGATCGGCGCGTTCATCTACTCGCGCTGGGTGCCGGCGCACGTCAGACCGAAACTGATCGGGCCGCTTTCGGCCTTGACCGCGGTCCCGCTGTTGTTCTGCTTCCTGCAACCGGGTCCGCTGTCGTCGATCGTGTTGTTCGTGGTCTGCGGCGGCTTCGGCACGGTGGCGCTGATGCAGGCGACGGCGTCACTGACGCTGGCCGTGCCGGACGAGAGCCGGGCACAGGTGATGGGACTGTCGAACACCGGTCTGACCACGACGATGGGCGTCAGCCCGCTGATCGGCGGCGTCCTGGCGGATCAGGTCGGCCCGCAGTCGACGGTCGGCCTCTTCGGGCTTGCGGGGTTGGTGCTGACGATCCCGCTCGCGCTGAGCTGGGGGCGGAACCTCAACGGTGATCCGGAACGGTGGCAGGAAAAAGACGCCGCACGCGCGGAACATTGAGGTGTTCCACGCGCCGGCCCGATCGCGCGGCCATCTGGCGCACGCCCCAGTTCACTGATCCCTACCGGCCATCGCTGGCACCTTTCCCTCGACCACTCAGAGAAAAGTACACACCTAGGGCCCTTGTCGACAGCCCGCAAGTCGGTAGAAGCTGTCCGTAAGTAGGGGGTTTCGGAGAATGACGCAAGAGTCAGGGGGAAAGATGATCACATCGGAGGAACGCGCTGGACATCGTTCGGCTCTCACGGTAGCGACGTGGGAGCTGTGGAAGAGGCCTGAGCACTGGATCGCCTACACCGGGCTGTCCGTGGCGACGATGCTGGCACTGACGGGGGTCTTCGCCACATCCATCGCCATCACGTCTTCGCAGGTCTTGCTGTGTTTCCTGCTCGCGGGGCTCGCCATCGCCCACACCGAGGCGACCCGCCGGATCGAGCGGCAGAGGCGCAGCATGAGCGTCACCCCGCACATCAACATGACCTCGGTCTGGGTGCTGCCCGGCGCGATTCTGCTGCCGCCCCAGTTGACCGCACTTCTCGTGACCGTGATCTATCTTCACCTCGGATATCGCAGTTGGGCAGGCCTTCGCACGGTCAACCCCCACCGAACTGTGGCGAACGCCACCTCCATGACGTTGACCGCTTTCGCCGCTTGGGCGGCCGTGCAGGTCGTCGGCGCCGACGTGGCGTCGGTGACGTCGATCTGCGCCGCGAGCCTCGCCTTCTTCCTGATGAACGCCGTCTTCACCGGTACCGGGCTGTACTTCGCGGCGCCGAAGAAGGCGACGATCCAGACGCTCCTCGGTTCGTGGGACGACAACATCCTCGAAGCGTCGACGGTCTGCATCGGCGCGCTGGTGCTCGCCGTGCTACCTCAGCAGCCGGTGCTCGTGCTGCTCGTCTTCCTGCCGCTGTACCTGCTGCAGCGTTCGGTGCTGATCAAGCAGCTCGAAGAACTCGCCACCACCGACCAGAAGACCCAGCTGCTCAACGCCACCACCTGGCAGCAGGGCGCCGTCCGCGAGGTCGCGCGCGCCGAGCGCGAGAACGGCCAGTTCGGCGCGCTGATGATCGACCTCGACCACTTCAAGAGCATCAACGACACCTACGGCCACCTGGCGGGCGACGACGTGCTCAAGGGCGTCGCGGCGCTGGTCAAGGGCGAAACCCGGGCGCAGGACCTCGCCGGCCGCTTCGGCGGTGAGGAGTTCGTCGTACTCCTGACCTCGTCTTCGAAGCAGGAGTCCGTCGCGGTCGCCGAGCGCATCCGGCAGCGGATCAGCGAAATGGTCATCAGGACTCAGGACAACGAGGGCAACCACGTGGTCATCGAGCAGCGGACGGCGTCGGTCGGCGTCGCGGCATTCCCGCTCGACGGCCGGACGATCGACGAGGTCATGGCCTCGGCCGACGCGTCCGTCTACGCGGCGAAACGCAACGGACGCAACCGCGTCGTGTCCTCACCGGACCTGGCGGCGGTCGCCGAAGAGGCTGAAAAGTCTCTGGAGGCCGTCGCGGCTTAACGCAACCGTTCCATCACGTCGGCGGCCTCGGTCCTGAGGCGGACCACGCCGCCGACGGTGAATTCGGTGAGCAGGTCGATGAGCGCGTCCGCGTCGGGCGGCTCGCCGTCCCAGCTCGCCTGGACGAGTGCTTCGGTCATCGCGAAGAACAAGGTGACCAGGGCCTTGTCCGCACGGCCAGAGTCGACGCCGTGGCGCGCCCAGCGCTGACGGCTCGCCTCGGTGTAGACACCCGCGAGCCGCTCCCGCAGCCGGGTGAGGGCCGGATCGCCCATGCGTTCCGCCTCGCGCAGCACCGGGAACGCGTCGGGGTTCGCCGCGACGAAGGCGAACATGTTGGCGTAGTTGCCGCGCGCCCAAGATCGGAGTTCAGGCTGCGAAAGGTCGAGGGCGGGCGCGCCGATCGCCTCGAAGGCCCGCTCCTCGATATCCGCCACGACCTGCGCGAACAGTGTCGTACGGTCGCTGAACTGCTCGTAGACGGCTTGACGGGACACCCCCGCGCGCCGGGCGATCTGCTCGATCGTCGCGGCCTGCGCGCCGTGCGCGGCGAAGACACCGGCCGCCGAAGTCAGCACCCTGGCGCGTTGCTCACCGAGCGGGAGCTTGCGCGGTCTTCCTCTCGGCGCCGGACTTGACATTATGCGCCACCTCACTGACTCTCTTTTTCGACATCTCTGTCGAAAATGTTTGTGCTCAACGAGGAGCAAGCATGCGTCCAGGATCCCGGCGCGGTGTGTCCGCAGCCGTCTCAGCGGCCACCATCGCGGCCCTGCTGACCTTCGGGGCACAGCAGGCCGTCGCCGCCCCGTCCTTCTACGATCCCCCGTCGCCGTTGCCCGCGGGTGTTCCCGGCGACATCATCCGGCACGAACCGTCCACGTTCTACGTCGATCCCGTGAAACTCATCAAGGCCGACGCGAACGTTCAACGGATCATGTACCGCAGCACCGACACCCACGGCAGGCCCAACGCCGTGACCGGCACCGTCCTCACGCCGAAGAAGGCGTGGAACGGGCCCGGCGAGCGGCCGCTCATCGGCTACGCGGCCGGGACGCAGGGCGTCGGCGACCAGTGCGCGCCGTCGAAGGCCCTCTCCGCGGGCATGGAGTACGAAGGGCCCTTCATCGCCGGGCTGCTGCTTCGCGGCTACGGCATCGTCGTCACCGACTACGAGGGCCTCGGCACTCCTGGCGTTCACACGTACGTCAACCGCGTCGCAGAGGGCAACGCCGTCCTCGACTCGATCCGCGCGGCACAGCGCCTGCCCGAAGCGAACCTGCCGGACAGCGGCCCGGTCGCGACCGCGGGTTACTCGCAGGGCGGCGGGGCGTCGGCGTCGGCGGCCGAACTGCAGCCGTCGTACGCGCCCGAACTCAAGCTGAAGGGCTCGTACGCGGGCGCCGTCCCGGCGAACCTGGCCGAGGTCGGCAAGAACATCGACGGGCACTACGCCTTCGGGTTCCTCGGGTTCACGCTGGTCAGCATGGACGCGGCGTATCCGGAGCTGAAGATCCCGACCCTGCTCAACGCGAAGGGCGTCGAAGCGTTCGAGAAGGTCAAGCAGGAGTGCACCGTTGGCGCGATCTTCGGGCACGCGTTCACGCAGTCGAAGACCCTGACCAAGGACGGCAGGCCGCTGACCGCGTACCTCGGCGAAGAGCCGTTCAAGGCGCGGGTCGACGAGCAGCTCATCGGAGCGCGGAAACCGGGCGCGCCGACGCTGGTCGTCCACAGTGCACTCGACGACATCGTGCCCTACGCGCAGGGGCGGACCATGGCGCGCTCGTGGTGCGCGAAGGGTGCGAAGGTGCAGTTCTCGACTTCGCTGGTTCCGACGCACGTCGGCGGGGCGATCCGGGCGTTCCCAGAGGCTTTCGCTTGGCTTGAGGGTCGCTTCGCGGGGCTGCCCGCCTTCGGGAACTGCGGGTTGTTCTAGGGCCACCGATGTGATGACCGGAACTTTCCTTGCAAATTTTGCAAGGAAAGTTCCGGTCATCTCACGTCACTTGAGGCCGGTCGCCTCCGCGGCGGCGGGGTCCGAGTCGCTGAGGAAGGTCCTGCAGCGGTCGTACTCCTCGGACTCGCCGATCTTGCCGGCGGCCTTGCCGAGGACGGCGAGGGAACGCAGGAAGCCCTGGTTCGGGCGGTGCGCCCACGGCACCGGTCCGTGTCCCTTCCAGCCCGCGCGGCGAAGCTGGTCGAGGCCGCGGTGGTAACCGGTGCGGGCGTACGCGTAGGCGGCGACGGTCTCGCCTGCGTCGAACGCCTTCTCGGCGAGCGAAGCCCAGGCCTCGCTGTAGTCGGGGTGTTCGGCGGCGACGGCGGCCGGGTCGCTCCCGGCGTCCAGCGCCGCCTGCGCGGCGGTGTGCTCGGGAAGGTGCGTCGGCTGGGGGCCGAGGAGGTTCGTCATGCAGGCCATTGTGCCGACACGGTCTCCGAAGGGCGCCCTGCGCCCGACGGAGACTTCACATCGTGCTGTGATCAGAAGAACAGGCTGACGAGAATGCCCCCACCGGCCAGCACCAGAGCGGCGACGAGGACCGCCGCGACAAGTCGTTTCGGCATCATGGCGGCACACCTTGCCCCGCTTCGCGCGCCGGCCGCAAATCCGCCACCCCTACGGGTGAACCCCGATTTTCGACCCCAATTGCCCATCCCGTGACCTGGAGCAGGGAAGATGTCGGGCATGACAAAGGCGACAGAAGTGACCGGGGACCTCTCGCCGGGTGTCATCCCCCGCAGTCCGATCGCGAAGACGAGGCTGTTCTTCAAGCTGCACTGGCACCGTGGCGCGCCAGGACAGGCGACACCGGACTGGGTGCTGAACTTCTGCTACGGCATGTGGCTCGCCGCGTTCGCCTTCAAACTGGTGGGCTCGTCCTGGGACATGTCGTGGCATTTCATGTGGCTCCGGGACGACCTCGCCCCGCCGCACCTGATCAACACCGTCGGCACCGTGATCATCATGGTGCTGGTCGCGATCCACAGCTACACCGGGATGGGCGCCGATCGACGCTCGCTGCGGCTGATGCAGATCGGGCTCGTGGTGTTCCTCATCGCGGCGCCGCTGGACGTCATCAACCACCGCGTCAACGGCCTCGACCTGACCGCGTGGAGCCCGTCGCACATGATGCTTTACATCGGCACGGGCATCATGCAGGCGGGCGTGATCATGGGCTGGCTGAAGTACGCCAAGCCCGGCCGGACGCGCACCGGTGTCCTCATCGGACTGTGGGCGTTCTTCCTCGAGAACACCTTCTTCCCGAACGGTCAGCAGGAGTACGGCATCCTCGGCCTGCGCGCCTGGGAGCGCGGCACGCCCGAGGCGGAGCCCGAACTGCTGAACTTCGCCGCGAGCCAGATCGGGCACCCGGTCGACCGGGTGGCCGTCGAGTACTTCACGATGCCGATCGACGACTGGGTCTACCCGCTGTGGGGCATCGGCGTGATGGCGTTGATCTTCGCGCTCGCGCGGTACACGACCGGTTTCCGCTGGGCGGGCACCACGGTCGCGGCGGCCTATCTCGGTTACCGGCTGGTGATGTGGCCGCTGCTACTCGGGATGGGCTTCCCGATCTCGGTCGTGCCGTTCTACCTGCTCGCCGTCGGGCTCGCGGTCGACCTGGCGTTCCGCATCGGCCGAGGGCATCCGCTGCTGACGGCGGGGGTCGGCGCGCTGCTGGTGACGGCGTTCGGCTACGGGATGCTGTGGGTGCAGTCGCAGTTCCGGCCATGGATCCTCGGCGACGCGCATACGGAGTCGGCGCCGCCGGTGGCCTACTGGACGGCCGCGGTCTGCCTGGTCGGGGTCGGCGCGTTGTGGGCCGCCGCCGGGCCGGGGACGCGGGCGGTGAACTCGCGGCTGGAGAAACGCCGGAGCCGCACAGAGCTTCCGGCAGGCTGAGGTCTGGGTCCGTGAGGCTCAGGGTCTCGGCAGAGTCGAGGTCTTGCAGGTCGGGCGGCTCATCGTCGCGGGGTCATGCCGGTTGCGGAGCCGCATCGACCGATGTTCACGGACATGCCCCCGAGCGGGGAGGATTTCGGACGGTGAACGTCCCAAATCCTCCCCGCTCGGCCCTTGCGGGCACTAGCGATGAAAAGCCCGGATCAGCGACTTGCCGAGCCCCTGACCTTCAGGGTGGCAAGGAGGCCTCCACGGGTTTCCGCGAGGGTCAGGAGAGCTTGTTGCCCGCCGAACCCAGCGACTGAGCGGCCTCGACGATGCGAGCGGCCATGCCCGTCTCGGCGGCCTTCAAGTAGCTACGCGGGTCGTAGACCTTCTTGTTGCCGACCTCGCCGTCGATCTTCAGGACGCCGTCGTAGTTCTTGAAGAAGTGCTCCGCGATCGGACGCGTGAAGGCGTACTGCGTGTCGGTGTCGACGTTCATCTTCACGACGCCGTAGGACACCGCCTCGCGGATCTCCTCCGGCTGCGAACCGGAACCGCCGTGGAAGACCAGCTCGAACGGCTTCGAGCCGGCGGGGAGGCCGAGCTTCTTCGACGCCGCCTCCTGTCCGCCCTTGAGCACGTCCGGGCGCAACTTCACGTTGCCGGGCTTGTAGACGCCGTGCACGTTGCCGAAGGTCGCGGCCAGCAGGTAGCGGCCGTTCTCGCCGGAACCGAGCGCGTCGATCGTCTTCAGGAAGTCGCCCTCGGCGGTGTACAGCTTCTCGTTGATCTCGGCCTCGACGCCGTCTTCCTCGCCGCCGACGACGCCGATCTCGACCTCGAGGATGATGTTCGCGGCCGCGGCCTTGGCCAGCAGTTCCTGCGCGATCTCGAGGTTCTCGTCGAGGTCGATCGCGGAGCCGTCCCACATGTGGCTCTGGAACAGCGGGTTCCGGCCGTTCTTGACCCGCTCGGCCGAGATGTCGATCAGCGGGCGGACGAAGCCGTCGAGCTTGTCCTTCGGGCAGTGGTCGGTGTGCAGCGCGACGTTCACGTCGTACTTGGCGGCCACGACCTGGGCGAACTCGGCGAGCGCGACCGAACCGGTCACCATGTCCTTGACCTTCTGGCCGGACGCGAACTCCGCGCCGCCGGTGGAGAACTGGATGATCCCGTCGCTCTCCGCCTCGGCGAACCCGCGGATCGCGGCGTTCAGGGTCTCCGACGAGGTCACGTTGATGGCCGGGTAGGCGAATTCGTTCGCCTTCGCCCGGTCGAGCATCTCCGCGTAGACCTCGGGGGTGGCGATGGGCATCGTTTACTCCTCCTCGAAGCAGGCTGGTGCACCTCTCGGCCGCATCGTACGAGGTCGGCCGGGAGGTGCCTACAGCCGTCGCGTCAGAGCAGGACGCCGGCGAGCGCCCGGTAGACCGGCAGGGGGTCGGAGTTCAGTACCTGGATGTTCACGTGGTCCGCCCCGGCCTCGAGATGCGCGGTGACACCACGGGCGACGGCCTCCGCGTCGCCGTGGACGGCCAGCGCGTCGACCAGCTTGTCGCTGCCTTCGCCTGCCAGGTCCCCGTCGGTGAAACCGAGTTTGCGCAGGGAGTTCGTGTAGTTGACCAGGCCGAGGTAGAACGCCACGGACTTCCGGCCGACGGCGCGGGCCTTCGCCGGATCGGTCTCGAGGACGACCTTCTGCTCAGGCGCCAGCAGCGGTCCCTCGCCGAGGATCTCGCGCGCCTGACGCGTGTGCTCCGGCGTCATCAGGTACGGGTGGGCCCCCGCCGTGCGGTCTCCTGCGAGTTTGATCACCTTCGGGCCGAGAGCCGCCAGCGCGCGGCCTTCGACGGGCACTCCGGCGGCGTCGAGAGCGTCGAGGTACTCGACGAGCGCGACGTACGGCTTCTTGAACTCCGCGGTGTGCTCCGGGTGCCCGGCGCCGACACCGAGCAGGAAGCGCTCCGGGTGCTTCGCGGCGACGCGCTTGTACGCCTCCGCGACCGTGGCCGCGTCGTCCTTCCAGATGTTGACGATGCCGGTGGCCACCTTGATCGACTTCGTCGCGTCGAGGAGTTCCTCCGCCTTCGCGAGGTCGCCGGACGGCGAGCCGCCGATCCAGATGGCGCCGTAGCCGAGTTCTTCCACCTCGCGTGCGAGCTCGGGGGTGAGCACGCCTTCGAGCTGCCAGATACCGATTCTGCCGAGTTCGAGTCCCATGATCCGAGCTAACACCAACCCCTGCCGATGTCTTCCCTTAAGTTCGGGACATGGCGAAACTCGGCAACACCGACCTCGACGTCCGGGGGATCAACCTCGGCGGGAACGTCTTCGGCTGGACCGCGGACGAGCAGCAGTCTTTCGCCGTCCTCGACGCCTACACGGCGGCGGGCGGCAACTTCGTCGACAGCGCCGACCTGTACTCCAAGGGTGGCTCCGAGACGATCATCGGCAATTGGCTGACCAACCGGGGCCGTCGCGACGACGTCGTCATCGCGACCAAGACCGGCATGTGGGACGAGCGGAAAGGCCTGTCCGCGGCCAACATCGCGGCGGCGGCCGAAGACTCGCTTCGACGGCTTCAGACCGACCACATCGACCTCTACTACGCGCACATCGACGATCCGGAGACCCCGATCGAAGAGACGCTGCGGGCCTTCGACGCACTCGTGCGCGCGGGCAAGGTTCGCTACATCGCGGCGTCGAACTACTCCGCCGAACGACTGTCCGATGCACTGTCCATTTCGGACCGTGAAGGCTTGGCGAAGTACACCGTCCTGCAGCCGCACTACAACCTCGTCGAGCGGGACTACGAGACCGAACTGGCGCCGACGGTCGAGCGCGAAGGCCTGACCATCCTGCCGTATTTCGCGCTGGCCAAGGGTTTCCTCGCCGGGAAGTACCGCTCGAAGGACGCCATCGGCGACAGCCCGCGCGCTGCCCGAGCTTCGTCCTATTTGGACGAACGCGGAGAGCGTGTCCTCGCCGCGCTGGACGCGATCGCGGCCGACCGTGGCGTCTCGGTCGCGGCGGTCTCGCTGGCGTGGCTGTTCGCGCGGCCGACCGTCACCGCGCCCATCGCGAGCGCGCGCTCGGTCGAGCAGCTGAACGACCTCCTGCCCGCGGCCGACCTCGCCCTCACCGCCGACGAGGTCGACGCCCTCACCGCCGCCTCGCGCTGAAACCCCCGCGTTTCGTCCTCTGGTTGCGGTAGTTCGCACTACCAACTACCGCAACCAGAGGACGAAACGCGGACTTACTTGCGGGTAGCTTACTCCGGGTAGGTTGAGGTACCGTCCGAAAAGCCGTAGGGCTCGGACGAGGAGGCAACGTGGCCAAGAACAGCGTGAACGGCAAGGTCGTCCTGATCACCGGCGCCGCGAGGGGCATCGGCGCGGGACTCGCCGAACGCCTGGCCGCGCAGGGCGCGAAGGTCGCCTTGGTCGGCATCGAAGCCAAGGAACAGCAGGTGGTCGCCGACAGGATCGGCCCCGCCGCCCACGCCTGGGAAGCCGACGTCACCAGCTGGGACGACCTCGAGCGGGCCACCGCCGGTGTCGTCGAGCACTTCGGCGGGATCGACATCGTCATCGCGAACGCCGGCATCGCGACCTCCGGTTTCGTCCGGTCGGTGGATCCGGCCGCCTTCGAGAAGGTCATCGAGGTCGACCTCCTCGGTGTCTGGCGCACCTTCCGCGTCACGATCCCGCACGTCATCGAGCGCAAGGGCTACCTGCTCGCGATCTCCTCGCTGGCCGCGATCACCCACGCTCCCGGCATGGCCAACTACGCCGCCGCGAAGGCGGGCGTCGAGGCGTTCTCCAACAGCCTCCGCGCCGAAGTCGCCCACCTCGGTGTGCAGGTCGGCGTCGCGCACCCCACCTGGATCCGCACCGACCTCGTCGAAAGCGCCGACAAACACCCGGTCTTCGGCAAGCTCCGCACCGGGATGCCCGGCCTGCTCGGCAAGACCTACCCGCTGTCCGTCGCGCTCGACCTCCTCCAGACCGGGGTCAACAAGCGCGCCCGCACCATCCACGTCCCGCGCTGGGTCGGCGGGCTCAAGCTGATCCGCGCGTTCCTGCCGCCGATCATCGAGCTCGGCGCGAAGAGCCGGATCAAGAAGGCGGACGCGGCCGCGCTCGTGGACATCGAGCAGCGTGGCGCGTACGAATCTTCGATAACCGGTCAGGCAGGCCGGGCGGCTACGAAGAAGGGCTGACCACCTATGTCGCGTCGCGACCAGATCCGCATGACACCCGATGAGCTCACCGTGTATCTCGACGAGCAGAAAGTCATCAACGTCGCGACGATCGGCCCCAACGGCCGCCCCCATCTCGCCCCGCTCTGGTACTACCCCCACGGGTCGGGCATCGCGACCTGGACATACGGCTCGTCCCAGAAGGCGAAGAACCTGGAACGCGACCCGCGTGCCACCGTGCTCATCGAGGACGGCGACACCTACGACAAGCTCCGCGGGATCTCCATCGAGGCCGACGTCGAGGTCGTCACCGACACGCTCATGGTCACCCAGATGGGTATCACGTTGACCCAGCGGTACGCGGGCGCGAAGCCCGGTGAGCCGGTGCCAGACGAGCTCGCCGGCTTCATCGCCAAGCAGGCCGCGAAGCGAATCGGGCTGATCTTCACCCCGACCAAGATCGTGAGCTGGGACCACTCGAAGCTCGGCGGAACATACTGACCGGTAAGTCGTACTAGAAAGTAACTGTTACTTCCGGTAACGTCATCTGCGCAAGAGAGCCGCGACACGGAGGGCGCAGAATGACCGAGCGATTCAAGGTCGTGATCGTGGGCACCGGATTCTCCGGGCTCGGCCAGGCCATCCAGCTCGAAAAGGCCGGGATCTCCGACTACGTGATCCTGGAGAAGGCGGACGAAGTCGGCGGTACGTGGCGCGACAACTCGTACCCCGGCTGCGCCTGCGACGTGCAGTCCCACATGTACTCGTTCTCGTACGAGCAGAATCCTGACTGGTCGAGGTCGTTCTCGCCGGCACCGGAGATCTTCCAGTACCTCAAGGACGTCACCGACAAGTACCGGCTGCGGGACAGGATCCGGTTCGGCGTCGAACTCACCGGCGCCGACTGGGACGAGACCTCGCGCCGCTGGCATGTCCACACCAAGGCGGGCAAGACGATCGAGGCCCGGTTCGTCGTCTCCGGCGTCGGCGGCCTCCACATCCCGCAGGTCCCCAAGCTGCCAGGGATCGAGAAGTTCAAGGGCCAGACCTGGCACTCCGCGCAGTGGAACCACGAATACGATTTGCGCGGCAAGAAGGTCGCCGTGGTCGGCACCGGCGCCAGCGCGATCCAGTTCGTGCCGGAGATCGCCCCCGAGGTCAGCGAGCTGACGTTGTTCCAGCGCACGCCGCCGTGGATCATGCCGAAGCCGGACCACGCCATGCCCGGCTGGGCCAAGACCGCGTTCCGCCGCGTCCCCGGCGTACAGCGGCTCTACCGCAACGCGCTCTACTGGTTCCTCGAAGCGCGGGCGATCGGCTTCAACGGCCACCCCGCGATGATGAAGGCCGGCCAGGTGATCGCGAAGCGCCACATCGGCAAGGGCGTCAAGGATCCCGCGCTGCGCAAGAAGATCACCCCCGACTACACCATGGGCTGTAAGCGGGTGCTGATCTCCAACGACTACTACCCGGCGATCGGCCGGTCCAATGTGGACGTCAACACCGATGGTGTCCGCGAGGTCAAGGCGCACAGCGTCGTCGACGGGAACGGCGTCGAGCACGAGGTCGACGCGATCATCTACGGCACCGGTTTCAAGGTCACGGATGCCCTGGAATACCTGGACATCACCGGGATCGACGGCCGCGACCTCGCCAAGGAGTGGGCCACCGAGGGGATGCGCACGCACAAGGGGATCAGCGTCTCCGGCTTCCCCAACCTCTTCTTCCTCCTCGGCCCGAACACCGCGCTGGGCCACAACTCCGTAGTGTTCATGATCGAATCGCAGTCGCGGTACGTCGTCGACGCGATCAGGCTCGCGGACTCGCGCGGCGCCGCGGCGCTCGACGTGCGGCCCGGCGTGCAGGAGAAGTTCCAGCGCGAGATCCAGGAAAAGCTCGTCAAGGGGGTGTGGACCCAGGGCGGTTGCAAGAGCTGGTATCTCGACGCGAAGGGCGTCAACCGGACGATCTGGCCCGGCTTCACCTGGCGCTACTGGCTCCAGACCCGCAAGGTCGACGCGACCGACTACGAACTCAGCGGGCGGGCGTCATGACCGCTCGGCAAGAAGACCACGAGCAAATCGTCCTGCACGCGCGTGACGTCGAGTTCGACTGGGCGTCGCTGCCGATGCACTGGATCCCCGGCGAGCCGCAGGCGACGCATACGATCAACGTGCTGCACCTGGCGCTGCCGGAGGGCGAACGCTGGTTCGTCGAGGTGTTCAAGCAGGCCGTGCCGCTGATCCGCGACGAACGGCTCAAGGAGGACGTCCTCGGTTTCATCGGCCAGGAGGCCATGCACGCCGAGGCGCACGACGGTGCCGCCGAACACCTCGAAGCGTCGGGCGTCACCGTGCGGCCGTACATCGCGCAGATGGAGTGGATGTTCCGCCGCCTGCTCGGCGATCGTGCGCTTTCCGCCGAACGGCGGGAAGAGTGGCTGATCGAACGGCTCGCGATCGTCGCCGCGATCGAGCACTACACCGCGTTCCTCGGCCAATGGATCCTCGACGCCAAGGAACTGGACGACGCGAACGCGCACCCGACGATGCTGGATCTCTTGCGCTGGCACGGCGCCGAAGAGGTCGAGCACCGCTCTGTGGCGTTCGACCTGTTCATGCACCTCGACGGCCGCTACGGGCGTCGCGTGCGCAGCATGCTCGTGGTGACCCCGGTGCTCGCGTGGGTCTTCTTGCGCGGCACCAGGTTCCTCATGAAGAACGACCCGACCAGGCCGGGCAAGACAAGTTTCAAGACATATCTGCGAGTGGCGAAACTCGGGCTTCTGCCCTCAGGCAAGCAGTTGCGGCGTGAGATCCGGCCGTACTTCCGGAAGTCCTATCATCCAGGCGAAACCGGCGACACCGATCAGGCTGTCGCGTACCTCGCGGGCTCACCGGCCGCGCTGGCGGCCGACCATCCACGATGACGCGACCGCTGCGGCTCGACGGCAGCGGGCGGACCGACCACGTGATGGCGTCGCTGACCGGTGTCGTCGCGCTGTACCGCAGGCTCAGTGGGGTAAGCGGACGCCGTCGTCCTCCGGTGTCCGCCGTCGATCGCGATCTCCCGCTGATCGTCGATGACGTCCGCGTCGAGGCCGAAGGCGTGGTCAGCGTGCGCATGGTGCACGAAAACGGCGAACCGCTGCCCCGGTGGCGGCCCGGCGCGCACGTCGACCTCTCACCGCGGCCGGGGCTGGTCCGGCAGTACTCCCTGTGCGGCGACCCGGACGACCGCTCGGCCTACCGCGTCGGCGTCCGGCTGCTCGGTGAGGGATCGACGGCGGTGCACGCTTTGAAAAAGGGCACGCGGATCACGGTGCGCGGCCCGCGCAACGCGTTCCCGTTCGTCGCGAGCCCCGCCTACCTGTTCGTCGCGGGCGGTATCGGGATCACGCCGATCCTGCCGATGGTGCGACAGGCGGCGGCCTCCGGCGCGGACTGGCGGCTGGTCTACACCGGCCGCGACCGGGCTTCGATGCCGTTCCTGGAGGAATTGTCCGAATTCGAAGGTCGTGTCCGGATCCGTCCGGACACCGAGTACGGGATCCCCGCCTCGGGCGCGGAACTGCTCGAAGGGGCAGAAAAGAGTGCCCCGATCTACTGCTGCGGCCCGATTCCGATGATCGTCGGCGTCCGGACGGACGCGGCGCTGCGGACGTCCGGACCGGTGTTCTTCGAACGGTTCTCGACGCCGCCGATCGTCGGCGGCCGGCCGTTCCGCGTCGAACTGGCCCGCAGCGGCGTGACACTGGACGTGCCCGCCGACCGGACGACACTCGACGTCCTTCGCGAAACCGTGCCCGGTATCGCGTATTCGTGCCGCCAGGGGTTCTGCGGGACCTGCGAGCTGCCGACGGTGACCGGCGACCGCGTCCGGATCTGCGTCGAACGCGAGCCGGTCACCCTCGATCTCTGACAGGTCAGGATTCCCGCGGCAGCCAGGCCCCGATCACCGGCTTGAACTCGCGGACGGTGCGCTCCGCGACAACGCCTTCCAGGTGGTATGGATCCTGGTCGATGATCTCGTTCAGCGCGGTCTCGTCGGCCGCCTGGTAGAGCGAGATGCCACCGGAGTCGTCTCCCAGCGGCCCACCGAGCGCGACAACGCCCTGGTCGGCGAGGCCGGAGAGGAATTCCCGGTGCCGGGGACGCACATCCTCCAACTTCTCCCGTACGTACCGGATCTCCACCAGGAACCAGGCCATCGACGTCTCCCAAGATCGCTTCAACAGTGCCGTCCCAGACGCTATCCGACTCCGGAAGGCGTTCTCAGGATCCGATCAGGCAGAGGTCCCGCCCGACCCGATACGCTGATCGCGCGCCACGCACAGGTTGTGCTTCAAAGGGGTAAATGAACAGGTAGGGGTACATGCTCGAGGGCAACGCGGAACGCAGTGTCGAGGTGACCCTCGGCCATCTGCGCACCATGGACGGACCGGTCACGCCACCGCCGCCTGCGGCACCGCTGACCCTTGAGGATCTCTATCGCCAGCATCGGATGCGGCTCGTCCGGCTGGCCATCCTGCTCGTGGACGAACCGGCCACGGCCGAGGACGTCGTCCAGGAGGCGTTCACCGGGCTGCACCGCAACTGGGGAAAGCTGCGGGACGCCGCCGCGGCCGTCGGCTATCTGCGCACCGCGGTGGTCAACGGATCACGCAGTGTGCTGCGCCGCCGCAAGACAGCTCGCGAGTACGTCGCGCCGCACGCCGTCAACGCGCGTTCGGCCGAAAGCCTCGCCATGCTGTCGAGTGAACATCAGGCCGTGGTGAGCGCTTTGTCCAAACTGCCGCCCCGTCAGCGCGAAGTTCTGGTGCTCCGTTACTACGGTGGGCTGAGTGAGGCCGAGATTTCCGAGGCCGCCGGTATTTCGAAAGGTACCGTGAAGTCAACCGCCAGCCGGGCGCTGGAGGCACTGCAGAAAGCGATGCAGTCGCCGAACTGACACCCGGCTTCGATCTCGAGCGCTGGGTTGTGCCGCCATGCCTGGTCCAGACCAATATATGCTGGGGGGCGTGAGAGGCGCCGGAGATTTCGTGATCGTGGGCGGCCGGGTCGTCGCCCCGGACCGTGTACTCGACGACGGCTGGCTGGCTATCGCCGGCGGCAAGATCGTCCAAGTCGGTACCGGGACACCCCCGGACATCGACCGCGTCCCTGTAGACGGGTGCCTGGTGGTGCCCGGCTTCATCGACACCCACTGCCATGGCGGTGGGGGCGGGTCGTTCTCCAGCGGGAATCCCGAGGAGCTGTTCCGCGCGGTGCGCGCGCATCGGCGACACGGGACCACGACCATGCTCGGCAGCCTCGTCTCGGACCCCATTCCGGTGCTCAGGGACCAGATCGCGGCCCTGCGAGAGCTGGTCCAAGAGGGTGAACTTGCCGGAATTCACCTCGAAGGACCCTTCATCTCGAAGGCGCGCTGCGGGGCACACGACCCGGCGACCCTGATCGAGCCGGACACGGCGACGGTCAACGCGCTGCTCGGCGCGGGCCGCGGCGAAATCCGGATGGTCACCCTCGCCCCCGAACTCCACGGCGGGATCAAGGCGGTACGGCAACTGGCCGAATCGGGCGTCATCGCCGCCATCGGGCACACCGACGGCGTCGAGGACCAGATCATCCCCGCGATCGACGCGGGCGCTTCCGTCGCCACGCACCTCTTCAACGCCATGCGGCCCCTCCACCACCGCGAGCCGGGCCCGATCGGTGCCCTCCTCGACGACGAACGCGTCACCGTCGAACTGATCTGCGACCTCGTCCACGTGCACCCGACGGTGCTGCGGCTGGCCGCGCACCACGCCGGCAAGGGCCGGACGGTGCTCATCACCGACGCCATGTCGGCCACCGACGCCGCCGACGGCAGCTACATCCTCGGCCGCCTCGAGGTCGACGTCCGCGACGGTGTCGCCACGCTGGCCGGGAACGGCTCGCTCGCGGGCAGCACGCTGACCATGGACGCGGCCTTCCGCAACCTGGTCCGCGGCGCGGGTATCGACCTGCTCGACGCCGTCCGCGCGACCTCCGGACGGCCCGCCGAACTGCTCGGCATCGCCGACCGCACCGGGTCGCTGCGCGCCGGGCTCGCGGCCGACGTCGTCGTGCTCGACCGCGACCTTCGACCGGCCAAGGTGCTGCGCCAGGGCGAGTGGGTCAAGGACGAGGCTGCGGCTACATTGAGCGCCACGGCCCCACTGAGCGGTGCGGTCGAAGGCGGTGTGTCGGTCAGCGACGGGTAGCGGCGAGAGGAGTCCGGATGAGCGAGCCCAAGGACCCGGAGAAACTCCTAGCCGACGCTCTGCGCGCTCAGGCCGTTTTCGCCCCTTCGGCGGAACGGATCACTGAGGCTTCCGTCGAGAACCCGGTCAAATCGGACACCAAGAGTGATCCGAACGACGCGGAGGCCCCTGAGCCGTCCACCGGGCAACACGAGCTGCCGCTGCAGTACGGACTGCTCTCCGGTGCCGGTGCCGGCTCGCTCGAACGGGAGCGCGTCGCGCTGGAGGACGCGGAAACGGCCAGGCTGGCGGAGCGTCCGACGCCACCTCCGGCGCCTTCGCCCGGAAGCGCGCCGTTGCCCGCGTACTGGGTATTGCTGCTGGCTGTACTGCTGGGGCTGGCCGCCGGTTCAGTGGTCGGGCTGCTCACGCTGATCTGAACCGCCCTCAGCCGTCGGGTCAAGGCACTCAGCGTCACCCTGTACCGTTTTGGTGTGATCCTGGCGCAGAACAACGTGACGACGATGGGCCTCCTGCCGGAGTGGCTGGACCCGATGCACCTGCTGAGCGGGCTGACCGTCCCGGTCATCACGGTGCTCTGCCTGATCATCTTCATCGAGAGCAGCATCTTCCCGGTGCTGCCCGGTGACTCCCTGCTGTTCACCGCGGGCCTGCTCATCGCGAGCGGCTCGATCGAAGCGCCGTTGTGGCTGGTCTGCGTCCTGGTCACCGTCGCGGCGTTGCTCGGCAACCTGCTCGGCTACGGCCTCGGCTGGAAGATCGGGCCCTGGCTGTTCCGCAAGCCCGACTCGAAGTTCTTCAACAAGAAGTACGTCGACCAGACGCACGCCTTCCTGGAGAAGCACGGGCCGAAGGCGGTCGTGCTGGCGCGGTTCGTGCCGTTCGTGCGGACGTTCATCACCTGGATCGCGGGCATCGGCAAGATGGACCCGAAGAAGTACTTCACCTACACCGTCATCGGCGGCATCCTGTGGGCCGCCGGGATCACCGCGCTCGGCCACCTGCTCGGCGACATTCCGTTCGTCCGCGACAACATCGACGCGATCTTCATCCTGATCGTGCTGATCTCCGTGGTGCCGATCGTGATCGAGTACCTGAAGGCGCGCCGCGAGAAGAAGCACGCGCCCGCCGCCGCTCCGGCCGTGGACATGGACGCGACGCAGCAGATCCCGCGCGTACGCGACTGACCCGCCGTTCAGAGGGAGAACATCGAGCCCGGGTTGAAGAGGTTTCCCGGGTCGAGGGCCTGCTTGATCTGACGGTGGACACGAAGGCCCACCTCGCCGATCTCCCTGGCAAGCCACTCGCGCTTGATCCGGCCGATGCCGTGCTCGCCGGTGACCGTCCCGCCCAGCGACAGGCTGACCTCCAGAATCGCGTCGAAAGCCTTCCGTGCGCGGGCGAATTCCTCTTCGGAGTCGGGCGAGTAGACGATCGTCGGGTGCATGTTGCCGTCACCGGCGTGGCCGACGACGGCGATCCGCAACCCCACTTCTTCGCTGATCCGCTCGCAGCCTGCGATCAGTTCGGCGATGCGGGTGCGCGGCACGCAGACGTCGTCTGTCAGCCAGACGCCGTACAGTTCCAGCGCGGTGAGCACGACCCGCCGCGCCTGCAGCAGCATCTTGCCCTCTTCGAGATCCTCGGTGGCGTAGGCCAGGTCCGCGCCACAGTCGATGCAGATCTGTTCCAGCGCCGCGAGTTCCCGCCGCGCGACCTCGCCGCCTGCGTCGGATTGCCCCAGCAGCAAGGCCTTGCAGTCCGCGCTCGTGCCGAGGTCGGTCTTGAGGTAGGCCTCGGCGGCCTTGATGGAGGTCGCGTCCATGATCTCCAGCAGCGACGGCACCAGTCCCTCGCGCACGACTCGCGCGACGGCCGCACCGGCGGCCTCCGTGCTGTTGAAGGCCGCGACGAGGGTGGAAGGCGGCTGCGGCAACGGTTTCAGCGCGACGGTCGCCTGCGTGATCACGCCGAGCGTGCCCTCACTGCCGACGAAGAGCCGCGCGAGGTCGTAGCCCGCGACACCCTTCACCGTGCGGCGCCCGGTCTTCAGCAGCGACCCGTCGGCGAGCACGACTTCCAAGCCCAGCACGGAATCCGTGGTGACGCCGTACTTCACGCAGCACAGTCCACCGGCGTTGGTGGACAGGTTGCCGCCGAGAGTGCACCAGTCGTAGCTGGACGGGTCCGGCGGATAGAACAGGCCGTGCTTCTCCACCGCGTTGCGGAAATCGAGGTTCACCACGCCGGGCTGCACGACGGCGAGCCGGTTGCCCTCGTCGATCTCGACGATCTGATCGAGTTTGGTCAGCACCAGCACGACACAGCCGTCGATCGCGTTCGCGGCACCGGACAGGCCACTGCCGGCGCCGCGGGGCACGATCGGCACCTCGAACTCCGCGCAGGCCCTGACCACGGCCTGCACCCCTTCCACGTCGGACGGCAGCACCACCGCGAGCGGCTTGCCGCCAGGGGCGAGCGGCATCATGTCGCGCGAGTAGGCGTCCGTGACATCGGAGTCGGTGAGCACCGCGGCCTTGCCGAGATGCTCGCGGAGACGGGTGACCAAGGCGTCGTTGCTCATGCCCTCATCGTAGGCTCGATTAGATCCGCACTGCGGAACTTTTCTTCCGATCTAGCAAAATGAAAGCCTGAACACCTGTATAGACGAGCACGGCCACGCCCGCCCATGCGGTGACCTGCACACCCTGGGTGAAGGCCTCACGAGCCGACTCCAGCAGCGCCTGACCCTCAGCGGGGGCGAGCTGCTGCGCGGTGGCGACGGCACCGCCGAGTGTGTCTCGCGCGGCCTCGGCCGTGCCCTCCGGCAGGCCGGACCGGTAGACCGCGGTCGCGACACTGCCCAGGATGGCGGTGCCGAGCGCGCCGCCCAGCTCGAATCCGGTCTCGGAGATCGCCGACGCGGCCCCGGCCCGCTCGGCCGGAGCGGCCGAAATGACCAGGTCGTTCGTGAGCGTCTCCGACAGGGCGACACCGCCCCCGAGCAGCGTGAACGACACCACGACGTACGCGAGCCCACCGCCGGACGAGACCTGCGTCAGCGCAAGGAACCCGACCGCGGCGACCAGCAGACCGACGCTGACCAGCACGGAAACCCGGATCCGCTTCGCGAGCCATGCCGCGAGCAGCGCGCCGGCGATACCGGCGACCGTCGCCGGGAGCATCCACAGCGCGGCGACGACCGGGGTCAGCCCGAGCACCAGCTGCAGGTATTGCGGCACCAGGAACAGCAGGCCGACCATGGCGAACACGCCGAGCATGTTCGTCACGACGGAACCGCTGAAGGCCCGGTTCGAAAACAGTTTCAGGTCGAGCATCGGCTCGTCGAGGCGGTTCTGCCTGCGGACGAACAGGACACCGAGCGCGAGACCGATCAGGATGCTGACCGCGGCCTTCCACGTGAAACCGTGTTCGGCGATCAGCTTGATGCCGTAGACCACCGGCAGCATCGCGGCCAGCGACAGCAGGGCCGACAACGGGTCGAAGCGGCCCGGCTTCGGGTCACGCGCCTCCGGCAGCACGAACGGTCCGACGACCAGCAGCACCAGCATCACCGGGACGTTGATGAGGAACACCGAACCCCACCAGAAGTGCTCCAGCAGCCAGCCGCCGAGCACCGGCCCGAGTGCCATGCCGCCGGAGAACCCGGCGCTCCACACCGCGATCGCGGTCCGGCGCTGCTTGGGATCGAGGAAGATGCTACGGATCAGCGACAGTGTCGACGGCATGAGCGTCGCACCGCCGACCCCGAGCAGGGCCCGGGCGATGATCAGCATGAACGCGCTGGTCGAGAACGCCGCGAGCACCGACGCGGCACCGAACGCCGCGGCACCCATGAGCAGCAGCTTGCGGCGTCCGATGCGGTCGCCGAGCGTGCCCATCAGGACCAGCAGGCCCGCCAGCATGAACGAGTAGATGTCGACGATCCACAGCTGCTCCGCACCGGTCGGCGCCAGATCCTCGGAAAGGAACGGCAGCGCGAACCCGAGCACCGTCATGTCCACGCTGATCAGCAGCACCGGAAGCACCAGTACCGCCAACGCCGACCACTGCTTGCGCCCCGCCATGGCGCACTCTCCTCAAGTAGGTAAACCGTCTGGACGGTACAGTTACCGTCTCACTCGAAGATAAACCGTCCGGACGGTATAGTCAATTGATATGGCGAAGCCCTCGGCGAAGGAACGCATCCTCGATTCGTACGAGGAGATACTCATCGAACAGGGCCCCGGTGGCATCACCCTGGAAGCCGTCGCCGCGCAAGCCGGGGTGTCGAAGGGCGGCCTGCTCTACCACTTCGGCTCGAAGGACGCCCTGGTCGACGGCATGATGGAGCGGCTGGCGAGACTGTCGGACGAGGACATGGAGCGCGCACGGAAGGCACCCGAAGGGGTGGTCCTGTATTACCTGCGCACCGCGATCACCGACGTCACGATGCAGAAGCCACTGCACCGCACGACCATGGCTACGATCCGAATCCTGCTGAACGAGCCGCGGGTCGCCGACCTCGTGAAGGCCTACAACAAGAAGATCCACGCCATGATCAGCGAGAACGTCGATGATCCGTTGACCGCGGAACTGGTCATCCTGGTGGGCGACGGGCTCTACCTGCGGGCCGCGCTCGGCGGCGAGGACCCGACTCACCTGCTCGACCGGATGGACGAGATCACGGCCCGCATCCAGCGCTGACCCCTCGCGTTCAGTCCTCTAATTGCGGTCTGGCGCGCCGCGCCAGGCGCCACCGCGTCTCACGCGGCGAAGGGCGCTTTCGCCGCATTCCA
Source organism: Amycolatopsis sp. cmx-11-51 (assembly GCF_047608665.1). Taxonomy (NCBI): domain Bacteria; kingdom Bacillati; phylum Actinomycetota; class Actinomycetes; order Pseudonocardiales; family Pseudonocardiaceae; genus Amycolatopsis; species Amycolatopsis sp. cmx-11-51. The sequence goes on along the minus strand of NZ_JADNQO010000001.1, from coordinate 1,470,761 downwards.
CGCGAGGAAGGTTCCCTTCACCCCGCCGGCCCGGTGCGTTTCGGCATCGTCACCACCGCCCGCGTTTAGTCCTCTAGTTGCGGTAGTTGCGCGTGCAAGTACCGCAACTAGAGGACTAAATGCGGTCCACCAGCGCCTTGGCGCGCGGCGCGGTGATCGAGATCAGGATCGCGCCGGCTTCGGCGTCGTAGAGGGAGAGCGCGACCGGCCCGGCTTGTTCCAGGGCGAGCAAAAGGCCTGCCCAGCACCCCAAGACGGGCGAACCGGACAAACATGCACGAATAAATGTGCTTGCATGCGACAACTAAAGTGTTGTCCGACACACAAGGTCATTTCTCCTTGCGAAGCTCCGGCGAGAGGAACATCCTTGCTCTAGGCAACTAGTTGCAGTGACCAAGCAACCGGCGAGAGAGACGATCATGACACCCACGACACCCGGCACCAGGTCGAAGTCCGACCTCGATCTGGCCGACACCCTCGGGCACGAGCTCGTGCGGCTCGTCCGCCTGGTCAACCGGGCGAAGTCCCAGGTGTCCAAGCAGGGGCCGGACGGCATCGAGCGGGCCGCGTACGCGATCCTCTTCTGCCTCATCCACGTCGGGCCCCAGCGGACCAGCAAGCTCGCCGAGTTCCTGCACTCCGAGATCTCGACCATCAGCAGGCAGTCGAGCTCCCTCGTCCAGCACGGGCTGGTCGAGCGCCTGGCCGACCCCGAAGACGGCCGCGCCTGCCTGCTCGCACCGACCGCCGAAGGACTCCGGGTGTTCGAGGAGAACCGCAAGCAACGGAATCAGTGGCTCGCCGAAGTACTCGGCGGCTGGTCCGACGCGGACTGGGAAACCCTCAACTCGCTGTTCCACCGGCTGAACGACGACATCGAAAAAACATCTCCACAGTTCGCCGACCCCGCGTCGGCGTCGAAGGCCAAGGGGGCCTGAAGTGAGCACCACCGTAGAAAGTCCGCCAGCCGTCCATGAAGACGGTCCCCGGCTCAGTCACCGTCAGATCGTCACGATCCTGATCGGCCTGATGTCGGGCATGTTCCTGGCGGCACTCGACCAGACGATCGTGGGTACCTCGATCGTCCGCATCGCGAATGACCTCAACGGGTTCGACCTGCAGGCCTGGATCACCACCGCCTACCTGATCACCTCGACGATCGTCACGCCGATCTACGGCAAGCTGTCCGACATCTACGGACGCAAGCCGTTCTACATCGCGGCGATCACGATCTTCCTCATCGGTTCGATCGCCTCGGCGTTCGCGACGTCGATGTACGAGCTGGCCGCGTTCCGCGCGGTCCAAGGCCTCGGGGCCGGTGGTCTGATGTCGCTGGCGATGACGATCATGGGCGACATCGTGCCGCCTCGGGAACGCGCCCGCTATCAGGGCTACTTCCTCGCCGTGTTCGGTATCTCCACCGTGCTCGGCCCGGTACTCGGCGGGTTCTTCGCCGACTTCGACAAGCTCGGCAGCGTCTTCGGCTACGACATCGCCGGCTGGCGCTGGGTGTTCCTGATCAACGTGCCGATCGCGATCGTCGCGCTGTTCGTCGTCGCCCGCGTGCTCAACGTGCCGCACCAGCGCCACGACCACAAGATCGACTGGTGGGGCGGGCTCGCGCTCGTCGTCGCCGTGGTGCCGTTCCTGATCGTCGCCGAGCAGGGCAACAAATGGGGCTGGGGCTCGCAGAACGCGATCATCTGCTACGTCGTCGGCGCCATCGGCGTCGTGGCCTTCATCTTCATCGAGAAGCTGATGAAGGACGCGGCTCTGATCCCGCTGCGGCTGTTCAAGAATTCGACCTTCACGGTCGCGATCATCGGCGGCGTCATCGTCGGTGTGGCGATGTTCGGCGCGATCATGATGATCCCGCAGTACATGCAGGTGGTTCAGGAGTTCTCGCCGACCGAGTCGGGTCTGCTGATGATCCCGCTGATGGCGGGCATCATGAGCGGTTCGATCATCTCGGGCCAGATCACCAGCAAGACCGGTCGCTACAAGGTGTTCCCGGTGGTCGGCACGCTGCTGATCGCGGCGGGCGCGTTCTTCTTCGCGCAGGTCGAGTACAACAGCGCGCTGTGGCACCCGCTGGTCGCGGCCGCGATCATCGGTCTCGGCCTCGGCGCCTGCATGCAGACGCTGATCATCGCGGTACAGAACGCGGGCCCGCGCAGCGACATGGGCGTCTCGACCGCTTCGGCGACGTTCTTCCGGCAGATCGGTGGTACCGCGGGTGTCGCGGTGTTCCTGACGATCCTGTTCAACGTCCTGCCGGGCAACATCACCAAGGCATTCGGCGGCAACGCGCCCACCGGAGAAGGTGCGGCGGCGCTGGGCGACATCCAGTCGAACACGAGCGGTATCGCGAACCTGCCCGAGGCCATCAAGACCCCGGTGCTGATCGGCTTCACCGAGTCGATCACCACGGTGTTCTACGTGGCGGGCGCTGTCGCGCTGCTGGCGACGCTGGTGCTGATGTTCATGAAGGAGATCCCGCTGCTCGGCGGGTCGACCCCTTCGGCGGCGTCGGCTCTCGAAGGCGGCGAAGCCCTCCTCGACGAAGAAGAGGAGCCCGCGCCTGCCGAAACGGCCTCCGAGAAGACGGTCGTGACCGCGCCCGTCGAGCCCGGCAAGCACGCGCTGCCCAGCGGCAACGGCCACGTGGCCAACGGGAACGGCGTCTACCGGGCGGGATCCGCGCAGATCAGCGGGCACGTCCGCCGGGACGACGCGACGAACGTCGCGGGGGCGGCGCTGACCCTGATCGACCACAACGGCAATCAGGTGGCCAGGACGCACACGAGCGAGAACGGCGTCTACTCGTTCGCCGGCATCGTGGGCGGCCGGTACACGATCGTCGCCAGCGGTCGCTGGTTCCGGCCGGTCGCGGCGACGCTGACCGCCACCGGCGCCGGGGTGCTGCGCCACGACGTCGAACTGGTCAGCACGATCCTGCTCAGCGGGGTCGCCCGCACCGACGGGGAGCAAGTGGTGCCGGACGCGCGGATCACCGTGCTCGACTCCTCGGGCGGTGTCGCCGCCGTGGCGAGGACCGACGCGGAGGGCAACTACACGGTCAGCGACCTGCCCGCCGGGACGTACACGGTGATCGCCAGCGGCTACCCGCCCGCCACCAGCCGGGTGGAGCTGCTGGGCGGTGACCAGGCCGAACACGACGTCCGGCTGAGCTACGACCAGGCGCTCGACGAGCTCATCCAACGCTAGGGGCGAATGCTATGAACGGTCCGTTACTTGCAAATTTTGCAAGTAACGGACCGTTCATAGCATCGGCCGGGTGCGTGACCGGGACTTTCGGACACCCCGATTCCATGGTTCGGCCGCGTGGGGTTCGCCGGTTACACGTAGGCTCACGACGTGAGTGAGGTGTACACCGAGGCCGCGGGCATCGGCGTGAGCTGGCTCGACACCGCCGGGCCGGTGCTCGTCTGGGTGATCGTGCTGAGCTTCATCTTCGTGGAATGCGCGCTGATCATCGGGCTGTTCCTGCCCGGCGACTCCCTGCTGTTCGCGGCCGGGGTCGTTCTCGCGCAGCACGGCTCCGACCTGAACGCGTGGCTGCTCTCGGCCGCCGCACTGCTCGTCGCGATCCTCGGCAACCAGGTGGGTTACTACATCGGCCGGTCGACGGGCACGAAACTGATCGCACGGCGCGGCGGCAAGGTGCTGAACCGGCACAACCTCGAACGGGCCAGGGCGTTTTTGGACCGACGGGGTTTCTTCGCCATCGTCGCCGCTCGCTGGATCCCGTGGATCCGCACGCTGGCGCCGCTCATCGCGGGGACCGCGCGGATGGATCCGCGCCGGTTCGCCATCGCGACCGCGCTCGGCGGGTTGCTCTGGGTGCCGACGCTGGTGCTGCTCGGCTACTACGGCGCCGGTCTGCTGGACCAGCTTCCGTGGGTGAAGACGGCCGCGCTCTGGGTGAGCATCGCGTTCTTCGTGGTGGGCACGGCCTACGGCGTGATCCGCTACCGCCAGGAGATGCGGCGCCCCGCCGACGAGGTCGAAGACCGCACGACCACTTAGGCCGTGTCCTAAGCCTCCGGGTCCGCCCAGATCTCCAGCTGGATCCCGTCCGGGTCGCGGAACACGATGACCGACGAGCCTTCCAGGGTCCGCGATTCCTTCGACGGCGTGTAAACGACGCCGTACTCCGAGAGCCGCGCTTCCCATTCGGCGAGTTCCGACCGCGAAGAGACCTTGAACGCCACATGGTCCAGACCGGTCCGCCGTTCGTCGAACCGCGGCCGCTCGGTGTCCTGATGTTCGACTAGCACCACCGCGAAACCCTCGCTCGGCGAGCGCAACACGACCTTCCGCAGCCCCGTTTCGGGGTCTTCACGACGCGTGAATTCCTCGAGTTCGAGCACTCGGGCGTACCAGGGCACGCTCCGGTCCACGTCGGTCACGGTGAGTGCCAGGTGGTGCACAGACATGAGCTTGGACATCGGGGATGACCGTCCTGATCAAGAAGCTTGGGGGCGCCCCCAGAGTGACACAGGGGTCTCCGGCGGCGAGGTGATCCGCCGACTTCCCACATGAATCGTGATATCCGCCGGGAAACAGTGTTAAAAATTGGCTGAACCGCACGCGGACCCGATATCCGCTCGTAACCGGTCCGTGGCCCCGGATGTCAACGTCCGCCGCCGACGGTCAGCACCGTCCCGGTGGTGTACGAAGCGGCCGGGGAAAGCAGCCACAGCACGGCTTCCGCGACTTCGCCGGGTTCTCCCGCCCGTCCCATCGGGATGGTCGGGGCGAGCCGGTCCAGGCGATCGGGCATCCCCGCCGCCGCGTGCAGTCCGGTGTGGATCATGCCCGGCGCGACGGCGTTGACCCGGATGGATTCTCTCGCGACTTCTTGCGCGACACCGTAAGTCATCGTTTCGACCGCGGCCTTTGTTCCCGCGTAGTGGACCCATTCCCCTGGCGATCCGGTGCGCACGGCGGTGGAGGACACCGTCACGATCGCGCCGCCCGCGCCGCCGTACCGGGTGGACATCCGGCGGATGCCCTCGCGGACGCACAGGAAGACGCCCGTGATGTTGACGTCCACCACGCGGCGGACGACGTCCACCTCGTACTCGTCCAAGCGGCCTGGGGTGTTGCCGGTGATGGCGGCGTTCGCGACCACCCCGGCGAGCGGGCCGAGTTCGACAGCCGCGTCGAACAGCGCCACGACATCGTCTTCGGACGCGACGTCCCCGCGATAGGTGATCGCCCGGGCGCCGTGTTCCCGGACGCGTGAAGCGACGCCTTCAGCCGCTTCGGCGTCGCCCGCGTAGTTGACGACGACGTCGTGACCACGCGCGGCGGCCAGTTCACAGACCGCCGCGCCGATGCCTTTGCCGCCGCCGGTGACGACGATGACGCCGGTCATATGACGAAGTTGACCAGCGGGAGGTTCTCCAGGACCAGGTCGGCCCGGCCGCTGGTGGACGCGATCAAATCGGCGTTGCGCTGGTCGGAACCGAGCGCGCGACGGCGGGCGTCGACCAGCGAACGGCCGTAGCGGCGGTGCCTCGACACGAGCCGCTCGATGCGCTCGGGTTCGTCCGGCGCGAGGAACCACGACTCGGCGAGGATCGGCTTGACGCCGCTCCACGGGTCGTCCTGCATGAGCAGGTAGTTCCCCTCGGTGATGACCAGCGGGACGTCCGGCGTCACCGCGACGGCACCGGCGATCGGCTCCTCGATCTCACGGCGGAACTCAGGCGCGTAGACCGTCTCGCGGCCTTCGGCGAGCCTTCGCAGGAGGTGCACGTAACCGGCGGCGTCGAAGGTGTCCGGCGCGCCCTTGCGCTCCGCGCGGCCGAGGCGCTGCAGTTCCACCTGCGCCAGGTGGAAACCGTCCATCCCGACCACGGCCGCCCGCGTGCCCAGCGCCTTCGCCAGGCCCCAGGCCAGCGTCGTCTTGCCGGACGCGGGGGCGCCGACGATGCCGAGCACGCTGCGCTGTCCCGGCTTCGCCAGCGTCTGAGCCCTGCTCAACAGGTCCTCGAACACCGGAGGCATGGCAGTCATGGCAGTCCTTCTCCCCTCTTCGCGACCGCGGCCGTCCATGACCTCGGTCCTTCATGCCGCACCCGTTCGGCGGCCACCTCGTTGGCGAATTCGATCCAGCCGGGGACGTCCCCTGTGTCCCTGGCGACCGCGTACGCGAAAGCCCCGTGCCAGACGTCGCCCGCCCCTAGCGTGTCACGCGCCCGGGTGACGGGAACGGGGATCTCACCGGAGCCGTCCGCCGTCGACCAGCGGACCGGCTCGGGGCCCGCCGTTGTAATCACGACCGGGACGCCGTGCTCGCGTGGGTCGTCGCCGCGGTACAGCGACGAGCACGCGGCGATGTCGACCAGCGGCAAGAGTTGTTCGAAGACCGGCTTCCAGCTCCCGGCGTCGAGCACCACCGGCACCTTCCGTTCCCGCGCCCAGCGCGCCACTTCCAGGGCGACCTCCGGATGGTGCCCGTCGAGGAGTACGCACCCGGGCAATTCGTCCTCTAATTGCGGTAGTTGCGCGTGCAAGGACCGCAACGAGAGGACGAATCGCGAAGAGGCGTGGGCGTTGCGCGAGACGACGGTGCGCTCACCGTCGGAATCACGGACCACGATGGCGCTGATCGCGGGCGGATCGGGCAGGTCGGGGTCGAGATCGACGAGGTCGACGCCGTGCGCCTCGAGGTCGGCGCGGGCGAGTGCCGCCAGCGGGTGCGCGCCGGCGACCGTCAGGAGCGTCGCTCCGGCGCCGAGCGAGGCCACGGTCACCGCCGCGTTCGTCGCCGGCCCTCCGGCGGCGACGTCCATCGACAGTGAACGCACCTTCTCGCCCGGCGCCGGGAACTCGGCGACGCGCTGAACCTGGTCGACGGTGCACAGGCCCGCCAGCAGCACTCGCATCACAGTCCAGTGTGGACGGCTGAAGCGACCTCTTCGACTTCGCCGTTCTCACCGAGCACCAGCGCACCCGTGAGCAGGCCGACGACCTGGTTCATCGTGTGCGTCTTCGGCGAGACGACCGCGACGCGTTTGCCGAGCCGGTGCACGTGGATGCGGTCGGCGATGTCGAACACATGCGGCATGTTGTGGCTGATCAGCACCACCGGCAGGCCACGTTCGCGGATCCGGTTGATCAGGTCGAGGACCTTGCCGGACTCGGCGACGCCGAGCGCGGCGGTGGGCTCGTCCATGATCACCGCCTTGGTACCGAACGCGGCCGCCCGCGCGACCGCGACACCCTGGCGCTGCCCGCCGGACAGGGTCTCCACCGGCTGCGTGATGGACTTGATGTTGATGCCGAGTTCGTCCAGGATCCGCTGCGCGTCGGCTCGCATGGTCGCGGTGTCCAGCTTCCTGAACAGCTGTCCGAAGAGGTCCTTCCGCCGCTTTTCCCGGCCGAGGAACATGTTCGACGCGATGTCGAGCGCGGGCGCGACGGCGAGATCCTGGTACACCGTCTCGATCCCGTGGTGACGAGCGTCCAAAGGGGACTTGAAGTGGACGACCTGACCGTCCACTTCGATCTCGCCGGAATCCGGGACCACCGCGCCGGACAAGGCTTTGATGAGGCTCGACTTCCCGGCACCGTTGTCACCGACGACGGCGAGCACCTCACCGGGGAACAGTTCGAAGTCGGCACCGTCGATGGCGGTGACCCGGCCGTAACGTTTGACCAGTCCCCGCGCGGCTAGAGTCGGTTCAAGCGTCGTGGGTGTCGTCATGACTGCTGCCTCCTCGCGAAACGGTCGACGCAGACAGCGCCGATGAGCAGGGCACCGGTGGCGACGTCCTGGTAGAGCGCGTCCACCCCGAGCTGGGTCAAGCCGGACCGCAGCACCGCGACGACCAGCGCGCCCATCATCGTCCCGAGAACCGAACCCCGGCCGCCGAACAGGCTCGCGCCACCGAGCACCACCGCGGTGATGGAGTCGAGGTTACCGAGCTGGAAGGCGTTCGGGTCGGCGTTCGGCACGCGGCCGAGCGCCTGCCAGGCGGCGATCCCGACGATCACCCCGGCGACGATGTACACCGAAAGAATGGTCCGGTTGACCTTGATCCCGGACAGTCGCGCGGATTCCGGCGCGTTGCCGACCGCGTAGACGTGCTTGCCCCATGGTGTCCGCGTGAGCGCGTACCAAAGTGCCAGGTACATCAGCAAAGCCAGCGTCATGCCGTAGGTGATCGGGATGCCGCCGAACAGGTAGCGGCGGGTGCCGAGCCATTTGAGCAGCGTGTCGGCGACCGGGACGGCCTGGCCACTCGCGAACAGTTTCGCGGCCGCGGTGAGCACCGTCAGCAGGCCGAGCGTGACGATGAACGGCGGCAGTTTGATCCGGGTGACCAGTGAGCCGGTGACCATCCCGATCACCACCGTCGCCACGATTCCCAGCAGCAGCGCCCAGATCCCGGACACGCCACCGACCACGAGCTTCGCCATGATCAGTGTCGCGAGCACCATCGCGGCCGCATTGGCCAGGTCGATGCCCGCGGTCAGGATGATCAGCGTCTGCCCGAGGGCGAGGGTGCCGACCACCAGGGACTGTTGCACCACAAGGGAAAGGTTGTCGAGATCGAGGAAGGTGTCCGTCGAGGAGGAGAACACCACGATCGCGACGAGCAAGGCCAGCGTCGGCCCGACGGCTGGTGCGCGGAGGAAGAACTCACCGATCGTCGGTCGTTCGTTGCGTTCGAGGGTCGCCGTAGTCATTTCGTCCCCCAGCAGTTCTCGAGGCCCCACTTGGTGTCCTGGCTTTCCACGCCGGGGATCGGCTTGTCCGTGATCACCGCGGATCCGGTGTTGACGAAGCCGCTCGGCTTCTTGCCGGTCTTGGCGTACTCGATGGCGGCGAGGACGCCCTGCTCGGCCATCTTCTTGGGGAACTGCATGACCGTGGCGGCGTACTGGCCGTCGCGCACGTTCTTGACGCCTTCGCAGCCGCCGTCGATCGAGCCCATCACGATCTGGTTCACCAGGCCGCGGGCCTGGAGCGCGGCGTAGGTGCCGCGGCCCATCGGCTCGTTCATCGTGTAGACGGCGTTGATGTCGGTGGTGCGCTGCAACAGGTTCTCCACGCCCTGCTGAGCCAGGCTCTGGTCGCCGTTGGCCGGCGTCTTGCCCTTGATCTCCGGCGAGGCGTCGGTCAGCCCGATGCCCTTGAGGAACCCGGTGTGCCGCTGAGTGTCCACTGTGGATCCGGCGGTGCCGTCCACCATGAACAGCTTCGGCTGCTTGCCGTCGAGCACGGCTTTGACATACGCGCCTTGCTGACGCCCGGCCTCGAAGTTGTCCGTGGCGAAGGTGGCGTCGACGGCGGTGTCGGGCTCGGTCGCGGTGTCGAGCGCGATGACCAGCACCCCGGCCTTGCGGGCGCGGTCGATGGCGTCGAGGACGCCGGTCGAGGAACTCGGCGTGATCAGGATGGTGTTCGCACCCTGCTGCATGAGGTTCTCGATGGCCCGGACCTGGCCGTCGTTGTCACCGTCGAACTGGCCGGCGAGCGCGCTGAAGTCCGCGCCGTTCGCTTCGGCGGCGGCCTTGGCGGCCGCTCTCAGTTCGACGAAGTAGGGATTGGTGTCGGTCTTGGTGACCAGGCCGACCTTGGCCTTGCCACCGCCTCCGGCGTTCGATCCGCCACCCCAGTGGCGTTCGACCGTGCACCCGGCCGTGGTCGCCGTCAGCGCGGCGGCCAGGGCGAGCGCGACGAGACTGCGCTGTCTCATGGGATGCCCTCCGATTCAAGGCTATCGGCGATGGACCGGAAGGTAGACAGGGTTATGCTCGCTCGCAAGCGTTTGCGCAAACGCTTGCCCATACCTCTTGTTCGAGTACCTGATCGAGGATTGGTAATGCCGCCGTCACGCTCCTCCCGCCCCACCCAACGCGACATCGCCGAGCTGGCGGGAGTCTCGATCACGACAGTCTCACACGTGGTCAACGGGACGAGGGCGGTGGCCGAGGAGACCAAGGCCGCGGTTCTCCGCGCGATCGAGCAGACCGGTTACACCGGCGACGCCATCGCCCGATCCCTGGTCACCGGTGGTACGCGGTCGATCGGCGTCGCGATCTCCCTGCTGGCGAACCCGTACTTCGCCGTGCTCATCCAGGCGATCGAGCGCGAAGCCGCGTCGGCGGGGTACACGGTCTTGCTGGCGGACACGCACGACACCGTCGACACCGAGCGTGAAACAGTCCGGACCCTGCGTTCCCGCCGGGTCGACGGGTTGCTGATCACGCCTTCGCCGGGTGACAGTTCGGTGATCGGCGAACTCGTCTCGCTGGACGTCCCGACCGTGCTCATCGACAGGCTGTCCACGCGCACCGACGTCGACCAGGTCGGCGCGGAGAACATCCAGTCGACGTCGGCGCTGACCGCGCATCTGGCGTCGCTCGGGCACCAGCGGATCGGGATGATCAGCGGCGCGGCGGGGCTGAGCACCAGCGAAGAGCGCATCCTCGGCTACCGGCTGGGACTCGGCCGTTCGGGGCTCACCTGGTCGGAAGACCTGGTCGCGTGCGGGCAGTCGTCGCGGGCGGGCGGGGCACTGGCGCTGAGCACCCTGCTCGCGCTCCCGGAACCACCGACCGCGCTGGTGGTCGGCAACGACAGCATGATGGTCGGGGTGCTGCACGAGCTGCGGCGCCGGGACCTGCGTGCCGGGATCGACCTGCCGGTGGTGGTCTACGACGACGTCGAGTGGGCAGATCTGGTCGATCCGCCGCTGACCACGATGGCGCAGCCGATCGAGGAGATAGGCACACAGGCGGTACGCCTCCTGCTGGCCAGGATCAACGATCCCGCGCGCAAGGCCCAGACGATTCGGATTCCGCCTACGCTGCGCCATCGGGCGTCGTGCGGATGCGCGCTCGTTCACTCACATTGATGATTGTCGGCAGACTTTCCGCTCTTGCGGCCAAGCGATGCCCCGTCAGCCGTTACCTTCATTCAAGCTCGGATGAAGGCGTGGAGTGATGACCGCATTGTCCCCGGCGTTACCCCTGTGGGAGGACACCCCTGTCACCCACCGGTTCGGGGTGGCCATGGCGATGCACGCGAACCCGTATTCGGGTGAACTCATCCGCGCCATCCGCCGCGCCGGGCGCCGTCACGGCTGCGAGATCACCCTCGCCGACACCGGGGACAGCGTCGCCGAAGAGGCCGCGGTCATCCGCGCGCTGCGGGCGGACCGCGTCGACGGCGTCCTGCTCGTGCCGTCGGCGGGCGACGACGCGGTGATCAACGGACTGGTCCGGATGGGCGTGCCGACCGTGCTCGTCGACCGGATGGCCGGACGCAACGACGTCGACCAGGTCGGCTCCGAGAACATCCAGGCCGTATGCGCGCTCGTGCGGCACCTCGCCGGGCTGCGGCACCGCAAGATCGGCTTCATCTCGGGCGAAGAGGACATGACCACCTTCGAGGAGCGGGCACTGGGCTACCGGCTCGGTCTCGGCCGCTCCGGCATCCGGTGGTCGTCGCAGCTGGTCGCGTGCGGACAGTCGACCGCGGGGGGCGCGGCCGCCGCGACGGCGAAGCTGCTCGACAGCTGGCCGTCGCCGACCGCGCTCGTGGTGGCGAGCGAGGCGATGATGATCGGCGTCCAGTACGAGGCACACCGGCTCGGCATCCGGATCGGGCGCGACCTCGCGATCGTCGGGTACGGCGACATGGAATGGGCGGGGCAGGTGACCCCGGCGGTGACCACGATGGCGCAGCCGATCGAAGAAATCGGGCGCAAAGCCGTCGAACTCCTGCTGGCCCGGATCACCGACCCAGAGCGACGACCTGAATCCGTACGGCTCGCGCCGCGCTTCATACACCGTCAGTCGTGCGGCTGCTGAGTCACACCGCGCCGATGGATCCTCAGCGGTGAAGAGTGCTTCGGATCTGGCTGGTCAGAACGCCGCCGCCGGGTGAAGATGGCGGAATGACCGAGCTGTGGACCGTGCATACCGCCGACCTCGACGCCGCCGTGCTGGAAGCGGCACGCGCCCTGCTCGACGACGCCTTCGATGGCGATTTCAGCGATGACGACTGGAAAAACGCTCTCGGCGGCATGCATACGCTGATCTGGGAGGGCGGCGAGCTGATCGGGCACGCGTCGCTGGTCCAGCGGCGGCTCGTGCACGACGGGCGGGCACTCCGGACGGGCTACGTCGAGGCTGTCGCCGTCCGGTCGGATCACCGGCGGCGCGGTCATGGCGCCGCGATGATGGACGCGCTGGAGCGGGTCCTGCGGAAGGCATACGACCTCGGGGCGCTTTCGGCGTCTGAAGAGGCCCTGGAGTTCTACGCGTCGCGTGGCTGGCTGCTGTGGCGCGGTCCTTCGTCGGCCATGACGCCTTCGGGCGTGGAGGCGACGAAGGAGGACGACGGGTCGATCCACGTGCTGCCGGTGGGGGTCACGATGGACCTGGACGGGGAGATCACCGCGGATTGGCGCTCGGGCGACGTCTGGTGACCCACGACCGCAAGTAGTCCTCTAGTTGCGGTCGTGGGTCAGGGTGGCGGCGGCTTCCAGCAGCATCCATGCGCTGATCTGGACGGACAGGTCACGCTCAGGCGCGTCAGGAGCCAGGGGCAGCGAAGGGGCCGGAGTCGCCCAGTCGGCACTGAAGAGCGGCCCGTGCGGCGTCTCGGTGGCGCCGCTCCAGCAGGCTTCCGCCGACCGGATGACCAGATCACGCGCCACCCCGCTCGGCAGCAGCGGCGCCGCGAGCGCCAGGTACCGCGCCAGGATTCCGGCGAACAAGCCGCCGTCGCCGTCGCCCTGCCCCCGGATCACGCCGTCCGGCGCGACATGTTCCGCGACCGCGTGGATCGAGTGCTCCACTCTGTCTACTTCGGACAGTTCGAGGCAGGCGCCGAGATAGACCCCTTGGCAGTACGTGAAAATATGCTTGACCAGCTCACCGGAGTCGACGCGCAGGCCATCCCAGACCAGTCCGGTTTCCGGGTCGACGAGCCGTTCGGTCATCCACTCGGTCAGGCCCTCCGCGTGCTGCACCGAGCCTTCGCGGGCATGGAAGATCGCGGCCGGACCGTTCGCGGGCGCGTTCTTGAACTTGTCGCCGACGCGCCACCAGATCCCGCCGCCCGCGTCGTCGGTCCAGCCTTCGCGCAGGCGCGAACTGATCGCCTCCAGCCCGCCGCGCACGTCCAGCCCGAGATGCCCCACGCGTTGCAGCGCGAGGCCGAGCCAGGCGATGTCGTCGTAGTAGTCGTTGATCCACTTTCCGAAGTTGCGCAGCCGGAGAGACGCCACGAACCGGTCGATCAGCTTCAGTCGATCAGGTGAGGGGTCCCGCAGTTGCGCGTCGACGAGGGTGTCCAGCAGATGTGCCTGCCACCAGTAGTTCCAGTGCCAGTGGACGCGCTGGCCCGCCGAGGGCGGCCAGCCGCTGCGGCCGAGCACGGTGCCGGGCAGTCCCCAAACCCGGCGCAGATGCCGGTCGCGAACCGCGCGCTCGGCGGCCGCGGCCCGGTCGGCGAGAGCAGTCATCGCGCCATCATCCCTTGCCCGCTGACATACCGCTCAGTATGTTGAGACGGTTCCCGAACCCGCGAGGTGCTCATGACCACGGCGCATGTGACCTGCCCGCTCTGCGAAGCGACCTGCGGCCTGGAGGTGACGATCGACGAGAAGAGCCTGGTCACCCGAGTGCGAGGTGACCGCGAGGACGTCTTCTCACAGGGGTACATCTGCCCGAAGGGCGCCTCGCTCGGCGCACTGCACCACGACCCGGACAGGCTCACCGCGCCGCTGGTAAAACGCGACGGCGAGTTCGTCGAGGTCACCTGGGACGAGGCGTTCGCGGAGATCGACAAGCGACTGCGGCCGATCATCGACGAGTACGGCAAGGACGCCGTCGCGGTGTACTCGGGCAACCCGACGGTGCACAACGCGGCGCTGGTGCTCTACGGCCGCGTGTTCTTCAAAGCTCTGGGCACCAAGAACTTCTACACCGCGACCACGGTCGACCAGATGCCGAAACACTTCTCGTCCGGCTACCTGTTCGGCGACCCGCAGACCATCCCCGTCGCCGACCTCGACCGCACTGAGCACCTGCTCATCCTGGGCGCGAACCCGTTGGTGTCCAACGGAAGCCTGCTGACCGCGGCCGACATCCGCGGCAGGCTGCGCGGGATTCAAAAGCGGGGCGGCAGGATCGTCGTCCTCGATCCGCGCCGCACCCGGACCGCCCAGCTCGCCGACGAGCACCACGCGATCCGGCCCGGCACCGACGCGTTGTTCCTGTTCGCGCTGGTCAACGTCCTGTTCACGGAGAACCTGGTCACTCCCAGTGAGCAGGTGAACGGCGTCGAAGAAGTACGCGCGCTCGCGGAGCCGTTCACCCCGGAGGCGGTCGCGCCCGCGACCGGGATCGACGCGGCCGAGATCCGCCGCATCGCGCTCGACCTCGCGAACGCGGGACGCGCCGCGGTCTACGGCCGGATGGGGACCACGACCCAGGCGTACGGCACCATCGCCAGCTGGCTGGTCGACGTCGTCAACACGCTCACCGGCAACCTCGACCGCGAAGGCGGCGTGATGTTCCCGCTGCCCGCCGCGTGGAAGCCGCGACGGTCTTCGCCGTTCACCAGTGGCCGCTGGACGAGCCGGGTGCGCGGGTATCCCGAGGTGCTCGGCGAACTGCCGGTGGCCACACTCGCGGACGAGATCGAGACACCCGGCAAGGGCAAGGTCCGGGCGCTGGTGACCGTCAGCGGCAACCCGGCACTGAGCACGCCCAACTCCGCGCGGTTCACGGAAGCGTTGCGGCAGCTGGACTTCATGGTCTCCCTCGACGTGTATCTCAACGAGACCACCCGGCACGCCGACGTCATCCTGCCCGGACCGTCACCGCTGGAGCGACCGCACTACGACGTCGCGCTGTACACCCTCGCCGTGCGCAACGTCGCGAACTGGACGCCGCCGACGCTCGACACGGACATGCCGCAGGAGTGGGTGACCCTGCTGCGGATGGCCGGGATCGCCGCAGGCCAGGGCCCGGACGTCGACGTCGCCGCCTTCGACACGATGGTCGCGGGCGAGACCGCGCGGCGCACCGGTGTCGAACTGTCGCTCGCCGAAGGCCGTACGGGACCGGCGCGGATGATCGACCTGATGCTGCGCGGCGGACCGTACGGGCTGAAACTCGCCGACCTCGAAGCCGCACCGCACGGGATCGACCTCGGCGCGCTGAAGCCGCGGCTGCCGGAGGTGCTCACCACCGCGAGCGGGAAGGTCGAGCTGGCGCCGGACGCGATCACGAAGGACATCCCGCGGCTGCGCGCGGAACTGGACAAGGTGCCCGACGGCGGCCTGCTGCTGATCGGACGACGGCACCTGAGCTCGAACAACTCCTGGATGCACAACCTGACGCCGCTGGTACGCGGCGGAAACCGGTGCACCGTCCAGGTTCACCCGGACGACGCCTCCCGGCTCGGGCTGACCGACGGGGGGCTCGCTTCGGTGACGTCGCGGGCGGGGAAGCTCGAAGCGCCGGTGGAGGTCACGGCCGACGTCCGGCCCGGCGTGGTGAGCATGCCGCACGGCTGGGGGCACGACGTCGACGGCATGCGCACGAAGGTCGCGACGGCGCACGCCGGGGTCAACTCGAATCTGGTCGCCGACGAGACCCTGCTCGACGTCCCGTCCGGGAACGCCGTCCTGAACGGGATCCCGGTGGAGGTCGCCCCGGTCTAGCTCGCGTTTCGTCCTCTGGTTGCGGTAATTGCGCATGCAAGGACCGCAACCAGAGGACGAAACGCGGGAGTTACCAGGCGGTGGTGAGGTCGGCGTGCTGCCGGACCCAGGCGTGCATGACGATCCCGGCGGCGACGCCGGCGTTGATCGAGCGTGTCGTGCCGAACTGGGCGATCGATACGACCAGTGACGCGGTCTTCTGCGCCTCGGCCGAAAGCCCTGGCCCTTCCTGGCCGAACAGCAGCACGCACTCGCGCGGGAGTTCCGCGGTCTCGACGGGCTGCGAGCCGGGGGTGTTGTCGACGGCGACCACGGCGAGTCCCTCCGCGGCGGCGAAGGTCAGCAACCCGTTGACGTCCTCGTGGTGGAGAAGGTGCTGGTAGCGGTCGGTCACCATGGCGCCGCGCCGGTTCCAGCGCCGCCGCCCGACGATGTGCACGGCGGCCGCGGCGAACGCGTTCGCCGTCCGGACGACGGTGCCGATGTTGTGGTCGTGCTGGAAGTTCTCGATCGCGACGTGGAACGGGTGCCGACGGCCGTCCACATCGGACACGATGGCCTCGCGCCGCCAGTAGCGGTACGGGTCGACGACGTTCCGGCGATCACCGTTGGCCAGCAGTTCGGGGTCGTACCGCTCGTCCGCGGGCCACTCGCCCTCCCACGGACCGACGCCGACCTCTTCCCGCGCCACCCATTCGGTGGGGCCGGCTTCTTCCGAGTTCACTGAGTGATTGTCACTCAGCCCATGCTCACGCGGTGCGCCGGTGCGTCCCCGTCGTGGTGGCGGTGACGCCAGCGCTGGACCGTGCCGACGTAGGAGATGATCACCGTCGCCATCGCTATCACGATGACGACGGGCAGCATCGAACGCGGGAACACCGTGTCGTAGAGGTAGTAGGCGTTGAAGCCGCCGGGCAGGTCGCCGAGGCCCTGCTGGTGCCGGAAGTAGTTCTCGGCCGCCGTCAGCGGGCATGGCCAGGGGAAGACGTTGACGAGGATCCCCCATGCGGCGAAGAACACATGCGCGAAGATCACCTTCGGCCATCGCCACGCGAGGAATCCACCGAATCCGATGAAGAACAGCGCGAGAATGTGCACCGCCACCGTCACGTTCGCCAAGAACCCGGCCACCAGTACGCCCCCTTTCACACCCCTACCAGGAACGTTACCCCTCTCGTATCGAGAAACGCGCACGAAAAAAGAGGGCATCTTCCGTTCGCGCGGAGGATGCCCCCTTCGGGATGCTTTGAATCAGGACAGACCGAGGTCGTCCTTGTTCAGAATGTAACGGTATTCGAGGCCTTCCTTCTCGATGGCCTCGCGGGCTCCGGTGTCCCTGTCGACGACGGTCGCTACGCCGACCACGTTCGCCCCGGCGTCGCGCAGCGCCTTCACGGCGGTGAGCACGCTGCCACCGGTGGTCGAGGTGTCCTCGACGGCGAGCACCCGTTGCCCCAGCACCTCGACGCCTTCGATCTGGCGCTGCATGCCGTGCGCCTTGGCGCCCTTGCGGACGACGAACGCGTCGAGCACGACACCGTCGGTGGCCGCGGAGTGCAGCATCGCCAGCGCCACCGGGTCCGCGCCGAGGGTCAGGCCGCCGGCGGCGACGTAGTCCCAGTCGTGTGTGAGCTGCCGGAGTAGCTTCCCGATGAGCGGTGCGGTCGCGTGATGCAGCGTCGCCCGCCGGAGATCGATGTAATAGTCGGCTTCCTTGCCGGAAGACAAGGTCACCTTGCCGTGCACGACGGCCAGTTCGCCGACCAACCTGGCCAGTTCGAGTTTTGCCGCTTGATCAACCCCGGGGTACGCCACGGCCGAGAGTCTTACACACGGCTCGCGGCGCACCACCGGGGTGTTTCCTCCAGTGCGCTCAGTCACTGCCGGACGTCGCGGCGTCCACGGCCTGACCGCGGGTCGCCGCGAAGGCCGGGACCAGGGTCGCCGCCAGCGCGAGCGCCGCGGCGAGCCCGATGATGGTCAAGTAGATCAGCGGGGAGCCCATCGGCAGCAGGGAATCGGTCGCCACCAGGCAGAACGGGACGATCGCGCCCGCCGAGACTACGGTGCCGAGCACGATCCCGATCAGCGCGACGACCCCGCCTTCGAAGCCCGCCATCCGCAGGACCTGTGCCCTGGTCGAGCCGGTGAGCCGCTGGAGGCCGAACTCGCGGCGCCGCCGCACGGTCGCCATCACCAGTGTGTTGGCTACCGAGATCACCGTGTAGGCGGTGATCATCCCGACCAGCAGGTAGTTCACCCACGCGCCGACGGCCTGGTCCGCGGCGTGCGCCGCGACGAGCGCGTCCCGGTCGCCGACGGACACCGGCTGCCCGGCCGTCACCTCGCGGAGCCGTTCGGTCAGCGCCGCCGGATCGACGTCCGGAGCGGCGCGGACCAGCATCTGCCCGGCGAGCCCGGCGGTGGTGTGCGGGGCCAGGAGATCGGCCGGGAGCAGCAGGCTCTCGAAACCGGGGCGCTGGCTGGTCACCGCGACGACCTTGACGTCGACAGCGGCGCCGTCGCCGAGTTTCAGGCTCAGCGTGTCGCCGATGCCGCGATCGAAGTCCTTCGCGAAGACGTCGGGGAGCGCGACGCTCCTGCCGGTCAGCGCCTTGAGGTCGCCCTGGGTCACCTTGGTGTCGGTCGTCGCGCCCGCGCCGGACGCGGTGAGGCCGATCGCCGGGCGCCCGTCGTCGGAGTCGTCGTACGGTGCCTCGATGAACACGGTGCTGGTGACGTACTCGGACACCCCGGCGACACCGGGCACGTTCTGGATCCGCTGGACCAGGTCCGGCGACAACCCGGTTCGGTGCGGTGTGCCGATCACGGCGTCGGCGCGGACGTCCTCGGTGAACGCCTGATTCGCCAGCTCCTGCTGGGTGGTCTGCAGGTAGATGTGCGCGGTCGCGATCCCGACGGCGAGCATGATCGGGGTGACCGCACCGGCGGCCCGGACGATCCCGGCACGGGTGTTGAGCACGGCGAGACGGCCGTCGATGCCACCGAGCAGGCGGATCGGCCACTGCAGGATCGCCGTCATCACCTTCGCGACGCCAGGGGTGATCATCGCGACGCCAATCGCCCAGAGGATCACCGCGGGCCCGGCCGTGCTGGCCGCGATCGGGCCGGTCATCACCGCGACGGTCACGATGGCCAGCGCGAGGCCGCCACCGAAGCAGAGTGCGGCGACCACGACACGCGTCGGAGTCAGCCAGCGGCGGGTGACCGCGGCTTCGGCGAGCGCCTCGGTCGGCCGGATCTTCCCGGCCCGGTGGCCTGCCACGGTGGCGGCGACGAACACCGCGAGCATCGCGGCACCCGCGCCGACCACCGCGGGCAGCCAGCCCTGGTAGAACCGCAGAACCTCGGGCACGACACCGTTTTCGACCAGTTGCCCGAACAACCACTCGCCGAGGAACGGGCCGAGGACGGCGGCGAGCGCGGTGGCGAGCAGACCGACGGCCAGCGCCTCGCCGAGGACCATGCGCCGAAGCTGGCGAGGGGTCGTGCCGATCGCCCGCATCAGTGCGAGCTCACGCGAACGCTGCTGGGTGGACAGGCTCAGCGTGCTGGCGACGACGAACATCGCGACCATCACCGAAAGGCCGCCGGACACCGCGGCGATGACGATCAGGTTGGCCCCGCTCGAATCGGCCTCGGGGAACTCCGCGACACCGCGGTCGATGCCACTCAGGACGGTCGCCCCGGCCGCGGCCTTGGCGACGCTCGCCCGCACCGCTTCGACGTCGGCGCCCGGTTTGGTGAAGACGCCGATGACGTCGGCCTTGCCCGGGTATCCGGAGAGCCTGGCGGCGTCGGCGGCGGAGAAGAACACGGCGGCCGGCGTGATCGAACGCGGCGCACCGGCCACCCCCGAAACCCGGAAGCCCGCGGTCGTGCCGCGCGCGGCGACGTCGACGAGGGCGCCGGGCTTCAGACCCGACGTCGACTCGACGACGACCTCACCCGCGGCGGGCGCGACACCCTCGACCAGCACGTACGGGGTCAGCGCGGCGGAATCCCAAGCGTGGCCGAGCGCGGGCCGCCCGGCCGCCGCGAGTGGGAAGCTCACTTCACCGACGACGTCCGAGACACCTGGCACGGAGCGGATCCGGGAGATCAGGCCGTTGTCGAGCCGGACCCGCTCGGGGAGCCGCACACCCTCGGTCTTGTGCTTGTCGTCGGGGTCGAGGGTGGCCGGGTCGCTTTTGGACAGTTCGAAGGTCTGATCGCCGGTGACGAGGATCGGCGCCGCCGCGAGACGTTGCGGTTCCGCGTTGCCGCGGATGCCGGTCTCCATGAGGCCACCGCAGGAGGCGACGATCAGCGCGCCGAAGAAGACGGCGATGAAGGTGCCGATGAAGCCGCCCTTGCGCAGGCGCAGGGTCCGGAAAGCGAGTCGCAGCATCACGCACCCGCCCGCGCGGGGCTGCCCCAGGCACCCAGGTGGATCATGCGTTCGGCGACGACGTCCGCGGTCGGCGCGTGCAGTTCGTCCGCGATCCGGCCGTCGGCGAGGAAGATGACGCGGTCGGCGTACGAGGCGGCCATCGGGTCGTGGGTCACCATGATCACCGTCTGTCCGGTGGTACGGACCGACTCGCGCAGCAGTCCCAGTACTTCGGCGGCGGTGCGGGTGTCGAGCGCGCCGGTCGGCTCGTCGGCGAAGACCACCGCGGGCCGGGTGACCAGCGCCCGCGCGATCGCGACGCGCTGCGCCTGCCCGCCGGAAAGTTCGCCGGGAAGGTGCTTGCGGCGCCCCGAAAGCCCGACGCGGGTGAGCATCTCCTCGACGACACGGCGGTCCGGCTTGGCACCGGCGAGCTGCTGCGGGAGCGTGACGTTCTGCTCGACGGTCAGTGCCGGAAGCAGGTTGAAGGCCTGGAAGACGAAACCGACCCGGTCGCGGCGCAGCTTCGTCAGCTTCGTCTCGCTCATCCCGGCCAGCTCCTGCCCGTCGAGCACGACGGACCCCGACGTCGGCCGGTCCAGCCCGGCCGCGCAGTGCAGGAAGGTGCTCTTGCCCGAGCCCGAAGGGCCCATCACGGCGGTGAAGCCGCCGCGCGGGAACGCCAGTGTCACCCCGTCCAGGGCGATGACGCCCTTGCCGTATTCCTTGCGGACGCCGTCGAGCCGGACCGCGTCACCGCTGCACCCAGTGTTCATGGGGAAAACCCTAGGAACACCTGGCCGAATGCACCCTGGGGTGAACGTGCGTTTCCGGGGTAGGGCGCGCCCTACCCCGTCGGATCAGCGAGCTTCGCCGGTCTTGGCATCCACGATGACCTCATGCTCGGTTCCCGTGCCGTCGCGAAGCGCGACCTCCCAGACAAGGGTGCCGTCGGCGGCGCGATCGATCTCCAACTCGTCCAGCTCACCGGGCTGGCGCTGCTGTGCGGTCCGCAGTGCCTTGACCGCGTCGACACCCGACTGTTCGACCTTCGCCAAGTCGTCGCTCGGTTTGGCCGTCTGCTGTTTGCCGAGCACCTGGCCACCGTCGCGGCTCACCCGCACCTTGTGTTCCTGCCCGTTCGACGCGACCTTGATCTCCCACCCGTCTTTCGCGAGTTCCACATCGAAGACCCGCCCGTCGGGCACGGCGCCCGCCGCCGCCTCGATCGCCTTCACCGGCTGTGCGCTCTCCCCGCCTGGCGCCGGTGCCGCCGGGCCCGCCGGCGGCTCGGTGGAACAAGCGGCCAAAGCCAGCGTCAGCACTCCGGCCGCGACAAGACGTGATGACCTCATGATCCACGAATACCCGCCCGGCACAGGCGCGAACCGTTGTCCCGCTGGAGGGCACCGTGGGGTAACGGTGTCACCCCGATGCCGGACCCTCAGGTGCGGCCCTTGCCGCCGAACCCGCCACCGAGCTTGCGCAGCACCGCCCTCGGCAGCAGGCCGCCGACCGCGACGATCGCCTTGTACCGCAGGCTCGGCACCGAGATCACCTTGCCGCGGCGCAGATCCGCGAGCGCCTCGTCCACCACCTGCTCGACACGAAGCCAGAACGCCTTGGGGCCCGGCTTGTCCAGACCCGCCCGCTCATGGAACTCCGTGGTGGTGAACCCGGGGCAGAGCGCCATCATGCGGACGTTCTCCGGCAGCGAGGCCGCGATGCCTTCGGTGAACGACGTGACCCAGTTCTTGCTGGCCGTGTACGTCGAGCCGCGTCCGCTGAAGAAGCCGGCGACCGAGCTGACGTTGATGATCGCGCCCTCGCCGCGCTCGATCATTCCCGGCAGCGCGGCGCGCGTCAGCCGCAGGACAGCGGTGACGTTGACGTCGAGCTGACGCTGCAACGCGTCCGGCGGGATGGTCCAGAAGTCGCCGTTGAGCCCGAAACCCGCGTTGTTCACCAGCAGGTCCACCGGCTCCTCGGCCAGCAGGGCCTCGACGAGCGCACGTCCGTCCACTTCGGACAGATCGGCGGGCAGGACGACGACCTCGACGCCGTGCGCCTCGACCAGTTCCGCGGCGAAGCTCTCCAGCCTGTCGACATCGCGGGCGACGAGCACGAGGTCGTAGGCCTCGGCGGCGAGCCTGCGCGCGAACTGCGCGCCGATGCCGGCGGTGGCGCCGGTGATCAGGGCGGTGGATGTCATACCGGGAACCTACTCGCCGGTCGGCCTGGGAAACCACCCACAGTGGGGACCTGAAGTGCATCTGGCGAAGTCGGGAAGTATCGTCCCGCAGCATGGGGAAGCACAGCAGGCGCAAGCCGAGCTATCTGCCCAAGGTCGCGGCCGGTGCCGCGCCGCTGGCGTTGTTGCTCGCCGGCCCGGCCACCTCGCTCGCCGCCCAGACCGACCCGCCGACCCCGCTGCCTCTCGACCACAAGCGCGAAGGCACCCTCGACCGCGGAATCGGCGTCACCAGCGAAGGCGATACGTCCGTCCTTCGCGGCTTCCTGAACATCGCCGAACGGAACGTCTACAGCAAGGACCTCGGCGGCTCGAAGGTCTTCGCGGATGTCCGCCGATCGGCGAGTGAGACCGTCGAGACCCGCGACGGCGTCACGGTCCGCGGGGACAAGGTCGGCGCGCTCGCCGCGTCGAAGACCACCGAGGTCGTCACGCAAGGCCAGCGGAACACGGTGAAGCTCGCTCCCTACGGCAGTGCCGTGGCCGGGAACGAGACCAAACTCGAGCGGAGCGGAGCGCGGCTGACCGAGGCCGTCCTCGATCCGCGCACCGGTACGCCCGCCCTCATCACCGAGGACGGGCGTGGAATCGGCGCGTCCGAGGGGACTTACCAGGCTTTCCGCCCGCTACCCGGGTTCGGCGTGATCAATGAGACCGACCAGCGCGCCGTCGGCGAACTCCACCGGGCCCTGCGGCTCGACGGCGGCTTTTCCGGCGACCTCGGCGGACTGCTCGAGGCAGGCCGGTCTTCCGGGCACGCCCTCGATCTCGGGAATTTCGCCGCCATCGGGACGACGTCGGCACAGCACGGTGGCGGCCGGTTCAAGGGCGTCCTGCCCTTGGCCGTCAGTTCCGGCACCGGCTTCGGCCAGAAACACGTCCTCGGCGGCACCGTCGGCCCGGCGACCGGGCTGGTGACCACCGAGCAGGACGCGAGCCTGGCACGGCACGGCTCCGCGCTCACCGGGTCCGGCGCGAACACGAGCAGCGGCGACCTCGGCGTCGGCGACGTGGCATCCGCTCACGGAACCACGGCGACGTCATCGCGCGGGGTCCTGCCCACCGGCGATCCCGCGCAAGCCGGGCATCTCAGGCAATCCGGAACGCTCGATCTGACGGTGCTCGGTCAGCGGAAGCACACCGGCGTCATCGCCGGCGCGCTTCCGCTGGAACTCAAGCGGTCCTGACGGGCAGGCCGCGCCTGACTCCTAGCCCTTGGACTCCGCATCGTCGGCTTTCTCGGCCTGCCAGTGGCGGCCAGGGGTCGGCGCGTTGTTGTACTCCTCGTCGAACGGGTCCACGATGTCGGCGATCTCGCCGAGGTCGCGCAGCAGCCGCTCGAGCCGCGACGGCCCGGCGTTCGGGGCGACACTCGCGAGCACCCACTCGTTCTCCAGCCACGCCACGCCGACGTCACCGCCGAGCGAGTCCGCCGCGTCGACGAGTTCCTGCGTGATCACCTTGCGGGCGCCCTCGGCGTCGTCCGCGAAGGCGTAACGCTGGCCGATCGGGCCGAGCATCTCGGGCATGCCCTGGCGCTGGAACGGCACGCTGGACAACCACATCTCCAGCGGCGTCTCGTGCACGCGGTTGCAGCGCACGGCGACCACGACCGCCGGGATCTGGCCCTCGGTCTCGATGTCGAAGATGAAGACGGGACGCCGTCCGTCGGAGGTGAAGGTGGACCCGGCCACGACGTTGACCGCCACCTGCGCACCGAAGTACCCGATGGCACCGCCCGACCACTGCCGCGGCAACCGCTCGTCCTCCTCGGCGAACTGCCAGCCGCGCAGCTCGGCCCAGCGCATTCGCTCGCGATTGCGCGAGCCTTCCTTCGCCCGGTCGGCCGCGAGCAGCCCCAGCCCCGCCACCAAGGCGACGGCGGCGATGACGAACCAGATCCACGCCGGAATACCCACGACGGTCAGGGTATCCCCCCGCGCTCACCGGACGTGATCGCTGGGCGCCGTGTCGCGCCACCCCTTTCGGTGCCGCACCCCTGGAGACTTCCCGAAACGTCGACAAATCGCTGTATCGCCAACGATTCACGCAAGTCCGTGAAGGCCTCTTTGAGGGACTCTGGGTCCCTCAAGGAGGCCTTCACGGACCGCTAGCTCACTCCACCCGGCTGACCGTCAGGGCCTCCGACGCCTCCTGGGCGGGGATGTCCACCCGGACCGTGTCGCCGTCGCGGATCTCACCGGCCAGCAACTGTTTCGCCAGCTTGTCCCCGATCGCCGACTGCACCAGCCGCCGCAGCGGCCGCGCGCCGTAGATCGGGTCGAAGCCGTTCAGCGCGAGCCACTCGCGTGCCCCGGCGGTGACCTCCAGCGTCAGGCGGCGCCGCGAGAGCCGCGAGGCGAGCCGATCGATCTGGATGTCCACAATGGACGTCAGCTCGTCGGTGCCGAGCGCGTGGAAGACCACGATGTCGTCCAGCCGGTTCAGGAACTCCGGTTTGAACTGCCGCTGCACCACCGCCATCACCGCGTCATGGCGCTGGCGCTCGTCGAGCGCCGGATCGGCGATGGCCTGCGAACCGAGGTTCGAGGTCAGGACCAGGATCGTGTTGCGGAAGTCCACCGTGCGGCCCTGGCCGTCGGTGAGCCGTCCGTCGTCGAGCACCTGCAGGAGCACGTCGAACACGTCCGGGTGCGCCTTCTCGACCTCGTCCAGCAGCACCACCGAATACGGCCGCCTGCGCACGGACTCGGTCAGCTGCCCGCCCTGGTCGTAGCCGACGTACCCCGGCGGTGCCCCGACCAGGCGCGCCACCGAATGCTTCTCCGCGTACTCGCTCATGTCGATCCGCAGCATCGCCCGCTCGTCGTCGAACAGGAACTCCGCCAGCGCCTTCGCCAGCTCGGTCTTGCCGACCCCGGTCGGGCCGAGGAACAGGAACGAACCGGTCGGCCGGTCGGGGTCCGCGACGCCGGCCCGGGTGCGGCGCACCGCGTCCGAGACGACCTGCACGGCCTCCTTCTGCCCGACGACCCGCCTGCCGAGCTCGTCCTCCATCCGGAGCAGCTTGCCCGTCTCGCCCTCCAGCAGCCGTCCCGCCGGGATGCCGGTCCAGGCGCTGACCACGTCGGCGACGTCGTCCGCGCTGACCTCTTCCTTCAGCATGACGTTCTGCTGGCTGACCTCGCTGGCCGCGATCGCGGCCTCGAACTCCTTCTCCAGCGCGGGAATCCGGCCGTAGCGAAGTTCGGCGGCCTTGCCGAGGTCGCCGTCGCGTTCGGCGCGTTCGGATTCGCCGCGCAGCTGCTCCAGCTGCTCTTTGAGGTCGCGGACGCGCTCGATCGAGCCCTTCTCGTTCTGCCAGCGCGCGGTCAGTGCCGTCAGCGTCTCCCGCTTCTCGGCCAGCTCCGAACGCAGCACGGCGAGCCGGTCCTTCGAGGCGGCATCGTCCTCTTTGGACAGTGCCATCTCCTCGATCTCCATCCGCCGCACGGCGCGCTCGACCTCGTCGATCTCGACCGGCCGCGAATCGATCTCCATGCGGAGCTTCGACGCGGCTTCGTCGACCAGGTCGATCGCCTTGTCCGGCAGGAACCGGGCGGTGATGTAGCGGTCGGACAGCGTCGCGGCGGCGACCAGCGCGGCATCGGTGATGCGCACACCGTGGTGCACCTCGTACCGCTCCTTGAGCCCGCGCAGGATGCCGATCGTGTCCTCTGTGGACGGTTCGCCGACCAGCACCTGCTGGAAGCGCCGCTCCAGCGCGGCGTCCTTCTCGATGTGCTGGCGGTACTCGTCGAGCGTGGTCGCGCCGACCATCCGCAGCTCGCCGCGGGCGAGCATCGGCTTGATCATGTTGCCCGCGTCCATCGCGCCCTCGCCGGTCGCGCCCGCACCGACGATGGTGTGCAGCTCGTCGATGAAGGTGACGACCTCGCCCGCGGAGTCGGTGATCTCCTTGAGCACGGCCTTGAGCCGCTCTTCGAACTCGCCGCGGAACTTGGCGCCCGCGACCATCGAGCCGAGGTCCAGCGCCACGACCCGCTTGCCCCGAAGCGACTCCGGCACGTCACCGGCGATGATGCGCTGGGCGAGCCCCTCGACGATGGCGGTCTTGCCGACGCCGGGCTCGCCGATCAGCACGGGGTTGTTCTTGGTGCGGCGCGAGAGCACCTGCACCACGCGGCGGATCTCGGTGTCACGGCCGATCACCGGGTCCAGCTCACCGGCACGGGCGCGCTCGGTCAGGTCGACGCCGTACTTCTCCAGCGCCTTGAACGTGCTCTCCGGATCCGCGCTGGTGATCCGCGCGGAGCCGCGCACCTTGGCGAACGCCTCGCGCAGCGCGTCCGGGGTGGCGCCGTGCCGCTTGAGCAGGTCGGCCACCGGGCCGCCTTCGGTGGCGAGGCCGACGAGAAGGTGCTCTGTCGAAACGTACTCGTCGCCGAGTTCGGTCGCGAGCTTCTGCGCGTGGGTCAGCGCCTTGACGGCGTGCGCGTCGAACTGCGGGCTCGACACGGTGGCACCGGTCGCCGAGGGCAGCGCCGCGATCAGCGGCTCCAGCTCCTTGTGCACCTGCGCGGGGTCGGCCCCGACCGCGGTCAGCAGCGGTGCGGTGAGCCCCTCACCCTGCGCCAGCAGGGCGCCGAGCAGGTGCGCGGCCGCCACGTGCGGGTTACCCGCCATCGTGGCCGCCTGCGCCGCCGACGAGATCACCTGCTGGGTCTTCGTGGTCGGGTTGAAAGCGTCCATCCCTCACCTCGTGCTAGGTCCTGCGATGCTGTTGTCGACAGGTACAACGCCAGGAAAGTTGAGTCTGTTCCGCTCAACTCTGAATTCCTCCGCCGCCACCCGGCGAGACCGCCTCCGCGGGCAGGCGCGGGCCCACCCTGCCGAGGCCGACGACGGCGGCGCAGGCGCACGCGGCCACGAGCACCCACGGGATCCAGACTGCCACGGAGAACAGCGCGACGACGGCCGGAGCGATCATCGCGGCGAGGGTGAACGCGTACTGGAAGGCCGCCAGATACCGCCCTCGCGCCTCCGGCGGCGCCGCGGCTTCGGCCAGCGCCCCGGACCGCGGGCCGAACGCGAGATCGCCCGCGGCCAGCACGAGGGTCGCTCCGAGCAGGTAGATCGGCTGGAGGACCTTCGGGACGAAAACCACCGCGAGGCACGCCAGGCACCACACCGCGAACAACGCCGAGCCCGCGCGCATCGCGGCGATCCGGGTCAGCCGCCGGGTGAGCCGCAACCCGACGACACCACCCAGACTGGTGACGACGGTGAGCAGGGCGATGATCGCGCCGGGAAGCCAGCCAGGACCCTGCAGCGCGTTGAAGATGTACACCGGCATCCCGATGAGGAAGAAGTCCATCGTGAGCGCGAAGAGCCCGCTGAACACGATCAGCGAGAGGTAGGGGCGGTTCCGCCAGACCCGTGCGGGCCCCGAGAGCCGTCGCGTGTGCCGCGGCAGCGGCGGCATCAGTGTCGCGAGGATGGCCGCGGCGACGACGAAGGTGAAGACGTCGACGATGACGGCGACATAGAGGCCCTCAGCCCCGGCACACACCAGCAGCACGGCCGCCGCGAGCCCGCCGAGCCCGAAGCCCGCGGAGCGGACCATCGCGGCTTCGGCGAACGGCCGGTCCTTCGGGCCTTCGCCCGCGACGTCGGCGATGAGCGAGAACTGCGAGCTGTAGAACAGCTGTTGCCCGGCCGCGAGCATGACCGACGCGCCGACGACCCCGGCGAAACCACCGGCCAGCAGGAACGCGCCCGCCCCGGCGGCTTGCAGAAGATGGGAGCAGATCATCACCGTGCGCGAGCCGAACAGGTCGACGAGCCGCCCGGCGAACGCGGGAACGAGCAGACCGGCGAACGCACCGAGAGTGACCGCGAGCCCCGCCTGGGCGAGGGGCAGACCCACCACACGGATGACGAAGACCAGCCCGAGCGGGAGGAAGAGTCCCGAGCCGAAGTTGTCGATACCCAAGGCGACCAGCAACGCGACCCGGCTCCGCACGACTTCGACGCTACCGGCGTCACAGCGCTACGAAAGGTCCGTTCAGTCAAGACCGGCGGGTAGGAACGGCGGACGTCAAACGTCGCACGTCCGCACCGACAGGACGGCGCGAACGTCGGCGTTCATCTCGGCGAGGCGCGTGGTCAACTCGAGGACCTTCTCTTCGTCCCAGTCACCGAGCGCACGCTCCATGAACGCCAGATAGCCCGCCCGTCTGCGACCCAGTTCCGCGCGCCCCTGTTCGGAGATGCTGATGATCGACGCACGGCCGTCCTCGGGCGCGGGACGTCGGTCGACCATCCCCGCCGCGGACAGCTGGGAGATCTGACGGCTCACGACCGAAAGGTCCACAAAACGTCGTTTGGCCAGTTCCGAAGGGCGCGCTTCGCCGTGCTTCGCCAGATCGGACAGCAGCATCGCGGCGGCGGGATGCAAACCGGGGTCGTCCTGCCAGGCCTGCATGATCCACGCGTGCTGCAAGTGGGAGGCGGCCTTCAACTCACGCATCAGTTCGACCCTGGCGTCGTCGGCGGAGCTCATCGTTGCCTCCCAGCTACTTGTACAGTACAACTTTATTCGGCAACACTTGCGCAAGGCAACTATTTACCTCGTGAGATCGCCCACTGCGGCCTGGTTTCGAGTACACCCGTCCGGAGCAACGATGCGGGCAAAAGGGCTCTCGGCAGCTAGTCTCGCGGACGAGCCGGAACCAGCCGACCGGCGGACAGCCACTGACCGGAGAGGTGAATGAACCGTGAATTCTTCTCCAGTGGCCCCTCGTCCGTGAACCGTCGGAATCCCCTTCCGGTATGCACTTCCCGATCAGTGAATCCGCGCCCGTGACGGCCGACGCGATCAGTCCCGTCCCGCGGTCCTCCGCGCCACGGGAAGCCCCGCCCGCGGTCACCGCGATGGTGCGGCTCATCCGCGACACCTGGGCGAAGTCGGAGCCCTTCATTCCGGAGATCTCCCAGTTCTTCTACGGGATGCTGTTCACCCTCGCGCCCGCCACCCGGGACTTCTTCCCGATCAACATGGAGGTCCAGCGCGGCAGGCTGGTGCGCGCGCTGGTCCACATCGTGCAGATGGTCGACCGGCCGGACGACCTCGTGCCGTTCCTGACCCAGCTCGGCCGCGACCACCGCAAGTTCGGCGTCATCCCCCGGCACTACGAGGCCGTCGGCACGGCACTGCTCGCCTCGCTCAAGAACCACCTCGGCCCGGACTGGACACCGGAGGTCGAACGGGCATGGGCGGAGGCGTTCACCATCGTCGCCCGCGCGATGCAGGAGGCCGCCGCGGCCGACGTCAACCCGGCGTCGTGGTCGGCAACCGTGCTCGAACACCGGCGGCTCACCTGGGATCTCGCCCTGGTCCGCGTCCAGCCCGAATTCCCGGTGCCGTACCAGCCCGGTCAGTACATGAGCGTCGAGGTCCCGCAGCGGCCGCGGCTCTGGCGCTACCTGTCCCCGGCGAACGCGCCGCGCGAGGACGGTGGCATCGAGTTCCACGTGCGCGCCGTCGACGGCGGCTGGGTGTCCAGGGCCATCGTGAGCCACACGCAGGCGGGCGACGTCTGGCGGCTGGGGCCGCCGCTCGGCAGGCTCGCGGTCGACCGGGCCGACGCCCGCCCCGTCCTGATGATCGCCGGCGGTACCGGCGTCGCGCCGTTGCGCGCCATTTTGGACGACCTCGCGCAATGGGGCGAGAACCCCGACGTCCAGCTGTTCTACGGTGGACCGTCGCGTGAGGACCTGTACGACCTCGACGAGTTGCGTGCCCTCGCGGCCACGAACCCCTGGCTCACCGTGACCCCGGTGGTCGAACGCGGTGACGAAGCCCCCGGTTGTGTACAGGGCACGCTCGCGGAAGCCGTTACCCAGCAAGGATCCTGGCCGGGGCACCGAATCCTCGTGTCCGGTTCGCCCACGATGATCCGGGCGACGGTGTCCCGGATGCTGGTCGCGGGCAGCGCGCTCGACCAGATCGCGTACGACCCCTTCACCATCGACTAGTCGTCGGTGAAGGCGACTCCACAATGGAGATCAGCGAAAGTCCGCGCACCGTTACGTAACCGGCTGATCGCGGAAAGAACGCCACTCGATCGGCGGATCATGTTTCGCCGCGAACTGCGAAAATCACTGGCAGGCAACGGAAAACGGACTCGCATGATCATTTTTACTTAGTGCCAGACGGGGTTGACGGCGCGTATATCGTTTGGTCCGTTCGAGCGGGAAACATCCATTCCCGGATCCTTTTCCGACCTTCGGGCATACAGTCGAGAACCTTCGGGGGACCACGAGCACGATCACGACATCGGGTTTGGAGAATATGCCCGATCAAACTGGAGAACATCGTCACCCATGGCAGCCGAAACAGTGAAATACGAACATCCACCGAGTTCGTCGAGATCTTCACCGGTTCCCGTCCCGCCACTGGTCGAAGCGCCCTCAGCGGACAAGACCGTCCAGCTGGCCAAACTCATCCGGGAGAGTTTCGCCGCCGTCGAAGCCAAGGCCGAGGAGCTGTCCCAGTACTTCTACGGGGTGCTCTTCTCCGTTTCACCGGACGCCAGGGCATTGTTCCCGATCACCATGGCCACGCAACGAAATCGTTTACTGCGCGCGCTCGTCTACGTCGTGCAGATGGTGGACCGGCCCGACGAACTGGCCACCTTCCTCGGCCAGCTCGGCCGGGATCACCGGAAGTTCGACGTCCTCGGCCGCCATTACGACGCAGTCGGTGTCGCGCTGATCGCCGCACTGAAACGGTTCTCGAAAGACGACTGGACACCCGAGGTGGAAGACGCCTGGGTCACCGCGTACGGCGTCATTTCGACAAGCATGCGCGAGGCCGCCGTCAAGGAGATCGGGCCCGCGTGGTGGAAGGCGACCGTGGTCGAACACCGTCCCGCGTCCCGCGACGTCGCCGTCATCAAGGTGCGCACCGACCAGCCGCTCCCGTACCGGGCCGGCGGCTACGTCAGCGTCGAAGTCCCGCAGCGGCCCCGGATGTGGCGGTACTTCTCGCCGGCGACCGCGCCACACGACGACGGGATGTTGGAGTTCCACGTGCACGCCGTGCGCGGCGGCTGGGTCTCGCGCGCGATCGTCCACCACACCCGGGTCGGCGACGTTTGGCGCCTCGGCCCCTCACTCGGCGCGCTTTCGGTGCACCACACGGAAAACCGTTCGCTGCTGATGATCGGCGGGGGCACCGGGATCGCGCCGCTGCTCGCCCTGCTCGACGAAATGTCGCGCTGGAAGCACAACCCGCCGGTGCACCTGTTCTTCGGCGGCCGCGAACCGGAAGACCTCTACGCCCTCGACGATCTCCGCGGGCTGGCCGTCACCTGCTCTTGGCTGACGGTGACCCCGGTAACCGAGGAAGGCACCGTCCCCGGCGGTGACCGCGGCACGCTGGCCATGGCGGTCACGCAGCGCGGCGCCTGGAAGGACCGCGACGTGTACATCGCCGGGTCTCCGGCGATGATCCGCGCGACGATCGCGAAACTGCTCGGCGCGGGCACGGACCTGGCGAGGATCAAGTACGACCCCTTCACCCTGGATTGAGCGGGCGATTCGTTCGTATTAGGCCGTTCGGCCGTACTACTTGGGCTTTACGCAGCAGTAGGTCCATGAACCATTGACCGCGGTCACCGTCGGATTTATGGTCTAGACCACATTGCTCCCCCTCGCGGGAACACCGTCGTTCCACCTCAGGAGCCGGCATGACCGTCAAACGCAAACTCGTGGCAGCCGCCGCCGGGGCGATCCTCGCCCCGATCGCCATCGTGGCCATCCCGCAGGTGGCCAGCGCGCACGGCTACGTGCTGACCCCGCCCAGCCGCCAGGCGAACTGCGCCCAGGGCAAAGTTTCCGGCTGCGGCAGCATCGCCTACGAACCGCAGAGCGTCGAGGGCCCCAAGGGGCTCCGCAGCTGCAACGGCGGCCTCCCCGGGTTCGCGCAGCTCAACGACGACTCGAAGCCGTGGCCCGCCGCTTCGGTCGGCAACAGCGTGACCTTCAACTGGAAGTTCACCGCCTACCACCGGACCACGAACTACGAGTACTACATCGGCGGCACCAGGATCGCCAACATCAGCGGGAACAACTCCGCGCCGAAGGACCCGACGTCCCACACGGTGAGCTTGAACGGCTTCAGCGGCCGCCAGAAGGTGCTCGCCATCTGGAACATCGCGGATACGCCGATGGCCTTCTACAGCTGCATCGACCTGCAGATCGGCGGCGGCAACCCGCCGACCAGCACCAGCAACCCGCCCACCACCAGCAACCCGCCCACGACGTCGAACCCGCCGACCAGCACCAGCAACCCGCCCGCGGGCGGCACCTGGGCGGCCGGGACGGCGTACGCGGTCGGCAGCACGGTCACCTACGGCGGCGCGAGCTACCGGTGCCAGCTGGCGCATACGGCGATCCAGGGCTGGGAACCGCCGAACACACCCGCGCTGTGGACGCGCCAGTGAGGCTCGGCCTGATACTCGTCGCCGGTCTCGTGGCCCTCGCGGGCTGCGGGACCGGTGATGGCTCACCCAGCACCGCCGGCGCCCCGATCTCCCCGCTCCCCCAGTCGGCGACGGGTGCCCCGGCGTCCGCGGAGTACAACGACGCCGACGTGATGTTCCTGCAGATGATGATCGCCCACAACGCACAGGGTGTGGAGATCGTCAAGCTGGTGCACGCCAAACAGGCGCAGCAACCGCAGCTCAAGGATCTCGCGGCGGCCATCGAGGCGACGCAGCAGACCGAGACCACCGACATGCGGAACTGGCTGAAGTCCTGGGGCAAACCCGAGACGGGCTCGATGGATCCGCACGCGCACCACCATCACGGCGGCGACGGGCTCACGGACAAAGGCCTGCTCGACGCCTTGTCCAAAAAGGACGGCAAGGAGTTCACCCTCGACTTCGCCGACATCTTCGTCGCACACCAGCACAACGGGGTCGCGCTGGCGAGGACCGAGCTGAAGGACGGCAAGAACCCGGAGTCGAAGGCGTTGGCCCAGCGGATCATGGACTCGCGCACCGGCGAGGTCCAGCAGATCCGGACACTGGTCCCCGGCTGACGACCGCGTTTAGTCCTCTAGTTGCGATTCTTCGCAACTAGAGGACTAATTGCGTTTTTTGGGCTTCCACACCACGAGTGCCGTCTGCTGGCGCAGCGGGACGAGGTCCTTGCGGTAGGAGGCATGCACGGCCGCCGCCGTCTGTTCGGCGGAGACGTACGCGGCCGTGAGTTCTTCCGTCAGCTCGCCGATCCGCGCACGAAGCGCGTCGACCTGGTTCTCCAGCTCGATAATCCGCTTGATGCCCGCGAGGTTGACACCGTCGGACTGGGACAGTCGCTGCACTTCACGCAGCAACGCGATGTCCCGCATGGAGTAACGACGTCCACCACCGGAGGTCCGGCCCGGCGACACGAGACCCTGGCGGTCGTAGGACCGCAGGGTCTGCGCGTGCAGGCCGGACAGCTGCGCCGCCACCGAGATGACGAACACCGGGGTGTCCTCGTCCGCACCGTCGTGCGGCAGCCCGCCGAACATCGTGCTCACCTGCCTTCGAGAAGTTCGGTGATCTCCGGTCGCGGGTCGTGCTCGGACATGGCCTCCGCGTAGGCCTCCAAGGCCTCACGGGCCTTGTCGTCCAATTTGGACGGAATGGCCGCCTGCAGGGTGACCAGCAGATCGCCCTGTGCGCCGTCCCGTTTGGCGATTCCCTTGCCGCGCACGCGAAGCACGCGGCCACTGGCCGTACCTTGCGGCACCTTCAGCGAGACCTTGCCCTCGAGCGTCGGCACGGTGATCGTGCCGCCGAGGGCCAGTTCCGCGAAGGACACCGGCACGGTGATCGTCAGGTCGAGGCCCTGCCGCCCGAACACCGGATGCGGCGCGACGTGCACGCGGACGTACAGATCGCCCGGCTGCGCGCCGCCGCGGCCCGGTTCACCCTGGCCGGCGAGCCGGATCCGCTGGTCGTCGGCGACGCCCGGCGGGATCCGCACGGTCAGCGTGCGGGTGCGGGTGCTGACGCCCTCGCCCGCGCATTCCGGGCAGGGGTCGTCGATGATCGTGCCGCGGCCGCGGCAGTCGCGGCACGGCTCGGAGAACGCGAACGCGCCCTGGCTCCGGCTGACCAGCCCGCTGCCCTGACAGTTCGAACACGTCCTCGGGGTGGTCCCCGGCTTCGCGCCGTTCCCGCCGCAGGTGGAACAGGTCGCCGGGCTCGACAGCCGCAGTGGCAGGGTCGCGCCCTTGACCGCCTCGGTGAAGTCGATCCGGACGTCGGTCTCCACGTCCGCGCCGCGCTGCGGCCGGTTCGCGGTGGCACCGGCGGCGCCGCCACGACGGCCGAAGAGGCCGCCGAGGATGTCGCCGAGCCCGCCGAAACCGGCCTGTTGCTGACCACCCGACTGGCCGAAGATGTCGCCGACGTCGAATCCGCCGCCACCGGCGCCGCCACCCGGGAAGCCGAAGCCACCGGGACCACCGGAGCCGAAGAGGCGCCGGGCCTCGTCGTACTCCTTGCGCTTGGACGTGTCGGAAAGAACGCCGTAAGCCTCGGAGACCGCCTTGAACTTCTTCTCCGCCTCCGCGTTGCCCGCGTTGGCGTCGGGGTGGTTCTCCTTGGCCAGCTTGCGATAGGCCTTCTTGATCTCGTCCGCGGTGGCGTCGGAGGAGACGCCCAGCTCACGGTAGAAGTCCTTACCGATCCATTCCCGTGCACTCATCGAACGTCTCCTCCTTTCACGCCGTATCGCCGATCAGCGATTGTTCTCATCGAAGAGCTCGCCGTCGAGCGGCAGCTCGCCACCGACGGGCGGGTCGACCGGAGCGGCCTGCACCTCCGGTGCGGGGGCCGCGCCGGGCTCGTGGTCGGTGACCCCGACCAACGCCGCGCGAAGCACGCGCTCGCCGAAGCGGTAACCGCGGCGCATGACCGTGGTGACCGTCGGGCCCGCGACGTCCGGCGAGGTGCTGTGCTGGACGGCCTCGTGCACGCTCGGGTCGAAGGCCTCACCCTCAGCACCGAACGGCTCGAGACCCGACCGCTGCAGGCTCCCGACCAGCTTCTCGCCGACCGCCTTGAAGGCACCCGTCAGATCGCCGTGCTGCTCCGCGCGCTCGAGGTCGTCGAGCAGCGGGAGCAGGTCACCGACGACCGCCGCCTTCGCGGCGGCGACGACCTGCTCACGGTCGCGGTCCACGCGCTTGCGGTAGTTGGCGTACTCCGCCTGGAGACGCTGGAGGTCGGCGGTGCGTTCCGCCAGCTCCTTCTCCAGACCGGTGGCCACCATCACCGAATCGTCCATGATGGAGTCCCCGAGGCCGGGGCCCGCGTGTGTCGCGGGCTCCGGCGCCACCGGCTCCACTGGGTCTTCCGAGGGAGCGGCGTGCTTCGGACCGTCCTGGGGATCGGCTGCCGGGGCGGCCGGACGGACCTCGCCGGTCAGCGGATCAATCCGCCGCTGGTCCCGCACGACCACCGGTTCCTCCGGGCCCCGGCCCTCGGTTTCGTCGTAGCGCCCCGTCACTTCTTGTCCTTCTTGTCTTTCTCGTCCTCTTCGACGATCTCGGCGTCGACGACGTCGTCGGCCTTGGCCTGCGAACCGGTACCGCCGGCGGCACCCGTCGCGCCTTCGCCGGCGGCGGCGTCATCGGCGGCGTTGCCTGCCGCGTTGGCGTAGAGCGCCGTGCCAAGCTCCTGCGAAGCGGTGTTCAGCTTCTCGATGGACTCGCGGATCTTCGCCGAGTCGGTGCCCTTGAGCGCCTCGTTGGCCTCGTCGATCGCGGACTTCACCTTGCCCTTGAGCTCCTCGGGCAGCTTGTCCTCGTTGTCCTTGACGAACTTCTCCGTCTGGTAGACGAGGGTCTCCGCCTGGTTGCGGGTCTCCGCCTCCTCGCGGCGCTGCTTGTCCTCTTCGGCGTGCGCCTCGGCGTCCTTGACCATGCGCTCGATGTCGTCCTTCGGCAGCGCGGAGCCACCGGTGATCGTCATCGACTGCTCCTTGTTCGTACCGAGGTCCTTCGCGAGGACGTGCACGATGCCGTTGGCGTCGATGTCGAAAGTGACCTCGATCTGCGGCACGCCACGGGGCGCGGGCGGAAGACCGGTCAGCTCGAACATGCCGAGCTTCTTGTTGTGCGCCGCGATCTCGCGCTCACCCTGGAACACCTGGATCTGCACCGACGGCTGGTTGTCGTCCGCGGTGGAGAAGATCTCCGAACGCTTGGTCGGGATCGTGGTGTTGCGCTCGATGAGCTTGGTGAACACGCCGCCCTTGGTCTCGATGCCCAGCGAAAGCGGGGTCACGTCGAGCAGCAGGACGTCCTTGACCTCACCCTTGAGCACACCGGCCTGCAGCGCCGCGCCGACGGCGACGACCTCGTCCGGGTTCACGCCCTTGTTCGGTTCGCGGCCGCCGGTCAGCTCCTTGACCAGGTCCGACACGGCAGGCATGCGGGTGGAACCACCCACGAGCACGACGTGGTCGATGTCGCCGACGGCGACACCGGCGTCACGGATGACGTTGTTGAACGGCTTGCGGGTGCGCTCGAGCAGGTCCGAAGTGATCTTCTGGAACTCGGCGCGGGAAAGCTGCTCGTCGAGGAACAGCGGGTTCTTGTCCGAGTCCACCGTGATGTACGGCAGGTTGATACCTGCGGAGTTCGAGCTGGACAGCTCGATCTTCGCCTTCTCAGAGGCTTCCCTGATGCGCTGGAGCGCCATCTTGTCCTTGGTGAGGTCGATGCCGTTGGAGGCCTTGAACTTGTCGACCAGCCAGGTGACGATGCGCTCGTCCCAGTCGTCACCACCGAGGTGGTTGTCACCCGAGGTCGCGCGGACCTCGACGACACCCTCGCCGATCTCCAGCAGCGAGACGTCGAACGTGCCGCCACCGAGGTCGAAGACCAGAATGGTCTGTTCCTTCTCGCCCTTGTCGAGGCCGTACGCCAGCGCCGCCGCGGTGGGCTCGTTGACGATGCGGAGCACGTTCAGGCCGGCGATCTGCCCGGCCTCCTTGGTGGCCTGCCGCTGTGCGTCCTCGAAGTAGGCGGGGACGGTGATGACCGCGTCGGTGATGGTCTCACCCAGGTACGCCTCGGCGTCACGCTTGAGCTTCATCAGCACCCGGGCGCTGATCTCCTGCGAGGTGTAGGCCTTGCCGTCGATCTCGGTCTTCCAGTCGGTGCCGACGTGCCGCTTGACCGACCGGATGGTCCGGTCGACGTTCGTCACGGCCTGGTTCTTGGCAGGCTGACCGGTCAGCACTTCGCCGTTCTTGGCGAAGGCGACGATGGACGGGGTGGTACGTGAACCTTCCGAGTTGGCGATGACCGCCGGCTCGCCGCCCTCCAGGACGGCGACGACCGAGTTGGTCGTGCCGAGGTCGATGCCGACCGCTCGCGCCATGGTGTGTTCCTCCTGCTAGTTCTTGACCTGCGGGTTCACTCCCACCTTGAGTGGGTGTCACGCAAGTTCTATCGGGATGATGCGGCTTCCGTCAAGCTGGACTTGAGTCGCCTGCACTCAACCTTGTATCCGGCTCAACGAGCGACCCGGTCGTCTTGTTCCCGGACTACCGGCAGACCTTGCCCGAAGTGGGTGTGACCCCGCTCACCAGGTACTTCACCTCTTCGGTGCGCACGCAGGCGGAGTTGAGCAGCCCCGTGTGCCCGTACCCGGCGTCGACCAGCAACGTCGAGTTCTCGATGTTCCGCGCGAGCCCCTTCGCCCACACCAGCGGCGTCGCCGGATCGTGTTCGCCGCCGACCACCAGGATCGGCGCCGCCCCCCGCACCTTCTGCGGCCGCGGTGGGTACGCGGGCGTGACGGGCCAGCCCGCGCAGCCGCTCGCGATGTCCCAGAACTCCGAGTAGCGCCAGCTGTGCGGGGCGAGGGTCTTCACCAGCCCTTGCATCACCCTCATGTCGGCGTAGGAGGTGAAGGCCGGGCCGAAGTCGTGGCAGCCGATCGCACGGTAGGCACCGTACGACGGGTCCAGCTGCGAGTAGGGCACCAGTCCCGAGGCGTCCGGCTTCTCCGCCGTCGCGATCGAGATCGCCTTGCTCAGGTCCGGCCAGAACGCCGGCAGGATGATCGAGCCGTAGACACCGGCCGCCATTTCCTCGGCAGTCACGTTCCGCCCGAGTTCGCTCGACGGGACACCGCCCGGCGGCGCCATGAGCGCGTCGTAGGTGGCGAGGACGTCCTTGCCGCGAAGCGCACACTCGGCCGACGTCGTGCACCACCGGGCGAAGTCCTTGAGTGCGCTTTCGGTCGCGATGGTCTCGTCGAGGATCGCCTTCCGCGTCGGCACCGAGTGGTCGATGGCACCGTCGAGGACCATCGCGCGGATGCGCTTCGGATACTTCTCCGCGTACACGGCGCCGAGCTCGGAACCGTAGGAGACCCCGAGCCAGTTGACCTTGGGTTCGCCGAGGGCGACCCGGATCGACTCGATGTCGTCGGCGGCGTTCCAGGTGTCCACTTGGGACATCGCTGGACCGGTCCTGTCGAGACAGTCCTGACCCGAAGCGCGATTGTGCTCGATGAACCGGTCGTACTCCGCGCGATTCCGGGGGAAGCGGCTGATCGACGGGTCGTGCAGCGTCGGCCCGCAGGTCACCGCGGGCGTACTGGCCCCGACGCCCCGCGGGTCGAAACCGATGACGTCGAACCGTTGTCGCGCTTCGGCCATTTCCAGCTTGTCCAGCGCGAAACCGCGGCCACCGTACTTGAGCACGGTGACGCCGGAGCCGCCCGGCCCGCCAGGGTTCGTCAGCAGGGAACCGACGCGGCGTGCGGGATCGGTCGCGGGCAGTTTCGCCAGCGCGATCGTGAAGGGACCGCTCACCCGGAGGCTCGCGCATTCCAGTGTCGGCGCGTACTCGGTCGCGCACGGTTTCCAAGCGATCCGCAGCGCGGCGGAAGCAGGCAGCACGGAAAGCGGGAGCAGGGCCAGCGCGGTGACGGCGGCGAGCGCCTTCGTCTTCCTGTTCACGCGGGCTTCACCGTGACCGAACCGGTGCCGGACTTGAGGTCCAGGACGTTCGCCGAAGCCTGGTCCTGCCGGATTCCGGCGGTCTCGACCTTGCCGAACTCCGACCTGGCGTTGATGCGATACGCGGCATCGGGAACGGTGACGGTGACCTTCCCGGTGTCGGCGTTCGCGGTGACCGCGCCCGGTTTTGCCAGCCCCACCTTGATGTCCCCGGTACCGATGGTCAGTTTCACCGGACCGGTCGAACTCAGGACCTCGAGCTCCCCGGTGTCGCCCCGGAGGTCCACCGCGGCCGCGCGGGTGAGCGTGATCTTGCCGGTGCCGATGCCGCCGGAGATCGCCAGCTCACGCGGGACCACGACGTCGTAGTCCACGCCGCACTGGCTGCAGCCGCCGAGGACGAGCGTGCCGTTCTCGACGCTGTGCGTCTTGCCGGGATTCCGGCCGGTGTAAGTGACTTCGCGGCGCAGCGAGACCGGTGCGCCGTCCTCGACCCGGAGTGTGACGCCGCCGACCGGGACGTCGACCCGGACGGCGGTGATCTGCTCGGTGACGGGTGTGCCGTCGCTCAGCGTCTGGCGGCTTTCGCCTGCGCAGCCGACGATCCCGAAGGCCGTCAGCGCGCCGAGCGCGAGCGCGCCGAGGACGCGCTTCTCTTTGTTCCCCATGAGAAAGTGTTTCCCCCGATAAAGTCCGTCAGGCCGCGTTGACCTTGACGCTTCCGCTGTCGGTGTTGAGATCGAGCTTGTACTGGGCCGAACCGGACTGGTTCACGTCGATGTCGCGGCTGCCGCTGTCGGTGGTGCCGCTGACGTTGTAGTCGCCGGAGGGCACGGTGACCTCGATCGAACCGCTGTCGCTCCGGGCCGTGATGTTCGCGGCCTCGACCAGCTCGAGTTCGATGCGGCCGCTGTCGGCCTGTGCCTGCACGTTCCCGCCGAGCCGCTCGCCCTTGATCGCGCCGGAACTCGCGTGGATGTCGACGTCCTGCCCGATGTTCTTCAGCTCGATGCGACCGGAGTCGGCCCTGACCTTCACGGTGCCCGGCACGTCGCGCACCTCGACCCGGCCGGAGTCGACCGAAATATCCACAGTGGACACACCGGCGATCTCCACCGCACCGGAGTCGACCCGCCCGGTGACCGGGACCCCCGCCGGGACGGTGACGTCGTAGTCGACCTCGCAGTTGTTCCCGCAGCCGGCGAGGATCAGGGTGTCACCGTCCACGCGATAGGCGTCGCTGGGCTTGTTCCAGCGGTACGAGAACTCTTGGCGGACCTTCGCCGGGCCGCTGCCCGTGCGGATCTTGACGGCGCCCTCGTCGTTTTCGACGCGGACGCTCTTGATCGACTGGGTCAGCTCGGAGGTCGCCTCCGCGTCGGAGGGCCACCACCAGCCGAGGCCGGTGAGGACACCGACGCCGATCAAGGCGATGCCTCCGATGGCGAGGAGTGGGCGGGCCATGGTGTTGAGTCCCTCCAGAGCAGGTTTTCGTGTGTCTCGAAGCTAAGGGCACCGCGCCGGGATGGACATAGGGGTAACCCCCGGAATCGTCCCTGATCCCGCGCCGGGGTTCTCGGGGTCCTAACCTGGCTTCGTCACCGGTTCCACGATCAGGAGGACGCATGCCGCAGGCACCCGATCCGTACGACTTCCTGCCCGATCTGCCTGCCTTCACCTTGAGCAGCACCGACATCGAAGAAGGCGGTTTCCTGCCGACGCCCCAGCTGTCCGGGATCTTCGGCGCGGGCGGCGAGGATCGTTCCCCGCAGCTGTCCTGGGACGGCTTCCCCGCCGAGACCAAGAGCTTCGCCGTGACTTGCTACGACCCGGACGCCCCCACCGCGAGTGGGTTCTGGCACTGGGCGGTGTTCGACATCCCCGCCTCGGTGAACGCGCTGGCGGGGAACGCCGGCGACGAGGCGGGCTCCGGCCTGCCCGAAGGCGCTGTCACCCTGAAGGGGGACGGCGGCGTGAAGCAGTTCCTCGGGGCCGCACCGCCGCCCGGGCACGGGCCGCACCGGTACATCTTCACGGTGCACGCTGTCGACGTCGAAAAGCTGGATGTCGGCGAAGACGCTACGCCGGCTCTGCTCGGCTTCAACCTCTTCAGCCACGCGATCGCGCGAGCTTCTCTTACTGCCCTGCACGAGAACAAGGACTGAGCGGCTTCAGGGGCTGAAGGACGCTTTCACCGCGTGCGACGTGGTGAAAGCGTCCTTCACCGCGTCGCATGCGGGGAAAGTCCCCTTCAGCTCCGGCCGTGCGGCCTGGACCGCTCCATGTACTGGCCCTCCTCCGGGTCGCCGAAGCCGAACGGCCGGTACAGCTCGTGCGCGTCGGCGGTGTGCAGCATCCATCGGAACTCCGCGCCCGGTCCGTTGTCGATCATCTCCCGGACCAGTTCCTTGCCGAGTCCCGCGCCGCGCGCGTCCTCGACGACGAAGACGTCCGCCAGGTAGGCGCTGCCGATGGTGTCCGAGAACGCCCGCGCGAAGCCGACCAGGCGGCCTGTCGAATCCTCGTACGCACCCACGACGCGCCACGCGTTCCTGAAGACCTTCTCGATCATTTCCCGGTCTCGCCACTTGCCCCAGTAGACGCTGGTGGACAGGCACTTCCACACCACGTCGAGGTCCACCCGAGCCGGGTCGTCATCCAGTTCGTACGCGCCGACAGTCCTCATGATCCGAAAGCTACCCGGCAGGTCAACGAGGTTTCAGCAGGTAGTCCACCACCGGCCGCAGCTCGTCCGCGGACGGCGGCTCGTCGTCGATGAGGCCCTGGATCAGCAGGCCGTCGATGCCGGCGAGGAACACCCGGAAGGCGACCTCGTCGTCGTGCCGGACCATCGAGGTCAGCACGTCCAGCCAACGCCGCGCGGCGGGCCGCAGTTCGGGTTTCCGCGCGGCCAGCAGGTACAGCTCGTACTCCGCCATCGTCCGCCCGCGCCGCGGTCCCAGCGCCTCGGCGAGCAGTCCGGCGACCTCCTCCGCGCCACGGCTGCCACGCGAACGGGCCCTGTCGATCATCCAGTAGACCTCGGTCGCCATATCCCTCGCGCACGAGATGAGGGTCGCGATCAGCAGGTCGTCGAGGC
The DNA here is from genome assembly GCF_047608665.1 of Amycolatopsis sp. cmx-11-51. Lineage (NCBI taxonomy): Bacteria > Bacillati > Actinomycetota > Actinomycetes > Pseudonocardiales > Pseudonocardiaceae > Amycolatopsis > Amycolatopsis sp. cmx-11-51. The sequence goes on along the minus strand of NZ_JADNQO010000001.1, from coordinate 1,428,282 downwards.
TGGAGAAGTGATAAGTCGTCGACGCGGTCGGCACGCCCGCCTCGGTGGCGACCGTCCGATGGGTGACACCGGCGACGCCGTCCCGCTCGATCACCCGCAGCGCGGCCGCGATGATCTCCTCGCGCCGCTTCTCGCCCCTGGCCTTCCGGCCGTCGACCTGGATCTTCACTTAGCGCGCACTCCCTGCCTCGATCAACACGACACCGCCGACCACCAGCACCAGCCCGGCGATCACGGCGAGGTTGACCGGCTCTTTGAAGAACACGATGCCGACGGCCGCCACCAGCGCGACGCCTGCCGCGGCCCAGATCGCGTAGGCGACGCTCACCGGCACGCCCGCCTTCAGAACGTACGCGAGCGCGACGAACGCGAAGGCGTATCCGGCCACCACGAGGATCGAGGGCCCCAGCTTGCTGAAGCCCTCGGAGAGCTTCAACGAGACCGTGGCGGTCACCTCGGCGGCGATGGCGAAAGCGAGGAGAAGGTACGCACCCATGTTACAAAATTTAACTGGACGATCGTCTTAAAACAAAGAGAGGCGTACACCACATCGGTGGGACTTGGGCGCGGCCAGTGGGTTACCCATCAGTAAGAAGCATTAGTCTGCCCGAACCACCACAGCTTCACTCGGACGAAAGGCACCCGACGATGGGCGCTGTACAGCTGACGCTCGGCGGGATCTCGGTCCTGCTCGGCGTCGTCGCCTGGGGAATGTTCTTCGCGACCATCGCCCGCTTCGTGCGGGTGATCCGCCTCGGCCAGCCGGACTCGACCCGCAACGGTCCGATCACGGCGCGGATGAAGACCTTGATCAAGGAATTCGCGGCGCACACCCGGATGAACAAGATCCGGAGCGTCGGGGCCGCGCACTGGCTGGTCATGTGGGGCTTCCTGCTCGGGTCGCTCGCCCTGTTCGAGGCATACGGCGAAGTCTTCGTCCCCACGTGGGGCTGGCCCATCCTCGAAGACTGGTCGCTGTTCCAGCTGCTCATGGAGCTGCTCGGGGTCGGCACCATCGTCGGCGCGCTGGTCCTGATCGGGATCCGCCAGAAGAACCACCCGCGCCGCGCCGACCGGCAGTCCCGTTTCCAGGGCTCCAACTTCAAGTGGGCGTACTTCATCGAGGCCGTCGTGCTCATCGAGGGCATCGGCATCATCGGCGTCCGGGCCGCGAAGTCCGCGATGAACGTCCACGAAGCCCCGGTCTGGGCCGCGTTCGTCTCGCATCCGATCGGTGAGCTGCTGCCGGCCAGCCCGAACCTGGTCTCGGTGTTCGCGTTCGTCAAGCTGATGAGCGCCACGATCTGGCTGTTCGTCATCGCCCGCACGATGACCATGGGCATCGCCTGGCACCGGTTCAGCGCCTTCTTCAACATCTACTTCAAGCGCGAGGCCGACGGCGAGGTCGCGCTCGGCGCGCTCAAGCCGATGATGAGCAACGGCAAGGTGCTCGATCTCGAAGAGGCGGACCCGGACGAGGACACGTTCGGCGTCGGCAAGGTCGAGGACTTCAGCTGGAAGGGCTGGCTGGACTTCTCCACCTGCACCGAATGCGGCCGCTGCCAGTCGCAGTGCCCCGCGTGGAACACCGGTAAGCCGCTCTCCCCGAAGCTGCTCATCACGCAGCTTCGCGACCACGCCTACGCGAAGGCGCCGTACCTGCTCGCGGGCGGCAAGCGCGACATGGCGGGTGACGAAGTCGGACTGTCCGGTGACGACATGTACGCGGGTATCGACGTCCTCGCGATCGCGGAGTCCCAGAAGGCGCTCATCGGCGACGACGGCGGCGTGATCGACCCCGAGGTGCTGTGGTCCTGCACCTCCTGCGGTGCTTGCGTCGAGCAGTGCCCGGTGGACATCGAGCACGTCGACCACATCGTCGACATGCGCCGCTACCAGGTGATGATCGAGTCCGCGTTCCCCAGCGAGCTCAACGGGATGTTCAAGAACCTGGAGAACAAGGGCAACCCGTGGGGCCAGAACGCCAAGGACCGGCTCGCCTGGACCGAGGACCTGGAGTTCGAGGTGCCGGTGTTCGACGGCGACCTCGGCGACACCGAGTACCTCTTCTGGGTCGGCTGTGCCGGCGCGTTCGAGGACCGCGCGAAGAAGACCACACGGGCCGTCGCGGAACTGCTGCACATCGCGGGCGTGAAGTACACCGTGCTCGGCTCGGAGGAGTCCTGCACCGGCGACCCGGCCCGCCGGGCAGGCAACGAGTTCCTGTTCCAGATGCTGGCGCAGCAGAACGTCGAGATCCTGAACTCGGTGTTCGAGGGCCGCGAACGCAAGGCGCGCAAGGTGGTCGTCACCTGTGCCCACTGCTTCAACACCCTCGCGAACGAGTACCCGGAACTGGGCGGCCAGTTCGACGTCGTGCACCACACGCAGCTGCTCAACCGCCTGGTGCGGGAGAAGCACCTGACCCCGGTGGCCCCGGTCGCCGAGGACGTCACCTATCACGACCCGTGCTACCTGGGCCGCCACAACAAGGTCTACGACGCTCCCCGCGAGCTCGTCGGGGCCACCGGCGCGACGCTGCGGGAGATGCCGCGGCACGGCGACCGGTCGATGTGCTGCGGCGCCGGCGGCGCGCGGATGTGGATGGAAGAGAAGATCGGCAAGCGGATCAACGTCGAACGCGTGGACGAGGCGCTCGGCACCGCGCCGTCGAAGATCGCGACCGGCTGCCCGTTCTGCAAGGTGATGCTCAACGACGGCCTCACCGCGCGCCAGAGCGACGGCCAGGCGAGCGAGAAGGTCGAGATCGTCGACGTCGCGCAGCTCCTGCTGACCGCCGTCAAGCGCAAGCCGGAGCCGCAACTGGTCCCGGCCGGCGCGCCGTCCTTGGACGCCGTCTCAGATGCTGAACTCGACGAGAAGGCGGACGAGCCCGCCACCGAGAGTCCACTTTCGGAGGAAGACAAGTAGCACGTCGAGGCCGGAGGGAACATTCTCTCGCACATAATGCGAGAGAATGTTCCCTCATGCTTTATCCGGTCCAGACCATTCCGTTCCCTTACCCGTTCGGCGGTACACGGTGGCGATAAGCTGGCGTTTCCTCGTTGCCGTTGTCGTCTACGAGGTTGCTTTAGGCGGCACAGGCGATAGGTTCGAAAAAAAGGGGGCGAGGAAATCAATGGGCAACCGTCACGAACTCCGTCCGGGCATGGCACACCGCCTCGCGATGCCGGGGTCGTCGACAGGTCGTCCGATGGCCCGCCTGCCGTCGGCCGCGGCGCTCGCCCGGATGGCCCAGGAAGCGACCATCCCCAGCATCCCGGCCGCCCGGCGGCCGCCGCGACAGGAACGGCAACGCACGCGCGTCCGCCCGTACGTCCGCACGGGCGGACGCACGCAGTCCAAGCGGAACTTCGCGATCGAAGCGATGATTTCCGTTCGGAACGACGCACCGTGGACCGCGCCCGGGTTCAGCGTGGAATTCCATTCGGTCCGTTCACTGTGCCGCCGTCCGACTTCCGTCGCCGAAGTAGCCGCTTCATTATGCGTTCCACTCGGCGTTGCAAAGGTCCTTTTGGGTGATATGGCCGAACTCGGCCTGGTTACCGTTCATGAAACGCAAGCTGAATTCGACGGTCATCCGGCACTCGCCTTGATGGAACGCGTCCTGCACGGATTGCGTCGCCTGTGAGATCGGCGCACTCGTACTACGCTACGCAAGGTGAGTGAAGAACCCGGTGGCGAAAGCACCCTGACCGTAGTGCTGGCGGGCGGGGTCAACCTCGCCATCGCGGTACTGAAACTGATCGCCGGGATCATCACCGGCTCCGGCGCGATGCTCTCGGAAGCCGCGCACTCGGTGGCCGACACGATCACCGAAGGCCTCCTGCTGACCGCGCTGAAACGCTCGGACCGGCCCGCCGACCGCGTCCACCCCTTCGGCTACGGCAAGGAGCGGTACTTCTGGTCGCTGCTCGCGGCGGTGTCGATCTTCGCGTCCGGCGCGATGTTCGCGCTGTACGAAGGCTTCTCGACGGTGTTCGGCGAGGCGACCGACCAGACCGATCCGATCGTCGGCTACGTCGTGCTCGCGATCGCCTTCGTCCTCGAATCCGTCTCGTGGTTCCAGGCCGTGCGGCAAGTGCGGCGCGACGCCGCCCAAGCGGGTAAGAAGGTGTCGGTCTACCTGCGGACGATCGACGACCCGGCGCCGAAGACCGTCCTGTTCGAGGACTCGGCGGCGCTGATCGGCCTGCTGCTCGCGTTCACCGGGATCGGGCTGCACCAGCTCACCGGCTCGCACGTCTGGGACGGTGCGGCGTCGATCGCGATCGGCGTGCTGCTGGCGCTCGTCGCCTACGTGCTCGGACGCACCAACCGCGGCCTGCTGATCGGCAGGCAGGCGGATCCGAAGCTGGTGCGCGAGATCCGGGACCACCTGGTCGGCGCGCCCGAGATCGAGGCCGTCGTCGACCTGCAGACCATGCTGATGGGCACCGACCAGGTGCTCGTGTGCGCGCGTGTCGACTTCGACGATTCACTGGGCGCGCCGGATGTCGAACGCGCCTGCGTCCGGCTCGCGGTCGAACTGACGCGATCGTTCGGGGACGTCACCGAGGTGTTCATCGAACCGGTCCCGCGCACGGATCCCGAGTTGCGCGCGGCGGTACTGGCCCGCTACGGCGACATCGCCGAACGCTGGGACAAGGGTCAGTAGCCGAAGTTCTGCGTCCAGTACATGCCCTTGGTGTTGACGCCGACGCCGATCTTCTTCAGCTTGCAGTTGAGGATGTTCGCGCGGTGGCCCTCGGAGTTCATCCAGGCGTCCATCACCTTGGCGGCGTTCGACTGGCCCTTGGCGATGTTCTCGGCGCCGGGCTTGTCGTAGCCGGCGGCCCGGATGCGCTGGCCGAACGTGGTGCCTTCCGGCGTGGTGTGCGAGAAGTAGTTCCGGGCGGACATGTCGTCGCTGTGCCCCTGCGCCGCGGCGGCGAGGTGCGACTCGTTGCTCACCGGCGAACAGCCCGCTCCGGCGCGCTCGGAGTTGACGAGGTCGATGACCTGACCGGCGAGCGAACCGTCCGGCGAGCGAGGCGGATCCGCGGCCTTGCTGGGAGTGGGCTTCGGAGCCTCGGATGTCTGGGCTGGCGGCTCGGCCGGGGCGGAGGACGAGCTGGGCGGGGCGGAGGAAGACGTGGGAGCTTCCGGAGACGCCGCCGGAGCGGGCGAGCCTGCCCCGGGGTCGCCCGCTGCCGGAGCGGACGTCTGGCCGAAGTAGGCGGGCGGTTTCGCGAGCGCGTCACCGGGCCTGCCCTTGGTGTCGGGGACGCTCAAGGACAGGTTGCTCAGCGCCGTCCCCTGGAACCGGTCGGTCACCATCAGGTAGCTCGCGCTGGCGAGCACCCCACCCAGCAGGAAGCTGAGCGTAACAAGAAGTAACCGGTTTCTCGCTCTTTTGGGGGACACGAGGCCGAAAACTATCACGAACTGGTTACGGCAATACCCCCGAAAGTAGTAATACGGGTCAGCGGTCGCGCTCTGTCATCTAAAACCGGGTGATCAACCCCTGTCGATTCGTGCGTGATCGCCTTGGTGCCGGCCAGGAAGGGAGCTCACCGTCCGTGTACTTCTCGCAGGCTTCGCAGACCGACTTCACCAGGTGATCCCACAGCGGGGCGGCACTGGCCGTCATCGCCACATGAGCGCCGTGATCGACGCAAGCGAGAGCCCCACCAGCTGCGAAAGCGCCTTCGTCGTCTGCGGGCCGAAGCGAGCGAGGTAGTCGGCCACCCTGCTTTCGACGGCCGAGAGGCCGCTTTGCTCAGCCACAGTGAGAGACCTTCGGAACGACGCCCATTCGGCGGGTTCTCGTCAGCGCTCGACAGCTATCACCGCCAGGTGTCGACGCGGTGGAAGTTCTTGTACGCGCGGCTCGGGGTCGGTCCCCGCTGCCCCTGGTAGCGCGAGCCTGCCTCATTCGAGCCGTACGGGAACTCCGCGGCACTGGACAGCCGGAAGATGCAGAGCTGGCCGATCTTCATGCCCGGCCAGAGCGTGATCGGCAGGTTGGCGACGTTCGACAGTTCGAGGGTGATGTGGCCAGAGAAACCGGGGTCGATGAAGCCCGCGGTGGAATGGGTGAGCAGACCGAGGCGGCCGAGGGACGACTTGCCCTCCAGGCGGCCGGCGAGGTCGTCGGCGAGCGTGACGGTCTCGTAGGTGGAGCCGAGCACGAACTCGCCGGGGTGGAGGACGAAGGGGTCTTCGCCCTCCTTCTCGACCAACGACGTCAGCTCGTCCTGTTGGAGCTGCGGGTCGATATGCGTGTACTTGCTGTTGTCGAACACGCGGAAGAAGCGGTCAAGGCGCACGTCGATGCTCGACGGCTGGACCATCGTCGGGTCGAACGGGTCGACGCCAAGACGGCCGGCGTCGAGCTCTTTACGGAGGTCACGGTCGCTGAGGAGCACGCGATCAGCGTAGTCAAGCGGCCTTCATGTGCCTGCCGTAGGTGGGGTCGAGCCCGAACACCTTGGTGACCTGCCGGAGATAATGGCGTCGCCCGGCGGCCCCGATCCGCTCCTGGAGCGCCGTCGCCCCCGGCACCAGCCGCCGGACCGTCTCGGCGGCGAAGTTGACGCCCGCCACCGCGACCACGGCCGCCTGCGCGATCGGATCGTCGGGCAGTTCCAGGAAGTCGGCGTTGGTCTTGCCAAGGAGAAGCCTGCTGATCGACCCGTGTGCCGCGACCGACACATGCGACAGGACCTTGCCGACCGCGCCCCGGCCCTCGCCGATCGCGGCGTGGGATTTCATGAGCGCCGCGGCGAGCCGCTTGGAATCGTCGTCGGGGATGAACTCGGTGGTGGCGAGCAGCCACAGCAGCCGCCAGGCGTCGTCCTCGCCGGCGGGCAGGAGTTCTTCGTCGACGCCCATCAGCCAACCGACGTACCGCCAGAGGTGCAGGATGTCCGCGCGCTCGCGGGCGCTGTAGCGGAGCCCGAGCAGTTGCGTGCCGAAGACGTAGACGAGGGAGAAGAGCAGGAGCGTGCCCGCCGTCTGAACCTGGTTGACCGGCCGGTCCCAAGCGGCGTAATCCCAGTCCTTGCGGCGGTTCATGGCCGCACGGACATGCGCGTGCACCACCCGCACCCGCAACGCGGACTCGTACCCGCGCCCACCGAGCACCAACGCGCCCGGCGTAGTCACGTGGATCCACCACGTCGCCGTCTCGACGAGACGCCGTGCCGCCTTGTACTCGATCTCACCGGTGCCGACGAGCGATTTCGTGGCACGCGACGCGAGATAACCGCCCATCAGCGAGACGTCACCAAGCGGAAAGAGGCCGAGCAACCCGGCACGCGTGATCGCCCGCGCTCCGCGATCGAGGCGATCCGGGTCGACCCAGTACGGCGTCGCCTCGACGTTGCGGAAGAAGGCTTCGAGCTCCTCCGGCGGCTCCTCGACACTGTCGATGCCTTGTCGCAGCGCCTGTTCAAACTTCTTGTGACCGCCGCTTCGGAGGTACGGCACCAACGAGTCCGCCGCCGGGTCCTCCCGCTGCGCACACTTCCGCAGCCGGGCAACCTGGCGCTCGTCGCCCCTGATGTCGCCCTCGATGAACAACCTCGATGCGACCCGGAACCCGCCTTGGCGGAACAGCTCGGGGTCGGGCAGCCTCTCGTCCATCCGGCTCACCTCCGATGTAGACAACAAGTGTTGTCACTTTTGACGGCGACGTCAAGGCGGGGTGGGTCTTGGCAAGGGGAGATCCGGACCATGTATGCTGGCCGAGCACTGCGGATGTAGTTCAATGGTAGAACATCAGCTTCCCAAGCTGAATACGCGGGTTCGATTCCCGTCATCCGCTCTCCTGCGAAAGCCCCAGGTCAGTGGATGTCCACTTTAGACCTGGGGCTTTTGCTTTGTGCTTGCCCGGCCATTAACGGGCCATTAGCCGACGGGCACGGCTGACCGCTCAGGCCGTCGTCATCGTCGTCCGCGTTGCCCGTCCGGTGCTGGTCGACGCGGAACCGCTCCGGCATCCTGCTGGCCAGGTCGAACACTTGGGCCACGGTGATCACCGGGCGTTCGTCCGGATTCGCGCGATCGGCCCCGCGGGACCCGACACGGGTTGCGAGGCGAGATCTTGTCCTCCTCCACCGGCGTATTCAGGATCACCCGCAACCGCCAGTCGGTCGGCCTGCCACTGTCGAATGATCGCCATGGACGACTTGCCCAGCTCGACCCCGCCCAGGTCCGGCGAAATGTGCCTACGCAGCAACCATTTGTACAGCTCGAATCACGCCGACTTACTTGATCCGCCGCCGAGTTCGTGACGAGCCACTTCGTCGAACACACCTACCGTACGAAAGCGACGACTCGGTGTCCGGCTGCGCGTCAGCCAACTGCCTGAGCGCAGCCAACGCGGCGGACACCCGCTCGTCAGGAACAGCCTCGATGAGGCGGCGGGCCTCCTCGCGAGGCGCAACCGGATCTGGGCTTTCGCCAGTCGCTGTAACTTCATCCTAGCCACAATTGTGCGCGCCCCCTGTGATCACAGCCGCACCGAGTGTCAGGTGCCCACCCAGAGGGAGTCCTGTGCCGATCGGTTTTCGGGACCCCTCCCCGCAACCGCCGTTACCGTCCGCGGCGTGCGAAGAATGCCGAGCGACAGCACAGCGGCCGCCTTGCTGACCGTTCTGGCGGGGGCGCTGCTCCTCCCGCTGTTGCTGGTCGGCGCGATCTTCCTCATCATCGGCTTGAACACGGGCAGTGCCCCGGGGCCGTACACCGCCATTTTCGCCAAGCCGGGCGACGAATGCGGCGCGACCGGACAGTATCTCGACGCGTCCACCGGAGAGCCACTGAGATGCATGGGGCCCGGGCTGTTCCGGATGTCCTCGATCGAATTTCCTGGCTTCTCCCTTGAGCAGAACAACGAGGTGCGTCGCTGGTTGACCACGTTGCTGGAGGACGGTGACCTGAGCGTCTTCGACCAGCGTGCGATCCAGGGAAGAATCGAGGGGATCGCGGCCGAGTTGCCGCCAGGGACGCGCGTCGAGCGGGAGTCCAGAACGACGGAGATCTGGATCGGCGCGGGCTTGACCGGCGCAGGGCTGCTCCTGGGTTCCGGCTTCGCCTGGCGGTGGTTCCAGAACCGCCGCAACGGTTTCTATTGACGGTTGAGGCAAAGGTGTCGTGTTCGTGAGCGGGGCGGCGACCTTCGTGGGGCGGACTGTGTGGATTTTGGGTCATCTAACGCCCACTCGCCCCACCATGACGATGGGCAGCTGGGCGCAACGGGGGTGTCGCCACGGCACTTCGAATTACCCTTCAATAGTCGCAGCGCGGCAAGTTGTCCAAATTGTTCCGCAAGCTGGCGTCGGCCGTGGACCTCAGCGTTTCGACGCCGCAGGAACAAGCTCATTTCCGCACAGAGGCTTTGCGGCCGTTGGCATCGGTGAAGTACTGATCGCCGTTGTCCATCGACGCATAGACATCGTCGGCCCGCAGCAAGTGACACCGCGGCCGACGGCCAGGATGTGGCCACCGCTCGTACTCGGCCATCCGAACTCCTCGGGTCGCGGAAGTTCGCCGCGCTCGGAGGTCGGGTCGGGCGGCGCGGTTGTTACGGTGCCGGGCATGGAGATCCGGGAGAGCACCGAAGACGACTGGCCGCAGGTGTGGCCGATCGTTCGCGAAGTCGTGCGGGCGGCGGACACGTACACCTACGATCCCGGCCTGAGCGAGGACGACGCACGCGCGGTATGGATCTCGAAACCGCCGGGCCTGACGGTGGTCGCGGTCGAGGACGGCCGGGTGCTCGGCACGGCCAAGATGGGGCCGAACCGCGACGGGCCCGGGGCACATGTGTCGACGGCCAGTTTCATGGTGGACAAGGACCTTCGCGGCAAGGGCATCGGCAGCGCGTTGTGCGCGTATGTCCTGGGTTGGGCCAGGGAACAGGGGTTCGCGGGGATGCAGTTCAACGCGGTCGCCGAGTCGAACGCGGCTGGGATCCGGATCTACGAGCGGCTCGGGTTCGAGATCGTCGGGACGGTGCCGGGTGCGTTCGAGCACCCGACGCTGGGGCGCATCGGGCTGCACGTCATGTACTGCGACTTCGGCTGAGGGTCAGCCCTCGACGAGTTCCCACGAGGCGTCGGCGCTGACGCGGTCGTACACCTGGCCGGGCGCGGCGCTCAGCACCAGCGCGACGTCCGGGTACAGGGTGACGGCGTGCTCCATCTCGAGGGCTTCGACCTCGAAATCCTCGTTCTCCGGCACCTGGAAGCCGACGAGCAGCCAGGTGCCGTCCGCCTCGCGGACGACCTGGCGCACGGCGCGGGCCGGTGCGGCGGGGTCGGTGGGGATCTCGGCGAGTTCGGTGCTCACCTGGACTTCTTCCAGCGGCGAGCCGGGGTGCGTCCACGCCGCGAGGCGGGCGGCGCGCACCAGGAGGTCCTCGTCGTCGTCATCCGAGTCGGCGACCGAGCTCAGCAGCCAGGTGCGGCGCTCCGGGTCCCAGTCGGCGGCCATGCCGGTGGGGAGGCCGGCGAGCGCGGCGATTTCGGGGATGAGGTCCACCGCGTCCCGCAGGGGCAGCGCGCCGAACGCGTCGCGGTTGAGTTCCATGTCCTCGGAGAACTCGTTGCCGTCGCTGATGAACCAGTCACCGTCGTCGTCCAGCACGACGAACGCGAGGTTCGACGGGTCCTCCACGAGCGACCGGGAGATGATGACCGGCGACTCCGGGTCCTGACGCAGCGGCCAGTTCTCGCTCGACATGCTGGGCTCCCAACGGGGTTGTCCGGCTGTGGGGCACCATCCCACCATCTCCGGCGTTCCCGTCGCGCACCGGCTCGACGGAAGGTCATTCGCTGAGGTCGTATTCGTCGACGTCCAGCGCGGCGGCGGCTTCGGTGAGGAACGCGATCACGGCGGGCGAGAGGTACCAGCCGAATTCCTCGCCGCCGTCGCGGTGATGGAAGTAGCGCACCACCTGCAGCACCGCGGTCACCCCCTCGTCCGCCAGCGCCCGGATTCCCGGGCGGACCGGGGCGAGCCTGCCGATCACGCTCTCGATCTGGTCGTCGACCGGTTCCGAACCCCGATGCGTCACCTTCCAGGCGTGCATCCGCGGCAACCGGTGTTCGGCGGACCGCGAACCCAGTACCAGGACCTCGTCGGGCTGCATGCCGAGCCGCGCGGTGATCTCCGCGGCGGACACGGTTTCGCTCTTCAAAGCGAAGTAGCAGTACTGGTGGACCTTCATACGCCCGGGACCCTAGCTTTCGGGCAAGCTGACCAGGTGAAACGTGATCAATCGCTTATCGAACGTCTCACGCGGGACCGCGAGCCTGTTGTGCACACTCCGCGCGGACGGCCTGAGCGCTGCTGGAAATGCCCGTAAAGCGGTGGCTGCTCAAGGGTGTCGCCGAATAGTCTGGAAAGTCCGATACCGATCTTGGGATGGACGATGCTGACCGGTGAACTGATCCGCTTACGGCCGCTGGAGCCCGAGGACGCCGACACGCTGTGGCGCTGGCACAACGACCCGGAGGTCGTACGCTGGTTGACCGCGGACCACCCGGAATCGCTCGCCCAGATCCGCGAGCGCTTCACCAAGCGGGAGCCCAACAGCTACGCGCGGGCGAGCTTCGCGATCGAGAGCCTCGCCGTCGGCACGCTGATCGGCACGTGCACCCTGCGCGACGCCACGCCGGAACAGGGGCGCGCGGAACTCGACATCTACCTCGGCGAGAGGGATCACTGGGGCGGCGGCTACGGCACCGACGCCATGCGCACACTTTGCCGCTACGGCTTCGAAATGATGCGGCTGCACATGATCGCGCTGTGGGTCGTGGTCGACAACGAAGCCGCGATCCACATCTACAAGAAGCTCGGGTTCCAGGTGGACGGCAGGCACCGGCAGTCGTTCCGCGGCCAGAACGGCGAGTGGCACGACGAGTACCTGATGAGCCTGCTCGAAGGGGAGCTCCGCTAGTCGTCCAGACCTTTCTTGAGCCTGGCGGGTGCCTTCATCCGCCAGGCCTCCTCGATGAGCTCACGTAGCTGCGCCTTCTCCACTTTCTCCAGGTCGACGAGGATCGCGCCGTAGCCGTCGTAATGCGGCGTGGTGAAGTACGCGGGGTCGCCGGAGGCCAGCAGGGCCTCCTTCTCCGCGTGCTCACACAGCAGCATCAGCCCGCCCTCGGCCTCGCTGCGCAGCCGGGCGAAGTTCTTGCCCGCGACCTTGAGCGACGGTGTGCGGTACGACGTGGACTCCTCGACCTCCGGCAGCCTGCCCGCCAGGTCCACGACTTCTTCCCAGGTCGTCATGGCGGCCATTGTGCCCTGGGTCACTGACAAGCGCGGAGAGGGTTATGGCAGGACGGTGATCCGGTCCGCGGCCGGTGGGGCGATGCCCGGGTGCGCCGCGAAGTACGCGATCAGCGCGTCCAGGTCCACCGGACCACCCGCGAGATCGGTCCCCTTGGTGAACTCGGTGAAGCCGTCCCCGCCGGCGACGAGGAAGTTGTTCACCGAAACGCGGTACGACGCCGCCGGGTCGATCGGCGTGCCGTCGAGCGTCAGGTTCGAGATCTTCGATCCGGCGGGCGCCGAAGCCGAGAACGAGTACTTCAGCGACTTCGAGATCTGCAGGGTCCGCACGATCCCGTTCGCCTGCCACTGCTGTTCGAGCACGTTCTTCAGGTTGGCCCCGGTGAGCGTGATGGTCTGCATGATGTTCGCGAACGGCTGCACGGCGAACGCCTCGCCGTAGGTGACGACACCAGCGCCTTCACCGGCGGGCGAAGACGCGTAGGTGAAGTCCGTGCGGATGCCGCCCGGGTTCGTCATCGCGATCTGGGCACCGTTCGACTGCGTGGCCTCGAGCTGAGCGTCCGCGATGACGTCGCCGAGCGGGGACTCGCCGGAGGGCACACCCTTGGCGACCAGGTCCGCGGTGATGGTGCCGATGGCCTTGTTCGCGATCGGCGCGGCCTTGGTCTTCGCCTCGTCGATCAGCTTCTGCACGTCGCCGTCCAGCTTGACGTCGCGGGTCACGATCTCGTTGTGCGCCTTGGTCTCGCCACGCACGACGTCACGGGTCCGGCGGTCGATCTTCAGGTCGACGACCGACAGCAGACGACCGAACGACGCGCCCTGGATCACCGGGCGGGGCTTGCCATCGGGGTCGTTGATCACGCAGTTGTACTGCTGGTGGCTGTGCCCGGTGAAGATCGCGTCCACTTTGGACGTCACCTTCCGCGCGATCGCGGTCGCGGCGCCCGGTTTGACCTTGCACTCGTCCGGGCCGGCGGTCTCGGAGTTGTCGCCCTGGTGCAGCAGCACGACCTGCGCCTTGACGCCGAACCGGTCGAGCAGCTTCGCGGTGCGGTCGATCGCCTGGACCTCTTCACCGAACTTCAGGCCCTTGATCGCCTCGGGGGTGACGACCTGCGGCAGATCCTTCAGTGTCGCGCCGATGACGCCGATCGGGAGACCGCCGGAGAACTCGACGCTGAACGGCAGCAGGGCCGGGAAGCCGTTCTCGTAGTACACATTGGCTCCGAGGAGCGGGAAGTTCGCGCCTTCGAAGGACTTCCGGAACTGGCAGCCGTCGGTCGGGTGGCAGCCGCCGTGCTGGATCCGGCGGAGCTCCTTGAGTCCTTCGTCGAATTCGTGGTTGCCCACCACGGAAGCCTCGACACCGAGCAGGTTCAGCAGTTCGACGGTCGGCTCGTCGTGGAACAGCGCCGAGATCACCGGCGACGCACCGATGCTGTCACCGGTCGAAAGCACGACCGAGTTGTGCACTTCACCGCGAAGCCGCTTCAGGTGCGTCGCGAGGTAGGCGGCACCGCCCGCGTTGACCGGCGCGCCACCGGGCAACGTGACGCGGCCGCTCGAACCGGACGGCGGTTCGAGGTTGCCGTGCAGGTCGTTGAACGTGACGATCCGGACGTCGGTGGTGGCCGGCGCGGCGGACGCGGGCGCGGCGAGGGTGGCCAGCGTGGTCAGCGCGGCACCGGCGATCACGGCCAGCTTCATTCTTGGGCGCACGGCGGAGGAGTTTGCCTGGCGAAGCTGACCTTCACCAGAGGAAAAACCAGGACGATAAGCAAACGTCACCTGTCGCGTGAACCGTTCAGCAGCACTCGCGTCACCAGCTCGGGCTCGTCGTTCATCGGCACGTGCCCCGCAGCCGGGAAGGACCAGCGGTTCCGCCTTCGGGCGGGCGAGGATGCGGTCGTGCCGCGCCCACGCGATGGTCACCGGGATGTCTTCGACGACGCCCGCGAACCGGAAGCCGGGCGGGTCGACGGTGATGAAGTCTCGGTGCGGTGTGAGCGGCGGGATCACGGCACCAGCGGCTCGCCCTTGTCCGCGCGGTCGAAGACGACGTTGTCCACGCCGCGAGGCCAGGCTATTTCCTGCTACCAGCGGTAACAGGTAAATAAAGACGTTCGCGCCGCCGGGTGACGTCGTTCGGCATCGGCTCCAGTTCACCCGTCGCGATGAACCCCAGTCGCAGATACAACCGCCGCGCCCGGTCGTTGTCCTCCGCGACGTGCAGCCACACCTCACGTGCGCCACCCAGCTCGGCCGCCGACCGCACCTCGCGCACCAGCCTCTCGCCGAGGCCTCGGCCGCGTGCCTCGGCCTCGACCCACATCGAGTAAAGGATCCAGCCGTCGTCGCGGGCCCGGCCGGCGACCAGGCCGACCGGGCGGCCGTCATCGAACGCGACGAACCAGGCGTCCCCGGCCAGCCGCGCGAGCCACTCTTCATCGGACTGCGCCCGTTCCACCGCGGCGATCGAGCCGTAGTTCTCGGGGGTGTCCGTCAGAGCACGCAGGCGGATCTCGCGGAAGACGTCGAGGTCTCCGGCGGCCAGCCGTCGAACGAGCAGCATCCCGGCAGAATCCCACGGCCACCGTCCTGACGGGGAGCGGATTTCACCGACCGGCCAGGGTCAGGGTCGGCCACTCGGCCGATCCGGTCCCGCCCGGCGCGGCTCTTCGACCGAAGTGGCAGACCCCTCATGATCCATAACGTCGGTGTCATGACGAACGCACAGGTCACCGCCCTGCAGTACGGGCTGATCGGTTTCTTCGCGCTTTGGGCGACGGTGCTGATCCCGCAGCTGATCCTCCTGCACGCGCGGCACGGCCAGGTGCGCCTTCGTCCCGTCCTGACCATGGCCGCCGTGCTGCTCTACGGCACCATGACCCTGGCGGTGACCTTCCTGCCGCTGCCCGGCCCCGGCGCCGAACGGCTGAGCCAGACCGTGCAGCCGCACGCGTTCCAGTGGATCACCGACATCCACACCGAGTTGCTCAAGCACGGGCTCCCGATGGCCGACTGGTTCACCACCCAGACCTTCCAGCAGGCCACCATGAACGTGCTGCTGTTCGTCCCGCTCGGCTTCTTCGCCAGGACGCTCTGGAAACGCGGCCTCATCGGCACGACGCTGATCGGTCTCGCCGCGTCGCTGCTGATCGAGTTCACACAGCTGACCGCGAACTTCGGCACCGCGCCCTACGTCTACCGGATCTTCGACGTCGACGACCTGCTCAACAACACCGGTGGCGCGATGCTCGGCTGGATCGCCGGAGCCCTGCTGCTCAGCCTGGTGCGGAAGCCCGTTGCTCCGACGGTCGAGATGCGGTCCGAGGTACTTGTCTCCGCCGAGGGCTCATTGGCGCAGCCGTTGCGCCGCGAGCGGGTCGACCTCGCCCAGGCTCGCTAGCCTCGCCTGCCGCCGCTGGGCCACGCGCCGCGCGGCCCGCCGGTCTTCCGCGACCACCAGCACGGTGGCCACCACGAAGATCAACGCGACCAGGCCGAGGATGAGCGAGAGCTGCAAAACGCCTCCTCGAATACGGACCTTGTGCGCGAGATCACAAACAGTACGCATGTCGTGCTGACTTGGCCACCCCTTGCGACGACTGATCGTGTCCCGGGTCACGCGGGGACGGCCGAGAACCACGTCCGGTCGTCGGTACACCAGCGTTCGATGACCAGACCAGCGGCGGCCAGGGCAGCGTCCAGACCCGGCGGTTCCAGCCGACGGCAGGTGAACGCCTGATTCCACCACCGGCCGCCCGACGAGTACCGGACGACGGCCGAGAGCAGGTCACCGTCGCGGACGAGGTCACCGAGCCGGACATCGACCTCGCCGAGGCGTCCGCCCTGACCATCGCGGACCGTGTCGAACCAGTCCGGTGGATGCCATTCGACGAGCACCCGCCCACCGGGCGCGACGTGCTCGCGAGCGGTACTCAGGAAGGCCGCGCGGTCGGCGTCGAGAGCGGTGTTGACCAGGTGACTGCCGAGCACCACCGCGTCGAAGTCCCGGTCGAGCCGCAGGTCCTCGATCTTCGAACAAACCGTCGCGGTACGGACGTGGGCGAGCATCTCCGGTGAGTCGTCCACCGCGACCACCGGATGGCCCAGATCCAGCAGCGCGTGCGTGACCCGCCCGGCGCCGCTGCCGAGCTCCAGGATCGAGGCGCCGTCCGGGACGGCCGCGTGCACGATCCCGGCCTCCCCGGCGGGTGGCAGCAGCCGATACACCTCGACCGAACAGCCGTCGGCTGTGAACACCCCCTGCTCCATACCCGCCAGCGTGCCGGAAACTGGCCCGGTGAGGACACGACCGACCAAGGACGAGCAGGCCGCCGCGTACGGCAAGACCATCGACGACGTCATCGCGCCGGACCTGGACGTGCTGTTCTGCGGGATCAACCCCGGCCTCTACTCCGGCGCCCTCGGCCTGCACTTCGCCAGGCCGGGAAACCGGTTCTGGCCTGCCCTGCATCGCGGCGGCTTCACCCCGCGCCTGCTCGATCCGAGCGAACAGGACGAACTGCTCGGGTACGGGCTCGGCATCACGAACGTCGTCGCGCGGACGACGGCACGGGCCGACGAACTGACAAAGGACGAATTCCTCGAAGGCGGGCGTCTTCTCACGGCGAGGGTCACCGAATACCGGCCGCGCTGGCTCGCCGTGGTCGGGATCACGGCCTTCCGGACCGCGTTCCGGCTGCCGAAGGCGAAGGTCGGCCCGCAGGACGGCGAGATCGGGGGCGCGCGGGTCTGGGTTCTGCCGAATCCGAGTGGGTTGAACGCGCATTGGACGCCCGCGGCGCTCGGGGACGAGTTCGGCCTCCTCCGGGCCGAAGTCCACTCTGAGTAGTGAACGCGTCAGGATCTACCCTTGTCGCGCTCATTCGAGCAAGAGATCCACAACCAGCAGGTACGCAGAGTTTGCTGCGACGATGCGATACATCTATGAGGGGGATACCGCGTCACGTCCACAGACCTACTGACTCGTAATAGTTACGAGGTGTTATTTCCGTCCGGTCCCGCAGGGGGGACCGGTTGACGAGGGCGACCACGCCGGGGGGCCATGGGCGCCGCAGGGACTTCATGTCCTCTCGTCCGGAAATGACGGGCAGGAAAACGGAGGGGTCCGTGATGCGAAGCGTCGAACCGAACCGAACGCAGGTCGGGAGGCCTGGCGGACCGCCACCAGGCGGCCGAGGGCTCGGCGTGGCCGCCGTCGATCCGATCCCGATCTTCTGTGAGGGCCTGAGTTCGCTGGTCCACCGCACGCCGGGGCTGCACTGGCTCGGGCACGCGAGCAGCCACCATGCCGCGCTCCAGCTGTGCGAGCAGCTCAAACCGGACGTCATCGTGCTGGATTCGGCGCTCGACCCGAACTGCCACCTGTCCCGGCTGCTCAGTGGCGGCGACCCGGCGCTGGTCATCATCACGCTGGTCAGGGACACCAACCGCACCCAGCAGTACCTCGCCGCGGCGATCGCGGCCGGCGTGCACGCGATCGTGCCGCGAGCGACCGACGGGCGGCATCTGACCGAGGCGATCCGGCGCGCGCACAGTGACCGCCGCTACATCGACCCGACGCTGGCGGCGCTGACGGCGCGGCCGAAGCGCCAGCCCGTACTCCCGAAGGCGGGCGAACCCCCCAAGCCCGCGACCGCGCGCGGCCTGATGCCGCTGTCCCGGCGCGAGTACCAGGTCCTGCAACTGGTCGCCGAAGGGCTGGAGAACTCCGGGATCGCGAAGATCCTGTTCCTGTCCGTGGAAACCGTCCGGACCCACGTCAAGAGCATCCTGCGCAAGCTGTCGGCCCGGGACCGGACACACGCGGTCACCATCGCGTTCCGATCCGGCATCCTGGTCACGAACCCTGACGACGCGCACGATCCGCCGGACGCCTCGACGGCCACGTCGATCGCGCCGTCACCTCGCTGAGACCCCCCGTATTGCTGATTTACACATCACAACAGTGGCCATTCACTTGCCGCCGGTTACCCACAGGTAATATCCTGAAGTTACCGGCGAGTAGGGGACGTGTGCCCGGCCGGGGAGCCGAACACATTGGAGTGACGAAATGGGCCACTACAAGAGCAACGTCCGAGACCTGGAGTTCAACCTCTTCGAGGTCCTCGGCGTGCAGGACCGCCTCGGCAAGGGCGTTCTCGCGGAATCCGACGAGGAGACCGCGCGCGGCGTGCTGACCGAGCTGAACAAGCTCGCTTCCGGTCCCCTCGCCGATTCGTACGCCGACGCGGACCGCAACCCGCCGGTGTACGACCCGAAGACCTTCTCGGTGAAGATCCCCGAGTCGTTCAAGAAGAGCTACCAGGCGCTGATGGACGGCGAATGGTGGCGGCTGGGCCTGCCGAACGAGCTGGGCGGCTTCGGCCTGCCCCCGACCGTGCAGTGGGCCGCCGCCGAGCTGATCCTCGGCGCCAACGCGCCGCTGTTCATGTACATGGCGGGCCCGAGCTTCGCCGGGATCGTCGACAAGAACGGCACCGAAGAGCAGAAGCGCTGGGCGCAGGTCATGATCGACCGCGGCTGGGGCGCGACGATGGTGCTCACCGAGCCCGACGCCGGTTCCGACGTCGGCGCCGGCCGCGCCAAGGCCGTCAAGCAGGAGGACGGCTCCTGGCACATCGACGGCGTGAAGCGGTTCATCACCTCGGCCGAGAACGACATGGTCGAGAACATCCTGCACCTGGTACTGGCCCGCCCCGAGGGTCCCGGCATCGAGACCAAGGCCGGCACCAAGGGCCTGTCGCTGTTCCTCGTGCCGAAGTTCCACTTCGACGGCGAGACCGGCGAGCTGGGCGAGCGCAACGGCGCCTTCGTCACAGGAGTCGAGCACAAGATGGGCATCAAGGCCTCCACCACCTGCGAGCTGACCTTTGGCCAGCACGGCACTCCCGCCAAGGGCTGGCTGCTCGGCGAGGTGCACGACGGTATCGCGCAGATGTTCCAGGTCATCGAGTACGCCCGCATGATGGTCGGCACCAAGGCCATCGCGACGCTGTCGACCGGTTACCTCAACGCGCTCGAGTACGCCAAGGAGCGCGTCCAGGGCGCCGACCTGCCGAACATGCTGAACAAGGCGGCGCCGCGCGTCACGATCACCCACCACCCGGACGTCCGCCGCTCGCTGATGCTGCAGAAGGCGTACGCCGAGGGCCTGCGCGCGGTGTACCTCTACACGGCGTCGTTCCAGGACCAGGTGTGGACCGGCGAGGGCGACGAGGCTTCGCGGAAGGTGGCGCACGGCGTCAACGACCTGCTGCTGCCGATCGTCAAGGGCGTCGGTTCGGAGCGCGCGACCGAGCAGCTCGTGCAGTCGCTGCAGACCCTCGGCGGGTCGGGCTTCCTGCAGGACTACCCGATCGAGCAGTACATCCGTGACGCGAAGATCGACTCGCTGTACGAAGGCACCACGGCCATCCAGTCGCTGGACTTCTTCTTCCGCAAGATCGTCCGCGACAAGGGCGCTTCGCTGGCCTACGTCGCCGGGGAGATCACGAAGACCATCGAGTCGGAGATCGGCAACGGGCGGCTCAAGAACGAGCGCGGTCTGCTCAAGCAGGCGCTCGAAGACACCCAGGGCATGCTCGGCTCGCTGATCGGCTACCTGACCTCGTCGCAGGAAGACCCGCAGAACATCAACAAGGTCGGCCAGCACACGGTCCGGCTGCTGATGTCGGTCGGCGACCTGATCATCGGCTGGCAGCTCATCAAGCACGCCGAGGTCGCCATCGGCAAGCTCGACGCCGGCGCGTCGGCGAAGGACACCCCGTTCTACGAGGGCAAGATCGCCGTGGCGTCGTTCTTCGCGAAGAGCGTGCTGCCGGAGCTGACGTCGCGCCGGGCGATCGTCGAGGCCGCGGACAACGCCCTCATGGAGCTCTCCGAAGCCGCTTTCTAGGCCATTCGGACACCGGAAAGCCCCTTCCAGCACGGAGGGGGCTTTTCTGGTTTCGAGTGGGTTTCCCGGGGGCATTTCCGTGCTGAGTCCGCCCCTCGGCGGAGACCTCGGCAAAGGAGTTTTTCAATGACAGTCACCGGCATCATCACGGCGATCGTGGTCGGTTTGATCCTCGGGGTGCTCGGCAGGTTCTTCGCCCCCGGCAAGCAATCGATCCCGATCTGGCTGACGATCGGGGTCGGCATCGTCGCCGCCTTCATCGGCACCTGGATCGCCCGCGGGCTCGGCTACGCGGACACCAAGGGCTTCGACTGGCTCGAACTCATCACCCAGATCGTGGTCGCGGCCGTCGGTGTCGCCCTGGCCGCGAACCTTTACGGACGCCGGGGTGTCACCCGGTAAGGGGTCTTGAGGCGCGACAAGGCGGTTTTGGTGTCACGGTGGGTCCAACTCGATTCTCCAGCGAAGGAGGAACCATGTTGGGTGGCCTTTGGGGCATCATCACCACGATCGTGGTCGGTCTGATCCTCGGCGTCATCGGCCGGATGCTGGCTTCCGGCGATCAGAAGATCCCGATGTGGCTGACGATCTTGGTCGGCATCGTCGCCGCTTTCATCGGCAACTGGCTGGCCGGCGTGTTCGGCGTCCGCGACACCGCGGGCATCGACTGGATCCGGCACGCCTTCCAGGTCGGCGCGGCCGTCATCGGCGTCATCGCCGCGGCCGCCATCTACGCGAAGGTCAAGGGCGGCGGGCACCGTACCGTGACCTGATCAGGGCTACGGTCAGCCCCTGTGACCACTCGACTCGAACTCAGTGGCCAGGGGCTGACCTCCCTGACCGGCGTCCCCCTCCCGGCCTCCCTCGAGTACCTGGACCTGTACGACAACCGGCTGACCTCCGTTCCCGAGGAGCTGTGGTCGCTGTCCGGCCTCCGGGTACTGAATCTGGCCACCAACCGGCTGACCTCCATCTCACCTTCGATCGGCGCCCTGCGGCAGCTGCACACCCTCGATCTGGGGCACAACGAGCTTTCGGCCCTGCCGGACGAGCTCGGCGAGCTTTCCGGGCTGACGGAATACCTTTACCTGAGCGACAACCGGCTGACCGAGTTCCCCGCCGCGCTGTGCTCGCTCGGAAGGCTGAAATACCTGGGGTTCACGGACAATCGCGTCTCCACGTTGCCGGACGACCTGTCCGGGCTGGCCTCACTGCGGGAACTTCGCTTGTACGGCAACAGGTTGACCGCCCTGCCGGAGTCACTGGGGACGCTTTCCCCGTTGCGCGAACTGCATCTGCGGCGCAACCGGCTGACGTCGTTGCCGGACTCCCTCGGTGAGCTGAGCGAGTTGCGCCAGCTGGACCTGCGCGAGAACCAGCTCACCACCCTGCCTGCTTCCCTCGCCCGATTGTCGAAATTGGACAAACTGGATCTGCGCTGGAACAAGGAATTCCGCGAGCCGTCGTGGCTCGAAGATTTCGAGGACCGCGGCTGCATGGTGCTGCGGTGAGCCCTATCCGGCCAGTGCGGGCCCGTTCGGACCGGCGATCGCGCCGAGCTGGGTGAGCCCGTCCAAGATGTCGGTGCAGGTCCAGTACTCGACGAATTTCCCGCCCGAGGCACGCAGGATGTCGTGACCGCTGAACGCGATCTCGGTCCCCACCGGCGCGGTGGCCCCTGACAGACCGCCCGCGTACGTGGCACGCATGGTCCACCGCGCCGAGACCAGGTCGCCGTCGACGAGAGGACCGAGATCCACGCTGATGTCGATGTCGTCGAACGCCGCCCTGGTCTGCTCGATTTCGGGAAGCAGCCGAGCGGGGCCGGTCGTCGCCTCCGAATCGGTGCCGTCGGGACGCGCCTGATGCACGACGAAGCCGGGGTCGAGGACGTCCTCGGCGTGCCGGAAATCACCGCGCCACAGCTCGGACCAGCGGGCATACAGCTCGCGAAGGTCGACGTCGGGCAAAGTGTCCATGAGTGAACTCCTGGAGAGAGAGGTGTCTGCGTAACGCAGTCTCTGCGTCACGCAGTTACTTTAGGAATGGATGTCTACCCGTGTCAAACGAGAAGCACGCGGAACTGCTGAAGGCCGTCACCGTGGCCGCCCGGCGGCATTACGTCGCCTACACCCTGTTCAACCAGGCTCTCGCCAACCGGCTCGGTCTGCATCCCACCGATCTGCAATGCCTCGGCCTGCTCGAACTCGAAACGGAGCCGCTTTCCACCGGCGAGATCGCGAAGTCGATCGGACTCACCTCCGGATCCGCGACCCGCCTCGTGGACCGGCTGGAGAAGGCGGGGTTCATCACCCGGATGCCGGATCCACTGGATCGCCGGAAGGCCCTCGTCTCACTGGCGGCCCGGCGCGGAGCCGAGGCGGGGGCGGCCTGGGAGGAGCCCGGCAACGCGTTCGCGGCTGTTCTCGCGGACTTCAGCGCCGACGAACTCACGGTGATCGAACGGTTTCTGCGGCGGACGACCGAAACCGGTACCGAGCAGGCCGCGCGGCTGGCGAAACAGTGACCCTCAAGCGCAGATGATCGTGGTCCGCGGCGAGTAGGTCGCGTTGCGGGTCTCCCGGCGGACCTCCGTGCCGGTGACGACGTCGATGAGCACGCGGGTGTCCGAGGTGCTGAAACCGGCGGCACCGGGATCCGGCACGCAGCCAGGGCCCGAACCGACCTGCACCGGCTGGGCGACGTAGGAGTGCCGTTCGCCGCCGACGCTCTGGACCGAGAACCGTTTCGTGCCCCAGATCCGCACGGTCACCGAGCCGTTGGCGGGGACGACCTGGATCGCGATACCGGTCGGGGCGTCGTTGACGACCTGCATCTCGACCGGCGAACCATCGTTGTTGATCGCCTTCGCGTCCCGCGCGACCGGATAGCGGTCGAGGTGGTGGTCGTGCTCCAGATGCCCGCCGTCGGCCAGTCCCGCCAGGTACGCGGCGTTGTAGAGCGTCGTCGCGAGCTGCGAGACGCCGCCGCCCACCACGACCGGCCCGGTGCCGTCCTCGCTCACCGGGGCGGGGACGTAGCCCGCGTCCGCCGTCCGCGCTCCCGATCGGGCGCCGAGGCTGAACGTCTCGTTCGGCTTCACGATGGTGCCGGACACCCGGGTGGCCAGCGCCTGGACGTTCGTCATCGCCTGCCCGTTCAGGCCCGACGTGGTGAACTCGCCGATGACCTCTTTGATGCCGAGGACGTTCGCCGCGTCGGTGCTGACGGCCGGGCTGCTGGCGTCGTAGACCGCCTTCAGCTCCCGGTCTTCGCTCTTCGCGAGCGCCGTGGTCAGCGCGGAGAACGTGAGGTCCCAGTTGACCTTCCGCGCGTCCTTCGACGGCTGGACCGCCGGCCGGTCGCCGACGAAGACGATCTGCGCGTCCGCCCCGTCGGTCTCGGTCGGCTCGAGCTGGGGCTGCGCGGCGGCCCGCAGCTTGCCCTGATCGATGCGGACCTCGAGGTTGCCGTCGTCGCGCGGGGCGAACTGGAAGGATCCCGCGATCGTGACCGGTTTCAGCGTCGCGTCCTTGCCCTCGCCGCGGATCAGCAGCGGCTTCGCCACCGCCGGGACGACGATCTTGTCCAGCGCCGCGTGTACCCCCGGCGAAGTCGCCTTCACCGGCGCGACGTTCACCTTCAGCTCGACGCCACCATCGCTCAGCCAGCCATCGGTGACCGCGGTGACCGACGCCCTGACGTCGGCGAGCGTCTGACCGGCCCGCGGCTCGACCGCGGCCGGGAGGACCCCGCCGTCAGTGCCCGCGACGGGCTGGAAGGTGATGTCGCCTTCGACCGGCGGGCGGTTCAGCTTCGCGGCGGCGAGGTCGGAGACGGCCTTTTCGAGCTTCGGCGCGTCGGTCCAGGTGACGACACCGACCTCACGGCTGGTGAAGAACGACATGACCCGCGTGTACGGGCTCAGGGGCTGGTGACCGGCGCGGCCCAGCGTCTGCGGCCAGTCAAGGCCGAGACCGGACGACGTGGGGTACAGCACCGTGCGGATGTCGCCGGCGCGGACCCGCACCGGCTCGATCAGCCTCGGCTCCAGCTCGCGGCGAAGCTTCGACTCGGCTTCCTTGTGCGTGAGGCCTCCGACGTCGATCCCCGCGACGGTGACGCCGCGCGGGACGTCCCCGGCGCTGAAAATCAGGTCCCCCGCGTACGCGAGCACGAACAGGCCCATGAGCACGCCGGCGAGCATGAAGGCCTTACCGAGGCCTCTGCGGAACCTCGACGCGGGCGTGGGCAGCGGCTGCACCACCACCCTGTCGCCCTCGAAAAGCTCGTCTACCAGGTCTTCGTCGGTCTCGACAGCGGGAAGGAGTTCGTCGGTGAACAGGTCGGTGCCCGGTTCGTCGTGCTCATCACGCACCCACTCTCACCACCCCTCCCGCGACTGGAGCTACAGGTACAACCCCGTGCCGTGTTCGGACCGTTCGGTCGCCACGGCGTGGATGTCCCGCTCCCGCATCACCAGGTGCCCCTCACCCTGGATCTCGACCTCGTGCTGGTCGTCCGGGTTGAACAGCACACGGTCGCCGGTCTTGACGTTCCGCACACTGTTGCCCACGCCCAGTACATCACCCCACGAGAGCCGCCGCGCGACCTGCGCGGTGGCGGGGATGACGATGCCGCCGGAACTCCGGCGCTCCCCGTCCTCGGGGGACAGCTTCACGAGCACCCTGTCCTGCAACATCTGAATCTCGAGTTTCGGCCCGTCTGACACGAGTACGACTCTACTTACCCGGATCCCCCGCCATGACCAGGCTCAGCGTGCTTTCTCCACCGTCTTCGAACCGGACGGGCACCCCCCAGTCCTGCCGGGTGATGCGGCAAGCGGGGTGCTCGCCGCCGTCATCGCAGCTCGCGGCCTGTGCGACGACCTGCAGGACGCCTTCGGTGACGCCCTCGGCGAAACGGAGCGTGCGGAACAGGTCCGTGCCCACCCCCGCGCCGTCGACGAGCAATTCCGGCGGCGACGCGCTGATCTCCAGCCGCGTCGAGGGGCCGAAGCGGTCGTCGAGCTTCTCACCGGGAGGCGGGGCGAAGACGACGGAGAACTCCAGCTCACCCGGCGCCAGCACGGACGGCGGACGGCGGACGGCGTGCGCGTCCCCGGTCACCGCCTGCTCGCCGAGCGGCACCGGCCCGATCCCGTTCCCCGCCGACTCGACGACCAGCAGTTCGCCGTCGTGCACCAGCAGGCCGGACGGCTCCGCGAGACCGGTCGCGAGCGTGGTCACCCGGCGGGTGAGCGGGTCGTAGCGGCGGATGGCGCCGTTGTAGGTGTCGGCGATCGCGATGGTGTCGCCGGGCAGCACGGCGAGGCCGAGCGGATGCTGCAGAAGCGCCTGGTCCGCGGGTCCGTCGACGTGGCCGAAGGAGAACAGATCGACGCCGACCGCGGTGTGCACGGTGAACGTTTCGCCCTCGGGCTGGATCCAGCGCAGAGCCGACGTCTCGGGGTCCGCGAGCCACAGCCGCTGCCCGTCGGGTGCGAGACCGGACGTCTGCGCGAAGAACGCTTCGTGGACATCGCCGTCTCGCAGGCCCTCGACGGTCGTACCGGCGAAGCGGCGGATGGTGCCCGAGACCGGCTCGAACACGCTCAGCGTGTGGTTGCCGGCCATGGCGACCACGACCCCGCCCGCGGGGCCCCACCAGGCGACGTCCCAGGGGCTGGTGAGGTCGATGTCGAGCGCATCGCCGGTGTCGACGCCGTCGCGCCACTGGCGGCCGGTCCCGGCGACCGTGCTGACCTCGCCGGTGATCAGATCGATCCCGCGCAACCGGTGACCTGCCGTGTCGGCGACGACGGCGTGGTAGCCCGCGCGCTCCGCGACCTCGTACGGCAACAGCGTGATCCCGGACGGCTCGGTGAAGGTCGCCAGGTCGAAGGGCCCGTCCTGCGCACCGCGTGCGCCGCTGCCGAAGCGGCGGATGATCGTCTCGCCGTCGGACGCGAACTCGACGATGGAGTGGTTGCCGGTGTCCGCGACCAGGATCCGGCCCTCGGCGGTGGTGACGGCCTTGCTCGGGAAGCGCAGCTCGGAGCGCTGTTCCTCGGCCGGGACGTACGGGCTGCCGCCGCGGCGCAGCGTGCCCTTGGCCTCGTGGGTCGCGACGAGGTCGGCGATCACCCGGCGCAGCGCCTCGGCGTGCCCTTCACCGGCGGCGACGTGCACGACGTAGCCCTCGGGATCCACGACGACAAGCGTCGGCCACGCCTTGACCGCGTACTGCGACCAGGTGGTCATCTGCGGGTCGTTGAGCACCGGGTGGTGCACCTCGTAGCGGCGCACCGCGGCCTCGATCGCGGCCGCCTCGCCCTCGTGCAGGAACTTGGGCGAATGCACGCCGACGGTCACCAGGACGTCGGCGAACTCGGCCTCCAGCGGGCGAAGCTCGTCCAGCACGTGCAGGCAGTTGACGCAGCCGCTGGTCCAGAAGTCCAGCAGGACGATGCGGCCGCGCAGCCCGGCGAGGGTGAGCCGCTCGCCGCCGGTGTTGAGCCACCCGTCGCCGGCGAGCTCGGGTGCCCGCACACGGGACTGCGTTCGTGGAGAAGTCACGCCATGAGTGAACTACACGCGGAGCCGCTCTGTTCCGAGGTCCAGGCGTTGAGAGGGCTAGCTCACCCCAGGGGAGGAGCCTCATGTGGGTGATGAGGGCACGCGTGGAGGCCACGTTAAAAGAGAAGGCGTCTCCGCGTCGCGCGACTTAGGCTCGAACACATGTCCACAGTTGAGCCCGCCTTCACTCTCAAGGAGGCACGTGACCTCCAGGCGAGCTTGGCCGAACCCGTGCGTCCCGGGTTGAGCGAGGCCGAGCTCGACGACGTCGAAGCACGCTTCGGCTTCCGGTTTGCCGCCGATCACCGGACCTTCCTCACCGCCGGGGTGCCGATCGGCGACCGCTGGCCGGACTGGCGCTGCGGCAACCCCGAACAGTTGCGCAAACGGCTGGATTGGCCGGTCGACGGGGTGCTCTACGACATCGAGCACAACGGCTTCTGGCTGTCGGACTGGGGCCTGCGCCCGATCGAACTCGCCGACGCCCTTTCGCGAGCGCGCTCACATTTGAAGCGTGTTCCACAGCTAGTCCCCGTATGCGGGCATCGGTATCTGCCCGGGATAGCCGGGAGCACGGGATTTCCGGTGCTGTCGGTGTACCAGACCGACATCGTTTACTACGGTTACGACCTACGGGGATACCTGCGACACGACTTCTGCGACCAGCCGCTGGGCCCGCCGCCACCGGGCGGGCCGCGGCAGGTGGAGTTCTGGTCGCGGTTCGTGGATTAGCCGCCGCGTGGACTGAAGCTGACCTCGCTGGTGGCCAGCGTGTGGCGCGACGACCAGCCCGAGGAGGGCGCCTGGTCGGCTCGCTTCGGCGTTGAGGGTCAGGATTCGGCGGTGGCCTTCAGCCGGGCCAGGGTCGCGGCGATGTTCGCCCGGTTGGCGTCGTCCCGCTTCCAGACCCCGGTGAACAGCGACGTCGGACCGCGGAGCCAGCCCGGCCGCCGGTCCCACGCACTCTCGACGGTCACGCAACCGTCTTCCGTGGACTCGATGTCGTACTGCCAGCGCGCCACGGGAAGCCCGGCGAAAGTGGTCACCTCGAACGCGAACCGCCTGCCCTCGTCGGCGTCGGTGATCGTCGACAGGGTGCTCCAGCGGCGGACCCCGCGACGGTTGCGGCCGCGGAACTTCGCGCCGACGGCGACGGTCTTCACGTCGCCCACCCAGCGGTGCCCTTCGTACTCCTCGGCCATCCCCGCGAGCGCGCCCGGGTCGCTGACCAGGGCGTACACCTTCTCGGACGGGGCGGCGATCGCGATCTTGCCGGTGGCGCTGGGCTCGGTCATGACATACCTCCGTACTGAGGGTATGTGAAATACCCTCAGTTGTCCCGCCGGAGCATGCGACTGATACCGGCCGCCACCGTCGTCGCCAGCACCCAGCCCGACGCGGTGAACCCGGCCGCGACCCAGTTGTCCGTACCGTGCATGTACCAGCGCGACTTGTTGCCGAAGTCGACGATCGGGACCAGGAGGTCGACCGTGTACAGCACCGGGTTCCACTGCAGCCCGGTGTCGTCCTGGTTCACGAGGCACCGGGGCCCGCTCACGGTGAGATTGGCTTTGGTGATGCAGTCGTCGACCCCGAGCCCGAACCACAGGCTCCCGAGCACGAGCAACGTCAACAGCCAGCCGAGCGCGCGCACCGGACGGAAGCCGTAGCCGACCATCGATCGCTGCAACCAGCTCCACAAGTGCACGCCGGGTCCGAAGAACTTGAAGCCCTTCGCGAGCGCCACGTACCGGAACTGCTGTTTCTTCAGCAGCACCGTGGAGGCGTGCTCTTCGTTACCGGACGCGCGCAGCGTCGCCGCCAGCTGATCGTAGGGCCCTGGCCGATAGCCGTCCATCGCCTCGCGCAGCAACACGATCCGATGGTCGATCGCCCGGTCGTCGTCGAGGGCGATGTCCTCTTGCAGCGCGTCGTAACGGAAATCCTCCAACTCGATCCCCGCCGCCGACGCCCAGAACGCCTCGTTGTCGCCCAGGGTCCCGCAATGCGCGCGCCGCAGCACGATCCGGCCGTCCGGCGGCGTCGCGGGCGTGAGCAGGAACTCGTCGGCCGAGACATCGCTGCCGTCGAGCGCGATCCCGTGCTGCGGCAGGGAACCGAGCCGCGCGCCACGGAAGTCGACGCGCCGCGCGACCTGGGCGCCGTCGAGGTTGACCCCGCCCTGCGCGATGAACGGGCGTTCCTTGTTCTCGGTGAGGACGAGGTCGCGGCCGATCCGCGCGGTGCGGACGTCCAGCGAGTAACTGGTGTTCGTCCGCGCACCGGGCTCGGTCAGGCTGGTACCGAAGAGGTTCACGCTGCCGCCGACCTCGGCGCCCTGCAGCCGCAGGGTTCCCTGGACGGTCGCGTCGGTGAGCTGGAAGTTGCCCGCGATTTTCGCGCGCCGCGCGGAAAAGACGTCGCGACGGGGATGCAGGAACATCGAATTCCAGGCGAGCACGTTGCCGCCGACGGTGATGTCCGCCATGCGCAACTGTCCCGACGGCACCCGCAGGCTCGTCGCCTCGATGTCACCGCCGATCGTCGTCCCGTCGAGGTGGATCGCGCGGTCGTAGTAAGGAATGCTCTGCCCGCGCACGACCTGGATCTCGGCGCCCGCCAGCCGGAGCGAACCGCCGATCCGCGCGTTGACCATCCGCAGTGTCCCGGTGGCCTGCATACCGTCGCTCAGTTCGAGGTTTCCGTTGACCGTCAACCGATCCGCGACCAGCGCCGGACGCGGGTCGATGTACGGGTCGTTCGACTTCCAGGCGTCCACCACGATCGGCCCGGACTGGTTCACCGACAGCCTGGCCTCCCGCATGACGATGTCACTGTCCACAGTGGCACTCGGCAGGAACACGATCCCACTGGCGGAGAAGCGTTTCCGCTGCGCGGCGGGCCCGTAGTTGTCCACCTCGCACAACAGGCTGCCGCCGATGTGGATCCCGTTCCCGTTGAGCGCGAAGCCGTCCCGGTTGTTCAGCGTCGCACCGGAGAAGTTGACGTTACCGCCGGCCCGCATACCCGGGATGCGGACTTCTCCGTTGGCCACCAGCCGATACGCGAGCAGCGCGCCGACGATGTTGACCCGGTCGGCCTGGATCGCCTTGCCCCGCGGATGGGTGATCACCGTACGGGTCAGCACGACCGAGCCCTCGATGACCGCGTCGGTGAGGTTGACCGCCGCGTTCGGCATCCCGCGCTCGCGATCGTCGCCGCGCTGGACCGTGGTCTCCTCGATCTCGTGCTCGCCGTCGACGTGCACGACACTGCGGATCAGACGGACGTCGTTGCGGGTGCGGAGGTTCCGCGCCTTGAGCCCGGGCAACCAGCACTTGCGGAACACGAGCCCGAGCAGATGTGCCTCGCGAACGTCCGGCGGATGCTCGAACCGGCACCGCTCGAACCGGAACAGGTACTTGATGTCGGCGGCGCGCAGATCGAGCGTCCCGGTGATGTAGGCGTCCTCGACCTGCACGATCGGCGCGTTGGTCGCCTGACGGCGCCACCGGAGCAGACCGGTCGAACCCGGCTTCATCAGCTCGGACGCCGGGACCTCGTACCGCTTGTCGGGGTTCGGGTCGAACGGGTCGAGCGGCGGAAGGACCGCATCGCCGTTCGGCTCCCCTTCCCCCGGATCGCGCGGCCCGTTGTTGCGCCGAAAGCCCGGCATCGTCTCGCTTCCCTCCCCCGTCGTTCCCCTGGCACCAGCGAAGCCGATCACGCAGTGGATTCGCAAGGGGCCCAGGTCAGTAGACCGGAACCTGTCATGGGATCGCGACGGCAGAACAGCCACCGGGGTTCCGGCGCCATACGAAAGGGCTGTTCAGGACAAAAGTTAGGTCGATCCGACATCTTTCGACGGCGATCTTCCGCGATGGGCTGATCGGCGGTTTACCGGCTGCTATGGTCACTGGTTGGAGTCAGAAGCGAACTACGGGTAGGTCGCGCCCCAACGCGGCCCGTGCGGGGAGGCACGTCATGACAGGACCGGGAAGCGGCCCTCAGGGGGTCTACGACCAGATCAACGGGCCAGGGCCGCAAGCACCGCCAACGGGCTCGGGGATGATTCCGGGCGCCGCCGCGGCGCCGCCATCCCAACCGCCACCGAACTATGGCGAGTTGGGCACCGGGCAGGCGAAGACCGACTTCGCCGCCGCCTCGGCGAACGGCGGCTGGGAATTCGACGCCGAAGCCATGGACAACGTCATCAAGCGGCTCCAAGAATGCATCGAACGCGACTTCAGCCGAGCACGCGCCGAAGCCAGCAACCTCACTGGTATCGACGCCATGGGTGCCGAGATCGCGAGTGACGGCTATGTCGCCATGGCGAACGCGTCCGGCGCGGCCTACCAGACCTTTCTCAACGGAGCCGCCGCCTACGCGCAGGCATATATGCAAACCCTGATAGACATCAAGACGGCCTATCAGAATCAAGACCAGGCCGCACTCGACGCGATTCGCTCCATCGGAAAGGCACTTTGAATGCGTTCTCGGTCCGTGGCCACCCTTGCCGCCGTTGTCTCAGCCGCCGCCGTAGTCGCCGGGTGCGGCAGCGAGACCCCGGGTACGCCTGCTCCTGGCCCGACAGCGTCTTCCGCCGCGGAGTCCGGCCTTCCGAGGGCGGGCGCCCCGAAGGTGGGAACTCCTTTGAAGACGACAGCCATCGAAACGAACGCGTGTGAGGCAGCGTCCGAATCGGAGATCAACGGCACCGGCGTGACTTTGAAGACGGCCGAACCGCAGGAGATCGCAGGCGGCAAAGGTTGCCTGTGGATCTTCACGAACACCTCCGGGACGGTGACCGGGAACCTCAATGTCAACGAGCCCGACGGGCTCAGCCACCTCTACGCGCTCAAAGCACAGGGCAGCGGGGTGACGACATTTCAGCCAGTGGCCGACATCGCCGGCTACCCGGCGGTCGTTTACGCCAATGGCGGCGAGGGCGCAGGTGTCTGCAACCTGGCGATCGGCGTACGCGACGACATGATGTACGTCCTGACCACACAACTCTTCAAGGGCAGCCCCAAGTACAACGACGCCTGCGGGCTGCTCACGAAAATCGGCGAGTTCGCTGTCCAGCACCTGAAGGCGGCCCAATGACCTACAGCGGCTGGGAGATCTTCACCAAGCTCAACGCCAACCCCAACACGACCAAGCGACTCGACGCGGCTCAGGTGTCGTCCCACAAGCTGTTGGTCATCCATGAAGACATCAGCAAGGCCATGGGAGACAGCCAGACCGCGTTGAGTTCCTTTTGGAAGGGCGAAGCCGCCGACAGCGGCGCGGCAGGTCTCGCCCCGCTCATCGCGACCTCCAAGATCGCGGGCGAGAACATGGACCGCGCCCGTCAGTCGATGTTCGACCAGAACGCCTCCTTCCATTACACGCGCGGCAACGTCCGCCCGGTGGAGAAGGAGCGCGCCGGGGACAGCGGGCCCGAAGACGTGCTGTCCATCGGTGCCAGTGACGACGAGATCGCGGCCGCGAAGTTCGACGCGGACACCAAGCACAACGTCGAGGTCTACGAGCCGTACTACCAGAGCACCCAGCCACGGCAGCTGACGCTCGCGCCGGTCTATCCGGCCGCGCACGATCCGAACGTCTCCGCCGGACCGATCACGGCGGACCCGGTGGATCCCGGACAGACCAAGGTAAGCGGGTTCAGCGGCGGGTATCCCGGTGGCGACTCGGGACGGCATGGTGGGCCCGGTGGGTACACGGGCGGGCCGAGTTCGTACAGCGCGCCTCCGGGGGCCGAGGGGTATCAGGCGCCGAGGTCGCCGCAGATCTCGCAGCCGCCGAGAATGCCGCAGATGCCGCAACCTCCGCGACCGACGCCGATGCCGTCTCCGCGACCGAACGACCAGACCGGCCTGTCCAGGACGGACCACGGGCCACAGCTGCGTCCAGGGGAGCACCGCCCGCCGAATTTCGGGCCAGGAAGCGGCGGACCCGGCGGCGGATTCGGATCGGGTGGCGGATTCGGGCCCGGCGGCGGATTCGGACCGGGTGGATCGACGGGCGGGCCGGGGAGTATGGGGCCCGGTCGCGGTGTCGGGGCCGGGATGCCCGGCGAAGGCGCGATGCGCGGTCCGGCCGGAACACCCGCGGGTGGCCCGGCGGCAGGCAGGCCCGGCGCTCCCGGAATGGGCGGTATGGGCGCCGGCGCGGGCAAAGGGGGCAAGGGCGGCGAGGACGAGGAGCACCAGCGCAAGATCACGCTGCAGGAAGAGGACGGCGACTCCATCTTCGGCGGCTACGACGGTGACAAGCCGGTTCCGCCGGTGATCGGCGCATAACCGTGCTCCAGAAACCCGTCGAACTGACGCTCCAGACCTACGAAACCCTGCTGGACCAGCATAACCTCGGTGACATCCACCCGACGCTCGTCCGCGGCGCGCGGTGGTACCTGCCCGAGGAACGCCGTGAGCTGGCCGCCACCGCCCAGTCCGAATTGGACAGACAGGGCCTGCTGCGGCGAGGCCGGATCGACGACGAGTTCCTCGACACGCTGCGTTTCCTGCAGCGGCCGGCAGTCGAGTACTACTCGTGGGTGAAGTCCGAGGGGTGCGAACAGACCGTTCGCGCCGCGGGCAGTGGTCGGGAAGCGCTCACCGTCGTCCTGGTCGACAAGGTCGTCTACCTGAAGCCGACCCGGCCGGACACGCTCGCGCAGGACTTCACCGGGCTGCTCCCCGAGGCTCTCCCCGCGCGCACACCGTCCTTGAACTGCGCGGAAGCCGACCTGCAGGTCCTGATGGAGGGCGAAATGCTGACCGGAGGCGGCCCGAGCATCCGCGACGCCAAGAAGATCCTCCGGTGGATCCGGTCGCCGCACACCTTCTTCGGACGACTGTATGTCGCTATCCGTGACGGCGGCGGCAACCGGAAACGCGTGGAGAGACCGCCGGGCTGGATGGACACCGAACAGGGCCGCGTCGTGTTCGGCCCGGACACCAAAGGCTGGGTGAGCCTCATGGGCGCCGGGCCGCACGAAATCGCCGCCAAAGTCGTCCAGCTGGAGTCGCAGCTACGCGGCCGCTAGCCCTGGTGGTTCGGGTTCAAGACCCGCGAGAGGAACGTCTTCGTGCGTTCCTCCTGTGGGTCGCCGATGACCTGGTCCGGCGTGCCCTGTTCGACGACGACGCCGCCGTCCATGAACAGCACGATGTCGGCCACCTCGCGGGCGAACTGCATCTCGTGTGTGACGACGAGCATCGTCATGCCCTCCTGCGCGAGCTGCCGCATGACCGCGAGGACATCGCCGACCAGTTCGGGGTCGAGGGCCGACGTCGGCTCGTCGAACAGCATCACGTCGGGGTCCATCGACAGCGCCCTGGCGATCGCGACCCGCTGCTGCTGACCGCCGGAAAGCTGCAGCGGCAGCGAAGTCTCCTTTTCCGCCAAGCCGACCTTCACCAGATTGTCCCGCGCGATGCGCTCCGCCTCTTCCTTGCCACGCTTCAGAACCTTGCGCTGCGCGACGGTGAGGTTTTCGAGCACGCTCAGGTGCGAGAACAGGTTGAACGACTGGAAGACCATGCCGATTTTCGTGCGGGCGCCGTCGATGTCGACGTCCGGGTCGGTGATCTCGCTGCCGTTGACCACGATCTTGCCCTGCTGCGGTTCCTCGAGGAGGTTGACGCAGCGCAACAGCGTCGACTTACCCGAACCCGAGGGGCCGATGATGCAGACGACCTGACCCCGTTCGACGTGCAGGTCGATGCCCTTGAGCACCTTGAGCTCGCCGAAAGCCTTGTGCAGTCCCGAAACCTTGACGATCGGTCCGGTGTCCGTCTGGGCGCTCATACCGTTCCTCCGCCGGGCACTCCGGCCCCGTATTTCTTTTCGAGCCGCTGCTGCAGGATCGACAGCGGAATCGTGATGACGAGATAACACAGACCGGCCACGACGACCGGCGTCAGTCCCCTGGCCTCGATCAGCGCCTGACGGCTGAACTGCGCCAGTTCCTGCTGCAAGGGCGTGGTGCCGAGCAGGAACGCCAGTGAAGAGTCCTTCGTCAGCATGATCAGCTCGTTGGCCAGCGGCGGCAGGATGATCCGGAACGCCTGCGGGATCACGACGGTG
This sequence comes from Amycolatopsis sp. cmx-11-51, assembly GCF_047608665.1. NCBI lineage: Bacteria > Bacillati > Actinomycetota > Actinomycetes > Pseudonocardiales > Pseudonocardiaceae > Amycolatopsis > Amycolatopsis sp. cmx-11-51. Next base: position 1,393,371 of record NZ_JADNQO010000001.1, on the reverse strand, counting down.
ATCATCGTGCGCGCGGGCGACATGCCGAGTGAACGCGCGGCTTCGACCTGTCCGCGTGGCACCGCCTGGATCCCGGCGCGGATGGTCTCCGCCATGTAGGCCGAGGACACGATGCCCAGCGCCAGCATGATCGCGATGTTGCGCGGCAGGTTCGTGTTGAAGGCCGTCGGCACCCCGATGCCGACGGCGATGAAGATCAGCAGCGCGGGCAGGCCGCGGAAGAACTCGATGTACCCGCGCGCCACCCAGCGGTACGGGGCGACCGAGGAAAGTCTCATGAGGGCGAGCAGCAGGCCCAGCCCGAGACCGAGCACGAAGCCCAGTGTGGTGAAGACGATGGTGTTCTTCAGTGCGACGGTGATGACGTCCGGGAACTGGTTGGCGGCGACCTCGAGATCGAAGAACGCCTTGCCGATCTTGCTCCAGTCGGCCAGTAGCGCGAGCACGATGACGATCACCAGCAGCAGGCTGTATTGCCCGGTTCGGAACGCCGAACGTCGCTGGCGGCGGCTCAAAGCCATTTCTCTCCTCAACCAAGTGGCGACAAACCGGTGGCCGGTGCACTGGGCACCGGCCACCGGAGACGGATTATCAGCCGGCGGTCGGGCCGCCCGGCTGCCAGGCCGGGGCCTTGCCGAACCACTTCTGGTAGATCTGCGCGTAAGAGCCGTCCGCCACGGACGCCTTCAGCACCTCGTTGATCTGGGCGAGCAGGGCGGTGTTGCCCTTCTTCACACCGATTCCGTAGAACTCGTTCGTCTTGAACTCCGTGACGACCGTGGTGTCCGGGTTCGTCTTCGCGAAGTCGTAGAGGACGCCGTTGTCGTTGACGCCCGCGTCGATCGTTCCGTTCTTGACGGCTTGCTCCAGCAGCGCGAGGTCGTCGAACGTGACGATCTCGGCGCCCTTGGCCTCCTTCTCCGCGTACTTGGCGCCGGTGGTGGCCGACTGGACACCGATCTTCTTGCCCGCGACGCCGGTGAGGTCCTTGACCGGCGAACCGGTCTTGACCAGCAGTGCCTGGGTCGCCTCGAAGTACGGGTCGGAGAAGTCGAACTTCTGCTTGCGCTCGTCGGTGATCGTCATGCCTGCCGCGGCCAGATCGCACTGTCCGCTGTTCATCGATTCGCCGGACTCGATGTTCTCGAAGGCGATGTCGACGATGCTCTGCTCGACACCCAGCTTCTTGCCGACCAGGTCGACCAGGTCGACGTCGAAGCCGACGACCTTGTCGCCCTGCTTGACCTGGAACGGCTGGTAGGGCAGGTGCGTGCAGGTGGTGACCTTGCCGGACGCGACGAGTTGGACGCCGCCGGCCGCGGTTCCGCCTTCCTCGCCGCACGCGGACAGCGCGCCCGCGGCTAGGGCGAGCGCCGGGATCAGGGCGAGCGCTTTGAATCGGGCCACGTCGTCACTCCTTGTAGTTCCCATGTGTCGAGAGCACGCATATTGCCACTCATCCGGCGGCAAGCACAGCACTACGACGTTACAGCGCCGTTTCGGCCGTTACTGGTCAGCCGTCGGGTATCGCGCCGACATGGCAAGGTGAGTGAGTATGGCGACCATGAACAACAACTCGGCGCCGCGCCTTCCACCGGCCGGACGCCGCCCCCGCGCCACCACTTCGGCGGGGCGGGCGGCGAAACCCCGGGCGTCGAAACCCGGAGCGCAGTTCGACGGCTATCTCTCGCCGTCACGGCCGCACGCGGGCGCGTACGACGAGATGTTCACCGCCGACGGCACGGTCCGCCAGCCGTACCGGGCGCTGTACGAGTCGATCTCCGCACTGACCTCGGCGGACCTTTCGTCCCGCTCAGCGGCGATCGACCGGGCCATGGTGGATCAGGGCATCACGTTCTCGCTGTCCGGCCAGGAACGGCCGTTCCCGCTCGACCTGGTGCCGCGGGTGATCACTTCGGCCGAATGGAGCAAACTCGAACGTGGTGTGGCGCAACGGGTCCGCGCGCTCGAAGCGTTTCTCGCCGACATCTACGGCGACCGGCAGATCCTGCGCGAAGGCGTTCTGCCGCGACGGCTGATCACCTCGTGTGCGCATTTCCAGCGTGAGGCGTTCGGGATCAACCCGCCCAACGGCGTCCGCATCCACGTGTCCGGTGTGGACCTGGTGCGCGACGAGGAGGGCACGTTCCGGGTGCTGGAGGACAACCTCCGGAACCCGTCCGGCGTGTCGTACGTGATGGAGAATCGCCGCACGATGGCGCGCGTGTTCCCGGATCTGTTCGCCCAGCACCGGGTCCGCCCGGTCGGTGACTACACCTCGCATCTGCTGCGCGCGCTGCGGGCGGCGGCCGCGGCGAACGTCGCCGATCCGATGGTCGTCGTGCTCACCCCCGGTGTGCACAACTCCGCCTACTTCGAGCATTCGCTGCTGGCCCGGCTGATGGGCGTCGAACTGGTCGAAGGTCGCGACATGTTCTGCCGCGACAACGTCGTCTACCTGCGCACCACCGAGGGCGAACAGCAGGTCGACGTCATCTACCGGCGGATCGACGACGAGTTCCTGGATCCGGTGCACTACCGGCCGGATTCCGTACTCGGCGTCGCCGGGATCCTCAACGCGGCCCGCGCGGGCAACGTGGTGATCGCGAACGCGGTCGGCAACGGCGTCGGTGACGACAAGCTCGTCTACACCTACGTGCCCGAGATGGTGAAGTACTACCTCGACGAGAAACCGCTGCTGCCCAATGTGGACACCTTTCGCTGCTGGCTGCCGGACGAGTTCGACTACGTCATGCAGCATACGGAAGAGCTGGTCATCAAACCGGTCGAAGGCTCCGGCGGGTACGGCATCGTGTTCGGACCGGACGCGACGCAGGCCGAACTGGCCGCGCTGAAGCGGAAGGTCCGGGCGTACAAACGCGGCTGGATCGCCCAGCCCGTCGTCCAGCTGTCCACCGTACCGTCCAAAGTGGACGACCGACTGGCGCCGCGGCACGTCGACCTGCGCCCGTTCGCGGTCAACGACGGCAAGGACATCTTCGTCGTGCCGGGCGGCCTGACCAGGGTCGCGCTCCCGGAGGGCAGCCTGATGGTCAACTCGTCGCAGGGCGGCGGGTCCAAGGACACCTGGGTACTGGCGCCGCGGTCCTCCACGGCGGAGCGGGAGCTGGAACGGCCCGCACTCGGCGAGCTGTCCCATGTGGATGGTCTGGTCGCCGAACAGGGCCCCGAGCTGACCACGACCCAGCAACAACAGCAGCAACAGGCACAGGGAGGTTGATGTGCTCGCCCGCAACGCGGAATCGCTGTACTGGATCGGCCGGTACGTCGAACGCGCCGATGACACCTCCCGGATCCTCAATGTCGCGGTGCATCAGCTGCTCGAAGACGCGAGCGTCGACTCGGACCACGCGAGCCGCCAACTGCTCGCTGTCCTCGGCATCTCGCCGGAGGGCGTGGACTCGCTCGACGTGTGGAAGCTGACCGAGCTGGTCGCCTACGCCAAGGACAACCCGGCGTCGATCGTCGGTTCGATCAACTCGGCCCGCGAGAACACGCGCGGTGCCCGCGAGGTCGTCTCGACCGAGCTGTGGGAATGCCTCAACGCGACGTGGAACGCGGTGCCGGACAGGCAGCGGTACGCGCGCCGGGCGGGGCCGCACGCTTTCCTTTCCTTCGTGGAGGAGCGCGCGGCGATGTTCGCCGGGCTCGCGGATTCCACGATGAGCCGTGACGACGGCTGGCTGTTCATGGTGCTCGGCCGCTCGGTCGAGCGCGCGGACATGGTGGTGCGGCTGCTGCTTTCGCGGGTCCAGGACAGCGCGTCCTCGCCTGGCTGGATCACCGTGCTCCGCTCGGCCGGCGCGCAGGACACCTACCTGCGGACCTACCGCGGCGCACTCGACGCCGGCCGTGTCGTGCAGTTCCTGATGCGGGACACGCTGTTCCCGCGGTCGGTGTTCCACGCGCTGCGCCAGGCCGAGGAATGCCTGGAGCGGCTGGACCCCGGCGTCAGCTCGCGTGCCAACGAGAAGTCCGAAGCGCTGCGGCAACTCGGTCGCGCCCGCAGTGAGCTGGAGTTCCTGCGGCAGTCAGATCTGCTGGACGACCTGCCGAAACGGCTCGGCGCCCTGCAGACTGAGATCAAGGACATCGGCGACGCGGTTTCGGTGCAGTACTTCCATTCGTCGCCGTGGGTGGCCTGGAGCGGTGCGGAGGTTTCGCTGTGACCTGGCAGCTTCGGGTGGCTCACCGGACGGGATACCGGTACGCGACGCCGGCCACGCAGTCGTACAACGAGGCGCGGCTGACCCCGCGATCCGACCGGCGGCAGACCACGGTCGTGAACCGGGTCGAGACGACGCCGGCGACCCGCGCCTACCGGTACACGGATTACTGGGGCACCGTCGTGACCTCGTTCGACCTTCACGCGCCGCACACCGAGTTCACCGTGCTCGCGACGTCGGTGGTCGAGACCGCCGACGAAGGCGAGCCGATCCGTTCGGCGTCGTGGAAGGACCTGCGCGGCGACACCGTGGTCGACCACCGCACCGAGTATTTGACGCCGACGCCGTACACACCAAAAGATCCGGAGCTGACGAAGGTCGCGCGCGAACTGCGGAAGGGGCTCGACCCGGCAGAGGCCGTGCTCGCGATCTGCGGCTGGGTCAACGAACAGCTCAAGTACCAGCCCGGAACGACCGGCGTGCACAGCACGGCGACCGACGCCTGGCGTGCGCGCGAAGGGGTTTGCCAGGACTTCGCCCACGTGACGCTGGTGATGCTGCGCGCGATCGGCGTCCCGGCGCGGTACGTCTCCGGGTACCTGCACACGAAACCGGAGGCGAAACTCGGCGAGACGGTCGAAGGCGAAAGCCATGCCTGGGTCGACGTCTGGACCGGCGGCTGGTGGGCCTACGACCCGACGAACGCGATCCCGGTCGGCACGAGGCACGTCTGGGTCGCGTACGGGCGGGACTACGCCGACGTCGCGCCGCTCAAGGGCATCTTCACCGGCGGCGGGCAGTCCACTTTGGACGTCTCGGTGCAGCTGACCCGGCTGACGTGAGCCGTCAGGCCCGAACTTCGTCACGCCAAAGGCTCCGGACGACAGCCAGGGCGGGTACTACCAGCAGATCAGCTGGGAGAACATCGGCAAGTATCCGGCCGACGTGATCATGTACGACAACCGCGGCGGTTCGCTTTCGCTGGGCCCGGCCGGGCTCGGCGGCGTGCCGACCTGGGCGCAGCTGCCCGCGGTGAAGGCCGGGAAGCTGATCCCCTGGAACAACGAGACACCGTTCTCCCACCAGCGCTTCACGCCGCAGCTGACGGAACCCACCGCCGCGCTGAACAAGTTCGCCCAAGTCGCGTGATCAGACGTGAGCATGTGTCGCTAGGCCAGGAATTCGCGTAGCGCCGCCGCGAGGTCTGCCGGGTTGTCCTCGGCCATGTGGTGGCCGGACTCGATGGCGAAACCGCGGACGTCCTCGGCCCATTCGCGCCAGACCGCGATCGGGTCGCCGTACAGATCGGCCATGTCGTCGCGACTGGACCACAACATGAGGAGGGGACAGGCGAGTTTCCGCCCGGCCGCCTTGTCGGCGTCATCGGCGTCGCGGTCTGGACCGAGGCCCGCGCGGTAGTCCTCGAGCATCGCGTGGACGGTCTCGGGATCGTGGATCGCGCGCAGGAAGTCGGCGTGGTTCTCGGCACCCATCACGCCGGGATCGCCGCCGTACCAGGCGTCCGGATCCGCGTTGATCACCCGCTCAGCGGGTTTCGCGAGCTGGCCGAAGAAGAACCAGTGCCACCATTTCCGCGCGAAGTTCGCATCGGCGCGGGCGAGCGCTTCGCCGATCGGGACGCCGTCGAGGATGACCAGCTTGGTGACGTTCTCGGGGTGGTCCACCGCCAGCCGGTGCGCGACGTAGCTGCCGCGATCGTGGCCTGCGACGGCGAACCGCTCGTGTCCGAGATGCCGCATGAGCGCGACGACGTCGTTCGCCATGGCGCGCTTCGAGTGCGCGGAGTGGTCTTCGGTGCTCGCGGGCTTCGAGGACTGGCCGTAGCCACGGAGATCCGGGCAGACGACGGTGAACGCGTCCGAGAGCCGGGGCGCGACGTCGTACCAGGTGGTGTGGGTGCGGGGATGTCCATGGAGGAGGACCAGAGGCGGTCCTGAACCGCCGTGACGGACCCTGAGGGTCACTTCGCCGACGTCGGCCTCTTCGAGCTTGAATCCCTCGAACATGACCCTCCCGAGATGAGATGAACGGGACTTTCCTTGCAAATTGTGCAAGGAAAGTCCCGTTCATCACAGCCTGAACGAGGAAATCAGCTCCGGGCGTGCGCGTCCAGGATGTGCGCGACCGCTTCGGTGACCCGCTGCGCGAAGTCGATGTTCAGCCACTCGTCCGGCACGTGGATGTTCGAGTCCGGCCCGCAAGCGCCGGTGACCACGAACTGCGCCTCCGGGTACTTCTCGCCGAGCAGCCCCATGAACGGGATCGACCCGCCCATGCCGTAGCTCTTGTGCGGCGCGCCGAAGACCTCGCCGCTCACGCGGTGCAGGACGTCGTCGAGCCACGGGGCGCTGACGGGCGCGTTCCAGCCGTTCTCGGCCTGGAACCCGCCCAGCTCGACCGAAGCGTCGTAAGGGACGTCGGTGGTGAGCACGCGGCGGACCGCCTCCATCGCGGCCGGCGCGTCGGCGGTCGGTGGCAGCCGGAAGCTCAGCGTGAGCGTGGTGCTGTCGCGCAGCACGTTGCCCGCGTCGGCCGGGAGCGGGAAGCCCTCCGCGCCGATCACCGAAAGCGTCGGCCGCCACGAGTTGTTGAGCAGCAGTTCGAGGTCGTCGTCGGACATCGGGCGACCGACCACCGGGAAGAGCTTCTTCGCCGCGCCGGGCGCGATCTCGACGACACCGCGAGCCTCGTCGACGCGGTTCTCCGGAATCTCGACGCTCAGTTCGGCGAGCTTGATCTCGCCGGTCTCGACGTCCTCGATCCGGTCGATCAGGGCACGCAGCACGCGGAACGAACTCGCCACGATGCCGCTGGCCATGCCGGAGTGCTGCGCCGATTCGAGCACGCGGACGGTGACGTTGAGGTGCAGCATCCCGCGCAGACTGGTGGTCAGCCACAGCCGCTCGTAGTCCGTGCCGCCCGCGTCGAGGCAGACGACCAGCGAGACGGTGCCGAGCCGCTCCTTCAGGTGCTCGAGGTACGCCGGCAGGTCCGGACTGCCGGACTCCTCACCGGTCTCGAGCAGCACGACCGCGCGGGAGTGCTTACCACCGGCGGCGCGTACGGCCTCGATCGCCGTGGTCGCCGCGTAGCCGGAGTAGCCGTCGTCGACCGCGCCGCGGCCGTACAACCGGCCGTCGCGGATCACCGGCGTCCACGGGTCGAGCCCCTCGGACCAGCCTCCGACCGGCGGCTGCTTGTCGAGGTGCCCGTACATCAGCACGGTGCCCTTGTCGGCCGCTTCGGACGTCGCCGGGATGTCGACGACCAAGAGCGGGCTGCGGCCTTCGAGTTCCACGACCTCGAGCGTCGCGCCGGGGATCTCCCGGGCGGCGATCCAGGAGCGGACGTGCTCGACGGCACCGGCCAGATGGCCGTTCGCCGCCCACTCGGCGTCGAACGCCGGTGACAACGCCGGGATCGCCACCAGGCCGGACAAGCTGGGAAGGACGTCGTGCGCCCAGTTCGAAACCACGGTTTCGCGTACGGATTTCTGCTCCACGTCCGCCATCCTGCCACGGTTTCACGAGGGTGTTGTGGGTCACAGCGGCGGGCACGGATCGTCATCGCGCAAGCGGGGCGCTACGCCCATCGGGGCTCACCGCCCGCTGGTCGGGGCGCGGGTGAAACCCCTACTTTCGGCGGCCCCACACTCGGGAGTCCTAGCATTTTCCCTGATCAGGCACTCTTTCTCAGCAACAAATCAGCATCCGCCACTGACCAAAACGGCGTCCGGCATGCCAGGATGTGCGCACGAACCGTCAACGCCGATGGTGACCCAGCGCTTCAGATCCGACGTGCTGGTCCCCGCCGGCGCAGTCACTGTGGCCGCCACAAGTGGCCGCCAGAGGCGCCGACATCAAGGAGAGCAGCTCATGCCGTCCGAACACTGGACGCACCCGGAACCTGGAGATGGTCCCGCCGCCGTATCGGCGCAACCGTCCCCTGAACAGGTGATCGCCGGTTTGCGAGCAACGAGTGAAGGTGGCGCTGAGCTGACTCAGCTGCTCACCCCCGAAGGCGAACGGATCCCCTCGCCGCGATTCGACCGGTATGTCGACGACATCGACTCCGAAGCCCTTCGCGGCCTCTATCGCGACATGGTTTTGGTCCGCCGCGCGGACCGCGAGGCCAACGCGATGCAGCGCCAGGGCCAGCTCGGCATCTGGGTCCCGCTGCTCGGCCAGGAGGCCGCGCAGATCGGCTCCGGTCGCGCGTTGCGGAAGGGGGACATGGCGTTTCCCAGCTATCGCGAACACGGCGTCGCGTACGCCCGCGGTGTCGACCTCAAAGAGGTGCTCGGCATCTTCCGCTGCACCGACCACGGCGGCTGGGACTACCAGGCCCACGGCTTCCACCCGTACACCATCGTGATCGGCAACCAGGTGCTCAACGCCGCCGGTTACGCGATGGGCCAGAAGTTCGAGGGCAAGGTCGGCGACGACGACGGCGAGGCCACCATCTGTTACTTCGGTGACGGAGCGACTTCGCAGGGCGACGTGCACGAGGGCTTCGTCTGGGCCGCCGTCTACGACGCACCGCTCGTGTTCTTCTGCCAGAACAACCAGTGGGCGATCTCGGAACCCACCGAACGCCAGTCACGCCTGCCGCTGTACCAGCGCGCCCGCGGCTACGGCTTCCCCGGCATCCGCGTGGACGGCAACGACGTCCTCGCCTGCCTCGCGGTCTCCCGCTGGGCGCTGGAGGAGTGCCGCCACGGCAACGGCCCGGTGCTGATCGAGGCGTTCACCTACCGGATGGACGCGCACACCACCACCGACGACCCCACCCGCTACCGGCTCTCCGACGAGCTGGAGGAGTGGAAGCTGAAGGACCCGATCGAGCGTGTCCGGGCGTACCTCGCCCGCGGTGGCGGCGCCGACCAGGCGTTCTTCGACCAGGTGCAGGCCGATTCGGACGCCTTCGCGGCCGAGCTGCGCGAGTACTGCTTCAACATGCCCGAACCGCCTCCCGAGCGGATCTTCTCCAACGTCTACACGGAATCCACGCCACTGCTGGACGCGCAGCGTGAAGAGTTCCTGTCCTATATGGACGGTTTCGTCGAGGCGGGTGAGCACTGAGATGAGCGACCTCCAGAAACTCACCATCGGCAAGGCGATCAACCTCGGCCTCCGGCGTGCCATGGAAGCCGACCCCAAGGTCCTGATCATGGGTGAGGACGTCGGCAAGCTCGGCGGCGTCTTCCGCATCACCGACGGCCTGCAGAAGGACTTCGGCGAGCAGCGCGTGCTGGACACGCCGCTCGCCGAGTCGGGCATCATCGGCACCGCGGTCGGCCTGGCCGTCCGCGGCTTCCGCCCGGTGTGCGAGATCCAGTTCGAAGGCTTCATCTTCCCCGGCTTCGACCAGATCGTGAGCCAGGTGGCGAAGCTGCACTACCGGACGCAGGGCAAGGTCAGGATGCCCATCGTGATCCGGGTGCCGTTCGGCGGCGGCATCGGCGCGGTCGAGCACCACTCGGAGTCGCCGGAATCGCTGTTCTCGCACGTCCCCGGCCTCAAGGTCGTCTCGTGCTCGAACGCCGTCGACGCCTACTTCATGATCCAGCAGGCCATCAAGTCCGACGACCCGATCCTGTTCTTCGAGCCGAAGAAGCTGTACCACTCCGGCGCGATGAAGGCCGAAGTCGACACGGAAGGCACGCCGGACGCGCTGTTCAAATCCCGCGTCGTCCGCGAAGGCACCACGGCCACCGTCGTCGCGTACGGCCCTTCGGTGAAGGTCGCGCTTGACGCGGCCGCCGCCGCCGAGGACGAGGGCAAGTCCCTCGAGGTCATCGACCTGCGGACGCTGTCCCCGCTGGACCTGGACCCGGTGTTCGAGTCGGTGCGCAAGACCGGACGACTCATCGCGCTGAGCGAGGCGCCGTCGGAGACGTCGCTGACTTCGGAGATCGCCGCGCGCGTGCAGCAGGAATGCTTCTACTCGCTCGAAGCCCCCGTGCTCCGGGTGACCGGATTCGACACGCCGTACCCGCCCGCCAAGCTCGAGGAGCACTACCTCCCCGACCTGGACCGGGTGCTGCACACCGTCGACCGCTCACTCGCCTGGTAAGGGGGAATTTCCTGAAATGCCCGAGTACAAACACTTTCCCCTCGCCGACACGGCCGAGGGGCTGACCGAAGCCGACATCATCGCCTGGCAGGTCAAACCGGGTGACACCGTGACGGTGAACCAGATCGTGGTCGAGGTCGAGACCGCGAAGGCCGCCGTCGAACTGCCCATCCCGTGGGCGGGTGTGGTCACCGAACTGCTCGTCGAACCGGGTCAGACGGTGGAGGTCGGCGCGCCGATCCTCACCATCGACGTCGACCCCGGTGGCAAGGCGGCTCCTTCCGCCCCGGCACCCGCCGCCGCGAAGGAAGAGGAACCGGCCGAGGAGGAGATGAAGCCGCTGGTCGGCTACGGCTCCAAGGCCGTCGTCACGCAGCGCCGGGCACGGAAGGGCGCGGCACCCGCCGCTCCCGACCCTGCCCCAGCCGCTGCTGTGGCCGTCGCCCCTTCGAAGCCGAAGGGCGGGTACGTGCCGCTGGCGAAGCCGCCGGTGCGCAAACTCGCCAAGGACCTCGGCGTCGACCTGCACGCGCTCACCGGCACCGCGAACGGCGGTGTCATCACCCGTGACGACGTGCACGCCGCCGCCAACGGTTCCGCCGCGCCCACCGCCACCCCCTCCGTTGTGGACAGTGGCTACGACCCCGCGACCCGCGAACGCCGGGTGCCGATCAAGGGTGTCCGCAAGGCCACCGCGGCCGCGATGGTGCGGAGCGCCTACACCGCCCCGCACGTCACGGAGTTCCTCACCATCGACGTCACGCCGATGATGGAGTTCCGGGAGAAGCTCAAGAAGTCGCGTGAGTTCGCCGGGGTCAAGGTCACCCCGCTGACCTTCGCGGCGAAGGCCGTGTGCCTGGCGGCCAAGCGCACTCCGGACATCAACGCGGTGTGGGACGAAGCGGCGCAAGAGATCGTCTTCAAGGACTACGTGCACCTCGGGATCGCCGCGGCCACCCCGCGCGGACTCGTCGTGCCGAAGGTCCGTGACGCGGATTCTCTCTCACTGAAGGACCTCGCGGCCGCGATCTCCGAGCTGACCGATGTCGCCCGTCAAGGCAAGACCACACCGGCGGCGATGCTCCACGGCACCTTCACGATCAGCAACATCGGCGTCTTCGGCATCGACACCGGTACCCCGATCATCAACCCTGGCGAGTCCGCCATCCTCGCGCTCGGTGCGATCAAGGACACCCCATGGGTGGTCGACGGAGAGATCAAGGTGCGCAAGGTCCTCCAGCTTTCGCTGAGCTTCGACCACCGCGTGGTCGACGGGCAGCAGGGTTCGGAGTTCCTGGCCGACGTCGGCGCGCTGCTGGCCGACCCCGCGGTTGCGATCACTTACTGACCCAAGTATGTGAAGGCCCCTTGCTTGCGCCAAGCGCAAGCAAGGGGCCTTCACATACTTCTGGGCCCTTGCGCCGCTTAATCACTTGACGGAGTGAGCGCTCACTCCGCAGACTGGAAGCATGACAGAAACCACCTCACGGCGAAGAGCGCCGGGGATGAGTGCCGACGAGAGGCGCCGGATGATCGTCCAGTCCGTGCTGCCCCTGCTGGTGGAGCACGGCGCCGGCGTCACGTCGGCCCAGATTGCCCGCGCCGCCGGCATCGGCGAGGGCACGGTCTTCCGCGTGTTCAAGGACAAGGACGAACTCTTCGCCACCTGCTTCGCCGAAGCACTGAAACCCGACCAGGTGCTCGACGCGATCGCGGTCATCGACCTCGATCAACCCCTCGACGAGAGGCTCATCGAAGCGGCAGGCGCACTCAGCGCGCACCTCCAGCGGATGGGTGCGCTGATGGCCGCCATGCACGGCACCGGCGGGCGACTCGAACACCGCCACGGCCCCGACGGCCGGGGGGACCGCCGGAAGGAATCGATGAGCGCGATGCGCGACGCCATGGTCGAACTGTTCGAACCGGAGAAGGACCGGCTCCGCCTGCCCGCGGCGCAATCCGCGGCGCTCTTCCTGTCACTGCTGTTCAGCGGCCGGATCCGGTTCGGCGAGACCGGTGACGAACCCACCACGATGGAACTCGTCGACGTGTTCCTCAACGGCGCCTTGGGGACCGTGTGATCGGCCCGCCCGGCGGGGGCGGGATGGAGATGCTGCTGGCGCGGGGTGGCAGGCGACGCCGTCCGCCGTCGACGGTGCCCGACAGCGGGCTGACCGGTCCGGTCGACATCCCGGAGCCCGCACCCGAAGCCGGCCCGAAAGACCTGAAGTCCCGGCTCGGCCGCATGTGGGTCAACGTCTCGGGCACGTTCCGCGGCCTGCCCAAGGTCACGAAGCTGACCTGGCAGGCGAGCCCGTTCCTGACCATCATGATCACCTTGGTGACGCTGCTTTCCGGGCTGCTGCCCACGGCGACCGCGTACATCGCGAAGCTGCTGATCGATTCGGTGGTCGCGGCGATCCAGGGGCACGGGACCAAGAGCGCGATCGTCGGCGTCGCGCTGTTCCAGTTCGGTGTCCTCGTGCTCACCGCGCTCTCGCAGGCGCTGACCACCTATGGCCAGACCCTGCTGCAGGAACGGATGACGCTGACCATCCGCCACCAGGTGATGGACCACGCGAGCAAGCTGCATCTGTCGTACTTCGAGGGCTCCGCGTCCTACGACATGTTGCGTCAGGCCGCGCAGGAGGCACCGACCCGGCCGCTTTCGATGATGAACTCGGCGCTGGGCCTTGTCCGGACGGCGATCACGTTCGGCAGCATGGTCGCGCTGCTCGTCTCGATCAGCCCGCTGCTGGCGCTCGTCGCGCTCGTGGCGCCGATCCCCGCGTTCATCTCGCAGTCGAAGTACGGTGCCCGCGCGTTCTGGCTGACGCTGATGATGTCCCCGCTGAAACGGCGCATGGACTATCTGTCCTCTTTGGTCACCACGGACACCTATGCCAAGGAGACCAAGCTCTTCGGTCTCGGCCCGTACTTCGTCGACCGGTTCCAGCGGCTCGGCCAGGTCTCCTACGACCGCCAGCGGAAACTGACCCGCAAGCGCAGTGTCAGTTCGACGTCATGGGGTCTGCTGAGCACCGCCGCCGGATCCGCGATCGCGCTGTACATCGCACTGGAGGCCGTCGGCGGCAGGCTCACCCTCGGCGATCTAGCGCTGTACACGGCCGCCGCGGCTTCGGTGCAGACGTCGGTCCAGGGCCTGTTCACCGCGTTTTCCGGAATGTACGAGAACAATCTCTACCTCGACACGCTGTATCGCTTCCTCGGCACGAAACCGGAGATCGTCGCGCCGCCGGAACCCCGCGCCCTTCCATCCACTGTGGAAGGACACATCGAGTTCGAGGAAGTGTCCTTCACCTACCCCGGCGCACCAGAACCCGCGCTCGACGGCGTGAGCTTCGAGATCCTGCCTGGCGAAACGGTCGCCGTCGTCGGCCGCAACGGCGCCGGGAAGTCGACGCTGTTCAAACTGCTGTGCCGGCTGTACGACCCGACGGGCGGCCGGATCCTGCTCGACAGTGTCGACATCCGCGAATACGACCCGGTGGAACTGCGGAAACGGGTCAGCGCGATGTTCCAGGACTACGTGACCTACCAGGGCACCGCGTCCGAGAACATCGGACTCGGCGATCTGACGCACCTCGTCGACCGCGAGCGCATCGAGAAGTCCGCCAAACGAGCCGGGGCCGACGAGCGGATCGAGCGCCTGCCCAGCGGGTACGACAGTCCGCTCGGCCGCTGGTTCGACCAGGGTGTCAGCCTTTCCGGCGGCGAGTGGCAGAAGATCGCGCTGGCGAGGGCGTTCCTGCGGGAAGCGCCGATCCTGATCCTCGACGAACCGACGTCCGCCCTGGACGCCCAGGCGGAGCATGATCTCTTCTCGCGACTGAGGGAGCTTTCGGAGGGACGCACGACGCTGTACATCTCGCACCGGTTCTCCACCGTCCGGCAGGCGGAGCGGATTCTGTTGCTCGAGCACGGAAAGGTCGCCGAATACGGCACGCACGACGAGCTGATGGCGGCGAAGGCGGGCTATGCCGACCTGTTCACCTTGCAGGCCGCCGCCTATCTCGACGAGGCCGTCAGCTGACCTTCGACCGGATCGGGGTCGAGGGCGAAACTCACGCCCTCAACCTTGCTCCGGCGCAGTAAAAAGCACCAGCCCATACTCTCCTTTGAAAGTGGGGGCGACGATGGGCGACTTCGTATCGCGAGAAGGTGAAGCCCGCCCGCCAGTCGGTGAACTCGCCGAACAGGAGCCGTTTTGCGAACCGCGTCACCGGCCCCCGGAAGATAACCCCTTCATAGCTCACGGCGACTCGCTGCTTGCGCAGGCTCACCACGAGCAGCACGACACCGCCCAGACCGGCGACGACGGTGAGTTCAGCGTCCGCTTGCCGCCGCCGCGGTCATCCCACCGAGTACACGAGGGTCTCCATGCCTTAGCCAAGTCCACCCGACCGACCACCGTATCGGGGGTTGGGAGCAAAACGGGCAAGCCGTACGTTGTCCAAGTATGGCTGTCGCGTTCCTGCTCTATGTCGTCGCCGAGATCGCCGCCGTGTGGGCGGTGGGCTCGGCCGTTGGCGTGCTCGGCACGATCGCCCTGCTCTTCGCCGGTGCGTTCATCGGGTCGTGGCTCGCGCGCCGCGAAGGCGGGCGCGCTTTCCGGGCGTTCGCCGAGTCCGCGCGCCTCGGCCGACCGGCCGACGCGGAGAAGGAACTCACCGACGGGATGCTGATCGCCCTCGGCGGTCTGCTGATCCTGCTGCCCGGTTTCGTGAGCGACGTCTTCGGACTGCTGCTCATCCTGCCGCCGACGCGGAGTGTCGCGCGCAAGGTCTGGCAGAAGCGGATGCAGCGCCGGGCGGTCAAGTACGCCAACCACGCGCGTGGACCGGTGATGGTGGTGGACAGCGAGGTCGTCATGGACACGCCTCCCGCCGAAGCCGCCAAGAAGCAACCGCCGGTGATCGAAGGCCGCATCGTCGAGGGCTGAGTCCCCTCAGCTTCGCCACTACGCTGCTAGCGGCGAAGCTGGGCTGAAGGGGACTTTCCCCGCATCCCAAGCCACGAAAGCGTCCTTCACCGCATCGCATGCGGTGAAGGGCCCCTTCAGGTCGCGTTCGGCTTCGGGATGTCGAAATAGCCGCTGAACCGGACGGCAGGCGCGTACTCGCCCTTCACCTTCACCTTGCCGGTCACGAACATCGCCGCCACGGCCGCGTTGCCGGTGGCCATCCGGATGAAGTCGTCGACGGACAGCGTGATGGTGGTGTCCGGCGAGCGCGCGAGATCAATGCTGGAAACGCAGACACCGTCTTCGATGACTGTTTGAAACCGATCGAAACCGTCTTCTCCGTCACCTTCGGTAAAACGCCATGCGACGACGAACACGACATGCCGCGCGCGTTCGGGAACGAAATGGTCCGACATTCTGCGGAAAATCTCGTCGAGGAACGCCGAACGCAGTTCCGGGTGATCGGAGATCGCCTTGAGCTGCTCCCGTGACGCCCGCTGAACGATGTCGACCAGCACCTCGGTCTCCAGTGAGCTCAACTCGATACCCGCGCCGGCTTCGCCCAGCATATGCAGGGTTTCCAGCACCTGCACGAACTGCTCGGGGCTCAGTTTGGCGAGCTCCAGCTTCTCCGCGAAGGCGTTGACGACGTGCTCACCGCCGGTGCGCGTCTTGTGCAGCCGTAACGGGCGGGAAAAGCGCACCTTGTCCCGCCTGCGCCGGTTCGGAGAATTTCGGGGCACGGCACGGAAGTGTATCTGCTCGGCCGGGCTCAGGAAGGCTTCGGAAGGTCGAAGAAACCGATCAGGCCCGCCGCGAAGGCCAGGTCACCTTTTACTTTGATCTTTCCGGTGACGAATAGCACAGCGGGTGTCGCCTGATGGGTGATGAGCCGGAAGAAATCGACGGGCGCGATCGTGATCGTCACCCTCGGCTTCTCCTTCATGTCCCGGCCGACCGTGCACTCACCGTGGGAAATCACCGTCTCGTAGCGGTCGTACCCGCCTTCGCCGATGCCGCCGGAAAGCCGCCAGTGGACGACGGCGTGCAGGGTCTTCGCCCGGTCCTGCCGGATGTGGGCACCCATGCGGTCGAAGATCTCCCGCAGCACGCGTTCCCGGAGCGGCCGCTCGGCGACGACGCTCTCCAGTTGCGTGCGCGAGGCGCGGGCGACGAGGTTCGCGAACCGGGCAGGGTCGACCTTGCGGAGGTCGAACGCGGGCGCGGACTCCGCGAGCCGCCCGAGCGCGGCCAGCAGCCGCCGGACGTCGTCCTTGCCGAGATCCTTCGGGTCGATGGCACCCGCGACCTCGTTGACGTCGAGAGCGTGCGCCTCGGCCGAATCCGGCTCGATCCGGTCCAGCGCGTCGACCAGCGCGCGGCCGGTCAGCCCCACGATCTCGGTCATCTTTCCCTCCAGCTCCACCTACCAAGACGTAAGGCTACCCGCCAGTAGGTAGGTGGGCAAGCGTGCCGAAATCACCCTTGCCGGAGGTAGCCCGGTAGCGTCTCACGCGAACTAAGGGGAGGTCCTGAGTGTCCGAGGAAGTACCGCGTCCCGCCGAACGCGCCAAAAGGCTGCCGAGAGCGGTGCGGGAACGCCAGATCCTGGACGCAGCGGTCTCGGTGTTCTCGCGCTACGGCTATCACTCCGCGTCGATGGACGAGATCTCCGAGGTCGCCGGCGTGTCCAAGCCGATGATCTACACCTACCTCGGGTCCAAGGAAGACCTTTTCGGCGCGTGCATCCGCCGCGAGGCCACTCGCCTGCTCGAGGCGGTGCAGGACGGCATCAAGCCCGATCTGCCACCCGACATGCAGCTTTGGCACGGGCTTCGCGCGTTCTACCGGTTCGTCGCCGACTACCGCGAGTCCTGGACGGTGCTGCACCGCCAGGCCATGACCGTCGGCGGCGCCTTCGCCGCGGAGATCACCGCCATGCGCACCCGCGCGATCGAACTGGTCGCCGCGCTGGTCGTCTCCGCCGGCACCCGCAAGGGCCTCGGCGAGCAGGCCGAGTTCTCCGGCGCCGGGCTGTCCGCCGCGCTGGTCGGGGCGGCCGAGTCGCTGGCCGACTGGGCGCTCGACCACCCCGATGTCTCCGACGGCGTACTCGCCTCGTGGCTGATGAACCTCGTCTGGCTCGGGTTCAACGACCTCGTCGAGGGCGATGTCTGGAAGCCGTCAGAGAGCGACGACTGATCCCTCCAAGTGCGGCTTCGGCTTGCGCGCGTTCCAGAGTTCGAAGGCCCAGCCACCGCCTTCACTCCAGGTGGTGAGCGCCGCCTTCGCAGGCAACAGCACCGGCTGCTTGAACTTGACGTCGACCGTGAACGCCTCCGGCAGCCTGCCTTCGAACGCCGCCAGCGCGTGCGCCTTGGTCCACATGCCGTGCGCGATGGCCGACGGGAATCCGAACGCCTTCGCGGTGATCGGGTGCAGGTGGATCGGGTTGCGGTCGCCGGAGACCTCGGCGTAGCGGCGTCCGATGTCGCCGGGCACCTGCCAGATCGCGTTGGGCGACGGCTGTGAGAGCTGGCCGCGCGAGGTCTTCTCGCCGCTGCCGCCACCACGGCGCAGGTAGGTGCTGACGTCCGTCCATACAGGACTGTCGCCGACGAGCAACTCGCTGATCACGTCGAACTGCTTGCCCTTCTCGTGCGGCCGCAGATCTTCGGCGCGCACACGCAGGGTGAACGACTCTTCGAGCCGCAGCGGGCGGTGCTGGGTGATCCGGTTCTCGACGTGCACCATGCCCAGCAACGGGAACGGGAAGTCGGGCTCGGTCATCAGCGCCATCTGCAGCGGGAACGCCAGGATGTGCGGATACGTCGCGGGCAGGACGTCGTCCAGCCGGAAACCGCACACCTGGTTGTACGCGGCGAGGTGCGCCGGGTCGACGACGACGCCCTGGCGGACGAACTCGGTCCCCGGCAGCGTGCTCCCGCCGCTCTTGCGCAGCGAACCGAGCAACGCCTTGGGGTACAGCGAAGACAGGCTCGGCGAATCGCGAAGTTCCTTGACCGCCATGATCACGCCCCCAGCAGTGCCTGGCCGCAGACGCGGACCACGTTGCCGTTGACCGCGGCCGACGCCGGGTTCGCGTACCAGGCGATGGCCTCGGCGACGTCGACCGGGAGCCCGCCCTGGCCGAGGCTGGACAGCCGGCGCCCCGCCTCGCGGATGAACAGCGGCACCGCGGCGGTCATCTTGGTCTCGATGAAGCCCGGCGCGACGGCGTTGATCGTGCCGCCGTACTCCGCGAGCTTCGGCGCGCCGACGTTCACCATGCCGATGACGCCCGCCTTGCTGGTGGCGTAGTTGGTCTGGCCGACGTTGCCCGCGATCCCGGCGATCGAGGAGACGCCGACGATCCGGCCGTTCTCGTGGAGCACCTTGCCGGACAGGAGCTTCTCGTTCACCGCGAGCTGCGACGCGAGGTTGACCGCGATGACCGAGTCCCAGCCGCCTTCGGTCATGTTGCCCAGCGTCTTGTCGCGCGTGATGCCGGCGTTGTGCACGACGATGTCGACGCCGCCGTGCCGGGTGGTCAGGTACTCGGCCAGCTTCTCCGGCGCGTCGGCGGCGGTGATGTCCAGCTGCAGCGCCGAGCCGCGGACCTTGTTGGCCACCTTGGACAGGTCCGCGCCCTGCGCGGGGATGTCGAGTGCGACGACGTGGGCGCCGTCGCGGCCCAGTACCTCGGCGATGGCGGCACCGATACCGCGAGAAGCACCGGTGACCAGCGCGACCTTGCCCTCCAAGGGCTTGGCCCAGTCGGCCGGGGCCGACGCGGTCTTGGTCTCCGTGCCGACGCGGATGACTTGGGCGTCGACGAAGGCGGACTTAGACGACAGCAGGAATCGGAGCGTGGACTCGGTGGCCTCTTCGGCCCCTTCGGCGACGTACACGAGCTGAGCGGTCGCGCCGCGCTTCAGTTCCTTAGCGACGGAGCGAACGAAGCCTTCGAGCGCGCGCTGGGCGATCCGCTCGTGTCCTTCGGCCAGCTCCGGCGGCGTTCCGAGGACGACGACGCGGCCCGACGAACCGACGCTGCGGATCACGGGGTGGAAGAAGGAGTAGACCTCACGAAGCTGCTTCGGGTCCTTCACGCCTGTCGCGTCGAAGACGAGCGCGGCGTGCTTGTCGGCCGCTGTCGAGATGACGTCGATGCCGGCGCGGTGCAGCTGCGCCTCGATCACCTTTGCGAGGCGGCCGCCCGGCGCGGCGCCGAGAAGTGCGAGACCTTCAAGGGCAGGCTGACCGGGCTTGTACCGGCGAAGCGTCGCGGGGTTCGGCAGGCCGAGCTTCGGCACCACGAACTTCCCCACCGGGGATTTCGTGAACTGCTGGTACCTGTCAGCCATTACGTGCCTCCCGTGCAGTTTGCATCACGTCGTATTCTAACCTACTCGCTAGTAGGTTACAGTGTGAGAGAGCCTACGGAGGAGTGGAAAAAATGGCCACGAAAAGGACGGCACCCGTGCGCAAGGTCGCGATCATCGGCGGCAACCGGATCCCCTTCGCCCGCTCGAACGGTCCGTACGCGAAAGCGTCGAACCAGGACATGTTCACGGCCGCCCTCGACGGCCTGGTCAGCCGCTTCTCCCTGCAGGACGAGGTGATCGGCGAGGTCGCCGCCGGAGCGGTGCTCAAGCACGCCCGTGACTTCAACCTGGCCCGCGAAAGCGTGCTCGGCAGCAAGCTGAACCCCGCCACTCCGGCGTCCGACGTGCAGATGGCCTGCGGTACCGGCCTGCAGGCGATCGTCAACGTCGCCAACAAGATCGCCCTCGGCCAGATCGACTCGGCCATCGCGGGCGGCGTCGACACCACGTCCGACGCGCCGCTGGCGGTCAACGACGACCTGCGCCAGATCCTCGTGCAGCTCAACGCCGCGAAGACGCTTCCCGAACGGCTCAAGCTCGCCGCGAAGCTGCGTCCCGGCCACATCGTCCCCGAGATCCCGCGCAACTCCGAGCCGCGCACCGGCCTGTCCATGGGCGAGCACGCCGCGCTGACCGCGAAGGTCTGGGAGATCACGCGTGAGGCGCAGGACGAGCTCGCCGCGACCAGCCACCAGCGTCTCGGCGCCGCCTACGACAACGGCTTCTTCGACGACCTGGTGACCCCGTTCCTCAAGCTCGCCCGCGACCAGAACCTGCGCCCGGGCTCCAGCGTCGAGAAGCTCGCGAAGCTGAAGCCCGCGTTCGGCGGCGCCGACGGCACGATGACCGCGGGCAACTCGACGCCGCTGTCCGACGGCGCGTCGACCGTCCTGCTCGCGACCGAGCAGTGGGCGAGGGCCAGGAAGCTGCCGGTGCTGGCGTATCTGACGTTCTCGCAGACCGCGGCCGTCGACTACGTCCATGGTGACGAAGGCCTTTTGATGGCGCCCGCGTACGCCGTCCCGCGGATGCTCGACCGCGCCGGACTCACCTTGCAGGACTTCGACTTCTACGAGATCCACGAGGCCTTCGCCTCGCAGGTGCTCGCCACCCTCAAGGCGTGGGAGGACCCGGCGTTCGCCAAGGAGAAGCTCGGCCTCGACGAGCCGCTCGGCTCCATCGATCGAGCGAAGCTGAACGTCAACGGCTCGTCGCTGGCGGCCGGGCACCCGTTCGCCGCGACCGGCGGCCGTATCGTCGCCACCCTCGCGAAACTGTTGAACGAGAAGGGGTCCGGCCGCGGACTCATCTCGATCTGCGCGGCGGGCGGCCAGGGCATCACCGCGATCCTCGAAAAGTAATCCGTTCGCCTGGAGCGGATCGGCGGAAAAACCCGGTGCCTTTGTCGGTGCCGGGGTCTAGTTTGTCCGCATGTTCGCAGTTCAAGCGAAAGCGCTGGTCAAAACCTACGGGGCCACCAAGGCGCTCGACGGGGTCGATCTGTCGATCCCGACGGGCAAGGTGCTGGGCCTGCTGGGGCCGAACGGCGCCGGAAAGACGACGACGGTCCGAATCCTGACCACACTGCTTCGCCCGGATTCGGGCGAAGCGGAGGTGGCCGGGCATGACGTGCTGGCCCAGCCCGACGCCGTCCGGCGGTCGATCGGGTTGTCAGGCCAGTACGCCGCAGTGGACGAGAACCTCACCGGGTTCGAGAACCTGTACATGGTCGGCAGGTTGTACGGGAGCAAGAAAGCCGCGGCGAAGTCCAGGGCGCGCGAACTGCTCGCGCGGTTCCGGCTGGAGGACGCGGCGGACCGCCCCGCCAAGACGTACTCCGGCGGTATGCGGCGACGGCTCGACCTCGCGGGGGCGCTGGTCGCCGAGCCGACCGTGGTGATCCTCGACGAACCGACCACCGGGCTCGATCCACGCGGCCGGATCGACACCTGGGAGGTCATCAAGGAACTGGTCGCCGACGGCACCACGGTCCTGCTGACCACGCAGTACCTGGAGGAGGCCGACCAGCTCGCCGACTCGATCGTGGTGATCGACAAGGGAAAGGTCATCGCGCGCGGCACGGCCGACGAACTCAAGCAGGAGATCGGCGGCGAACGGCTGGAACTGGTCGTCGCGAACACGGGCGACCTCGCCATGACGACACAGGTGCTGACCGAAGTCGGTTCGGGGACACCGTCGGTCGACGAGCACACCCGCAAGGTCGACGTCCTGGTCGAGGGCGGGCCGAAGGCGCTGATCGAGGCGCTGCGGCGGCTGGACGCGCACGGTGTCGCCGTCTTGGACGTCGCGCTGCACCGGCCGACGCTCGACGACGTCTTCCTTTCGCTGACAGGACACGCCACGGACGAGGGGGAAAAGAAGTGAGCACGGTCGCCAAGGCCTTTTCCGACGGTGGCGTGATCACCTGGCGGAACCTGAAGAACGTCCAGCGCAACCCGGACTGGCTGATGGCGGCGACGCTGCAGCCGATCATGTTCGTGCTGCTGTTCGCGTACGTCTTCGGCGACGCGATCGGCGGGGAAGCGGGTGGGCTCGCCTACCGCGAGTTCCTGATCGCCGGCATCTTCGCGCAGACGGTCGCGTTCAACTCGGCGTTCACCGTGATCGGGTTCGCGAACGACCTGCAGAAGGGCATCATCGACAGGTTCCGTTCACTGCCGATCTCCCGCCTCGCGGTGATCTTCGGCCGGACGACGTCCGACCTGGTGATCAGCGTGGTCGCGCTGATCGTCATGTCGCTGTGCGGGCTGCTGGTCGGCTGGCGGATCCGCGGCAGCTTCCTCGACGCGGTGCTCGGCTACCTGGTGATGCTGATGTTCGCCTGGGCGCTGTCCTGGGTCGGCGCGTGGATCGGGCTCGTCGCGCGCAGTGTCGAGGTGGCGCAGAGCGCCGGGCTGATGTGGATGTTCCCGCTGAGCTTCATCTCGACGGCGTTCGTCCCGGCGGACAAGCTGCCGGGCGTGCTGAAGGCGATCGCCGACTGGAACCCGTTCACCGCGGTGATCAACTCGGCGCGTGACCTGTTCGGCAACCGCTTCGGCGCGGCACCGACGGGCTGGCCCGCCGAGAACGCGTCGCTGTACGCGATTCTGTGCTGCATCGCCATCATCGCGATCTTCGCGCCGCTGGCGACGGCCCAGTACAAGAAGGTCGCGAGCCGCTAGAAAACTTCAAGGCGGAAATGTCGAACCGCCGTCGAGCCGCTCGACGCGCTGGTGAAGGCGGGGTAGACAAGGCCCCGTCAAGACACTGAGGAGCAGCGATGCGGTTTCTGATGATGCACCGGCTGGACGAGAACGCCCCGGAAGCCTGGAACCCCAGCAAAGAGTTCGTCGAGCAGATGGGCGCCTTCATCGAGGACTCGTTCAAGAAGGGCATCCTGATCACGGCGGAGGGCGTGCACCCTTCCGAGCGGGGCGCGCGGGTCCGCAAGGGGCGCGGCGGCAAGATCACCGCGACCGACGGCCCGTTCACCGAGGCCAAGGAGGTCATCGGCGGCTTCGCGCTGATCAACGCCGAAGACCTGGCCGAGGCCGTCGCTTTCGCGGAGACCTACGCGGCCCTGTTCGACGAGATCGAGGTCGAGGTCCGGACGGTGGTCGAGGCAGAGGACATCGCCGCCTTCACCGAGTGAGCCCACGGGCCCGAGAGTGTCAGGAAGGTCCGTTCACAACAAATCCTGTTATGAACGGACCTTTCCTAACGTCCGGGGCTACTTGGTGATGGCCTTCTCGGCGCGCTTCGCGAGCTTTTCGGCGTGCTTCTCCGTCTTGGACGCGGCCCGGCGGGCACGCCAGCCGAGCGACGGCTTGCCGGCGGTGTCGGCGGCGGCCAGCAGAAGACCACCGGCGAGGCCGGCGTTCTTGATGAACTGGATCTGCTGCTGCTGGCGCTCGGCCGGCTCCTTGATCTCCCAGAACCGGTGCGTGGCCAGCGTGGTCGGGACCAGACTGCCGAGCAGCAGCAGCGAGGCCAGCCGGGGCGCCTTGCCTGCGGCGAGCGCGACACCGGCACCGACCTTCACCGCCGCGTCGATGCGGACCAGAGTGGCGGGGTCGCGCGGCACCGCTTCCGGCACCAAGCCCTCCAGCTTGTCGAAAGACCCGGTGAGGAACGGCTCCGCGGCCTTCGCGTGGCCCTGGGTGTCCCTCAGCGCACCGATCCCGCCGGAGATGAAGATCGCGGCGAGGAGCGGACGTGCGACGCGGCGGAGAATCACGGTCGTTGCCTTTCTTGATCGAACCCGGGGAAAGCAAACCTATCCCCAGACTTCCCGTCCGAAGGGGAGCCGAACCGCGCTAACGGAGTATCTTCGAATATTTCTCTCAAGCTAGAAAGCCATAGATTCCGCTAGCGGGCCGGATACGCCCGCGGCAACTTGAAGCCGCGGTCGGCCGCGACCTCCCGCAGTCGGTCCGGATAGTCGGTGATGATGCCGTCGACACCGTCGTCGATGAGTTTGTGCATGGTGGCGGGGTCGTTGATCGTCCAGGGCACGACCTTGATCCCGGCGCGGTGCGCCTCGCGGACCAGTGCCTTCGTCGTGAACGGCCGGTAGTCGGGGTCGCCGATCTTGCCGCCCTGCGGGTTGCCGTGCACCGGCGAGAGCGCGCTCGCGCCGAACGACTTCACCGCGCGGACGGGGCTGCCACCGAAATCGTCGATGTCGAGCCCGCCGAGCCACGGCGACTTGCCCGGCTGCCCGACCTGGAGGAACTCCGGCTGGGTCAGCGCGACCGCCGGGATCCACGGCGCTACCTTGCGCAGCAGCATCAGCGAGCCCCAGTCGAAGCTCTGGATCGTGACGTTGTGCGCGAACCCGGAGAACAGGATCTCGCGCACCGCCCGGTGGACGAACCGCTCGCGCGGCGCCGTCTCCTGCGGAGCGGCGGCCTCGACCTTGGTCTCGATGTTGAACTTGATCCCCCACGCGCGGTGGTCACGGGCGAGCTGGAACAACTCGGCGAGCGTCGGCATCTTGGCGCCGGGGGACAAGGTCTGACCGGGGTGCGCGGGCTGCCGGATCGACCCGCAGTCCAGCGTGCGGACCTGCGCGAACGTCAGATCCTTCACGTACTTCCCGACGTACGGGTACGCCGGGTCGCCGGGCGTCGCGGGCGCGGTGTCGCGGCACTTCGCGGATGTCGTCTTGCGGTCGTGGGTGATCACCTCGCGACCGTCCCTGGTGATCTGGATGTCGAGTTCGAGTGTGGTCACCCCCAGCTCCATCGCCTTGCCGAACGACGCGAGTGTGCTCTCGACAGTGAGGCCGAGCCCGCCGCGATGGGCCTGGACGTCGAAGGTGCGACGCGGATGCGCGTCGGCGACCCCGGCCGTGGTCAGGGTCAGCGCAGCGGCGATGACCAGCGCGAATGTCTTCATGAATGAACCATGCCACCGTCGGATGAACTTCGATTGACTTTGACGCAACGTCAACCTCTACCTTCGTGGACATGCCGATCGAGAAGGAGTGGTCGATCCAGGACATCGCCCGCTCGGCCGGGACCACGAGCCGCACGCTGCGCCACTACGGCGACATCGGGCTGCTCGAACCGAGCCGGGTGGGGAACAACGGATACCGCTACTACGACCAGGACGCGCTGGTGCGGCTGCAACGGATCCTGCTGCTTCGCGAACTCGGGCTGAGCCTGCCCGCAATCAGCGAGGTGCTCGAAGGGGAGCAGGACACGACGGCGGCGCTACGCACGCACCTGAAGTGGCTGGAGCAGGAGCGACAGCGGCTCGGACGGCAGATCGAATCGGTCAGGACGACCTTGAAGAAGACAGAGAGAGGTGAACAGCTGATGGCAGCGGAAGTGTTCGACGGCTTCGACCACACGAAATACGAGAAGGAGGTCACCGAACGCTGGGGTGCCGACGCCTACAAGCAGGGTGATCGGTGGTGGAAGTCGCTGAGCGCCGAGGACAAGAAGGCGCACCAGCAGGAACAGAAGGACATCGCGGTAGCCTTCGGGGAGGCTCACACCAAGGGCCTGCCCGCCGACGGTGACGAGGCTCAGGCGATCACGCGGCGGCTGCACGAGTGGCTTCGGCCGGCCGTGCGTACCGTCTCGAAGAGCTACTTCGCCGGTCTCGGACAGCTTTACGTCGACGACCCGCGCTATGGGCAATACGACGAGAAGCACGGCTCGGGTACCGCGGAGTACATCCGTGACGCGATGAAGTTCTACGCCGAGCGCAACCTGAGTGACTGAGAACGAGCGACGGGGCTGCAGACCCGTCCACTCGGAGTAACCCGCCGCGACACGCCTACCCCTCTATGGCGGAATATCGGACCCACGCTAGAAACGCCGATAGCGTGCGAGAGTGGATCCCATCCGCAACCCCTTCGCGCCGGGCGCCGGTCAACGACCGCCCGAGCTGGCCGGTCGCATGCGTGAGCTCCAAGCCTTCGAGGTCGTCCTCGAACGGGTCGCGCGCGGGAGACCGGAGCGCAGCCTGATGCTGACCGGCCTGCGTGGCGTGGGGAAGACCGTGCTGCTGGGCGAGCTGCGTTCCAAGGCGATCAAGCACGGCTGGGGCGCGGGCAAGATCGAAGCCCGCCCCGACATCGAACTCCGGCGACCGCTTTCGGCCGCGTTGCACCGTGCGATCCGCGACCTCGCCGTGCGCCACCGGGCGCCGGACCGGGTCGAGCAGGTGCTCGGCGTGCTCAAGGCGTTCGCGCTACGCGCAAACAAACCGGACGCCAAGCTCCGCGATCGCTGGCAGCCCGGTATCGACGTGCCCGCCGCACAGGGCCGGGCCGATTCCGGAGACATCGAGATCGACCTGGTCGAGCTGTTCACCGAGGTCGCCGAACTGGCCGCGGACGTCGGCACCGGCGTCGCGCTGCTGATCGACGAGATCCAGGACCTGCTGCCCGAGGATGTCTCCGCGCTCTGCGCCGCCTGCCACGAACTCTCGCAGTCCGGAGCGCCGTTGGTCGTGGTCGGCGCTGGTCTCCCGCACGTGCCTGCCGTGCTTTCGGCGTCGAAGTCGTACTCGGAGCGCCTCTTCCGCTACGCGCGCATCGACAGGCTGGAGCGCGAAGACGCCGATCTCGCGGTGATGGCGCCCATCGAACGCGAGGACGCGGGGATCGAACCTGAAGCGTTGGACGCGTTGTTCGACGCGTCCGGCGGTTACCCGTACTTCATCCAGGCGTACGGCAAGGCCGCCTGGGACGCCGCCCCGGCCGATCCGATCACGGTGAAGGACGTCCAGGTCGCGGCCCCGGAGGCCGAATCGGAACTGGCGGTCGGCTTCTTCGGCTCCCGCTACGAGCGCGCGACGCCTGCCGAACGCGAGTACCTGCTCGCGATGGCCGAGCTGACGCAGGGCCGCGACGAGGCTGCAGGCACCGCCGATGTTGCCGTTTACCTGGGGCGGAAGCCTTCGTCTCTGTCTCCGGCGCGGGACAGCCTGATGAAGAAGGGCCTCGTGTACTCGGCCGAGCGCGGGCACATCGCGTTCACCGTTCCGCACTTCGGCCACTACCTGCTCGGCCGGGACTAGTGCTCTCTGGGGCTTTATAGCGTGGCCGCTAGAAAGCGGTAGAGACCCCTACCACCGGTTTCGTCGTGTCTTCTTCCGCTAAATCCCGCGAACGCCAGAGGCACTTTGCGTTATCAAGATGTGACCGGTGCCACCAAATCTCTCCGGATTTTCCCTCTGGTTACCGACGATTCATCGGCAGGTGTGCCAAGTCACCGGATAATCGTTGGATTCCTTGTGAAAAAGAGTGCATACTAGAGACACAGCCACCAAGACTCAAGACCCTCAAGGGGATGACTCAAACCGATGAACAACATCGCCGCCAAGCTCCGTGCCCGTCGCGCCGAGGCTCGCACTCGCCGGGCCCTGAACCGGGCGATCGACACCGCGGCCACCGCGACCGTTCGTCAGGAACTCATCGCTATCTCCCAGGCGCACCACACGCACATGCGCTGACCTGACAACAACCGTTGTAGATGTCGTCCATTCGAGTGACCTACGACACATGATGTGCGAGGTGTAACGACGCGGAACGCCGCGTCGATACCCATTACGACCCCGTGATGCTGGCGGACCCCCGACCTGGCAGCATCACGGGGTTTCCATCTGTCCGGATCCGGAAAAGTTCTTGCCTTCACCAGTTCGTGGAGTAATCTTTGACTTCGTCAACGAATCAGTTGGGGTGGTCAAATGAATGTTCCACCGGACCGGGTGGCGACCGTCCGGGCCTTCAACCGCCTGTACACCGGCGTGATCGGCATCCTCGACGAAGGACCGGCCGACTCCGAGTACTCCCTGAGCGAAGCCAGGGTCATCTTCGAACTCGCGCAACAGGACCCGACCCAGGTCACCGACCTGCGCAAACGTCTCGACCTCGACGCTGGCTACGCGAGCAGGCTGCTCGGCAGGCTCGAAGACCGCGGCCTCCTCACGCGCGAGCGCAGCGACGAAGACGCCCGGCGCCAGGTCATCCGGCTCACCGAGACCGGCCGGAACGCGTTCGACGTCCTCGACGCGCGATCGGTGGACCGGATCGGCTCACTGCTCGGCCGGTTCGCCGACGACGAGCAGCAGCGCCTGCTCGGGGCGATGGACACGATCACGTCGCTGGTCGGCGAGCGTGCTCCGGACCCCACGCTGGTCCTTCGCCCACCACGACCGGGTGACTTCGGCTGGGTGGTCCAACGGCACGGCGCCCTCCACTCCCGCGAGTACGGCTGGGACGAACGGTTCGAAGCCCTCGTCGCCCGCGTCGTCGCGGACTACGTCGACAAACGCGGCGAGCCCCGCCAAGCCGGTTGGATCGCCGAACTCGACGGGGAGCGCGTCGGCAGCGTCTTCTGTATGCCCGCCGAAGACGGCACCACCGCAAAACTGCGGATGCTGTTCCTCGAACCGGCCGCACGAGGACGCGGTGTCGGGAAACGCCTGGTCGCCGAGTGCGTCGAGTTCGCCAGGGCGTCCGGCTACCGGGCGATGGAGCTCTGGACGGTCTCGCTGCTGGTCGCGGCGAGGGCGATCTACCGGAAGGCCGGCTTCGAGCTGGTGAGCGAAGAGACGATCCCCGGCTTCGGCTACGAACTGACCGGGCAGACCTGGCGGTTGGAGCTGTGAAGTGTTCGCCGCTGCCGGGACACACTTCGTCTGGCACCTGCTGAACGGTCTCGTCCTCTATCTGGTGGCGACCGCGACGACGAAAAGGGCCGCGTCCCGGCAGGACGCGGCCCCTTCGCTCACCTGAGATCTAGTGGACGCCGATTTCGCGGAGATCCTTGTCGTGTTCGTCGGCGTGGTAGTCCTCGGCCGCGGTGTCGTCCGTGCCGTTGAAGACCTTCATCTGCCGCGCGACCACCGTGAAGATCACCGCGACCAGCAGATTCGCCGCCAGTGCCACGAACCCGACGTAGATCTGCAGCTGCGAGCCACCGAACGGGTGCCAGCCGAAGATCGACAGCTTGTCCAGCGCCAGCGCCGAACCACCGAAATGGGCTTTGCCGCTCGCCGCGTTCGGGATGTCGTAGAGCATGATCAGGCCCCACCCGATGCCGACGATCCAGCCCGCGATCAGGCCCCAGCGATGGAACCAGCGCGTGTACAGCGAGATCGCCACCGCCGGCAGCGTCTGCAGGATCAGCACCCCGCCGATGAGCTGCAGGTCGATCGAGAACTGCGGATCGATGAACAGGATGAACGCCACCGCGCCGAACTTCACGATCAGCGAAGCGAGCTTGGCCTGCTTCGCCTCCTGGCCCGGCGTCGCGTTCTTCTTGATGTACTCCTTGTAGATGTTGCGGGTCCACAGGTTGGCCGCCGCGATCGACATGATCGCCGCGGGCACCAGCGCGCCGATACCGATCGCCGCGAACGCGATACCCGCGAACCACGACGAGAACTGCGAGTCGAACAGCACCGGGACGACGGTGTTCGTGTCGGGTTTACCGGTGGCGTTGTTGGTGATCGGGGAGACGGAGGCACTGATCGCCACGTAACCGAGCAGCGCCAGCAGGCCGAGGACCAGCGAGTACGCCGGAAGCGCGACCATGTTCCGCTTGATCACGCTGCGGCCGCGCGAGGCGAGCACGCTGGTGAGCGAGTGCGGGTAAAGGAACAGCGCGAGCGCCGAACCGAGCGCCAGCGTGGCGTACTGCAGCTGGTTGTTGGCGTTGAGCAGGATGCCGTCCGACGGCGAAGGCGTCTTGTCGAACTTCGCGTCGGCCGCGTCGAAGATCGCCGACCAGCCGCCGAGCTTCGAGGGCAGGTAGATGATCGCCACGATGATCACGAGGTAGATCAAGATGTCCTTGACGAAAGCGATCAGCGCGGGCGCGCGCAGGCCGGACTGGTAGGTGTAGACCGCCAGGATGATGAAGGCGACCAGCAGCGGCAGGTGCCCGACGATGCCGGAGCCGTTGATGCCCATGGTCCGCAGCACCGCTTCGAGGCCGACGAGTTGCAGCGCGATGTACGGCATCGTCGCGATGATCCCGGTGATCGCGATCAGCAGCGCGAGTGTCGGCGAACCGAACCGGCCGCGGACGAAGTCGGCGGGCGTCACGTAGCCGCGAACGCGGGAGACCGACCACATGCGCAGCGCGGGCATCAGCACGATCGGATAGACGACGATCGTGTACGGCAGCGCGAACATGCCCATCGCGCCGGCACTGAACATCAGCGCGGGCACGGCCACGAAGGTATAGGCCGTGTAGAGGTCACCGCCGAGCAGGAACCAGGTGATCCACGACCCGAACTTGCGGCCGCCGAGGCCCCATTCGTCCAGATGGTCGAGGGTGTTGCCCGCCTTCCAGCGGGACGCGACGAAGCCGAGGACCGTGACCACCGCGAAGAGGACCGTGAAGATGATCAGCTCCGGCCACTGGATGTTGCTCACTTGACGTCCCCCTCGTCGAGTTCGTCCACGGACAGCCGGTCGGGACGGTCACTGGTCGGCCTGTCCCTGGTCATCGCGTAGACGATCCCGGTGCACAGAACGCCGACGGCGACGAACACGAATTGGAACCAGTAGAAGAACGGCATCCCGAACAACCGAGGGCCGTCCGTGTTGAACAAGGACGTGATCAGCACCAGCAACGGGATGATCAGCAGGAGGTTCCAGGGGCTGAACTGGAAACCCCGCACCTTCCCGTCTGCCTTACCTGACGCCATCGGACCTCACCTAACACTCCCGAAACCGGCGGATTGACCCGATGACCCTAGTCGATCCATGCCCCGGCCCCCGATATCGATTTGATCCGCGACGCCTCATACGACGAAGGACGGTTGCCGTCCCGCGCCCCGCCGGATATCAATAGCCGCAAGTCGCGAACAAGATTTTCGCACGCAAGATCAAAGGGGCATCGGATGAAGAAACTCCGCTATGCGGTGGTGATCCCGGCAGTCGCCGGCACCATGCTGGCCGGGTTCACTCCTGCGTTCGCAGGACCGGAGGCGGCCAAGCAGCCGCCTCTGAACTCCACCAACATTCCGGCGCAGTACGCGAGCCAGAAGCTGGACTGGCACAAGTGCACGGCGAACGAACTGCCGTCCGCACCGCCTCCGGGGGCCGAGAACATCGAGTGCGCGACCTACCGCGCACCGCGTAACTGGTACAAGTCGAACGAGAACATCGACCTGACGATCGCCGTCAGCCGCCTCGCCGCCACCAGCGGCAAAGCGACGGCCAGCGTCATCACGAACCCGGGTGGCCCCGGCGCTCCGGGCCGCAACTTCCCGGCCCGTCTGCGCAACCAGACGAAGCTGCGCGCGAACCAGGAGATCATCGGTCTCGACCCGCGCGGCACCGGCAAGAGCACCAACATCACCTGCGGAAACGCGATCGGCACCGGCTCCGACCTCGACCCGCACGACCGCAGCCGGGCGAACCTCAACCTGATCCTGGACGCCACCAAGTACGCGGCGAACTCCTGCCAGGTGAAGTCCGGCGAGCTGGGCCCGCTCATCAACACCGCCCAGACCATCCGCGACATCGACCTGCTGCGCGTCCTCCTTGGCCGCGACAAGATCAACTGGGTCGGTTACTCGGCGGGCACCTGGATGGGCGCGCACTACGCGCAGCAGTTCCCCACCCGCACCGGCAAGTTCCTGCTCGACTCGTCGACCGAGTTCACCACCACCTGGCAGAACTCGTTCGACGGACAGCCGCTCGGCTTCGAGCGCCGCTGGCGTCAGGACTTTTTGCCGTGGATCGGCAAGTACAACAAGGTCTACAACTTCGGCAAGAACGGTGAGGCCGCTCGCCAGAGCTACGAGAAGGTCCGTTTCGCGCTGACGCAGAACCCCGTCGAGGTGGACGGCGTCCCGGTTTCGGCCAACGCCCTCGACTCGACCATCGCGTCGTACCTCTACTCGAAGCGTAACTTCCCGGCGCTGGCCGACTACCTGGTCAACCTGAAGACGCTGACCGAGGGCACCGGCACCCAGCAGCAGAAGGCCTCGGCCGCGCAGAAGGTCAAGGCGGAGACCGTGGACGGCGACGGCGTCATCGGCCCGCAGCCGCTGTTCGTCCCCACCGACGGCGACTCCTACAACGCCAGCTTCTGGACGATCCCCTGCAACGAGGGCCCGTGGACCGGCAATCGGCAGAGCGTCATCCGTCAGTCGCAGAAGCTGATCGACCGCGATCTGCCGCTGCTCGGCGCCGGCTGGCTGATCCAGCCGTGCATCTTCTGGAAGAACAAGCCGGTCGACCTGCCGAAGCTCGACGGCCGCGGCGTCCCGCCGGTGCTGATCGTCCAGTCGGTGCACGACCCGGCGACCCCGATCGAAGGTGCGACCCGTGCGCACCGCGCGTTCGCCAACTCGCGGATGATCACCGTGACCGGCGAGGGTGACCACGGCATCTACGCCGGCGGCAACGCGGGTGTGGACAAGGTCGTGGAGGACTTCCTCGTCGACGGCAAGGTGCCGAACGACCAGAGCCTCCCCGGCCTCCCACTTCCGGTGCCCGCGGGCGGCTGAAGCCACTAGGGATTACCTGTGCACAGAGTTGCCCACAGGCTGTGGGTAACTCGGACCGCTAGTACATGAAGGCCCCCTTCCTTGCGCCTGGTTACCGGAAGGGGGCCTTCGTGTACTTGCCTGGCCGCGCACGACCGGTATTAGTATCGGGTCCATGGTGCGAGTGCCGTTGACGAACGAGGAACGCGAACGTGGCGAGCGGCTGGGGCTGGCGCTCCGAGACGCCCGCGCGTCGGCGTCGCGGAGCATGGTCGAGGTCGCCGCGGAGGCCGGGATCTCGGTGGAGACGCTCCGCAAGATCGAGACCGGCCGGATCCCGACACCCGCCTTCTTCACGGTGGCGGCGATCGCGGACGCCGTCGGGCTGCCGCTGGACGCGCTTCGGGCCGCCACTGAGGACAGCTCCGTAGAGGTCGCCGAAGCGAGTTAAGGACGCAGGGTGGCCAGGGTGTGGGCCCGGTCGTTCAGGTAGAGGAAGCCGTCGATCGGCAGGTCGAAGCTGTTCAGCAGGCTTTCCAGGGTGGCGAACTCGTCCACAGTGAGCCGCAGGTTCTCGTTCACCGCGTGCGCGATGAGGACGTCGGCCAGTTCCTCCCACTCACCCGACCAGTGCAGGGTGCGATAAAAGGCCAGGATGTCCGGCGCGATGCGGTCGGCGATCTGGTCGAGCAGGCTCTCGCCGAAGAAGCTGATGCGGCCCGCGGCGAGGTCGGCGACGGTCGGGTTCGCCGGGTCGGCCGCGGTATCGGGATTGCGGACCACGCCGGGGCCCGCCACCGGATAGCCGGTTCTGACGTTGCCGTTGTCCTCGACCAGCACGATCACGTGGACGCCGTACCGCTCACCCGCGCAGCGCCACCGACCGTTGAACTGTCTGCGGCGGGGTTCGCTCGGATCGTTCGCGATGTCCTTGACGACCGCGATGATCTGCTCGTCGGTCCAGCCCGCGGGGAACTCGCTGGTTGCCCGCCGCCCCTTACCCGGTGCGTGCCCGCCGCCCACTCGTGCTCCTTTCGTCGCATCGAGGGTAACCCGCGTTCGGAGTATTCGAATGATCCGAAAGCGGGATCGGGTGACTTCAGGCGAGCGTGGACAGCAGCACGGATCCGACGACCAGCACGTCGACGCCTCGCAAGGCCTGTACCCCGGCGGCCCCACCGCTGACGTCGTAGTCCATCGGCGGCCGGGTCGCCGTCCGCAGCGCGGCGGCGACGGCGAGCGGGACCGCGAGCCACACCGGCCAGCCCGGGGTCACCCCGAGGGTCAGCGTCACCAGGCCGAGCAATACCCCCCACCCGAGACCGAGCACGGCGGTCACCAGGCCGTTGACCAGCCGCAACTCCCAGTCGGACGCGCCGAGCCACCGCCTGCGGCCGGGGTTGCGCCACAGTTCGCCGAGCCCGCCGACGAACGGCACGAGCGCCGCGTACGCGCCGAGAGCGAACAGCGGTGCCACCGGGACGGCCGGGAACGCCAGGTGCCCGACCCCGACCAGGCACGCGATCACCGCACTCGCCGCCGCGTAGCGCGACCGGCCGAGCACCCCGGCCCACGCGAGCCGCAGCGTCGTCGGCCGCCGCAGCGACAGCCACGGCACCGGCCGCGATTCCGGGATCAGCAGCATCGGATCCATGAAGACCGCGGCCATCGCCCGCAGGAGCCGCGCGTTCCAGCCGTCGACGAGTTCCTGGCGCCCCACACCGGCCACCGGCTCGCCGCCGAAGGCCACCGCCACCGCCACGACGAACAGCGCACCGGCCAGCACCTCGACCGCCATCGGGCCGAGCCCGGCGGTCGCGACCGCCAGACCGGCCATCGCGAGCACGACCGGCGCCGCCGTCTCCCCGCGGATCGCCGTCCGGCGAGCGGTGACGGCGGCCAGGATCGCCCCGAAGGCGGTCAGCGCCGACATCGCGATCCACACGTCCCTCGACCCGCCGCCGATCGCGGTGACGAGCGCGCCGGTGTAGCCGACCACCACGACCAGCCCGAGCCAAAGCGTCCACATCCGCTTCACCACGACGCGGCGCCTGTCGATGCCGGCGAAGTCCACCCACGTCAGCGTCGCCGGTTCGGCCCAGACGAAGCCGCGGCGCAACAGGGCGCGCCAGAAGATCGCGCACAGCACGATCAACAGACCGAACACCGCCGAGAAGTCCACAACGGACTGTCCGAAAAGGAGCGATCGCAGCTTCGGAAGGTTTTCGAAAGCCGTGAACAGCACGCCGAAACCGAACAGTGCCAGAAAAGTCTGGTAGTCCCCGTTGAGCAGCCCGCCGAATCGCTGACGCCCCGGGACGTGCGTGGGGGCTTTCGTGCTCACCACAACTCGAGGGTCGAGTCGGCCGCTTCGAGCAGCGGAGGATGGTGCGTGGCCACGACGACCGCGGCCCCGGCCTTGGTCGAACGCGCGATCAACGACGTCAGCCATTCCTTCCCGGCGACGTCGAGCGCCCGTTCGGGTTCGTCGAGCAGCAGGACGTCGTGCGGCCGCGCCGTCGCGCCGAGGAGCAGCAGGCGGCGGCGCTGCCCGGCGGAGAACTTGCCCGCGGTGACCTTGGCCCGCTCGGAAAGACCCGCGTCCGCCAGCAGCGCGTCGAAATCGCCGAGATCGGCTCCGAACGAGCCCTCCAGCAGTTCGAGATGCTGGAGGGGAGTCAGTTCGGCGAAGAAATCGGAATCGTCGAACAGGACGGAGACCTTGCGGCGGAAGGAGAGGTTCCGCTCGTCGGGTTTCACACCAGCGACGACGACCCGGCCCCGCTGCGGCGTCTGCGTTCCGTAGAGGCACCTCAGCAGGGTCGATTTCCCGACCCCGTTCGGGCCGAAGATCACCGCGCATTCACCCGCTTCGACCTCGAAATCGAGGCCGTCGAACAAACTGTTTTCCCCGGCCTGGACGCCGAGCCCGCGTACGTCGATCATCGGCCGCGCAACAACTCGATCACCGGTGCGAGCGCGGCCATGTTGTGCTCCAGCACGGTGAAATAGGTGAAGCCGAACCGCTCGCGATGCGCCAGGATCTGTTCGGCGATCTGTTCGTGGGTACCGACCAGAGCTGTCGGCAGTTCGGCGAGCTGGTCGACGGAGAGCGCGCCCTCCAGCAGTTCGCCGAGATCTTCCAGACCCGTCCGCCGGTCTTCGACCACGGAGACGAAATGCGGGAGGATATTGAATTCGGCTTCGCGGCCGTTCAGTTTTCCGCGGACGAAGGTCACCCGTTCTTCGATTCCGGCGGCGTCGTCGGGAACGAGAGCGCCGCCGTCGGGAACGGCTGCCGTGCCGGGGAACCCGATGATGTCGGCGTGTTCGGCGGCGAGGGTCAGCAGCCTGTCGCCGCGGCCGGCGATCATCAGCGGCGGGCCCGGTTTCTGCACGGCCCGCGGTTTGTGGTTTTCGTCCGCGTAGAGCCGTTTGAGCTCTTTGATGGTGTGCTCGAGGTGGTCGACGCGCTTTCCGGCGCGGGGGAACTCCATACCCGCCGCTCCGAATTCGGCTTTCACATAACCGGCCCCCAGGCCGAGTTCCAGCCTGCCCTCGGTGAACCGGTCCGTGCCGGTCACGTCACGGGCGAGCAGCACCGGGTTGTAGAAAGCGGTGTTGATGACGAAGGTGTTGAGCCGCACGCGGTTCGTCACCTCGGCGGCGAGCACGAGCGCCGGGAAGGGCGGTGCCATCCCGAGGTGGTCGGCCGCGCCGATGACGTCGAAACCGAGGTCCTCGGCCTTGCGGCACTTGTCGACCCACGCCCCACGCGTCTCCGGGACGACCATGTTGACGCCGAATTTGACCATGCGGCCACGGTACCCAAGAGCGACAGAAGAAGGCCTCATCCTCAGGAATGACCATGAGGATGAGGCCTTCGACCCGTTCAGGTGATCAGCCGAGACGCTGCTTCAGCGCGTCCAGTTCGTCACGCAGCGAAGACGGGACCTTGTCGCCGATCTTGTCGAACCACTCCTGGATCAGGGGCAGTTCCTGGCGCCACTCGTCGGCCGAGACGTCCAGCGCGGCCTGGATGTCGGCCAGCGGCTCCTTGAGGCCGTCGGTGTCGAGGTCCTCGGCGTTCGGCACGAAGCCGACCGGGGTCTCGTTCGCGTTGCCCTTGCCCTCGACGCGGTCGATGACCCACTTCAGGATCCGCGAGTTCTCGCCGAATCCCGGCCACAGGAAGCGGCCGTCGTCGCCACGGCGGAACCAGTTGACGTAGAAGATCTTCGGCAGCTTGTCGGCGTCGGCGTTCTTGCCGAGGTCCAGCCAGTGCTTGAAGTAGTCACCGGCGTGGTAGCCGAGGAACGGCAGCATGGCCATCGGGTCGCGGCGCACGTTGCCGACCGCGCCGGCGGCGGCCGCGGTGGTCTCCGAAGACATGGTGGCGCCCATGAATACGCCGTGCTGCCAGTCGCGGGCCTCGTTCACCAGCGGGACCGTGGTCTTGCGACGGCCGCCGAACAGGATCGCCGAGATCGGCACGCCCTTCGGGTCGTCCCACTCTGGCGCGAGGATCGGGCACTGCGACATCGGCGTGCAGTAGCGCGAGTTCGGGTGCGCGGCCTTCTCTTCCGACTCCGGCGTCCAGTCCTGCTTCTTCCAGGAGGTGGCGTGCTCGGGCTTCTCGCCCATGCCCTCCCACCAGATGTCGCCGTCGTCGGTGAGCGCGACGTTCGTGTAGACCGTGTTGCCCTTTTCGATGGTGCGCATCGCGTTGGGGTTGGTGTGCCAGTCGGTGCCCGGCGCGACGCCGAAGAAGCCGAACTCGGGGTTCACCGCGTACAGGCGGCCGTCCTCGCCGAACCGCATCCACGCGATGTCGTCGCCGAGGGTCTCGGCACGCCAGCCGGGGATGGTCGGCTGCAGCATGGCGAGGTTGGTCTTGCCGCAGGCGCTCGGGAACGCCGCCGCGACGTAGTGGACCTTGTTCTCCGGCGAGATCAGCTTGAGGATCAGCATGTGCTCGGCCAGCCAGCCCTCGTCACGGGCGATGACCGAGCCGATGCGCAGCGAGTAGCACTTCTTGCCGAGCAGCGAGTTGCCGCCGTAGCCGGAGCCGTAGCTCCAGATCTCCCGGCTCTCGGGGAAGTGCGAGATGTACTTGGTGGTGTTGCACGGCCAGGAAACGTCCTTCTGGCCCGGCTCCAGCGGGGCGCCCACGGAGTGCAGTGCCGGGACGAACTCGCGCTCGGTGCCGTCCTCGGTGACGAACTTGTCCAGCGCGGCCTTGCCGGCGCGGGTCATCACGCGCATGGAGGCGACGACGTAGGCGAAGTCGGTGATCTCGACGCCGAGCTTGGGGTCCTCGGCTCCGAGGGGACCCATGCAGAAGGGGATCACGTACATCGTGCGACCGCGCATGCACCCGCGGTACAGCTCGGTCATCGTGGCCTTCATCTCGGCCGGGTCCATCCAGTTGTTGGTGGGACCGGCGTCGGCTTCGTCGGCCGAACAGATGAAGGTGCGCTCTTCGACGCGGGCGACGTCATTCGGGTCGGAGGCGGCCCAGTACGAATCGGGTTTCGCGTCGAGCTGCACGAACGTGCCGGCGGAGACCAGCTCGGCGTTGATCCGAGCGGCCTCTTCGTCGGACCCGTCGACCCACACCACGCGGTCCGGAGTGGTCAGTTCGGCGACCTCCCGGACCCAGGACAGCACGCCGCTGTGCGTCGTCGGCGCATTTTCCAGTCCGGGGATGGCGACTGCGGTCATCTCTACTCCTGACTTCCGACGGCAGAAGCCCACATCGGGAACGACGCTGTTCCGATGCGGGCTCCAGTGCCGGCGACCGAATGGCTTCGCACACCGGCGGGAAGACCGGTGTGCGGGTTTTGGGATTCCCCGAGAGTAGCCGGATGACCGGCGGGTAACCGAGAGCTGACCTGTCGGTTCTCTCACAAGAACGATAAGGGAATCGATTCAGTATCACCGGAATGGGCCATACGCAGAAATTCTTCCGGTGATCGACGGCACAACGAACAGGCGAACCGGACAGGAGAAACCCGGTACGAGGTCTCGTACCGGGCCGTTTTGTGACCAGAATTACATCGATTCGCCTGAAAGAATGGACTGGACCACTCTTCTCTTGGTTTAGTCCATTCTGGGCTTTAGTTGGGACTGATCCACTGGCCGGTGGCGGAATCGATCTTCGCCACTCCTTCGAGTTTCTCGGTGCCCGCGCCGCCCCAGGCCGCGTCGCCCGCGGGGTCGCCTTCAGTGGCCACCGGAGTGCTCACGAAGGCCGAGCCGATGTCCTCGTTGACCACGCCGCTGCCGGATTCGGTCCACTGCCCGGGGCCGGTGTGCTCGTAGGTCTTCGAGTTTCCCGAAGCGTCCGTCTCGACCGCGATGTCCGCGTTGCCGTCGCCGTCCTTGTCGGTGAAGGCGATCGTGCGGCCATCCTCGGTCTGGACGACGACGGTGTCCGGGGTCCCGTCACCATTGGTGTCGATCGTCGGCGGGCCGACCTCGACGTCGCCGCTGGGCATGTCGGCGCGCATGCTGCCGCTGGTGCCCGCGTCGCTGCCGCTGTCGTCGTTGTCGCCCGCTTCGACCCAGGCTCCGGAAGCTTCGTCGTAGACGGCCTCCTGCACGACCTTGCCGTTCTCGTCGAGCACCGCGTACTGGTCGGCGTCGCCGTCGCCGTCGGTGTCGACGAACGCCTGGCCGGTGCCGTCGTCGTGCTGGATGACGGCGGCGTCGTTCACGCCGTCCTTGTCGAGGTCGTAGTTGAGCTCGGCCTGGTACTCCTCGCCGTCAACGTGGACCGTGACCGCCTCCGTGGAGCCCGTCTCGGTGTCCGTGCCGCCGCTCTCGTCGACCCACATGGGATAACCCCCTCGTTGACCTGCTGGTGTGTCGAAGCTTATGACTCACCGTAGGCCCGTTCGGTTCCGGTCCACAACAGGACCACCCTGGTCAGGCGTCGCGCAGTGACCGGATGCGACCGAGAAGTGCCTCCGCGCGGTCGCGGCCGTCGGAGACGTCCTTCAGGCGCTTCGCGACGACCGAGATCTTCTTCGCCCGTTCCTGCGCGCCCATCTTGATCGTCTTGTCGACTTCCTTCAGCTCCGCCTCGATCGCCTCGATGCGGCGGCCGAGGGCTTCGTCGAGCGCCATCGACAGCTGCTGTTCGGCCTCGATCAGCTGCTCCGCGACGAGCTGGTCCAACGTGGACCGTGCGTCGGCGATCGCCTCGACCAGCCACTGCTTCAGATGCTGCTTGTCCGACGCGTGCTTGCGCGTCCGCGCCATCCACCAGCCGGCGCCGAGGCCGATGATGATCGTGGCGGGCAGGATCACCGGGTTCAGGATCGCGACACCCGCCAGTGGCAGCGCGGCGACCTTCCCGGCGCCGAGCCCACCGGAAACGCCCATGAAGATGAGCAGTTTGTCTTCGGCCGACGGCGGCTTCTTGTCCGGCGGGCGCAGCACGACCGGCGGACCGCCCGCCCTGGCGAACTGGCCACGGATGATGTCGAGCTCTTCGGCCGAGAACAGCTCCGAAAGCGAGACGTTGGTGACCTGGTTGAGCCGCTGGGAGAGCAGCATCGAGATCCGCTGCGACGTCGTCTGCAGCGCGATGTCGACCTGCTGGGGCAGCGCGGCGAGGTCGTCCCGCTTCGCGCCGTCGATCCGCTGCCGGAAATGAGTCGACGCGTCGCGCATCTGCCTGCTGGTCTCGTGCCCGAGCTCGACGCGGGTCCGCTGGATCTCCGCGCGCAGTTTCAGCTGCCAGCCCCGCGTCGAAGACCGGCGTTCGGTGCTCAGGTCGTCGCGGCGCTGGCGCAGTTGTTCCGCCTCGGCCTCACCGGCGGACAGCGCGCGGCTTTCCGCCCGTAGCTTCGCCTTGAGTTCCCCGAGCGCGCTCGAAAGCGCGCGCAGGGTGTTGGCCTCGCCCAGCATCGCGGAGCGGCCGACCAGCATCTCCTGCAACGCGCCCTGTAGCGCGGCGATACCGGCCTTCTCACGCAGCATCATGGCCATCTGCTCGTTCGGCGCCTTGGCCGCCGTCTCGAACATGCGCGCGGACACCGGGTGGAACACCGCGTCGGCGAACCGGGGAGCGTACTCGGCGAGCAACCGCCGATCGGCTTCGAGGACCTCGCGCCAGCCTCGGAACTGGTCGGTTTTCGTCAGCGCGAACAACACGGTCTCGACGCGCTCACCCATGTCCTGCAGGAAGTGCAGTTCCTGCGCGGTGAACGGCGAGGAGGCGTCCACGACGAACAGCAGCGCGGTGGCACCCGCGGCCGCCTCCTTCGCCAATTCGCCGTGCATCGAGTCGAGTCCGCCGACGCCCGGAGTGTCCACAATGGACACGCGGTCGAGCAGCGGGACCGGACCGGAGACCTCGACGTAACGCGGCGGGATCTGGCCCTCCGGCAGTTCGTGCGCGGCCGAGACCCAGTGGATCAGGTCGTTCAGGTTGATCGGCACCGAAGCCGGCTGCCCCGGGTAGCAGGCCTGAGCGGACCACTGCTCGGCGTGCTCGAAGACGAGGTACGTCGCCGTGGCGACGTCAGCGTCCACAGGGGACAGTCCCGGCATGGAGAGGAGTGCGTTCACGAGCGAGCTCTTGCCGCGGTTGGTCTCGCCGACCACCACGACCGACGGTTTCTTCGGCCGCGTCTTCCGGATGTCCTCGACCCATTTCGCGGCCTGAGGATCGGCTTCGCGGACGACGGTGAGCAGCTGTTCGCGCGTGCTCTTCACGATCGCCGGCAGGTTGGCCGCCGCGCTCGGAGCGGTCACTGGGCCTTCTTCGCGTAGACGATGACGATCGGCGCGCGCAGGACCCGGTCGTGATCGGCGAAGCCGACGACCTCGGTTTCCGCGACGAGCCCTTCGAGTGCCGGGTCTTCGGTCGCGACCGCACCGCCCGCCTCGTGTATCGCGGGGTCGAACCGCTCGCCGTCCGGGCGCAGGGCACGGACGCCGATACCGGCGAGACCGTGTTCGAGCCGCTCGACGACGCCGCCGCTGCGGGCGCGGTCAAGGGCGTACAGGCAGAGCTGGATCAGCGCCTGCCGGTCGGCGAGAGCCTGTTCGAGGTCGGCCGGACCCGTGGTCGT
Organism: Amycolatopsis sp. cmx-11-51; assembly: GCF_047608665.1. Taxonomy (NCBI): domain Bacteria; kingdom Bacillati; phylum Actinomycetota; class Actinomycetes; order Pseudonocardiales; family Pseudonocardiaceae; genus Amycolatopsis; species Amycolatopsis sp. cmx-11-51. Next base: position 1,351,658 of record NZ_JADNQO010000001.1, on the reverse strand, counting down.
GGACTCCACATCGGTTTTCGACGCGGCTTCGACGGCCTCGGTTCCCTCGGACGGAGAAGTCTCGCCGTCGACTTCGGCGATGATCGCCGCGATGTTCACCGCCGGGATCTGACCGGTCGGCACCTCGTCCGGATTCACCTCTTCGACGGCCTTCTTACGCAGCCAGGCTCCCACCCGCATCGACCCCCGTTACTGGTGTCCCGGGCTTCCCGATCGGCCCGGAGAGATTTCACCAGTGTCGGATACTTCCCCGCCGTCCGGGGGCCGAATCGGCAGAACGGGGCGGAGGAATCTGACGAGGATCACCTTCATCACCGCGAGTTCCGCGGCCGGGTCGAGGTCCGGTTCCAGAATCGCGCGGGACAGCGGCGCGTCCATCAACGCGACGAGCCAGCTTGCCGCCGCCTTCGGTTCGATACCGGGATCGATCCGGCCCGCCTCCATCGCCCTCGTCACGAGGCCGACGAGCCCGTCGCGCAGGACGCGGTCGTTGCCCTGGACCAGCTCGGCCAGCTCGGCGTCGCGGGTGCATTGCGCGGCGACCTCGAGGACGAGCTTGGCCGCGAAAGGTTGCAGGAACTGTTCGGACAGGTACATGAGGATATGGAGGATGGCCTCCCACGGGTCCTCGATCTCCCCGGCCGCCGCGAGCAGGGCCGCGGTCTCGTCGCCGTCCTGCTCGAAGATGCCGGCGAACACCGCGCGCTTGTTCGGAAAGTAATGGAACAGGCTGCCGGTGCTGATCCCCGCCGCGCGGCAGATCTCCGCCGTCGTGGTCTTCTCGAAGCCCTTCTCGGCGAAGCACATCGTGGCGGCGTCGAGGATCGCGCGGCGTTTCGCCTCGTGTTTGGCCGGGTCGACCGTCCTCATTTCACCGCCGGCGGCTCGGCGTGCCAGGGGTAGCCGTGCTCGGTGAAGGCCTTGGCGACGGCTTCGCGGTCGACGTCGCCCTTCTCCCGCGCCAGCTCCCGGCCGTCGTCGGCGAGGAGGACGAGTTCCTTGCCGTCGAGGAAGACGGCCTGAAGCCGTGCTTCGTAGGCGCGGCTGCGGCCCTTCGAGGTCAGCGTGATGCGTGTCGGCGTCACCTTGACGATCAGCCGCTCGTACGCCCAGACCGCGGCGAACAACAGTCCGAGGGCCAGGCCCGCACCGATCACGGCGACCGTGCCCCATGGCCGGGGGATGTCCGAGACGAGCTGGAAGGGGCCTTTGAACGGGGCCCAGCTCAGAGAGAGCACCCAGCTTGAAATCGACTGGAGGAACCAGCCGACCGCGGCGCCCGCCAGCGGGCAGCCGAGCCAGGAGGCCGTGCGCAGCCACTGGGGCTCGTCGACGATCGTTTCCATGGGGTCCATTATTAGACCGAGCGCTCGGTTTATCAATCCGGGGGGGTCGCGTTTCGTCCTCTAGTTGCGGTAGTTCGGTGTCGAACTACCGCAACTAGAGGACGAATTGCGGGAGGGTCAGGCGCGGATCTGCTGCCAGATGAGGAAGTACGCCCGGTGCACGACGTGCGCGACGCGGCTCTGGGCGGGCGTCGCACCGAAGGAGGCGAACGAGCGCCACCAGCCGGCGCGTTCCAGCGCGTGCGCGGCGAGATCGGTCCGGGGAGCGCCCGGTTTGCCGAGCTGGGCGCCGATGTCGGCGTTGCTCCCGACCCGCAGGACCTCCTCGGACAGGTCCTCGGGCATGTCCACCGCGCCGGACGCGACCAGCGTGAGCGCTTCGAGCAGCCGGAGTTGGTGTGCTTCGGGTTTGGCGAGCAGGACCTCGATCGCGTCGTGGACGCGCTGCCGTTCGGCCTGGTCGCCCGACGCGTGGGCCAGCGCGGTGACCGAAGCCAGCGCGGCGGCCGCTTTGATGCCGTCGGCGCGGGCGGCGAAGACGATGCTCAGCCGCTGGCGGACCGCTTCGAGCCCGGAGGCGTCGAGCAACTTCCGCCGCAGCGAACCCGCGGTGATCTCCGGCTCCGCGCGGATCGTCTCGACGGCGTACCGGACGCCGAAGAGATCCAGTTTCTCCAGCAGCCGCAGCCTGGTCCCGGCCGCGACGTCGCAGTCCCAGCTGGTGAAGATGTCCGCCGAGATCAGCATGGTCTCGAGGATGTCGTCGTCCGTGTCGGCCAGCTGACGCAGCGCCTCGGCGTCGCCGGAGGTGAACCCGCCGGACTCCGCCGACTCCGCGATCAGCCCGATCACCGGCAGCACGTCCGCGACGCGGGGCTTCAGCGTCGACGCTTGTTTTTCCGACAACAGCGTCGCGGCCTTCCACACGTCACCGCCCGAGCCTTCGACCGACTCCGGCGCGATGGTGTCGGCCTTGTTGAGCACCGCGATCGCGTTGACCGGACCGGCCTCGCGGCTCGCGGTCGCGGCGGTGAACGCGGCCAGCGCCTGCTGGTCGTCTGCGCGTACGCCCTGCGTGACCACGTAGAGCACGGCCTCGGCACCCGCGACGGCGTTGCGCGAGGTGTCGTCCAGCTCGTCGGAGCCCTCTTCATTCTCTTCTTCGCCGTCTTGGGGCTTGCGATGCTTCGCCGCGCCCAGCAGCTGCTCGGTCCGCGACACCGACGCGGCGTCGAGCGACCCGAGACCCGGGGTGTCGATGACGGTCATACCCTGCAGGACCGCGTTGGTGAGGTATGCCTCGATATGCGAGACCTTGTCGATGTCGATGCCCAGCTCGGCCGGGATCATCCCGTCGGCGGCGAAGGGCAGCACCTGTTTGCGGCCGTCGTTGAAGACGATCTCGACACGGTCGACCGTGCCGTACTGGAACCGGGTCACCAGCCGGGTGCACTCACCGACGTCGGTCGGCGCGACCCGGCGCCCGATCAGGGCGTTGACCAGCGTGGACTTACCCGACTTGATACGGCCGGCGACGGCGACCTGGAGCGGACCACCCAGTCTGCGCAGCACCTCGGCGAATCCGGCGGCGGTCCGCGCGGACACCTGCGGTTGCAGGCGGTGGCAGAGATTCGCCACCGACATCGACAGCGGGCCGGCCAGACGCCCCTGCTCCGTCCCTGACGTCACGACACCCGCCCTCCCAGTCGCCGAGCTTGCCGACTCGAATCGTGCCATGCCGCTCATCCTCGGGTCGCACCGAAGGTGGTACCGGCGACCGACGCGCGAACGGCCGAGGCCGACATAGTGTTACCAGGTGCGACGGTTAAGCCTCTGGATGCGTGCCCACCCCATGGCCGGGGACAGTTTCATCGCCGTCGTCCTGCTGCTGACCGACCTGTTGTTCTACGTGGCCGCGGCCGAGACGCCGGAAGTCCCGATGCCGCCCTGGTACGTGGTCGTGCCGCTGGACATCGCGATGGTCCTGCCGCTGGTCTTCCGGCGGAAGGCGACGTTGTGGTCGGCGTACTTGTCACTACTGATCGGCATCCCGCACAGCGCGCTCGAACTGGGTGCGGCGAGCGGGCTGGCGGTGATGATCAGCATCTACTCGGTGCTGGTCTACGTCGGGCGCAAGCAGGGGCTGCTGTACCTGCTGGCGACCCTCGTCACGTCAGGGATCCAGCTGTGGGTCGACCCGCCGGAGGACCTGTGGGTGCTGGCGATCATCGGGGTCTTCGCCACCGCGCTGTGCTGGACGCTCGGCGAGTTCGCCGGCGCGAGGCGCGCCTATCACGAGGAGGTGGAAGCCAGGTTGCACCTACTTGAGACGGAACGGGACCAGGCGGCCAGGATCGCCGTCGGTGAAGAACGCGGACGGATCGCCCGTGAGCTGCACGACGTCGTCGCGCATGCGGTGAGTGTGATGGTCGTGCAGGCCGATGGCGCGTCCTACGCGGTCGACGGGAATCCCGAGATGGCGAAACGGGCCCTGCAGACGATTTCGGAGACTGGCCGCGGCGCGCTCGCCGAGCTGCGGCGGCTGCTGGACGTGCTCCGCAGCGACGACGACGACGAGCCGCGCGTACCGCAGCCGGACGCCAGCGCGCTGACCGACCTCGCGGACCGGATCCGGCAGGCAGGCGTACCGGTGACGCTGGCGATCAGCGCGGACGCCCTGGCCGGACTGCCCGCCGGTGTCTCGCTCGGGGTGTACCGGATCGTCCAGGAGTCCTTGACGAACACGCTGAAACACGCCGGGCACGGCGCGCAGGCGGAGGTGCTGGTGCGCCGGGAGAAGGACGTGATCGACGTCCGGGTCACCGACGACGGCGCCGGCCGCGCGAAACAGCTGGTGCCCGCTGCCACGAAGACGGCGTCACACGCCACACCGGCCGGGCCGCGAAAACTCGCGGTCCCCGGTGGGAACGGTTTGATCGGCATGAGGGAACGGGCGAACGTCTTCGGCGGCACGCTGGAGGTCGGGCCCGCTCCCGGTGGAGGGTGGCGAGTGCACGCGAGGCTCCCGGTTAGGTTGGCGACATGATCCGGGTGGTGGTCGTCGACGACCAGGAATTGATGCGTGTCGGGTTCCGGATGGTGCTGGGCGCGCAGGCGGACATCGACGTCGTCGGCGAGGCGGGTGACGGTGCCCAGGCCATCCGCCTCGCGGAGGAACTGCGGCCGGACGTCGTGCTGATGGACGTCCGGATGCCGGTGCTGGACGGGGTCGAGGCGACGAAACGGATCGTCGAGGCCGGTACGGCGCGGGTGCTCGTCATGACGACGTTCGACCTCGACGAGTACGTCTACTCGGCGCTGCAGGGCGGGGCGAGCGGGTTCCTGCTGAAGGACACGCAGCCGGATCACCTGGTGTCGGCGCTGCGGGCGGTCGCTTCGGGTGACGCCGTGGTCTCGCCGTCGGTGACCCGGCGGCTGCTCGACCGGTTCGTCGGCGGTGGCGGGAAGCCGATACGGGACGCGGCCGAACTCGACGTCCTCACCGAGCGGGAGCGGGAGGTGCTCGTCCTGATCGCGAAAGGCCTCTCGAACCTGGAGATCGCCGAGACCCTGTTCCTGTCCGAGGCGACGGTGAAAACGCACGTCGGACGGATCCTGTCCAAGCTGGACCTGCGCGACCGGGTGCAGGCGGTGGTGCTCGCCTACGAGACCGGGCTGGCCCGGCCAGGGGTCGCCTGAGCGAATCGGGCCGGAAAGTGGTCATTCGGTGAGCACTTTGCGGTGGATCCTTGTCTCCAGAGCCACTTACCGGAGGAGACGGAAATGCTGCGAGGACTCACCACCACCACGTTCTACGCCGACGACATGACCGCGGCGATCGAGTGGTACTCCGACCTCTTCGGGGTCGAGCCGTACTTCGTCCGCAACGGTCCCGACGAGAAGCCCGCTTACGTCGAGTTCCGGATCGGCGACTACCAGCACGAGTTCGGCCTGGTCCGGGGCGACTACCGGCCGGCGACGGCCCAGCCGGGTCCTGGCGGAGCGATCGCGAACTGGGCCGTCGACAACGTCGAGGACGCCTTCGCGACACTGCTCGAGAAGGGCGCGAAAGAGTACGAGCCGATCATCGAGCGCGGGCCGGGCTTCGTCACCGGGGCGGTCGTCGACCCGTTCGGCAACGTCCTCGGCGTCATGTTCAACCAGCACTACCTGGACGTGCTGGCCGGGAAGAAGTAGTTCCCGGCCGGCACGGTGACTCAGCGGTACAGAGCGTGGTCCGCCGTCTCCGGGTCCTTGCCCGCGTCCCTGACTTCGGCCATCCACTTGCCGAAGTCGGGGCGTGAGCCGTCGACGTCGGTCAGGCCGTATTCGTTCATCAACGTCCACGAGGCCAGCGTCTTGCCCGCGAACCGCGAGACCTCCGGATCGGTCGCCAGTTTCGCGACGCCCCGCCCGAGCAGCGTCGGGGTCTCCGAGATGGCGAAGTCGACCGGCGCGGTCTTGCCCACCGCGTCCCGCCAGGTCTCCTCGGTGACCTCGAAGTGGTCCAGCATCGACTCGGACCGCAGGAAGCCTGGCGTCACGGTCATGCCGACGCACTCGTACTTCTCCAGTTCCGCCCCCAGCGCCCGGCCGATCGCGCGGATGCCGGACTTCGCGAGGAAATACGGGATCCCCGCGCCGACGTACTCGTCGTGATCCCCGTCGGTGACCTCGATGACGAGACCACCCTCCCGCCGCACGACCAGCGGGAGAAGCCGGTGCAACGCGATCAGATGCGTGTCGATCGCGTTGTGCACCAGCGTGAGCGCGTCGTCGAGGCTGGAGTCCCAGTACGCCCGCTCGAAGTCCGCGAACGGGTCACCGCCCCAGACGTCGTCGACGAGGAGGTCGATCCGACCGTCCACTTCGGACTCGATCCGCGCCCGCAGTGCGTCCGCATCGGACACCTTGGTGAAATCGGTCCGGACCGGGATTCCCCAGCCACCCGCCGCGTCGACGAGTTCCGCCGTGTCCTCGATCGTCTCCGACCGCTTCATCGGCGACTGGTGCTCCCGCGTCGTGCGGCCGGTGACGAACACCGTCCAGCCGAGCCTGCCCAGCTCCACCGCGATCGCCCGGCCACATCCTCGGGTCGCCCCCGCGACCACTGCCACTTTCTGTTCCACTCAGGACACCCCTTTCCACGCGGTCAGCACCGCGTCCATGTCTTGCCCCACGCGGTCGACGTAGCGGCCCTTCGGCCGGATCGACCAGTCCAGCGCGGCCCCGTTCGCCACCCCCAGCAGCACTCGCGCCGCACGGACGACACCCGGCGCACCCGGCAGGGCACGCGCCGCGACCCGCACCAGCCGTCGCAATTCCGCTTCCACGGCGGTGAAATGCTCGCCGAGCAGGGCACGGAGTTCCGGATCCCCGATGTCCACCCCCAGCTGCCCGAGGTGGTTCGCCGCGGTTTCCGCCGAACCCATGCCCTCGTAGATCACGACCACCGCCGCCCGCAGACCTTCCACGGGATCGGCCAGCTCGCCGCATTCCCGCATCCTCCCTACGACCGACCGCGTGTTCAGCTTGCTCAACGCCTGCAGAAGGCCGTTTTTGGAGCCGAACCGCTGCGCGACCGTGCCGACCGCGACCCCGGCCTCGGCGGCCACCTGGGCCAGCGTGAAACCCGGGCCGACCATGCCGATGACGATTTCCGCCGCCTTCAGCAGTCGTTCGTCGGTGATGGTGCGAGGTCTCGCCACGCAGTTATTGAACCATGGTTCAATATCCCTGGCGATTCAGGGTCACACTCAGGGGTGTCACCGATCGCGTACGCCGCCGGAAGACGGCAAGCTACGACTCAGGTCGGGTATCAGGTTGGCACCTCAGGATGACGCGCTCGGCCACCCACATGGACGACGATTGCTTTCGCAGTCGCCGAGGGGAGCAGACATGATCGAGGCAGTGGGCCTCACCAAGCGGTACGGCAAGACACTGGCGGTGAACAACCTGTCCTTTTCCGTCGAGGGAGGGAAGGTCACTGGATTCCTCGGCCCCAACGGGGCGGGCAAGTCGACGACCATGCGCATGATCCTCGGCCTCGACAACCCGACCTCGGGTGAGGTGCGCATCGGGGGCAAGCTCTACCGCGAGCTGAAGGACCCGCTGCGGACGGTCGGCGCACTGCTGGACGCCAAGTGGGTGCACCCCAACCGGTCGGCGCGGGCGCACCTGCAGTGGATGGCGAAGTCCAACAAGATCCCGGCGGCCAGGGTCGACGAGGTGCTCGAAACCGTCGGGCTCACCAGCGTCGCCGGAAAACGCGCCGGTGGTTTCTCCCTCGGCATGTCGCAGCGACTGGGGATCGCGGCGGCCCTGCTTGGCGACCCGGAGGTCCTCCTCTTCGACGAGCCGGTCAACGGCCTCGACCCCGAGGGCATCCTCTGGATCCGGAAGTTCATGCACCGGCTGGCCGACGAAGGCCGCACGGTGCTGGTTTCCTCGCACCTGCTTTCGGAGATGGCGCTCACCGCGAGCCACCTGGTCGTGATCGGCAAGGGGCAGCTGATCTCCCAGTCCTCCACCGAGGACTTCGTGGCGCGGGCCGCCGAGAACACGGTCAAGGTCCGATCGCCGCAACTGCCCGCGCTGCGCGCCGCGCTGACGCGGGCGAGCGCACAGGTCACCGACGTCGACAAGTCGCTCGTCGTGTCCGGTATGGACAGCGACAAGATCGGCGAAATCGCCGCGGCCAACCAGATCGTGCTGCACGAGCTCAGCCCGCAGACCGGCTCCCTGGAGCAGGCCTTCATGCAGATCACCGGCGATTCGGTCGAGTACCACACCGGTCTCGAAGCCGAAGCCGCCGAAGTGGTCGCCGCCGCCCAGTAGCCACTCACTCTTTTCAACACTGCCGAGGAAAGAAAAGCCATGACTCTGCTCGCTGTGGAACGCATCAAGCTGTTCACCACACGCTCGCCCTGGTGGTGCGCGCTGGCCGCCCTCGCTGTCGTGATCGGTTTCGCCGCCATCGTCGCCGGCGCCGCACCCGCCGGTGAACTCACCGACGTCAGCCTGACCCAGTTCGGCTACGGCTTCGGCATGGCCGTGATCATGGTGCTCGCCGCGCTTTCGGTGACCACCGAATACCGCTTCAGCACCATCCGGACCACCTTCCAGGCCGTGCCGAACCGCACCTCGGCGCTGCTGGCCAAGACCGGCGTCGTCGCGATGCTGTCGTTCGTGATCGGCGAGATCGCCGCGTTCGGCGCCTGGGGCCTCGCCTCGGTCATGCGGCCGGAAGATCTCACGCTGAACACCACCGCGGAGTGGATCAGCGTCGCCGGGGTGGGTGTGGTGTTCGCCCTCGCCTCGGTGATCGCGGTCGCCCTCGGCGTCCTGATCCGGCACAGCGCCGGCGCCATTTCGCTCCTGCTGATCTACGCCCTCGCGGTGGAGAACCTGATCCAGCTCATCCCGAAGATCGGCAAGGACATCTACGAGTGGATGCCGTTCCGCGTCGCCGACAGGTTCCTCAACGGTGCGGGGCCCGCCGCGTCCGAGTCGGCGTTGAGCCAAGGCGGGGCACTGGCCTACTTCGCCGGTTTCGCGCTGGTGCTGCTGACCATCTCGCTGGTCGTCGCGAACAAGCGCGACGCGTAAGGAACCTCCACCGGGGAGAAAGCCGGTCGCCAGGCTCGGGGGAGCGGTGCGACCGGACGGGGAGAAAAGGGGAACAAGGACCGGGCCGCCTGTCGGGGGGCAGCCCGGTCCTTTCCTGTCGGGCCGCAAGGCACCACGTTGGGTAATGTCGTAATCCACTGGAGGGAGGGCCGATGATCGAAGCCACCAAACTCACGAAACGCTACGGCGCAAAAACCGCCGTCGACGACCTTTCCTTCACCGCCGAAACAGGGCGCGTGACAGGGTTCCTCGGGCCGAACGGGGCAGGCAAGTCCACCACGATGCGGATGATCCTCGGCCTCGACAATCCCACGTCGGGCTCGGTGACCATCGACGGCAAGTCCTACCGGGAACTCCGTGATCCACTTCGGACGGTCGGCGCGATGCTCGACGCCACTTGGCGTCATCCCGGCCGCACGGCCCGCGAGCACCTGCGGTGGGTCGCCGCGACCAACGGCCTGCCGGACAAACGCGTCGACGAGGTGCTCCGGCTGGTCGGGCTGGAGTCGGTCGCCCGCAAACGGGCCGGGCAGTTCTCGCTCGGCATGTCGCAGCGGCTCGGGATCGCGACGGCCTTGCTCGGCGACCCACGGGTGCTGCTGTTCGACGAACCGGTCAACGGGCTCGACCCCGAGGGCATCGTGTGGATCCGGCAGCTGATGCACGCGCTCGCCGCCGAGGGCCGCTCCGTGTTCGTGTCCAGCCACCTGCTGCCGGAGATGGCGCAGACCGCGCAAGACCTCGTCGTGATCGGCCGGGGGAAGCTGATCTACCAGGGCACGATGGAGGACTTCGTCGGCCGCGCGAAGAGCCTCGGCGTGCGGGTCCGCAGCCCGCACCTGCCCGAACTGCGGACGGCGCTGACCGAGAAGGGCACCGAATTCCGCGAGGAGGACGGCGCGCTCATCGTGTCCGAAATGGACAGCGACGACATCGGCGAACTCGCCTTCGCCGCGGGCGCGACCCTCCACGAACTCAAGCCGCTCACCGGTTCGCTCGAAAACGCGTACATGCAACTCACCGCCGAAGCCGTCGAATACGGCACCGGCCAGGTCCCGGAGGTCGCCCGATGACCGCGGCGAACATGCTCCGCGCCGAGCGGATCAAGCTGCTGAGCACGCGCGCGCCCTGGTGGTGCGCGGCCATCGCGATCGTGGTCGCGCTCGCCTACACCGCGTTGTTCTTCGGTTTCGTTCCGTTGGAGGGACAGACCGGTGTCGGTTCGACCCAGATCGCCAGTGCGCTCGGCCGCACCGTGGTGCTGATCCTCGCCATCCTCGCGGCGGCGACGGAGTTCAACTGGGGCACGATGAAACTCACCTTCCAGGCGGTGCCGTCCCGCGTGCCCGCCCTGCTGGCGAAGGGCGCCGTCGTCGGAGTGTTCTCGGCCCTGATCGGGCTGCTGGTGGGCTTCGGCTCATGGGCTGTCGCCTACCTGATCAAACCGGCCTCCGACCTAGGGCTGGCCTCCGGCGCCGACTGGCGCGCGGTGGCGGGCCAGGGGCTGACCTTCCTGCTGACCGGGTTGCTCGGCGTCGGACTCGGCCTGCTGTTCCGCAGCCCCGCGTTCGCCCTCGGGTTCGCGTTGGTCTGGACGCAGTTGGTCGAAGGTCTCGTCATGCTGATTCCGAACATCGGCGACGACATCTACCAGTGGATGCCGTTCTTCGCGGCGAATCAGTTCTCGGGCCCGGATCTGACGGTTTCGATGCTGAAACTCGAACCGCCGATGGGAGCTTGGGGCTATTTGGCTTATTTCGCTGGTATCTGCGTGATTGTCTATGCGGCCGGACTGATGATCACCCACCGGCGGGACGCGTGAGCTTTTACCGCCTCCAAAGGAGTTAAGTCCACGTTAAGAGCCTGTGGCTTCTCTCACAGGAAGCGGACATACTGTTCCTGATCGGGCAATGCTCGGTATGAGCCTACTTTCTCGGCTCTCAGCCTCGGAGGTGATCCTTGACGGTGGATTCCGATCAGGGAGTGGAACGCACGATCCCGCAAGCCCGCACGGAAAGTATGCCGCCCCGGCTCGAGCCCATGCTCGATCTCGAATGGTCACAGGCGATCGAACTGCCCCGCACGGTGGCGTCCGCGACCCGGCCATCCGACATTCGCCGCGCCTGGGTGCATCGCGCGCCCGAAGATCTCGTTGTCGCGCTGTACCGCGCGTCGAGTGGAATGCACGGCGAAATCCCCGCGCCGTGGTGGCTTCGCGCCGTCGTGGAAGGCAGGCTCGAATCGCGGGAACTCGGTTTCCGCATCGAAGATCGCATCGCGGGCCTGCTCGGCAGACGTCCCGGGTGGGAATTCGTCCCGTGGGCCGCGGACGGAGAATCCGGCTACTGGGAGTTCATACCTTCCGAACGCGGAGCATCCGGGCATTCGATCCCGACCACGGTGCTGAACACCAGCCGCCACGACGGCTGGATCGACGTTCTCCCCGCCCATTCCAGTACGACGCCGCCGCCGATCGCGGTCGCCGGATTCGCCGGCCTGCGGGCACGGCTGGGAGAGTTCGAAGCGGTCCGGTAAGGACGACAGGCGGAGCAGAAGGGCGCGCCGCGCAAATCAACCGCGGACGAACCCGCTGTGCCACCGCCATGCGGTTCGCCGATGAGCACAGCACCCACGTTTAATGAGCGGGTGGAAAACGAGGACCAGCCACGGATGCGCAGCGTGGTCAGCTATGTCAACCGCGGCGGCCGGATGACCGTCGGGCAGCAGCGAGCGTGGGACGAACTCTGGCCGTCGCTCGGCCGCACGGTCGGCGAACTGCCCGAAGGCGAGGTGGATTTCGACGACTGGTTCGGCAGGCGGGCCCCGGTCATGGTGGAGATCGGCTCGGGTATGGGCGAGACCACGTCCCAGCTCGCGGCCGCCGCACCGGACCTCAACTACGTCGCGGTCGAGGTGTACGACCCCGGGCTGGGCCAGCTGATGCTACGCGCGGAGAAGCTCGGGGTGACGAACCTGCGGCTGATGCACGGTGACGCCGTCGTGCTGCTGACTTCGCACGTCGAGCCGGGCTCGCTGTCCGGGGTCCGGCTGTTCTTCCCGGACCCGTGGCCGAAGAAGCGCCACCACAAGCGGCGGATCGTGCAGCCGGAGTTCGTCTCGCTGGTGGCCTCGCGGCTCGCGCCGGGCGGGACCTTCCACATGGCGACCGACTGGGAGAACTACGCGGAGCAGATGCTGGAGGTCTGCTCGGCCGAGCCTCTCCTGCGCAACCGCCACGCCGGCGACCCCGGCGGCTGGGCCCCGCGGCCGGAGTGGCGCCCGGTCACCAAGTTCGAGAACCGCGCCGACGTCGAGGGGCGCGTCTCGCACGATCTGATCTTCGAGCGAGTCTGAAAACGACTGAAAGGGCCGGTCAGGACGTCCCCACGTCCTGACCGGCCCTTTCGTCACACCCCGCGCCTTGGGAAGCCCCCTGCGCGTCCCCGGCGCCCGTTCATCCCTCCCCCGACGGAGGGACGACCGAGCACCCGGCTCGTGGGTGTAACCAGCGACTCCACCCACGAGACCCGTCCGCCCCAGTGGCATGACGCCATTCGGGCGAACCTTTTACTCGTCGGCCAGCGGCTCCGACTGCACCCGCTTGAGCGCCGGGGTCGAGACGGATGCGCCGAGCAACGCCACCCCGATTCCCAGCACCACGGGCGCCAGCAGCCACGGGCTCAGCACGACCGGGTCCTTTTCGACCATGCTGTAGAGCCCCATGCCGACTCCGATCCCGACCACTCCCGCGCCGATGGTGGCCACCATCGCGGGCAGGGCCGCCTCCATCCGCAGCGCCCTCGCCAGCACCCGGACCGGGGTCCCGGCCGCGATGAGCGCCCCGAAGGTGCGACGGCGGTCCATCACCGAACCGGCGGTCGCCACGGCCGCGCTGCAGCCGGCGAGCACACCGGCGGCGATCAGGCCGATCACGGTGACCCGGCGCAGGTCGGCGAGTTCCTGCTGCTGGCTGACCAGGCGCAAGCCGCGGCTGCCGATCTCCTGGCCCGGTGCCGCCCCGACCAGCGCGGTCCGCACGACCTCGCCGTTCGCCTGCGTCGTCGGCACGACCACGTCGAGGCGCTCCGGTTCGACGTCCGCGGGCAGCAGGGCCGGGTCGATGACGATCGTGCCGTACGTGTCCTCTTCGGACTGGGGGAACGTGTGCGCCGGGACGTTCCCGAGCTGAGTACCGGCCTTGTCGTAGTCCGGCGTCACGCGGTACGACGCCGGGTCGATCTTGGAGCTGCTGTAGATCGCGGGGCCAGGCCGGCAGGAGCCGCCGATGTTCACCCGCAGCAGCTTCGTGGCGTCCTCGCAGGTCATCACGAAGGCCCGGTTCAGTGTCTGGTCGCGGGTCCCCACCTCGCCGGTGGACAGGTAGACCTGGCCGACCGCGACGGCCTTGTCGGCGATCCCGTTGCGGGCGAGGGAGGCGTTGGTTTCCTCCACGATCTGCTGCGAGTGGGTCGCATCGGCCTCGGCGTAGAGGACGTTGTCCTTGAAGGTCCGCCCGCCGCCCGCCATCGACTCGAACGAGGGCAGCAGCGTGAGTGCCATCGAACCGGTGAAGACCGCGAGCACGACACCCGCCGTGGCCCGGTAAGCGCTCTTCGGGTCGTCACGGAGCCTGCGCCCGGCCAGCAGCGACGCCGGTTTGCGCCAGATGCGGACGAACGTGCCGCCCACCGCCGAGGTGACCCACGGCCCGATGATCGCGGCCGACGCGACCAGCAGGAACAGGCCGAACATCACCATCGGCAAGCTGGCGTTGTCCTGGCTGACCGCGAAGAGGAAGAAGGCACCGGCCACGGGTACCGCGAGCAGCCGCCACCAGTGCAACGGCTTGCGCGCGTGCGCCGAAGCCGCGAACAGCGGCGTCTTCAGCACGCGGCGGATACCGAGGACCCCGGCGAGGACGACCAGGAGCGGGATCGCCACGGCGACCGCGATGGTCGAGCCGAGCGAAAGGCTGAAGTCCGACGCGAGCCAGGTTCCGCCGCCCCAGGGGACGAACGTCGAGAGGCCCTGCAGTGCCGGTGCCACGAGGATGCCGAGCAGGGCGCCGACGACCGCGGACAACGCGGTCTCGGCGGCGACGATCTTCGTCACCTGCGCCGGGGTCGCGCCTGCCAGCCGCAGTGCCGCCATCCGCAGCTCACGCCGCGTGGCGGTGAGCCGGGCCGAAGACGCGACGAGCACCAGGCTCGGCACGAGCAGGACGATGACGCCGACCCAGGCGAGTAGTTCGAGGAGCGGGTCGGGCTTGGCCTGCTTGTCGGGGAAGCCGTCCGCGGCCTGCGCCGACTGCGGCATCGACTCCGGGGTGTGGCCGACGACGGCGACCAGCTGCTCCGGATACATCAGCGAATCCGGACCGAGCGAGTCGACGAGCTTGCCGAACCGGTCCCCGAGCTGGACCTGCGGCGTCGACTGGATCAGTTTTCCGAGTTCGGGCGAAACGATCGACTCGCCGGGGGCCGGCAGCTTCGGGATGCCCGGCGGCAGGCTGAGCATCGGTGAGGTGCCGGTCTGGGCGATGTCGACGCGGATGATCTCGCGGTCACCCGAGTAGTCCTTGTTCGCCGCCATCAGCAGCGGCGCCGGACGCTGGGCCTGCCCCGACTCGGAGTAGTAGCTGTGGATGTCCTGCCAGATCGCCCGCTGCGAGCGGGCCTGCGTGGCGCCAGGGAGAGACGCCAGCAGGAGCACCAGACTGGTCGCGACGGCGACCCCGACCGCGGTGAGGATGGCCGACATGCGGGTCCGGCGGTCGACCCGGAGCACCCGCAGGGCCAGCTGGAAGCTGTTCATCAGGCAGCCAACCTCGTCGCGATCAGGCCGTCGCGGATGGAGACCGTGCGCGGCATGGCTTCGGCGAGTTCGCGGTCGTGGGTCACCACGATCACCGCGGCGCCACTGTCGGCGGCGGCCGCGAGCAGCGCGTCCATGGTGGCGCGGCCGGTTCGGGTGTCGAGCGCGCCGGTCGGCTCGTCGGCGAAGATCACCTTCGGCCGGTGCGTCAGCGCCCGTGCGATCGCGACACGCTGCGCCTCACCGCCGGAGAGCTCGCCGGGGCGGCGCTTCTCCTTGCCCTCGAGGCCGAGCTTCGCCAGCCATTCGCGGCCGGCCTCGATGGATTCCTTGCGGCCCTTGCCACTCAGCAGCGACGGCAGCGCGACGTTCTCCTCGGCGCTCAATTCGGCGACGAGCATCCCGGACTGGAACACGAAGCCGAACTCGGTCCGCCGCAGTTCGCTGCGTTTGCGCTCGTTGAGCTGGTCGACCCGCTGCCCGGCGAGGAAGATCTGCCCGGAGTCGGCGCGGAGAATCCCGGCGAGCACGTGCAGCAGGGAGGTCTTGCCGGAGCCGGAGGGCCCGACGATGGCGACCGCGTCACCGGCCTGGATGTCGATGTCGATCCCGGCCAGCGCGTACTGCGTGCCGTACCGCTTCACCAGCCCACGGCCGGCGAGTACCGCGCCGTTGTCGCGCCTGCCGTGATCGTGCTGCCAGGGCGCTGCTTCGGAATTCACGTTACCTCCCACTCAAGGGCGCCCTGCCATCACGATCACGGGACCTGACGGTCGAAAAGGGGGCGCGACTTCAAAAGATCGAAAGACCTTGGGCACTTCAGCCGCGATCAGCTTCGCGAACCCGCTGTCTGTCCACTTCGGGCAGACGGCCAGTGCTGATCACCCCCGCATCGGCCGATCGGCCGATGCGGGCCGGGCCGGTCGGCCAAGGTGCGGACGGCGGCGGATCCTCTACCGTCACGGTGTGACAGCGGGGCCATCCCAGAACAAGTTCTACGCACGCGTGAGTTCACTCGTGCGCCGTCTCGGCATGCCCACCGTCGTGCTGCTCGCCGCGCTCGCGTTCGACCTGTTCTTCATCACCGACGCCGCGTTCGACCAGGCGGGCCCTCGCGGTATCGACCTGCTGCTGTTCCCTGGCATCTTCGGGATGGTGTTCTGCGCGCTCTGGGCACAGAACCGGGCAGCGGTGGCCGCCGTCGCGGCTTCGGTCGTGCTGGTGGCCTACACGCTGGTCGTCCGGTATTTCACCATCCCGACCTACTCGAGCGTGCTCGCCCACCTGTCCATCACCGAGGTGGTGGCGGGAGTCGAAATCCTGTTCTACGCCGCCCGCCGGACGCGTCCGGGCGTCGCGGCCGCCGTGATCGCCGGCCTGGTGATGGCCACCTTGACCGCGGTGTCCGGCCGGTACACCAACTTCGACGGCACCTCGAACGGCACCATGGCGCAGGCGATGCTTTTCGGCGGCGTCCTGCTGGGCGGCACGCTGGTCTTCGCGATTCCCGGGCGCGACCGCACGGCGAATCCGAAACGCTACGAGAAGCTGCAGAAGATCAACAAGCTGGTGCTGGGGCAATGGCCGCTCATCGGCATGCTCGCCTTGGCGCTGATCCTGGAATTCAGCTTCACCTACGCCAGCAGGGCGCACGGCCTGCCGGTGCTGGCCTGTTCGATCGTCGCCGCGTTCATCGCGATCGCCGCACCCCGTCGACCGGCCGACGCGATGGTCGGGCTCACCGCGGTCATGCTGCTCTCGGCGCTGGTGATGCCCTTCCTCCGGCTCGACTACGACTACCCGACCCCCGGCGGTGTGCCGGGGACGCAGATAGTCGCGGGGATGGGGCTGGTCGTCACCCTGGTCCGCGCGGTCGGGCTGAGCAAAGCCGTGACCCGGATCGCCGGACTGTCCGCGGTGGTGGCGGGCGCCTGCGTTCTCAACACCAACCGGCCGACGCCCCGGCTCATGACCGACCCGGACGACATCGCCGGGTTCGCGGTCGCCGGGCTGCTGCTGCTCGGCATCTCGGTGGCGGTCGGCCTGGCGCTGCGTTCGCGGGACTCGGAGCGGACGCAGGTCATCCAGTCGGCGATCAGTGACGCGCAGACGTCGGAGCGGATGGCGCTCGCGCGCGAACTGCACGACGTCGTCGCGCACCACGTCACCGGGATCGTCGTGCAGGCACAGGCGGCGAAGCTGATGGGCGAGCGGAACCCGCAGATCGCGGTCGAGGCGATGGGCCGGATCGAGGACGCCGGGGTGGAGGCGCTCGCGGCGATGCGGCGGCTCGTGCGGAGTATGCGCGGCGACGCCCCGGCCGGGAGCAGCGAGTTCAGCGAGCAGGCCACCACCGATCTCGCCGCCGACCTGCGGACGCTGATCGAACGGTCGAACCACGGCGTGAAGACGGCGATGAAGCTCGAACTGCCGCCGAACGTGCCGCACGAGGTCGGGCGATCGGCGTTGCGGCTGGTGCAGGAGTCGCTGACGAACGTCGGCAAGCACGCGTCCGGCGCGACGGAGGCGCTGGTCATCGCCGAGGTTTCCGGGACGGAGTTGCACCTCCAGGTGACCGATGACGGACGCGAGCAGGAGCACCGTCCGGCCGGCGGGTCGGGCGGCTACGGTCTGATCGGGATGCGCGAACGTGTCGCCCTGCTGAGCGGCCGGCTTTCCGCCGGGCGTGCGCCAGGCGGCGGATGGCGCGTCGAAGCGTGGCTACCACTTGAAGGAGAAGAGTGATCCGGGTACTGATCGCCGACGACCAGGACATGGTGCGAACCGGCTTCCGGATGATCCTGGACAGCCACGACGACATCGAGGTGGTCGCCGACGTGGCGGACGGCGTCTCGGCGGTGGCGAAGGCGCGCGAACTGCGCCCCGACGTCTGTCTGCTGGACATCCGCATGCCAGGGATCGACGGGCTCGAGGTCACCAAGCAGCTGGCGGGCCCGGACGTCGCCGATCCGCTGAAGGTGGTGGTGGTCACGACCTTCGACCTCGACGAGTACGTGCACACCGCACTGCGGAACGGCGCGAGCGGGTTTCTGCTGAAGGACGCCGGGCCCGCGCTGCTGATCGAGGCGGTGCGCGCGGCCGCGCGCGGGGACGCGCTGGTCTCGCCGCAGATCACCGTCCGGCTGCTGAAGCATTTCGACGGCGGGACGGTGAAACGCGACGTCAGCCCGCCTTCGGAGCCGCTGACCGCACGGGAGCTCGACGTGGTCAAGGCGGCCGCGAAGGGACTGACGAACACCGAGATCGGGGCCGAGCTGTTCCTGTCGCTGTCGACGGTGAAGACGCATCTGGCGTCGGTGCAGGGCAAGGTGGGTGCGCGGAACCGGGTGGAGATCGCGGCCTGGGCGTGGCGGAGCGGCGTCGTCGACTGACCTAAGCTCCCTTCATGCAACGCCGTTTCCACGCTCCTGTCGTTCTCCCCGCCGACCCCGCCTGTTCGCTGCTGCGTGATGCCGTGGTCGACGTGGACGAGGCGGGGCGGATCACCCATGTCGGTCCCGTGTCCGGGGCTCCCGAAACGTCCGCTCCCGTGACCCGGTTGAGCGGTCTTCTCCTGCCAGGGCTGGTCAACGCGCACGCACACAGCCCGATGACGCTGCTGCGCGGGATGGGCGGCGACCTGCCGCTGCTGCGGTGGCTGACCGAGATCATCTGGCCGACCGAGGCGAAGCTGAAGCCCGCCGACATCCGCACCGGCATGCTGCTTGGCTCGGTCGAGATGCTGCGGCACGGTGTCACGACCAGCGCGGAGATGTACTTCGAAAGCGAACAGCTCGCCGACGCGGTGCTCACCACCGGCGGCCGCGTGATTCTCGGCCCGCCGATCATGGAACTGCCGGGGATGGACTGGCGCGCGATGCTGAAGAGCATCGAAAGCTGGATCGACACCGACGGTCTCCGGTTCGGCCCCGGCGAGCGGATCGAGGTCGGCTACGGGCCGCACTCGGCGTACATGCTGAACACCGAAGCGCTGCGCGCGACCGCGGAATCGGCGGCCGAACGCGGCGCGCTGGTGCAGATCCACGTGGCGGAGGCGGCGCTCGAAGACGTCAAGCAGCGCGAGGAGCACGGCTCGGTGCCCGCGCTGCTGGAGAAGGTCGGAATGCTGCGGGGCCGCACGCTGGCCGCGCACGCCGTCCACCTGTCCGACGAGGACATCGCCCTGTTCGCCGCGCGCGGGGTCGGGATGGCGCACTGCCCGGGCTCGAACGCGAAACTCGCTTCGGGCATCGCGCGGGTGACGGAGCTGCGAAAGGCAGGCGTCGCCGTCGGGCTGGGCACGGACGGCCCGGCGTCGAACGACGACATCGACCTGTGGGAGGAGCTGCAGCTCTCGGCGATGTTCGCGCGGCTCGCCACCGGCGAATCGACCGTGCTGACCGCCGCCGACGCGTTCCTGCTCGGCACCCGCGGCGGCGCGGACGCGCTGGGCCGGACCGACATCGGCGCGCTGGAGACCGGCCGGTGGGCGGACCTGGTGCACGTCGACCTCGACGACCCGGCCTTCGCGGCCGGCGTCGACGTCCCGGACGAGCAGCTGCTCTCGAACTTGGTGTGGGCCGCGGGTTCGCGCCGGGTTCGCGACGTGTGGGTCGCCGGCGAACAGGTCGTCGGCGACGGCGAATCCCTGCGGGTGGACCGCGCGAAGGTACAAGCGGAAGTCGCCGAAATCTCGGCCCGGCTGCGCTCTTGACTCACCTACGCAGCCCCCTCCCGTCCCAGGGTGCGGCCACTTACTTAGGGCTACTGGGGTGGGTGACGGTGTAGTTGCCGTCCTCGCGGGCGAGTTGCGCGTCAGCGTTCGCGCCGTGGATCTGATGCGCGATGGTCGATGAGGCTCGTCCGACCGGGGCAGCTCCCTGAGTAAGTGGCATTGGACCCCGGGGGCGGGCTCCGAGGCCAGTCTATCGGGACTCCTTGGCGGGAATCGGGGGAAAGCGCTGGTCGGGGTGGGTTGTCCACAATGGTGAGGGGTTGTGGACAACTGGGCTGAGGCTTGGCATTTCGGGAAGGCGTGCCTGAAAGCCACGCGGCTCGGGCCAATGCCGAGTTTGGGACGCTCAGCGTCTCCAATGTGGCATTGGGGACGCTGAGTGCCACCAATGCCACATTGGGCGCGGGCGCCGGAACTGCGCGTCGGCAGGCGAGCCAGACGCTGGCTAGACCAGGCCTCGTGGCCGGAGGGTCACGTCCGTCGGGTGGGCGTCGGCGGTGGCGGAGACCGCGGCGAGTACGGCGGCCGCGACGGATTCGGGGCGCAGGAAGCGTTCCGGCTCGTACGAGCGGCCTTCGGCGGCGATGATCGTCTGCTGCATTTCGGTGTCCGTACGGCCGGGGTAGATCGACGTCACCCGCAGGGTGGTCTCTTCGTCCCGCAACGCGTCGGCGAAGGCGCGGACGGCGAACTTACTCGCCGCGTACGGACCCCAGCCCGGACGCGCGTTGTGCCCGGCACCCGAGTTGATCACGACGACGTGGCCCTTCGCGGACCGCAACGCCGGCAGCAGCTGACGGGTCAGCGTGACGACCGCGAGGACATTGACCTCGAAGTTCGCCCGCCAGTCGGCGTCCGTGGCGGTTTCGACCGTGCCGAGCCGCGCGACGCCTGCCGAGTGCACCAGCACGTCCAGTTCGCCGAACTCGGCGGTCGCCGCTTCCAGTGCTTCGGCGTCGGTCAGCTCGACCGGCCACGCCCGGGCGCCGGGCAGCGTGGCGGCGAGTTCGCCGAGTGCGTCGGCGTCGCGGCCGCCGAGCAGCACCCGGTGGGTGGGGGCGAGCGCGCGGGCGACCGCCGCGCCGATGCCGCGAGTGGCGCCGGTGACGAGAGCGAGGGGAAGATCAGCCATGGCCGCCACGCTAGTCACCCGCAGGCGACCGGCACCGACGCCACCCGAGGGAACCGCACGGAACCCCTGGTGAACGACCCGATGAGGTTGTCCGCGAACCGTCCGGCCGTCAGCGGATCACGCACCGACGCGTCGATCGCCACGATCTCCGGGCAGTCGAGCGCCAGCCGCGCGGCGGCGACGTCCGCGGCCCGGACCGGACCGCCCTCGGCGATCGGGAGTCGCGCCGAATTCGCCAGCTCCCAGACCGGCGGCAGCCACTTCTGGTGCCCGGTCCGGCCGTTGGGGAGTGACGTCGAATGCGCGGCGAACGGATTGGCGAGACCGTAGCCATCACGCAACCGCGTTTCGAGCGGGATCAGCAGGCCGAGGGCACCCATGCTGTCCGCGGCGACGGTCACGTAAGGCCGATCTGTCGGGTACGCGTACCAGCGTCTGGTCGAGTAGTCCTGGATCAGCACCGCCGGGCCCTCCACGGCGCGGATGGCGTCCAGCGTCGCCGGCATCGACGGGTAGTCGGCGTAGTCATCGGCCAGGACCGGATGTTCGTGCCCGGTCGACCGCGACCAGAACGCCCGCTCGTCGGTGATGCCGACGGCACGCGGCGCGGCGGAGTACGGCGGCCGCAACGATCCGGCGGCCACGATCGCCCAAATGCCGACGACCAGGAGGAGAACCGCGGTCACTCTGGTCAGCGGCAGGGCCAGTAGGGGAAGCAGCAGGCAGAACAAGGCGGGCATCAGCATGCGCCCGTGCATGAAATCCCCGCCCACCCGGATCACGTACAGCGAAAGCAGCACCGCGCCGAGGACCGGGACCGCGGTGAGCACCGCGAAAGTCTTGTCCACAGCGGACAAAACGGTGGCGACCGCGACGGCGAGCACCGACAACGGGAGCCCCAGCCAGTACGGCTGGACGAGATCGACCAGATACGCCCAGCCTCGAGCCCAGTTCGCCTCCGACGCCTCCTTGACCAACGCGGTGTTCGGCGTCAGCAGGCCGTAGTAGCCCATCCGGAACACCTGATACGCCAACGGGAGCACCGCCGCCACGGCCACCAGGCCCAGCGCGCCGCGAAGTCCTGGCCGTGAAAGCACGAGCAACGCCACTAACGCGACGCCGCTGAAAAGCGCGAGATCAGGCCGCACCAACGGTCCCAGCCCGGCGGCCAGCGCGACCGGCCAGGTACGCGGTCCGTCCACTGTGGACACGCAGCGGACGAGCAGCCACCAGGTCCCGCCCAGCCACAGGGTGATCAAGCCGGTCTCCAGCCCGGACGTCGCGAAGTCGCGGAACGGCGGCAGCGCGCAGACCACCAGTGCCCCGGCGGGCGCGAGGCCGTGGAACGCCAGCGGCTGGTAGAGCCGCCGGGCGCCGTCCAGGCCGAAGAACAGCCCGGCGACCGAGAAGACCAGCCCGGTCACCACGGAGATCCACTCCAGCGGCACTCCCGGTAGCAAACCGAGAACACTCAGTACCACGGTCCACAAGGGACTGGTGTTGGTCTCGACCCGCTCGCCGATGTTGAACACCGGACCGTTGCCCGCGAGGATCTGGCGGACCGTCCGCAGCACGATCAGCCCGTCGTCGCTCATCCAGCGACGGCGCCAGGCGAGGTCGGCGTAGACCACCAGCACCAGGCCGAACCCGAACCAAGTCCAGGTCGAGGGCCGCGGGAACCAGGAGCGCGAAGGCCAAGCTGGCGTGTTTTCGCCCGTGGTCGTACTCGTTTGCGCCATGATCCCGCCCGACTCGGTTGCGTTGGCAGGAGATCAGGTCCGCGGCCCGCGAGTCAAACCGTCTTGGCGAGTAAGCACGATTGCGGTCGTTTCCTCCCTTCCATGGCCAGCCGTGCGGTGACCTCGAATCCCGCCTCGCCGAGCAGATCGGCGACCGCGCCCGGTCGCAGGAAGTAGGCGTCGTAGGAGACCGGGTGGCCGTACGCCCTCTCCGGGCTGAGGCGCTCGTCGCCGACGTGGAAGCCGACCAGCAGCTGCCCGCCGGGAACGAGCACGCGGCGGAATTCCGTGAACAGGGCCAGGAGTTCGGCCGGGGGAAGGTGGAAGATCGACCACCAGGCGACGAGACCGCCCAGTTCACCGTCCGGGAAGTCGAGCGCGGTCATCGAGCCGACGGAAAACCGCAGGTCAGGGAACTGACGTCGGGCGACATCAATCATTTTTGGCGACAAGTCGACACCCGACACGGACACTCCGAGCGAGGCCAAATGCGCGGTGACGTGCCCCGGCCCGCAACCGACGTCGGCGACCGGACCGCGTACCTGTTCGGCGAACGCGGCCAGCATCGCGCGGCCGACGGGATCCTGCCGGAAGAGCGGTTCGACCAAGACCGCGTAGTCCTCGGCGACGGTGTCGTAGGACTCGCGGGTGGCATCCAGGTGAGTGGTCACGGTGGGCGACGCTAGCGGTACCCACCGACAATTCAGGGCTCGATCAGCCCGGCGTCCCTGCTCAGATCCTCCGGCGCCCCCAGCGTGGCCACCGATGTGCACCCGGTCGCGGGGTCCGCCGCCGAGTCCGTGCCGTTGTACCGCGCGGCGCCGGACCGGGTCAGTTGCCGGGTGCCGACGTCGAAGCAGACCTGGTACGGGCCCCTGCGCAAGCCCTCGAAGGCGTACCGGCCGTCCGGCCCGCTCAAAGTAGAGCCGACCTCCTTGCCGTCCGCGTCCCGCAAAGTCACCTTCACGTCCGGGACGCCGATCTCGTCCCGGGTCTGCAGGCCGTCCTTGTCCTTGTCCAGCCAGACGAAGTCGCCCAGTTCGCCCGTGGGCTCGACGAGGCCCGCGGCGAGCGTCAGGTCCTGGCGTTTCCGAGGGCCGACCGTGGTGGTCGCGGTGCAGCCGGTCGCCGGATCGGCGTCGGAGTCCCTCGCGTCGTCACCCGCGTCTTTCGACGTATAGCCGTAGGCAGGAAGCGCGCTGATGTCGAAGCAGATCTGGTAGATGCCGTCCTTCAGTTTCGCGAAGCGGTACTTGCCGCCGGCGTCGGTGGTGACGGTGCCCAGCGCCTTGCCCGAGGCGTCCTTCAAAGTCACCTTCGCGCCCGGGACACCGGGCTCCGCGGCGTCCTGCAGGCCGTTCCGGTCGACGTCGTTCCAGACGAACTCGCCGATCTCGTCGATCGCGGGCGGCGGAGTGACCTTGATGGTCGTGGTCGCGATCTTCTTCGGCAACGTGCCACTGGAGACGGTCACGGTGCTGACATGGCCGTTGTCGGCTTCGGTGATGTTCTTGTGGTCGCAGGTGACGGTCGTGGACTTGCCGCCGTCGAGACTCGCGATCGGCGCGGGCTTCACGTCGCAATACGGGTCGTCGACCTTGATGCCGGCCAGCGTCGTGGTGCCGTCGTTGGTCACCGTGAACCGGTAGTTCGCGGTGGTGCCCGCCTCGAGGGTGGCCGTGGTTCCCCAGGCACCACTCGCCGGATCCCGCACCTCCGCCTTCGCCGCGAACGAGGCTACCTGCAGGTGGACGCAGTCCCACCTGACCCAGTCGCGGTCGGGGGCGGCGAAGAACTTCACCGAGGTCGCCGACGCCGGAGCGGTCGACGGCGGGAAGACTTGGCGTGCCAGTGTCCCGTCGGTGGCCTTGAACTTGTCCTCCAGTACGACCTTGTCCGACGCGTTGTAGAAGCGCACGAACTTCATCGCCGCGTAAGCGGTGCCGGCCATCTTGTCCGGCGTCGCGAGGGCGTACTCGCCGCCGTCCTGCTGGTAGCCGACGGCGGTGGACAGCCGGGGCTGTTTGCTCTTCGGCATACTCGGCGGCACCGGGGCGGCAGGGTTGAACGAGTGCCCGGCCGGTGGGCTGCCCTGCTCCACGCTCGGATTCGGCGCGACGCCACCGGTGCAGCCGGACGGCACGGCGGGTGACTGTGCCTGAGCGGGAACGATGCCCGAAACCAGTGCCAGCGTCCCTGCCGTCATCAAGACCAGTGCCCTTTTCACAGGGCTGAAGCTAGTTACCCGGTCCCGGTTCCGTAATCGCTGAACCGTGTCGACGATCGCCCCGATCAGGCAGAACCGAGAGTGATCGCCGGTGCCGCCGCCGTCTTCCCACGGCGGCGGCACCCCGCCACCCCTACTTGACGCCGATGCGGCCGACCTGGCCCCAGCGGCCCTTCTTCCACACCGACACGATCGACGGCCGCGGCTGCGCCGTGCCACCGTCCGGCCAGTGCGAGGTCGGGCTGCCGGAGTTGGCCGCGTCCTCACCGGGGTGCTGTACGGCGACGAGCACCAGGTGGTCGGTCACCACCGGACCGCAGCACTCCGCGCCGACCGGCACCGACAGGAACTGCTTGACGTGCCCGCGCTCCGGACCGTCGACCGGCACCGAGAACAGGCCGTCGTGCGAACCGAGCGCGTTGCCGTCGGTGGAGATCCACAGGTTCCCGTGCCGGTCGAACGCGACGTTGTCCGGGCACGAGATCGGGCTGACCTGCTCCTTCGGGAAGCCACCGAAGTAGGTGTCCGCGGTCTTCGGGTCACCGCAGACGAGCAGCAGGCGCCAGGAGAACTTCGTCGACGCGGCGTCCCCGCCGTTCTCGTCCCACTCCAGGATGTGCCCGTTGCGGTTGTTCGGCCGCGGGTTCGCCTCGTCGACGTCCGCCTTGCCCGCGGGGCCACGCTGGCTGTTGTTGGTCAGCGCCGCGTAGATCCGGCCGTTGACCGGGTTCGGCTCGATGTCCTCCGGGCGGTCCATTTTGGTCGGCTGGACCTTGTCCGCCGCCTGGCGCGTGAAGACGTAGACCTCTTCGGCGGTGGAACCGTCCACAAAGGACTTGTTGCCCGAGGCGAGCGGGATCCACTCGCCGACGCCGTCGAACTCGCCGTCCTTGGGGAGTTTTCCGGTGCCGTCGATCTCGCCGGGGCTGTCGCCGGTGAAGCGGCCGACGTACAGGGTGCCGTCGTCGAGCAGGGCGGAGTTGTGCCGCCGCGCGTGCGCGCTCTTGCCCGGCTTGTACTTGCCCTTGGAGACGAACTTGTAGATGTACTCGAAGCGCTCGTCGTCACCGGAGTAGACGGCGACGCGGCCGTCCTTGGTGATCTTGATGTTCGCGGCCTCGTGCTTGAAGCGGCCGAGCGCGGTGTGTTTGATCGGCGTCGAGTTCGGGTCGTTCGGGTCGATCTCGACGACCCAGCCGAACCGGTTGGCCTCGTTCGGCTCCTGCGCGAGGTCCCAGCGTTTGTCGAACCGCTCCCACTTACGGGTGCTCGCGGTGCCGGAGAAGCCGTAGCGCTTCAGCCGCGCGGCCGCGACCGGGTCGGTGACGCTCGCCGCGTTCGCGAAGTACTGGTTGACGTTCTCTTCACCGGAAAGCACCGTGCCCCAAGGGGTCACGCCGCCGGCGCAGTTGTTCTGCGTGCCGGAGACCTTGCGGCCGGTCGGGTCCGCGGCGGTCTTGAGGTACTTCGAACCGGCGGCCGGGCCGCGCACCTCGAAGGCGGTGTTCAGCGTGATGCGGCGGTTGAACGGGCTCGGCACCGCGCGCAGGGCGCCACCGATCGGGTCGCGGAAAGTCTGGACGACCGAGAGGCCGTGTGCCGCCCAGGCGATCTTGACCTGTTCCTCGGTCGGATTGGCCGGGTCGTACTGGTCGGCCGGGAACATGTGGACCTCGGTGGTGTACTCGTGGTTCACCACCAGCAGGTTCCGGATGCCCAGCGGGTCCTGCGGGATCAGGCCGACGAAGTCGCAGTTGTAGCCGAACTGCTTCGCCTGCGCGGCCGCGGTCTGCTTCGCGAAGTCGAACTTCGGCGCGCCGAATTCGACGGCGTCGCCCCAGCGGATGACGACGCGCTGGTCGTAACCCTCGGGGATGGTGACCGCGTCGAGCGTGTTCGGCGGCACCGCGTCGAAGTCGGTGCCGGGCACCGGACGACCGGGGCGGCCCGGCTTGCCGTGGCCCGCGGCGGCGACGTCGGCCGGTTCGGCGGCCGCGGCCGTGCCGGACAGCGCGGCGAAGCCACCCGCGGCGGCGGCCATCACCGCACTGGCCTTCAGCGCGCCGCGCCGGGACAGCACGTTCTTGACGACGTCGCCGAAGTACTCGTTGTCCGAGGTGTTGGGCTCGGGGTGGGCACACGCGTTGCCGCAGCGGTACTCACAGGTGACCGCGGAGCGGCCGCCGGGATGGGAGGTGATCAACGGCAGGAGCCGCTGAGGCTCGAAGGACACAGGGCCTCCATGTTCGCGGTGGGTTCACATAGTCCAGTCGGGGGAACGACGTGACGTTAAGCGACCAAAACGATCCAGTCCTGGACGACAGATGAACAGCGCGCGAACGAGCGATGGCGCGCTGCCGGGACCGACCGCGCGCCATCGACGGAAAGTACTGCTAGGACGTTGCTGACCGACTAAGAACCGATGTCGGCCAGGCCGCGCCTGCCGGGTTTCCACACCGCCACCACCGACGGCCGGGGCTGGTTTTCGCCGCCGTCCGGCCAATGGGAGGCCGGTCTGTCGGCATTCGCCCCGTCCACTTCACCCGGATGCTGGACACAGACCGTGACGATCTTCTCCTCGACGATCGGGCCACAGGTCTCCGCGCCGCGAGGCACGGTGAGGAACAGCTTCAGCTCCCCGCGGTTGCGGCCCTCCAGCGGCACCGAGTACAGGCCGTCGTTGATGCCCAGCGCGCCCGCCGAGTCGGTGGAGATCCAGAGGTTGCCGTGCTTGTCGAAGGCCACGTTGTCCGGGCTGGAGATCGGCGAGACCTGGTCCTTGGGGAACCCGGCGAAGTAGGTGTCCGGCGAGGCCGGGTCGCCGCACACCAGGAACAGCCGCCAGCTGAACGTCAGCGCGAGCGCGTCCCCGCGCCGCTCTTCGAACTCCAGCACCTGACCGTGTTTGTTGTTCAGCCGCGGATTGGGCTCGGTGGCGCCCTCTTTGCCCGGCTTGCCGCGGTCGACGTTGTTGCTCAGCGCGCAGTAGATCCGGCCGGTACGCGGATGCGCCTGGATGTCCTCCGGGCGGTCCATCTTGGTGGCACCCACCCGGTCGGCCGCCTCACGGGTGAACACGTACACCTCTTCAGCGGTCATTCCGTCCACAAAGGACTTCCTGCCCGACGCCAGCGGGATCCATTCGCCGCTGCCGTCGAATTCGCCGTCACCGGGCAGTTTCCCGGTGCCGTCGATCTCGGCGGCGGGGCTGTCGCCGGTGAACCGGCCGACGTACAGTGTGCCGTCGTCGAGCAGGGTCATGTTGTGCCGCCGGGCATGGCCGCTGTCACCCGGCTTCATCCGGCCCTTCGAGATGAACTTGTAGATGTACTCGAAACGCTCGTCGTCACCGGAGTAGGCGACCACGCGGCCGTCCTTGGCGACGCGGATGTTCGCCGTCTCGTGCTTGAACCGGCCCAGATGCGTGTGCTTGACCGGGGTGCTGTCCGGATCGTTCGGATCCAGTTCGATCACCCAGCCGAACCGGTGGGCCTCGTTCCGTTCCCTGGCGATGTCCCAGCGCGCGTCGAACCGCTCCCACTTCCTGGTGGTCGCGGTGCCGTTGATGCCGTAGCGCGCGTAACGCTTGCGCGCCACGGGATCGGTCACCGTGTCCGCGTTCCCGAAGTACTGGTTGATGTTCTCCTCGCCGGACAGGATCGTGCCCCACGGCGTGACACCACCGGCGCAGTTGTTCATCGTGCCCAGCACGACCGTTCCGGTGGGATCGGCGGCGGTCTTGAGCAGATCGCTGCCCGCCGCCGGGCCGGTCACCTTGAACGGGGTGTGCAGTGTGATCCGCCGGTTGTAGCGGGACATCTTCGGCCGCAGGTGCCCGGTGTCCCGCCCACGCGTGACCTGGACGACGGTCAGGCCATGGGCGGCCCAGGCGATCTCGACCTGTTCCACGGTCGGGTTGTTCCGGTCGTACCCGCGGAACATGAACTCTTCCGACGTGTACTCGTGGTTCGTCACCAGCAGCGAGGAAAGCCCGGAATGGTCCAGGGGAAGCAGCGCGGCGAAGTCGCAGTTGTAGCCGAACTGCTTCGCCTGCGCCGCGGCGGTCTGGTTGTCGAAGTCGAACTCCGGCGCACCGGGCAGCACCGCGTCACCCCAGCGGATGACAATGCCCTGTTGATAGCCCTCGGGCACCACGACGGCGTCGAGCGTGTTGGGCTGGACCCGCTTGTAGTCGGTGCCGGGTGAAGGTTTGGGCCTGCTGTTCCCCGCCGGCGCGGCGGTGGCGGGCGCGGTGAGCGCGAGTGGCGCACCGGCGACCAGCGCGACGACGGCGCTCGCCTTCAGCGCGCCACGGCGGCTCACCGCGCCGAGCACGTCGGCGAAGGTGGGGTTGTCCGAGGTGTTCGGCGCGTCGTGGAAGCACGCGTCGCCACAGCGGTAGGTACAGGTCACTGACGCCCGGCTTGGTGAGTGGCCGGCCAGCAACGGAAGGAACTTCACGCGGACCTCCGGTCAGGCAGTTCGGGAGGTCGACGCTAGACACCGGACCAGCGGGAGGAAACCCCCCGTTGGTCCGGCGTTCACCTTTTGTACGGACTACATCTCTTCGCCGACGAGGACCGCTTCGGCCGGAATCGTGTGCGGGTCCGCGGACTTTTCGCGGATCGTCAGCAGCGCTCCGGCGAGGACGCACAGGATCGCGGCGATCACGAACGGCGCCTGCTTGGCGCCGAACCACTCGGCAAGGTGACCGACGACGGTCGCGGCGACCGCGCCGCCGAGCCAGCGGCAGAAGTTGTACCCGGCGCTCGCGACCGGACGCGGGGCGTCGCTGATCGACATGGCCGTCCCGGTGAAGAGCGTGTTCAGCAGGCCGGAGACCAGCCCCGACAGGATGATGCCGACGACCAGCACCGGCTTGCTCGGGATCGCCATGATCAGCAGCAGTACGCCGTACCCGAAGACGGCGACCACGGTCGCGTGCCGTTCACCGAGCTTCGCGGCGAGTTTCGGCGCCAGCACCACTCCCGCGACGGCGACCGAAAGGCCCCAGCCGCAGAAGATCAGGCCGACGGCGACGGCGCTCCACTCCAGCACGAACGGCGACCAGGCCAGCACCACGAAGAACGCGGCGGTGTAGAGCGCGGAACCGATCGAGGTACGCAGGAGCCCGCCGTGCTTCAGCGCGCGGAACGGATCGAGCAGGCGGACCTTCGGCCGCCGCGCCTTGGCGTCACTGGTCAGAAAGATCGAGCAAAGCACGAGACCGCACAGCATCAGCAGCGAAGTGCCGATGAACGGGCCACGCCACGAGATGCTGCCGAGCAGCGCGCCCAGCAGCGGGCCGACCGCGAGGCCGACACCGAGCGCGGCTTCGTAGAGCAGGATCGCGCCCGACTGGCCGCCGGTCGCGGCGCCGACGATGACCGAAAGCGCGGTCGCGATGAAGAAGGCGTTGCCGAGACCCCAGAGCGCGCGCAGCCCGATGAGCTGCTCGATCGACCCGGACGCGGCACACAGCGCGGTGGCGACGACGACCAGCGTCAGCCCGACGACCACGGTCCGCTTGGCCCCGAACCGGGCACTCATCGCGCCGGTCACCAGCATGGCGATCGCCTGGACGCCGAGATAGCTGGAGAACAGCAGCGTCACCTCGGACGGCGTCGCGTGCAGGCCCTCGGCGATCGACAGCAGGATCGGGTCGACCAGCCCGATCCCCATGAACGCGATGACCGCGGCGAACGCGGTGATCCATACCTGTTTGGGCTGTCCTTTGAGGGCGTCCAACAGGCTCGAGTGAGACTCAGCGCTCATCGCGGATCAGTTCCTCCTTCTTGTCTTCCTGGATTCGTGCCGCAGCGACTTTCGTCAGAGCGGGGAGCGCGGCTTCGATGGGCGACGATCAGCCGGCGATGGAAGCGCTGCCCCACCTCGGTGACCTCGACGAGCACGGCCCGGACGGCGGCTGAGCAGGCCGAGCCGTTCAGCAGCTCCGAACCCTGGGTGAGGCTGAGCCGCACCTGCGGGGTCCTCCGGCGTACGAGGTAGTACAGCGGGCGGAGCCGGTGGACGAGGTCGGCGACTCTCGGGGTCACTTAGTCATGCTAACTAAAATTACTGAGCATGGCTAAGTAATCTGCCGCACAGGTCGCCTCGGCCTAGGGTTGGGGGTGTGGAAGCGGTGATCTTCGATCTCGACGGTGTCCTGGTGGATTCGGAAAAGATGTGGGACGAGGTCCGGCGGGCGGTCGCCCACGAGTTCCACGGCACCTGGCGTGACGAATCGACCAGGGCGATGCAGGGGATGAGCACCCCGGAGTGGGCCGCCTACCTGGCGCACGACCTGGGCGTTCAGCTCCGCCCGGCGGACGTCGCGCAGGTGGTGATCGAGCGGATGGCGCGGCGGTACGCGGAGAAGCCGCCCATCATCCCGGGCGGACCGGACGTCGTGCGCGAGGTCGCGAAACACTGGCCGGTGGCGATCGCGAGTTCGTCGCCGCCGCTGCTGATCAAGGCGTTCCTGGACATCACGCGGCTACCGGTGCCGACGGCGGTGTCCTCGGAGCAGGTCGGCGCTGGGAACACCAAAACCCGGAAATTGCACACCAACGGAGTAACGCTCGAAGGCAAAGGCAAGCCAGCACCAGATGTGTACTTGTACGCCGCTGACCTGCTAGGAGTCGCCCCGGAGCAGTGCGTAGCGGTCGAGGACTCCACCAACGGATTGAAGGCTGCCCTTGCGGCAGGTATGACGGTCTACGCGGTCCCCAACCCGCACTTTCCACCCGACCCCGAGGTACTCAAGCAAGTCACGGTGCTGTCCAGCATCACCGAGCTACCGGCGGCATTGCACGCCCTGCCCAAGTCTTAGCTCGCCGCGCGCCGCCGAAGCTGCCGCGCCGCATACCGCCGCAGGTCACCAAGCGACCGCGCCGACTGGCCGCGGGTCCGCTTGCCGACCTCGCGATGTTCCAGCACGGAGAGATCACCCAACCGGACGTAAAGTGTGCGCGGGTCTACGACGAGCTGTTCGGCGATCTCGTCGGCATCATCCGACCAGCGCACAGCGTCGACGAGTTCCGGAACGATGATCAGCCGACGAGCGGCGATGGCGTGCACGCGCCGCTCAAGCCTGCTGTCGAACCAGCCCACTCCGCAGTAACCGAGCACGTCGTCGCGCCGCTCATGGTGGACGATTTCGTGCGCGACCGTGCACCTCGCCTCGACCTGATTCAAGATCGGGTTAAGCCGGATCCGGCCGCCGCGGTAGTCGCCCCAGCCCCGGACCGAGTCGGACTCGACCACTTGGACACCGAGCGCCAAAGCGTGCTTCGACGGTTCGTAGACTCGTCCCCATTCCAAACGTTCCTCCCCTTCGCTACCCGGGGAGTCAGCTCAGGCGCCCGTCTCCGGGCCGGGCGGGTCGGGCAACTCAGCATCGCTCGCCCATGCCCGTTCTTGTTGAATCCTCAACGGCTCCCTATCTGGGTTGTCGGCAACCAACTGGAGCCGGTTAGCCGTATCCCGTGTGGGATGAGTCACTTCCAAACCTTCGAGATCTTCCCGAATGTCGTTGAACCTCACCCGGATCTCGTCGAGGAGTTCGTCAACGCTGTACGTCGAGAGCCCCTGGCGCGCTTCGTCGATCGTGAGCACGCCGGCAGCCGCAAGCAGGGGAACGAGCGGAGTGTCGAGCGCCCGGGCGACGGCTCGCGCGTTGGCTATCGCCGGTGGTGAGCCACGGTGCCGCCAGTCCGAGAGCCGACTCTCGGAGACTCCGGATGCCCGGGACAGGTCGGCCGGTTTCCAGCCACGCTCAACGAGAAGCGAGTCGATGTAGCGCCACCACGTGTAAGCCATAGCGCCCATCTTACTTCCATGCGCGGAAGTAGTGACATATTGACCTTCGTATGTCTTACCTGGTACTTCCGCGCACGCAACCGTTGAAACTCGTTCGCGTTCGCCTCTAAGGTCGATCTTCCGGGCAGAAATCTTCTGCCCACGGAAGTAGGTCAGGGGAGGCCAATGTCCGTCAGAGTGCGCATCCGTGTCGATGCGCTCGACAAGATCGCAACCGGCCAGGGTCTGAGAACGCGGTACGCCATCGCGAAGCGTCTCGGCGTCTCACAATCCACGGTCGGCAGGGTGCTCGACGGCGAGCAGTTGCCGGGTAATCCGTTCATCGCCGCCACGCTCGCCGGCCTGGCTGTCTCGTTCGACGCCGTGTTCGAGGTCGACGACAGCGACCGGCCCACCGCCGAGAGGGCCGTAGCGTGAGCGCGGCCGCGAAGCGCATCGGCACATTCGAGCCGGGATCGCCGGCGTGGACTGCCGCTCGTGCATCCGCGCTCGGCGGCTCCGAGATCGCCGCAGTGCTCGGCCTGTCGCCGTGGGAGAGCCGGTTTTCGCTATGGCACAAGAAAAAGGGTTACACCGGTGCGGAGGTCGACAACGACGTCATGCGGTGGGGTCGGTGGCTTGAGGAACCGATCGCCCGCGCGTTCGCCGACGCGCACCCGGAGTACCGAGCGCGCCGGACGGGAACATGGGTGAGCCGGTCGCGACCGTGGCAGCTCGCCACCCCCGACCGGCTGTTGTCCACGTTGACCGAGCGGGCGCTGCTCGAGGTCAAGACCGCGCACAACGCCGACGAATGGGGCGAACCCGGTACCGACGAGGTGCCGATCTTCTACCGGACGCAAGCGCTCTGGCAGCTCGACACGCTCGGTCTGTCCCGCGCACACCTGGCCGTGTTGATCTCCGGGTCGGACTACCGCGAGTACATCGTCGACTGGAATATTGCAGAGGTTTCCGTGCTCCGCGACGCCGCCCGCGAATTCCTCGACACCGTCGAGCGCGACGAGCGCCCGAACATCGACGAGCACACCGCGACCTACCGCGCAGTGCGTGCGCTGCACCCGCTCATCGACGACGTCGAGGTCGAGATCGCCCCGACGCTCGCCGAGCGCTACCGGGCCGCCGTCGCCGAACACAAGGCCGCCGAGGACGCCAAACGTCGGGCCGCCGCCGAGGTACTCGACGCGCTCGGCTCCGGCCGGCGCGCTGTGGTCGCCGGCGAATCGATCGCCATCCGTGTACCGGGCAGCGGCGATGCCTTGCCGTTCCTGCGCCTGTCTCCCGTTCCGTCAACACCGCAGAAGGTGAGCGCCGCAGCATGACCACCCAAACCGTCACATCAGCCGTCGCCCAGCGGGACAACTCGCCGACCGCGCTCGTGCGCAAGTACCGCACCGACTTCGCGACCGTGCTCCCCAGCCACATCAAACCCGAGACCTGGCTGCGCATCGCCACTGGCGCCCTGCGCCGAAGCACTCAACTCGCGAACGCCGCGGAGAAGAACCCGACATCGTTGCTCGTCGCGCTCCTCGACGCCGCACGCAAGGGCCTCGAGCCGGGCACCGAGCAGTACTACCTCGTGCCGCGCAAGACCAAGCACGGTCCCGAAGTCCTCGGCATCACCGGCTATCAGGGCGAAGTCGAACTCATGTACCGCGCCGGCGCGGTGTCCTCGGTCAAGGTCGAAGTGGTCCGCGAACACGACACGTTCGCCTACAACCCCGGCGAGCACGACCGACCGGTGCATGAGATCAACTGGCGTGCCGACCGCGGCGACCTGGTGCTCGCCTACGCCTACGCAAAGATGCGCGATGGCGTGATCAGCAACGTTGTCGTGCTCTCCGGCGAAGACATCGCCGTGATTCTGTCCAAAGCTGAGGGTGCCGACTCGCCGTACTCGCCGTGGCAGTGGAATCCCAAGGCGATGTGGCTCAAGTCGGCCGCGCACCAGCTCGCGAAGTGGGTACCGACCAGCGCCGAGCGCGTCTGGCAGCCCGACGGGCCGCCGCCCGAGACGCCGCCGGCCGCGCCGGTCACCCTGCCCACCGCCGAGGACGTCGTCGACGCGGAGGTCGTCGACGACTGGCCGGCCGCGCCAACGGATGCCGCGGACGGTGAGCGATGACCGCGACCAGCGCGAAGGGCTCCGAGGTGATCGCCAACCGGACACCAGCGCGACTAATCCGCGACCTGTCCGGACACCGCGATCTGTTGGCGGATCTGGCCGAGTGGGCGCGCGAGATCCGGTCGCGTCCGTGGGAGGGATCCACGCCATGGCCGACCAGCTCGCCCTAGGGTTCGCCGACCGGCACGCCGGCCAAGAGGCCAACCTCGCCGCCGCGGTCGCCGTGAACCGCGACTACCGGGCCGCCGCCGAGACAGCAATCGCCCAACTGGTCCGCGACGGCAGGCCGTTCACCGCCGAAGACGTCCGCAAGGCCGTCCCCAAGGACGTCGAACCACACTCGCCGAACGTCTTGCCGTCCGTACTCGGTACCTGGGCCGCGCGTCGGCTGATCGTGCCGTGCGGCGAATACCGCAGCCGCCGGCGAAGCCGCCGCGCAAGCCGAAACCGGGTGTGGATCGCGCAAAAGGAAGCTCTTACGCCGATCGAGTGAAAGTGGCTCGCTGTGCCATTTATGGCACAAACCGCACTGAGGCGGTCTTAGCGTTCCTCGCACTCGCATTTTTTAAGCCCTGCAACAACTTATTGCACGTCGCAAACCAGTGGCGGGCGCGGTGAAGCGCGCCCGTGTCCGCCGCTGCGCCACCCCAGGGGGACACGTGATCATCGAATTTCCCAGCACCAGGACCGCGGCAGCGCCCGTGCGCAAGCTCGACGCGCTCGCCGTCGAGGCCGCGCTCAACGGCCGACGCACGTATGACGAGTTGCACCCACGCGAGATGTTCGAGGTCGTCCGGATCGCTCGTCGGCGCGGCGACACCCTTGACCAGGTCGCCGAGTTGCTCGACACCGATTTCTTCATGGTCGCCGACGAGTACGACGCTGCGGTGGATCGATGAGCGTTCAGGCTGTGCGTTGGGCCGCCGAGCAGCAGGCCGGCGCGCCCATGCCGAAACTCGTGCTCTACGCGCTCGCCGAGCACGCCAACCGCGACGGCTACGCCACGACGTCGCTCGGCACCCTCGCCCGCGAGACCGAAGCATCCCGACGGACCGTCATGCGCGGACTTGACGCGCTCGTCGAACGCCGGTTGATCGCACGCACCCGACGTCAACGGGGCACCGGCGCAGACACCTCAAGCGAGTACCGGCTCATGATCCACACGCCCGGCACCCGTGACTCCGTGACACCCCCGACGGGGGGCCACACCGACTCCCCTGGGGGCCAGAACGGCACTCCCCCCGAGTCAGGGCGGCACCCCGGGAACGTCGGACAGACACCCCACGTGGGTGTCACAGCGACACCCCAAGGTGAACCGGAACTACAGAACCGAACTACGGAACTAAGCCATCACGCGCGCCCACGTACGCGAGGCACCGCCACGCCCGCCGAACTCTCGGCCACTGCGTCCCGGCCCGACGCCTACCGCCTGGTCACGTCCTGGCACGACCAGACCGGCGCCGCCTACCGACCGGCGATGATTCGCGCGCTCGCCAAGCAGGCTGACGGCATCCTGCGCGACGGTGGCGCCCTGGTCCCGCTGCGTGCCGCACTCGACGAGTGGGACCGCCGACCGGACGCTCGGCCCGGTCTGCTGCCACACCTGTACGACGACGCGGTCAAGGCCACCCGGCGCGCCGAGCGGCCGACAACTCGTTCACCGGCGCCGCGCAGTGTCCGAGGCGAGAAGGTCCGCGGATGGCTCGCGCTCGCCGCCGAGTCCGCCCCTGCCGATGCCGAACCGGTCGAACTGCTCGTCGCCGACGGAGTCCAGTCATGAACCGCACAGCGGTCGCCGCGCTGCTCGGCGCCGCCTCGGCCGTCGACCCGAAAGTGCCCCAACCCGATCCCGACGTGCTCACCATGTGGGCCGGCATCCTCGACGACGTTCCGGCCGACATCGCTGGCGCGGCGGTCCGCGAGCACTACAGGCACAACGGCGAAACCGTCATGCCAGCCGACATCGTCGAGTACTGGCGTGCCGTTCGCCGTGACGCCGCCGAGCGCCGACACACCGCCGAGTTGCGAGCGCGTGCGATCGAGCGCCGACCCGACCTGCGTGCCATTCGCGACGGCGTCGCCCGCGTCACCGCGGCACTCGCCATCACCCGGGGAGCCGACCCCGAGTACGCCGAGGCCGAAGTCGAGGCCCGCCGCACCTACCTCGCCGTGGCCTGCGCCTGGTGCAAGGCCCAGCCGGGGGCACCGTGCACCGGCCCCGGTGGCAAGCCACTCAGCAAGAAGCCCGCACACGATGCCCGGCTCGCCAGCGCACTCACGACCACACGCTGAACACCAGGGGGAACCGATGAACAACCACGACGACGAGACCGCACACGCGACCGGTCGCCGGCGCCGCCGCGCGCACGCGCGCGTCGACACCGGCTCGGTCGACACTTCCGGTGAAGGGCGAGCCAAACCGGCGCCGGTCAACTCTCCGGCGCTCGAGCGGCTCGCCGCTTTGCTTCGCCAGGCCGGCGAACGCGCGCCGGACGTCGTCGACGGCGACCTCGGCCGCCGGCTCGGCATCGCGTTCGAGGGGCTCGCCCGGCAGCCCGGTACGGGGTTGCTGCCCTACCGACTGCACCGCCTCGCCGAGACGGTGCTTGCCGCGCCGCTGCTGGTCGATAAGGCGCCCCAGTGACCCGCCGGCCGTCGTGGCGTCTGCGCGCAGCGTGCCGTGGGCGCCTCGACCTCGACTTTATCGACCCGGCCCACGAGCAGGTCGACCAGTGCCGCGCCGTGTGCGCCGAGTGCTCGGTGCGAGAGCTGTGCCTCGCCGGCGCGCTCGCCTCCGGGGAAGCGTGGGGGATCTGGGGAGGACTCGACGCCGACGAGCGGTCCGCAGTCGCGGAACAAAGCGGACACCCCGCCCCCGCCGTTCGGCCGGCGCACGGCACGAACGCCCGGTACGCGAAGCACCGGTGCCGCTGCTCGGCGTGCACCGCGTCGCACGCCGAGTACGAACGCGAGCGCCGCGCCCGTCTCCGGGCTCGCCGCAGCGGCACGGTCACGCGCGCGTATGTGCTCGCCGAGCCGGTCCGGTGCGGTCGCACGTGGACCGGCGCCGGTCAGTACGTGCTAGCGCTGCCCGGTCTCCCGATCCCGGCCGAGGCCAAACTCGACGAGCCGCTCGGCGCGGTCGCATAACGGCACCGCCGTACGTTTCCGCAGCTCGCGAACAGCGGGAGCTTTTAGATAGTTCGTGTAGCCTTCCCCCCGTTCGTAAGTGGCTTGCCACTTACGAAGTGAGGCGGCCGAGTCGGCGGTGCTATGAACACCAACCGACCCGGCCACCAAAGTGGGTTACCTCCGCCCGCGCAGCGTCCTAGCAGCCAAGCGGAGAATCCCGGCAAGCGGCCTTGTCCATGTGGCAAGGCCGCTTATGCCGAGGGTGTCAGCCGTCCAGCCGACCGCATCCACCCCCAACGCCAACCCGTCAAGCAAGTCGGGCAGGCCGCGCCGTGGTCTTTCGGGAGGCATCCCAGGCCGGTCGTGCATCGCATCCTTCCTCGTTCTCGCGCAGCCCTTCGGATGTCGAAGAAACCTCTGCGCGGGAGCGTCGATGCACCTCCCTGTGCGGGAACGCTGCGACACGATCGACCGTCGCCATTAAAGGGCGCACAATCGACTTCGTGCAAACCGTCGCAAAGTCGGGGGGACGTCGCGCGCGGGCGCGCTCGCGCGCGCGCTTCTCGGTAATAACTACCAGGACTTGACTGGAAAGAAGCACCAAATCACTCGTGATTTTTATCTCTTTTTGGCGAGCTGAGATAGGCGAATAACACGCCCCCGGACGGTGACACCGGCGGCTCCACGCTTGACTACATGATCACCACGTGCGCCGGCCCGTTCTGCGCCAACGCCACCACCGGCGGCACGGTGTGCCTGTCGTGCCTCGGCCGGCTCCGGTCCGACCTGGTCGACGTCGCCGAGCTCGTCGACTACCTCGAGGACACTGTCGCCCGACTCGCCAACACAGGGCCCCCGCGGGTCGGCTCGCGTCCGGCCGAGACCGGTCTACCGTTCAACGTCGGCGCCGCCGAGGTCCGCGACGTCGTGCACAACGTGCTCTCGACGTGGGTACGGGACCTGTGGGAGACGCACGGCCTACGCCAGTCGGTCCCGACCGGCGAGACCGCGCCGGACGGCTCGACGCTCACCGTCGCCGAGCTGGAACCGCTCGACCTCGACAACACCGTGCCCGAAATGGCCGCATGGCTACGCCGACACCCATCGTGGGTCGAATACCACCCCGCCGGCGGCGAGCTGGTCGACGAGATCGGCGACGCCGTCGAGCAGGTCCGCCGCGCCATCGACCTCCCACCGGCGCGCGTGTACTGCGGGCCGTGCCCCGACTGCTCGGCCGACCTCTACGCCCGACCCGAGCGAGCAGTCGTCGCGTGCCGCGAGTGCGGGATGCACCATGACGTCCAGGCCCGGCGTGAGAAGCTGCTCGACGCCGTGCGCGACGTTCACGCGACCGCGGCGGAGATCGCCCGCGCATTGCCGAAGCTGCTCGGCCGCGAACTGTCGGCGAACACACTGCGCACATGGGCACGCACCGGCAAACTCGCCAAACGCTCACCCAACGAACACGGCCGACCGCGGTACCGCGTCGGCGACGTCATCGACCTAGCCATCATGACACCAACGCGAAGCCGATAGGTCAGAGTCGAGCTACGCTCACTGACCATGGCTGTCAGAGCGTGGCTGAGTGGACGACCATCCGATCTTGAGACAGTCGCTCACCACTTCGGAGGCGGAGACCCAGCCGTAACGTCCAACGAGAACGGCACCTACTACCTCGCCTCAAAGTCCCTCAACGGACTATTTGAAATGGGATCCCAGCTATTTGAGGCCGCCAAGAAAGAACTGACGCTGATTAACGGCATCACGCGAGTGCTCGACAGCGAATTCCGACCCGTTGACCTGACCGGCAAATTTGAGAGCGATGGAAAACAACATGCGATCGTATTTGCGCAGGCCGCACTAGGGTCTTTCGGGGCACTGAACGCCACAGCCGTCGCAACCGGTGCCGGTACCGGCGCCCGCAGGCCGTCTCCAGCATCTGACCTGCTCGCCGCCGCACGCGAACACTCTGACGCAACCGAAGTATTGGCACTTCTCTTGGGCGAAAATGACGTCCTCGACTGGTTCAGACTGTATAAGATTTTTGAAGTAATCCGAGAAAACGTCGGCGGTCAGCATGAGCTGATCGGGAAAAAGTGGAAGACAAGGCAGGAAATTAGCGCCTTTACTGTTTCGGCCAACTCGCCGCATGTGAGCGGCGGCGCAGCGCGGCATGCCCGCATGCCCCCAGGTGCCCCGCAGCACACCATGACGGTTCACGAAGCGCGAGCTATGATTGCCGATCTTCTGGTGTCCTGGCTGAAGTGGTTGGCTCCATCGAATTAGCCCGACGCACAAACCGCGGCCCTCGGCAAGATCGTGTAACCCGCGAACCGGCCGGTTGTGCTTAAACTGGCGATTGGCAGCGGGAGAGCTATACCCACACCACGATCTGACAGCCCCGGACCACCCTCCCCCCTCGGTCCGGGGCTGTCTGCTGCTCCAGGACGAGGTGATCACCTTGCCGCGCAATCTGATCACCGAAACCGACCGGGAACGCGTCCGCGAGCTGCACACCGAGGGCAAGACCCGCAACGACATCGCCCGGGAGATCAACCGCTCGCCATCCACGGTTACCGGCATCTCCCGCGCGCTCGGCCTGTCCTTCGACCGCTCGGCCACTGCCGCCGCGACCCACGCTCGCCAGGTCGACAACCGGTCTCGCCGCGCCGACATCGTCGGCCGGCTCTACAGCCGCGCCGAGCGCATCCTCGGTCGCCTCGAGGCCGACCAGTACACGTTCACCGCGACCACGATCAACGGCATTGAAAGCAAGGCGCTCGACCACGTCCCAGCCCCGGACGAGAAGGCACTCGCGAGCGCGATGTCGACCCACCTAAGTACAGCGGCCAAACTCGAGCAGGTCGACGCCGATACCGGCGCCGAGGGCGCTCGGTCGATGCTTGACGGGCTTGCTGTCGCACTCGGTATCGTCACGGGTACGACCTAGTCAAGCGGAGTGCGCAACTTGACCGAGTACGGCGACTGGACTTTCTCAAGGCCAGCCCTGATGTAGCCCTGAGTTGTTACCTTTCCGATGAGTCGGCCCTTGGCCAAGTCATGCCACTCCTGCGCCGTCGTGAAAGAAGTTTGGAACTCCTCCCCTGGCTCTAGTCGCTTGGGGAAGTCCGTCGCTCCTGATTCGGCGAGCTTCGCAACTCCATAGATCATGACCTCGCTGGTCGGCTCACTAACGTCGTGAAACTCGAGGCCGACCTCGTTGATCGTGGTTGCGACTCGACCGACGTTGGTCGCTACCACGATGACGTGGTGTTCTTCCTCATCGCCGTTGTACTCGTCCGCTTCGTCGAGGCGGACCACAACCTGTGCAACGGTCTTCCTCCAGACGGTCACTTGCCATCCAACCGACGCAGCAGAGACAAGCAAGGCAAGGCACGCCAGGACGAAACTCGCTACCGCCATGACACCGGATGCTACGGCGGGGTGAGTACATGGCCGCTCACCTCCCGCTTTCGACGGCGCAAGTCGAGTCGATGCGCGAGTCGCGTGCCCGAGTGAACATCTGGTCGGGCGCCATCCGCTCCGGCAAGACCATCGCGAGTCTGTTGCGCTGGTTGATCTACGTCGCGCACGCGCCCCGCGGCGGGCAACTCGTCGTCGTCGGGCGCACCCGCGACTCGGTCGCGCGCAACGTGTTCGCGCCGCTGCAAGACCCAAGCTTGTTCGGCGCGGTCGCCGAGCACGTCAGCTACACCGCCGGCGCGCCGTCCGGCTGGATTCTCGGCCGGCAAGTGTTCGTGCTCGGCGCCTCGGACAGCAAGGCCGAGAAGGTTCTGCGCGGGCTCACCTGCGCCGGTGCGTACGTCGACGAGGTCACCGTCGTGGCCCGCGATTTCTTCAAGCAGCTCTTGGGCCGCATGTCCGTTCCCGGCGCGCAGTTGTTCGGCACCACCAACCCCGACAACCCCGCGCATTGGCTGAAACACGACTACCTCGACCGGCTCGCCGAGCTACCAGACTGGCGTTCGTTCGCGTTCACCCTCGACGACAACCCCTCGTTGTCCGCCAATTACCGCACGAGCATCCGCCGCGAGTACACCGGTCTGTGGTTCCGCCGCTTCATCCTCGGCGAGTGGGTCGCCGCAGAGGGCGCCGTGTTCGATATGTGGGACCCCGACCGACACGTCGTGCCCTGGGCCGAACTGCCTGAACTGCGGCGCCTGCTCGCCGCCGGCGTCGACTACGGCACTACGAACGCAACCGCAGCGCTGCTGCTCGGTCTCGGCGCCGACGACCGGCTGTACCTGGTCGACGAGTGGCGCCACGATCCCGCGCACGCGCGAACCCGGCTCACCGACTCCCAGCTCGCCGCCGGCCTGCGCGAGTGGCTCGACCTCGACCACCACCCGCGGCAGCAGGGCCGCCCCGAGTTCGTCGTCGTCGACCCCGCCGCAGCGTCGTTCCGCGTGCAACTCCAGTCCGACGGCGTGCTCACCCAAGCCGCCGACAACGACGTCGCCTACGGCATCCGGACCGTATCCAGCCTGCTCGCCGAGGATCGGTTGCGTGTGGCCGACCGATGCCGCGGCTTCATCGCCGAGGTACCCGGCTACTCGTGGGACGACAAAGCGACCGCCGCCGGCGAGGATAAGCCGATCAAGATCGCTGATCACTCACTCGACGGCGGCCGCTACGCCGTGACGACTACCGAGGCGCTCTGGCGGCCAGCCCTGCTTGCCGCCTGACTAGAAGAGCACACCTCTGCATATGTCTACGGCGCCTGAAGACGACGCTTTACGGGCGGAGCAATGCGGACGGCAGAAGCTGTTGCAGCACCGATGATTGCCACGATGCCGACAGCGGGAGTCCCGAGCCAAGTTAGCAAGCCCGCCAACAAGATGATCACGACCAGCAACAGCGGCTTCTGCCAGTCCTGCGGACGTGAAAGCACACCAGAACACACCAAGTTCATCATCCTTTAGTTCAGTTACGGGCGGACAATTTGTGTCGGGCAGCACCCCAACGAGACATGATGCTGCCCGACCAGAGCGACGTATTGGTGCACCGACACACCCAGAGCTTCGCGACGTCCCACGCCAAGGCGGTCGTTTCAACTACGGTGCTGTAGAGCTGTCTACATCTTGTAGACAGCCCGTGACCTGTGGTTCTGTTAACGGGCGGACATCACTTGTCGCACATCTCGGCCCCTCGCCTGCACGCGAGGGGCCGAATCAATTTTGCGTTGCCGCTGCCAGTTGTTTGGCGGCCGCTATGCCGTGACGACTACTGAGGCGTTCTGGCGGCCTGCTCTCGCCGCCGCTTGAACACCGGGTACGCCTCCGGCTTGCCCTGCTTGTCTTGTCCGACCGCCCACTCGGACAAGACCCACCCGGCGCGCTCGATCGCCTCGATCTGCATGGACCAGTCGGCGACCTCGCCAGACAAGAAGTGGTGCGTCGCCGGCCAGTTCAGCCGAGCGGCGAAGAAGTACCGGCCGGCCGCGAACGCGTCTTGCGCCTCCTTGGCGATGTTGTCTGCCTTGGCCTGCTTGATGAATCCCACGTTTCTCCCTGCTCCGGTGAAAGGGGGTACGTCATGCCGTCTTCCTGGCCTCCCCCGCCGTTCGACGACGCGCACGCGCGTATGCGCGAGTGGGATGCCTGGTACACCGGCGATCCCGAGCGGCTCGTCGAGGTCTACACCGGTGACCGCCGGCGCGCCGTTACACCCCGGCTGCGGCCGTCGACCTACCGCGGCGGCCTGGTGGGCGGGCTCGCCCGGTTCTTCTGGGGCCGGCCGATCCCTGCCGGCCAGACGCGACAGCGGTTGCACGTGCCTCTCGCCGCAGACATCGCAACTGCCTCGGCCGACCTCCTGTTCTCCGAACCGCCCCGCATCGTCGTCGGCGACACCGCGGCACAGGCCCGGCTCGACCTCGCGCTCAACTCGCCGGCGATGCACTCGCGGTTGCTCGAGGCGGCCGAGATCGCCTCGGCGCTCGGCGGCGCCTACCTGCGCGTGGTCTGGGATGCCGACGTGGCCGAGCACGCCATGCTCGACGCCGTCCACGCCGACGCCGCGGTGCCCGAATGGCGCTGGGGCGAGCTGTCCGCGGTCACCTTCTACACGCGCGTGCGCGTCGACGGGCCGGCCGT
Source organism: Amycolatopsis sp. cmx-11-51 (assembly GCF_047608665.1). Classification (NCBI taxonomy): domain Bacteria; kingdom Bacillati; phylum Actinomycetota; class Actinomycetes; order Pseudonocardiales; family Pseudonocardiaceae; genus Amycolatopsis; species Amycolatopsis sp. cmx-11-51. The sequence continues at coordinate 1,307,845 of NZ_JADNQO010000001.1, read as the reverse complement.
GTGGCGCCACCTCGAGCGCTACGAACCGGGCCGGATCGTGCACGCGCTGCACGTCGGCACCGAGACCGAACTCGGTCACGTCGTGCCGCTGGCCGAGTCGCCGGCGACCGAGTGGGCGGCGCCGCTGGTCGACACCGAGGGCAGCATCGCCACAGGTACCGGCCGGCTTGTCGCGGCCTACGTGCCCAACGTCCGACCTAACCGGGTGTGGCGCGGCACCCCGCAACTCGCCCCGCTGGGCCGGTCCGACTTCGACGGGGTCGAAGGTCTCTTCGACGCGCTCGACGAGGTCTACACGAGTTGGATGCGCGACGTCCGGATCGCCAAGGCCCGGCTACTGGTGCCCACCGGGTACTTGCAGGACAACGGCGCCGGCCGCGGCGCGAGCTTCGACGAGGACCGCGAGGTCTACACCGAGTTGAACGCGCTGTCGCGCGGCGGCTCGGACACCCTCACCGTCTCCGCACACCAGTTCGCAATCCGGGTAGCCGAGCACCGCGACACCGCCGAAGACATCACCCGGACCGCGCTCCGCGCCGCTGGCTACTCGCTGGCGACCCTCGGTGACAACGACGGCGACGCTTCGATCACCGCGACCGAGGTAACCGCCCGCGAGAAGCTGAGCAACCGCACCCGCGACAAGAAGGCGCGCTACTGGGCAACCGGGCTCGCGCACATCTCCGCCGCGCTGGTCGAGATCGACCGATACGCGTTCGGCGGCACTGCGACAGTGTCCGAGCTGCCCAAGGTCGAGTTTCCCGACCGGACGCAACCCGACCCCGAAGCGCTCGCGCGGACGGTGCAGGCGCTCGGCGCGGCCGAGGCCGCCTCGACCGACGTGCGGGTACGGATGGTTCACCCCGACTGGGACGACGACCAAGTGCGCGCCGAGGTCGCCGCCATCCTCACCGAGTCCGGCCGGACCGTGCCCGACCCTGCCAAGTTCGATGGATCAACGGTTATGCCGCTTGAGTGAGAAGAGAACAGCTCCGGCAATCAACGCCATAAAGGCGCCCACTATCAGCAGTTCAGTCCATTGCTGCGCCGGCAGCAATCTGATTTGGCACGAACCTGTGTCCACCGAGGTGTAGCCGCCACCACCCATACCTCCGCCGAGTACGGAGCCGCAAACTCCATCGCTGCCTTGCCGGGTGAACCCGAAAACCAAGCCTGCAAGCAGCGCGACGGCGCCAAAGCTGCTTAACAGGGCATCCATTCTGAATTCCGGCTTGACGCTCTTTGTCTGCTCACTTTCGACCATTGCACCCTCCCGTGGCTTCGCATGACGTGAGGTAGTCGACCTTCTACCAAAGCGCGTTACAAGTGGGGTTGGAGGCGCGCGGCCGTGTGGGTTCCTTCTGCCGAAACAACACCGGCTGACGTTGTTGAGCAGCTCGCCGCGGACATTCTCGCCCTGTACACGCAGGCCGAGGCGCGGTTGCTCGGCGACATCGCCCGCCGGGTCCGCGCTGGCCAGAACGTGCCCGAGTGGGCCGCGCAGAAGGCCGCCGCGGCGCGTGAGCTTCGGATCGCCGCTGAGCGGATCGCTACGCAGGTCACCGGGCAGGGAGGCCAGGCGGCCGTCGATTCCGTGTTCGCCGCGTGGCAGGCCGGCGCCGAGCAAGGGCTCGCGCAGCTCGCCGAACTCGGCGCGCTGTCGTCCGAGCAGCTCGAGCAGATCGCCGGCGTAGTGCCCGGAATGCAGGCGGCCACCATCCTCGCCGCGGACCTCACCAGCCGACTCGAGGCTCTGCCGCTGCGCGTCTTGCGCTGGCAGCAGGACGCCTATCAAACGGCGGTCGCCGCCGCGGCGCCCGATCAGTTGCTCGGTACCGGCACGATCCACTCTGCGCAGCGCGCCGCGTGGGACCGACTCGCCTCCCAAGGCGTGACCGGGTTCGTTGACCGATCCGGCCGCGGCTGGAACCTCGCGAGCTACGTCGAGATGGCCGTGCGCACAGCGACCGGGCGCGCGTGGAACGACGGGCACCTCGCCCGCATGGCCTCCGCCGGCGTCGAGCTGGTCACGATTACCCGCTCGCGCCATGCCTGCCGGCTCTGTACCCGCTGGGAAGGGCGCGTGTTGGCGTTGTCCGGTGCGGCCGGCGAGCGCCAGGTCGAGCACACCCTCACCGACGAGACAGTCACCATCGACGTCGCCGCCACCGTCGAGCACGCGCGGCTCGAGGGGCTCATGCACCCGAACTGTCGGCATCAGTTCGTGCCGTACCTGCCCGGGGTGACCAAGCTCGACGAGGTCCGCGAGCACGACGCCAAGGCCGAACAAGACCGCGAAGACCTGCGCGCGCTCGAGCGCAAGGTGCGCCGGAACAAGCGCAAGGCCGCGGCCGCGCTCACCGACGACGAGCGCCGCGCAGCCGAGCGTCGGGTGCGCGAGACGCAAGCCGAGATCCGCGAGCACGTGAAGCGGACCGGACTCAACCGCAAGCGCTACCGCGAGCAGGTCAACCTCGGACACGGTGACCTCCGGGCCGCCGAGCGCCGGCGCGACCAGCTCGCCGAGACTGTTTCCGACGGAAACACCGAGCAGAACCGGCTCGACGCCATCGCCGCCGAACAGGCCCGCCGGCGCGAGGCCGAGCGGCTCACCGCGGAGAAGGCCGCGGCCGACAACGCCGTCGCTGACGCGCTCGCCGCGCAGCAGCGCACGCCTGCCGAGTTGTCCGACGAAGAACTCGCCGTCGCCGACCGGGTATTCGCCGAGCGCGCCGAACTGCTCGGCAAGCCCGGACAGGTCAGCCGGACGCAACAGGCCGTACGGGACGAGATCGCACGCCGGGCCGCGCCACCGGCCGCGCCGGTCGACCTGAGGGAGCTGTCCGACGAGCAGCTCGGCGACCGGCTCGCCGAAGTCGGCGACGACGAGGACGCCGTCGAGGCTGTAATCGCCGAGCTGGAGCGTCGCGAAGCCGACCGGCAGTACGCCGACGCGGTCGCCGACGATCCGGAAGCCGAGAAGTGGGCCGAGGTCGACCGGCTCGTCGAGACCGGCCTCGACTACGAACAGGCGTACGCCGAGGTGTTCGACAAGGACGTCGAGAAGATGCGCCGCGAGGACGCCATCGCCCGGTTTCGGCGCGAGGGCTACCGCGGCCGCGGGTTCGACGAACTCGCGCGCGCCGCCTACGCCGACCGACTCGAACGCGACTACTTCGCCGCCGAGGCATCAACCAACGGGTTCCTTCTCACTTCAGAAGGCCAGCGCGCAGGGCTGGACCCGCGGAACCTGTGGCGCCAGAACGAAACCTACGCCCGCCGCTGGGCATCCGAGGAGCTAAAACAGTGGTGGGACGAAAACGGTAGAGTGACATTCGACCAATTCGTCGCCGAGCAACTCGACGGCGGCAACGGCGAACGGTTCCGCACCGGGGGTGAGTCGTGGCTGCAATAACGGCCGAGCAGGTCCGTGCCGCTCGCGACCAGGGCTACGCGGCCGGCTACGGCCTCGCGCCACCGACGCCGAACCCTTACGCGCCAACGCATACGCCCGAGTGGCTCGGCCCGCGGACGCCAGCCGAACGCGCCCGCCGGGAGAACGCCGAGCGCGGACCGCTCGCGCTCGCATGCGTGTGGCGCCAGGGCTACCACAATGGACAAGCCGCCTACGCTGCTGATCGAGGCTTGTCCTCGATGTCAGACCCGTGAGTGCTGCCGATCGCAATAGAGTTGCGACTCCTGATCTTCTTGCCGGCTGCAAGATACGCGTAGGCAACACTTTTCTGAGCTTGCCTCTTCAGAACGTCATTGACGGCGTTCCATGTCGATATGACGTCGATGTACTCGATGCCACACAGGAGTTTCTCGCCCGATTCGAGGCGCTTCGGCAAGGTGTCGCCCACAACTCCCCCTTGTGGCACGTACAGCGTCACGCCTGGCGCGACTTGAAGCTCCACTCGGTCCACCGTGATTGGAGTCCTGCCCTTATTTCGGACGGTGAACAGGACACCAAAGTAGTCGGCGTTATGTATTTGCATCACGGTGTCGCGCAATACCTCGGGTGGCGTATTAGGTGGGTAGGACACCATAACGCCCGACGTGCGATTGCCGCCGCCGACGCTGATCTCGACGGCAGCACGACCGCCAGCCGCACCCATGAGGCAATCGCCCACCCAAGACTTCCAGCACCGGCGAGGGCGCCAATGATCGATAAGACGAACGCCGCAACTGTCATAACGGACAGTCGCGATAAGGCGCACGGTCGTTACCTCGTGTTCCGACCTGTGACCCCATAGGACACTTCGACTACCCGCCAATCTCAACAGGGGACAGCGTGAAGGCGCCCGGCTATGCAGGAAGCCCCGGTTTCGCCTTCACACCGCGGCCAGGCAATCCGGCTCGCCACTGCTCAATCTCGGACAGCCGCTCCGAAGCCCATCCTGGCGTGGCGTCGACCAATACATCCGGCAGCGGGAACGGATGCGGCGATTCCATCGGATAGCGCTCGCGCCACTTGTTGACAGCTGAGCGACTCACTCCTAGCCGTTCAGCCACCCCGGAAGCGCCGAGGTACCGCCGCGGGTTCACGCGAGCACCGGCTCACCGATGACGTCGTCGCGCGCGAAGAGCGCACCGACAGGTTCCGGCCAAGGAAATGATTCCGGCTCGGCCACCGCGCGCTCGGCCTGGACTTCGGCGCACGCATCCCAGATGTCAACCTGACCCGCGATCTGGTCGGCGATGTGCTTACGCAGTGCCTCGGCCTCGAGCAGCGGGCCGATCTCGAACAGTGCCTGCATTTCGCCCCCTATAGTTTGTCGCCGTTGTTGACAACCTTAGATCCCATCTGCAGAGAATGTCAACAACGCGGACACCCCGTTTCCTCGGCCAGGCACCGAGTTTCCCACCCCACGACCGCCCAGGAGGCAACCGTGTCCGCACCCATCACCCCGGCCGGCGCTAGTGCTCCCGCCGGTGAACCGACCGGCACGCCCGGCGAACCGAGCGCCACCGGCAAGCCCGCGACCGGTGAGCAGCCGTCGGCCACCGCCCAGCCGAGCGCGCCGGCGCCGGCCAAGCAGGGGGCGGCAGCGGACGAACTTGCCGCGCTGGACCCGGCGACGCTGGCGAAGATGGTGCGCGACCTGCGCACCGAGAACGCCGGGGACCGCACGACCGCGAAGACGAAGGCGGCCGACGAGGCACGGCAGCAGCTCGCGCAGGACATCGGCAAAGCCCTCGGCCTGGTCGCCGGCGACGACGACAAGGCAGACCCGGCCAAGTTCGCCCAGCAGGTCACCGCCGAACAGCAGCGCACACGCGCCGCCGCGGTCGAGCTGGCCGTGTTCAAGTCCGCTGGCCCGCTCGGCGCCGACCCTGCCGCGCTGGTCGACTCGCGCGCGTTCGTATCGGCGGTCGAGCAGCTCGACCCCACCGCGGCCGACTTCGCCGACAAGGTCGGCGCGGCGATCACCAAGGCCGTGACCGACAACCCGAAGTTGCGCGCCGCCGGCCAGGTGCCACCGCGCAGCAGCGGGCAGCACGCCGGCGGGTCCGGCGAGAAGCCCGCCGCGAAGTCGCTCACGGACGCCATTTCCCGCCACTACGGCAACTGACCACTTAGGAGAGTTCCATGCCCGTGACCTTGGCCGAGGCCAAGAACAACGCACAGACCGACTACGACCCGGCCGTGATCGACGAGTTTCGGAAAGAGTCGGCGATCCTCGACTCGCTGATCTTCGACGATGTCGTCAACCCCTCCGGCGGGGGCGCGACGCTCACCTACGGGTATCGTCGGCTGATCACGCAGCCGACCGCGGATTTCCGCGCGCTCAACGCGGAGTACGCGCCGCAGAACGTCACCACCGCCCCGTTTTCGGTCAACCTGGCCGTGCTCGGTGGCGCGTTCGAGATCGACCGGGTTATCGCCAAGGTCGGCCCGGCCGCGTCCGCCGCGGTGTCGCTGAACATGTCACAGAAGATCAAGGCCGCGAACACCCGGTTTCAGGATGCGGTGATCAACGGCGATACCGCTGTCGAGACCAACGGTTTCGACGGGCTCGACAAGGCGCTCGTGGGCTCGACGACGGAGTTTCGCGCCGGCCAGGTCACCGACTGGACTGACTTCGACACCAACGCGCGCGCCGAGCACAAGGCGCTCGACGCCGTCGACGAGTTTCTCTCGCTGCTCGATGGCGCGCCGTCGGTGGTGATCGGCAACGCGAAGTCGCTTGCCCGGGTTCGGGCGGCCGCGCGCCGCGCCGGCATGTACACCCGCGACCCGGTCGAGGGGCTGATCGGCGTCAACGGCCGGCCGGTGGTCCGCGAGACCTACGGCGGGGTGCTGCTCGTTGACGCCGGCGCCAAGGCCGGCACGAACAACCCGATCGTGCCGATTCTCGGCCGGACCGTCGGCGGCACCGCCGCGACCGGGCTCACCGACCTTTACGCCTACCGCGTGGGGCTCGACGGCTTCCACGGGGTCGCGACCGTCGGCACGCAGCTCGTCGAGAGCTGGCTGCCCGACTTCACCCTCGCCGGCGCTGTCAAGAAGGGCGAGGTGGAGCTCGGCCCGGTCGCCGTCGCGCTCAAGGCCACCAAGGCGGCCGCCGTCTTCCGCAACATCAAGGTGCAGTGATGCCACGACACATCATCGAAACGCCCGTCGACGGCTACACGGGCACCGTCGCCGGCGTCCGGTTCATCGCTGGCCGCGGAGAGACCGACGACGAGAACGCGCTCGCCTACTTCCAGCGGCACGGCTACACCGTGACCCCGGTCGAGGACGACATCGAACCCGCCGAGCCGGACGTCGACGACCCGCCGACCGACACCGCGCCCGCCAACGAGACGCCGGCCGAGAACCCGCCGGCCGAGCCGGAAGGGACGAAGCGCACCAGCCGTCGCACGCCGGCGAAGTAGCCGCCGCGGCCGGCGCCCGTGCCCCGACCGGGCGCCGGCCGCGGCTTCCACCGAACGAGAGGGGGTCGCCGTGGCGCGCACGTATGCGACCGCCGAGGACTACGCGAACTGGCTCGACATCACCACCCCACCCGAGGGCATCACCCGGCAGCTCGCCCGCGCGTCACAGCTCGTCGACTGGCTGCTCGTCGCCGCGGTCTATCTCACCGACCCGGCCGGCTACCCGGCCGACCCGGACGTGCGCGCTGCGGTACGCGACGCCACGTGCGCCACCGTCGCGTGGTGGGAAGACACCGGCGACGACTCCGGCGCGGCCGCCCGGTTCACCTCCGCCGGCATCGGATCCGTGAACATCACCCGAGCGACCACCGCGGCCGCCAGCACACCCGGCGGTGCGCAAGCCGCCCGGCTGTCACCCGAGGCCATGCAGATACTCACCGCGGCCGGCTTGCTCGGCGACGGCCCGGTCGAGCAGGAGGTCGCCCAGTGGCGCTGACCATGCCCGCGTTCCTGCTCCCGCACACCGTGACCGTCAAGCCCTACGCCGGCGCCGGCGCGTACGGGCCGACGTTCGGCCGGCCGTTCACCGTCCGCCGCGCCTACGTCGAGGACCGGCGGCGCCTGGTCCGCGCGACCGACGGCGCCGAGACCATCAGCGAAACGACCGTGATCACCCGGCCCGGCCCGGCGATACCGGCTGGCTCGGAAGTCACCGTGTGGCCCGGCACGCCGGCCGAGCGCTTGGCGACCGTGATCACCGCGAGCACGTTCGACCACCCCAGCGCGCTGGCGCACCTCGAGATCACCCTCACGTAAGGGAGGTACCCGCCGTGCGCCTCAAGACCGAGTTTCATTGGAACGGCGACCATGTCCTCGAGGACTTCACTCGCGGCGCCGAGAAGGGCGTCAAGCTCGCCGCCGAGCACGTCCGCAGCGTTGCCGTGAACCGGGCGCCCAAGGACACCGGTGCGCTTCGCAACACCGGTACGGCGACCACCGACGGGCTCACCGGCGCCGTCTCCTTCGACACCGAGTACGCCGTGCGCCAACACGAAGAAACCACCTGGCACCACGAAGACGGTGAAGCGAAGTACCTCGAGACCGCGCTCGACGACGAGATCGACGTCGCCCGGCAGGTCATCGCCGCACAGATCCGGAAGGCCACCCGCTCGTGAGGTTCGTTGTCGAGCTAGGCGACCTCATCGCCCGCCACCTTGCCGCGGCCGGCGTCGGGATCTACCGACCTGACGCCGGCTACGCGGCCGCCGAGACCGGCATCGTGTTCGGCGGCCTGCCGGCCGACCCGCCGCGCGCGGTCGCCCTGCTGCTCTACCCGCTCACCCACGACACCGACGCCGACGCCGAGTTCGGCCTGCGCATCCGCTTCCGCTCCGCCGGCCAGGACCCGCGCGAACTGTTCGACCTCGTCGACGCCGCATTCGACGCGCTCGCCGGCGCAGGCGAGCAGCAACTCGGGCTCGGCGTACACCTGGTCACCCGCGAGACCTCGAACCCCAGCGGCACCGACCAGAACGGCCGCTACGTGCACACCGACACCTACCGGATTCGAGCACATCATCCCACCAAATACAGAGGATGAACAACTACGGTGAAGGTATGCAGACTGGCCAAGTATCGGTATGGGTTCCAATTGTTGTTGCCGCACTAGGCATCGCAGGCATTGTCGCAGGGCAATTGGTAAATTCCTGGCGAGAAGAGCGGCGAACCAGTAAGGAAGCAAGACAAGAGGAGCGTAAACACTGGCGCGATAAGCGACTGGAACAATACCTAGAAATCACAAAAGCAACGAGCGAGATCATGCGGTCACTATCCGCATTTATCAGGTCACCGCGGCCACCGAACGAGCTTCACGAACAACTGGAAGCACTCGAGGTCACTTTTTTCTCTATACGCCAGCGCGGGATTATCCTGTGCTCGGAGCAGACTAACAAAATTCTTTCCGAAATACATCAGCACGCAGAGGTCCTACTGGCCGCTATCGCCGACTGGAAAAGCAAAGCCGATGACGCCACCCTCACAGAAGAACTAATCGAGCGTCGCAGCTTCATAGGTCGACTGAACGGAAATTTGGTTCAGGAGATTCGCCTCGAACTTGGCGTTCCACTTGAAGGTCTCGATTCGAAACCGGAGGTATGGAAAGGAAATGGCTCTACGTTCAATGCTCGCGAGTGACTGGTCACTCGAGGTCGACACGGCCGCGAGCGGTGCCACTGCCCCGCAGTGGACACCGGTCCGTGGCCTGTCGAACTTCTCGGAGAGCACCGACGACAACACCGAGGACGACTCGACCAACGACGCGCCCGGTTGGGGCGCGGACGTCATCACTCAGCGGAAATGGAAGGTCGAGGCCGAGGGCAAGCGCAAGCGGGATACCGCGGCAACGTCCTACACGCCCGACCCCGGGCAGGAGTTCATCCGCAAGGCCGCGCGCAAGGTCGGTTTCTCGGCCGACGTGCATGTGCGGTGGTACCGCCGAGACGGCTCGCCGGACGCCTCCGAGGGATACGCGCAGGTATCCGAGTTCACAAAGGGCGGCGAGACGACCGACCTCGAGCCGTTCAACTTCACGTTGCTGGGCCAGGGCGAGCCGCTCGAGATCGCCAACCCGGTGACCACACCGCCGGCCGGCGGCGCCGCAGCGACCGCGACGACGAGCGGGGGCAAGTGATGGCGTATCGGGATCTCGACGACCTGCTCGACGGCGGGCTCGAGCTGCCCATCGGCGGCACGGTCTACACGGTGCCGCCGGTCGACGCCGAGACCGGTCTGCGATTGCAGCGGCTTCACGACTGGATGTTCGGAGTGGCGGCCGCGGTCAAGGCGCACGAGGACGACCCCGACGCCGGCGAGCTGTCGGTGCCAGAGCCGGGCGGCGAGTTGCTGTCGGACGCGCAGGAAATCGACATGTACCGCAAGGCGCTCGGCACGGTCTACGACGAGCTGGTCGCCGACGGTGTCGCGTGGCCGCGGTTCAAGGTCGCCGGCATGACGGCGTTTCTGCACCACACCCAGAGCCCGGAGGCCGCCGAGGCGTACTGGAACGCCGGCGGCCGCCCGGAAGCCTCGGCGGGGAATCGGGCGAGCCGTCGCGCGGCGGCCCGATCGACCCCGCAACGGGCATCCGGGAGTGGTACGACCCGGACACGGAAGACGGCACCGGCACCGGCCCCCAGTGGCGGCAAATCCTCGAGCGCTGGTCGCTCGTCGAGCTAGACCTGCACGAAATCTACGGCGTCGACCTCGAGACGCCCGGCCTACTGCGCGCCCGCTCGTGGCGCTGGCTACGCATCCGCATCGCCGGTCTGTTCTCCACCGACGCGAGCCGGCTACGCCGAGCTCTATACGCGGAGGCTGACCGCCCCCGCCCCTGACAAGCAGCGGGCGGGGGTGGTCGCGTGGCGCTCACCATCGGCGAGCTTGTCGGGTATCTCCGCATCGACGACAAGGGCGTCGCCGGCAAACTCGCGCAGGCCCGCGCCCGGTTCGCCGCCGCGGCGCGCGACACCGACGTCTACGACAACGCACTCGTGCGCGCGGGCAAGTCCGCGCGCGACATGGCGCTCTCCGCGGGCGCGAGCGCGCTCAAGGTCGGCGCGCTCGCCGGCGCGGCCAACCTCGCCGGCAGCGCACTCGGCGTACTCGGCGGCGGCATCGTCACCGCGTCAGGCGCGCTGCTGATCCTGCCGGGCGCCGCGGTCGCGGGCGGTGCCGCACTGGCCTCGCTCAAGGTCGGGTTGTCCGGGTTCGGCGACGCCTTGAAGGCGATCGACGACCCGGCGAAGTTCGCCGAGGCCACCGCGAAACTCGCCCCGGCCGCACGCGACACGGCGAAAGCCGTGCGCGCCTTGGCGCCGGCGTGGGACGCGGTCAAACGCTCGGTGCAGCAAGAGCTGTTCTCCGAGATGGGCGACGTGGTGCGCCAGCTCGGCGCGCAGTACCTCCCGATTCTCAAGCGCGGCATGACCGACGTCGCCTCGAGTTTCGGCGTCGGCGCCGCCGGCCTCGCCGCGTTCCTGCGCGAAGCGCAGACCGGGCGCGACGTGGCGACGATCTTTGACAACAGTTCGACCGCAGTCGCCAACCTGAGCGAGACCACGCAGCCACTCGCGCAGGTGTTCCGCGACGTGGCGACCGTCGGCTCGTCCGTGTTCGCCGACCTCACCACCGGCGCCGGCTCGGCCGCCGAGCGGTTCGCCGCATTCATCGCCGCGGCGCGCGAGTCCGAGCAGCTCGAGACGTGGATGCGCAACGGGCTCAACGCGCTACAGCAGCTCGGCCAGCTCGCCGGCAACGTCGGCGGCATCATCTCGGCCGTCTTCTCGGCGATGTCGACGAGCGGCGTGTCGACGCTCGACGTGCTCGTGCAGGCGACCGGCGCCGTGCGGGACTTCCTGAACTCCGCGCAGGGCGCCACCCTGCTACAACAGGTTTTCGGCGGCATCGCCGCGGCCGCCCGGGGCTTGGCCCCGGTTTTCGCCGAGATCGGGCGCGTTCTGGTGTCCGACGTCGGCCCGGCGATAGCCACGCTCGGCCCGCAGCTCGGCGCCGCGCTCGCTTCGCTGGCACCCGCCGTCGCCCCGCTGGGCAGTGTGCTCGCCGCCCTGGCACCGGTGGTCGCCGCGGTCGCGCAGAGCTTGGCGGGCGGACTGGCCTCGGCCGTGACGTCGCTCGAGCCGGCCGTCGTCGCCCTGGCTCCTGGTCTGGCCACGCTGGCGAGCCAGATCGGTACCGTTCTGGCCGCGGCGCTTCAGGTCGCTGGCCCGCTTCTGGCGATGCTGGCCGGTTTCCTGTCCGACAACATGACGTGGCTCGGCCCGTTGGCGATCGGGCTTGCCACTGTCGCCGTGGCCGCTGGTCCGCTCACGACGCTTGTCGGTGGCCTCTCGACCGCGTTCCGCACGGCGACCACGGTTTTCAACGCCCTCCGGCTGGCGATGATGACGAACCCGTTCTTTCTGATCGCTACCGCGGTCGCGCTGCTCGCGGTGCTGATCATCTCGAACTGGGACACGATCACCTCCGCGATCGGCGCGGCGCTCGACTGGATCGGCAATCTGATCTCCGGCGCGGTCGACTTCATGGTCGAGCTGTTCCTCAACTGGAGCTTGCCCGGTCTGATCATCAAGCATTGGGACACCATCGTGGCCGCGGTCGAGACCGCGGTGAACTGGGTCCTGGACGCCGTCGGCTGGTTCGCGTCGCTGCCGGGCAAAGTCGGCGAATGGTTCGGCCGCGTGAAAGACGCCGCGATCGGCAAAGCCCTCGAGCTGGCGAACTGGCTTGCGGGCTTACCGGGGCGGGTGCTCGGCGCGCTCGGTGACTTTGGTTCTCTGCTGCTCAACGCGGGTAAGGACCTGCTTTCCGGTTTGTGGCGCGGAATCCAGAACGCCGCAGGGTGGCTCAAAGACAAGGTGCTCGCCTTCTTCGGGGATCTGCTTCCTGGGTGGGCTAAGGACATTCTCGGGATCAACTCCCCGTCGACCGTGTTCGCCGGTATCGGCAAGTGGATTCCGCCCGGTCTGGCCGGCGGTATCGACAAGGCGGCCGGCGTCGCGCTGCGCTCGGCGTCCGATCTCGCGACCCGCGTGTCGGACACGATGGCGGCCGGCTTGACCACGCCAGCGCTCGCATTCGCCGGAACGCCCGGCACCGGCGCCGCTGGTGCGGCCGGCGCGTACTCGACGACCGGGAGCCGCGCGACCGTCCACATTGACCAGTTCCACGCGACGCCGGCGCAGTCGCCGGCCGACATCGCCGGCGAGCTGGACTGGTTGAGCCGAGGGGGTGGGTAGTGGCGGCCGGAGACCTGATCACCCGCGACGGACAACTCGAGTGGCGCGGCATCCTGCTCGGCGCCGGTACGGCATACGGGTGGCGCGCCCTCGAGGGATGGCTCGACCTGCCGCAGATGCGCGGCGGCGACGTCGACCGGCCCGGACAACACGGCGCGTTTCCGGGGCAGTTACTCGCGCAGTCGCGCACGATCTCCTACTCGTTCGTGATCTCGGCTCGGCGCGCCACGCGCGAGCAATACACGGCCGCGGTCGACCTGCTGCGCGGGGTCACCACGCCGGCCGAGAACCCCGACGAGGAACCGCTCGTGATCCGGTTGCACGGGCAGCGCTGGATGGTCACCGCCAGATGTACCCGACGGCAGGTCCCGACTGGGCTCTCGTTCGACGTCGGGTATGTCGCCGGAGCGCTGCAATGGGTCGCGACCGACCCGCGGTTGCTCGAGCTTCCCGCGTATACGGCGTCGACTCCGCTCGGCGCCGTCGGCACGGGTGGCCTCGGGTTTCCGGTGGCGTTCCCGATGCCGTTCGGCGCCGCCGTTCGCGGCGGTGTCATCACCTGGACCAACGCCGGCAGCGCCGAGGCGTGGCCGCTCTGGCGCATTACCGGTCCTGTCCGTGGCCCGTCCATCACACGGCGCGATACCGGGCAGGCCCTCGAGTTCGACCCGGATTGGACGATCCCGGCCGGTCAATCCGTCGAGGTCGACACGCTCGCCCGAACCGTGCTGTTCGCCGACAGTGGTGTCTCGGCGTCCGACCGGCTCTTCACCCGCGGGTGGTTCAGCTTCCCACCTGGCGTGTCGACTCAGGCTGTTTTCGCTTCTACCGCAACGAGTTCCGACGCGCTTCTGTCGGTGGCCGTCCACAACACCGCCATGTGAGCAAGGAGGTTCAGTTATGCCCGAGCGCAACTCATGGGCCGTCGGGTCCACCGAACGCCCACTCATCACCACCGAAGACGCGCGCCTAGCCGTGTCCGCCCTGCTCACCCCAGGCACATCCGCCGTGTCCGCCCGTAACGGCATCCGCGTCGGCCCTGGAGACCCCGGAAAGGTTCACCAGAGCACGCCGACCGCGACCGGGTCGGTGATCGTCGAAGCGTTTCAGGGCGCGATACGCGCCACCCGCGGGCTCGGCTCCTACCTGGCGACGCTCGATTCACCGAAGACGCTCGACATCCTGGCCGTCCCCGCCGATCCGGCGAACGACCGATACGACCTGGTCCTCGCTCAGCAATCCGACGAGTTCTACCTCGACACCGCGACAAAGTTCGACGTCCGGATCTCGCGCGGCAAAGCCTCGGCCACCCCACGCGACCCGATTCCGAGCGGCTCAGACGACTACTTCACGTTGGCGCGGGTACGCGTCACGGCCGGCGCGACCGCGGTCACCGACGCCATGATCGACGACCTTCGCCCAGGCCGGCTCGTCGCCGCCGGTGGCATCCTGCCCGTCCGCGACGCGAACGAACGCGACGCCATCGCCGCGCCGTACCCGGGTCAGTTCGTGATCCGGCTCGACAACGGAGTGTTGTATCGCTACGACTCCGCGCTCGGCTGGCTCGAGTACCTCGGCAGCTCACTTCCTCGCGGCCTCGTCGGCGAGGTGAAGCGCGGCAGCCCGGACAACGTGACCGCGCACGTCGTACTCGAGTCGGTCACGGTGAAGGTGGTCGCCGGCCGCAAGTACCGGGTGGAGTGGAACGCGAACTACGCCGCGACCGCGCTCGGCCCGCCAAACAGCAGCGGATGGATTCGCCACGCGTCCGGCAACTCGATCACCACGAACAGCACTGCCCTACGGAGTTTCAACCTGCTGGTGAACCCCGGGACGTATCAGCCACTCCAGGTGTCCAACACCTACACCGCCACGACCACCGAAACCCGCACGTTCGGCGTCACCGCGACAGCCAACAGCACCGGCACGCCGACGCTGCTACTCGAGGGCGGCGGTGACCGGCGGGCCCTAGTCGTCGAGGACATCGGTACCGGACCGTAGAAGGGGGCACCGTGGCCTCACTGCCCACCTACGTCTACCTCATCGCCGACCTACGCACCGGGCGCGTGCTCGACGAACTACCCCTGACCGGCGTCAAATACAACAAGCCGTTGAACGATGCCGGGAAGTTCTCCGGAACGTGGGATCTCTCGAGGCATCCGTCGACGACTAACCGCGATCCGTACGAGCTAACCATGCCCGCCCGGCGCGCGCTCTACATCGTGCGCGACGGCCGACCGATGTGGGGCGGGTTGATCTGGACCCGCAAATACGACAGCAGCGCACACAAAGTCGAGATCCAAGGTGCCGACTGGTGGTCATATTTCGATCACCGCAAGGTTCTCCCGCCGCTACCGGACACCGTCGCCGTCGACCAGGTCGCCCGCCTCACCACCGCCTACAACGACGCCGAGCAGAACCACATAGCGCGCGACCTCGTACGGCTGGCGCAGTCGCACACCGGCGGCGACATTGGCGTCGAATTCGACGACACCGCCTCGTTCCTCTACCGCGACCGCGAGTACCCCGGACACGAGCTGAAAGACACCGGCGAGGCCCTGCGGCAACTCTCCAGCGTGCTCGACGGCCCCGACATCATGTTCGGCGTCACCGCAGGCACCGCCGGTCGCGTGCGCCGGATCATGCGCGTAGGCACCCCTCGACTCGGCCAGACCGGCACCGCGCATGTCTGGGAAACCGGCGGCAACATCATCAACTATGTGTGGCCGTCCGACGCTACGCGAATGGCCACCCGCACGTTCGCGACCGGTGACGGCATGGCCGAGGGAACCCCGATCGCCGTCACCGAGGACCGGGGCAAGTACGCGCGACGCTGGCCACTGCTGGAAACCGAGCAGGGCTACACCAGCGTGTCAGACGCCGACACCCTGCGCGGGCACGCGGCCGCTGACCAGCTCGTCGCCCGCCTGCCCGTCGTGCTCCCCGCCCTCACCGTCCGGGGCGACGCCGCGCCCTACGTCGGGGACTGGGACACCGGCGACGACGTCCGAGTCGTCATCCGCGACAACTTCATGCGCCAGGGCCTCGACACCGCGATGCGGATCGTCGACGCGCAGTACACGCCCGGCGAAACCACCGAAACCGTCGACATCACCATGAGCCCGCTCATTGAGGACGCCGCCTGATGCAGGTCAACCAACCGTCAAACCTCATCGACCGCGTTATCAAACTCGAACGCGAACTCTCTGCGGTCCGCAAGAAAGTCGGGCTGTCCTCCGCGATCATCTCCCGCGGCGGCTTGACCCTCGTCGACGACAGCTACATCAAGATGACCGACTCCGACGGCGTACAGATCCTCTACATCGGACCGAGTCCCGCCGGTGACCAGATCATCCGCATTCGCCGCGAAGGCGGCGCCCCCGTGCTCTACACCTACAAGGCACCGAACTTCGACGGCCAGTTCTGGGCGCTCACCGATGGCACCGGCCGCATCATCATGTCCGACAGCGCCGAGGTCGGTGCCGGGCTCGCCCGGCCGTGGCTACCTATCGCGCTCTACCCGAAGTTCACCACCCACACCTACACCACCGATCCCGGTCTCGGTGAAACGTTCGACTATATGGATATCGATACCGCGCGTCTGTCGGGTGAAACCGTTCTGTGGGAAGGCCGCGCGTCCGTCTCACACCCGTGGGTCACGATCGAGGGCGTGTGGGGCCGGTCGGTCGCGACGCCCAACGTCACCTATCGCCTGAAGTTCGCCAACACCGAAGTCGGTTCGTGGAACGTGAATTCCGGCGCGACAGGCGGCCGCCAAGGACGGTTCAGCGTCAAGGACTTCGTCGGCCAAGACTGGGTGAAAGTCACCGTGACCGCGTCCGCGTCGGGCGCCGGTGCGATCGCCTGCCAAGTCCTCTCCTGCTACCTGCAATAGCCGCCACAGCATGACCAGCCGTGCACACGGCCATGCCGACATACCCTTTTACCTCAAGGAAACCAGCCCGTGAATCTCGCCGATCTCGGCGCGCTCGACATCGCCGGGACAGTCGGTGTCACCGCGGCCGCCTACCTGATCATTCGTCGAATCTGGACCGCGGCCCGCAACGCTGGCCGCGGTTTACGCCGGCTCGTGCACTTCGCCGACGACTGGTTCGGCGAGCCCGAACGTGACGGCGTCTCCGCGCGCCCCGGCGTCATGGAACGCATATCCGCTATCGAAACCGACGGCGCCGCCACGCGCGACGACGTCCGCGGCCTGGTCGAGCGCGTCGACCGGGTCGAGCACGAACTACACCCCAACTCCGGCGTGAGCCTGCGCGATGCGATCGACCGCGTCGAGAACGCCGTCGCCGACCCTGCGAAACCCAACCCACACAACAGAACGGGGTGACACATGGCCGTTTCACAGAACGGCTGGCCGGTCGATCCGGCCCGCCGAGCACGCACGATCCCGGGCAGCTCTGTCCGGCTCACCGTCGCCGACGGCCCAGCTGGCGACGTCCTGATGTACGTCGCCAACCAGTTCGACAAGCGCGTCGAAGACATCGACCTGAAATCCAGCCGCGGCGAACTCGACGACTGGGGCTATGCCAACCGGCCCATCCGCGGCGGCACCAGCACGTCGAATCATGCGTCGGCGACCGCGGTCGACTTCAACGCCACCCGACATCCCCTCGGCGCCCGAAACACCTTCACCCCAGCGCAGCGAGCCGAGATCCATCGGATTCTCGCCGAGGTCGACAACGTCGTGCGCTGGGGCGGCGACTACACCGGCCGCGCCGACGAAATGCACTTCGAAATCAACGCAACCCACGCACGCGTCGCGGCCGTCGCCGCCCGCCTTTCTACCAACCCCCCGCCGGCTACCAAGGGCCGCATCCTGATGACGGAGGACAACATGCCAACCCTGCCCCCTGCGATGACGAGCAGCTACGAGATTCTCGCCGTTCCGCCCGACGCGAACGTCAAGCTGATCTTCGCCGCCAAAACCACGATCTTCGGCGGCCACCTCTACAACTGGAGCCCCACCCCCGGCGCCGGAACCGGCGGAGACCCTGTCAACTGGCGCACAGAAGTCAAAGAAGGCGAAGCCATCCCCATCCCCCGCGGCACATCCAAAGTCCACATCGAATACTCCTGCGCATCACCCGTGAACGTCTTCATCCAAGCGACCACCTAAACAACCTGAACGCGGGTCCCGACACCCGAGGGGGAGGGAGGTAGTGGGGCCCGCCGAATCACCCTATCGCGAAAGCAAACAGAGCCCCACTCCCGATCACTCGGGAGTGGGGCTCTGTTGCGTTGGCATTTAGCTGACCAGCTCCGGGACGCACCGAAATGCTCGATCTAATTCTTTGGTTCTGGCGTACCATTGGGCCAAACACAGGGAGAACTGACACCGAGGTAGATTTTTCCGCCTTGATTGACTCGAAGCATCATAGTGAATCCATCTGAGCTGTTTTCGGCGAGTACATACCCCCCGTTTTGACTGTCTTGCGTCACACGAAAGCTGTTCTTCGCCCACCAATCTCGGATCTTTGCATAGTGCTGCGCGGGGTCACCCGGAGACAGGCCAGCAACTTCGTAGTTATGCGAAACCATCACGCGCCCCTTAGCCGTGCTACTTGCAGGGTCCGTGCACGTAATGCTGTCCTGCTTGAAAGGGCTGATCAGCCGCGCCTCGGCAGACAATGCCTGTCGTGCCATTTCGATATATTGATCAGTCTTCCCAATAGCAGCTTGCGCAGTGATGGTTGTATTCACTTCCGGGTCCCGACCTTCACTTCCTTGACTGCATGACGCAAGAAGGGCACCAACTGTCAACGCAAGGGCAAAGTGCATCGCAGCTTGACGTTTCATTACACTTCCCTAGCGAACGGTTGGTTGATGTCCGGCGATGATATCACCCATATTGACCAATGCGGGATTGTTAGGGTCCCAGTATTGACTGTGCGCGTTAACGTTGTAGCCAACAAGGGACGAATCGCCAGGATTCGCTTTGAAGACATTGCCATTGAACCCGGGGTCGGTAGGGTTCCCGGTAAATGCCCCAGTAATTGGAACGGGATCATTCTCTGCCGCCGTCGCCCAGACATGCCCGTGTGGAACCCCGAGATTTTTGGCATCGTAGACTCCAACACCAGGGCTTCCTACGGCAATAAATTCGTCCACCGCTAGTTCATTTCCGCCACGCGCCGCATATCCAATTACTGTCGATCCGTAACTGTGACCAACAATTGTGTTATGAGACGGCAATCCTTTATGACTCTCACGCAAGCCATCTTGGAAGTTGTCGAGTGGCTTAACCGCCGCGTTCGCGTAGTCCTCGCTGATCGCATTGGGAATTGCGTCCGGCGCATCATAGCCGAGCCAGGTGATGACCGACGTTGACGGCGAACCCGACATTGCAGCGGCACGCTGCATAGCCTCAGCCCTGCCCGCCTCATCACCGAACGTGGGAAGGTCTGCCGTCGTCCCTGGCACGTATGTAGCAACATTTTCAGAAGTGTCGGGATTTCCCTTGGCGAGAATCGCCTTCCCGTCGCCACTGCTGTCAATCCCAAGGAGGTAGTTCTTCTGATCGTCCGGCGTATCATCCGGTTGATTTAGGCGATCTCCAAGGGCGTTCATGCCGTTAATTCTCTTGTCCGTATCCCTAAGTTGCGACTTGAGCGCGTCGAACTCCCGCTGGTCGTTGAGCTTGATCTCGCCTGCGCCGTTCCGGGGAAACTCGTTGATCTTCCGCTGTAGCTCGGCTCGTTGTTGTTGCAGGTCAGCACGTTGCTGCTCGAAGATAATTCGGTTGGCGGTGTCGCGTTGCTTCGCGGAGAAGCCGTCTCGTGGTCCGACGAGTTCCGGGCGGTCCGTGGCCAGCCGGGTTCGCTGCGCTTCGCTCAGGGTCGCCCAGTAGGCGGCGTTCTGTGCGGGAGTGGCTCCCTCGGGCGGTGGCGCGGGGATGCTGAGTGATCCCATGGCGGCACCGGAGTTACCGGCCGCAGCAAGTGAGGTGTTCTCGTTGTCGTTGCCGGTCGCGTCGATGGTCTGTCCGGACACGATCCGGTCGAGCACGAGACAGAAGTCGTCATCGATGTCGGTCGCGCTCTTGAGGACTTCGGAGACGCGATCGCGTAGTTCCGCCGCGATCGTCGCCCGTTCGCGGGCGACGGCTTCTTTCTGATCCTCTGGGGTGTCCGGGGGCGGCCCGTTGTCGTTGACGGCCCCGTCACCGCCGATGGTGAAGTGGTGCGCGCGGGCGAGACCCTCGACCTCCTTGACACCGTTCATGACACCGCTGATCGCGTCCCCAACGTCCCCCGCGCTACGACGCAGCGAGGCGACCTCGGCGGCGTACTCCTCCAGGCCGTCGATGACCTGATTGACCTCGTTCGCGGCCGCGCCGGCGGCCTCGCCGTGCCAGCCGTCGGCTGTGTTGATACCGCGCAGGTCGTCCGAGCACGCGACGACCTTGTTGTACGCGGCGTTGACCTCACCGACCGCGCCTTGCAGGGGAGCGGAATCCCATCGAGTGACCTCAGCCCAAGTGACCATCAGACCGGCTTCCGCCCGCCCGTGGACTGCACCGGGATAGACAGATCCGCTGTCGCGGCGTCCTCGCGACTGCTGTAGAGATCGGCGGCCTTCGCCATGCTCGACGCGTGCGCGTCGAGACGCCGCTCATACCCCTGCTCACGATCCTGCAATACCTGCTTGACCTCGGCGAGCTTGCCCACACATCGCGCTCCCGGCATACCAGCGTCACCAACCGGCACCGTCGCCGAGCACTTCGCCCCACGCAGACCGTCCGCGACCCGCGTAGCCGCTTGCCCGGTCCCTCTGACTTTCTCGATCACCACGTCATAGCCAGCCATGAGCCCTCCCCTGCCCTGGTAGTCAAGCGATCACACTACGGGAGCAGAACAGACCGGTTCAACAACCCAAGCGATCAAAACCAGGGGAGAGCAGCAGGTAGCGGCGTTGTACTCACGCCTACCCGAGTAGTCCTACCTATGAGCGCGGTCACCCCTGCGGCGACATCGGCACCTCGGACGCCTTGACCGCGGCTTCTTCCAGGCGCGAGATCATCCTCGCCGCTGCCTTGGGCGGCACAGTACCGGCCTCAATCGCCTCACGCAGACGCTCGGCCGTCTCCGCAAGCGACGAACCCACTTCGGCTAGACAGTCGGAGGCCACCTGTGCCGCTTCACCCGGCGATACGGCGGGCGCGGGGGCTTTGGTCTCCTGCGGGGGATCAGGCGAATCTGTAGAACACATCACGGCTTATCCTCAGTTTCGAGATTGTTCCGGGGTGACTGCGCCTCATTTGCTACGTCGCAAGAGTCCAGTTGTGCGGCCCGTGCGGCTCGTCGAGCCAGGCCACGTGATGCCCGCGAGACACGGTGAGGCCGAACCGGGCGCGTTCCGGCTGTCCCAGTTCAGTCCACTCGGCGTGCGCCTTCTCGACCTCATCCCAGAGCCGCCGGGGACCGCCTTGCCGCACCATATGCACGCTGTCCTCGGTGGTCACGTGGCGCACCCAGGACCCATCGTTCTGAGCCAGCCATGTTTCGGGCAGGCCGCCACCGCTGGGTGTGAATCCGACAGATTCCCAGCCATCGCCGGGGATCGTGAGCGCGCCGAAGAACTCGAAGGGGTGGGCGGAGTCGGTGACCAGGTCGACCGGCAACGGGCTCGCCTTGCTCTCGCCCTCCTCCGGTCCGACCTCGCGTAGGGCTTGCTGCGCGGGCGCGGCCTGGTTCACGCGGACCGGCATGAAGCCGCCGTAGTTCGGTAAGAAGAAGCCTTCCGCGCTGTGATCCGAGTGCACGGTCAGCCGCGCGAGCAACCCGCCCCGGCCGAGTCGGTCGAGCGGAACGACGATCATGCCGCCGGTTCGAGTCTGCTCGATCCACGCTTGCGGGACCGATCGAAGTCCAACGGTAGCGATCACTCGGTCGTACGGTGCCCCGTCGGGCACTCCCTTCGAGCCATCAGCGGCGACAGCCCCCGGCTTGTAGCCAAGGGCCGAGAGCCGTTCGCGCGCGTGGTCGACGAGGCCCTCGTCGACATCGACTGTCGTTACTCGGTCCGAGCCCAACCGCTCGCAGAGCAACGCCGCGTTGTATCCCGTGCCGGTGCCGATCTCGAGAACCTGCTCGCGGCCGTCCAGGTTGAGCGCCCGCAACATGCGAGCCATCAGGCCGGGGGCACTGCTCGACGAGGTAGGCGGCCCCTCGACACGTTCGCCGCGCCTGGCCGCATCGACGTTCTTGTCGTCGCCTCCCACCTGCGTGACCAGGTGATCGACGCCGTAGACGCCGGCGAGCCACTCGTCGGCCGGTTCCTCGACCAGCGTCCAGCCTGGCCGGTCGCGACGCGACTCGAAGTAGTACGGCACGAATTCGTGCCGTGGCACCTGTGCGAACACGTTTCGCCACGCCGGATCATCGAGCGCGCCCGACTCGACGAGTTGCGCCACGAAGCGCACTCGATGTTCTTTACTGTCGGTCAAGAGTTTTTCCTCTTCCTTCTAAGGCATCCGCGAGCGCGGCCGCGATGGGCATACTTGTCTCGTCTTCAATCCATGCCCATTGACCGTTGGGGTTGCATTCCAAAAAGGACCAGTCGCCAGCCGGAGTGACCACGAAATCCAACGCGCCGAACCGGAGGCCGAGCAGGTCAAGCAGGGATCGCGCGCGACTACGCACGAAGTTCGGTGTCTCGATCACCGAGTAACTCAAGGCCGCGTAGTCGGTACGCCAATCCTCGGCGGCCTCGGCCGTTGCCGCATCGATTCGTGCGGCAAAAAATTCGTCGTCAACGACGGTTAGCCGCACCTCGTAGTGTTTCGGCACCCATTGTTGGAACATGTGCATGGTTCGGGCGATGTTCTCGTTATCGCATTGTTCGGCAGTCACCTTGCACGCGTAGGGAACCCGGTAACCCTCGGCGTCAGAAACTCCGCGGCTGGTAAACGGCTTGCTCACCACGTCGCCGAGTTCTTCGACGAACCGCCGCGCTTGCTTCGGATCGTTGGTGACGAGGGTTCGCGGTACGCGCAGCCCGCACCGCGCAGCGGCACGAAGCTGAACGGGCTTGTATTCGGCTAGGCCGATCTGGTGAGGATGGTTGAGCCAGGGCTCGACCGCGGCGAGCAGACCGCCGAAACCGAGCCGAGCCTGCGACGCCGCCCAGTTGCGTTCGGGCTCGCTCATCTCCGAGTGAAGATCGAAGGCCGTCGGGCGCCGGTAGTAGATGCCGGCGACGTCGTCGAGGTCGAGCGCACGCTGCGCGGTCCGTAGCTGTCCCGACCACGCCGCGCCGGACAACTCGGCGCCCACCGACATACTCTCGGGGAAGTCCGCGACGTCGCACCGAAACACCGGAACCTCACGACGGTTCAACTCGGCGACGACATAGTCGGCCGTCGGGTCGAACGTGTGTGTCAGGACAAGGACGGACCGCGCAGCAGTCACGGCTCAGTCCTCCCGAGCGTCGGTGTCGCTGTCCGGACCGTGTTGCCCGTCCGCGTTCGTCTGGGTGTTCGTCTGCCCGTCAGTGTGCTTGGCGAGCGGCACCATGTCGTCACCCTCCCGAATCAGACCGATCTGTCGATCGGAGTCGTAGCCGAGCCTGTCCGTCTCGAGACTCGTGCTTACCCGGGGTCGCACGGCGAGCGTGAGCCCGAATGGCCGCGCGTGAGACGGACGCTCGTCGCTCGTATCCACTGCTCCAAACGGTCGCCCGAGTGGGAAGTGATCCGACGCCGGGAAAGTCCCGACACCTTGCACCTCTGTTGGCATACCTGCCTCCTCTGCTTCTGTTCAGTCGGATACTTTCCGCCCTGACAGCCCACCAATTCGGCTCCGCCGTTGCATCCGCGTGTCATTACGCGGCCGCCAGAGCCGAGGCCGCGTGAGATCTATCGTCGTCGCCTTCCCCTTCTCTGAAACGAGGAAAGGACTCAAGCTCTCCGCTCACGCTTTTATATTCGAGGTCCTCATCAATCCAGCGAAAAGCGGCGAACTCTACCGTCTGATCAACGAGATGACGTCCCGAAGTTCGCCAGTACTCTTCGAGATATGGCCTCGCACCGATGAAGTCGGACGGGTAATCGTCATCAACGCTCAGCCCGAGACCATACTTATCGACTATTTCCAATTCGATTGGGACACAGATGACGTCACCCAACTTGACAACCTCGACGGGCCACACCTGAGTCTCGCGCGGCACGCCGAGCGCGTGTCGGCCCGAAATTGAGCCGAAAGCAAAACATCGCAGGAAAGCCACAACGCAAACCACGAGCGCCACGACGAAACCCGCGCCGACAATCGTAACGGTAGACATAGAACACCCCACAGTCAGAGGATGGCGAGTGCTACGCGCGAACTTTGGTTCGAGCACCAGGCGGGAGCCAAAGAGTGCCCAGAGTAGGGAGCACCAGCTTTGGAGCTTGGGGATTCGCAGGGTGCGGAAGGCGAAAGATCAACTCGTCGACGACCTCGACGACTGAGCCATCCGCGTACCAGACATAGTCTTTGCGCTCGAGCAAGTCGACGTCGTCCGCGAGACGGCGCCGACAGGCCGTCGCGTCGTCTTCGCCCCTGACTATGACCTCGTCCATAAAGGGCTCTTCCCACCCTCGCGAGAACAACATCATTTCGGGTTGTCCTGGCGAACCGGCAAGTTGGATAGCTCGAAAGTTGCGGGAGACCAGCTCTTTAAGGGCGTCTTCACTCGTCCACATGATCTTCTCCCTTGAGTGCGACCACGTACACGTCGGCGGCCGCAGCGATGGAACGTGGCGAATGCGGAGGGCCGAGGGGCCCACGCTCCGCACCCGCCACGAATTCGAGGGGATCGCCGGACATGCCTTCCGGCTTTCGGTCGTCGCACGGTTCGGCCGACTCCTGCCCGACAAGGAAGCGAGCACGGTCTCGGCCGCGACGTAGCGCCGCGTGGCGTTGTTACCGTGCGCTACCTCGTACATGCACTGAGCGTCCGCCGAAGACCTCCCGCGGAAAACGACAGCGACGCATGAGATCCGGCAGGTACAGCGTCTTAATGCCGGATTCCATACATGCCCCGTATGGAATCCGCGACATAGCGTGGTGAGTCACATACACTGCGCGTTGAACGGCGGACGAGGGGTGACCAGGGTGCGGAAAGCAGCGCGAACCTGCGAGGCGTGCGGCGCACGACTGGCTCGCGACCGCGTAAGCGACCACTGCGGCATCTGCACTCGCCGGCTGATCTCGCATGTAGCGCGGCCGCAGCCGGACACGTTCTGGGAAGCGGACAGCATCCGCACCGCCCTCAAGGCGCGTCACTTCGGCTGGTTCTTCGCGGCCTACCGCCAAGAGCAGAATCCCCATGTCTCGCAAGCCTCGCTCGGCCTGTGGCTCGGTCTCACGCAAGTGCAGGTGAGCCGACTCGAGGCTGACGACGCTCGGCCTCCGAGCGACCTGCGCAAGCTCGAGCGTTGGGCGAGGGCTCTGCATGTGCCGCGCTCGCTGCTTTGGTTCAGCTTTTCCCATACGCTCGAAGAATCGGCCGAGCCGAGAGTCGCGGTTAGCCTCGAGGCCGTGCAACGGCGACAGTTTTTCAAGACCGCAAGCGTAGGCGTCACTGCGATTGGCGCGTCATTGCTTGGCTCAACCCCCGCGGCCGCCTCTGGACCGCCTAAGCCCAGAAGTACCGACGCCGAGATCGTTCGTCACATGACGGAGACGTTCCGCCAGCTCGACAATCGTTTCGGTGGCGGACACAGCCGCGGAACGACTTCAATCACCAGCTACCTGACATCGAGCGTAACGCCGATGCTGAACGACACGAGCAGGACGACCGCGACCCGGAACGAACTGTCCGCAGCCGCCGCCGAGTTGCACCAGGTCGCCGGCTGGAGCGCTTACGACGTCGGCAACGCAGCGGAAGGGCAACGGCACTTGCGCGAGGCGTTGAAGCTGTCGCAGGACGCCGGTGACGACGCGCTCGAGGCGGAGATGCTCGCCGCCATGTCGCACCACGCCGCTTTCAACCAGTCTCGCGACACCGCCGTCGATATGGCGCTCGCGTCAAGGCGAACGGCGAAACGATCCGGCTTGGTCGCACTGCAAGCAGAGGCAGCGGTGCTGGAGGCTCACGGCCAGGCGCTCAAGGGAAACACAGATGCGTGCTTCGCAGCACTCGGCGAGGCCGAACGCGCCTTCGAGCGGTTCGTGCCCGGCTCTGGGCCGGCGTGGCTGAGCTACTTCGACAGTGCCTACCTGTCGGCCAAGTTCGCTCATACCTTCCGCGACCTCGGCCATTCTGTGGAAGCCGAGCAGTTCGCCCGTCGGTCGCTCAGCATGAGCGACGGGTACGACCGAGGCCGGTTGTTCAACACGGCACTTCTCTCGTCGATCCTCGCTGATCAAGGCCGCGTCGACGAAGCGTGCGCCGAGGCGACGAAGGCGGTGCGGATGAGCGAGAACGTCCGGTCGATCAGGGGCGGCGCCTACCTCGCAGACGTTGGTCGGCGCCTTTCTCCCTACCGGACCGACCGCCGGGTGCGCACCGTCTACGCGCAGATGAGCGCCGTTGGCGTTCCCACGCCGGCGTAGGGCTCAGCGGTAGAACGCGAGCACGTGAAGTAGCGCGACCTGCGACGCAGCGCCGACAATCTCGCCCTTGGTGATGCGGTCCCGGACCGTATCGAGCGGAATCCACGCGACCCGCTCGGCTTCGTTGATGTCTTCGGGCTCGCCGATGTACTCGGACCGTCGAGCCACGTACAGCAGGTTCTCGGCGTCAGCACTGCCGACGATGGGCTGCAACGAGCCGAGCGGCTCGACGTCGAGCGGACGCCAGCCGGTCTCTTCCTCGACCTCGCGCGCCGCGGTAACCGCGGGATCTTCGTCCGGGTTGACGTAGCCGCCGGGCAGCTCCCACACCCACCGATCGATGATGAATCGGTGCCGCCAAAGCATGAGCACCCGATCTTGACCGTCAAGAACAGCCATCATCGCGGCCGGGCGGATGCGAAATACCCACTGCTCAAAGGTGACCCCGTCGGGCAGCTCGACCGAGGCGATGCTCACGCGGTCGCGGCGTGTGTCGTCGACGAGTCGCTCGCCGTGGATCTTCCAGCGCGTCAGCTCTTGCCCGTTGGGCTCCGTGGTCACGTGGGTAGATGCTACGGCGAACCTTCGGCGTCGCAGAGTGCGCTAGCCGACCGGGCCGGGTTCAGAAGGACGGCGAGCCGGTCGCGCTGCTCGGTATCAAGCGGAGGCGCCTCGGCGACAAGCCGGTCGATGTACTTGTCGACCTCGGCGCGCTCCGCCGTTCGCGTGCTGCTCGTCATACACCGACGATCGCACGCCACGTGTCACGCCGCGGCGCGCTCTTTCCATTCAGTACGCACCGTCTCGGGCGAAAAGTAAAGGCCGCTCGCATGGCGACCGGGCCGGGTCTTGAGCACGGTCACCGAGAGCATTGTGTCAAGGATGGCTCGGCGCCGACCGACACTGAGCCCGTCCGACCGGTCCAGCTCGGTGCCGAACCAGACGTCGGCGACGTTAGGCGCGCCAGCGACACCGGCGAGTGGATCAACCTGCGCGGCGGCGATGACGTCGTGCTCGATGGCGTCGAGCCGCTCACGCGACTTGAGGGTGCCGGTACGCAACTGCGCCGCGGTGATCGTGCCCTCGGCGAACATCGCCGACAGCTCGTCGAGCCGCTGTCGCATCACGTTCGCCTCGTTGTGCATCGCGACCGTGTCGACCTCTTGTGCTCGATCACTCGCGACAAGTAGGTCACGTGCGTCGGGCTGGGAAAGTCGAGCCACGAGCAGCCTCTCGACGAAGCTGTCGAGCGACTCCGCGTGCCGGACGACATGCCGAACTCCGTTCTTAGGCAGCGGACTACCGCACTTGTACCCGCGGTAGTCGGAGCGCGCACCACGCCCGATCTTCATTCCTGGCCACTCGCACACGCCACAGATGTAGAGACCGGTGCCGAGCCACTTCACACGATTGTTTCCGGCGTTCGTGAGCCGCCTGGGGTCCGTGAGCAACGCGCGAAGCGCGTACCAGGTTTCTTCAGGCACTATCGGCGCCCACACGGCTTTACCGACGATTTCGCCGCGGTAGACCGACAAACCCGCGTTCCTCGGACGCAGGAGCATGTCACGGTAACCAGGCGTATCCCATTCATTGCCCTGTGAAGTAGCGATACCCCGCCGGTTCGCGTCCATGACCAAGCCTCGAACGCTTCCGCCCGCGAGGACGGTCTCGGTGCCCGCGATGATCTCGGCCGCTTCCTCGAAGCGGACAGTCTCGCCGTCGGGCTCGAAGCCGAACGGCCGCAACCCTCCGTTGTACTGGCCTTTCATGGCGTTCTGGTGCATCGCCGCACGGATGCGATCTGCCTTGTGTTCGCTCTCGAAGCGGGCGACGGCACCGAGTTGGCGAGCCACCATCCGCCCCGCGGGGGTCGACAGGTCGAGGTGCCCCGCCTTGACGGTGTACGTCATGCACCCGACCGGCTCGCACACCCCGATGTAGTGCTCGAGTTCGACGGGGGAGCGGTGAAGTCGGTCCGTGTGCCAAGACGTCACCGCCGTACCGCGCTGGCGCGTGACGTCGTCGAGCATCTGGAGGTAGTCCGGACGCTTCTTGCCCGAGTAGGCCGAGATGTCGTTGTCGGCGTAGACGCCCGCGAGTCTTAGCCCAACACGCTCGAACAGGTCGCATTGATCCTCGAGTTGGCGGACGACCCCCATGCCCGCTCCGACTCGGTCCATGGAGATTCGCGCGTACATGAAACTCGGTTTGCCGTCGCGCTTCGCCAGGTCGAATAGGCGATCGAGCAGCGAGTCGGGAAGGGTCATCGTGGGAGGAAGCCGAAGTGCCATGAGCCAGGTATGTCATGAACGTGGCACCAGGAAGCCGGCGCCAGACGTGTACTTGCGGGCGGCCGAGCTGCTGGGCGCGGAGCCGAAGAACTGTGCGGCCGTGGAGGACACGACGAACGGGCTTCGCGCGGCACTGGCCGCGGGGATGACGGTGTACGCGGTGCCGAATCCGCACTTCCCGCCGGATCCCTCGGTGCTGGCGCGGACGACGGTGCTCGAGAGGATCACGGACCTGCCGGAGGCGCTTCAGGCACCGCTGGGCTGAAGCGGGCTTTTGGGCCGGGCCTCCCTCTGACGGTCTCCCGCTCGGCTCGCGGATGCCGCCAGACGCGATGAACGGGACTTTCATCGCAAAATTTGCGATGAAAGTCCCGTTCATCTCACGCTAGCGGGGGCTCACGCCTCGCCGGCGATGAAACGTTCCACCTCGTCGCGCGCGGTGGCGTCGTCGTACTGTTCCGGCGGCGACTTCATGAAGTACGAGGAAGCCGAGAGGATCGGACCGCCGATGCCGCGGTCCTTCGCGATCTTCGCGGCGCGCACGGCGTCGATGATGATGCCCGCCGAGTTCGGTGAGTCCCACACCTCGAGCTTGTACTCCAGGTTCAGCGGCACGTCGCCGAAGGCGCGGCCCTCGAGCCGGACGTAGGCCCACTTGCGGTCGTCGAGCCACTGCACGTAGTCGGACGGTCCGATGTGGACGTTGCCCTTGCCGAGCTCGCGGTCGACCTGCGAAGTGACCGACTGGGTCTTCGAGATCTTCTTCGACTCGAGCCGCTCGAGCTCCTTCATGTTCAGGAAGTCCATGTTCCCGCCCACGTTGAGCTGCATGGTCCGGTCGAGCTGGACACCGCGGTCCTCGAACAGCTTCGCGAGCACACGGTGCGTGATGGTGGCGCCGACCTGGGACTTGATGTCGTCACCGACGATCGGAACGCCCGCCGCGCGGAACTTCTCCGCCCACACGGGGTCGGAGGCGATGAACACCGGCAGCGCGTTGACGAACGCCACGCCAGCGTCGATGCACGCCTGCGCGTAGAACTTGTCGGCGTCTTCGGAGCCCACCGGCAGGTAGGAGACGAGCACGTCGACCTCGGCCTCGCGCAGTGCGGCGACGATGTCGACCGGGGTCTCGTCCGACTCCTCGATGGTCTCGCGGTAGAAGCGGCCGAGACCGTCGTAGGTGTGACCACGCTGCACGGTGACACCCAGCGGCGGCACGTCGGCGATCTTGATGGTGTTGTTCTCGCTGGCGAAGATCGCCTCGGACAGATCGCGGCTGACCTTCTTGGCATCCACGTCGAACGCGGCGACGAACTCGATGTCGCGGACGTGGTACTCGCCGAACTCGACGTGCATCAAACCGGGCACGCGGGTGCTGGGATCCGCGTCGCTGTAGTACTGAACGCCCTGGACCAACGAGGCCGCACAGTTGCCGACGCCCACGATGGCCACCCGAACGCGGCGGTTCTCGCCCATGCCGGTTTCTCCTTCAATTCGTCCAACAGTTGTAGGTAGTGCCCAGCGGGCACGGAGAGCACCTCAGGTCTCCGGTCCGCGCTGCTCGGCCTGTTCGTGCGCGATCAGCTCGTTGAGCCAGCGCACCTCCCGCTCGCTGGACTCCAGCCCGAGCCGGTGCAGCTCGCGGGTATAGCGGTCGATCTTCTCCTCGGCCCGCGCCATCGCCGTCCGAAGTCCTTCTCGGCGCTCCTCGACCCGACGACGACGGCCTTCCAGGATTCGCATCCTGACGTCGGCCGGCGTCCTCGAGAAGAACGCCAGGTGGACGCCGAAGCCTTCGTCGTCCCAAGTCTGCGGGCCCGCGTCGCCGAGCAGCTCGGCGAACCGTTCCTTGCCCTCGGCGGTGAGCTTGTACACCCGCTTGCCCCGACGGGCCCACACCCGGTCTTCCACCTCTTCGAGCTCCTCGACGAGGTATCCGGCGCGGAGCAGCCGACGCAGGGTCGGGTAGAGCGAGCCGTACGAGAACGTCCGGAACATCCCGAGCGTCTCATGCAAACGTTTGCGCAGCACGTAACCGTGCATGGGGGTCTCGTGCAACAGCCCCAAGATCGCGAGCTCGAGCACACCGCACCCCCTTCCGGGAACAAACCGCGACCGGTCGCGTTGGCCACCGAGACCGGTTCGGTCAACCTACCGGTCCACTATATCGCGCCGATACATCGAAGTGGTGTAGCTAACCCCGATCGAGTGCGGGAGCACCGACGAAATTCACCGGAGAGTTATCGAATCGTCGGCGTGTCCGACCGCGCACGCACTGTCCCGCCAGGAACAGGGCGTGGACCACACAGCAAGAGCCCGTACTCTGTTGACGTGCGAAACCAGCGGCAGGTCGTGGACTACGCCTTACAGCGGCGCGCGCTGCTCAAGGGCGTCCACTCCGGGCGGGTCGGCACATACGACGTCTGCGACGCGGGTCCGTACCTCCTGCGGGCCGCGAAATTCCACGGACGACCTGGTGAGCAGGACTGCCCCGTCTGCCATCGGGAGGAACTGACCCTGGTGTCCTGGGTCTACGGCGACGAGCTCAAGCACGTCGCCGGATCCGCCAAGACGCCGGACGAACTGGCGCGGATGGACGGGCTCTTCGCGGAGTTCACCGTCTACGAGGTCGAGGTCTGCCGGAGCTGTCACTGGAACCACCTGGTGCGGTCCTACGTCCTCGGAACGGGAGATCCTGGAACCACCAGGCCACGGACCCGGTCACAGAGGACAGCGGGTCAGTGACGGGTATCGAAAACGCAGTTGACCACAGAGCGGCGTTCCCCGAAGCGCCGGTCTGGGAGGCCCATTCGTGAACGACGACCGCAACCGCTCCTGGCCAGGCCAGGAGCCTGATGCACCTCGCCGTGCCCAATGGCCGGGTGAAACCGACGATCCCGGCTGGCCGGGCGAGGAACCCCCGCGCCGCCCGCAGCGCCGGACACCCCCGAACGGCACCCCCCGCTCGGCGGCCCCACACTCCGTGGATCCCCGGTGGCCGGGCGGTGACGGTGGCGGGCCGGAGTGGCCGTCCGACGAAGAACCGCGCCGTCCCGCGGCCCCGCGCCGCCCCAACGGCATGCCTCCGCGCAGGCAGGGACCCCCGCCGCCGCCCGCACGAGGTCCCGTCGGTGCCGGAACCCAGCGTTCCCAGCAGGGCGCCGTCGGTCACCGTCCGCCGCCGCCTCCGCCCGGCAACCGGCGTCCTCCCGCACCGGCCGATCAACCGACCGCGCTGGTCCGCCCGGTCGAACCGGATCCGTACGAGCGCGAGCCGGACCTCATCACGCACCACGCGCACAACGGCACCGAAGACCCGTACGACGATCGCTATGACGATCGTCACGAAAGCGCGGCGCTCGGCGCCGAGGGCGACGACCAGTACGACGAAGAACCCGCCGAGGACGAAGACGGCGACCAGAAGAAGGTCCTTACCCCGAAGCAGCGCAAGAAGCGCCGCTGGAAGCTCGTCCGCCGGGTGCTCTACGCGATGTTCGGCCTGTTCGTCGTGGTACCGGCGATCGCGTTCGTCATCACCTACTTCCTGGTGGACGTCCCGTCACAGGAAAGCATCGCGACCCTGCAAAGCCAGCCGATCACGCTGACGTACGCCGACGGCAGTCCCATGGGCAAGATCGCGCCTGCCAGCGGCGGCAGCCGGTACCTCCTGCAGCCGGGCGAGATCCCGGACGCGGTGAAACGCGCCGTGTACGCGGCCGAGGACTCGTCGTTCGAAACGAACTCCGGCTTCGACGTCGGCGGCATCCTGCGCGCGGTCTACAACAACGTCACCGGCGGCCAGGGTGGCGGTTCGACGATCTCCCAGCAGTACATCAAGAAGGCCACGGCCAACGAGGCGCCGACGCTCACCCGTAAATGGACCGAGCTGGCTAAATCCTTCAAGATGAACAACCAGATGTCCAAAGAGGAGATCATCACCGCCTACCTCAACACCATCTACTTCGGCCGCGGCGCGAACGGCATCGAGGCGGCCGCGCAGGCCTACTTCAAGAAGCCCGCGAAGGAGCTCAGCTCCGCCGAGGCCGCTCTGCTCGCCGGCCTGATCCAGGGTCCGAGCAAGTCCGAGAACGACGCGTACGCGCAGCGACGCTGGAACTTCGTGATGGACCAGTTGGTCGCGAACAAGTGGCTCGACCAGGGTCAGCGCGCCACCGCGGAGTACCCGAAGCCGATCCCGAAGGCGCAGGCCAAGGCCGAGGACGCCGGGACGCTGAGCCTGCACATCCGCAACCGGGTGATCGACGAACTCGAAGCCCGCGGCTACGACCAGGACCGGCTGCACCAGGGCGGTTTCAAGATCACCACGACGATCGACCCCAAGGCGCAGAAGATGGCCGAGGAGTCCGTCGCCGAGGGGATGAAGGGCCAGACCGACGAGAACATCCTGAACGCGCTGGTCGCGATCGATCCCAAGTCCGGCGGTGTGGTCGCGTACTGGGGTGGCCCGGACTGGACGAAGAACGCGCAGGGCCAGGACGTCCAGGCCATCGACTGGGCGAACGTGCCGCACAACCCCGGTTCGGCGTTCAAGGCCTTCGACCTGACCGCGTTCCTCAAGATGGGCAAGGGGCTCGGCGAGACCTTCGACGGCTCCAACAACCGGAAGTTCGACGGCCGCACGATCCGGAACGCGGGCGAGAGCTCCAACTGCGGCACGCAATGCACGGTCGCCGAAGCGATGAAGGTGTCCGCGAACACCGTGTTCTACGACATGGTCCGCAACGAGACGAAGATCGACCCGGTGGCGAAGGCCGCGAAGGAAGCCGGCGTGATGGTGGAGGCCGACGGTGGCAAGGCGAAGCTGAGCCCCGACATCAACATCGCCCTCGGCGGTGGCGGCACGGTCACCACGGCCGAGGACATGGCGGCCGGGTTCGCCACCTTCGCCGGTGAAGGCGTCCGGCAGAAACAGCACTTCGTCGCCAAGCTGGCCAACTCCCAGGACGAGGTCGAGTTCGACGAGACGACCCCCAAGGGCACTCCCGCCTTCAGTGACGACGCCGACAAGAGCAAGCAGATCGCCGGCAACGTCACGGACGCGCTCGAAGAAGTCATCCCGTATTCGAAGCTGAAATGCCCGAAGGGTCACGACTGCGCGGGCAAGACCGGGACGCAGCAGTACGACTTCAAGGACAGCGACCCGGCGAGCTACCGCGACCGCAACGCGCAGACCTGGATGGTGGGCTACACGCCGACCATCTCGACCTCGGTTTGGGTCGGCGGCGACGGCAACAAGCCGCTGCACGACAAGAGCGGCAAACCGGTCTTCGGCCGGACGATCGCCGGTCCGATCTGGGAAGACTTCATGTCCCGGTACCTGACCGGCAAGCCGTCGGAGAAGTTCGGCAAGGTCAAGCCGATCGGCAAGGACGCACGTTACGTGCCGACGACGACGGCCCAGAAACCGCCGGAGAAGTCGACGCCGCCCGAGACACCGTCGACCACCCCGACGCCGACCACCCCCACTGAGCCGCCCGAGACGACCGAGACGAAACCCACGAAGCCGACCAAACCCTCTTGGCCGACCAGGCCGGGGCCGGGTACTTCGGATCCGTTGTTCCCGAACGCCGAAGATCCGTGATGACCGGGCGAAGCGACTGAAGAAGGTGTGGCGGGCATTGGCCCGGCACACCTTTTTCGTGGTAACCGATGGCCATGACCTGCGGGGGCACCGCACGGACCGGGCGGTGACCGCCGGGCATCCGGGGCGATCTGTTCCGGCGTGAGGAAGTGATCGTCCGGGACATCGTCGCCGACCGGACGACGCCTCAAGTGAGTCATTTCCAGCTCGACGTGCCACCCGGCGACGCCGGGCCCACCGGCTGGTGGCTGCCGGGCGACGGTCCGGCACCCCGTTCTTTCGTCACACCGATGAACCTGAACCGATTTGATACGTCTTAACTAGAAGGAGACCTGCGACCGCAGGACCGCGCTCACCCACGAAAGGTTCGGAGGACGTCAAAGTGAACGACGATCCCCACGGCGGATGGCCAGGTCAGGACCCTGACCCCGCACGTCGTCCGCAACGCCCGGCCGGACCACCCCGCCGTCCCGCCGGGGGCCCGCCCCCGGGATACGGGCAGCGAACGGGCCCCGGCCAGCAGGGCCAGGGGCAGGCGCCGTGGCAGCGACAGGGTCCACCGCCGCAGCCCCAGCAACCGCCGCGACGTTCGCAGCGGCCGCCCGTCGCGCCGCAGCACGAGCCGGACCTCATCACGCATCACGAGCACAACGGCACCGAGCACCGCTACGACGCGGATCGCGGCTACGAAGAGCCTTACGAAGACGACCAGTACGAGCAGGAGGTCGGCGAGGACGGGAAACCGATCCTCAGCCCGGCACAGCGCAAGAAGCGCCGGTGGAGACGGATCCGGCGAGTGCTGCTCGCGCTGTTCTGCCTCTTCTTCGTCGTCCCGGCGATCGCGTTCGTGATCACCTACTTCATCGTCGACGTCCCGTCGCCGCAGACCATCGCGGCCAAGCAGGGCCAGGCGGTGACCTATTTCTACGCCGACAACACCGAGATGGGCAAGGACGTACCCAAGGGTGGCAACCGGCAGATCCTGACGCCGGAGCAGATCCCGGACATCGTCAAGAAGGCCGTCATCGCCACCGAGGACGCCTCCTTCGAGACGAACTCCGGCTTCGACGTCGGCGGCATCCTGCGCGCGGTCTACAACCAGGTGACCGCGGGCAAGGGCGGTGGTTCGACCATCTCCCAGCAGTACATCAAGGTCGCCAGCGGGGACGACGAATCGTCGCTCACCCGTAAATGGACCGAACTCGCCAAGTCCTTCAAGATGAACCAGACGTACGACAAGAAGGACATCATCGCGGCGTACCTGAACATCATCTACTTCGGCCGTGGCGCGTACGGGATCGAATCGGCCGCGCAGGCGTTCTTCGGCAAGCCCGCGGGCGAACTGAACGCGTCCGAGGCGGCACTGTTCGCGGGTCTCATCCAGCAGCCGGGCCGCTCGGAGAACGAGAAGGTCGCGAACGAACGCTGGAACGTGGCGCTGAACCGCATGGTGCAGAACAACGTCCTGTCCGCCGCGGACCGCGCGAACCTGCAGTTCCCGACGCCGATCCCGCAGACCGACAAGCAGCAGGCCGGGGTGGTGAACCCGTTCATCCGCGACAAGGTCAAGGAAGAACTGGCCGCGCACGGTATCACCGACGACGTCTACTACACGGGCGGCTACAAGGTCTACACGACCATCGACCCGAAGGCGCAGGCCGCGGCCGAGCAGGCGGTCGCCGACGGGATGAAGGGCCAGACCGACGAGAACCTGCTCAACGCGCTCGTCGCGGTCGACCCCAAAACCGGTGGGGTGAAGGCGTATTACGGCGGCCCGTCCATCGTGAAGGGACCGAACGGCCAGGATCTCAAGGGCCGTGACTGGGCGAACACGCCGCAGAACCCCGGATCGTCGATGAAACCGTTCGACCTCACCGCGTACCTGAAGTCGGGCAAGGGCGGCATCAACTCGACGTTCGACGGGTCCAACAACCGGCAGTTCGGGAAGCAGACGATCCGGAACGCCGGACCCGGCAGCTCGTGCTCGGCGCAGTGCACGGTGTCCGAGGCGATGCAGCGTTCGGCGAACACGGTGTTCTACGACATGGTCGCCAACGTCACCAAGACCGGGCCGGTGGCCGAAGCGGCCAAGGAGGCCGGGGTCAAGCCCTCGCCCGAAGGCACCGCCGAACTGTTCACCGGCGACAACAACATCGCCCTCGGCGGTGGCAAGACGGTCGTCAGCCCGGAGGACATGGCCGCCGCGTACGCGACCTTCGCGGCCGATGGCCAGCGGCGGACCAAGCACTTCGTCGCCAAGGTGACCAACTCGCAGGACGAGGCCGCGTACTCCGCTCCGGAAGAGGCGAACCCCGCGTTCTCCGACGACGCCGACAAGAGCAAGCAGATCGCCGGCAACGTCACCGAGTCGCTCAAGGGTGTCATCCCGTTCTCGAAGCTCAAGTGCCCCAACGGTCACGAGTGCGCCGGCAAGACGGGAACCCAGCAGCACACCTACCGGTCGGGCGAACCCGCGTCGGCGAAGGACTCCAACTCGCAGACCTGGATGGTCGGCTACACGCCGTCGATCTCCGTCTCGGTGTGGGTCGGCGGTGACGGCGACAAGGCGCTGAAGGGCAGGAACGGCAAGGCGATCTTCGGTTCGACGATCGCCGGGCCGATCTGGCAGAAGTTCCTCTCCCAGTACCTGAACGGGAAGCCGGGGGAGCGCTTCGACAAGGTCAAGATCATCGGCGGGGGCGACAACACCAACACCGTCCCGTCGACGCAGACCCCGCCCGACGACAACGAGGGCACCGGCGAGACCGGGACGCCGTCGACCGGACCGTCGACCGGACCGTCGTCCTCACGGAACGAGGAGGACCCGCCGTCCAGCTCGCGGAATCCTCCTTCGTCCAGTGAGAACAACGGCGAAGTTAACGGCAACGGCAACGGCCGCGGTGGCGGCCGGGGCGACAACGGCTAGCTAGAGGGTGACGACGCGCCGCTCGGCACCGGAAAGGTGAGCGGCTTCGATGACCCGGAGCGCCTCGACGGCTGAGGCGGGATCGACCGGGAACTCGCCTTCGCCGAGCAGCGCGTCGCGCACCCGTGCGTAGAAGTCCTCGTAGCGGCCGACCTCGGTGGGGACGGTTTCGACATCGTCGTTCACGCCGAGCAGGCCGGCGTCCGACGCCGGTTCCACGGCCCAGCCGGGGTCGCCGGGCCGGAGCCCGTCCTTGATCTGCGGCTCTTGGACGTCGAGGCCGTACTTCGTGAACGTCGCCTTGTCGCCGAGCACGCGGAAGCGCGGGTTCCGGGTCCCCGCCAGCGCGGACGCCCACAGGTGCGAGCGCACGCCGTTGGCATGGTGGAGGGCGACGAAGACGTCGTCGTCGACCGACACCCCGGCACGGCGCTTGTCGACCTCCGCGTAGACCTCGTCGACCGGGCCGAACAGCTGCAGCGCCTGGTCGACGATGTGCGCGCCGAGGTCGTAGAGCAGCCCACCCGCCTCGGCGGGGTCGCCGAGTTCGCGCCAGTTGTCCCGCGGCTTCGGCACCCAGCGGTCGTAGCGCGACTCGAAGCGGAAGACGTCGCCGAGACGGCCCGCGTCCACGAGCTTCCGCACGGTCAGGAAGTCCGAGTCGAACCTGCGGTTCTGGAACACCGTCAGTCCGACGCCCTTGGCCTTCGCGGCCTCGACGACCTTCGCCGCTTCGGCCGCCGTCGGCGCGAAGGGCTTGTCGACTACGACGGGCAGACCCGCCTCGATCGCCCGAAGCGCGAGCGGGACGTGCGTGCGGTTCGGCGTGCTGACCACGACCAGATCCAGGTCGTCCGCCTTCGCGAACAACGCGTCCGCGTCCGGCAGCACTTCGGCGGCCGGATGGTCGGCGCCCGCCTGCCCGGCCCGATCCGGGTTCGAGGTGACGATGGCGGCCGGGGTCAGCCCCGGCGTCGCGCTGATCAGCGGGGCGTGGAAGACGCGCCCGCCGATGCCGTATCCGAAGATCCCCACTCGCAAATCAGCCATGCCCCCTATTAAACAACAGTGTTGCGTAATCAGCCAGTCGTGGCAGGATGCGCGCTATGCCGGAGACCGGGGTCAATCTGCGCGGCCTGCGCCAGCACAACCGAACGCTGCTGCTCACGCACATCCTGCGCGCGGGCGGCCTCAGCCGCGTCGAACTCGCCGAACGCACCCGGCTCACGCAACAGGCCGTCTCGAAGATCGTCCCCGAACTGCTCGAAGCCGGCCTGCTGGACGAGGAACGCCAGCCCGCGTCCGGCGTCGGCAAGCCGCGCACGCTGCTGCGCGTGCGCGCGGACGCCCGGTACGCACTCGGCGCACAGCTCGACCGGGACTCCTTCCGGGTGCTCAGGACCGACCTGACCGGGATGGTCATCGCGTCGCGTGGCGGCCCGCTGTCCCCGGGATTCACCCCTGACCAGGCCGTTTCCGCCGTCGCCGAAGCGACCGAAGCGCTACTCGACGGTGTCGAGCGCCAACGCGTACTCGGCCTCGGCGTCGGCGCCGTCGGACCGCTCGACCACCGCGAGGGGCTCGTCCGTGACGCCACGAACATGCCGGGTTGGCACCACGTCCCCCTGCGCGACCTGCTCGCGGAACGCACCGGGCTACCCGTGCGGCTCGACAAGAACACCAACGCCGCCGCCTTCGCCCAGCACTGGACCGAAGGCGGCCAGGTCGCGACCGCCGTCGTGCTCGTCGGCACCGGGATCGGCGTCGGCCTGCTGATCGACGGCAGGCTGTACCGCGGGCCGCGTACCAACGCGGGCGAATTCGGGCACACGACGCTCGCCTTCGACGGGCCGCGCTGCGCGTGCGGGCGCCGCGGCTGCGTCGAAGTGCTGCACAACGCGGCGGCGACCACGGAGGAGGCGGCCGGCCTGCTGGGGATCGGGCTCGCCGACCTCGTCCAGGTGCTCGACCTCGAACGTGTCGTGCTGGCCGGGCGTTCGGTCCGCGCCGAGCCGGAGATCTACCGCGAAACGGTCGCCGCACGGCTGCGGGAACTGCTGCCTTTGCCGCACTGGCAACGGATCCAGGTCGATCTCGACGAGATGGGCGATGACGTCGTCGCGTTCGGCGCGGCGGCCGAGGTACTGGCCGGGTTCTACGACAGCGGCGATATCACCGGGTGGTCACCCGGGTAGGCGCTAACATCCGCCAAGTGTCCGGCCAGACGACCCAGCCCGAGGCCCCGCTCTCCCTCACCCCCGGCGAACGGGTCATCCCGAGCTGGAACGAACCACTCGTTGCCGCCGCCACCCGGCCGATCGGCGGCCCGCTCGGCGAGCACGCGGCCGTGGGGCGGCACTGGTTCTGGTCGCCGCAGCGCGTCGGACTGCTGCTGGCCTGCCTCGCGCTGCTGCTCTCGTGGTTCGGCAAGGCGTCCTGCATCCAGGAGTACACCGACGACTCCGGGACGCACCAGCTCGATTGGCGGGCGGGCCGCCCGTTCGTCGCGATGTGCTACTCGGACATCATCCCGCTCTACAGTTCCGAGCGGCTGAACGATCCGGACACCTTCCCGTACGTGACTTCGTGGACCGAAGACGCGGGAACGGCGAAGGAGACCACGCGGTACATGGAGTACCCGGTCGCGACAGGGCTGTTCCAGTGGATCAACGCGAAGCTCACCGAGGCGTGGCTTTCGGTCGCGAAAGCCGGCTGGCTGCCCAGCGCGCTCCCGGTCGCCGTCTACTTCAACATTTCGGCGCTCTGGCTCGCGCTGGCCTGGCTCGTCACCGTATGGGCGACCGGCCGATCGCTGAAACGCCGTCCGTGGGATGTCGCGCTGGTGGCGATCTCGCCGCTGGTGCTGGTGCACACCTTCACCAACTTCGACGCCATCGCGACCGCGTTCACCGCGACCGCGCTGCTCGCCTGGTCCCGGCGGCGGCCCGAGGTCGCGGGATTCCTGCTCGGCCTCGGCGCGGCGGCGAAGCTGTATCCGCTACTCCTGCTCATCCCCCTGCTCTTCCTGTGCCTGCGCGCGGGAAAGGTCAAGCAGTGGGCGCTCACCGCCGGGCTCGCCGCGGCGACGTTCGTGGTCGTCAACGTCCCGTTCGCGCTCACCGCGCCGACCGGCTGGTGGGAGTTCTTCCGGCTCAACACGGTGCGCCCGATGGACCCGGACTCGCTCTACAACGTGATCTCCCACCTGTCCGGCTGGGCCGGTTTCGACGGGAAACTCACCGCGGGCGAAACACCGGTCGTGCTCAACTTCATCGTCGCGGTGCTGTTCCTCGCCGCTTGTGCCGGCATCGGGTACGTCGCGCTGAAGGCGCCGCGCCGTCCGCGGCTCGGCCAGCTGGCCTTCCTCGTGGTGGCCGCGTTCCTGCTGACCAACAAGGTATGGAGCCCGCAGTACTCGCTGTGGCTGGTGCCGCTGGCGGTACTCGCGATCCCGCGCTGGCGGCTGCTGCTCGGCTGGATGCTCATCGACGCGCTGGTCTGGGCGCCGCGGATGATGTACTACCTCGGCGTCGACAACAAAGGCCTGCCCGATGACTGGTTCCTCGGCACCGTCGTCGTCCGCGACCTCGCGGTACTCGGCCTGTGCGCGCTGGTGATCCGCGACATCTACCAGCCGCGCACAGACCCCGTCCGCCTCGCCGGGGACGACGATCCCGTCGGCGGCTTCCTCGACGGCGCACCGGACGCTAAGCGCGCTTCAGCACCTCGGGCCCAGGACGTTCCAGCTTGAGGTGCCTGCCGAAGTCCTCGGCGCCGAAGTCGTCGATCTGGACGACGACCTCGTCGGGCGAGGTCTCGACCAGGCGGCAGGCGAACCAGCTGTCGCCGTGCTTGACCGACCAGCGCTCGGCGAGGACGGCCAGGCCTTCGGCCTCCAGCAACGCGACGGAGTCGTCGAACGCCGCGGGCCCGCCGAGCGGGTAACCGAAAACGGTCAACGCCTGCCAACGAGTCTCTGCCTGCCGACGAGTTTCAGGCGAGGGGACGACGTAACCGACGTGCTCGCCGTCCTCCGCCCGGTACACGGTTCGATTCTTCATGCGGATCAGGTTCGACCCTCCCGTGGCGTGAGGGTCAAGCCGATTCAGCGGACGGTGTAGCCGCCCGTGCTCGTCCGGAAGAACGGTACCGGCCCGGTGCACGGCAGGACGTCGTGCTCGATTCCGCCGTAAGCCCAGCTCCAGCCGATCCGATCGTGGCCGCGCGGCTCATCCCGCACCGAGAAGCCGACTCGGCGGCCGACAACGTTCACCGGGAGGCCGGGGATGTCGGCCCGTTCGATCACGCCGGTCACGATGGCGAGGTCGCCGGCGCTGGAGACGCAGTCGACCCTGCCGTCGAAGTCGGCGACGAGTTTTCCGTCCTTGGTCAAGTGGTTCACGTGGAACCGGCCCGAGGACTTGCCGGGTTCGCCGAAGGCGGCGAAATCGAAGCGGACCGGGTCATTGTCGTAGCCCGGGAACGTCAGCGGTCCGCCCGCCGATCCCAAGACGACCGAACCCCGCTCCGGCGCCGCGCTCGCCTGCGTCGCGCCCAGCGTCGTCGCCGCGACGGCGAGTACGGCGGCGGCGGTGATCTTCGACTTGATGTTCATGACTTCCCTCCAGTGCCAGGACCGTCCTGGTGGGAATGAGCCTTCCGTCCCGGGCCCGCCCTGCCCTCCCGCTGAAGAGGGAACGAACTCCCGCTTGAGTGGTCCGCGCGCACGGCCTTCCTGCCCCGTCTGACGCAAGTAGTCCTCTAGTTGCGATTTGAGCGCGACTAGAGGACTACTTGCGGCGGGGTCAGGCGGAGGCGACGCGTTCGCGGACGTAGGCGATGTCGGCGGCCTGGCCGTCGGCCGGGGTTTCGACGATCACGGGAGCGCCCGCCTCGGCGGCGACCGCGGCGAGCACCTCGGGGTCGATCGTGCCGTCGCCGCCGACGACGTTGGCGTGCCGGTCCCTGGTGGAGCCGAACTCGTCGCGCGAGTTGTTGAGGTGCACCAGGTCGATCCGGCCGGTGATGGCCTTGACCTTCTTGACCGCCTCGGTCAGCTCCCAGCCCGCCGCGTACGCGTGGCAGGTGTCGAAACAGAAGCCCGCGCCGAATTCGCCGACCTTGTCCCAGAGCCGGGCAATCGTGTCGAGGTCACGGGTCATCGCGTTGTCGCCGCCCGCGGTGTTCTCGATCAGGATCGGCACCGCGAAACCGCCCTTCTCCTGTTCACGCTTGAAAAGCTTGCGCCAGTTGACAAGACCTTCTTCGACGTCTTCCGAAGAACCGACATGGCCGCCGTGCACGACCAGTCCCTTCGCGCCGATCTCCGCCGCGCCGTTCGCGTGCTGCGTGACGTTCTTCCGCGAGGGGATGCGGATGCGGTTGTTCATCGACGCGACGTTGATCAGATACGGCGAGTGGACGAACACCTCGACGGGCGATTCTTTGATCGCTTCGCCGTGCGGGTGGGGTTTGGGAGCCTTCCAGCCCTGCGGGTCGGAAAGGAAGAACTGGAGGACCTCGGCGTCTCGTTCGGCGACCGCGGATAGGGGGTCGTCGTCACGGACATGGGCACCGATTTTCATATTGGAAGAATCTACGCGGAGCGAAGCTCTTCCGTTGAGGGCGGTGGCGAGGCGGAAGGCGGAGATCACCCTCACCGGTTTCCCCCGTCGCGGACCGGATGGTCACGCTCGTGGGGTAGCGTGAGCGCGTTCCGTTAAAACCGCGTTGGGTCTGAGGGGCGGAGGACGAGCTCGATGGGGAAGACTGCCGGGCGGATCACGGCTTTGGGTTTCGCACTTTCGGTTTCGGCCGCACTCGCGTTCCCGACGATCGCGATGGCCGCAGAACCGAATCCGACCCTTTCCGGCGACTGCGCCGCGACGCTGCAGAACGGGAAGTCCGCCAACGGCCTCGTTCTCGACGCGGGCGCTCCGCTCAATTCGCCTGAGGCGCTGACCGTCGGGCTGGACTCGAAGGCCAAGACCGCCGCGGGCCGGAACCCGCTGCTCTCGCTGCCGGTCGGCGACCTGGTCAAGGCGACCGGCCTCACCGACAACGCCGTCGGCGACCTCGCCGCGAAGGGCGTTTGCCCGGTCGCGCAGGGAACCGTGAACGCGGTCGGCAACCTGACGCAGGGCGTCATCGAAGAGGTCCCGGGTGGCCCCGAGATCCCGCCTGGTCCGGGTCCGGGTCCGGGTCCCGGCCCTGGTCCGGGCCCCGGCCCGATCCCGCCGGACCCCGGCCCGAATCCGCCGCAGCCCGAACCGCCGAAGCCGGGACAGCCCGGCGGACCGAGCAGCGAACTCCCGGTCGAAACCGGCCCTGGCTCCTCCACCGGCATCGGCGGCGACTCGATCGCCGGCGTCATCAGCAACGCGGCGCTGCTTCCCGGCAACTTCGTCCAGGCACCGGTGATCACCGAGATCGTCCCCGGCGAGGTACCGCCGCCCACCGTCGACGACAAGGACACCGGCAACGCGCAGGCCATCCAGGCGCCGGTCGCCCCGGCCAAGCTGCCGCTGCTGCTCGCGGTGCTGGCGCTGGCCGTCGTCGCCGCGGCGCTGGTCCGCGCCTGGCTGCGGGGCAAGCCCGCCTGATTTCACCGTCAGTGACGCCCGCTCCACTCGAATGCCTGGCCTCTTCGGGTGAGCGGGCGTTACTCGTCTCCCTCAGCGTCGTTATGCAGGTAGGTGAACCCGACGACGGAGGAGTCGAAGGCATGCGCGAACGGACACGGAGGGCGACCGCCCTGGGTGCCTCGGCCTTCATTCTCGCGGGCTCGGCCGCCCTCGCCATACCTGGCACGGCCGCCGCCGCCGAGACGAAGACCGCCGCCTGCGGCGGATCGGTGATCGCGAAACCCGGCGACAGGATCCTCGGGAAGACGCCGTTGCTCGGCATCCCGCTGGACCTCGGCCACGCCGGACCGGTCTCCGGAGTGCTCACGGGCACGATCAACGCGCTGCTCGGCACGGTCTGCAAGGTGACGGTGACCGTGGTGAACGCCGTGATCGCGCCGGTCCCGGTCGTCGGCGAACCCGCCGCGGAAGCGTTGAACGGCGCCGTCACCGGCACCACCCAGGCACTGACCGGCGGCGGCAAGCCCGCCCCCGGCACCCAGCCCCAGCCCGGGAAACCCGCCCCCGGTACGCCCGGTAGCGGCGGTCCGCAGACAGGCGGACCCGGCGCCCCGGCGCAGGGCGGCAACCCGGCGACCGGCCCGGGCATCCCGGCGGCGAACAGCCCGCTGCTGCCCGGCACCTTCACGCCGAACTTCGGCGGCCTGCCGTGGGGCGTCAGCACGGGCTACGCCCCGATGCGCGACTACAGCTCCATCCCGATGGCGATGGCCGGTCTCTTCAGCCCGTCGCCCGGACTGCGTTACGGCGGTCAGATCCCGGGTTACGCGCCGCAGTTCGGCATCACGACCGAAAACCAGACCGGTGATCCGGATGTCCAGAATGCGGGACAAGCCGAGGCGCTACCCAGCGCGAGCGACGGATTCACTCAGGACGGGAAACTTCCGCTACTGATCGCCGTTTTGTTACTTTCCGGGGTCAGC
Organism: Amycolatopsis sp. cmx-11-51; assembly: GCF_047608665.1. Taxonomy (NCBI): domain Bacteria; kingdom Bacillati; phylum Actinomycetota; class Actinomycetes; order Pseudonocardiales; family Pseudonocardiaceae; genus Amycolatopsis; species Amycolatopsis sp. cmx-11-51. The sequence continues at coordinate 1,263,205 of NZ_JADNQO010000001.1, read as the reverse complement.
GCGGGCCTGGTCCGCACCTGGGTCCTCCGCCGAATGGCCGCTTCAAGTTAGTCCTGCCTCCATCCATGCCCCCGCCACCACCCGCAACGGAGAGCTACGCTCCCGGCTCTCCAGTATCTTTCTGGTCACCCCCTCGTTATCCCCGTTGGTAGTGCTTTTCTCTCGGGGTGAAAACCTGACGCACTGCCTCACGCCCCCACCGACCCGGAGGATCGCGCTCGTGCGGAAGACCACCATCTGGCAGACCACCCGCAACGCGCTCACCGTCACCGCACTCGCGGCTTTGGTCACCGGTGGCGCGTTCCTGACCTCGGGCACCGCCTCGGCGGCGACCACGCTGGCGAACGCGTGCAGCGGCACCGTGAACGGCGGGATGGGCGACACCGTCGCCATCACCGGCGGCTCGGTCAAGGAACTGGTGCGGGCGGGCGCGCGGGAAGCGGGCACGCTGGCCCTCTGGGACGTCGCCGCGGACGACATCGCCAAGGTCAACAGGATCGACATCGGCGCGGTCCCGAACGCCGCGGGCGGCTCGGTCGACGGCAAGGCCATCGGCGCGGCCGTCAAGCAGGCGGTCAAGGAGACCAAGTCCTGGGGCCTCGGTCTCGACCCGAACAAGACGCTGAACTCCATCGAGCACAAGGTCGCCGGCAGCTGCGGCCTGACCACGGTCGCCACGAACTACGTCGCCCCCGCGCTGCCTGCCCCCGGCACCACCGCCTCGCAGCAGGGCGGCACCGGCGGTGGCACCAACGGCACCCCAGCGGGGCCGAATCTGCTGCCCGGCGGCAACGGCAACGGAACCGGCCACGCCCCGCCGCGCGACTACGGCAACCTGCCGGTCGCGCAGCCGGGTGTCGCGGTGGCGCCGGGCGTGCGCTACCCGGCCAACAGCCCGCTCCCCGGCGAGGGTGGCCCGCAGTTCGGCCTCCCCGGTGCGCCAGAACAGAACGGCGACGTCCGCAACGCGGGCAACGCCGAGGCGCTCGCGACCGACGGCATGCCCGGCGGCGACGTCCAGCTGCCGATGCTGCTCGCGGTGCTCGTGCTCGCCGGGGTGACCGCCGCGCTGGTCCGCACCTGGGTCCTGCGCCGCGTCTCCTGACCTGAGGCGAAGCCGCCGGAAGCCGCCAGGTACGCTTACCTGGACAAACCCTCCTGCCACGGACAGTCCGTGGCCGCGAGCCCATAGGAGGTGAGTGGTTGTGTCACGCCATTACGAGGTAATGGTCATCCTGGACCCCACGCTCGACGAGCGTACGGTCGCCCCGACCCTGGACAACTTCCTCAACGTGATCCGCACTTCCGGCGGAAGCGTGGAGAAGGTCGACGTCTGGGGCCGCCGCCGTCTGTCGTACGAGATCAGGAAGCACGCCGAGGGCATCTACGCGCTCCTCGACCTGAACTCGACGTCGGAAGCGGTCAAGGAGCTGGACCGTCAGCTCTCCCTCCAGGAGACCGTGCTCCGCACCAAGGTCATGCGCCGCGAGATCAAGCCGGCCAAGCCCGTCGCCGCCAAGGCCTGAGCCGAAGGACTTCCCGATGGCTGGAGACACCGTCATCACGGTGATCGGCAACCTCACGTCCGACCCGGAGCTTCGCTTCACCCCTTCCGGTGCGGCGGTCGCGAACTTCACCGTCGCGTCCACCCCGCGCACGCTGGACAAGCAGTCCGGTGAGTGGAAGGACGGCGAGGCCCTGTTCCTGCGCTGCAACATCTGGCGTCAGGCGGCCGAGAACGTCGCCGAGTCGCTGACGCGCGGTGCGCGAGTCGTCGTGCAGGGGCGCCTCAAGCAGCGGTCTTTCGAGACCAAGGAAGGCGAGAAGCGCACTGTCGTCGAGCTTGAGGTCGAGGAGATCGGCCCGTCGCTGCGCTACGCCACCGCCAAGGTGAACAAGGTCAGCCGTGGCGGCGGCGGAGGCGGCGGCTTCGGTGGAGGCGGCGGCGGTGGCGGTAGCCAGTCCGGCCCGCCCGCCGACGACCCGTGGGGTTCCGCCCCGCCCGCCAGTGGTGGCGGCAGCGGTGGCTTCTCCGACGAGCCGCCCTTCTGATCGACAGTCGCATCAGGTGCGTCCACCGCGGGCGAAAGCTCCGCGAGACGCCTCGAGACAACCACTACGTAGGAATCCAGGAGTAAAACCGTGGCCAAGCCACCCATCCGCAAGCCCAAGAAGAAGGTCTGCGTTTTCTGCAAGGCCGAGAAAAAGGGCCGCCCGGAGAACATCGACTACAAGGACACCAACCTGCTGCGGAAGTACATCTCCGACCGCGGCAAGATCCGTGCCCGCCGGGTGACCGGCAACTGCAGCCAGCACCAGCGTGACATCGCCATCGCGGTCAAGAACTCCCGCGAAATGGCGCTGCTGCCCTACACCTCGACCGCGCGCTAAGGAGGCACGTCATGGCGAAGATCATTCTCACCACCGACGTCTCCAACCTCGGTGGACCCGGCGACATCGTCGAGGTCAAGGACGGCTACGCGCGCAACTACCTGCTCCCCCGCGGCTACGCGATCGTGGCCTCCAAGGGTGCGGAGAAGAACGTGCGCACGATCAAGCGGGCGCAGGAGAGCCGTCGCATCCGCGACCTCGACCACGCCAAGGAGATCAAGGCGACCCTGGAGGGCCTCGGTGCCGTCCAGCTGACCGGCAAGGCGGCCGAGGGCTCGAAGAAGCTCTTCGGTTCGATCACCACCGCCGAGATCGTGGACGCGATCAAGGCCGCCGGTGGCCCGCTGCTCGACAAGCGCGTCATCGAGCTGAAGGACCACATCAAGACCGTGGGCAAGCACTCGGTCGGCGCCCGCCTGCACCCCGACGTCCGCGTCGACGTGCGGCTCGAGGTCAAGGCCAAGTAACACCGCTTCGGCAACGGGCGGGACGTCTCCATCGCGGAGAGGTCCCGCCTTTTGCTTTCCGCGGAACCCCACCCGGAAGGCCCGCGTCTTAGGCTTGACGGGGGATCGGGGCATTATCGAGACTCGACGTCGAGGCACGGGGACTCAAAAGGGGATCTGGGAGCTATGGCTTACGACAGCAACGCCGAGCAGAACCGGCAGGAGAAGGTCACGGTGTCCGCGCCGGCCAACCCGGACAAGCAGGCGTCGAGGTCGGGCGGGGGTGGCGGCGGGTTCACCTTCGACAAGGACAAGATCGACGGCATCATCAAGAAGTGGACCGACCTGCAGGTCGAGCTCAAGAAGGACTTCGCCGACGCGAACCTGATGGCGAACGTCAAGGCACCCGGCAAGGAGTTCGCGAGCGGCGACTGGGAGAAGCTGGCCAACCCCTCGGGCAAGGCGTTCCTGGAGCAGAACCAGAAGATGCAGGACTACGTCAAGAACTACATCGACCAGCTGACCGCGGCGAAGCAGAAGATCGCCACGAACGAGGCCGAAACGCAGGCTTCGCTCAACAAGCACAAGGCCGTGTGATGCGACGTTCCCTCGTACTCGTTTTCGCCGCCGCCGCGCTGGTCGCGGGCTGTTCGGGCACCAAGAGCGGCACGGCGTCCTCGGAACCGTCCTACACGACCGGGGCCGGTTCCCCGAGCGCGTCGAGCGGCTCGTCCGGCTCCGCGCCCAAGGTGCCGAGCCCGTTGAAGACCTCGGCGCTCGAGAGCGACGCGTGCTCCGCGCTCTCAGCGGCGAAGCGGTCAGAGCTCGGCCTCGGCGAAGGCGAACCGCGGACCACGAGCGTCGGACCCGGCTGCTCGATCTTCGCCGCGGACGACCGGCTGAACCAGATCGAGATCAGCCCGGTGCTCGCGAACAAGAACGGCCTCAGCGATGTCTACGACACGAAGGCCAACGACGACTACTTCGAGCCGACCGAGGTCGCCGGGTATCCGGCGGTCTACGCCGCGGCGCTCGACGGCCGCAAGAGCGGCAAATGCGGCCTCTTCGTCGGCGTGACCGACCAGCTGGCCGTGAACATCCTGGTGCAGTACGACAACGGGCCCGGCGCGAGCGATCCGTGCCCCGTCGCGCGCAAAGTGGGGGAAGCGATGATCGAGACGTTGAAGGAGGGCTGACGGGTGTTCCTGCTGCCGATCATCGCCGGGTACTCGGCCTACAACCTGGCGACCACGAAATCCGGCGACTTCGAAGCGTCGGGCGGCGATCGCAAGATCGACTGCTACAACATCTGGGAGAAGATCGTCACCGGTCCGGGTACCGGGTCGATCTCCGAGGGGCAGGCCGCGGCGACCCGGCTCAAGGCCGGTTACCAGGACAGGCTGACCACCATCGACGACCTGTCGAAGGAGATGGACGCCGCCTGGACCGGTAAGGGCGCCGAAGCCGCGCAGGAGTCCGGCGCGCATCCGCTGCGGACGTGGATGGAGGACTCCGGCAAGAAGCTGACGGACTCCGACAAGTACCTCGGCGAGCAGAACACCGCGTTCACCACGGTGAAGGCGAAGGTGCAGCCGGTCCCGAAGGACCCGCCGAAGAACAACCTGCTCAACTCCATCACCCCGTGGACGACCGACACCGACCGCGCGATCCGGGACTACAACCAAAAGGGTCAAGCGAACGTCGACGCGTTCAACGAGTACTTCAAGGCCAGTTCCGAGAACGGCAAGAAGCTGCCCACCTACAACAAGATGGAGGGGCAGAACACGAACGTCGACGTCAACGGTGGCGGCGGCAAAGACAAGGACGGCAACGGGAACGACACCGGCCAAGGCGACCGGAACGGGAACAACGGCATGCCGCCCGGCGGCATCTCGACGCCGCCCGGTTCGATGCCGCCCGGTGGGATGCCACCCGGCGGGATGCCGAGCGTCCCCGGTTCGAACATGCCCGGCATCGGTGCGCCCGGTTCGAATCTGCCCGGATCGAACCTGCCCGGATCGAACCTTCCTGGCTCGAACCTGCCGGGCAGCAACATCCCGGGGTCGAACCTGCCCGGATCGAACCTGCCTGGCGGGCAGTACGACCCGAACATCCCCGGTAGTGACTTCAAGCCGCCGTCCTGGAACGACGGAACGAACGCGTCCGGCTTCACCCCGCCGAAGATCCCCGGCGCCGGAGGCTTCGGCCCGGGTGGTGGCGGAGGCGGTGGCTTCGGTGGCACCGACATCCCCGGCGCGGGCGGTTTCGGCCCGGACGGCGGTTTCGGTCCCGGTGGCTTCGGTCCAGGCGGACCGGGCAGCGCGAGTGGCGCGGCCACCCCCGGTGGCGCGGCCGGGATGGGCGGCGGCATGGGCTCCGGCGGGGCCGGCGCGGGCGGTGCCGGGGCGGGTCGCGGCGCCGGCGGAATGATGGGCGGCATGGGCGGCATGGGTCCCGGTGGCGCCAAGGGGAAGGGCGGCGAGGACGAGGAGCGCAGCGCCAAGTACCTCGTCGGCGACGACCCCAACGACATCTTCGGGACCGACGAACTCACCGCACCGCCGGTGATCGGCGAGTAGTCGGCACGAGCGAGCCGGGCGCGTGCCAAGATTGGGGCCGCGCCCGGCTTGTCTTGTTCCGGGCTGGACGAACAAGAACGACTAGGGGGCAGTTCCGGTGCTGGACAAGCAGGTCACGATCACGACCGGCACCCTCATCACGCTGATCCGCCGCCGGGGCGGCGAGCCGCACACGATCCTGTCGGAGACACCGACCTGGTACGACGAGAACGCGCAGCGATCCGAGGACGAGCGGACCAACGAGGAACTGGCGCGCCAGGGCCTCTTCGGCTCACGGGGCCTGCACCCCGGGTTCAAGGCGACACTCGAAGCGATCGCCAGGCCGACCCTGGAGTACTACGGCTGGGTCGACGGCGGGTTCGAGGGCAAGGCGCTGAGCTTCACCCTGCTCGCGGGCAGCGCCGGTGGGGAGGGTTTCGTCCTCGCCCGGCACAGCGAGCACGACGGCGTCGCGCTCGCCTCGGTGCGGCCCGAGGAACTGCTGACCGAGTTCCTCGACCAGATCCCGAAGCTCGCGCCGGGACGCGGCCGCCCGGTCGCCGTCCCGAAGAGCCAGGTCGAAGTCTCGCGCTCGTCGTCGACGGCGCAGGACGAGGGCTTCGAGGTGCTTCGCAGCGGACGGCAGAGCGCCGGCAGCCAGGAGGCCGACGAGCTTCGCCGCATCCTCGCGCTACGCCGGATGGGCAGCGGCAGCCTGTACGTCGCCGCCCGCGGCCGGAGCGGCGCGCGGCAGCGGATCGAACGCCCGGTGAACTACATCGATACGTCCGAGGGCCGGTGGCTGACCGAAGAGATACCAGGGAGTGGCGAGCCGAGGATCGCCTTCACACCCGCCGACCAGCAGGTTCTCGGAGAACGACTACGGAGCGCACAGGGCAGGTTGTTCGCGTCCTGAATTCCACGCCGTTCAGCCCAGCGGGGCACCCCTCCACCCTCCGTGGCATTCATCCACAGGGCACTCCTGTGCGCCGCCGTGCGACACGCCGAACGACGTGTATCGCCCGACACGCCGCACAGATTCGAAGAAAGTTCTCCACAGTGTGTGCACAGCTCCTGAACAGCGCTTTTGTCAGATCATCCCGTCGTTGCCCACAAGTTGTACACAGGCTTTGAGTCACCTGTGAAGGGATGCCCGCAGTCATCCCCAGGTTGTCCACAGGGCGGTCCCCAGGTGAAATTGCGCTGGTCCTTTCGGGGGGCCTACCGTGCCCGATTGGCCGGTACGCACAGTGGCTTTCTTCCGGCCGAAGGAAGCATCCGAAAGCCGAGGGAGGGCGGCCGGTGAGCACAGGCGGACCGACCGGGGAAAATCTGGCATAATCGAACGCGTGTTCGATGCTTGAGGAGGTGGCAGCAGCGGTGGCGCTGACCGACGACCGCAATCCGATGTACGCGGAGTCCGACCCGGGTCCCGGCGACCCCGGTCGGCGTGGTGGTGAATACGACCGCCAGCCGCCGCAGGACATCGCGGCCGAGCAGTCCGTGCTCGGCGGCATGCTGCTGTCGAAGGACGCCGTCGCCGACGTCATCGAAGCCCTCGGCCCCGACGACTTCTACCGGCCCGCGCACCAGGCGATCTACGACGTCGTCCTCGACCTCTACGGGCGCGGCGAGCCCGCCGACCCGATCACCGTCTCCGCCGAACTGGAACGCCGCGGCGAACTCGGCCGCGTCGGCGGCGCCCCGTACCTGCACACCCTGATCGCGACGGTGCCGACGGCGGCGAACGCCGGATACTACGCGGAGATCGTCTCCGAGAAGGCGGTGCTGCGGCGCCTGGTCGAGGCGGGCACGCGGATCGTGCAGTACGGCTACGGCGCGGCCGCGGCCGACGGCGCGAACATCGACGAGGTCGTCGACCGCGCACAGGCCGCGATCTACGACGTCACCGAGCGGCGCACCAGTGAGGACTATGTCGCGCTGGAAGAACTGCTCCAGCCGACCATGGACGAGATCGACGCGATCGCGTCGCGCGGCGGGCAGTCACAGGGCATCCCGACCGGGTTCGCCGACTTCGACGATTTGACGAACGGCCTGCATCCCGGGCAGATGATCATCGTCGCCGCCCGTCCCGGCGTCGGAAAGGCACTCGCGCTGGACACTCCGCTAGCCACTCCCGACGGCTGGACGACCATGGGCGAAGTCCAGCCCGGCGACCGGCTGATCGGGGCGAACGGCCGTCCGACCACCGTGGTCGCCGCGACCGAGGTCATGGACGACCGTCCTTGTTACGAGGTCGAGTTCTCGGACGGCACGGTGATCCTCGCGGACGCGGAACACCAATGGCTGACCGAAACGAGGGCGTCCCGCCGTTCGACCGCCGGCCCGGCGGTGCGGACGACGGAAGAGTTGGCGGCTTCCGTGCGCTGTGAGACCGCGGATCGGCGTGCCAACCACTCGATCAAGACCGCGGCTCCGCTGCGACTGCCCGAGCGTGATCTCCCGCTTCACCCCTACGCGCTCGGAGCCTGGCTGGGTGACGGGGACTCGGCCAGTGCGCGCTTCACCACGGCAGACCCGGAAATCATCTGCTACCTGGAGGCGGAAGCCAGCCTTCTGGTGGAACGCCGCGGTGAGCTGTCGTACACCTTGCGACTGGTCCCCCCCGACCCACTGGAATACCGGCCTTGCGAGGTGTGCGGAGAGCCGTTCGTTCCCCAAACCTCCCAGGTACGGACGTGTGGCCGTTCGTGCGGTGGCAAGGTGCGGTTCCACAGTTCTCTGGTGCCCGCACCGACCTGCCCCGACTGCGGGCGCCCGTCCTCGGGCATGCGTCTTTGCCAGTCCTGCCGCACCGAGCACGGCAGTGTGCAGGCGATCCTTCGCACGATGGGCGTACTCGGCGACAAGCACATTCCCGTGGACTACCTGCGGGCGTCCGTCGAACAACGTCGCGCGCTGCTGGCCGGGCTGTTCGACACCGACGGCACCGTCACCCATTCCGGAGCGGTCCAGTTCGCGGTGACGAACAGGGTGCTCGCCGAACAGACCCGGGAACTGGCCGTCAGCCTCGGCTACCGCTGCTCGTTCACGACCAAGAAGGTCAAGGGGCGCAACGAGGAGACCTCGACCGAGTACATCCTCGGGTTCACCACCCAAGACCGAGTGTTCTGGCTACAGCGCAAGCATCTGCTGCAGAAGGAACGGCTCACCGGTGTCCACGTCCGCCCCCACCTCCGTTACGTCGTGGATGTCCGCCCCGTGGCGTCCGTTCCGGTCCGATGCGTGGAAGTCGACGCGCCCGACCATCTGTATCTGGCCGGGCGATCGATGGTCCCGACCCACAACTCGACGCTGGGACTGGATTTCGCCCGTTCCGCGTCCATCAAACACGGCCTGACCAGCGTCATCTTCTCCCTGGAAATGAGCAGGACCGAGATCGTCATGCGCATGCTCTCGGCCGAAGCCCGGATCCGGCTGGCGGACATGCGCGGTGGCAAGATGTCCGACGACGACTGGACACGGCTCGCGCGCCGGATGAGCGAGGTCTCCGAGGCGCCGCTGTTCGTCGACGACTCGCCGAACATGACGATGATGGAGATCCGCGCGAAGGCCCGGCGGCTCAAGCAGCGCAACGACCTCAAACTGGTCGTCCTCGACTATCTCCAGCTGATGACCTCGGGTAAGCGTGTCGAGTCGCGGCAGCAGGAGGTCTCGGAGTTCTCGCGGCAGATGAAGCTGCTGGCGAAGGAGATCGAGGTCCCCGTGATCGCGATCAGCCAGCTGAACCGTGGTCCCGAGCAGCGGACCGACAAACGCCCGATGCTGTCCGACCTCCGTGAGTCCGGTTCGCTGGAGCAGGACGCCGACCTCGTCATCCTGGTCAACCGCCCCGACGCCTGGGAGCGGGACGACCCGCGCGCCGGTGAAGCGGACCTGATCATCGCGAAGCACCGTGCCGGGCCGACGGCGACGATCACCGTCGCGCACCAGCTGCACTACAGCCGGTTCGTCGACCTCTCGCACGACTAGAGCGTGTCTCCCGAACTGAGGTTGGCAGGTTGGGTGAGGACACGCGCGCGCGTTTCTTGTCGGCCGGAGGCCTCGGTTTCGCGGAGGTGGGCCGCTGATCTGGCTGAGTGGGTGACCAGCGGATGCCGCGGCCCGGCTGCGGAAATCCGAAAGCGCGCTTTGAGAGACACCGACTAGGCCGGGCCCCGGCGTCGGCAGGAAGTGGTTCGCGCTGGTCGGCGCGCGGGCCGTCGAGGGAAACGCGCAGCAGCCCCGGGCGGCACTCGTCGATGACCTGGACGGCGTTGCCCAGCGATGCCGCGCTGCACGCAACCCCGCCGGTCAGGGGATCAGCACGAGCTTGCCGGGGGCGTGTCCGGCGATGCCGACCTCGTGGGCTTTCGCGGCCTCGGCGAGCGGGAAGGTGCTGTCGACGATGACACGCAGCGAGCCTGACCCGGCGCGCTCGACGAGGTCACCGCGGGCGGCGTCGCGGAGTTCGGCGCCCGCGTCCTCGCCCGGCCCGTAGCCGAGCAATTTGATGCCGGCCCCGGCGCGCCGAGGCCCTCCGGTGATCGAGGAGATCCGCGTGGGGTCGGCCACCAGCTCCAGCGAGACGTCGAGCGCCTCGTCGGTACCGGCGAAGTCGACAGCGGCGGTGACGCCCTGCGGCGCGGCGGCGCGAACCCGGTCGGCGAGCCCGGGGCCGTAGACGACGGGGATGGCGCCGAGCTCACGCAGCAGGGCGTGGTTGCGCTCGGCGGCGGTGGCGATCACCGTCGCGCCCTGAGCGGCGGCCAGCTGCACGGCCATCAAGCCGACCCCGCCCGACCCGCCGTGGACGAGCACCGTGTCGCCTTCACCCACGCCGGCGGCGTGCAGCGCGTGGACAGCGGTGGTGCCGGTCAGGATCAGCGACCCGGCCTCGGCCCAATCGAGCCCGGCGGGCTTGCTGATGATCGAGGTGGCCGGGACCGTGACGTAGTCGGCGTAGGCGGCCGTCACGGGGTAGACGACGACCTCGTCCCCGACCCGCACATCGGTCACCTCCGCACCGACCTCGGTGACGACGCCCGCGCACTCGAGACCGATGGAGGGCATCGAAGCGGCGATCCCGGCGGCGTCTCTGTGGTCATCGTCCACGTCGTGGAAAGCCCCGCTGTAGAGCTTCCAGTCGATCGGGTTGACCCCCGCGGCCCGGACCTCGACGACCACGCCGTCGGCGGCCGCTTCCGGGGTGGGCAGCTCGGTCACGGTGAGGACGTCGGGCGTGCCGTAGGCGGTCGGGCGCACGATTCTGGGCATGACTGGTCTCCTGTGCTTCTCGGGGTGGTGATCGGCATATCCGCTGCCGAGGGCTTCCGAAGACCAGTATCGATCCACCGGGACATGATTTCCAGTGCAATATCTATAAGGAGTAATTGCGTTCAACGCAATTCCCGAATCGGTGTCAGCGCCATGGCCGTCCCGTGTCAGCGCGGCACGCGAACGTGGTCACCATGACCAAGTCACTGAGGGGTACCAGGATCTTCTGGCGAGCAGGGGTAATGGCTCTGGCGGCCACGCTGCTGGCAGGCGTCGCCGTGCCGACGGCGTCCGCCGCCGGACGGGATCGGCCGGAGCTACGGCAGGCCGTCCAAAGTTTCGTCGACGCCGGGTTCGCCGGGATGCAGCTGCGCGTCCGCGACGAGCGTGGCGAGTGGACCGGCAGCGCCGGGGTGCGCGAGCTGGGCGGGACCGCGAAGCCGCCGACCGATGGCCACTTCCGCGTCGGCAGCACCACGAAGAACTTCACCGCGACGCTGATGCTGCAACTGGTGGCCGAGGGCAGGATCGGGCTCGACACCCCGATCGCGGGCTTCCTGCCCCGGTTCGGCTTCGACCGGCGGATCACCGTGCGGATGCTGTTGCAGCACACCAGCGGGCTGTTCAACTACACCGGCGAGTACTTCCCGGACGGGACGATCGTGCCGGGAATTCCGTGGTCGGGCCCGGAATGGGTGGCCAAGCGCTTCCACACCTACCAGCCGGAGGAGCTGGTCCGGCTGTCGCTGTCCAAGCCGCCCCGGTTCGAGCCGGGGGCGGGCTGGAGCTACGCCAACACCAACTACGTGGTGCTCAGGCTGCTGGTCGAGAAGCTCAGCGGCCGCCCCTTCGCGGACGAATTGGACCGTCGGGTCCTGAGGCCGCTGAAGCTGCGGGACACGCTGTCGCCGGGAGCCTGGTCCGGGATGCCCAAGCCGTACGCCCACGCCTACTACCCCTACGAGGACGCCGGTCAGTGGAAGACGATCGACGTCACCCACCAGAACCCGTCCTGGGCCTCCAGCGCCGGGGACATGATCTCGACGACCAAGGATCTCCAGACGTACTTCTCGGCACTGCAGAGCGGCAAGCTCCTCCCCGCCTGGCTGTTGACCGAGATGCGCAAAACGCACCCGCAGAGCGAAAGCCTCTACGGCTTCTACGGCCTCGGGCAGTTTTCGCAGGACTTGGGCCCGGGCTGCGCCGTCACCGTCCTCAACCACAACGGCAGCAACAACGGCTACGCGGCGCTGATGTACAGCACGCCGGACGGCAGCAAGACGATGACCGCTTCGATCACCGCCGGGGCCGCCGCGGACGCGGCGCAGGGGTTCCCGGCAGAACTGAACAAGCTGGTCAGGACGGTGTTCTGCGGTAAGTGAAAGGACGAGCGACAGGCGGACCTGGCCGAAATCGTGCAGAAGCCGACCACGATGCCATGGGGAACCGGCCTCGCTGTTTCGCGACCCCGACGGCAACCTGGTGAACTACTTCACGCCGAGTGCCCCGTAGTTCCGGACGAAGGCGGTCAGCAGCCGGGCGAACTCGCGGCGGTCTTCGTCCGGCCAGTCCGCCATCGCCTCGGCGAACACCGAGCGGCGGAACTCGTGCATGCGCGCCACCTCGGCGTGTCCGCTGCCAGTGAGCACGAGGACGGCACGGCGGCCGTCACGCTGATCGGCTTCACGCCGGAGGAAGCCACCCTCGACGGCCCGCGCGACCAGACGGCTCGCGCGCGGCTGGTCGATGGTCAACGCCGCCGCGAGGCTGGTGACCGTACCCGGCTCGCCGTTCTCTTCGGCCGCCTCGGCGGCGTCGAGCAGTCCTTGAACGGCCTGGTCCGGCATCGATTCGGCACGGTCGCGGGCGAGTTTCGACAGCGAACGCCTCGCCTGACTCCGCCGGATGGCGATCATCGCGCGTTCCACGTCGGCCACGGCGTCCGTCATTGCTCATCCCACCAAGTGCATGCACTTCTACATGTAGTTGCCATCGACATGAGGAAGTATCCATGAAACCCATCGGATTCCGGAACGCATGGCGCGGCGAACCTCGCCCGGGAATAACCCGGAGCACCACGGCGTCGTCTATCCTGGTAGTTGAAAGTTCAAATACCTGGAGCTGACATGACCCCGGTGCTTTACCTCAGCCACGGCGCACCGCCGCTCGCCGACGACGCCACCTGGACCCGGCAGCTCGCCGGATGGTCGGCGGACCTCGACAAGCCGAAGGCGATCCTCGTCGTCTCCGCGCACTGGGAAGAGGCGCCGCTGACCCTCGGCGCCACCACCACGGTTCCGCTGGTCTACGACTTCTGGGGTTTCCCTGATCGCTTCTACCAGGTGAAATACGCCGCGCCCGGCGCTCCCGAGCTGGCGGAAAAGCTGCGGAAACTCCTGCGCTCGACGCGGACACCCGTCCACGACGCACCCGACCGCGGCCTCGACCACGGCGCGTACGTCCCGCTCGTGGAGATGTACCCGGACGCCGACATCCCGGTGCTCCAGGTCTCCATGCCGTCGCTGGACCCGCGGGAGCTGTTCGACCTCGGCCGGAAACTCGCGCCGCTGCGCGACGAAGGCGTACTGATCATCGGCAGCGGCTTCTTCACCCACAACCTGAGCGCACTGGGCCATGCCGACGGCGCACCCCCGGCGTGGTCGAGCGAATTCGACCACTGGGGTGCGGAAACCCTGCGCGAGGGCGACCTCGACGCGTTGCTGGACTTCCAGCACAAGGCACCCGCCGCCGCCATCGCGCACCCCAGGATCGAGCACTTCGCGCCGCTGTTCGTCTCGCTCGGCGCGAGTTCGTCCGAGGGGAAAGGCGAGACCGTCATCGAAGGCTACTGGCACGGCCTCGCCAAACGCTCCCTCCAGTTCGGCTAGCGGGACCGGAGCACCCCGGCGCCCGCCACCAGCCCGAGCGCCAGCAGCGTGACCAGCCCGAAGGACACCGTCAGCGAAGTCAGGTCGGCTATCCCGCCGATCAGCGACGGCGCGACGAGCCCCGAGGAGTAGGTGATGGTCGCGACGCCCGCGATCGACTGGCTCGGCGTCGGCCCCCCGCGCCCGGCCGCCGCGAAGGCGAGCGGAACGACGACGGAGACACCGAGCCCGATCAACGCGAACCCCGCCAACGCCATCACCGGATGCGCGGCCAGCACGACCAGCAGACCGCCCGCTGTCGCGAGGACACCGCCCGTGCGAACGGTGTTGACCGAGCCGAAGCGCCTTACCAGCGCGTCACCGGAGAGGCGGGCGACCGCCATCGTGCAGGTGAACGCGGTGGTCGACGCCGCCGCGATACCGGGCGACGTGCCGAGGACGTCACGCAGGTAGACGGCGGACCAGTCCAGGCTCGCCCCTTCGGCGAAGACGGCGCAGAACGCGACGGCACCGATGATCACGGCCGACTTCGGCGGCAGCGCGAACCTCGGCGGCGGGTGCTCGTCGGGCGCGCTGCGGACGTCGAGGACGCCTTGGCAGATGAGCGCTCCGGCGACGGTGAGCACGACGGACGCGATCGCCAGATGCACCCGGGCGTCCAGTGTGGCGTGCGCGGCGAGCGCTCCGGCGGCGGATCCCACGAGCGCGCCCGTGGTCCACATGCCGTGCAGCCCCGACATGACCGACTTGCCCATCTTCTCCTCGATGTCGACACCGAGGGCGTTTATCAGCACGTCCGAGGTACCGGCGGCGGTACCGAAGACGAACAGGGCGAGACAAAGGGTGAAGAGGTTTCCCGCCAGCGAAGGAAGGATCAGCGCCAGCGTCCAGTACGCGAGCAGGACCCGCAGCCCCTGGCGGCCGCCGAGGCGATGCCCGATGCGCGCCGCGAGCGGCATGGTGAGCGAGGCGCCGATGGCGGGGAAGGCGAGCGCGAGGCCGAGCTGGCCGGCGCTGATCCCCGCGTGTTCCTGGATCCACGGGATCCGGGTGGCGAAACTGCCGGTCACCGCGCCGTGCACGGCGAAGACGGCGGCGATGGCGATCCGCGCCTGCCGCACCCGCCGCGTCGGCCCGGCGACGGTTTCTATTGCACTTTTCACTGGGGCCCCCAAGGTCCACAAGACGACTCGACGGGGCTAGCGTAAACTATCAGGAAGGGAACCTGATAATTAATTCTGGGAGGATCTGCCGGTGAGTGTCATCCGGATACCGTCCGCCTCCCCGAGCACGGCGCGGGCCATCAACGACCGTCTCGCCCTCGACCTGCTCCAGCGCGAGGGTTCGCTGACGGCCACCCAGCTCAAGACGTTGACCGGGCTCTCCCGCCCGACCGTCGCCGATCTCGTCGAACGCCTGCAGGACGCCGGGCTGATCTCCATCGTCGGCGAAGCGGGCGCAGAACGCCGCGGGCCGAACGCGAAGTTGTACGGCATCGTCGCCGAACGCGCGTACCTCGCCGGCCTCGACGTCCGCTCGCACGGCATGGCCGTTTCGGTCGCCGACCTGCTGGGGCGGACCCACGCGGAGGCCTCGCTGCCGTTCGACCTCGACGTCGACACCGACGTGGCCGTCGAACGCGCGATCGCCCTGCTGGCGGCGACCACCGCCAAGGCGGGCGCGACCACACTGCACACGATCGCCGTCGGCGCGCCCGGTCTGGTCGACCCGGCGACCGGCGGGTTGCGGCCTGCCGGGGGATTGCCCGCGTGGCACGGAAAACTCGTCGTCGAACTCCGGCGGCGGCTGGGCATCCCGGTGCTGCTGGAAAACGAGGTCAACCTCGCGGCCGCGGCCGAACAGCGGCTCGGCGCCGCCCGCGACCGGGACACGTTCGTCCTGCTGTGGCTCGGTTTCGGTGTCGGCGCGGCCATCGTCCTCGACGGTTCGCTGCGGCGGGGCGCGTCGGGCGGCGCGGGTGAGATCGGGTTCCTGCCGACGCTGGGACCCGGCAGGCTGCCGACGTCGACCGACTGCGACGGCGGGTTCCATACTTTGGCGGGCAGCGCCGCGATCTGCGAATTGGCTCGCGAACATGGCATCGCGGCTCCACCCGCCGACGACGCCGACGCGGCCGAGGTGGCCGTGAGACACGCGATCGAAACCGGCTCGGAGAAGTTCCTGGAGATCGTCGCGGAGCGGATCGCGATCGGCGCCGCCGCGGTCACGGCCGTGCTGGACCCGGGCTGCGTCGTACTCGGCGGCGAAATCGGCCGCGCGGGCGGCGAGGCGCTGGCGGCCAGGGTGAGCCGTCGGCTCGCGGAGATCTCGCCGCTGCGGACCGAGGTGCGGGCGGGGACCGTCGGCGGGGGCGCGGTGCTGGAGGGCGCGGTGCTGACCGCGATGGGCGCGGCTCAGGACGCGCTGTTCACCCCGGGTTCCGACTAGCTGAAGGGGACTTTCCCCGCGTCTCACGAGGCGAAGGGCGCTTTCCCCCTATGCGATGCGGGGAAAGTCCCCTTCAGCCCCCCGGCTGAAGGAAACGGGCCCGGGAGTGCCTCCGGGCCCGTTTCGGTTCATTCAGTGGCGCTAGCCGACTGGCTGATTCACCTGGTGTAGAACTTCTTGCCGGTCAGGGTGCCGATGAAACGCTGGAACATGCTCAGCGGCGACGAGTCGACGCCCGCCAGAGCCGGCACCTGCGCGGTCGGCATCGCCGGGGTACCGCTCACGACGGGCAGCGTGCCCGAGTTGGGCAGCTGCACCGGCAGCTTGCCCGCGGTGGGCAGCGCGGTCAGCGCCGGGAGGGCAGGCAGCTGCGCGACCTCGGGGGCGTCCGCACGAGCGGCGTCACCGGGCAGGACCGGGGTCTTCGGCAGAGCCGGGACACCGGGCAGGGCCGGGGTGACGGGCAGCTCGGGCAGGTCCGACTTCGGCAGCTGCGCGGGGATGGCACCCAGCTGCTTCAGCGCGGCCAGGCCGGCCAGGCCGGCCACCTGCACCGGCAGGGTGCCCACCTGGGGACCGTCGGCGCGGACGCCACCGATCGCCGGGATGGTCGGCCGTGCGCCGGCACCGTTCAGCGCCGAAGCACCGAAGGGCAGCATCGGGAGCGCGTCGATCGACATCTCCGAACCGACCGGGTCGGTGAAGATGCGGGTGTAGTCCTCGTCGTTGATCTCAGTGTCGTTGGTCGAGTTCTCGTCCGCGCTGGCCAGCATCGGGCGCTCGAGCTTGTTCAGCGGGATCGAGTACACCAGCGGGTGGTGCAGGTTGGCGCCGGAAAGGGCCTCTTCGCTGCCGCCCGTGCTGCTGTCGCCGCCGGCTTGGCCGTCGATCACGCTGTCCGCGTCCGTCTCGGAGTTGCCGCCTGCCGCCGCGATGGCGTCGCCGAACACCTCCGGAACGGCCGCGGCCGGGATGTCGAGGATGTTGCCCGAGAGCGATCCGTCGAGGCTCGAGGTCTCGACGTCGCCACCCGAGACGGCGTCGATGGTGTCGGAGCCTTCGGCGTCGGCGATACCCGCCGCCGCGATCGCGTCGTGCGTGACCGGCACCACCGGCAGCGCCTGCGCGCCGATGATGTTGCCCGCGACCGCGCCGTTGTCACCGTTGGTGGTGGCGTCGCCGCCTGCCGACGACATGACGTCGTTCAGGCTGTCGCCCTTGGCGATGCCCGCACCCGCGACACCGAGACCGGTCACCGGGACGGTGCCGCCGATCGGCGTCTGGACGATGTTGCCCGCCAGCGCGCCTTCTTCACCGTCGGCGGTGGCGTCGCCACCGGCCGACGAGTCGGTCAGGTTCGAGCCTTCGCCCGACGCGATTCCACCGGCCACCGCGGCGAAGTTGTGTGCCTGGACCGGCAGGGAGACCGGGCCGTAGACCAGGTTGCCCGCGCCCGCGCCACCCTCACCGGTCGCGTGGACGTCGTGTCCGGCGTTGGACGTGGTGTCGCCGTCTGCGCCACCGTGGCCCTGGCCGGCGAGCGCGCCGCCGATCCCGAACGCCTGCACCGGCACCGAAGCCGGCACGGTCGCCAGGTTGGAGCTGAGGAAGCCGTAGTCGTCGGCGGTGTTCCCGCCGCCGCCACCGGAGACGACCTTGCTCTCGTCGGCCGTGCCGGAGCCCTGGCCGACGACCGAGCCACCGGCACCGAAGACCTCGGCCGGAACCGCGGCCGGGACCTGGACGATGTTGCCGGAGCCGGACGAGTCGTCGCCCGTGGTGCCGTCGTAACCGCCGGCGGTCACGGTCTTGGTCTCGGTCGCCTTGGCGGCGGCCTGGCCGATGTGCGAAGCACCGACGCCGTAGACCTCGGGGGCCAGCGCGGCCTGGGTGTTGACGATGTTCCCGGCGAGGGTGGAGTCCTCACCGGTGGTGTGGCTGCCGTTGCCGGCGTTCGCGTCGACGGTGTTCTCGCACGACGTGGCGGTGGAGTTGCCGAGGTAGGCACCCGCGATGCAGGTCGCCTCGGACGGGGCGGCCGCGGCCGGGTCGACGATGTTGCCGCCGCCCGTGGAGCCTTCGCCCTCGCTGCTGACGAACCCACCGGCGTCGACGGCACTGGTGTGACTGGTGCCGCCGTCCTTGCCGGTGTTGGCGAGGCCGACCCAGCTGCCTGCCACACCGCCGACGTTCGCGACGTCCGCGGTCTGCGGCACGATCGCGTTACCCGCGACGAACGAGTCCTCCCCACCGGTCTGCACGTAGCTGGGCACCTTGCTCCAGCCCGGCTTGAGGTCTCCGGCCGTCGCGTCCGCGGAGGAGTTGCTGTCGGAGTTCGCGAGCGAACCGTGCGCTGCGCCCGCGTTGTCGTTGACCTTGACCGGAAGGGCGATCGGCACCGCGCCGACGTTGCCACCGAAGGTGCTGTCGTCACCGTCTGTATCGACCCAGCCGCCGGAGGTGGCCTCGGTGTCGGTGTCGTAGCCCGAACTCTTGCCGTTGCCGAGGATCCAGGACGCGGCGTTGCCGGTCACCTGGACGGGGGTGGCGAACTGACCGGCCACCACGTTGCCGGACGTGGTGGAACCCTCGCCGTCGGTGGTGATGTCGCCGGTCTCGGTAATGCTCTGGTCGGCCGAACCGCCGATCACGCGGCCGGTGCCGCCGGCGAACCCGCCGCCGTTGCCGGCGATCTGCACGGGCAGCGCCCAGTCCAGGGACACGACGTTTCCGGCGAGGCTGGAGTCCTCACCGTTGGTCTCGATGTCCTGATTGTGCGACCAGACCTGCGAGTGGTCACGACCGTGGACCTCGGCGTCGCCGAGCACGCCGACGGCGTTGTCGACGACCTGGATCGGGACGACCACGTCACCGACGACCTTGTTGCCCTTGAGGATGTCGTCCGTGGTGGTGAAACCACCCGGGGTCAGTCCGCCGTTGGCGTGGTGGGCCGGTTCACCCTTCGCCAACGGGGCGGGGATGGCCCCCTTGCCGGAGAGGCTGGGGAGCCTTCCGCCGATGCCGTCACCGCCGGCCGACAAGACCGAGGCCCTCGCGTCCGAAACGGGCTTGGTGCCGACCTCGCCCTCGTAGCCGGGGGCGTCGATCTGACCGAGGGGCGTGCCAACGGCGTTGTTGTCGATCTCGAGGGGAACGTTGACGTTCGCGTCGAGCGGGGAGGCCGGGGTGTCGGGGTTGACCTGTTCGTCAGCCGAAGCGATGCCGGTGCCCAGCATCAACAACCCACCCGTGACCAACGCGGTCTGGAGTCCGCGCTTTGCCCAGGATTGCATGGGGTTTTTCTCCTTCATTTCGGGTTCCCTTTCGGGTTCGAGGAGGTGCCTTCGAAGAGGGGGCACCAGAGGGGTGGAGCGATCGCGGGCGCGAAAAAGCGCACCGCCGTTTCGCGGGGGATCAGGAGCGGACGCGAAGCCAAACCCGGGATCGGGAGGCGTGAGGCGCGTCGGCTACCCCGCGGAGGGAGGTGTTCAGTCGGGAGTGACACCGGGCTGCGAGCCCGGGGTGAGCGGCATGTACCGCGTGCCTGCCGGCGAATAGCCGGTCAGGGAACGCTCGACGGCCGACACGAGCCAGGCGGGAACGCCATGGGTCAGGCCGTCGAGGTGACCACCGGGGGCGTTGCCGCTACCGGGGACAGTCGGGATGGACGGCGCGACGGGAAGCGGCGCCGGGGTGACCGGACGCGGGAAGTCACCACGGTGACCGTCGCGTGCCGGGACGTCCTCGGCCCGATCGACGGCACCGTGCTGCTGCACGAGGACCGGCATCGGGAGGACGGATTCGAAGGAAGCGGGGAACTGGTTCGTCGCCAGCCGGGCGAAGTCGGTGACCTGGTCGCCGGCACCGCCTGCCTCCAGCGGGGACTCCGGGTCGAGCGGAACGCCGCTGACCGGAAGTCCCGTGACGAGGTCGCCGTGCCCGCGCGGGTCGAGGAGGCCCCAGACCTTGCGGCCGAAGTCCTGCGACTCGGGCGACGGGGCGAACGTCTCGTCCAGCACCTGGCGGGTGTCCTCGGGCTTGCGCACGATGTGCTCGAAAGCCCCGAGGGTCCGCTTGGCGGGGATGATCACGGCGTTGTCCGTGAAATCGGTGATGGCGTCACTGACGCGGGCGGAGGTTTCGTGCTCCTCGGAGCGGATGTCCCCGCCGCAGTGGCGCTTCGCGGCGGGGACGGGCTTGACGTCATCCGGGAGCGACCACGCGGTGGCTTCCTGGTGGCGGCCGCCGCACATCGCGGCCTTGCCCGCACCGGCCACGTCGCCGGTGAACCCGGACGCGCCGCGGGAAACGTCGGTCAGGCCCGCCGCGGTGGCGTCGGTGACCGGGGTGACGCTGGTGCCGGGAGTGGAAAGCACCGGAGCGGACGGGACGACATCGGCGGAAGCGGAAGCGGCGGAAGCGGAAGCGCCGGAAACGACACAGGCGGCGGCGGAACCGGCGACGGCGCCGCCGAGGACGAACAGCGCACGCGAAGCGAGACGACCGAAGCGCGCCGCGCCCCGCCCCTCGTTCTTCGCCGCGTTCGCCACTCGGTCTCCTGTCAGTTCGGTTCACCGTGCGAGACCGACATAAGCAAAGTGCGGAAGGGCCGCGCGACTTCAAGACACCTTGATGGCTCGATCGTGTGAAGAACACAGGGTGTAGCCCGAAATCACGATCAGTGATCATCCCTGGCGGGGCCTGGTTACCGCGGAGTCGATCATCGAACGGTGTGTCAAGCGTCGCTTCGGGCGAATTCGACCGTGCGCGTCGCCCGGAATGTTCAAGAACGTCGCCCCGGACCGATACGGTGAGCGCGTGAGCGAGCCCCAGCGCAAGCAGCCGCAATTCGACCCGGCGAACCCCTTCCTCTCCGAATCCACCGAAGACGTCACCAGCCTGGTGCCCCGCGGCCTGCGGATCGGCGCCGCGCTGGCGTGGCGTTTCATCGTGGTGATCGCCGCGCTCTACGTCATCGTGTTCCTGATCGGCTACCTGTCGGTGGTCGTCATCCCGCTGTCGATCGCGCTGCTCCTCGCCGCGCTGCTCGCGCCCGCGGTGTCGAAACTGATGCTGCTGAAGTTCCCGCGCGGGCTGGCGGCCGGAATAGTGCTGATTGCCGGGCTCGCGATACTCGGCGGGCTGCTGACCTTCGTCGTCGCGCAGTTCTCCTCCGGCCTGCCGGAGTTGCAGAAGCAGCTGACCGAAAGCCTCAACCAGATCAAGCGCTGGCTCATCGACGGGCCGCTACACCTGCGCCAGGAGCAGATCCAGGAGTTCATCAACCAGGCGATCGGCTTCCTGCAGAACAACCAGGCGTCGATCACCACCACCGCGCTCACCACGGCGGGCACGGTCGGCGAGATCGTCACCGGCTTCATCCTGACGCTGTTCATCCTGATCTTCTTCCTCTCCGGCGGCGACCAGATCTGGAAGTTCCTCGTCCACGGCATACCCGGCCGGGTACGCGACCGGGTCGACGTCGCCGGGCGGCGCGGGTTCGCCTCGCTGGTCAGCTACGTCCGGGCGACGGCGGCGGTGGCCGTCGTCGACGCGGTCGGCATCGGCATCGGGCTGGCGATCATCGGCGTGCCGCTGGTGATCCCGCTGGCGACGCTGGTCTTCCTCGGCGCCTTCATCCCGATCATCGGCGCGGTGATCGCCGGCGCGGTGGCCGTGCTGATCGCGCTGGTGACGAAGGGCGTCGTCGGCGCGCTGATCGTGCTGGCCGTCGTCATCGGCGTCATGCAGCTGGAAAGCCACGTGCTGCAGCCGATCCTGCTCGGCCGCGCGGTCAAGCTGCATCCGCTCGCGGTGGTGCTCGCGATCACCGCGGGCCTGGTCGCCGCGGGAATCCCCGGCGCGCTGCTTTCGGTGCCGCTGCTCGCGGTGCTCAACGCCGGTATCCGGTCGCTGCTGCACGAACAGAATCCCGATCCGGACGAGGTCGACGTCCTGCGGGATCAGGCGGCGCAGCCGAACGACGCCGAGAAAACGGCCGAAGCAGAGTCGTGACGAACACCCCGCTCTGGCGAGCCGTCTCGGCGCTCGACACGCGGGATCCGGCCACTCCGCTCTGGCGCGGGGTGATCGTGCTTCGCGTGACGACGCTGCTCTTCGCGCTGGCCTCGTTCATCGTCCACTACGACGGCTACGCGAAGCAGTGGCTGGCGTGGGCCGCGTTCAGCGTGATGACGGCTTGGACGGTGCTCAGCAGCGTGCTCTACGCCCGGCCGTCGAGCCGTTGGCCGTGGCTGGTCGGCGTCGATCTCGCGGTGACCGTCGTCCTCATGTTCACGTCGGCTTGGGTCCTGTCCACCGCGCAGTTCGACGCCAACACCCCGCTCATCACGACGGTGTGGGCGGCGGTCCCGCCCGCGGCGGCCGGGACGCGGTTCGGCGCGCTCGGCGGGGTGCTCGCCGGGTTGGTGGTCTCGGTGGTCACCGGGCTGGTGCGCTGGCGTTTCGACGTCGACGTCGCGCGGGACGGCTTCCTGCTGACCGCGAGCGGGTTCGTGATCGGGCTGGCCGCGACCATGGCACGCCGGTCCGCGGACGCGCTGTCCAGGGCGTTGCGCATGGAGGCCGCGACGGCCGAACGGGAGCGGCTCGCCAGGTCGATCCACGACAGCGTCCTGCAGGTGCTCGCCCGGGTACGCAAACGCGGCGCCGAATTCGGCGGGGAGGCGGCCGAGCTGGCGAAACTGGCCGGTGAGCAGGAGATCGCGCTGCGGGCACTGGTCACCACCGAGCCGACGCGGCCGAGTGCGAACGGGACCACCGACCTCCGGGCCGCGTTGCAGTTGCTCGCGACGCCGTCGGTGCAGGTCTCGACGCCCGCGGGCGAGGTCCGCTTGCCCGAGCACGTGACCGCGGAACTGGTGGCGGTGGCGCGCGAAGCGCTGCTGAACGTCGAGAAACACGCGGGTGCCGAAGCGCAGGCTTGGGTGCTACTGGAGGACCTCGGCACCGAGGTCGTGGTCAGCGTCCGTGACGATGGTCCCGGAATCGAACCCGGTGAACTGGAACGAGCGGCGGCCGAGGGACATCTAGGTATCGCGGAGTCCATCAAGGGCCGCGTGCGAGATCTGGGCGGGAGCGTCGCCCTGGACACCGCGCCGGGCCAGGGCACGGAATGGGAAGTCAAGGTTCCAGTCGCGGCGAGGGGAAAGCGATGACCGGTGCACCTGGAGTGTCGGTGATGGTGGTCGACGACCATCCGATGTGGCGGGACGGGGTCGCCCGCGACCTGGCCGAACACGGTTTCGACGTGCGGGCCACCGCGCCGGACGCGCCTGCCGCTGTCCGGATCGCACGCACGGTCCGGCCGGACGTCGTGCTGATGGACCTCAACCTCGGCGAGACGTCGGGCGTCGACGCCACCCGCGAGATCACCGCGGAGCTGCCGTCGACCAAGGTCCTGGTGCTGTCCGCGAGCGGTGAGCACAGCGACGTCCTCGAGGCGGTCAAGGCCGGCGCATCCGGTTACCTGGTCAAATCGGCCTCGGCGAGCGAGCTGGTGGACGCGGTCAGGCGGACGGCCGCGGGGGATCCGGTGTTCACCGCCGGGCTCGCGGGGCTCGTGCTCGGCGAATACCGCCGCATGGCCGACGCCCCGGACGACGGCCCCGCCCCACCGCGGCTGACCGAACGCGAGACCGACGTCCTGCGCCTGGTCGCGAAGGGGCTGACGGCGCGGCAGATCGCCGAGAAGCTCGTCCTTTCGCATCGGACGGTGGAGAACCACGTCCAGTCGACGCTGCGGAAACTCCAGCTGCACAACCGCGTCGAGCTGGCCCGCTACGCGATCGAACACGGACTGGACGAGGAGTAGCTCAGGCCTGGGGGACCGCCACCACCTGCCGGTTCCGGTCGGCGGGCAACGGCGTCTTCACGATCGTCCACCGCGGCCGGTCGAGGTGCCAGCTCGCGACGACGTCGGTGGCGATCACCAGGGCGTCGCCCTCGGACCATTCGATCGCGACCTGCTTGAGCGGGGCCGCGATCGGCATCGAGGGCGCGCGGGTCCAGGTCAGGGTGTCGAGGGCGAGCACCCAGACGTCGGCGGTCTGTGTACTCGTCCCGGCCCAGGCGGGATCGCCGAACAGTACGGCGACCTTGTACCCGTCGCGGCTCGGCACCACCTGGCTCGGCGTGCCGTTGGCCACCGGCCGTTCGACCGGCACGCGCTGATCGTTGCGCAGGTCGAGCACGGAGAACTTGACCAGCTCGGCGAGCAACATCCGGTCCTCGGTGATCGCCAGTATCCGCGGGAACTGGTGCACGGTGCGGCCGGTGGCGGGATCGATCAGCACGTCCTCGGCGGTGGCCGTCCCGCTGTTCACCGTGATCAGCAGGCCTTTCGGCACCTCTTGGCGCACCGCCGTCGTGCAGCTCGCCGGGCGGCCGCGGTCGCGTTCGGCGCCGAGCAGGGAGACGTACTGGAGACGGCAGAGGTCGTTGCCGTCGTCGCGGATCAGCCAGACGCCGGTCTCGTCGGCCGACGGGGCCACGCTGCGGGCCTTGCCCAGCTTCCACGGCTGGTTCTCGGGATCGCCGTAGACGAGCACTTCCGACGGCTCCAAGCACGACGGACCGCAGCGGGCGGCCGACAGCACGACCGGGAGTTCGCCGACCCGCAGGACGTCGTTGACCCGGTCCCCGGCCGGAGCGCCGGGCAACGGCGTCATGGCGCCGTTGGCGGGATCGAGGATCGACGGCGGCGAAGTCGCCATGACAAGCCGGAAACCGCTGTAGTCCACCGGTTCGCCTTCGAGTTTCGACGGTGGCGGAGGTGTCGACACGGGCGCAGGTGCGGGTTGTGACGTGACATCGGTGCATCCGGCCAGCAGGAGGACCGCCGCCATCAGGGCGGCACAGGGGTGAAATGCGGGTCTGTTCAGGGTATTTCCCCGATCTCGCGCGTGAGATCCGGTTCTACCATTCCCAGCATGGGCGAGGAAGAGCAGCCGACGACCGAAACCAAGCCGTTGACCGGACGGGACATCCGCGTCTCCGACGCGGAGCGCGAACACGTCGTCGAGGTACTGCAGAAGGCGATCGGCCTCGGGATGCTGAACCTCGACGAGTTCACCGAGCGGACCGACCGCGCCCTCGCCTCGAAGACCCGCGGCGAGCTGAACGTGGTGCTCACGGATTTGCCGGGGCTGGTGCATCCCGAAGCGGGAATGGTGCCGCGTCAACAGCAGAACCCGTTGGCACCGCCGGGCCCGCACGCCTACGCGCAGTCTTCCGGACAGGTCATGGAACTCAACGGCAAATACTCGGCGTTGCAGCGCGACGGGAACTGGCTGGTCCCCGAGTCGATGGTGATCCGGAACAAGTACGGCGCCACGAAGCTGGACTTCTCCCAGGCCGAGATCCGGCACCCGGTGGTGCACATCGAACTGCAGGCCAAATGGGGGACGGTGGAGATCACCATCCCCGAGAACGGCGCCGTCGACACCAACTCGATCACCGACATCAAGTTCGGCAACCTCGACGACCGGACCCGGTCGAACGGCCGCCCCGGCACGCCCCGGTTCGTCATCACCGGGCGCGTGCACGGGGGGTCGCTGATCATCAAGTACCCGCGGCGGGGCTTCTTCGGTTAGGCGGTGCCTACCGGCCGCACGTGCCGGAGGTGCTTGATCACGAAGCAGGCGACCGCGGCCAGCACCAGCGCGGCCAGCCCGGACACCGCATGCATCCCGCTGGCGAAGGCGTCGTGCGCGGGAACCGCGTCGGCGATCCGGGCCTGGGTGACGGCGTTGCCCAGCGTCCCGACGGTCGCGATGCCCAGCGCGTAGCCGAATTCGTTGCCGGTCTGCGACAGCGATGCCGCCGAACCAGCCTTCTCCGGCGGGACGGAGCCGACGACAAGGTCCGTGCCGAGGGTGACCAGCGGGCCGCCGCACAGGCAGGTGATGGCAAAGGCGATCGACGGGATCACCGGTCCGGCACCGGCTTCGACCTGCGTCAGCAACAGGAAGCCGGCGATCGCACCGGCCAGCCCGCCGGAGATCAGGGTGGCAGGCCGGAAGCGGCGGGCGAGGATCGGCGCGGTCAGGAAGCTGACGGTCGACGCGAGCATGCCCGGCAGCAACGCCAGCGCGGCACCGACCGGTGAGAGTTCGAGCACGATCTGGAAGAACTGCGCGACGAAGAGCATGGTCGTGCCGCCCAGCATGGTGAACGCGCACATCCCGCCGAGAGCGGTCGTGAACGCGCGGCTGCGGAACAGCTTGAGATCGATCAGCGGGTCCTCGATGGAGCGCTGGCGCCGCACGAACACCACACCGACCCCGAGCCCGATCAGGAGCGAGGCCGCCGGGACCACGTGCACGCCGTCGCGGGCGAGTTCCTTGATGCCGTAGACCGCGGGCAGGATCGTGACCAGCGAGAGCGCGACGCTCGGCAGGTCGATCCGGGCGGCGTTCTCGTTGCGGTATTCGGGCAGGAACTTCGGGCCGACGACCAGCAGCAGGACCATCGCGGGGACACCGAGCAGGAACACCGAACCCCACCAGAAGTGCTCCAACAGCACGCCACCGACCATCGGCCCGACGATCGCGCCGACGGTGAAGCAGCCCGCCCAGATGCCGATCGCGAGGGAACGCTGACGGCTGTCGAGGAACAGGTTGCTGATCAGGGCGAGCGTCGACGGCGCCAGCGTCGCACCGGCGATCCCGAGGATCACGCGGGCGGCGATGAGCATCAGCGCGCTGGTCGAGAACGCCGCCAGTACGGAGGCCAGCCCGAACGCCGTGGCACCGATGAGCAGCAGTTTCCGGCGGCCGACGCGGTCGCCGAGGGTGCCCATGGTGACCATGAACCCGGCGATCATGAAGCCGTAGACGTCCATGATCCACAGCTGCTGGGTGCTGTCGGCGCCGAGGCTCTGGCTCAGTTTCGGCAGCGCGAGGATCAGCACGAACACGTCGAGCGAGACCAGGAAGGTGGGGAGGGCCAGTACGGCCAGCCCGATCCATTCCCGGCGGCCCGCCCGCGGGGTCTCGGTGGTCGTCATGGTCCGGTCCTTTCGTCGCACTCGGTGTCTTCACCAGTGCGTCGAAGCGGTGGACCGGGTTTCGACATGCCCCCGATCTTTTCCGGACCGAGGGAGCAGGGGACCTTTGCTATCGCTTCGCGGCGGCCTGCCTCGCGAGCACGGGGTCCGACGTGGCCAAGACCGCCTCGGCCAGTGCCTCGCATTCGGCCAGCGTCGTCGCGGCCAGGCTCGCGCCGACCGCGCGCACCGCGGGCGCGTTCATCGAGAGGCTGGTCAGGCCGAGCCCGGCAAGGACCAGCGCGAGCCTCGGATCGGCGGCGGCCTCACCGCAGACGCCGGCGGGCTTGCCGGTGTCCTTGGCGGCCCGGCCGATGACCTTGAGCAGGCGCAACAGACCTGGCTGCCACGGGTCGTTGAGCTTGGCGACGGCGCCGACCTGGCGATCCGCGGCGAAGGTGTACTGCGCGAGGTCGTTGGTGCCGACGGAGACGAAGTCGACCGCGTCGAGGATCTCGCGGGCGGTCAGCGCGGCGGCCGGGATCTCGATCATCACGCCCGCGCGGGCGATACCGGCGGCACGGGCGCGCTCGGCGAACCAAGCGGCCTCGGCGGCGGTGGCGACCATCGGCGCCATCACCGAAACCTCGGCACCGGAGTCCTGCGCGGCACCCGCGATGGCTTCGAGCTGGCGGTCGAGGATCTCGGGCCGGTCGAAGGCGACGCGAAGGCCGCGTACGCCGAGCGCCGGGTTGGGCTCGACTTCGGGCTCCAGGAAGGCGAGGGGCTTGTCAGCGCCCGCGTCGAGCGTGCGGACGATCACCGGCTTGCCGCGGAACGGGGCGAGCACGGCGGTGTAGGCCTCGCGCTGCTCTTCGACGCTCGGCTCGGCGGAGGCGTCGAGGTAACAGAACTCGGTGCGGAAGAGGCCGACACCTTCGGCGCCCGCCTCGGCCGCGGCCTGGGCGTCGGTGGCGGAACCGACGTTGCCGAGCACCTTCACGCGATGGCCGTCGGCGGTCGCGCCGGTGCCGTCCCACTCGATCGCGCCGGTCTTGGCGGCCGTGACGACTTCGGCGTTCGGGTCCGCGACCTCGACCACGCCGGTGTCACCGTCCACCGCAAGCGCTTGCGCGTCGAGTGCGAGAACCCCGCGGACCGCGACGACGGCGGGGATGCCGAGCGCGCGGGCGAGGATCGCGGTGTGGCTGGTGGGGCCGCCCTCTTCGGTGACGAGCGCGAGCACCTTCTCCGGGTCGAGCCCGGCGGTGTCGGCGGGGGCGAGGTCGCGCGCGACGAGCACGCTCGGCGACTCCAGGTCGGGAACGCCCGGGGGCGCGATGCCGAGCAACTCGGCGACGAGCCTGTCGCGCACGTCGAGCACGTCGCGGGCCCGCTCGGCCATGTAGCCACCGGCGGCCGAGAGCGCGTCGGCGAACTTGCCCGCCGCCTGATGAACCGCACGCGACGCGGGCAGGTTCTGCGTCTTGACCAGCTGCTCCGCCGAGGAGACGAGCGCCGGGTCGGCCGCCATCGCCGCTGTGGTGATGAGGATCGTCGCGGCCTCACCGGTCGCGGTCTCGGCCAGCTTCTCGAGCCGGGCCGCCACGATCTGGGCGGCCGGACCGATCCGGGCGGCCTCGGCGGCGGGATCGGCCGGTGCCGGTGTGCTCGACGGTTCGCCGAGGGGTTCGGCGACTCGGACGACAGGACCGCTCGCGCGGCCGGGACTGACGGCGACCCCGGTCAGTGACTCAGACGGCATGGTCTAGACCATATCTCATAGAGGGCGTGACCTGACTCATAGCCAACAGCACAACACAGAAGAAGACATCATTCCAGTTCGGATGCTGTCGGATAGGAGGGCTGCGCACCCTGACGGGTCACGGTGATCGCGGCCACTTTCACAGCCTGACGCGCCGCGTCGGCCAACCCCTCGCTTTTCGCGAGCGACGTGGCGAGCGCACCCGCGAAGGCGTCACCGGCGCCTGTGGTGTCGACGGCCTCGACCTTCGGCGACGACACCTCCGTCACACCTTCCGCGGTCACCACCATCGCCCCCTTCGCGCCGAGCGTCACGACCGCGGCCTTCGGACCGAGGTCGAGCAGCTTGGGGAAATCGGCCTCGCCGCCGAGAAGGAACGCCGCCTCGTGCTCGTTGACCAGCAGGACGTCGACGTTCTCGAGTGTTTTCGCGGAAAGTTCGGCCGCCGGCGACAGGTTCACCAGCGTCCGGACTCCGGCACCGGCCGCCTTCGCCACAGCGTGCTCGACGGTTTCGAGTGGAATCTCCAGCGACAGCACCACGATCTCCGCACCGTCGAGATCGATGTCCTCGGGCCGCAAGCCGGAGTTGGCCCCGGGCGAGACGAGAATCGAATTCTCGCCGTCGGGCGTGACTGTGATGTACGCGATCCCGGTAGGACGCTCGCTTGTGCGCAACAGCGTCGTGTTCACCCCGGACTCACCCAGCGAACGCTTGAGCAATTCACCGTACGGATCGTCGCCGACCGCTCCGAGCAGCGCGACGTCGGCTCCGAGCCGTGCCGCGGCGACCGCGGTGTTGGCGCCTTTGCCACCCGGTGACAGGACCGTGTCGCCACCGAGTACGGTTTCGCCACCACCGGGTCGCCGGTCGACCGGGACGACTAGATCGGCATTGGCTGACCCGATGACCAGTACCTGAGAAGACATGGAAGGAACCATGCCATGACCAAGAGTTGTCCGGTCATGTCCCTTCCCACAGCGAAGATGTGAAGAACTTTGTAACTTTCCTGGCGCGTAGTGCGACAATCAGACGAGCAGCGGAACGCCGTCACTCCTTCGGGGGATAACCTTCCCCCGGGCGTCACTTCGGCGATCACGCCCGCTCTTGAGATGCGTTGCCGCGTCCACGCGGTGACGTTGCCCCGATCCCGGTGAAAGCCGAGAGCGGGGCATCGGGTCGCCGGCGTCGATCACGTAGCCCCCCGAGTGATCGGCGCCGGCGGCGCCCCGTTCCAACGGACGCCGGAACTCTCCCGCCTCGATTCGCGACCGTCGCCTGACCGGGTGGATTTTGGCTTGAGATGACCCGAAAACCGCACAGTCCTGCCTCACCGGTCCGATCGGCCTTTGTTCTCCTTGCCGGTACAAACCAGGCCGCTCGTTGATGCGGTCAGCCCCCGAGAACCACAGCTCGCTCGGCCGCGCGTAAGACGCGTTTCCCTGCGGCGCGGCCGACTTTGTCGACAAGCTGGTACTCGTCGCCATCACGGGGGATTACGTGCAAGGAGTAGTACCACCGGCCGTTGCCGGGAGTCACCGGCTTCACGACTATTCCGTCGATACTCGCGAGATCGACCAGGACCTCGTTCTTCCCGATTTCGCGCCAGACCAGTGAATTCCGGCGCACCATGAAAGTCCCGCGCCGGCCCCGGTACAGGGACACGGCGAGATAGACCACCATCAGCGCGGAGATGATGAACAGGTTCACGGACGTCCCGCCCGAAGCGCCGATGGACAAAGACCAGATCACCAGAGCACAGGTCGTCAGCATCAGCAAGATACGGAACACCGAGGGGCGGCTCGAGGAAACCCGAGTGTCCACATGAACGGTTGTCCCGGCCTTTCGCCTCAACCGGACGACCGTACTCTTCGCCGGCCCGATCAAGCCGAGGCCACCTCGAGCGATCTCACGAGCCGGCCAGCTGGTCAGCCCTGGCTTGAAGTTCTCGACCACTGTGGACAAGTGCTCGGCTTCGTGGAGCGGCACGTATGGACTGAGCAGGTAGCCATGACGTGATCGGGCGCGAAACGGCTCGGCCAAGTCCGCGACGACGTCGTCATTGATGACCGAGAGATGCACCTCGACCAGATCGCCAGGACGTTCCTCGAAAACGAACTTCTCGATCTTGGACCAAGGGAGCTGCCTCGGTGAGCCGTCCCGCGCCGTCTGCTGGAAACCTCGAGCAGTCAATCGGGCCGGGATGACCGCTGCTCCTTGCGCCACCTTCATTCTGCGGCGTGCGGACGGGATGGCCACAAGTACCGACCCACCCAGCAGGCCGAATGGCGAAGCCACGAGATAGGCGGCCCAGTTCTCCGGCATCAGGCGGTAAACCGCCACGATCATCGTTCCCGCCATCACGAGCAACCCGGTTCCCAGCACCGTCAGGAACGTGAACGCAGCGAATACACCTTTTGGATCCCCACCGTCCGGAACAGGGAGAGACAGCTCCAGAGGCAGTTCGCGCGACACGGCCTTCGGGTGGGTGGGCTTCTTACTTCGCGTGAACGACGGCACGAACCAACCGGCGATGGACCTGATCCCGATGGCGTAGACGAGAAATAGTAGGCCACCGATGGCTATCGGTCCGACAACCCGGAGAAACACATACGGATGCGCGGTGTTGCGCTGCCAATCGCCGTTCGCGTACTTGACGAAGATCGGTCGTTCGCGATCGCCAGGAGTCAGCTCGTCGGGACCGAACTCGATCAAGCGCGCCTGTCGCTCAGGGCTCACCTGCACCTGTGCCGTGCATTCCCAGTAGAAACCGGCGCCCTTGAGCGAAACCGGCCCTCGTTCCGCACATTCAGCGACGAACGCCGTGGCGTCCGCGCCCACCGAGTCGGAGCCGGTAGTCGTCGCAGGGACGCCGGACAAGCGGAACAGCGTCACGACGCCGAGTACGAACAGGACGAGCAACACCCACGCCGCAGCGCGAGTGGCCGCGGTTTTGCCAGCGGATCTGATGGTTACCTCCGGAAACCGAACAGTACAGTTCAGGCCTGAATCGACCCCGATATCCGTTGGCCACCGGGCTGATCGAACACCGGCTGGACTTGTGCGTCACCGGGACGGTCAGCCATGACACCGTCCTTCTTCTTGTCGTCCTCGTCACCCTTGATCATCTTGTCGCCTGCCTCGCCTGCCTTCTTCGTCGCCTCTTTCGCCGCCTCCTTGCCGATATCGGCAGGAACCTCAGCGACCTTCTTCTTCACTTCGTCGCCGACTTCCTTCGAAACGTCGGTGACGGCCGTCTTCGCATACGCCCCCAGGGCGGCGATGTCGTCGCCCAGAGTCTTCGCCAGTCCGGAGACGTCCTTGCCAAAGTTCTTGGCCACAGCACCGCCATCAACCGACTTGAGGAGCCTCGAAGCCTCCCCGAACATCTCGCCGAGCTGCTTGACCAGCTTCGAGCCGTTGCCGAACGCCTTCGTCAACTGCTTGACCTTGTCCATGATCTTCGTGGCCCACTTGATCGCCATCGGAACACCCTCGGCGGCGAGGCCCGCCGGCATCGCGGGGCCGGGATAGCGGCAAATGATCCAGATCAGCTTCCAGACACACTCGGAAATGAGTTCGCGCACCACGCTGCGGATCACAGCGAGGATGGACTTGCACAACGCGATCATGACCGAGATGCCTTGTGCGCCGGTCGCCACACCTTCGTAAGTGTCGGCACGATCGTTCGCGAAAGCCCGGTACGCGTCGGCTGCGGGGCCGGTCCAGTTCGCCGAGTCTTTCGCCACGTCCTGCCGCAGCTCTTCAGCGACTTTCGACAACTCGTCGCCGATGTTGCTCCAAGTACCGCCCAGATTCTCCAGCGTGACCTGATCGCCCGTCAGCCAATCGAGGGGCTCCCGAAGGAAACTCACATGTTCGATCACCCAGCCGATCCCGGCCTTGGCGAGGGCTCCGAGCGGATCCGACATGTCCGAGGCGAAGGAAACTCCTCCCAACACGAGGTTGGCCAGCCCTTCGCCCCAATCTCCCGACCCCATCTTGATGACGGCATCACCGAAATCCTGGAGCAGACCCGCCCCTTCGAGCGGGCTCTCCTTCGCGGCTCCATCAGTGGCGACCAGGCGATTGGGCGAATGCGGGCTCGGTGTGGTGATCACGGGATTCTCAGCCATGCGTCAGTCCTGCACCTTGAAGAGGTTCTTGTACTCGTCCTCGGTAATTTCCTTGCGCTGCTGCCAAGTCCCGACCCGGTCGGCGTGATCGTCAGCAGCGTCAGCGGCCGCTTTGACCGCGTCTTCCGCGACTGACTGCCCGACCGCGAAGGCAGCAGCGAGCGTAATCCCGACCAGGCCGAAAGCCTCGGGATGCATCGTCTGTCCCGCGGCGGCGAGCGCGGTGTTGATCCGACCGGTGAGACCATCCAGCTTGTCGCGATGCGCTTGCAGAACCGCCGGATCTACCTGGAAGCCCGGTCCTGGTGGCTGACTCATGTTCCCCTCCCTCAAGTACCCGCTCAGCGCAGGAAGTCGCCGCCGGTGAAGTAGTCGTCCTCGTGGTCCGTCTGCTGCCTGCGCGCGGCACGCGGCAGCGCGGCGGGAGGAGCCGGAGGCACGGGCGGTTTGGGAGCCGGCGGAGGCGCGTCGAGTTCGTCTTCGGCGACGAAGCGGTCGTCCTCGTCCACCGTCCGGTGGCCGCCCTCGACGTAGCCCGTCGGCTCGGGTTCGGGGTACTCGTTGTGCAGCTGGTCGACCAGCTCGTTCATCGTCTCGCTGCCCGCGATGGACGGGACGCCGGTCTGCATCGCGCCTGCCAGTTTGCTCTGGGCACTTTGGACGACGCGGAGGATCTCCTGCGCGAGCGCGGGGTTGTCCCGCGCCGACGGGCCGATCTCCAGGCCCACCAGGTTCCCCGCATGGTTGACCTTGACCGAGATCTGGCCGTCCTTGCTGCGTTCCGACACCGAGACGCTTTCGATCTCGGTGCGCATTTGATTCGCCTTCCGCTGGGCGTCGGCCAGCTTGGCCTCGAAATCAGCGAAGAGCTGCTCAGGGTTCGACACGCGAACCTCCCCTGTTCACGTCGTAGCCATTCGGCGACCGAGTGTGGCATACCCGTCTGACATCGGGGAACGTTTCGCGCGTATCCACACTCCGGTCGCGTGGATCACCACAGCGGCCCCGGATTTCCCTACCCGGTACGGCGGCTGCCCCGGTGTTTATCCAGGTCATCGGCCCATAGCGTGCTGTTCATGACGATTTCGGACTGGAAACGCGCGATCTACGCGCTTCTCGCACTTCCGGGCTTCCTCGGTGGTGCGAAGGCCCAGCGCGGGCTCGCTCGGCGCTGGATCGGGCATGACGGCGGGGCACGGCCGCGGTTCGTGGCGGCCTTCGGTCCGAGTGTGGTCGCGTTCCTGCTCGCTTTGCTGCTCTTCTATCTTGTCGGGCGCATCGCGACGTACGGGATCTTCTGGTCGGGCAGCGATCCGGAGGGCACGTGGGGCGGGCCGACGCTGGCGGGGGCGTGGATCGTGCACTTCTTCGTCGCGCTCGGGATGGCCGTTCCGGTCTTCCTGGCGCTGCGGCCACTCACCAGGCTCCAGGCTCGCCTTCTGGGTTGATCCCCGGTAATGGGCGCACTGACCACCTAGAATGCCCGGATGAACAACCCCAGCCGCAGGGGCCGCGAGCGGGCTGCGACCGATCAGGACATCCGCCGGACGGCGCGGGCGCTCCTGGTCGAGCAGGGCCCGGAGGCCGTGACGCTGCGGGCGATCGCACGCGAACTCGGCATCACGGCGCCTGCCTTGTACCGCTACTACGGGTCTCGTGACGATCTGGTCGAGCACCTTCGCGCGGACGTCGTCGCGGATCTCGCCGACGACATCGCGCAGCTCCCGGACGAGGGCGCGCTTCAGCTTTTCGCCATCTGCAAGGGATTCCGGCGGTGGGCGCTCGCACACACCAAGGAGTTCACACTGGTCTTCGCGTCACCGGCGGGAGACGCGGGGAACCGGCTGGACGAGCCGTTCGGGCGGATCTTCCTCGCCGCGGCGGGCCGGGTGCTCGCGATGCACGACCTGGTGACGCCGTCGAACGACGTGGTCCCCGCCGAGCTGCGCGACGATCTCACGTCGTTCCAGGCGGAATTGCTGGCCGTGTTGAAGGAATCCGGTGCGGAGTTCCCGCTGGAGAAGCTCGACCTCGGCGTGACGTACCTGATGATCCAGTTCTGGGCCCGGCTCTACGGGCACGTCACGCTCGAGGTCTTCGGCAACTATCCGATCCCGTTCTCGAAACCGGACGTCCTCTTCGACGCGATGCTGGCCGATCTCGCGCGCGAGATCGGCCTGACCACCGGCTAGGCCGCGTGCCCGCCGTCGACCGAAACGGTCGTGGCGGTCACGTACTTGCTTTCCGGCCGCGCCAGGAACGACACCGTGGCGGCGACCTCCGACGGCGAGCCGTAGCGGTCGAACACCGTCAGGCCCCGCTGGTCGGCGGCGTACGGACCGTCGACCGGGTTCATGTCGGTGTCGGTCGGGCCGGGGTGCACGATGTTGACGGTGATGCCGCGCGGCCCCAGCTCCCTGGCCAATCCCTTGGTCAAGCCCAGCAGCGCGGTCTTGCTCACCGCGTACAGCGACATCCCCGGACCGGGCACGCGGTCCGAAATGCAGCTGCCGATGGTGATCACGCGACCGCCGTCGCCGAGGTGCCGGGCCGCGGCCTGGGAGGCCACGTAGACACCGCGGACGTTGACCGCGAGCACCCGGTCGATGTCCGCCAGGCTCGTCTGGTCGAGCGGGCCGACGAAACCGACGCCCGCGTTGTTGACCAGCACGTCGAGCCTGCCGAATTCGGCGACCGTCGTTTCGACGGCCGAGGAGATCGCGGCGGCGTCGGCGCTGTCGGCCTGGACCGCCAGCGCGCGGCGGCCGAGAGCCTTGATCTTGTCCACGACACCGGCCGCGAGTCCGGCGTTGTGCTGATAGGTGAGTGCGACGTCAGCGCCGTCCTCGGCGAGCCGGATCGCCGTGGCGGCACCGATCCCGCGGCTGCCGCCGGTCACCAATGCCACCTTGCCGTCGAGGGTCATGCGGTGTTCTCCGTTCGATTTCGTTGTCTTTGAACAACTCCATCGAATCGCCTCATGACCCTCGACGCTGGCGCCTTTCGGCCGTCGCGGCTACAGGACGATGTTGACCAAACGCCCTGGGACGACGATCACCTTGCGCGGTGTGCCGTCGCCGACCAGGGCGGCGACCTTCTCGTCGGCCAGCGCGGCCGCCTGCACGGCGTCCTTGCCCGCGTCGGCGGGCACGGTGACACGCGAACGCACCTTGCCGTTGACCTGGATCGGATACTCCACGGTGTCCTCGACCAGGTACTTCTCGTCGACGACCGGGAACGGCCCGTGCACCAGGGAATCCGCGTGGCCCAGGCGCTTCCACAGCTCCTCGGCCAGGTGCGGGGCCAGCGGCGCCAGCATCAGCACCAGCGGCTCCACCAGTTCCCGCGGCGTGGCCTCGGCGCCGCCATAGGTCTTGGTGACGTAGTTGTTCAGCTCGATCAGCTTCGCGCCGGCCGTGTTGAACCGCAGTTCCGCGTAGTCCTCGCGGACACCGGCGACCGCCTTGTGCAGCTGCTTGCGATCGGCGTCCGTCGCATCCACTGTGGACACCCGCAGCTCGCCGGTTTCCTCGTTGACGACCAGTCGCCACAGGCGCTGCAGGAATCGTTGCGCGCCAACGACGTCCTTGGTCGCCCACGGCCGCGAGACGTCCAGCGGGCCCATCGACATCTCGTAGAAACGGAAGGTGTCGGCACCGTAGTCGGCGGCCATCTGGTCAGGCGTTACGACATTTTTCAGGCTCTTGCCCATCTTGCCGTATTCCTGCTTGACCTCTTCGTCACCGGAGAAGAACTTGCCGTCGCGTTCCTCGACCTGGTCGGCCTGAACGTAGACGCCGCGGGAATCGGTGTAGGCGTACGCCTGGACGTATCCCTGGTTGAACAGCTTCCGGTACGGCTCCTTGGACGACACATGGCCCAGGTCGAACAGCACCTTGTGCCAGAACCGCGAGTACAGCAGGTGCAGCACCGCGTGCTCGACGCCGCCGACGTACAAGTCCGTGCCGCCCGGATCGTCGACGCCGTGCTCGGCGGGCCGCGGACCGACCCAGTACTCCTCGTTCTCGGGCGCGACGAACACGTCCGGGTTGGTCGGGTCCAGATACCGCAGCTGGTACCAGCAGGAACCCGCCCAGTTGGGCATGGTGTTGATGTCTCGGCGGTAGGTCTTCTCGCCGTTGCCCAGGTCCAGTTCGACCTCGACCCAGTCGGTGGCGCGCGCCAGCGGCGAGGACGGCGTGCTGTCTTTGTCCTCCGGGTCGAAGGTCACCGGCGAGTAGTCGGCGACCTCGGGCAATTCGATCGGCAGCATGCTGTCCGGCAGCGCGTGGACCTGGCCGTCTTCGTCGTAGACGACCGGGAACGGCTCGCCCCAGTAACGCTGGCGCGAGAACAGCCAGTCGCGCAGCTTGTACTGGACGGTGCCGCGGCCGTGGCCGTGCTCCTCCAGCCAGCCGATCATCGTCTTCTTGGCCTCGTCGACGCCCATGCCGTCCAAGAACCCAGAGTTGATCGCCGGTCCGTCGCCGGTGAAAGCCAGCTCGCCGAAGCCTTCCGTCGGCTGGACGGTGCGGATGATCTCCAGGCCGAACTTCTCGGCGAATTCCCAGTCACGTGTGTCCTGGCCGGGGACGGCCATGATCGCGCCGGTGCCGTAGCCCATCAGGACGTAGTCGGCGACGAAGACCGGGATTTCCTTGCCGTCGGCCGGATTCACCGCGTAGGAGCCGGTGAAGACGCCGGTCTTCTCCTTGTTCTCCTGACGGTCCAATTCGGACTTCCGCGACGCGGCGACCCGGTAGGCGGCGATGGCCTCGGCCGGGTTCGCGGCTTCACCGGTCCACCGGGCGTCGACGCCTTCCGGCCAGGTGGCGGCGGTCAGCTCGTCGACCAGCGGATGCTCGGGCGCGACCACCAGGTACGTGGCACCGAACAGGGTGTCCGGGCGGGTGGTGAAGACCTCGATCCTCCGCTCGCCGGACTCGAAAGAGACGCGCGCGCCGTGCGAGCGGCCGATCCAGTTGCGCTGCATGGCCTTGACCTTTTCCGGCCAGTCCAGCAGGTCCAGGTCGTCGACCAGCCGATCGGCGTAGGCGGTGATCCGCATCATCCACTGCCGCAGGCTGCGCCGGAACACCGGGAAATTGCCGCGCTCGCTGCGGCCGTCGGAGGTAACCTCCTCGTTCGACAGCACCGTGCCCAGCCCGGGGCACCAGTTCACCGGCGCCTCGGAGATGTAGACCAGCCGGTGCGAGTCGATGATCTCCAGTTGCTCGGCGCGGGTCAGCTCACACCAGTTGCGGCCGTCCGGCGTCCGGCGTTCGTCCTGCGCGTACTCGGTCTCCAGGTCGACGATCGGGCGAGCTTTACCTGCCTTTTCGTCGTACCAGGAGTTGAAGATCTGCAGGAAGATCCACTGGGTCCACTTGTAGTAGTCCGGGTCGATCGTGGAGACGCGGCGGCGCTCGTCGTGTCCAAGACCCAGGCGCCGGATCTGGCGCAGGTAGGTCTGCATGTTCTCTTCGGTGGTCTTGCGCGGGTGCTGCCCGGTCTGGACCGCGTACTGCTCCGCGGGCAGGCCGAAGGCGTCGAAGCCCATCGTGTGCAGCACGTTCCGGCCGATCATGCGGTGGTACCGCGCGAAAACGTCGGTCGCGATGAAGCCCAACGGGTGCCCGACGTGCAGGCCCGCGCCCGACGGGTACGGGAACATGTCCTGGACGAACAGCTTGTCCGACCCGACGTCGCCGCTGTCGTCCGCGAGCGGGCCGACCGGGTTCGGCGCGTGGTAGGTGCCGTGGTCGGACCAGTAGTCCTGCCAGCGCTGCTCGATCTGGCCCGCCAGCTCCGCGGTGTAGCGGTGCTGAGGGGCCGAGTCGGCGCCGCTGGGCGCTTCGCTCGCCTGGTTCATCGATCCTCCGTGCTCTTCCACGTCAAGCCACTCCAAAAACAACTCGACCCCCCAGCCCGGAGGGCATGAGGGGTCGCCGCGCTGGTCCCGGCCGATTGGCCGAGGTCAGCGCGGCAGGCCAAGGAGCAGCCGAGCCATGTTCATGAGACCAGTTTAACCCGCTGGTCAAAGCCGTTCCGAGGGGACCGCCAGAGCGATGAACTGGGTCACCTGCGTCGCCGAGAAGTTGTTGTCGCTGACGAGCACCAGACTGCGCTCGCCGCTGCGCAGGCGCGGGCCCCACGTCATCCCCTCGACGTTGTCCACAGTGGACAACTTGAAGTCCGCGAGGTCGGCGAGCAGGCGCTTCTTGGCTGGTTTGACGTTCTTGGCGTCGGCAAGCGAAGGTGTTTTCGCGATGTTCGTGGCGCCCTTGGTGTCGATTTCGTAGATCCGGATCTTGTTGCCGACACCGGTGACGAACGAGCGTTCCATGACGAGGTAGCGCGTCGGGTCGGCCTGGTCGACGGCCAGCAGCGACGAGACGCCGGTGGTCGCGAACGCGCCGGGTGGGTTCGGTGACGCGAAGACCTTCTCCTGTGGGTACGCGTACTGCGCGAGCACCGGCCCGAAGCGCGACTGCAGCGTGATGCGCGAAAGGGCGCCCGACGTGGTGTTCGCTTCCGGGCCGTCCTGCAGCAGCGGCCCCTCGACCGAACTCGCGACGAGCGAGCCGAAACCGGCGAAGGTGAGGCCTTCGAGGACGAGGTTCTGCCTCGGCCCCACGGTCGCGGTCATCTTCTCGTTGGCGGGGATCGGCAGGTCGCGGACATAGGCCCCGTCGCGTTTCGCTTCGCGGATCGACGGGTCGATCAGGGCGGCACCGAATCGCTCGCCCTCCTGCGACCAGAGGTAGTGGCCGGTCCACGGGTCGACCCGCAGTTCTTCGGGGTCGATGGTCTGCATGTTCGGCGGCCGAGCGGGGTCGTTCTTCGCCAGTGGCGGGTACGTCGTGCCGTCGGGCCGCAGGAACGGCTTGGTGCCGGTGAAAGTGACCGGTCCGAGTCCCTTGGCGTCCAGGGAGAACTTCGCCGTGTAGAACCGCGCGGGGTTGAGGGCGGACCGGTCGTCGCAGATCAGCGCGTACTCACCGGTGCGGTGGTCGTAGTCGATGCTGGACAGACCTCCGACGACGGTGCCCTGGTAGAGCAGCGAATTCGGGACGATCTGTTCGCCGAGCAACCGCAACGGACGGTGCTCGGCCTGGGCGGCGGGGACCGCCATCAAGGTGAGGGGAACGGCCCCGATCAGGGCGGCGGCTAGGCTCCGTGGTTTCAGGACGCGGCGTGACATGGCCTGTAGCACAGTCGATCAGGGTATCCGGGAGGTTGCCGGAACGTCACGCTTATCCTCGTGGAGTGTTCGTCATAGCGCTGGTCCCGATCGTGCTGGGTGTCCTTGTCGGCTGGGGTGGGTTCCTCGGTCTGCGCGAGAAGCTGCCGCGTGACCGCGGCGCGGGCGTGCGCACCGCCGCCACGATGCGCAGCGACGACGCCTTCCGCCTCGGCAACAAGGTCGCCGGGCTCCCGACGCTGGCCGGTGGCGTGATCGCCGTGCTCGCGGGCGCCGCCGCGCTCGTCATGCCGACGACGTCCGGGCTCGTGCTCGCCTCGGTGGTGGGTGTACTCGGACTGATCGCGCTGGTCGCCGCCGGGGGAGTGCTCGGCAACCGTGCCGCCGCGACCGTCCCGGAGCCCGAACCAGCGCGGCCCGCCGGTTGCAGTGGCTGCGCCTGCGGGACCTGCGGCGTCTTCAAGAAGGCCGACACCGCCACCGCCTAGACGGTTGATTCCGTGAAAATCACGTGAAGCTCGGCGAGGCGCTGCGACTGTCCACAGAGGACGCTTTTCGAGTCACATCGTCCGATTGGGTGCCGTATGTCCGTATCGTCAAGGTTGGTGAAGGCCTCCTTGCCTACTTGAGGATCAGGGTCCCGGCAAAGTCGTGTTCACACTGCTCAGAGGCGCTTGGCGCGAATCTCCCGGTTCGTTTGGTGTCCCCAATGTGGCATTGGGGACACCAGGACCAAG
Organism: Amycolatopsis sp. cmx-11-51; assembly: GCF_047608665.1. Classification (NCBI taxonomy): domain Bacteria; kingdom Bacillati; phylum Actinomycetota; class Actinomycetes; order Pseudonocardiales; family Pseudonocardiaceae; genus Amycolatopsis; species Amycolatopsis sp. cmx-11-51. The sequence goes on along the minus strand of NZ_JADNQO010000001.1, from coordinate 1,222,347 downwards.
TGCCGGACCACGCCCCCATGACGCGTTCGCGCCGAAGGGGCGTTCGCGGGGTTGCACTTCGCGCGATCTTCACGGAATCAGTCATCTAGTTGCGCTGGAGGTCTCCCGGGTGGGTGGCCAGCAGCGCCAGCGGGATGCCCTGACGACGCAGCACCTGACCCCAGAGGTCGTGGTGCGGCGAGGCGAGGACATCGCTGGGCAGCGCGGGGACGATCACCCAGTCGTCGCGTTCGATCTCGCTCGCGAGCTGACCGGAGTCCCAACCCGCGTACCCGGCGAAGACCCGCACCCCGCGGACCTTCGGGACCAGGATCTCGGGATCGGTGTCGAGGTCGACCAAGGCGACCGGGCCGCGCACCGCGATCACGCCGGGCACGCTGGACGCCGTCTCGCCGGTCCGCAGCGCGGCAAGGCACAGGGCGGTCTTCTTCTCCACCGGCCCGCCGACGAACACCGACTGCGGTTCGGCGACGTGTCCACCCCAGTTGGGGAGCACGTCGTAGACCGGGACGTCACTCGGCCGGTTGAGCACGACGCCGAGCGTTCCCTCGTCCCGGTGATCGATGACGAACACGACGGTCCGCTTGAAATGGGGATCGAACATCGTGGGGGCGGCGACCAGGAGCGTTCCCGGTTCGACCTCGGCGTCCACTGGCACATCCGCCATGATCCCACTTCGAGTGGAGACAAATCGTCCGGCCAGGGAACAACAGCATCACGAGCACCGTTGGACACAGAGGTCGGTGCGCTTTCCGTGTCCCCCGGGCTCACTGAAGAACCGCCTTTGTGGAATACCGTCCGGCTGGAGCCACACTGCGCATAGCCGCCGAGAGGCGACCCTAAAGCGCACCGGCCGCCTTCTCGTTCTTCCTGGTGACCGGTGGTCGCGGCCCCCGCCGGCGGGGGCCGCCGGTCACGTTCTCACCGTGCGAAAACGGAGAACACGCGATACCGCTCCGCCGTTGGCATTAGGGTGACGCTACCGACACCGGGTGGCGTATGCCCGGGATCAAGCACTCGCGGGGGCTCAAGTGACGACGGCCGGCGACGACAGCGCACGCCTCGAAGCGCGTAATGCCGCCATGAAAGACCAGGTCGACACGCTGCTCGAACAGTTCGAGCGCCAAACGGCCCAGCTTCGGGACGCACAGGACGCCGCGTCGCAGCTGGCCGCGACGGTGGTTTCGCAGGACGGCCTCGTCCGCGCCACCATCGACTCCACCGGCACGCTGAGCAAACTCGAGATCCAGCCGAACGCCTTCGAGCGCACCAACCCCGCGCAGCTGGCCAACACCGTGCTGACCCTGGTGCGCCAGGGATCGCTGCAGGTCAAGCAGCAGGTCGCCGAGCTGATGGCCCCGATCACCGAAGGACTGCCGGACCTCTCGGACCTCATCGAAGGCGCACCGTCGCTGCAGGGGCTGATGCCCGTGATCCCGGACTTCCTCGCCGAAGAGGAGGAGCCTGCGCCGGTGAAGTCCGACGCCGACTTCGAGGATCCGCTGCTGCGCAAAGACGACGTCCCACCGCCGCCTCCGGCACCGCCCGTCCCGCCCGCGCCGAAACCGATCCCGAAACGGGTGCGTCAGCAGGACGACAATGAGGAAGAGCCGCCTTCGAGCTGGCTGACCAGGGGCGTTTGATGACGAGCGGTGGTGGCGGTGGCGGATTCACCGCGGATCCGGACGTGGTCGTCACGGCCGCGGCCAAGCTGGGAATTGCCGCGGATCAGCTGGACGACGCCGGCAAGGAACTGATGGCGGCGATCAACTCGCTCGGCCAGTGCTGGGGGAACGACGACGCCGGCAAGGAGTTCGCGAAGGACTACGAGCCGGGCGCGCAGGGTTCGTCCGAGGGGTTCGCGAACATCGTCGAGGCGCTGCGGGGCATGCAGCACAACGTCGAACGGTCGATGACGGCGTTCAAGAACGCCGAAGAAGAGATCAAGACGACGCTGGACAAGAAGGTCTAGCGCCGTGGGTATGGAGATGCCCGACGCGGTCAAGTGGCTCCTGCCGATCGTCGTCGGGGAAAGCTGGCCCGAAGGCGACGAGGACAAGCTCCGCGAACTTCGGGACGCCTGGCACAACGCGTCGAAGGCCGTCCAGCCGATCGCCGACACCGCGACCAAGGGCGCCACCGAGGTCCTCGGCGGCTGGACCGGTGAGGGCGCGGAGAAGTTCGCCGAGGCGTGGAAGAAATTCGTCGAAGGCGACGAGGCCTACTTCAAGTCGCTCGCCGATTCTTCGAAGGCGCTCGGAGACTCGTGCAACGCGACGGCGCTGGACGTCGAGTACACGAAGTACATGATCATCATCTCGCTGGTGATCCTCGCCGCGCAGATCATCGCGATGCTCGCGGCCGCCGCGGTGACGTTCGGTGGTTCGACGGCCGGGATCGCGCCCGCGCAGATCGCCACCCGCATGACCGTCCAGATGATCTTCCGGCAGCTGATGCAGAAGCTCGCGCAGGAAGGCTTCAAGAAGGTCGCGAAGGAACTCCTCGAGAAACTTCTCAAGGAGGGCCTGAAGAAGATCGGCAAGGAAGTCCTGCAGAACACGGCGATGAACCTCGCCATGGACGCGGGCATCCAGGGCCTGCAGATGGCCAAGGGCGACCGCGACAGCTGGGATTCCAGCAAGACCAAGGATTCCGCGATCAGCGGCGCCGTCGACGGGGTCGTCGGCGCGGGCAGCAGCAGCATCGGCAAGGGCGCCACCAAGGGACTTTCGGACAGTGTGGGCGGCCAGATCGTCGACAGCGCGGCGCGGGGTGCCGTGCGGGGCGCTGCCGAAGGTGTCGCCAGCACGGTCGGGCAGGCCACCGTCACCGGGGACCTCGACAAGCTTTCGGCCAAGGACGTCCTGATGGGCGCTTCCGGCGGAGCCGTCGGCGGCGGTGTCGACGGGGCGAAGAGCCAGATCGGCGATATCCGCGCCGCGAACACGCCAGGTCCCGCGACGGCGGGTGACGGTCCTCCGGCGCCGGATGTGGATTCAGGCGATTCCGGAACGCCTTCGCGTTCTCCGGACACTTCCTCGAACCGCGATTCGTCCTCTAATGGCGATTCTTCGTCGAGTCGCGATTCGTCCTCTAGTGGCGGTTCTTCCGAGTCGCAGGCGCGGACGGCGAGTTCCGAAAGCGGGCCGCAGCGGACGGCGGACAGCTCTCCGGCCGGTGACCGGGTCAGCCAGTCTTCGACGCAGCCGCCGGAACGTCCGGCCGACACTCCCGCGAACACCGGTGACGGTCAGCGCGCGGCGCAACCCCACAACGCTCCGGCGGCGGCCGCGGACAACGGGGGCGGTCAGCAGCAGGCCGCGGCGGCGAATCAGCAGCAGGCACCCGCGGCCGCCCAGACGCCCGCACAGGCACCGGCGGCGAGTCCGGCTCCCAGCCCAGCGCAGGGACCGGCTCCGAGCGCCGCTTCCAATGCAACTCAGGCGCCCTCTTCGAGCCCCGCGCAAGGACCCGCTTCCGGTCCCGCGCAGTCCGGTGGGATGCCGCCCGCTGCTTCGTCCGGCGGCCCGGCTTCGACCGGTGCTCCCGCTTCATCCGGTGCGCCCTCCTCGACGGGCGGTCCCGCTTCGACCGGCGCACCTTCCTCGTCCGGTGGTGCGCCCTCCTCGACGGGTGCGCCGTCGAGTTCGGGCGGGTCGTCTTCCGGTGGGTACGGCATGGCGCCGAACTCGGGTTCCGGCACGGGCGGCCACGGCATGGCGTCCGGAAACGGCCCCGCACCCGGCGGTTTCCCACCGCCGGGTGGAGGACAGCCGAACCGGCCGCACGACGGCGTCCAGGCCGCCGGTTTCGCCGGGAACGGTGGGCCGCAGCAGCCGCGTTTCGACCAGCCTCCTACCCAGATGCCCTTCCAGGGCCAGCCGACGCAGCCGCCGCCTCAGGGGCCTCCGGGTGGCTTCGCGCCTCCGCCCCAGGGTGGTGGCCATGGCCCCGCGCCCGCACGTGGACCACAGGGTCCGATGGGTCCCCGTCCCACGGGACCGCAGCCGCCTCAGCATCCGGGCACCGGCGGGCATCCGCAGGATCGCCGGATGGGCGGCCCGCCGGACCGGTCGCAGCAGCGTTCCCAGCAACCGCCGCCGCAGGGACCTCCCGGCCAGCGTCCTCAGCAGCCACCGCCTGGCCAGCAGCCGCCGCGACCGCAGCCGCCGCCCCAGGGTTATCAGGGCAGGCCGCCTCAGGGGCCCGGTCCGAACGGCGGTGTCCCGCCGCGTCCGCAGCAGCCGCCGCCCGGGCAGCCCCCTGGCCAGCAGCGCGGCCCGGCGGGCTACCCGCCGCCTCCGCCACGACCCCAGCACCCTGGCAATGGCCCGTTTCCCGGCAACCGCGGTCCTGTGCCGCCGCCTCCGCCCGGTCACCCCGGACAGCCGCCTCGGCACCCGGGGCAGCAGCCCGGTCGTCCGGTGCCGCCCGGCGCCGAGCCGCCGCGTTTCGGCGGGCAGCAGCCGCAACGCCCGCCGCAGGTCCCGGCGCCGCGCCCTGGCCACGAAGGGAACGTCCCGCAGGACCGGACGCGGCAACAGCAGCCGCCGCAGCAACACGCCCCGGCGGAACCCGTGCCCCAGGACCACGGCGGAAACCCGCCCAAGGACACGGATCTCCCCAAGGACGTCACACCCGACGACAAGACCACTGACGACACCGGTTCCCCGGTCGACGAGCCGTACCTGACCGACCCGGACTTCCACACGGACGACCCGGCGGCCTACCGCGCGCTCGCCGAAACGCAGCTCGACAAGCGTGGTTTCGACGCGGAGACCGGGGAAGCCCGGAGCGAACAGGTCCGCCGCGAGGGTCTCGCCAAACGCGATGCCCACGAGGACCCGCGTGTCCGGGACATGTCGGATCAGGGCGCGTACGCGGTGCACAGCTACACGCGTACCGACATGGCCGAGACGATCACCCATGCCCAGCGACACGGCGGCCCCGAGCTGGACGCGCTCCGGCCGCATATCGAGGCGATCACCTCCGGCCTCAACGAGATGCCCGCCTACGAGGGCGTCGTCTCGCGCCGGGTGAACTTCAACGGGAACGAAAGCGCGATCCACGGCTTCCTCGAGGCGCACGCCAAGGGGCAGGTCATCGTCGATCCGCAGATGCTGAGCACGTCGCGGGTCACGCCAGAGCATCCGCGCAGCACCTTCCCCGGTGAAGTCGAGATGCGCATCCAGTCGAAGACCGGACGCCACATCGAGGACCTCGCCTCCCTCAAGGACGAGCGCGAAGTGCTGATGAAGTCGGCGACGCAGTTGCGCGTCACCGACGTCAAGATGGGGCCGGGGCATCCCGAGCATCCCGACTACAAGAAGCGGCTGGACGACGGCTCGCCCAACGACCTGCCGAAGTGGATCGTCGAATGCGAAGAGGTCGTCGCCGGTGAAGACGGCCACCTGAGCCCGGACGAGGTCCAGCAGAAGGTCGCGGAGCGGTGTGAGTACAACAACGCCGAGCAGGAACGGCTGGCTCAGGAGGAGGCCGCCCGCGACGAACAGCTGCGCCGCGATCATCCGGAGCTGTTCCAGAACAAGGGCTTCGCCAGTCTCGACACCAAGATCTCCGACGGCAAGGGCGGTTGGATCGACGCCGCCGACGCTCCGGTCCGCGAGGTCCCCAAGCCGAGGGAACACGTTCCCGACGGCGGCTGGTCCGAGCTGGCGAGGCCGCTCGACGAGGGTGGGACGCCGGTCATCCACGCCGGTTCCGCCGAGACGCCGCACCAGCAGGTCCGGCTGGTCATGGACGAGCTTCCCGCGATCGGCGAGGCCAACACCCGCAACTACTACGCACCCGAATCGTGGAAGGACGGCTACCAGACCAACTCGGCCGAGGCGCTGGTCGCGTTCGAGGACCGGATGAACGGGGGCGACGCCGTCGCCGGGCCGTCGGCGAGTGGCTCGCCGCTGCAGCACGTCAGCGATCGGCTCGGCGGGCAGTGGTCGGATCGGAACGGGTTCGCCGATGTCGCCCGTGAGCTGGGCGAACGTCCAGTGGGCGCGCGGACCGCGGTGGCGTTCGAGCAGCACGCCGCGGCCGAACCGAACGCGCCGGAAGGCTCACCGCGGTCGAAGGACCGGATCGAGACCCGGATCGTCGCCGCGGTGAACACGCCGCACGGTGTGGTCTTCGCCGACCCGATGACCGGGCGGCTCGCGACGCTGCCCGACGACCCGACGTCGATCAAGGCGATGCCGATGGGCGGAGGCGACGCACCGCACATCGACAGGACTGGCGAAGCCGAAACCCCCAAGGCCGAACTCGACATCGCCGAGCGGCTCAAAGGCCCTGAAGAAGCACCCACGCGGCTCGACGAGAGCTACGTCACCGACGAAGACTTCCGTGGTTCGCCCGAGGACCACAAGAGCCTCCGCGACCGTTACGACAGCGCGGATCTCGCCGAGCAGGCCCGCGAAAAGGCGCTCAAGCGGCTGGAAGCCAGCCCACTGAAGGACCGCATCTCGCCGGAGGCCGCGGAGGCGATCTACTCGTACTCACGCGAGCACGCCTACGCGATCAACGACGCGAACCGCCGGGGTGAAACGCACCCCGACTTCGAGAACGCCCAGCGGAGCACCCGGGCGATCGTCGGCGCGCTCCACGAGCTGCCGGACTTCCACGGCGAGGCCATCCGCGGCATCGACACCAAGGGCGACGTGCGCGCCGCCGGGATCATGGCGGCGCACTACGAGGTCGGCCAGACCGTCCCCGAACCGACGATGACCAGCTCGACCATCAAAACGTCACCGGACACGAAGTCGAAGTTCGGCGAAGACGTCGAGATCCACATCGTCTCGAAGACGGGCAAGGACGTTTCGTCGCTCGCCGAGAACCCGGGCGAGCGCGAGGCGATCACCAAGCCGGCTACGCAGCTTTACGTGCACAGCAAGGAGTTCAAGACTCCGCCGCTGGTCGACCGGCCGAAGTGGGTCATCCACGCCGAAGAGGTCACACCCGGCGACCCGCGCTACCTCGATCCCGACACCGCCAAGCAGAAGATGGACGAGCGGCGGGCCCAGCACGCCGCGGAGGCACCCGAACTCGCGCGCTTCGCCCAGGAACGGTCGATGGCCCGCCTCGGCGGCTTCGACGAGCCGCAGACCCCGCACCTCACCACGGAGAATCCGGCGGAGCACGCGGTCGCGGACGCCGACAAGGGACCCGAGTACGGCGAACAGCCCGCTCAGGACCACGAGACGGTCGAGCTGCCCGCCCCGGAGCGGGACTACTCGTCCATGGCGGTCGCGACGAACCCGCCGAGCGAACCCGCGATCCACGCCGGTTCGGCGAGCGCGGAACAGCAGGCGGCGTACGTGCGCGACCGGCATCCGCGGCTCGGCGAGGTCAACCCGCACTTCAGCGACCCGGACGCCTTAGCGAACGGCTACCGCTCCAACTGCACCCGCACGCCGGGCGCGTACATGGACCGGCTGAACGGCATCGACTCGACGGCCGACCCGCTGCTCATGCACGAGATGGACGGCCGCGGCACGCTGGAGCACGTCGAAGAGCGGTTCGGCGGGCAGTTCTCCGACCGTGCCGACTACGACACCGTCATCCGCGAGATGCGGGACATGCCGACCGACCATCACGCGGTCGTCGCGGTGAAGTACCTCGACGAGAACGGCGTCGAGCGCGGCCACATCGCCATGGTGGCGAACACGCGGGACGGCGTCGCGTTCATCGACCCGCAGTCGGGTGCCCTGATGAACCTGCCGCATCCCCCGGTGGGCGTGCGGCTGATGCACGTCGGTGTCCCGGAAACCCCTGCCGCGCAGCACACCGACGCGCACACCACGCGGACGGAGACCGCTTCGACACGGCCTGTGGACCCACGAATCGCTTACGCACGGCCGGATCAGCCTGTCGACCCGCGCATCGCGTACGCGCGGGAAGACACCCCCGACGTGCAGCCGTCGCGGATCGGCCCGGACGGCCGTCCGATCGTGACGCCGCCGCGCGACGGGGGCTACGGCATGGCTCACGAGCGGTCCCTGGACGACCCCGAGATCGCGGCCGCGCTGGACCGGCTGGATCCGGAAAAGGACCGGGCGAAACACGTCGACGAGGATGGCGTCACCCACGACCTCGGCCCGATGCGGGACTTCATCGCCGAGCAGCTGCCCCGGCATCCCGAGCTGCTGCGCCTGCTGCAGGACCCCGCGAACGCGTATCTCGCCGAGTCGCTTCTCCACAACCCGGTGACCATCGGCAGCCTCCTTCAGCATCCGGAAGCGATCCCGATGCTCCTGGACGCGGTCGCCGAAGCGCACGCGGGCGACTATCAGCTGATCAACGAGGTCGAACAGGCAGGACCGGGCGAAACACCGCTGACCCCGCACCAGCGGGAGCTCGCGCAAGCGGCGGCCGAGGTGGCCGCCGGCGCCGATCCGAGCGAGCGGGTCCACGCCGGATTCCCGGACGAACACATCGGCGACGAACCCCGGATCAGGGAGTTCCTGCGGCGGGAAGCGGCCGCGTGGCCCGAGAACCAGGGGCGGCTCAACGGGATCGTCGCCGAGATCGCCGGGGACAACGACGGCACGGCGGGTGCGCGGACCGAACCCAAGAAGGAAGGCCGGGCGATGGCCAAGATCGCCAAGTACGGTGGCGACGCCTCCCGTCTCGTCGACCTGGTCGGTGCGAAGATCCAGTTCAAGACGGTCGCCGACGCCTACAACGCGTTGAACGCCGTCATGGCGCATCCGGATCTCAAGATCGTCAAATTCGAGGACCGGTTCGCGAATCCGCAGGCGAGCGGCTACCGCGACCTGCAGATGAACGTCCGGCTGCCGAACGGGCACGTCGCCGAACTGCGGCTGCACCTGGAAAGCATCGACGACGTCGCCGTCTTCGAGCACGCGCTGTACGAAGTCCGCCGGGACTTCCCGACGTACAACCGAGCGGCGGACGAGGAGAGCCAAGGCAGGCTGACCAGGGAACAGGCACAGCTGGAGGCCGCGTTGATCAACCAGGTGCGGGTGAAGTTCATGGAAGGCCTGCGGCTGGGGTTGCCGAAGCCCCCGGAGGAGAGCGCGTGATCGAGACACCGGCCTACTTCACCTACTACGCGCAGACCTACCGGGTCGACGCGACGCCGGACGGCGGCCTCACCGGGTACCTCCTCAACCTGCGCACCGGCGAGTTCGAGGAAGACCCGAGCCATGTCCGCGAGGTGCTCCGCGCGATGGCGAGTTCGGACATCAGCAAGGTCCCCGAGCAGAAGTTCGTGCAGGAGACCGAGTTAGCCCGCGCGCGCTACCTCAAGGGAGACGGGCCGATCTTCGCCCTCTACGAAACCATCGACGGCCTGTACGAGCAGGCCAGACGAGAAGAGCGCGGGACGCAGCCACAGGAGATCGCCTTGATCCAGTCGCTTCGCAAGCGCACCTTCGAGATGTGGGCGGAAGAGTCCGCCCGCCGCGCCGCCGGTGAGCCACCGTCTTTCCGGGTGGAGCCGCGTTTCCCTGAATACAAGCCGGACCGGACGTGATGATTCACGTGGAACAACTGACTTCTGACGAACAACGCGGGCTGCTGGTGGAGATCGGCAAGCTCATCCGGACGAGTGTCACCGACACCGCCCGCGCCGCGGTCGCCGATTTCCGGCAAGCGGGCGAGTACACCGAACTGGAGGGCCACAACCTCACGCCCGCCCCCGAGCTGAACGATCTCTTCGGCAGGCTCCGCACCGGGATGTACGGCACCGGCCGGGGAACCTGGCTGCAGTCGAGGTTCACGCTCAACCCCGACGGCACCTTCGACTTCGACTTCACCCTCGACGACGAACCGGCCTGGACCAAGGCACCGGCGTCTTCGGCGTACCCGGACGAGCTGGCCGCGTTCCCGCGCGAGGACGAGCACATCCCGGACTGGTGGCGGCTACGCGCCCAGCTGCCGTTGCGCGTCGAGTTCCGGCACGCCCGGATCGTCGACTCCTACACCGAGGGCAAGCCGCCGGTGGTCGACCGGCCGGAACTCGACGAATCCGAAGCGCCGCTGGTCGCGCAGTACCTCGAGCGGGAACCAGCGATCCTGTCGGGCAGCGGCCTCGGGAAAGACATCTTCGAGCCGGAGGCCGACGGCGACGTCCCGGAGAGCTACCACACCGACGGCACCTGGATCTGGCACGCGTCCGTGCCGCACTACCTGCGGAAGTACGGAATCCCGCCGGAGACGGCACTGGTCGAGCACATCCGGGGGCAGCGGTTCCAGCCGCCGTACGTCGAACACCTCGTGCGCCGGACCGCGGAAGCGGATCTGCTGGGCAAGCCGAGGCCGAAACCAGGCCGCTCCGACGTCAAGAAGACCGAGGGCGACATCGCCGCGGAGCTGGAGACGTCGCCGAATCCCACCTTGGCCGACGAAGAGCTCCTGGTCGTCCTGGTCAGCAGGCTCGGCGAGCACGCCGTCTGGCCGGAGGCGTACCGCATCGGGGACCGCGCGGACGGCGCCTGGTGCCTCAACTTCACCGAGAAGGGCTGGGAGGTCGCCGCCTACTCCGGCGGCGCCCCGGTGTCTCCGAAGCACTTCGAAAAGCTCGAAGACGCGGCTCACCAGCTTCTCGGCGCCGTCCTGCTGCATCCGGCGAGGATGACAGCCGGGCACGAAACTCCGCTGGAGACCGCGAAAGAACTCGCCGACTGGCCGGTGCAGGCAGCACCGGGTGAGCCTCCCCTCACCTTGCTCCGCAACAAGCGCGTCAGCCGGATGGTCGCCGGTACGGTCGTACTGCGGTTCGGCGAGGAAACGGGCAATCTGGTGCACCACGGAGGGGTACGGTTCGCCACGACGTCCCTGCCGCTGGAACGGGAGCGCGTCGGCGGGACCTACCGGCTGCGCCGCCCGCTCCACGTGATCACCGGTGTCACCGTCCCTTGGGCGAACATGCCAGGTGGGGCGGTGGCCTACGTGCTCCCGAGGACCATCGCCGAGCACGTGTCCGACGGCAGCCTGGAGAGGATCGAGTAGGTGGAATCGGCGGAAGCGGTAGCCAAGGTCGAAGAGTGGCTGCGCGCGGTCCACGGTCCGGACGTGTCCGCGCCGGGCGGCGTCGGCCTGCGCGTGAACCACGAAAAGGTCCTGCGCATCCCCGAGGGCTGGTCGGTCCCCTACAACACGATCGCCTTCCTCGACGAGGGTCATGCCGAGAAGGAGATCTTCCCGCCGCCGTCGGTGCTCGTCCGCGAACCGGACGGCGAGCTGCGCCAGGCGCATCCGCAGCCCGGCGGGCTCAGCGTCCCGGTCGCTTTCCCCGGCCAGGAGGCCTGGCGCGAGGTCGTCGACCCCGAGTACGCGAAGGCCGGGCTCGGTGATCTGGGGGTCCCCCTGCAGGTCGTCGCCGGCTGGGTCAAGGTCAACTCGGAAGGCGTACAGACCGGTCAAGAACGGGAGAACCCCGAATACAAGGCCGGTCCGGTCCGCCGCGGCTACCCGAAACCGGAGAACAGACTCGAAACACTGCTGTCGTTCGCCAGCGTCGGCTGGCTGACCAGGGAGCAGCTGCTCATCGGACTGCTGCGCTGCGAGGTCTACGTCCCGCTCGACCTGGCGTCCGGCAAGACGGAGCGGTTCTACTTCAACGAGGACCGTGCCGAGCTGAGGGTGTTCAGCTCGACCAGGAACCTCCCGTCCCGCGAACACGGGTACTGGAAGGTGGACATCGCCACCCTTGCCAGTTACGAGAGCCCGCCGAACCTCGTGATCAACGGCGGGCCCGCGACTTTCGAGGACGTCGGCGGCGCCGAACTCACCGAGACCGCGTCGAAGTTCCCGCGCCGGGACGCGTCCGTCGACGTCAACGAACGCTGCCCGGAAGCGGATCCCGAACTGGAGGCCCTTGCCGCCGATACCGCCGCGAAGATGGGCCTGCCAGAACCGGTGAAGCCACCACTGGCCGCCGCCGAACGAGCACGCCGCCGCGGCTTCGAACTGACCGTCGAGGAATGCCAGAAGACCGTCCTCGGCCAATCGTGGCTGGCTGCGCTCAACCGGCCGGAACCACCGCGCGGCCGCCCGAACGACCTGCGGGCGAACGGGCTGGCGCCGGGCTACGACAACGAGGGGCAGATCCAGCCGCGTCTGGACACCTTCGGCAAGTACTTCGACCGAGACCGCTCCAGCTCGCGCTACGGCTGGCAGCGCGTCACGGGCGCGTACGTTGGCTTCGCGCTCGGCGAGGCGCTCGGGGCGGCCGTCGACCGGATGCGGCTCGACGAGATCCACAGCACCTACGGCCCGGACGGCGTCACCGACTTGCCCGTCGCGTTCGACCTGCCCGGCCGGATCGGACCGCTCACCCAGCGGCTGCTGTTCTACACCGAGGCCGTGATCCGCAGCCCCCATCGCGAGCAGCCGGAGAACCGTGACGCCGAACGGGCGCTCGGGACGGTCGCCCGCAACTCGCTGATGCGCTGGCTGCACACCCAGGGCGCGCCGCTGGACAACGCCGACGGCTGGCTGGTGAAGGTGCCGGAACTCCGCGTCCGGCGCACCCCCGACGACGCCGAACTGAACGCCTATCACGCGCTGGCCACCATCTCACCGACGGCGATGCCGCTGAGCGGACCGGACGCGCTGGTCGCGGCGCTGCCGGCGGCGATGACCGCGGCCGGCCCGGGCACCGCGATGAGCGGCGGCGTCCGCCAGGCGGTGCGCGACCTGGTCTCGGTCACCCATCCCGGCGAGATCGACGTCGAGGCGGCGACCTACCTGACCTGGCTGTTCGAACCCGCGCTGACCTCGGAGGCGTTCAGCTACCCGATCTGGAACACCTCCCGCGAGGTCCTCAGCGAGCAGAACCCGCACCAGCGGGGACCGGTCTGGTCGGATCTCAAGGCGATGGTCGCGGAATCGGTGCCGTTCTTCGGCAAGCACGGCCTGCCCGACCTGCGGGTCCCGGAGCTGATCGGCGACGGCAAGGGCACGCTTTCGGTGCTGGGCCGCGCGTTCGCCGCGCTGTCCGGCTTCGAGAACTACCCGGAGCAGGCGCTGCTGCGGGCGGTCAACCACTCGGGCCGCAGCGCGGTCACCGGCGCGATCGTCGGAGCGCTGCTCGGCGCCCGTACCGGCATTCCCGGCCTGCCACAGAAGTGGGTCGAGCAGCTGGAACTGCGCTACCTGGTGGAGAACATCGCCACGGACGCGTTCTGGCACTTCGACCGCCACTCGGCGCTGCACGAGGTCGACGGCTGGGACCGGCGGTATCCCCGCTGGTGAGACTGGAATGGGGACGATGAACGAAGAGGAAGCCGTCAGCCGTGTCGAAGAGTGGCTGGCAGGCCGCGGTGCGGAGGGGACCGGCGCGTTGCGGATCCGCCGCGAGTACGTCGTGCGCGCGACCGAAGGCTGGAACGTCACCTACAACACCGTCGGCTGGCTCGACGGGACCGACCCCGGCGCGGGCCTGTTCCCCAGCCCGGTCGCGTTCGTCCCGGACGACGGCGGCGAGATTCGGCTCGACCTGGAGCTGATGGCCGTTTCGGCGGCCGGCGGCGACGGTGACGACGACGCGTTCACCCGATGGACCGAGGTCGTCGATCCCGAATTCGATCCGGCCGCGGTCCCCGGCCTGCCCGTTCCGAAGGCGGCGATCCTGCGCTGGGAGCAGCACACGCTGTTCGGCGAGCCGACCGGCGCGGTCCGCGCGAACCCGGAGCACCGGCCAGGACCACGGTTCTCCGGGCGGCCGAAGCCGGAAAGCGATGTCGAGACGCTGCTGGGCTACCTTCGCGTCGAGTGGATCACTCCGGAGGAGTTCGTCCACTGGATGCTCGACCTCGACGTGCTGGCTCCGGCGAAGGACGGCCACCTGCAGGTCCGCGACTTCGGTGACGCGGGCGCGAGGTTCGTCGTCTACACCTCCGAGGCACAGGTCCCGTCGGAGTACACGGTCTGGCAGCGAATCCAGCCCCGCGTGCTGCTGCGCCGGGCCAAGGACACCCCCGGGGTCGGCCTGCTGGTCAACCCTGGCAGGCCGGGGACCTTCAACGTCTATCCGGAGACCCTGCGGCAGGTCGCCGACCTCGAACTCCCGAAAGGGACCGAGCGCCCGGAGTCCGTCGGGCGTCCCGCTTACTTCAGCGGGGAGTACGACGGCGCCGCCACCGCGAACCTGCGCAGCCTCGTCGACCAGGCCAGGGACAACGGCTACCCCCTGAGTACCGACGAGCTCGCCCGCTACGTCCGTGGCGCGACGCTGTCGTTCGAGCGCTCCCGGGCGAAGTACGACGGCCGTCCGCTGCCGGAACTGCCCGAAGACCTGTTCGCCAACGGCCTGGTCACGCACTTTTACGACAACGGCGAACCGCGCCCGGCCGCCTGGACTTTCGGGAAGTTCTACAACCCGACGATCCCCGTCGGCAGCTTCGCATACCCGCGGCTTCTCGGCGCGTACGTGGGCTTCGCGCTCGGAGACGCGCTCGGCTCGGGCGCGGACCCGGCGGACGGGCTGCCGCTCGGCGGGCTGACCCGGCAACTGCTGTTCCACACCGAGTCCGTGCTCCGCGGCCTGGACCCGACCCCGGACAAGGCCGAGATCCCGGCGTCGCTGCCCGCGGGCGGGCGGCCGGACGGCTGGGTCGCCAAGGCCACCGAAGGCGCGGGCCCGGCCCCCGCCGAGTTCTCGGCCATGCTGGCGACCGCACTGGCAGCGACGGTGACCGGTGGCGTGGAAGGTCCCGCCGACAACGCCTTTTACGCGATGAAGGTGGTCCGTGAGCTGGTCGGTTCCGCGGCCGGGCACGAGGTCGTCCACGGCGCCGAACTGCTGGTGAACGTGTTCCGCGCCCAGCTCGCGGCCCGGAACGGCGAGCCGGCGGTGGCGAACTTCCTCGAAGGCTTCGACGAGTACAGCGGTGAGGTCGGCGACCTGGTCAAGACCGTGCTCGACCTCAGGAACGACCTCGACGGCGAGGACGTCGAACAGTTCGACAGCATCGGGGACGGCCGCACGCCGCTTTCGGTGCTGGGCAGGGCGTTGTTCGCCGCCGCCAAACGGGGCCACGACCCCGAGGCGGCGCTGGCACTGGCCGCCCGAGGCGGCACGGTGACCGGCGCGCTGACCGGGGCGATGGTGGGTGCCAGGCTCACCGTGCCCGGTCTGCCGGAGTCCTGGCTCGCCGCGTATCCCGACCTCGGCGTCGTCGACGCCATGGCGGGCGACGCCTATTACTACTTCAACCGGTTCGGTCTGCCCCGCGAGCCCGAAGAGCGGCGCCGCTGGGACGCGAACCGGTATCCACGAGGAGAGCAGTAGAGAAATGCGCGACTGGCTTCAGAATCCGGCGACCGGTTCGCGGCTGCGCGGCAGCCTGTTCGCCGGGGCGATCGGCGACGCGCTCGGTGCGAAGACCGAATTCGATTCGATCGACCGCATCCGGGAGATCGCCGGTCCCGCCGGGATCACCGACCTCATCCCCGCGTACGGCGGGATCGGGCGGATCACCGACGACACCCAGATGACGCTGTTCACCCTGGAAGGCCTGATCAGGGCGCACGCCCACGCCGGTGCCGTGCCCGTCGAGCAGTCGCTCCAGCAGGCCTACCAGCGCTGGCTGCACACCCAGGGCGTCTCGTGGGAACGGGCGCGCGGCCCGCACGACACGAGCCTGGAACCGGACGGCTGGCTGATCACGAACCGCGAACTGTTCAGCCGTCGCGCGCCCGGCCTGACCTGCTTCAGCGAGCTGGAGGCGTACGGCAAGACAGGCGTGCGTGGCGGCATGGACAAGCCAGTGAACAACTCGAAGGGCTGCGGCGGTGTCATGCGCGCGGCGCCGGTCGCCCTGTGGTCGGACGACCTCGTGGAGGTCTTCCGGCTCGGTGCCGAGAGCGCGGCACTGACGCACGGTCACCCGAGTGGGTATCTCTCGTCGGGTGCTTTCGCGGTGATCGTGCACGAACTGCTGCGCGGGAAACCCCTGCTCGACGCCGTCGCGAACGCCCGTGTCGAACTGGAGAAGTACCAGGGGCACGAGGAGCAGAGCGTCGCACTGGACCAGGCACTCGCCCTGGCCGAGAAGGGGGCCCCGACACCGGAGAGGCTCGAGACGCTCGGACAGGGGAACATCGGCGAAACCGCGCTCTCGATGTCGGTCTACGTGGCACTGGCCACCACGGACCCCAACACCGCGCTGCTCGCGTCGGTGAACCACAGCGGTGACAGCGACTCGACCGGATCGGTCTGCGGGAACCTCGTCGGCGCGATGTACGGGGTGGAAGAGCTCGAGCCGAGCTGGCTCGCGAAGCTGGAGCTGGCGGAGGTGATCGGACGGCTGGCGGACGACGCGCTCGCGGAATTCGGCGGGAACGCGCCGGGTGACGACCGGTGGTACGCCCGCTACCCGGCCCACTAGATTTACCTCCGGTTTGGGGAATTGGGGAGGACACATCGTGCGTTACCGGGTTCAAGCGGCGGAGCGGCCGGATGGCCTGTACGCCGTATGGGGGGAAACCGTCTTCGCGGCCCAGCGGTCGACCGAAGACGGCACACTGCTGCTCATCGCGCCGCCGGGGGAGACGGCGCCTGAAGGCTTTGACCGCGACTGGAACGGGCGCCCGGCGAGGGTCGTGCTGAACGGCGAGGTCGGCGCGACCTTCAGCCTGCAGACACACGGCCGGTTCGACGACGAGCACTTCCTGATCGCGCCGCACACCGGCGGCGGTGAGCTGACCTTGCGCTGGGCGGGCGAGGACGCGGCCCGCGCCGCCGAACTGGGCCTGACGGACTTCTCGACCACGGCCGCTCCGTCGCGGCTGACGGCGTTGTGGCAGACCAGGCACGACTTCGTCGAGACGCAGGACGCCCGGCCGGAGAACGGCGTCGGCGACCAGCCTCCGCTGCTGCGCGCCATCGGCCGGACGCTGCTGCGGGTGCTGCCGCCGGGCTGGCAGCGGGTCGGCGCTCAGTTCCGGCAGATCGGCGACTACGCCGAACTCGAGGTCCGCTCGGTCGGCGACGAGGGCACCGGCCCGGTGTCGGTGTCGATCGCGGCCCCGCCGGAACTCGGCTCGCTGTTCGTGCGGCTGCGCGCGGCGATGCACCACCCCGAGACCGGCACCTGGTTCCAGGGCACCTTCACGCTGGACTCGGAGTCGCACTTCGACTTCGACTTCGACGCCGAGCAGGAACCGACCTGGCGGCTCGCGCCGAACGAAGGCGGGAAGCCGACGCCACGCGCGTACGCGACCGAACTCGCGATCTTCCCGCGCGACCACAAGCACGTCCCGGCCTGGCTCGCGGCCAAGGCCGGGCTGCCGCTGGACGTGGCGTTCCGGCACGCGAAGATCGTCGACGCGCACAACGAAGGCGAACGCCCGGTCGTCAACCGGCCGCCCGTGCCGCCGGACCAGGTCCGCGGCGTGCTGGACTACCTCTTCCGCTCACCGGTGGCGGTGTCCCGGCCGGGTCCGCAGCCCGACATCTTCACCCCGAACGGCCCGCCGGACGTGCCGAACGCCTTCCACACCGACGGCGTCTGGATCTGGCCCGCGGCCGTCCCGCACTATCTGCGGAAATACGGCGTGCCGCCGGAACCGGAGCTGATCGAGCACATCAGGGGCGCCGGATTCCGGCCGCCGCTGGTCGGCGAACTGGTGCGGGCGACCGCCGAAGCGGAGATCGTCGGCAAACCACGTCCGCCGCAGACCGACGCGGATCTGCCGGACGACAGCGTCCGCACCCGCGTCGAACGTGACGGCGAGCCCGGCCGCGACGTCCGGGCCGGTGAGGTGCTGGACGTGCTCTACCAGCGGCTGGCCGAGCACGGGATCGCGCCGACGGCCTACCGGATCGGCGCGAACGCGGTACCGGAGCCGGGGCTCTGGACCCTGCGCCGCGCCGCGAACGGCTGGGAGGTGTCGCGGCCTCCGGCGGACGAGCCGGTGGCGTTCGCCAAGCTCGAAGAGGCGGCGAGGTTCTTTCTCGGCACCCTGCTGCTGTACCCGGCACGAACCGCGGTGGGCGCGAACGAGGAGGCCGACAACCCGGCCGACTGGCCGATCCTGCCGCTGCGGGGCGAGCCGCCGCTGAACTTCTTCCGGCGCAAGCGGGTCATCGTGCTGACGGCGGGCACCACCGTGCAGCGGTTCGGGAACGAGACCGGCAACCTCGTGCACGCCGAGCCGTCGCGGTTCGTCGAGACGTCGCTGGCCGCGGAACGCGAACGGGAACGCCGCCTGTACCGCGTCCAACGGCCGCTGCGCGTGGTCACCGGGATCACCGCGCCGTGGAACGGGACACCGGGCGGGGCCGTGGCCTACGTGCTGCCCCGGCCGATCGCCCAGCATCTCGAAACCGGCGCGCTGTCGCGGGTCCAGTGACGGTCGGGTCGACCCGCGCGGTGTCGCCGCCCGGGCTGACGATGAAGGAATGGGGACGTTGAGTGTTTCCATTCCTCCATCGTCGCGGGTTCACACCGGTTGCGGAGCTTGATCAACAGGGGTTCAGGGACATGCCTTCCCCGCTCGGCCCTTTGCAGGCACTAGCGATGACAAGTCCGGATTCCCGCCAGCGCTGATCAGCCTGGCGCGAAGAAGGGGGCCTTCATGTACGCACCCGCGTCGCACACCGGTGTCGTCGCATCAGCTCATCGGCACCCTCGGCGAGGACGTCACGATGGCCGGCGAGCCGCGCGGCCGTCCTCGACAACGGGGGGTTTCGAGCGAGGAAAACAAAGATCCCCATCTCCCCCGAGGGAGCCGAACTCAGGACGCGGTGATCAGCACGGCGGGGGACCACCAGTAGTCCGCCAGCGGTTCGATCCGGATCCCGGTGAAACCCGCTTCCTTGAGCTGCGAAGCCCAATCGGTGGCGGGCTGCTCCCAGTTCGTCCGGTCCGCTCCCGGTTTGACCAAGCCCAGCAGGATCGGGAGCAGGAATCCCTGCGCCACCAGCGACGCGCCCTTGCCGTACTCCGAGATCCCGCGTTCGTAGCGCGTGACCAGCGAGAGCAGGTACTCGGCGGAGTCTTCGTCGTACTCGGGCACGTCGAATTCGGCGAGTACCAGGCAGGCGGTGCGGGGCCGGAGCGCCCGTAGGACTTCGGTGCGCTCGGCGGTGGGGATCGATTGGAGCGCGAAGGTCGACTGCGTCAGTTGCCACTGCCGGTCGTCGTCGCGGGCGAGGAATTCCTGCGCGGTGGCGCCCCAGGTGTGCAGGCCGTGTGTGCCGTCGAGGTGCTTGCGTGTTTCGGCGAGCAGGGCGCTCGACGGCTCGACGAGGTCGATCCGGCCGGGCTGCCGGTCGGCCTGTTCGAGCGCGGGGACGACGGCGAGCCCGTCGCCGCAGCCGAGGTCGAGCAGCGAACCGACACTGCCATAGCGCTTGGCGAGCATGGCGCTGAGCGTGCGGTAGAGCTTGACGTTCCCCCCGCCGCGGATGAACGCCGTGAACGCGGCGGGCTGGTCGTAAACACCTTCGCAGCCACCTTCGGTCAGGTACCGGTGCAGTTCGATGCCGAGCGTGGACCCGGCACGCTCGGCGAGGTCCGCTGCCATGGCCCGGTCACCGTCGCGGTACGCGGTGAGCGCTTTGGCCAAGACGTCCGTTTTCTTCATGCTCTCCTGTTTACCGTCAGAACGGCACCCAGAGGGTGACTCTGGTGCCATTGCCCGGAGCGGACTCCACCCTGGCGGTCCCGCCGACCTCGTTCAGCCGGGCGGTGATGGACTCGCTGATCCCGAAGCCGGCGGGCCGGGAGTCGAGGCTGAAGCCCGCGCCGTGATCGCGGGTGATCACCGTGATGCCGCCTTCCTGCTCCTCGACGCGCACGACGACCTTGTCCGTCCCCGCGTGCTTGAGGGTGTTTCGCAGCGACTCGCGGACGGCGTCGCGGATGGCGATCTGCCGGACCTCCGAGAGGGTGTCGTCGTCGAGTTCGGCGATCACGAGCTGGGCACGCAGCCCGTCCCGTGCCATTTCCGCCGCCAGTGACGCGAGCTTCTCTCCCAGCGGCCGCGACCCGGCCTCCGACCGTTCCGAAGTCTCGCTCTCGATCGTCCGCCGCAGTTCCATCGACTGCGCCCGCGCCAGCCGCTGCACCTCGGCGAGCCGCGCCGCCGGGTCGCCTTTGCCGGCCAGCGCGATCGCTTCGAGGGTCTGCAGCACGGAGTCGTGCAGTATCCGGTGCTGGCGGGCGCGTTCGGCGGTCCGGCCGTTGCGGATGCCGTACGCGAGGGCGAGCCTGGTGCCGAGCCCGATCAGGACGAGCGCGCCGGTCGCGGTGAAGAGCACGCCGACGATCGACGGGAAGGTGGCCATGGCGTCACCGGGCGCGGCCTTGCCGGTGCCGAGCAGGGACGCGAGCATCCGGACCGGGAAGCTGGCGAGTGCCAGCCCCACGGCGGCGGGCATCCCCAGCGCCAGCGCCAGCAGCGCGACCTCGCCGAGCAGGTGCTTCCCGGGCACCGCCATCGCCTCGGCGAACACCGAAGCCGGTACGAGCGCGCCGACGGCCAGTGGCGCGAGCAGCGTGAACACCAGGTCGAGGGCCAGCAACCGGACGGCGTGCTGCGGCCGGAACGGCGCCGAACGCAGCATCCACCGGATCCCGTACAGCGACAGCGCGACCGATCCGAGTGCCACCAGCCCGACCGGGCCGATCCCGATCATGCCGTGCGTGGAGACGTAGACCCCGAACGCGCCGGGCACCGCGAAGAGCCGGTAGACCAACGGAACGAGTGCGACATATCGGGCAGCGCGCAACAGGAGATTGTCGCGATAGGTCGTGTCGACGGGCCCGGACATCTTCTGGATCCGCCGCAACGCGCGCATCGGCGTCGGATCGCCGACCTCGTCGGACAGCTCACTTGTCGCCGTGGCCAGCGCGGGCGCGCCGCGACGCAGCAACATCACCAGAAAACTGGTCGGCCGCTTCGCCATGGATCTTCCCCCTGCCCGGAGCACCGGCGCGAGTATGTCGGCTAACGGCACAACGAGCCAGGGCCCAACGGAGTTATCTCACTCGATCGACGTGGAAATCCGTGACGAAACGGCGACCTCGAGCGCATCGAAGTCACCTTCACCGACGCCACGTTCCGCTGAATCGACTCGTCGCCACGCTAGCCTGACTTCATACTCACCAGGCTGGAGGTACAGGGGTTCAAGAACCTGCTGGACGTAAGGGTCGACTTCGGTCCGTTCACCTGCATCGCGGGAGCGAACGGGATCGGCAAGTCCAACCTGTCCGACGTTATCGACTTTCTGTCGCACCTGGCGTCCGGCACCCTGATGGAAGCAGCTCAGCAGATACGCGGCCCTGCCGACGGACGGAGCGGCGACCCACGAGATCTGTTCTGGGACGGCTACGGCGACCACGAGCGTGAGATCCATATCGCGGTCGAGATGATCGTTCCGGCGACAGTCGAAGACGATCTCGGCTCACCCGCACCTGCGACCACGACGTTCCTTCGATATGAACTCGGACTCGGCTACACCCGTCCGGACGGTGAAGCAAGCGTCGGGCGGCTTGCCCTGCTGTCCGAGAAGCTCGTTCACATCAACCGAGGTGAAGCGGCTGAACATCTGAAGTTCAATCACAGCGTCAAGAGGTTCCGTAATGCCGTGCTGCTGGGACGACGGAGCGGTGGGCCGTACCTTTCGACGGGCGTTCAGGAGAGTGGCCTGGTGATCAACGTGCACGGTGACGGCGGGAGCTCAGGCAGGCCCCGACCACGCGCCGCAGCACGGACGGGCAGAACTGTCTTGAGCACCATCACGACGAACGACCACCCGACAATTCTCGTCGCGCGCCGCGAAATGCAGAGCTGGCGAAGGCTTGCCCTCGAGCCTTCCGCGCTTCGTACACCGGACGGATTCACCGCCCCTCGTTCACTCGGCTCCGATGGCCGCCACCTCGCGGCCGCGCTCTTCCGGATTGCCCAGGACAACGTGAGCAACGAAGTCGCACCAGACGCGGACGCTGTTTACGCGCGGGTCGCCGGTCGGCTCGCCGACCTTGGCGTCGAAAGCCTCTCTGTGGAACCTGACCAGGTTCGAGAGGTAATTACGCTGTTCCTCGCGAGGAACGTGGCGGGCTCAGGCTTCCAGCACGCGCGCTCTCAGAGGGCACTCTGCATTTTCTCGCGCTGTGCGTACTACTCGAAGATCCCACAGTGACCGGGCTCATCTGTATGGAGGAGCCGGAGAACGGGATACATCCGGCCAACCTGAAGGCGATGCTCGACCTGGTCCGTGACCTTGCCGTTGACCCAGACGAACCACCGGACGCCAACAACCCGTTCCGACAGGTCATCATCAACACCCATTCGCCTGGAGTGGTCCAATTATGCAGCTGTGAAGACATCTTGGTCGCGGACAACCGACTCCAGACCGCGCCTGATGGAAGTACTACGAGGGCGCTCTCGTTACTTCCACTCGCCAGGACATGGCGAGCCAGGGAAGCCGCGGTAGTGGCCACAGACGCCGATCGGGTCGTTTACGCGACCGCTCCACCCGGAGTCCAGTTCAAGCTTCCCATGGATCTGGTCGGCTGATGGGGACTCGCGTGGGAAGGCCACTCTTGGACTCCCGAAAATCCATGAGGTCGAGAAGGTCGCCGACCCCAAAGAACTCCTGCGGTCCGCCTTGATCGCCGCGGCTGAATCGACTGGCAGACGACGCGACCGTGACGCCAAACGGTTCAATCAGCACCGGAGACAACTTCTGGAACGACTCGACAGGCACGGCCCGGTCAGCAAGCTCTCCAGCTGGCGGCAACTGTTGACCGATGTGGACGCCGTCGCGACCTGACCTCAGTTCCCGAGGCCGTTCTCGGTGGCCCACTTCTTCAACTCGGCCACGGCGTCGTCGTGCTCCAGCGGACCGCGGTCGAGCCGCAGTTCCTTCAGGTACTTCCACGCCTTGCCGACGTCCGGCCCCGGTTTGAGGTCGAGGATCCGCATGATCTCCTCGCCGTTGAGATCGGGCCGGACCCGGTCGAGGTCCTCCTGCGCCTGGATCGTCTCGATCCGCCGCTCGAGGTCGTCGTAGGTCGCCTGCAGCGCGGCCGCCTTCTTCCGGTTGCGCGTGGTGCAGTCGGCGCGCACCAGCTTGTGCAGCCGGGGCAGCAGGTCGCCGGCGTCGGTGACGTAGCGCCGCACCGCCGAATCCGTCCACTCACCCTTGCCGTACCCGTGGAACCGCAGGTGCAGGAACACGAGCTGGCTGACGTCCTGGACGATCTCCTTGGAGAACTTCAGTGCACGCAAACGCTTGCGGGCCATCTTCGCGCCGACGACCTCGTGATGGTGGAAGCTCACGCCACCGCCGGGCTGAAATTCGCGAGTCGCGGGCTTGCCGACGTCGTGCAGGAGCGCCGCGAGCCGCAGGATCAGATCCGGCTCCGACGTCGGTTCGTGAGACTTCTCCAGGTCGATCGCCTGCGCGAGGACGGTCAGCGAGTGCTGAAAGACGTCCTTGTGCTGGTGGTGCTCGTCGATCGCCAGCCGCATACCTGGCACCTCGGGCACCACGCGGTCGGCGAGGCGGGTGTCGACCAGCAGCTCGATGCCGGGCCGGGGGTCGTCCGCGAGCAGCAGCTTCGACAGTTCGGCCTGGACGCGCTCGGCGGTGATCCGGTCGATCTCCTCGGCCATCGACGTCATCGCGTCGATCACCCGCGGCGCCGCGGTGAACCCGAGCTGCGCGGAGAACCGCGCGGCCCGCAGCATGCGCAGCGGGTCGTCGGCGAAGGACTCCTGAGGGGTCGCGGGCGTGTCGAGCACCCGGTCCTGCAGCGCCTGTAGCCCGCCGTACGGGTCGACGAAGGTCTGGCTCGCGAGGTCGATCGCCATCGCGTTGACCGTGAAGTCGCGGCGGAGCAGGTCGCCCTCGATGCTGTCGCCGAAGGTGACCTCGGGGTTGCGGCCGACACGGTCGTAGCTGTCGGCGCGGAACGTGGTGATCTCCAGGGTCATGCCCTGTTTGGTCACGCCGACCGTGCCGAACGCGATGCCGACGTCCCACACCGCGTCGCCCCAGGGGCCGACGATCTTCAGCACCTGGTCCGGCCGCGCGTCGGTGGTGAAGTCGAGGTCGCTCGAGAGCCTGTCGAGCATCATGTCGCGGACGCTCCCGCCGACCAGGTACAGGCTGTAGCCCGCCTTGGCGAAGAGCTTCGCGAGTTCGTCCGCCAGCGGGGAGACGCGCATCAGCTCCGTCACAGCGTTCTGCATCGCAGTGCTCTTCCCCGCAATCACCTGCCCGGCGACCACCTTGTTCACGACAATCCCACCACGATTTGGATGTACTTACTACGACTCGGCCCAACACGGGCACGGAGAGCCAGCGTACCCGTACCGCCGTTTGCTCTAGCATCGCAGCATGTCTGGATCAGCCGGCCGCTCCGGCGCTTCGAAGCCGGGCCGCCGGCGGAGGCGCAGGCGGGGAAGGCGGCTGACCACGGTCGACGAAACCTCCGCCGGCGGCCTCGTCGTCGACGTCGAGCGGGCCAACGCCGCGCTGATCGGGCGGCTCGACCGGCACGGCAGACTGCTGTGGTCGCTGCCGAAGGGCCACATCGAGGACGATGAAACGTATGAACAGACCGCGGTGCGCGAGGTGAAGGAGGAGACCGGCATCTCCGCGCGGGTCCTCGAGCCCCTCGGCACCATCGACTACTGGTTCGTGGCCGAGCGACGACGGGTGCACAAGACGGTGCACCATTTCATCCTGGAATCCACCGGCGGCGAACTTTCGGACGAAGATGTCGAGGTGACCGAGGTCGCCTGGGTACCGCTCACCGACCTGGAGACCATTCTCGCCTACTCCGACGAGCGCAAGCTGGTCCGGAAGGCGAAAGAACTCTTCGCGCAACAGCACACCGCCGAGGGAGCACCTGAGTGAAGCGGCTTGCCGCCACTGTCCTGTCGATCCTGTTCCTGGCTCTGCCCGCGTTGTTCGGCGCGGTCGCGCAAGCGCAGGAGCAGCCCCGGCTGCGCGTGGACCTCGATCAGCTGAATCCCCGCGTGATCACCTCGACCTCGACGTCGCTCACCGTCACCGGCCGCGTCACCAACGTCGGCGACCGGCCGATCAGCAAGCTGAGCGTCCGGCTGCAGCAGGGCACCCGGCTGCAGAGCGAGCAGCAGATCGGCGACGTGCTCGCCGGTGGCAAGTTCAAGGACCAGTCGGCGACCGAGTTCGTCGACCTCGAACCGGGCACCCTGGAAGCGGGGCGGAGCGCGGCGCTGAACCTGATCGTCCCGCTCGGCCAGTCCTCGAAGCTCCAGTTCTCCAAGCCCGGTGTGTACCCGCTGCTGGTCAACGTCAACGGCACCCCGGAGTTCGGCGGGCCGGAACGGCTCGCCGCGGTCAGCCTGCTGATGCCGGTGCTCGGCGTCCCCGGCAGGGCGCCGGGGTCGCGTCCGCCGTCGCCGCCGTCGGCGAGTCTGCTGTGGCCGATCGCGAACAGCACCGTGCACGTCGTCTCGTCCCCGCTCGGCGGCCCGCTGACCCTGTCCGACGAGCGGCTGGCGGGCGAACTGAGCCCGGGCGGACGGCTGGACTCGCTGGTCGCTGCCGCGCGGGCGGCCGAGGCCGACACGAAGGTCTCGACGTCGTTGTGCCTGGCCATCGACCCCGATCTGGTCGCGACCGTGGACGGGATGGCCCGCGGCTACCAGGTCGCCACCGGCGGCGGTCCCGTCGCGGGCAAGGGCGTCGAGAGCGCGAGGAACTGGCTCGGCCAGCTGAAGGCGCTGGTCGCGGGCCGGTGCGTGGTCACCCTCCCGTTCGCCGACGCCGACCTCACCGCGCTGACGAAGGTCCGTGCCGGCGACGCGACCGACACCGCGCTCCTGGCCAGTGCGCTCGGCGGCGCCGCGACGATCAAGAACCTGCTCGGCATCCAGCCGCAGGACGGTGTGCTGTGGCCCGGCGGCGCCCTCGACTCGCAGACCGTCGAAGCGATCGGCAAGGCGGGCGTCAAGACCGTGCTGACCGACTCGGGCAAGCTCCAGTCCGATGCCCCGCTTTCGGGTGGGGTCTCGCTCGAAGGGACGAACCTCCGCGCGCAGCCGATCGACACGCTGATCGCGTCCGCGCTGAACGGCTCCGGCGGCACCCAGAACGGGCTCGGCGCGATCGCCTTCCGGGCCGGGCTCGGCGGGCAGACCACGGGGCAGGAGCGCGCACAGCTGCTGATCGCGCCGCCGAGGCACTGGGACCCGACCGGTCCCGACCTCACCACGTTCCTGGAGCGGATGGGTGAGTTCTACGCCGTCGGCCTCATCAAGTCGACGCCGTTGCCCGATCTGCTCGGCGAAAGCCCGTCCGGGACGGCGTCGGTCAACTACGACCCGCAGGACGTTTCGGCCGCGACCGGTGGCGACGTCACCGCGAAGATGTCCCAGATCGACAACGAGACGCTGGGCCTGTCGTCGGCGATGACGATGGATTCCACCAAACGAGTGAAGCCGGCCGACGTGATCGCCCCCGTCCGGCTCGCCCTCATCCGGGCCGCCTCGACCTCGTGGCGCGGCGCGGACGCCGGGACCGTCACCGGCAACGCCCGCGGTGACCTCGAAGCGATCCGCAGCCAGGTGACCGTGGAACGGCCGAAGCAGACGATCGCGCTGGCTTCCGGCGCGTCGCCGCTGCCGGCGTACATCACCAACGGCCTGCCTGTCGGCGTCAACGTCCGCACCGTGCTGAAGAACAACGTGGGCCTGCGTCCCACCGAAGCGGTCCCGGAGCGGACCGTCCCGGCCAACGGCGCCGTCAACCAGCTGCTCCCGGTCGAGGCGCTTCGAGCAGGCCGGTTCAGCGTCGACGTGACCCTGACCACGCCCGACGGGACCAAACTCGGCACCGACGCGCGGTTCGAACTGACTTCCACGGAGTACGGCGCGATCACCATCATCATCACCGTCACCGCGGCTGGCGCGTTGCTGCTGCTCTCGTCTCGCCGGATCTACCGGAGGATCAAGGACTCACGTGCCGCTCGGACGAATGAAACTGCCCCACGTGTGACCGAGGACGCACAGGTTTAAGTGTTTCCGGCCGTCGCCGATTACCCTGGGCCGAACGATGCCACCGGGCATCACGTAGTCGAGCACCGAGGATTGGGCGCACGTTGGAAAGAGAGCCGGGTGTACCGCCCGAGCGTGCAGGCCGTCCCCGGCGCGAAGGTACTCCGCCGCCGCCCCGTCGCACGGATGGCCCAGCGCGCCGTCCGGAACGTTCAGGGCGCCCTGAACGCGCGGAACGCCGTCAGCCGCCCCCGCAGCAGGTCCCCCCGCCCGAACGCGGCGAGCGGCCGCGGCGGGCGGCACCGCCTCCTCCCCAGCAGCCGCCGGTGGACGGCCGCCGCCAGCGTGGCGCGGGCCGTACCGACGACGAGACGCGGAGGCTGAGGCCACCCCCGAACCAGGCAGCGCCGAACCAAGCACCGCCGAACCAAGCACCGCCGCGGAAGGCGCCTCCGCCCGTCGCGCCCCCGGCGCAGTCGACGCCGCCTCCGCCGACCCGTCGTCAGCAGATTCCGCCACCGCCGGGGCAACCGCTGCCGCAGCCGTCCCAGGAACCGCCCCAGAATCCACCTCAGCGCCGTCCGACGGCGCCGCAGGCGCTCAACCAGACACCGCCGCCGCCGCATCGCGGGCGCCGCCAGCCGCCACCGGTCCGCCCTTGGCAGCAGGACCGGCGCGACGAACCCGACGCGACGCGGTTCATCCCGCGCACCCCCGGCGTCCCGATGGGATCGCGCTGGCCGGTCGCCGACCCCGACGTCCTCCGCCCGTACGACCAGCTCGCCACGCAGGTCATGCCTGCGATCAAGGACGCGCCGCTGGTCAAACCGCGGCCGGGGGAGACCGGTGAACAGGACGTCGCCGCCCCGGCGAAGGCGCCGTCGATCGCGAAGTCCAGCGGCCGGATGGCGATCGCCTCGCTGATCAGCCGGATCTCCGGCTTCGCGTGGAAGCTGCTGCTGGTCGCGGCCATCGGCGCCCAGGTGGAGAACGACTCGTTCAACGTCGCCAACACGATGCCGAACATCATCTTCGAACTGCTGATGGGCGGCGTGCTGTCCAGCCTCGTGGTCCCGCTGCTCGTGCGGTCGCAGGACGACAAGGACGGCGGCGAGGCCTATACGCAGCGGCTGGTCACCGTAGCGGGCGCGCTGCTCGTCGTCGGGACGACGGTCGCGGTCTTCGCGGCACCGCTGATCACCAAGCTCTACGTGGACGACAAAGGACAGGCGAACCCCGACCTGGTCACCGCGTTCGCGTATCTGCTGTTGCCGCAGATCTTCTTCTACGGCGTGTTCGCGCTGCTCTCGGCCGTGCTGAACGCGAAGAACATCTTCGGCCCGACGGCGTGGGCGCCGGTGATCAACAACCTGGTCGTGATCTTCACGATCCTCGTGGTGTGGATCATGCCGGGGAACATCTCGACCGACCCGGTGTCGATCACCGACCCGAAACTGCTGACGCTCGGCGTCGGCGTGACCGCGGGCATCGTGGCGCAGTCGGTGCTGCTGATCCCGCCGCTGCTGCGGTCCGGTTTCAAGTTCAAGTGGCGCTGGGGCATCGACAAGCGCATGAAGGAGTTCGGCGGGCTCGCGCTGTGGACCGTCGGCTACGTCGCGGTCAGCCAGGTCGGCTACACGATCACGACACGCGTGCTGACCAGCGGTTCGCAAGGCGGTGTGACCGCCTACAGCAACGCGTGGCTGCTCTTCCAGCTGCCGTACGGCGTCATCGGGGTGTCGCTGCTGACCGCGATCATGCCGAGGATGAGCCGCGCGGCGGCCGACGGCGACCACAAGAAGCTGATCGGCGACCTCTCCTACGCTTCGCGAATCTCGACGGTGACTCTCCTGCCGATCTCCGCGGTGATGACCGTTGTGGGCGGTTCGGTCGGTATCGCCCTGTTCACCTTGGGCAAGGGCCGGGTCGAGGACGCGGCGCGGATGGGTGAGGCACTGGCGATCAGCGCGTTCGCGCTGCTGCCGTACGCGCTGGTCATGCTGCAGATGCGGGTGTTCTACGCGATGAAGGACGCGCGGACGCCGGTGCTGATCATGATCGTGATGACCGTGGTCAAGGTGCCGCTGCTCTACCTGTGCCCCGTGCTGCTGTCGCCGGACAACATCGTGCTCGGCGTGATGATGGTCAACGGCCTCACGTTCGTCGTCGGCGCGATCCTCGGCCAGGTTTGGCTGTGGGTGACCCTCGGAAATCTCCGGAGCAAGCGGATTCTCGGGGTGATCCTCTTCACGGTCGTCGCGAGCGTGCTCGGAGTCGGCGCGGCCTGGCTCGCCGGGCAGGTCGTCCCTGACTCGTTCGGGCCTACTTTCCATGCCTGGGTGAAACTTCTCCTGCAGACGGTGGTCGGGATCGCGGTCTCGTTCGGCGTGCTCATGGCCCTCAGAGTCGAGGAATTGAAGCCCGCCACGGACAGGATCACCCGGTTGATCAAGCGCGGATAACGATTCACGCACGGATGGCGCGCGTCCACGCGTCGTATTCTGGGTACCCTCGGTGCGGGAGCTACGCGGGAGAGTTGCGGTGGATACGAGACGGAGCGAACAGGCAGGGGAGGCGAGCCAGGTGGGCATCCGGGCCCAAGGCGGGTCGCTGGCCCCTGGCCGGGTCGTCGGAGACGGCCGGTATCGCCTGCTCGCACAGTTCGGGGTGGACGAACGGGCCGCCGCGCATCTTTGGCGAGCCCGCGATGGGCAGCTGAAGCGGGATGTGGCACTGACACTGCTGGTCGGTGACCCGGCGGACGCGGAAGCCGCGAGGCTCGCGCGCCGAACGCTGGAGCGTGCCGCGCACGCCTCCAAATTCGGCCACGGCGGGGTCGCGCGCGTCCTCGACGTGCTGAGCCTCGGCAGCGGAGTCACCTCGGGCGAAGGCCTGCTCGGTGTCGTCGTGGCGGAATGGACCAAGGGCAGTGACCTGGTCGACCTGGTGGCGCAGCGCCCGGTGGCGCCCGCCGCGGCGGCCCGGATGGTGCAAGCGCTGGCGGAAGCCGTCGATCACGCCCACCAGAACGGACTCGTGCTCGGCCTCGACCATCCTCAGCGCCTGCGGCTCACCCCGGACGGCGCGCTGAAGCTCGCCTTCCCGGGCCCACTACCCGAAGCGACCCTTCGCGACGACGTCAAAGCGCTCGGCGCGGTCCTGTACTTGCTGCTGACCGGCCGTTGGGCGCTTCCCGGCGGACCCCCCGCGATCCCGGCGGCTCCGCACGCGCCGACCGGCCGCGTCATCCCGCCGCGATCACTGGTCCCGACGGTCCCGGTCGAATTGTCGTCACTCGCCGTCCGCACCATCGAGGACGGTGGCCACGGCGGCATCCGCACCAGCGCTGCCATCCTGCGCGTACTGGGCCAGGTCGCCGAAGCCGAGGAGCGCACCCAGCTGATCAAGGCCGTCGGCGAAGAAGAAGCCCCCGCCGAGTCGGACGACGCGGTCTGGACGACGAAGAAGCCGGTCAAGGACGTCGCGCGGCGCAAGAAGCTGGCGTTCGGTGTGACCGTGCTGGTCGTCGCGACCGTCGTCATCCTGGCCTGGGGCGGGATGATGCTCATCAACCTGTTCCAGGGCGAATCGAAGTCCAGCGGTCCGAACCTGAACGTCGCCGCGTCGTCGTCTTCGCAGGCTCCGCCGCCTTCGGGCGAGCAGCCCCCGCCCACCCAGCAGCTGCCCGCGTCTCCCGCATTGGGAGCCGCGGTGAAGCCGTCGGCCGTCGCTGTGTTCAATCCGGGCAGCAAGGGCGACAGCCCCGGCCGCGCCAAGAACACGACCGACGGCGACGCGGGCACCTCGTGGAAGACCGACGAGTACGACAAGCAGTTCCCGGTCCTCAAAGACGGTGTCGGGTTGGTCGTGACCTTCAAGGACCCGGTCAACCTCAGCCAGATCAAGATCGACGCGGGAAGCCCCGGCTCGAAGGTCGAGATCCGCTCCGCCGACAAGAAGAACCCGAAGCTCGACGAGACGAAGGTCGTCGGCGGCGGGGACCTGGCGGCGGGCGAATCGACCATCGCGTTGCAGCAACCTCAGCAGGGTCAGTACTTCATCATCTGGATCACTCAGCTGGGTGGAGACGAGGACAACAAGTTCGTCACCGAACTCAAAGAGCTGACCTTCCTGCCTGCGGGGTGACCTAAATCAAAGGGTCAGTAGGCTCTCCCGGGTGACAGCTGCAGCTCCCACGGACGCGGATCTCATAGCGGCGCATGCCGCTGGTGACCCGCACGCGTTCAGTGAACTGGTCCAGCGACATCGGGATCGCATGTGGGCGGTCGCCCTGCGCACCGTGCGTGATCCGGAAGAAGCCGCGGACGCCCTGCAGGACGCCTTCATCTCCGCGTTCCGCGCGGCGGGCAACTTCAGGGCCGAATCGCAAGTCACGACGTGGTTGCACCGCATCGTCGTGAACGCGTGCCTCGACCGCATCCGGCGGGGCAAGGCAAGACCGACCGTCCCACTGCCAGAGACCGGGCAGTTCAACGAGCCCGCCTCGCCGCGCGACTCGATGTCCGAGCGCGAGACGAGCCTCGTGGTCAAGGAAGCCCTCGACCAGCTTCCCGAAGAGCAACGTGCCCCGATCGTGTTGGTCGACGTCGAGGGATACTCGGTCGCTGAGACGGCGAAAATGCTCGGCATCGCCGAGGGCACGGTGAAGAGCAGGTGTGCCCGGGGTCGCGGAAAGCTCGCGAAGGTTCTCGGACATCTGCGGAACCCCGATGCGATTGCGAACGTCCCAACTCACGAAAGCAAACGGGAGCGCGCTACCCCGCAACGGGGTGCCAGGCGTCCTCAGGGCACGCCGGGTGACGGGGAGGGACGATGACAGACGAGAGCAGGGGGATCGGTGGGACCGTCGGTCCGCCGTGGTCTGTCGATGTGCTCGCCGACCTGCACGCTGGGGTGCTGGACGAGCGAGAAGCGGCCGAACTCTGGCCGTTGGTGAACGCCGACCCCGAAGCACTGGCGATCATCGAAGCACTTGAAGCGACCACGGCCGACCTCGCGGAACTCGCGAACGAGCCGGTCGCACCCATGCCGGCGGAGTTCGCCGCCAGGATCGACGCGGCGCTGGCCGCCGAGATGCGGACGTCGCCTGCGTTTCAAGGTGCACCTGAAGGGCAGCAGGCGCAGGTCGCCCCGGTGGTGGACCTCGCGGCCGCACGGCGGCGGCGGAACAAGCGGATCGGCTGGGGCGCCGGGATAGCGACCGTGGCCGCGGCGGCCATCGCCGCCATCGCGATCGTCGTCCCCACCACGCAGCAGTCGACGCCGGGAGGCGTCGCGCAGCCCCCGCCCGCACCCACCGGTCCTTCGGTCGGCGGCGACGGTGGCGGGGCCGAAGCCCTCGTCGGCAAGGCGGTCGGCGTCCGCGACTTCGGCTCGCTGAAGACCGAAGAGCGGCTCGACGCCTGTGTCGCCGCCGCCGGACTGGACCCCGACGTACGGCCGGAGGGCATCCGGCCGGTCGACGTCGCGGGCAAGGACGGCGTGATGGTGATCTACACCACAGGCAAGCTCGCCCAGTTCCGCATCGTCGCCTTCGGTGCCGACTGCGGCCCGGGCAACGCGGCGGTCCTCTTCGACAAGATCATCGGACAGAAGTAGCAGCGGAGCGGTATCGGCGATAGCGAAGGTCCCTTGCTCCCCATGCCGGAAGCAAGGGACCTTTGCTGTCGCCGCCGCAAGGCAGGAGAAGTAGCGCCGGTCACCCCGGGAACACCGGCCCCTACGATCGTGTTGAGCCTGGTGAACAGGTCACTACGAGCGGAGGTCACGGGTGGCTGCCGAGGAGATCAGGAACCTGATCGTTGTTGGGTCGGGTCCTGCGGGGTACACCGCCGCTGTCTACGCGGCACGAGCGCAGCTCGAACCGTTGGTGTTCGAGGGCACGCAGTTCGGTGGTGCGTTGATGACGACGACGGAGGTCGAGAACTTCCCCGGCTTCCGCGAAGGCATCCAGGGTCCCGACCTCATGGAAGAGATGCGTGAGCAGGCGAAGCGTTTCGGCGCCGATCTGCGCCAGGAGGACGTCGAGTCCGTCGAGCTGACCGGTGACGTCAAGTACGTCGTCGCGAACGGAAAGCGCTACGCGGCCCGCGCGGTCGTGCTCTCGATGGGCGCCGCGGCCCGTTACCTGAACGTCCCCGGTGAGCAGGAACTGCTCGGCCGCGGTGTTTCGGCCTGTGCCACCTGCGACGGCTTCTTCTTCCGCGACCACGACATCGTGGTCGCCGGCGGCGGCGACTCCGCGATGGAGGAGGCGACCTTCCTGACGAAGTTCGCCAAGTCCGTCACGATCGTCCACCGCCGCGAAGAATTCCGCGCCTCCAAGATCATGCTGGAACGCGCCCGCGAGAACGAGAAGATCAAGTGGGCGCTCAACAAGCAGATCACCGGGGTCGAGGGTGAGGGCAAGGTCGAGGGCCTGCAGGTCAAGGACACGGTGACCGGCGAGGAGTCCCAGCTGAACGTGACCGGGTTCTTCGTCGCCATCGGTCACGACCCGCGCAGCGAACTGGTACGCGGTCAGGTGGACCTCGACGAAGACGGTTACGTGCTCACCAAGGGCCGGACCTCGTACACGAACCTTCCCGGTGTCTTCGCGGCTGGTGACCTGGTCGACCGCACCTATCGGCAGGCGATCACCGCCGCGGGTTCGGGCTGCGCCGCGGCGATCGACGCGGAACGATGGCTGGCGGAACACGCCGGTGTCGAGACCGCCCAGGAGACCCCTGAGCTGGTCGGTGGCGGCTACGGCGCCACCACCAACTGACTTTCAAGCCCGTTCCACTACCCAGGAGGAGACACCATGGCCAACACCGTGACAGTGACCGACAAGAGCTTCGTCGACGACGTGCTGACGAGTGAGAAGCCCGTCCTGGTCGACTTCTGGGCGACCTGGTGCGGTCCGTGCAAGATGGTCGCCCCGGTGCTCGAGGAGATCGCGGCGGAGAACGGCGAAAAGCTGACCATCGCGAAGCTCGACATCGACGCCAACCCGAACACTGCGCGTGACTACCAGGTGATGTCGATCCCGACGCTGATCCTGTTCCAGGGCGGCAAGCCGGTCAAGCAGATCGTCGGCGCCAAGCCGAAGGCCGCGCTGCTCTCGGATCTCGCCGACGTCCTCTGATCTCCCGTTTCACCTGCTGAAACCCGGGGCCTGCCCAGGCTCCGGGTTTCGTCGTTCGGCGGAACGGGTATCTCTCACCGCTACCGGAACACGATCAGGGCGTCCGGAAGGGTTCCTCGAACGGAGACTTGACGCACCGACCGGGCCTCCGCGCTCACCGAGAGTTCACAGGGCACAATAGAGCACCGGGGTTCGCCCCGCAGAGTTTTCAGTCGTGCATCGAGTTCGATTCGGTGCCCCAAAGGAAGAGCGAGGAGTGCATGCGGGTACTCCGCCGCGGTGACGCCGGACCGGACGTCGCCGAGATCAGGTCCACGCTGGCGGCGATGGAGCTGCTCCCGCCGGTGACCGAATCCGGGGAGTACGAGGTCTTCGACACGGCGATGGAACATGCCGTGCGCGCGTTCCAGCAGCGCCGTGGGCTCATCACCGACGGTCTGGTGGGTCCTGCGACTTATCAGGCACTTCGTGGCGCCGGCTATCACCTCGGCAGCCGCCCGCTGACTTACATGTTCTCCGCGCCCATGCAGGGTGACGACGTCTTCGCGCTCCAGGAGCGGCTGACCGAACTCGGCTTCGACGCCGGCCGCCCGGACGGGCACTTCGGCGCACAGACCGAACGCGCGCTCAAGACGTTCCAGCGCGACATGCGCCTGGTCGCCGACGGCATGTGCGGTCCGGCCACCATCCGCGAACTGCACCGGCTGTCCTCACCGCGCGCACGCGGCGGCCGCCCCGTCTTCCTGCGCGAGCAGGAGCTGGTGCGCCAGGCCGGCCCCCGGCTGCGCGGCAAGCGCATCGTGATCGACCCTGGCCACGGTGGCGAAGACCTCGGTGTCGTCGCCGGTGACCTGCTCGAAGCGGACATCGCCTGGGATCTGGCGCGACGGCTCGAAGGCCGGATGCAGGCCACGGGCATGGAGGCGCTGATCTCGCGCGGGCCGAACCAGAACCCCACCGAGGGCGAGCGTGCCAAGTTCGCAAACGAGGCGGGCGCCGACCTGTTCCTTTCGCTGCACAACGACAAGAACCCCTCGCCCAAGGCGCAGGGGGTCGCGAGCTTCCATTTCGGCACCGGCAACGGCCCCACGTCGACCGTCGGTGAGCTGCTGGCGGGCTTCATCCAGCGCGAGCTGGCTGCCCGGACCGGCATGCGCGACTGCCGCACGCACTACAAGACCTGGGAGATCTTCACCCGCACCCGCTGCCCGGCCGTGCGGATCGAGATCGGTTACCTGACCAACCCGGAAGACGGCGCCAAATTGGCCGACCCGGCCTTCCGCGACATCGTCGCCGAAGGCATCCTGGTCGCCGTGAAACGCCTGTACCTCCTCGGCGAAGGGGACCAGCCGACCGGCACGTTCACCTTCGCGGACGTCCTGGCCCACGAACTCGCCAAAGCGGAGTAGCCAGTCCTCCACACCCGCACGCGGGCGCACATTCCCCTGCCGACACCATCGGCACAACCGGTTGTGTGCCCCTTCTCCCGACCACGCCACCCCTAGCTCCACCCGGCGCGCAGCCCCCGCCCTTCCCGGGGGGCGTCCCCAAGTCCAGTCTACCCATCCACAGTTTTTCCACCGCTCCTAGCAGCGATCTGTGGATAACTCGGCGGGTTACCCACAGCTGTCCCCAAGGTGGGGGATGGCCACCGCGCGCGCCCGGAAACTCTGCTAAAGGCGTGAGACGAAGGCGTCCTTCAGTGCGAAATTCGCTACGAAGGGGGCCTTTCACGGCATCCGGAACGGCCGAACAGATCAGGCGCGACCCATGCTCGGCTCGGCGGTCGTGATGGAGACCTGGCCGAGCAACCGCTCAAGGGCCGCCTCCACGTCTTCCTTCCACGAGATCGCCGACCGCAGTTCCAGTCGCAGCCGAGGCCACCGCGGATGCGGTCGCACG
The DNA here is from genome assembly GCF_047608665.1 of Amycolatopsis sp. cmx-11-51. Lineage (NCBI taxonomy): Bacteria > Bacillati > Actinomycetota > Actinomycetes > Pseudonocardiales > Pseudonocardiaceae > Amycolatopsis > Amycolatopsis sp. cmx-11-51. The sequence continues at coordinate 1,186,313 of NZ_JADNQO010000001.1, read as the reverse complement.
GTCTTGAACCCGACACCCTGCAGGAACGCGGCGGGCAGCACACAGCTGTGCCCGCCGTCCGGATCGGTTTCGTCGGGCTTGGCGTCCCCGAAGGCCTCGATCGCGCGGACACCGCGTTTGGTCAGGTCCTTCGCGACGGCCTGCACCAGCATCCGGCCGAGGCCGCCGCCCTGGAATTCGGGGAGGATCTGGAAGGCGGTCAGCAGTACCGCGTCCGGACCGGGCGGCGAAGTCGGGAAAGCCAGCGAACGCGGCACGGCGTTCGGCGGCGCGTAGAGCACGAAGCCGACAGGCAAGGTGTCGCTGTAGACGATGCGGCCACAGGAGCCCCATTCCAGCAGGACACTGGAGACCCAGGCTTCCTTTTCGACCTCTGTCGCGCCGTATTCCTCGGCCTGCGCCTTCATATGCGGCGCCAGCTCCCAGTACACACAGCGGCGGCAGCTCTTCGGCAGATGCTCGAGGTTGTCCAGGGTTACGCCCACGACGCGACGCGACACCGGCAAACCTCCCTGAACGACGACACCGACTCAGCCCTGTCCCGAGCAGAGCTCGCTGAAGGGGTCCTGATCGAGGATAGGCCGATGTGATGAACACCGGAAGGCCAGGGCCCCTCAAGGGAGGGTGGTTACACTCGATGGAACTACCAGTCGGTAGCCACTATGTCCACTTCGAAGCACGGGTGAAGCGCCTGATGACCGAGAATCGCCCTGTCCGGCCGCAGACCGGCCGTCACAACCTCGATCCGCATCTCGACCGGTACGCCGCGCGTACGGCCGGAATGACTGCTTCCGAGATCAGGGCCTTGTTCGCGGTAGCCAGTCGCCCCGAGGTGGTATCGCTCGCCGGCGGGATGCCGAATCTCGCCGCGCTCCCGCTCGACACGTTGTCCGCGCAGGTCGGTGAACTCATCGCGCAGGACGGCCTGGTCGCACTCCAGTACGGCTCCGCGCACGGCGTCCCGGCGCTGCGCGAGCAGATCTGCGAGATCATGGCGCTCGAGGGCATCAAGGCCCACCCGGACGACGTCGTCGTGACGGTCGGCTCCCAGATGGGGCTCGACATGGTCACCCGGCTGTTCTGCGATCCGGGCGACGTCATCATCGCCGAGGGTCCGTCGTACGTCGGCGCGCTCGGTTCCTTCGCCGCGTACCAGGCGAACGTCGTCCACGTCGCGATGGACGACCACGGCCTGGTCCCCGAGGGGCTCCGTGCCGCACTCGAGGAGACCAAGAAGACGGGCCGGCGGGTCAAGTTCCTCTACACGATCCCGAACTTCCACAACCCCGGCGGCGTCACGCTGGCCGTCGAGCGCCGCGCGGAGATCGTGGAGATCTGCCGCGAACACGACATCCTCATCGTCGAAGACAACCCGTACGGTCTGCTCGGCTTCGGCGGGCAGACGTACCCGGCGCTCCGCTCGATCGACCCCGACAACGTCGTGTATCTGGGCTCGTTCTCGAAGACCTTCGCCTCCGGACTGCGCGTCGGCTGGGTACTCGCGCCGCACGCCGTCCGAGAGAAACTCGTACTCGCGGCCGAGTCCGCGACCCTTTGCCCGCCAACGCTTAACCAGTTGATCGTGTCGCGATACCTCTCGACTCATGACTGGATGGGTCAAATCAAGACCTTCCGCGAAAACTACCGGGAGCGCCGGGACGCGATCCTGTCCGCGCTCGAACAGCACATGCCCGCCGGCTGCAGCTGGACCAAACCCGAAGGCGGTTTCTACGTCTGGATGACCGTCCCCGAAGGCGTGGACACAAAGGCGATGTTGCCGAGAGCCGTCACCGCCCGGGTGGCGTACGCCTCCGGAACCGGTTTCTACGCCGATGGCTTCGGCAGCAGACAGCTGCGTCTTTCCTACTGTTACCCGACACCCGAGCGGATCCGCGAAGGCGTCCGACGGCTCGCCGCGGTGCTCGAGTCCGAAATGGACCTTGCGCGTACCTTCGGTAACGTGAGCCCACGCTCGATCTCGGGGCCGCAGAACCCCTCCCCGGACACGGTCTGATCGACCGGATGTCCTCATAGACACAAAGGAGTCCTCGGTGGTCGACCGCACCGTTGCCGTACTCGCAGGCGGACTTTCCCACGAACGCGATGTCTCTCTCCGCTCCGGGCGGCGGCTCTCGGTCTCGCTGCGGGCGGAGGGTCTCATCGTCGAGGAGTGGGACACCGACGCGGGCTTGCTCGAACGTCTTCGCACTCAGCGCCCCGACGCGGCCATCATCGCCCTTCACGGTGGTGAGGGGGAGAACGGCGCGGTGCAGACGGTGCTGGAAATGCTCGACGTGCCCTATGTCGGCACCAGTTCGCAGGGCTGCCGCCGCGCATGGGACAAGCCGACGGCCAAGGCGCTGGTCGCCAACGCGGGCTTCACCACGCCGGACTGGGTCGTGCTGCCGCACAGCACCTTCCGTGAACTCGGCGCGCAGGCCGTGCTGGACGCGATGGTCGAGACGCTGGGCCTGCCTCTGATCCTCAAGCCCGACCAGGGTGGTTCGGCTTTGGGCGCCCAGGTCGTCAAGGAAGCCGCGGAGATGCCAGCCGCGATGGTCGGCTGCTTCGCGTACGGGGACACCGTTCTCGCCGAGAAGTTCGTGACCGGCGTCGAAGTGGCCGTGACGGTCATCGAAGGCACCGAGGGCCCCGAAGCCCTGCCCGCGGTCGAGATCGTGCCGGAAAGCGGCGTGTACGACTACACCGCTCGCTACACCGCCGGTTTGACCGACTTCTTCACTCCGGCAAGGATCTCTGACGACGCCGCCAAGGCGGTCAGCGAACTGGCCGTCGCGGTGCACCGTCAACTCGGGCTTCGCGACATCTCACGCACCGATGCCGTGGTCACCGAGGACGGCACCGTCTACTTCCTCGCGGTAAACCCTTCACCGGGTCTCACCGAAACGTCCATCGTGCCCATGGCGATCGAAGCCGCCGGCGCCACCCTCGGATCGGTCTTCGCCGACCTCGTCGGACGAGCGGTTTCCCGCAAGAGCTGACCTGAACACGACGAAGGGGACTTGCCCACCGCGGGCGAGTCCCCTTTCTCATTCCTGGGCTGGGTTCGGCGACCGGACGGTCTCGCACGGGACCTCGTGCTTTTCCAAAATCGACAGGTAGCCGTCGACCCGCTCGATGAAGACGCGGGCCGTCGCCTTGAACCACGCTGCGGCCCCGGAATTTATCTCGGCGTCGTAGACGCTGGGGTCAGTGTGTGCGGGGTTGATGAAGTTCGCGTCGTACCAGTCGTTGTTCGTCCGGCGGAAGGCTTCCTGCTCGGCGGTGAGGCAGCCTGTGCGAGCGAACCCATTGACGAGACCGAAGACGCCGGCGAAGATTCCCCGCTCATCGCCGTGGCCACCCGCGCGCCACCTCGTCGACGGTCAGTTTCACGGGAAACAACTTGCCCTCAGATCAAGCACTCTACGTTACTCCATCATGATCGGTAAGCAATCGTCACCGTGACAAAACAACCCGGTGTGATCCCTAATCGGTTTCGGATGTCTGATTTGCCTGGTTTTTGTCCATGAGTGCCACGATACGTTCGAGATCGTCTACGGACCCGAATTCGAGCGTGATCCGGCCCTTGCGGCGGCCCAGGTCGACCTTCACCCGGGTGTCGAATCGGTCCGAAAGCCGGTTCGCCAGTTCCTGGAGACCAGGCGCCTGGATCGGCTTGCGGGGAGCGGGCTTCGGTTTGGGCGGCTTCTCGCTCTTCTTGAGCGTGACGGCTTCCTCGGTCGCGCGGACCGACATACCCTCCGCGACGATCCGTACGGCCAGCTCTTCTTGAGCGTCGGCGTCTTCGAGAGAGAGCAACGCCCGCGCGTGTCCCGCCGAAAGCACGCCCGCCGCGACCCGTCGCTGGACCGCGAGGGGGAGTTTGAGCAAACGGATCGTGTTCGTGATGACCGGGCGGCTGCGCCCGATCCGGCCGGCCAGCTCCTCATGCGTAACCGCGAACTCGTCGAGCAGCTGCTGATACGCGGCCGCCTCTTCGAGCGGGTTGAGCTGAACGCGGTGGATGTTCTCGAGCAGCGCGTCACGCAGCATCGCGTCGTCGGCGGTCTGGCGGACGATCGCCGGGATCGCCTCCAGCCCCGCCAGCTGCGACGCGCGCAGCCGCCGCTCGCCCATGACGAGTTCGTATTCATCGGTTCCGAGCTCACGGACCACGATGGGCTGCATGAGCCCGAATGCGCGGATCGAGTGTTCCAGCTCGTTGAGCGCGTCTTCGTCGAAGACCTGCCGCGGCTGCTTCGGGTTCGGTTTGATCTGGCTGACCGGCACCTCGCGGTAGACCGCACCGGCCACCGCTCCGCCGTGCGAACCGGCCGCACCGTTGGCCGCGAACCAGCCCTTGTCGTCCGGCCCCGCCGGACCGGCCGGACCGGGCGGAGGATCGGGGGTCGCGGCGGAACCGTTCTCGGCCGGGGCCGTAGAGCCGGGTGGCGGACCGGTGGGGATCAGGGCGGCGAGCCCGCGTCCGAGCCCCCCTCTGCGCTCACTCATGCCGTACCGCTCCTTTCTTTCATCTCCGCCCCACGCTGGGCGATCTCCTTCGCCGCGTCCACGTAGCTCATCGCCCCCCGGGAACCCGGGTCGTACGCGAGGACCGTCTGGCCGTATCCAGGCGCCTCGGAGACCTTCACACTGCGCGGGATCACCGTCTTGAGCACAGTGTCCCCGAAGTGGTTCCGGACCTCGTTCGTCACCTGATCGGCCAGCTTCGTCCGGCCGTCGTACATGGTGAGCAAAATCGTGGAGACGATGAGTTCGCGGTTCAGGTGCTTCTGGACGAGCTCGATGTTGCTCAGCAGCTGCCCCAGCCCTTCGAGCGCGTAGTACTCACACTGGATCGGGATGAGCACCTCCTGCGCGGCGACCATCGCGTTGACGGTCAGCAGACCAAGCGACGGTGGGCAGTCGATGAAGACGTAGTCGACGTCGATCTCGTCGAGGATCTCGGATGAGAGCGCCTCCTTGAGCCGCATCTCGCGGGACGCCATCGACACGAGTTCGATCTCGGCGCCTGCCAGGTCGATGGTCGCGGGCACGCAGTAGAGGTTCTCCGACTGCTCGCTCTGCGCGGCCGCCTCGGCGAGTGTGACCTCACCGATCAGCACCTCGTAGATCGACGGCGTGCCGGAACGGTGGTCGATGTCGAGCGCGGTGCTCGCGTTGCCCTGGGGGTCGAGGTCGATCACGAGCGTCTTGAGCCCGTGGACGGCCAGGGCGGCGGCGAGGTTCACCGTGCTCGTCGTTTTGCCGACGCCGCCCTTCTGGTTGGCGACCGTCAGCACGCGCCGGCGGTTCGGGCGGGGGAGTGCCCCCTTCTTGGGGTGCAGCACGCTGGCGGCCCGGACGGCCTCTTCAGCGATCGGCGTCCAGCCGAGCTCATTGCCAGTGGCCGCAGGGTCGGACGGTGGGGGAGTCACCGGGTCTCGAGCCTCCTCTGTATTAGACGTGGGAGTCGTTCTGCGATGTTTCACGTGGAACTGGTCTAGCTTCGCCTGCCGCGCGGCCTAGACGATTTCGAAGGCAGGCGGTGGATCACGACGACCGTGCTGGGAACCTCAAGCACCTGGGTGCCGCACGCGAAGACTTCCGGCTCGTCACCGCCGGCCTTCCGGACGGCGACGCGATCGCGTTCGATTTCCTCTCCGGCGCTCGCTCCCTTGAGAGCGACCAGAGTGCCTTGGGAACGCACGAGCGGGAGGCACCAGCTCGCGAGCCGGGCCAAGGGGGCGACCGCCCGGGCGGTGACGACATCCGCGCCACCGAGCTCCTCGCGTACCTGCCGCTCTTCCGCGCGCCCGCGAACAACGGTGATCGGGAGTTCCAGCTTCTCGGCAACCTCGGTCAGCCAGTCGACCCGGCGGGCCATCGGTTCGAGGAGAACGATATCGAGGTCCGGTCGGCTGATCGCGAGTGGTACACCCGGAAGCCCCGCTCCCGATCCGACGTCGACCACGCGGGCGCCGCCGGGGATCCGCTCGCCGATCACAGCGGAGTTCAAGACGTGCCGTTCCCACAGCCGGTCGACTTCACGGGGACCGATGAGCCCGCGCTCGACGCCGTGGCGCTCCAGGAGTTCGACGTAGCCGATGGCTTGCTCGACGCAATCTCCGAACACCTCCGACGCCGCACTCCGTACCGATGCGGCGACCCCGTCCAAGCCCACCTCTTGCTCCTCAACCTCGACGCCGTTTCACGTGAAACGCGCTCCACTGATTGTCCATGACGCTGACCGCAAAGCGGGGAGACAGACCGGAGTTGTGGACAACTCCACTCGTCTCGACAACGACGGGTGGCGTTTCACGTGAAACGCCACCCGTGTAATTCACCGGAAAAAGAAGTGGCCCACCGGATCACCGGTGGGCCACTTCTTCCGAGAGAACTCTCAGGCGGGGAAGACGACGACCCGACGTTTCGGGTCCTCTCCTTCGCTCTCGCTCTTGACCCCGTCGACAGCGGCGACAGCGTCGTGCACGACCTTCCGCTCAAACGGGCTCATCGGCTGCAGCCGGACACGCTCGCCGGAAGAGACCACCGTCTCGGCGGTCGAGCGGCCGAGTTCGCGCAGCTCCTCGCGGCGGTCCGCGCGCCAGCCCGCGACGTCCAGCATCAGGCGGCTCCGCGAACCGGTCTCCTGCTGCACCGCCAGTCGCGTCAGCTCCTGGAGCGCCTCGAGCACGGTGCCGCGCGGGCCGACGAGCTTCTCCAGGTCCTCGCCCCCGTCGATGCTGACGATCGCGCGGCCCGCTTCGACATCGAGGTCGATGTCGCCGTCGTAGTCCAGAAGGTCGAGCAGCCGCTCAAGGTAATCGCCGGCGATGTCGCCTTCCTTCACGAGTACGTCGTCGTCGACACCTCGCTTACCGCTGGTCTCCGCAGCCGTGTCCTCGACCTCGGACGCGCTGTTCTCCTCGGCGTCGATCGTGTCGATCGTCTCCGCCATTGTTGGTCTCCTCTCCAGGCCGGATCGGCGTCAGCGACGCTTCCGGCCCGATTTCTTGGTCGAGTCCGAGATGAGACCGGGCAGGTCCGCGCCGTTCTCCTTCGAGCCGTTCGTCGACTGCTCGGCTGATGCGTTCGTGTCGTCCTTCTTCGCCGCGGTGGACGAGCCGGTCTGAGCGAAGCCGTGGGGCGAGCCGGCCTTCTTGACCTGACCGCCGGAGGACGGCTTGTTCCGCTTCTGCTGGACCGGCTTCTGGCCGGGACGCGGCGCGGTCGGCCTCTGGCCCGGCTTCGGACCGAGATTCGCGCGCTTCTCTTTCTCGGCTTCCTTGCGGGCCGCTTCTTCCTTGTCGATCTTGGTGTAGACGAGACGCTGCTGCATCAGGGTCCAGCCGTTGTTGGCGAGCCAGTACAGGAGCAGACCGAGCGGGAACAGTGCACCGAAGATGAGCACACCGATCGGGAAGACGTACATCGTCAGCTTGTTCATCATCGCGGTCTGCGGGGTCGCCGACTCGGGGTTCTGCCGCTGGACCGAGTGGCGAGCGGTGAGGTGCGTGGCGATGCTGGCGACGATCATCAGGGGGATCGCGACGGGGGCGACGTGCCAGTGGAAGCCCGTCGCCGCGTTACCGCCACTGACCATGTCGACACCGGTGTAGATGGCGTCGCCGAGGTTGACGCCGAAGATTTTCGCGTTGACGTAGGAATCGACGCCGGCCTTGTCGAAGAAGTAGTTCTCGGTCTTCGCCTCGAACGGTCCGTACGGGTTGATGGTGAACATCCGCAGGACGTGGTTCAGGCCGATGAAGACCGGGATCTGAAGCAGCATCGGGAGGCAGCTGCCCAGCGGGTTGACGCCGTGCTCCTTCTGGAGCTTCTGCATCTCCATCGCCTGGCGCTGCCGGTCGTTCGCGTACTTCTTCTGCACCTTCTTCATTTCCGGTGCGAAGTCCTGCATCTTCTTCATCGACCGGACCTGGTTCACGAACGGCTTGAACATGATGCCGCGGACGGTGAACGTCAGGAAGATGATCGCGAGGATCCACGAAACCGCGTTCGCCTCGCCGAAGACTTGCCCGAAGACCCAGTGCCAACACCACAAGATGAAGGACACGGGGTAGTAGATGAAGTCGAGCACTGAACTACTCCTCGATCGGTGTTTCAGGTCGGCGGTGGCGCCACGAGAAGGTCTCGGGTACCGGGTCGCGGCCGGGCATGGTCCACGGGCCGCAGCGCAGCAGGCGCCGGACCGCGAGGTAGCTGCCGCGGCCGGCGCCGTGCCGGGTCAGTGCCTCGACGGCGTACGCGCTACAGCTCGGGTAGAACCGGCACGCCGGAGGAAGGAAGGGGGAGATCGCCTTGCGATAGAGCTTGACGGGCAGGAGCAGGACCCAGGCCACCGGGCCGGGCCGGGCGTCTTCGGTGGTCTCGTTCTCGGTGGCTCGCATGCCGTTACACCGCTGATCCGTTGTCGGGGGGTCGCGCCTGGCGGGACTTCCCGGTGACGGCGGAAGGCCCGGACAACCCGAGACGTCGCAACGACGCGTCGAGGTCCGAGCCGAGTTCCGCGCTGGACGCGTCCGCGGCCGGAGGTAGTGCCCGTATCACCAACGAGCTCCCCGGCGGCAGTGTTCCGATCCTGGCGGAAATGAGATGCCTCAACCGGCGGGTGACCCGGTGGCGCACCACCGAGTTGCCCACGGCCTTGCTCACCACAAAACCCGCCCGCGCCGCTTCGGCGGCATCGGGCGGGTCCGTGGTCAACGCATGGACGACGAGGCGGCGCCTGCCTGCCTTGGCCCCACGCCGCATCACGGCACGGAAATCCTCACTGCGCCGCAACCTCGCGGCGGCCGGCAGCACGACGTCCCTCGACGGCGGCCGGATCAGGCGGACAGTGCGCCGCGGCCCTTGCGACGGCGAGCCGCCAGGATGGCCCGGCCGGCACGGGTCCGCATCCGAAGCCGGAACCCGTGGACCCGGGCGCGTCGGCGGTTGTTCGGCTGGAAGGTGCGCTTACCCTTGCTCACGACTTACTTCTCCTGTTTCATCGGCCGCCGGGAACGGTTCGACCCGTTCCTGGCGTGTCGTGCTGACGCACGGCAGTCTCTGGTGTCTCCTACCAACGTGTGGCCTCGTCACGTCGAGCGACGACAACGTGGGCACGCGAAACGCCCCCGCTGTATACGGGAGACCTTACGAGGGTACGCACCCACCGCCCGAGTCCGGCAGGCACCCCCTCGACCACTGAACGCGACGGGCCATGGAGAGTGATCACCGAGACGCGACGGCATCGAATGGCAACGCGTCGTACACCGTGAAATGCTTGCGCGCGAGGATGCCTTGTGGCATCGGGCGGGGCTTGTTAGCGTGCCTCTCCCGGGTTTTCGCCGAGGTGGAACGGTGCAGACGCCCGGGCGTCCTCGGGTTGTGGAGGCGTCCCGCCGGCCTACGGCGATCCCGCAGGTGACGTCGCCGCGGGCCGCCGTACATTAGTGCACAGCTGTGGACAACTATGTGGATATTTGCTGTGCGCATGAGCTGATCGGGCCATGATGGCGCCCGACCCGATGTTTCGGAGCGCGGTGTTCGCACGCACCGATGAGGGGAGGGGAGTCAGGCAGGTGTCCGATCACCAGCACAATCTTGGCGTCATCTGGGAACAGGTCGTGCGCGAACTGTCCGATGGCACCCTCTCCCCGCAGCAACGCGCCTGGATGCGGGTGACCCGGCCGATCGGCCTGCTCGACGGCACCGCGCTGCTCGCCGCTCCCAGCGACTTCGCCAAGGAAGCGATCGAGCGCGCCCTTCGCGGCGCGATCACCGAAGCCCTTTCGCGTCGGCTCGGCCGCGCGGTCTCCCTCGCGGTGAAGGTCGACAGCACCGAGATGCCTCCTGCTTCGCCGGGGCCCCGCTATGAGGCGTCACCCGGCCGGGTGGAAAACGGCTCCGGCCCGATGCCCGGCACTCCTCCGCTGCCCGACGGTGACGGCATGCTGTCCCCGAACAGGCCCCGGCCCGAGCCTCCCAAACCGAGGCCGCCGAGGCAGCCGAGGCAGCCGGTGGACAACAGCCTGAACGATGGCGACGACAGCGACGAAGAAGTCGACGAAGAGGGCGAAGCCCTCGCCGCCGTGACCGAGATCTGGCCGACGTTCTCCGGCCAGCCGATCGCGGGCCAGCCCTATACCGCGCCAGCGCAGCCGCAGACGTCGAAGACGAAGCTCAACGAGAAGTACACGTTCGACACCTTCGTCATCGGTGCCTCGAACCGCTTCGCGCACGCGGCCGCGGTCGCCGTCGCCGAAGCACCGGCGCGCGCGTACAACCCGTTGTTCATCTGGGGAGAGTCCGGACTCGGGAAGACCCACTTGCTGCACGCCGTCGGGCACTACGCCCAGCGGCTCTTCCCCGGCATGCGCGTGCGGTATGTGTCGACCGAAGAGTTCACCAACGACTTCATCAACTCGCTGCGAGACGACCGCAAGGTCGCGTTCCAGCGCCGCTACCGCGACGTCGACATCCTGCTCGTCGACGACATCCAGTTCCTGGAAGGCAAAGAAGGTACGCAGGAAGAGTTCTTCCACACCTTCAACACCCTCCACAACACGAACAAGCAGATCGTCGTCTCCTCCGACCGCCCGCCGAAGCGCCTCGAAACGCTGGAAGACCGGCTGCGCACGCGGTTCGAGTGGGGCCTCATCACCGACATCCAGCCGCCCGAGCTCGAAACCCGGATCGCGATCCTTCGCAAGAAGGCCGCGCAGGACAGGCTCGCGGTCCCCAACGAGGTGCTGGAGTTCATCGCTTCGCGCGTCGAGGCGAACATCCGGGAGCTCGAAGGCGCGCTCATCCGCGTCACCGCCTTCGCGTCACTGAACCAGCAACCGGTCGACGTCGCTCTCGCCGAGATCGTGCTCCGCGACCTCATCCCGGATTCGCACGCGCCGGAGATCACCGCGCCGACCATCATGGGAGTCACGTCGGAGTTCTTCGACGTGACTCTCGACGACCTCTGCGGTCCGGGGAAAACGAAGGCCCTCGCGACCGCGCGCCAAATCGCGATGTACCTCTGCCGCGAACTGACGGACATGTCGCTGCCGAAGATCGGACAGACCTTCGGCGGCCGCGACCACACGACGGTCATGCACGCGGACAAGAAAATCCGCAAAGAGATGGCCGAACGGCGGCGCATCTACGACCAGGTGCAGGAGCTGACCTCGCGCATCAAGCAGCGCGCCAGGCAGTGATATCTGTCGAGCGCTGACGTAAACGTGCCGAAGGGGCGCCGGGCCGCTTACAACTCAGGTTGGGAGTGGAGGGCGCCCCTTCATCACGTTTACGTGGGCCTTCGGCCCGAAAGAGGGCGCTCGACGGTGAAGTCTCCGTCGGGCGCGGGGCGCCCTTGGGGAGACCCGTAGTGGTCACCAGACAGTAAAATTCCTTGGTACACAACAGCTTTAGGGCTCTCACTCTGTCCAGGTGGGAGCCCTTCGTCGTGCCGCGTTGCTGTCTACATAGGTCTGAAGCGCGTGTAGAGCCTCGAAGAGTGGGTGCCTGAAGAACATGGCGTAGGTGCGCGAAGGACGCGAAGCGCGCGTACGTGACCTTCGGTTTTCCCTTTGTGCACAACAAGAATCCACAGGCTGTGGGTACTTTGTGCACAACTCCAGCGGGGCCGCGACCAGTGATGATCGGTTTTCCGTCCACATCGCACTCACAGGAAATCCACAGCATTTCCACACCGTGATCCACACGCTGTCCCCAGGTTGCCCACATTCTGTACACAAGGGTGACGCGGGCCGCCCGGATCACTCTCCCGAGCGATTCCGGTCACGAGCCGGACCCACAGCTCCTGGGTACAAACCGCCGCACATCTGGGGATAACCATGGGGACAACTGAGGCCAACTGTGGACAGATCGAGCGTCGCCCGAATCCATCCACCGACGGCCCGAGCTGTCCACCGTCCGTACACACCCTCAGTCCACAGCCTCGGACCCGCCGGGACCTGCGCGAACGAGGCTTGTCCACACAATCCACAACGCCTATTACTACTGCTGTTCTTAGTTCTTCTTAAGAAGGGAATAAAACAAAAACAGGCGAAGGACGAATCTGGGGACAGCCGGTGAGTCGTGTCGTCTTGTCGACAAAAGCAAGGGGAGGCCGAGGTGACGCGGACCCCGGGGACGGCCTAACGTGGGTCCCTGCACCTGGTCTGCGTGTCGACGTGCGTTCGCGTCCTCGCTCGGACCGAACGAACCTGCGAGGCACCTGGCCATCGCGCTCTCCGGCCGCGGTGAACCGTTGAGCTTTCGAGCCGTCAGGGGCTCGGTTGTCGAAAGGAAGCGCGCATGAAGATCCGCGTCGAGCGTGACGGGCTGGCCGACGCCGTCGCGTGGGTGGCGAGAAGCCTCCCGTCGCGGCCTCCGGTCCCGGTTCTGGGCGGTGTCCTGCTCGATGCGGGCTCCGACGGGACGACTGACGCACTCACCGTCTCCGGATTCGACTACGAGGTCTCCGCCACGGTCGGCGTCCCGGCCACGATCGCCGACGGCGGCCGCCTCCTGGTCTCCGGCCGCCTCCTCGCCGACATCACTAAATCGCTGCCCGCGCAGCCGGTCGAAATCTCCGTCGACGGCGCCCGCGCGACCATCACCTGCGGCTCCGCGCGTTTCTCCCTGCCGACGATGCCGGTCGAGGACTACCCGCAGCTCCCGTCCCAGCCCGCCTTCGCCGGTGAACTCACCGGCGACGCCTTCGGCCAGGCCGTCACCCAGGTCGTCGTCGCCGCGGGCAAGGACGACACGCTCCCCATGCTGACCGGGATGCGGGTGGAGATCTCCGGATCCTCGCTGACCTTGGTCGCCACCGACCGCTTCCGGCTCGCGATGCGCGAATTCACCTGGGAGCCGGCCGAGGGCCTGTCCGACGCCGCCGTGCTCGTCCCGGCGCGCACGCTCGCCGAGGCCGCGAAGACGCTCGGTGCCAGCGGCGCGAAGATCCGTCTCGCGCTCGCCAGCGGGGAGGGCCTCCTCGGCCTCTCCGGCTCCGGTCGCTACACGACGACCCGGCTGCTCGACGCGGAGTTCCCGCCGTACCGGCAGCTGCTGCCCGCGCAGCACACGTCGCGCGCGGTCATCGACGTCTCCGCGCTCGCCGAGTCGATCAAGCGTGTTTCGCTGGTCGCCGAACGTGGCACCCAGGTTCGTCTGGAGTTCAAGGACGGGTCGCTGCGCCTGTCCGCCGGTGGCGACGACGAGGGTTCGGCAGAAGAGGAGCTTCAGGTCGATTACGAGGGTGAGCCGGTGACCATCGCGTTCAACCCGGGTTACCTCGTCGACGGTCTCGGCGCGCTGAACGCGAACCGTGCCGAGCTGACGTTCACCACGCCGAACCGGCCGGCGCTGATCAAGCCCGCCGACGAAGAGGGCAACGTCGTCCCCGGCTACCTGTACCTCCTGATGCCGGTTCGCCTCCCGGGCTGACCGGTCGCCGTTTCTGTTCGCACCAAAGGGGATCTTCATGGCTCAGCTGGGACTCATCGGCCTCGGTAAGATGGGGTTCAACATGCGTGAGCGGCTGCGCGGCGCCGGTCACGAGGTGGTCGGTTACGACCGCAACCCGGACGTCACCGACTCCACGTCGCTCGAGGACATGGTGTCCAAACTGGACGGTCCGCGGATCGTCTGGATCATGGTGCCCGCCGGGGAACCCACTCGGCAGACCGTCGCGGAGCTCGGCAATCTGCTGTCCGAGGGCGATCTCGTGATCGACGGTGGCAACTCGAAGTACACCGACGACAAGATCAACGGTGACCTGCTCGCGGCGAAGAACATCGGCTACCTCGACTGCGGGGTTTCCGGTGGCGTGTGGGGCAAGGACAACGGTTACGGCCTGATGGTCGGCGGAGCGGCTTCGGACGTCGAGAAGGCCATGCCGATCTTCGACGCGCTTCGTCCCGAGGGCCCGCGCGAAGAAGGCTTCTCGCACGCAGGCGCCGTCGGCTCCGGTCACTACGCGAAGATGATTCACAACGGCATCGAGTACGGCATGATGCAGGCCTTCGCCGAAGGCTTCGAGCTGCTCGAAGCCGCGAAGGTCGTCGAGAACGTGCCCGCGGTGATCAAGGGCTGGCAGCGGGGGACCGTCGTCCGCTCGTGGCTGCTCGACCTGCTCGTCCGCGCGCTCGACGAGGACCCGGAGCTGGACGACCTCGAGGGTTACGTCGAGGACTCCGGTGAAGGCCGGTGGACCCTCGAAGAGGCGATCAACAACGCGGTCCCGGCGCCGGTCATCTCGGCCGCGCTGTTCGCGCGATTCGCCTCGCGCCAGGAGGACTCGGCCGCCATGCGGGCCGTCGCCGCGCTGCGCAACCAGTTCGGCGGGCATTCCGTGAAGAAGGTCGGCGGCTAGGCGGGTTGTACCTCAGACATCTCCAGGTCACCGACTTCCGGTCCTGGCCACAAGCCGATCTCGAGCTCGAACCCGGCCCGACCGTCCTCGTCGGACAGAACGGCCGCGGCAAGACGAACCTCCTCGAGGCGATCGGCTACATCGCGACCCTGGGCTCGCACCGCGTCGCGACCGACGTGCCGTTGGTGCGGCACGGGTGCGAACGCGCGCTGATCAGGGTCGCGGTGGTCAACGACGACCGCGAACTGACGGTCGAGCTGGAGATCACCCCCGGCAAGGCGAACCGCGCGCGGATCAACCGCGGCGCGGTCGGCAAGCCACGTGACGTACTCGGGATCCTGCGTACGGTGCTGTTCTCCCCGGAGGACCTGGCGCTCGTGCGCGGGGATCCCGGGGAGCGTCGCCGCTTCATGGACGAACTCCTCGTGCTTCGCGCGCCTCGGTACGCCGGGGTCCGCGCCGACTACGAGAAGGTGCTGAAGCAGCGGAACGCCCTGCTCAAAACAGCGGGTAAGCGGCGTACGGGTCGCGAAGACCCGTACGCGTTGTCGACGCTCGATGTCTGGGACGACCACCTTTCGGTGGCGGGGGCGGCGTTGCTGGCGGCCCGGCTCAACCTCATCGCGGACCTCGCGCCGTACGCGGCCGCCGCGTACATGGGGGTCGCGCCCGACTCGAGCCCGGCGAAGATCGCTTACAAATCGAGCTTGGGCGAAGCGATGCCGGAGGGCTACGGCGTCCCAGATGGTCCTCGCGCCGACGAAGCGGTGCTCAAGGAAGTGCTGGTCGAGGCGATGGGCCGGTCCCGGAACCTGGAGCTGGAGCGGGGGGTGAGCATGGTCGGCCCGCACCGGGACGAGCTCGACCTCATCCTCGGCGAGGCCCCGGCCAAGGGTTACGCGAGCCATGGGGAGTCCTGGTCGTTCGCCCTCGCATTGCGTTTGGGAAGCTACGAACTCCTGCGTGGCGAGGCCGGGGAACCGGTGCTTCTCCTGGATGATGTGTTCGCCGAGCTGGACCGGCGTCGCCGAGCCCGGCTGGCGGAGGTGGCGGCAGGCGCCGAGCAGGTGCTGGTGACCGCCGCCGTGGACGAGGACGTACCCGCCGAACTGGCCGGGCACCGATTCCTCGTGGCCGATGGTGAGATCAACCGAGGATGATCCCGAAGCGGACACTCCGGGTGATCGGCGCCACAGCAGTTGCCCACCGATCTGGGGACAAACCTGTGGACAGTGTGGATAACACCGTGAACGCGTTATCGCCCCGCGTGACGAAGGGGCCTGAAAAGCGGCTTGACACCCCCCGTAAGGGCGGCAACCCGAGCGAGGGAGGCCTGTTCGACACGCAGAGTGAACAGGCCCCAGTATCGAACGGCCCAGCCGATACCAACGGCAAGGAGCCGACTACCGGCCGTGACCTCGCGCATGCCGCTTTGGAGGCCGCGAAGGCCAAAGCCAAGGCGCGTGGTGTCGAACCGGGCGTCCGCCGTGGCCGTATCACCGGAGGCGGGGCCGGCGCGAACGGACAGAGTTCGCGACGTCGTCGCTGGTCAGGGCCGGGTGCCGACACCCGCGACCCGCAACCGCTCGGCAGGCTCGCTTCCCGGATCGCGGTCGACCGCGGCTGGAACACGCGGCTGGCCAACGGTCAGGTCTTCGGCCACTGGGCGCGGCTGGTGGGTGAAGAGGTCGCCGAACACGCCCAGCCGGTGGCCTTGAAGGAAGGCGAGCTGACCGTGCGCGCCAGCTCGACGGCGTGGGCGACGCAACTGCGCCTGCTACAGGGTCAGTTGCTGACGAAGATCGCGGCAGGCGTCGGGCACGGCGTGGTGAAGAGGATGCGGATCCAGGGGCCGACGGCGCCGAGCTGGCGAAAAGGGCCGCGGCGCGTCCCTGGACGTGGTCCGCGTGACACGTACGGCTGATCCGAGTTGCGCTTCGCCGCGACTATGCCGCCAGTGTCCCGAGAAGGCGCCCAGAGTGCTTCGCGAACGTCAAGACTCTTCTTCGAACGAATTAGCGCGCCTGTGAGCAAATCAGGGGTGTCCTTGCCGCATGTCAGCGGACGCGGCCAAGTACACTGGAGACGAGCGAGCTTCCGCTCGGGGTAGACGAGGAGAATCAACGCCTGTGACCGAGAACAAGAGCGAGTACAACGCGTCGTCGATCACGGTGCTCGAAGGCCTCGAAGCAGTCCGCAAGCGTCCCGGTATGTACATCGGTTCCACCGGCGAACGCGGCCTCCACCACCTCGTCCAAGAGGTGGTCGACAACTCCGTCGACGAGGCGATGGCGGGCCATGCCACCAAGGTCGAGGTTACCCTGCTGGCCGACGGCGGGGTGCGGGTCGTCGACGACGGCCGAGGTATCCCGGTCGACATGCACCCCAAGGAGAAGAAGCCGACTCTCGAGGTCGTGCTCACCGTGCTCCACGCGGGCGGTAAGTTCGACAGCGACTCCTACGCGGTGTCCGGTGGTCTGCACGGCGTCGGCGTCTCCGTGGTGAACGCGCTCTCGAAGACACTGCTCGCCGAGGTCAAATACGGCGGCCGCAGCTGGCGCCAGGAATACACGAACCAGCTTCCCGGCGAGCTGCGGGACCTCGGCCCGGCCGACAGCACCGGAACGACGATCACCTTCTGGGCCGACGACGATATCTTCGAGACGACGACGTACAACTTCGAGACGATTTCTCGGCGTCTTCAGGAGATGGCCTTCCTCAACAAGGGCCTGACCCTTTCGCTGCGCGACGAGCGCGTCGCCGACGAAGAGACCGAAGTGGACGCCTCGGGCCAAGCGGCGAGGGTCAAGGAAAAGACCTACTGCTACCCGGGCGGTCTCGAGGACTTCGTCAAGCACATCAACGGCAGCAAGGACCCGATCCACGACAGCGTGATCTCCTTCGAGGCCAAGGGCACCGGCCTCGAAGTCGAGGTCGCCATGCAGTGGAACAACGGCTTCACGCCGTCGGTGTACACCTTCGCCAACACGATCAACACGCACGAGGGTGGCACGCACGAAGAGGGCTTCCGCGCCGCGCTCACCCGCGTCGTCAACGCGTACGCGCGCGAGAAGAAGCTGCTCAAGGAGAAGGACGCCAACCTGACCGGTGACGACGTGCGTGAGGGTCTCGCCGCGATCGTCTCGATCAAACTGGCCGAGCCGCAGTTCGAGGGCCAGACCAAGACCAAGCTGGGCAACAGCGAGGCCAAGACGTTCGTGCAGCAGACGTCGAACGAGTGGCTGGCCGACTGGTTCGAGCGCAACCCCGCCGAGGCGAAGACGGTCATCAACAAGTCGATCTCGTCGTCACAGGCGCGGATGGCCGCCCGCAAGGCGCGCGACCTGGTCCGCCGCAAGGGCGCGCTGGAGATCGGCGGACTGCCCGGCAAGCTCAAGGACTGCCGGTCGACCAACCCTTCGGAATGCGAGCTCTACATCGTCGAGGGCGACTCGGCCGGCGGTTCGGCCAAGGAAGGCCGCGACTCGATGTACCAGGCGATCCTGCCGATCCGGGGCAAGATCATCAACGTCGAGAAGGCCCGTATCGACCGCGTCCTCAAGAACACCGAGGTCCAGTCGCTGATCACCGCGCTCGGCACCGGTATCCACGAGGAGTTCGACCTCGAGAAGCTGCGGTATCACAAGGTCGTGCTGATGGCCGACGCCGACGTTGACGGCCAGCACATCACCACGCTGCTGCTCACGTTCCTGTTCCGCTTCATGACCCCGCTGATCGAGCACGGGCACGTGTTCCTCTCGCGTCCGCCGCTGTACAAGATCAAGTGGCCGCGGGCCGAGCCGGAGTACGCCTACTCCGACCGGGAACGCGACGCCGTCATCCAGGCCGGCGTCGAGGGGGGCAAGCGCCTTCCCAAGGACGACGCGATCCAGCGCTACAAGGGTCTCGGCGAGATGAACGCCGAAGAGCTGTGGGAGACCACGATGGACCCGGCGAACCGGCTGCTCGGCCAGGTCACCCTGGACGACGCCGCGCAGGCCGACGACCTGTTCTCCGTCCTGATGGGCGAAGACGTCGAGGCACGCCGCTCCTTCATCACGCGTAACGCCAAGGATGTGCGCTTCTTGGACGTGTGACCGCGTCCCCAGCTTCTTGTCCCTTTAGGACTTTCCACACGAGAAGGACCCCATGACGGAAACCTTGCCGCCTGCTCCGGACCACGACCGGATCGAAGCGGTCGACATCCAGCAGGAGATGCAGCGCTCCTACATCGACTACGCGATGAGCGTCATCGTGTCGCGGGCACTGCCGGATGTGCGGGACGGCCTCAAGCCGGTGCACCGCCGCGTGCTGTACTCGATGTTCGACTCCGGCTTCCGTCCCGACCGCGGATACAACAAGTGCTCCCGCGTCGTCGGCGACGTGATGGGCAACTACCACCCGCACGGTGACTCCGCGATCTACGACGCGCTGGTGCGGCTCGCCCAGCCGTGGGCGCTGCGGTACCCGCTGATCGACGGGCAGGGCAACTTCGGCTCGCCGGGTAACGACCCCGCGGCCGCCATGCGGTACACGGAATCCCGGCTCGCGCATCTCGCGATGCACATGCTGCAGGACATCGAAGAAGACACCGTCGACTTCTCCGACAACTACGACGGCCGCACCCAGGAGCCCGACGTCCTGCCGGCAAGGTTCCCGAACCTGCTGGTCAACGGCGGTTCCGGGATCGCGGTCGGGATGGCGACGAACATCCCGCCGCACAACCTGCGCGAGGTCGCCGACGGCGTCAAATGGGCGCTGGAGAACTTCGAGGCGACCGACGACGAGCTGCTCGCCGCGCTGCTGGTCCGGATCAAGGGCCCGGATTTCCCGACCAGGGCGATGATCCTCGGCAACTCCGGGATCGAGGACGCGTACCGCACCGGCCGCGGCTCCGTGCGCATGCGCGCGGTCGTCGAGGTCGAAGAGGACGCCAAGGGCCGCACGATCCTGGTCGTGTCCGAGCTGCCGTACCAGGTCAACCCGGACAACCTGGTGGAGAACATCGCGAACCTGGTCCGCGACGGCAAGCTCACCGGCATCTCCGACATCGCCGACGAGTCCAACAGCCGCAGCGGTATGCGGATCGTCGTCACGATCAAACGCGACGCGGTCGCGAAGGTCGTGTTGAACAACCTGTACAAACACACCCAGCTGCAGCAGAACTTCGGTGTCAACATGCTGGCCCTCGTCGACGGCGTGCCCCGCACGCTGCGCCTTGACCAGATGATCCGGCACTACGTGAAGCACCAGATCGAGGTCATCGTCCGCCGGACCCGCTTCCGGCTGCGGAAGGCCGAAGAGCGCGCCCACATCCTGCGCGGTCTGGTCAAGGCGCTGGACATGCTCGACGAGGTCATCGCCCTGATCCGGCGCTCGCCCTCGGCCGAAGAGGCCCGTCCCGCGCTGATGAGCCTGCTCGACGTCGACGAAATCCAGGCGACCGCGATCCTCGACATGCAGCTTCGGCGCCTCGCGGCGTTGGAGCGGCAGCGGATCGTCGACACGCTGGCCGAGATCGAACTCGAGATCGCCGACCTCAAGGACATCCTCGAGAAGCCGGTGCGGCAGCGTTCGATCATCGCCGAGGAACTGCAGGAGATCGTCGACAAGTACGGCGACGACCGGCGCACCAAGATCATCCCGTTCGACGGCGAGGTCTCGGTCGAAGATCTCATCGCCGTCGAGGACGTCGTCGTCACGATCACCCGCACGGGTTACGCCAAGCGAACGAAAACCGATCTGTACCGATCGCAGAAACGCGGCGGCAAGGGCGTGCAGGGCGCGACCCTGAAACAGGACGACATCGTCCAGCACTTCTTCGTCTGCTCGACACACGACTGGATCCTGTTCTTCACGAACAAGGGCCGCGTCTACCGGGCCAAGGCGTACGACCTGCCAGAGGCCAACCGCAACGCGCGCGGCCAGCACGTCGCGAACCTGCTCGCGTTCCAGCCGGACGAGAAGATCGCCCAGGTCATCGAGATCCCGAACTACGAGGTCTCGCCGTACCTGGTGCTCGCGACCCGGCGCGGCCTGGTGAAGAAGACCAAGCTCACCGATTTCGACTCCAACCGCGCCGGTGGCCTCATCGCGGTCAACCTCCGCGAGGGCGACGAGCTGGTCGGGGCCGTGCTCGTGGCCGCGGAAGACGACCTGCTCCTGGTGTCCGCGGAGGGTCAGTCGATCCGTTTCCACGCCACCGACGAGGCGCTGCGCCCGATGGGCCGCGCGACGTCCGGTGTGCTGGGCATGCGGTTCAACGACGGTGACGAACTGCTCGGCGTCAACGTCGTCCAGCCGGACAGGTTCCTCCTCGTCGCCACCGACGGCGGCTACGCCAAGCGCACCCCCACCGACGACTATCCGGTCCAGGGCCGCGGCGGCAAGGGTGTGCTCACCATTCAGTACGACCGGAAACGTGGCAGGCTGGTGGGCGCGGTCATCGTCGACGCCGAAGACGAGCTTTACGCGATCACCTCCAGTGGCGGGGTGATCCGGACTTCGGCGGGACAGGTGCGCAAGGCCGGCAGGCAGACGAAGGGAGTGCGGCTGATGAATCTCGACGAAGGAACCACTCTTCTCGCGGTCGCACGCAACGCGGACGAGCCCTCAGACGTCGCCACTGCAGGTAGTACTGAAGGAGAAGAAACCCCGGCGTCGGAGCAGTAGGCGACGCCCCACGTACTGGGTAAGGACTGACACCTCGTGACACCATCCGAGAAGCCCGAAGCAGGCGGCGCGCAGGCGGGTTCGTCGAGCCCGCCCTGGCAGCGCGACAGCGCGGGGGAGGCCGACGGCACCAGTGAGCAGACGGTCTCGGTGTCTTCGGTCGCCACCGAGGACGTGGCCCACTCGGAACCGAAGCAGGACGCGACAACCGTGACCGATTACCACGGGGTCAGCGGCACCGCCGCGAAGAAGCTCTTCGGCGACAGCGGAGAGGGCGACCAACCCGCCCCCTCCGCCATCCCGTCGGCCTCCCGCACCCGTGCCACGCCGACGGCGCTCCGCCGCCCCGGCCGTGGACCGCGTCGCGCCAGCCTGCAGATCAAACGCTTCGACCCGTGGTCGGTGCTGAAACTGTCCCTCGTCCTCGGCGTCGCACTGTTCTTCGTGTGGCTCGTCGCCGTCGGCGTCCTGTACACCGTCCTCGACGGTATGGGCGTGTGGGACAAACTCAACGGGACCTACTCGTCGCTTGTCGGCGGGGAAGGTGCCGACGCACCGGCAGACCCGTTGATCAGCGCGGGCCGCGTCTTCGGGATCGCGGCCATCCTCGGCGCCATCAACATCGTGCTGATCTCGGCCCTCGCCACCGTCAGCGCGTTCATCTACAACGTCTCCGCCGACCTCGCCGGAGGCCTGGAAGTGACCCTTTCCGAACGAGAGTGACCCGGTTGCAGGACGCCGAAAGGCGTCCTGTAATCTTCTCTTCGTTCGGGCCCATAGCTCAGGCGGTTAGAGCGCTTCGCTGATAACGAAGAGGTCCCAGGTTCAAGTCCTGGTGGGCCCACGCTGCTCAGGGGCGGTTTCCCACCAAAGGGAAACCGCCCCTGAGTGTCTATCTGGGTGACTACGCCGCTGAATCGTCTTTGAAGATCTCATCCATGGCTTTCGCGCCCTCCTGGATGATCGGCCGTAGCTGATGGCGATAGACCAACTCCGTCACTGCCGTTCCGTTGTGGCCCATGAGTTGAGAGATCTGTTCAATCGGCATCCCGCTGTCGGATAGCAGGGACGCGAAGCTGTGACGAAGCTCGCGCGGCGTCCACTCGTCCGGATTGAGTCCGGCTTTGGCGCAGACCTTCCGGAACCCGCGCCGGACGTTCGCCGCATCGAGTTCCGTGCCGACGTCCGACGCGAACACCAAGTTGTTCTCCTGCCATCGATCGCCCGCAACCCGTTGTGCGAAGTCCTGCTTCGCACGCTGGGCCCGTAGCGCTTCGACGCACCGCTGAGGCAGCGCAAGCGAGCGGCGTGACTTCCTGGTCTTCGTGTCGCCACCCACCCGTACCGAACGCCAAACCATGATGTGCGGCGGAATCGGTGGTGTCGCGTCCCGCTTGCCGACAAGGTCAGCATGAGTCCACTTGAGCGGTCTTAACTCTTCGGTCCGCGCGCCGATCAGCAGAGACAACGTGATGTAGGCGCGTAGCTGCGTCCGCTCGGCGGCCTTGAGAAGCGCTTCGGCCTGCTCGAAAGTGAGCGACTTCGACGGCCTGCCTGCCAGACCTTCAGGGATCTCGCAGAGCAGTACGACGTTCCGCCTCACCTTGTCCCGCTTCTGGGCTCGCGCCACTGCGCGCCGAAGGATCGAGTGCAGGTCACGAAGAGTCCGCGTCGAGAGAATCTTCGCCTTCGCAGCGAGCCACTTGTCTACGTCGTCCGCGCTCAGTTCGCCGAGCTTCCGCGCCCCCAGATCGGGGATCACGTGTCCCTCCGCGAGGATCGTCAGCTTCTCGACCGTCGATTCGGACCGTCGAGGCAACCCGAACTCCAAGAAATCCCGAACAGCCTGAGCCACCTTGTAGGCGCGATCCTCCGAGGGCAAGCCGTCGTCAAGGTCCCGAACCAGCGTCTTGAGCTTCTGCTGTGCCTCGGTCTTGGTCTTGCCGCTCGCCTTCCGCGTGATCCGCTTACCTGCCGGGGTGTAGCCCGTGGTCACTGTGGCGATCCACCGTTGCCGCCCCTCGTCCCAGTGCAGTCCGCCGTCTCCGCGACTACGCCGTTTCGCCATAGCTGACCCCCGCTTCGTTCATGAGCAACTGGACGTATTCCTGAATGGCGACCGCCGGAACGAGCCGGGCGCGCCCCTGCTTGACGGAGCGCAGACGCCCCGCGCGCAACTGCTCGTAGATGACCGATCGGCTCATCGAGAGCAGGCGCATCGCTTCCGTGATCCGGTAGAGGTGCCGTTCAGGCACTGCGACCGGCATGGGCACTGCGTTCATCTATGCCTCCCCCTTGGCGCTCGACATGGACGTGCTTTCGGCCGCGACCTCCGCGACCGGGGCAACCGGGCAGGTCAGACCAGGCGCGGAGGTCGCGTTGGTGCCGCGACCGTCCGCGACCTCCGACACCGCCCCGGTTGCGGAGGTCGCGGAGAACAACGGCGGCGAGTCGGGAAGCTGCGTCCCGTTGACCTGCGAGGTTGCGGGAGTCGCGGAGGTCGCGCCCGATTCGAGCGGCGGCAGGTAGCGGCTCCACGCGTCGGCAAGCCCTGCGTCGCCGTCGATGCGGTAGCCCTTGAGCGTCTTGCCGTTGACCTTGAGGTCTTTCGGCCTGACTAGGTACCGCTCAAGCTCCTTCGCCAGCCTCCGGCTATCGAGCGGTTTGCCTTGGAGATCCGTCCACGGGCCGTCTTCGATGTCGTGCAGCTCGCGAATCAGCTCGGCCGTGACCATGCGGTCGACCTTCTGAGAGCCGAAAACCTGCCGGATATCGGCGAGCAGGCGCACGCCAAGGGAAACCGTCTGCGGTCCGTTCTCCAGGACGAAATGCCGGCATGCCTTCCGGGCGGTTTCCGGCCAGTGCCCACCGGCCGCATCCGCGATAGCAAGCAGGGGCCGCCAGATTTCCGCCGCTCGATCCCGAACACCGTCCGGCCGTTCCGGGCGTGCTCGGCTGACCTCGTCGCCGACTCGGCTCATCCAAGCTTCCAGCTCACCGCGAACGGGAGATGACTCCCGCTCCACGTCCTCTTCAATGAACTCTTCGACGACTTCATCAAATCGGCGCTTCCTCATGTGCACCGTGATCGAGCGCGTGGTGATGGTGTCGGGCATCCCTCCGGCGATCCCAGCCAGCGCGACCGGTGCGTAGACCGGAAAGCGCGTGACGTTCATGCTCTTCGCGTCGCCGACGCATCGCGTCACGGTCGCTGTGCGCTTGTATCCAGCGTTGAGCAGCGCCCGGAGATCTTCGTTGTTACCGCCCGTCTTCGGATTGAAGACGGCGTCGATTTCGTCGAAGAGCAGCGTCATCGGGCCCTCGACGAGCATCCGGAAGATGGCAGCAGGGGTAATGCTGATCGTCATCTCCGGCTTGGCGACGAGGTACTGACCAACCTCCAGCACACGCGTCTTGCCGCTGCCCGGTTCCGCGGAATCGAGGATGAGCCTTGGCGTGACATAGAGCTTGTCCGCGATGTGGGTATGCGCGTACCACAACGCCAACATGGGCGCCGTGTGCTCGTTCGGGAACGCCGAGAACCGCGACACGAACGTCACGACCGAATCGAGCACCTCGTGACCGTCCTTGACGAAGGCCCCGACGGGCGGCGGGCCAAGCCACGTGAGCGGCTCGATTGGCGCCGTCTCGGGCAGGGCCTGATTCGGCTGGGCGCCCCCATCTTCGGCGGGCTCGTCGGCTGTCTTGCGTGCTCGCCAGACGCGCTGACAGTTCTCCGTGCAGAAGTCCGAGGACGGCGAGTCACCACGCGGACGACCACACTGGAGGCAGCTGGACGCCGGTTCGTCGGCGATCAAGGCATCGATCGCGGACACGGCGTCAACAATCGCGGCCATCAGGCAGCCACCTCCAGCCGAGGAAGTGAGCCGTCGGCTTCTCGGTATCGCCTCCACAGATCGTCGAGGTGCTCTGTGTCGTCGAGGCGATCACGGAGGCAACTGGTCGACGCCTCCTGAGCTACGGCCTGCTCCAAGCGGACGGCGTGTGCCCGGACGGCGCGACGGTACGCGTCCTTGAGCACCAAGGCTTTCAGCCAGGAGCCGTAGTACGACGGCGGCAAGATCGGTCCGTCGCTGTAGGTGTCGGCGATCCAGAGGCCAAGAGCTTGCAGGCGGTTCGCGCCACCCGACCGGGGAGCCGGGGACGTCTGCGGGTAGATGTCGTTCCTTTCGCGAGCGTGGTCCATCAGAGCGACCGGGGTAGCCGCTTGGTTGGCGGCCACCAACTCGATCGCGAGCTGAAGCACGTGAGCCGCGACCGGCGAGCCGAAATCGTCGGCCCGCATACCCGCGAGCAGCCGTCGCATCGGAGTGATGGAGCACTGCATGACACAGCCGAGAAACTGACGCTCGGGGTCGATCAGAGCGGTTTTCATAGGGCACCTTCCGAACGAGTGGCAGAGGAGGTCAGTGGTCGTCGTTGCGTCGGTTGCGTTCCTGGGCGTTGCGGAACGAGCGACGAGCGCGGAGGTAGGAGTTGTAGGCGCGACGTCCGGCGCGGAGAGTCCGGCCGCTGCCGTCGCAGCGGCGGCAAAGCCTGATCGCCCGGAAAACCGGCGAGCGAAAAAAGTCCACGCCCCGACATGACCGGCACGCCTTGTACGGGAAGACGGCGCACGACCAGGCGTAACCGAGAGCGACGAAGGTGAAGAAGAGGAAGAGCAGCAGAGTCAGGCTGTTCGGGGTGTTCACAGTGGTCTCCTGGGCTGTTTTTGGCCGCATTCGGCCTACGCCTCTAGGTCCTAGGGCGCTGATCAGGGATGATTTGGAGGTCTAGGGAGGGCTCTAGGTCTAGAGGCAGCAGGCTCTAGAGCTAGAGCCCTCCGCTAGCTAGCCGTTCTTGCGGCTCCGCTCACGTTCGGTGAGCGCGTCGGCGATCCATTCGCGCTTGACGCCCATGCGGTTCGCGCCTTTGCCCGTGTTCGGGTCGTTGCTCCAAACCTGCTTGGTGGCGATCCCCAGAGGCTTGAGCGCGGTGGAAAGCTGAGTCGCCTTCGCTGAGCCGGTCGGCAATTCGGCCCACGGGCCGTAGACAGCAGGCCGGAGTTCGGCGAGCCGATCGACGATGGACTCGGACCATGCTTTGTCCGCGTCGTCGATCGCTGCGAGCACATCGGCAAGCAACGTGTCGGTGCCCTCGTCCTCAGCAGGCGTCATGTCCAGCCCAGCGGCGTAACCGGTCAGCCGTCCAGCCGCCAGACGTGCTGTGCGAGCACGCGCTGAAATCTTCTCGGCGTCCGGACCGTCGATGTAGACACCCCGCGTGATGCGCGGTTCGTCTCCCTCACCGGCCAGATACCCGATCCCCTTGTCCCGGAAGGAAAGCGTGGTCGCCCGGATGCCGTTCCGGTAGGACGACGTGCCGAGCACCATGTCATTCGCCTGCTGCCCGGTGACCTTGAGACAGAACCTCATGACGGCGTTGTCGCTGATCGCGGTCGGGATGCTCTTCGCGTCCGGCCGCTGGGTGGCGAGAATGATGACGATGCCGAGAGCAGGACCACGCTTCACGAGGTCGGTACAAATCTCCTCGATCTCCGCGCCATGGTCCGGGTGCTCGAACCACTTCTGACACTCGTCGACGCCGATCACGATCGGGTGCAAGCCAAGGGACTTCTTGCTGGCGAGCTCCGGCGTGACCTTGTTCTCCGGGCACAGATCCTTCGGCAGTTCCCGGATGACTTTCGCGCGCCGTCGAAGCTCATTGCTCAGCGCCCGGAGGTCGGCGACCGCGTAGGCAAGGTCTTCCGGCTCGTCACCAGCCCGATACCGGTGTGAGACCGGTGCAAGCGGCGAAAGGTCACCCGTGCCCTTGAGGTCATACGAGTGCAGTTCGGCGCGAGGATCCAACGCGGCGATCAGAAGCAGCTCTCGCAGGGTGAACGTCTTGCCCATGCGCGGAATGGCGCCGATGACCATGGAGATGAACATCAGGGTGACGTCGACCCACCGGCCGCGCTGGTCGGTGCCGAACGGCTGAGGCTTGAACAAGTCCACGGTGCCGGGCTTCCGTAGCGGCCAAGCAGCCTGACGGGACTTGGACAAGTCCTGATCGCCGACCCAAAGCACCATGCGTCCGGGATGAACCTCCGCGTTGCCCTCCGGCCAGACACAGCCGAGCGGACGGCCGAGACCAGACGCGAGCTTCGCGCGACGTTCGATCACTTCGGCGACCGTAACGCCGGGCGGCAAGTCGACGTCGGCACGCCAACCCGGACCGTCGCGGGTGATCGGCGCCGTAAAGCCGATCGCGTTAGGGTTCTTGGCAAGCGCCTGGTTGATACCAGCGATGCCCAGTACGGAAAGCGCCTGGATCACGTTGTCGCTGGTGAGCTTCTGCACTTGTCCGGACATCACCGCGCGGGAGGAAACCACGGGGTTGTCCTTTGTGGTGCCGAGCTTGCCGAGCAGACCGACCGCGACCACGCCGCACGCCCAGATCACCCATCCCGGCAACACGTTCGGCAGGACGAGGACCAGGACGAGGCCGAGCGTCGACACGAGACCAAGCTGAATGAGCCGGAGCACGACTCGGCGGTCTCGCTGCTGTGACAGCTTCAGGTACAGATCAGCCTTGTCGGCAGTCGCGGTTTCGGAGCGAGCCGGACGGCCTTCCGCGTCAGTCACGTAGCGGCCTGTCGCCGCGAGCAACAGCAGCAGTCCGCGCGGAGATCGCACCGCCAGCTTGAGCGCGTACAGAGGCGATCGTGCGACGTGATAGCCCGCTTTGTGCGTGTAGTGCTTGCCAACCCACTTCGCCGCGTCCTTGGCGTCGTTCGCCGACTTGAGGTAGCTGGGAATGACCGGTTGCCGATCCTGCGACCGCAAGCGGTCCAGCCAAGACGTGCCATCGGCGGCGGGGATGTCGACGTGCGCCTTCGGCGCCGGTACAGCCGATTCGTCGGTCTCGGCGTCGTCGACTGTCAGGACGGAGTCGGTGGTGTCGGGTGCCGCACTGACAGGGAAGGCGATCACGCGGCCGCTCGGAGACTCGTCGCCGCGGACTTCGTCAGAAGTCGTGGTCATCAGTTCCTCACCTCCAAGCCGGTGGTGTCGCGGACCAGGTGCGCGAGAGCGGCACCGCTACCGAGCACGACCACGGGCAGGCAGGACACGAGCGTGGTGACTGGCCAGGGCGCATGCGTGACGGATGCGGCGGACATCAGGTGGTAGGCGACTTGGCCGACCATTCCGAGAGCGAGCGAGCCCAGTGCGGACCACTTCGCAAACCTGCGTGCTCGGTCCGTGTGCGGCGAACCTGACAGCCAGACTCGCAGGGCGAACGCCGAGTACGCCTCGACTCCGATCGGCAGAGTGATGGCCGAGTTGATCGTCAAGTCATCCCAGATACCCGGCAAGAGCTGGATCGGTCCGAACCCGGTAAGCCGACCGAGTCCGACCCATCCGCTCCACACCGCCACGAATGCTGGCATTGCCAGCAGGAGGACGGGCCATAGCTTCACGGGCCGGGCCTTCGCACTGGTGCCTGGGTCTGCGGCGCCCGTGACCTGTGGATTCGAGTCATCCTCGCGTGATTCACGCAAGGTCACCTGATTCGGGTCCGGCACGATGCCATCCGGCTCGGACTCGGTTTCAGTGGAGGGTTCCGGCACGGCGTGCAGAGGCCTGGCGGGCTCTGTCTCGTCGTCTTCGGCGATCGCGTCGAGGATGGCGCGAGCCTTCGGCGCACCTACCTTGAACTCGGCCATGATCCGGTTTCGAGAGGGGATCTCGCCCAGTTCCGTGATCCTGTCTCGGACTCGGGGAAGAAGTTCGGCGACCGAAGGCGGGTAGGCGCTTCCGGTGTCTGTGGGCAGGTTGAGCCCTACCATTGGTATCTCCTGACTGGCTTTGAGGTGGTTGGGAGATCCCGGTCCGGCGGGTGGTTCTTGGCGGTTCCGTGCGCCGGATCGGGGCGAAATTAAGCGGCCGAGCTGTCCGGCCTCGCTCGGAGTGTCGAGCTGACGGCCTGGCGGCTGATGCGCCGGACGTGCCGATGGGTGGCTACCCGGTCCGAGACCGACGGCGGTCCGACCTGGATTTCCTGGTCGTGAGTCGTCACGAAGTACTCGGCGATCATCGCGTCGATGTCCGATTCGTACAGGCCGTCGGGGGCGTAGCTGAGAGCAGAGACGAGCTCTTCCATGGTGTTGAACTCCAAGTCGGTGCGGGTGCTCCCGGTCGGGAGCGGCTTCGATGCGAACGAGGCTCAACGTAAGTCCTGTCTATCAACTCTGTCAACAGACTTGCAGGAACTGACTTAACTCAGTTGCTTGGCCTACCCTTGAGGCATGACATCCCTAGACCCGGACGATCCGCGTGCGCCGTACCTGCAAGTGGCAGGAGGCCTGCGGGCTGCCATCGCGTCGGGGGAGTACAGCCCTGGCGCTCAGTTGCCGACCTATCAGGACCTAGCTGACTCTTGGGGAGTCGCCCCGAACACGGCCAAGAGCGCGGTTGCTCTCCTGCGGGATGAGGGCCTTGTGGTCATCCGGCACGGCAAGGGGTCCTTCGTCCGAACTCAGCAAGCCGAAGGCGAGACCGCGAACCGAGCAAGTGACTCGTCGGATGAGCGGGTTTGGCAGGCCATCGCGGACGTCCGCCGTCGTCTCGCCGAGGTTGAGCGCCGGTTAGGACCGAGCTAGCTCGACAGCGCGCGGAGAAAGTTCACGACGCCGTCGAGCACGGCTCCGATTCCGTGCACCGCGTCAGTGACCCACCCTGCCGAGTCGGTTGGGTGCTTGACGACCATGACGCCGATAGCCAGCAGGATGATCAGGCCGACAACCTTCGGCAGGATGCCGCCACCGCTCTTCATGACCGGGAAGTTGCTCTTCACCATCTTCGTTCCCTTTCGCTCTAGCGACTCTGCCCTTGTGGCTGTGCGTCGCTGATGTAGCTAGGAAACCGGCCGAGGGCGGGGGTGCAGCAGTGTGTTTGCGGGGGTGCAAATGTGCACCCAGGGGGTGCACGGGGGGTGCTTTAATGACCACGGAGGTACTCGTGGTCGAGAAGGGGAAGCAGCCGAACACGCTCTTAGCAGGGGTGATGCGGCAAGCGGGGGCGACGAACAAGGGGTTCGCACGTCGGGTGCGCGAGCGCAGTCAAACCGACGGCGGGGAGCCGATCAGCTCTGATCATGTCTCCGTCAAGCGCTGGCTCGACGGCACCACCCCGCACCCCCGCACGTGTCAGTTGATCGCCGCTGTGCTCGGCGAGCTGCTTGGTCGGCCGGTGAGACTTACCGAGATCGGCTACGCGGAAATCTCGCCGACCGATAGCGACGACGTCGGTCTTGATTACCCCGAAGAGGTCGCTCACAGCGTGGTCGCGCTCGGCGCGATCACCGAGCTTGAGCTGAGGACGCCGAAGCGTGTCGGGCCGCTCTCCGTCGTGCCGGAGGCATGGAGCGGACTCGTCGTTCGATGGCTCACGGACTCTGACGACGATCGCTCTCGACCTCCGACCGAGCCACGATCTATCACCGTTGTGGACGTCGAGGCAGTCCGCGAAGCAACCACGATGTTCAGCGGCTTCGACTACAAGTACGGTGGCGGCCGGCCGAAATCCCTCGTCGCCTCGTTCCTGGACCAAGAGGTCTTGCCGAACATCTCGAACGTGTCGCCGTATGACCCAGTCGGGCGCGAGTACTTCCGTGAAGTCGCCGCGCTGACTCGGCTCGCCGGATGGACTGCCTACGACACGGGTGCTCACGGGTTGGCACAGCGGTACCTGACTCAGGCATTCCGGCTGGCGAAAGCGTCGGGGGACAAGCCGTTGTGTGGTCGGATCCTCGCGGGCATGTCACACCAAGCGAATTTTCTCGGCCATTTTCAGCGTGCTGTCGATTTGGCACGTGCTGCCTACAAGGGCGCGAACGGCTACGCCACGTCAACGACAATGGCGCTCTTCCACGCTATGGAGGCAAGAGCACTCGCTTCCATGGGCAGGAAGGAGGCCACAACCGCGGCCTTGCTGACGGCCGAGCGATGGCATTGTCAAGGTAGCCGTGAGAATGACCCGGAGTGGATTCGCTACTTCGATGCGGCCGAGCTGCACGCCGAGTTTGCGCACTGCTTCCGCGACATCGGTAATGCTGAGTTGGCCAACCATCACGCGGCCGCATCAATCGCAGCATCGGAATCAACTTACGTCCGTAGTTTGTCTTTTTGTCGGACCGTGCTTGCCACGTCTCATCTGCAAGGAGGCAACCTAGACGAGGCGTTACGTGTGGCGCGTGCAGTCGTCGAGACTGCCGCCAGTCTCAAATCCTTCCGCGTGATTTCGTATCTGGATGATTTCCAGTTGAGGCTAGGTGCCCATGCGGATGATCCGTTGGTGCGGGAGTTTTTGGAGTTCTCCAGCCAGCACCTGCCATCAGAAAGCTCGCCAGCTTCGAGGCGCTTGGTCATCGCGTAGATCAGAGAGTCGCTTGTAGACCTCAGTTTTGACCTCTAGTGACTCGTCCATCGTCTGTGCAAGCCACATTGTCATGTTCAACTCACGAGCCGCTCGGATGACTGAGAAGCCTGGCCAGTCGATCGGATCGAAACCGTAAGCTTCGGCATAGCTCCGATACTCGGCATCCGATGCCCACCCGAAAGCTTCATGCCGAACGGAAAGTACAGCGGCGTCCCATTCTCGCGGTCCGTATGCGAAGTCCTCGAAATCGATCAGGTAGAGGTTGCCGTCCGTGGACCGCATGACATTTCCGGGATGGGCATCGCCATGGATCGGTCCGGGTGGTAACTCGAATTCGAGTGCTTCAAACTCTTCAGATACTTCTTCGTACCGACTTCGTAAGAACGCCAGGTCAGACTCGGGAAGTCGCCCATCGAGGTGACTGATTCGTGCCTCGAACTTGGACATTGGGGAGAACTCAGGCAGATCGAAGCTGGGATCAGGCAGCGCATGCAAGTCGTGCAGCATCTTGCCGAATTCGGCGGCTGTCGGTTTCTCTCCGTGTTCCGGGATGAACTCCCAAAACGTCACAGGCAAGCCGTCTTCGACTACAGGTTGGTGGTCCGTCCCGGTCGCCAGTCTTGCGGCGGGAAACCCGTGGTCGTTGAGCCACGTCGCAACCTGAACCTCTTTGATCGCCGCTGGGATCGACCGTCCGACGCGACCGACCAGCGAGTTGCCTGCGAGGCTGTAGATGGCGTTCTCACCAAACCGAAGCGACACCGCTTCCGTCGAGTCCACGTCAGAGTGGTTGCACGCCACGTTGAGCACGGTTCGTGCCCGTTCCGATGTGAACGGCGTTGGAGATGTCATCTCACTCCTGTCTGGGTACCTCAGTCCAGGCTAAGGGCTGTGCACAGGGGGCCGCTGTCCGAACGTGGCAGCAGAGTGGAACCCAGTCGGTGCGCCTGTCGGGGTAAGTGCACCGCCTGGGAGTCAGGTGGGCCTTTTGCTGGTAGTGCTAAGCGTGTTCTGTTCGAGTTCCTGTGTTCGGTTGGCCAGCCATTCCCGGGACTGGTGGTGGTCGAGCGCGGCGGCATCGAGGTGGTTCAGGAACTCCTGGTAGAAGGCGATCTCGGTGTCGTCCTCCAGGAAGAGGCTGGCGGTGAGAGCGTCGACGTAGAGCACGGGTTGATCGACTTCGTGCCGGAAGATCGTGAAGTCATGGCGGCTGTCGAAGGTTTCGGTGCTGGCGGGTACGAGGTAGATACGGCAGCGCGGCAGCGCCGACGAGATCTGGAGATGAAGCAGTTGCTCGTACAAGACCGTCGGGTCGGCGAGCGTTGTGTAGAGGGCGTCTTCGTGGATGTAGAGGGTGAGCGCGGGGCGTGAGTGCCGGGTGAATATGGCTGTTTGGCGACTGAGTCGGGTTTCGACAGCTGCTTCAAGCTTGGGACCAGCGGTGTGGCCGTACCGTTGCAGGACGGTCCGTATGTAGGCATCGGTCTGGAGCGGAACGGGAATGAGATCCGGGCTGTACGTGGTGATCGACATGCTCCGGGCTTCCAACAGGGCGAGGGTGCGAAGCCGGTCAGGCAGTCCTGCATCGTGGAATTGCAGCCTGTGGTCATGGGCTTCGCTTGCCAGCGCGACGAGCTCCTTGAGTTCCTCGGGAGTGGCGTGTGCGCGGGCAAGGTAGATCGCGACTTCTTCCGGGAGGACCGAGCGTTGACCGCTTTCGAGCCGGGAGACTTTGGGGACGCCCCAACCCAGGTTCCGCGCCATGTCCGTGCCGGAGTACCCGGCACGTTTGCGGACTCGCCGAAGCTCGTGGCCAAGTTCCCTGGTGCGCGCGGTCGATGGTTCGTGCCTCGATGGTTCTTGACTCATGGGTTGTCTTCACCTCGCTCGATGTCCCTGCCGGTTTGCTCGATGGCCTGGCAAGCAAGCTCGTCAGCGCGGGCTGTCAGGTCATTGCCAAGGCCGACGAGCCGTTCACCAAGCTCTCGAAGGCTTTGCCCATACGCTGCGTCGTTGGGCTGTAGGTGCCTGAGTTCGAGCGTGGCAATGCCGGCACTCTTGTTCACGTTGGCGAGCTTGGCCAGCAACTCGATATCACGCCTGTGCACGCCTGGCCTCCGTCGCGGGTCTGCCCGGCTCTTGGTTTCCGCTGCTCAACGTCACGACATCGAAGCTATGAGCGATGGGACAACTGAAGGAACAAGAAAAGGACAACAGCGCGTAGCAGGTCGTACCGTAGGAGTAGACCGATCACCCCCGTACACGGGAGCGAACCCGCTATGAGCATCGACGACTTGCCGCGCGACGGCATCGGACGCCGCGTCCGGGCTGCACGAAAGCTTGCGGGCATCACACAGGATCAACTTGCGCAGCGTGCTCATGTGAGCCTGAGCCTGGTCAAGCAGGTAGAGCAGGGCAAGACGCCTGCAAGCGCTGGATTCACAGCAGCGGCCGCGCAAGCGCTCGGCATCGCGCACACTGACCTCACTGAGCAGCCTTACCCGATCCAGGACCGTGACTCACACCGCGTCCACTCGGTCATTCCTGCTCTACGGCGTGAGATCGCGTCGTACTTGCTGCCGCCTGAGGACGTAGTCCCTAGGTCGATGCTCGAACTTGAGCAGTCGGTGCAGCACGTTTCCAAATTGCGGCACAGCGTGGTTCTGGACGAACTGGGCGTTGAGGTTCCTGGTCTGCTCGCCGAGCTTCGCGCGAAGACCTACATCAGTAACGGCCGCGAGCAGGAACGTACGTTCGGTTTGCTCGCAGAGGCATACGCGGCCGCTGGGCAAGTTGCCTACAAGCTCGGCTACGTCGACTTGTCTTCCTTGACGACCGAGCGTTTCGAGTGGGCCGCAGAGAAATCCGGCGATCCGCTCGCCATGGCGGCCGGAGCGTTCTACCGCGCTGGCGAGCTGATCAACTCGGCCGAGTGGCGCGGAGCGCTTACCTACCTTGAGCATGCTCGCGCCCAGCTCGACGGCCAGCTACGCGGCGGTGAGGAGGCAGCACACGCGCTGTACGGCGCGCTCCATCTTAAGTCTGGTCTTGCCGCTGCCCGTGCTGGGGACACCGACACCAGCGAAAACCACCTTGGCGAAGCTCGTCAGCTCGCTGCCCATGTCACACCAGGGTCTGACTACTGCCGCCTGGCGTTCGATCGTGACAACGTCGCGATCTGGTCTGTCGGCCTGGCCGTCGAACGGCGCGACGGCACGGAAGCCGTAAAGCGCGCGTCGGAGATGCAGATTAGTCCGACAACCCCAGGTGAGCGGGTCGGTCACCACTGGATCGACCTTGCCCGCGGCTTCCAGCTCCACGGAGACCGCGCCCGTTCGCTCCAGGCGCTCCAGATCGCTCGCCAGGTCTCGCCTCAGCAGACCCGCTACCACCCGCATGTCCGGGAAACCGTGATCACGCTCGCCGAGCAGGACCGTCGGAGGTCAGAGACTCTCGCCGGATTCGCTCGCTGGGCGAACATCAAGATCTGAGCAGGCATTGGGTCGCAGGACGATTACGGACGCTGGCAAACGAGTGAACGGCTTGGCAAGGTCAGCCCGAACGGCTGAGTAATAACCCTTACGTGTTGTAGCGTCCCGACGTGGTTACGCACCGTCTGCACACAGGAAAGGTTGCAAGATTTCTTCTTGAGCCGCCGCTTCAGGAGCGCTTCGACGCGACGCCAGCGCAGGTGATCACGTCTCGGATCGTGCCTGGCGCAAGGATCGAGAGGTATCGACGCACCTGGATCGTCGGTTACACCGAGCTGCACGGCGACGTGCTCCACGGCCGGATCGGCTACGAGCGCAATCCCAGCGTCTTCGAGTTCTATGACGAAGAGGAGAGGGACTTCATTGGGGTGACCTTTCGGCTCGGCAACGTGACTCCGTTTGCCATCAACACGACCAATCTGGTCCTAGCGTTTCAAGCGAGGCCACCGGAGATCGTCATAGGCTCTGTGTCTAACGCGATCGCAATGATGTTGAGCGAAGGTGACTCGCGTTGGCACGTGGAGTCCTTGTTGGCTTCCCGGATGTCGCTACGCGAGTGGACTCAGTCGGTTGACCGCGTGACCCGGATCCGGTTCAACATCCGGCAGCCCAACCCGCACTATCAGGATGCTCCCGACTTGGAAGCTCTTATCGAGCAAGCACGGGCCGAGGTCGGGCGGCTCGAACTTCAGGCTGCTGGTGGTCTTGATCTTGCGAGCCCCTTCGTGGAGCAGACGCTTCGACACGTCGATGAGCACAAGTATGGGGAAGCCCGTCTGACCGGAACTACGTCGAGCGGGACCGAGTCGATCTACAGCACTGAGATCGCAACAGTCGAGACGGTTGTTGAGGCTCCGGCGGACCCCGCAACGGGTGAAGTTGGGCAGGCTAGCCTTGCGGATGCTGTAGCAAGTGAGAATGAAGATGCTTCAGCGGTAGCAATCCAGACGGAGAACGTCGACACTGAATAATGTGGTAACTATCCAGGCGGCTACGCAACCGCATCACAAGCGTCCTTGGCGATCTTCCGCCATGGGCGCGGTCGTGCTGTCGCCTGACTTCTACGTCGGCGTTCCGCTCGGCCTGCTGTGTAGCCTGCCGGTCGTCTTCAGTGTCACGGCTGCTGCCACGACACAGACTGTTCTGCTCGGGATCTCTGCTGTTGCGGGTGCGCTGGTGGCACTCGTTCTTACGGCTGTTTCCGTGCTGATTGTCGTCATCACGCCAGCGTTCGGAAAGATCGTGGGTCGGACGCCACGTGGGATCAAGGGGTTGATGCGCCCTTATCGGTGGGTTATCGCAGTCTGTGCGGTTTCGTGCGCCGTAAGCATCGTAGCTGCGCTTTCATGGCCATGGATTCAGTCTCTGTGGCCTATGAGGTTAGTGGGTGCTGGTGTTCCCCTCGCCACGCTCTTCTGGGGTCTCGGGGGCTGCTTGCAGATCATCGGCTTGACGACCAGGACTATCGACCAGAGCCGCCAGATAAGTGAGCTGGAGGAGCGAGCTGCCGCCTTGAAGGCAGGCGGACTCGCGGGGGTAGGGCGTCGGCACTGAGCGTCATGCTGAGTTGAGCGACGAACTGGGCGACAATCGGCGTGGCGATCACTGGATCTCTACGGACGTTGGCGGACGTTCGATCCGCAGGTGGGACACGGCTTCCAAGGTCAACAGAGGGTGATCTTGGCCTGATAACGAAGAGGTCCCAGGTTCAAGTCCTGGTGGGCCCACTCCGAAAGCCGGTTCGCGATCATCGCGAGTCGGCTTTTCTGCTGCGTGGGCAAGCTCACGCGAAACGGGGAAGGGTCGCGGGCGCCTTGGCGTTCCACCTGTGGAGCCCTGCCGGACTCTCTTCCCGGCAGGGCTTCTGCCATCGCGTGTTTCCACGTGGAACGTCGGGCGCCAGGCGTCCGGGGATCGGCGTGCAGTAGCATCGGTGGGCAAGCGGAGCAACTCGGCGGAAAGAGGGGGCTTCTGATGAAGAAGCTGTTGGCGCTCGCGGTCATCGCGGGCGGCGTGCTGTTCGTGATCAAGCGCAACAAGGCCGCCAAGGCCGAGGCCGACCTCTGGCGTGAGGCCACCGCGCCGACCGAGCGCCCGCTCGGCGCCGTCTCCACGAACGGAAGCACCCCGGCCAAGGCCGCGGACGCGTCCCGCAACAACTGAGCTTTCCGCGGGCGGTTATTCTGTGACCGCTCGCGACTCGGGGCTGTAGCTCAATTGGTAGAGCACCGCCTTTGCAAGGCGGGGGTCAGGGGTTCGATTCCCCTCAGCTCCACACACAAACGGCCTGGCCGAGGATTTCCTCCAGCCAGGCCGTTTTGCTGTCGGTACGCGCTCTTGAACGGTCCTTCGCAATCCGACAACGAATTCACAGCGGAACCGAACCGAATGGGCGGCCGCGAGAGTTCTGTGACCTGGACCAACCCCATGCGATGTCGTCGACCGCGAGAAACGGTTCGTCGACCACAATCGCGGGGGTCGAACCGGTGAACGCCACCCGCCCAACCGACGAAGACCAGATCGATGACGCCCGCCCCACCTGTCGACAAGTTCGCGCCCACGACGATCGTCGCCATTCCACCCGCGAAGGCGTACGCGAGCCGTCGCGGGCGCAGGGTTCCGAGGGCGCACAGCGGCACGAGACCGGCTAAGAGGACGGGACCGTCCGGATAGCCGATGCCCAGGTAGAGCAGGAGCGCAAACGCTTCCGTCC
Source organism: Amycolatopsis sp. cmx-11-51 (assembly GCF_047608665.1). Taxonomy (NCBI): domain Bacteria; kingdom Bacillati; phylum Actinomycetota; class Actinomycetes; order Pseudonocardiales; family Pseudonocardiaceae; genus Amycolatopsis; species Amycolatopsis sp. cmx-11-51. Next base: position 1,148,615 of record NZ_JADNQO010000001.1, on the reverse strand, counting down.
CAGCCGCCGTCGCCAGACAGCGGCGAGCGCGAGACAGGCGACCGCGACGACGGTGAACCCGAGCGCGTCGATCGGACGTTCCCCGTGATCGGGTTCGAGGTTCGCCGTGCCGACGACGAGCACCGCGCTCACCGCGAGCCAGCCGGCCGCGGCTCCGCCCCGGATCAGCCACTTCACCGGCCCAGTCTGCCGAAGCAAGCCCACGGGCGCGTCCGCCTTCTGTGGATCTCGACTACGTCAGATGTGCAGCAACCGCTCGTCGAGTTCCGCCAGGTAGTCACGGCCGAACTCGCCGTTCTCCAGGTCCCGCCACAACACCGGTGGGAGATCCTGAGCGACCTCGGGGGAACGCGACGCGGCGGCCAGCGCGATGGTCGCGGCGGTGTCGACGTCGCCGGTGAACGCGACGCAGGTGTGGAGCATCCGGGCGAGACCACCGCCATCGGCGAGTACGGTCAGCGCGGCGCGGACGCTCATCCAGCCCTGTGGCCCGATCTTGCCTGACCACGGCCGCGCCCAGCCGCCGTGCCCGACGTCCTCGGGAAGCACCCCGTCGATCCACCGCGCGACCTCGGCCAGCGGGCCGAGCCGATGGTGGCAGTAGTGGACGGCGAGCGCCGCCGCCTGGGCCGCGGCGATCCCGGCCGGGGTGTCGTGCGTGATCCTGGCCTGCAGTTTCGCGTGGTAGAGGACGTCGTCGACGGTCGGCAGGACCCCGATCGGCCCGGCCCGCATGGCCGCGCCGCTCTTGTCGCTCTGCGGCTGGAGCCGTCGCAGCAGCTCTTCGCCGTCTTGGACCTCGCTGAGCAGCTGATGGAAGCGTGGCGCGTAACCGTCGTGCGGATCGCGGTGGTAGACGAGCACGAACTGCTCGGCGAGCAGCGGCGGCGTCCACCGGCGACCCGAGACGAGCAGTTCGGCGATCGCGATCGTCATCTGCGTGTCGTCGGTGTAGCGGCCGGCCGGGACGCCGAGCTGGCCGGGATGCGGCACGTATCCGGCCAGCGTGTTGTGCTCGGCGACGAAACTCGGGTACGCGTGCTCGAAGGAGCCTCCGTACGCGTCGCCGATGGCCAGTTCGACCAGCATCAGACTCCTTCAGGCGGTCAATCGTGCCGTCTCCGAAAGGCAGTTTGCCGTAGGTCTGGCGGCAAAGCCGGAAAACCGGCCGAGATGCGTGAAGCGCGTCCCTGTGCGATCGCGAGCAGGTCCTGGTGCAAGTTCTCGAGCTGGACGCGCCGCAGGCACCGCCGACGCGATGGGGGAACCTTCCGAGAACCGCCTGCGCATCACCCGAGCGTGCCGGGCTGCGGTACGCCACCGAATGCCCATACCGTGGAGACATGGCGACCGAAAAGCTGCGCGCGTGGTGGGCACATCGGCAAGGTCTCGACGGATCGTTGCACGGCGCCCCGGCGGCGGGCGTGCTGGAGCGGACCGGCTGGATGCGTTCCGTGGGCGGTTCGGCGCCCTACCTCGGGCTGTTCGCCAGAGCCCGTCTGGACCGCGAGACGGTCGACGCGGACGTCGCCCGGCTCGCCATCCACGAACTGCCCTCGGCTCGCGGCTGCGCCTACGTTCTGCCCGCGGCGGACTTCGAACTCGGCTTGACCGTCGGCGCCGGCGCACCGGCGGGTGAAATCGCGGCCGCGGAGAAGTACCTCGGCGTCACACAGGCCGAGATCGAGCAGTTGTGCGTCACCGTCGCCGACCTGCTCGACGCGTCGGCCGGACCGCTCGACTCGGCCGCGATCAAGGCCGCCGCCGGGCCCGCGGTCCGCAACCTCGGTGAGGCGGGTCGCAAACGCGGCACCACCACGACGTTGCCGCTCGCGCTCGGCCTGCTCCAGGTCCGCGGCGACATCCGCCGGGTCCCGGCCAACGGACGGCTGGACCAGCAGCGCTACGGCTACGTCCGCTGGACGCCGTCCCCGCGCGGTGGACTGTCCGATATGGACACCGCGCAGACCGAACTGGCCCGGCGGTACTTCTCGTGGGCGGCACCGGCGTCGCTCAAGCATTTCCGCTGGTTCTCCGGTTTCACCGCGGCGAACGCCAAGAAGGCCGTGGCATCGCTGGAACTCGTGCCGCTCGACGGCACCGATCTGCTGATGCCCAAGTACCTCGCGGACGACTTCGACGCCTTCACCGTGCCGTCGGAGCCGTCGTACGCGCTTCTCGCCGGGATCGACGGCATCCACCTGCTGCACCGCGAGATGTCACGGTTGCTCGATGACGCCGATGTCGGACGCCCGGTGCCCGGTGGCCGCGCGGGGGAGACGCTGGGCGGGCAGGCGGATCCACCGAGCCACCTGATCGTCGACCGAGGCCGCTTCGCCGGCTTGTGGGAGTTCGACACCGAGACGAACAAGATCGTCTACAAGGTCTTCGGGGACGAAGACGCCGCACTGCGTAAGACGGTCGTGGAGACCGAGGAATTCGTCCGCGACCAGCTGGGCGACGCCCGGAGCTTCAGTCTGGATTCGCCGAAGAGCCGGGCGTCGCGAGTCGCCGATCTCAGAGCTTGACCGGTCAGGCTCCGGCTTCGTCGATGGGGACCAAGTGTCGTTCACCGTCGTCGTTCCCGATTGCCGTTTACGGCCAGAGGTGTTCTTTGCGCCAGGTCTCGTTCTCACGCCGATAGCGGAGGCGCTTGTGCCGCCGGTCGTGGCTGGCCTGCCAGAACTCCACTTCGGACGGCGTCACCAGATAGCGGGTCCAGGTTTCCGGTGCCACGCCGGGATTGTCTTCGACCCACCGGCGCGCTTCCTCGGCAGCGCGGTCGAGATCGCCCGGGTCTTCGAGGACCTGGGACTGCCTGCCGACGAACACCTCCACCCGGGACGCCGGCGGCCGGGCGGTGAAATCGGCCGCGGAAACCTCGGGGTCGGCAGGCGAGACCGGGCCCCGCAACCGGACCTGACGGCCGCGTCCCGGCCAGAAGAACGTCAGTGCGGCGTACGGATTCTTCGCCAGCTGAACGCCTTTCGGGCTTTCGGAACTCGTCGCGACCGCCCAGGTGCCACCGTCGACGGCCTTGAGGATCACGACCCGCGCGTCCGGCACTCCATCAGTGTCCACTGTGGACAGAGTGACGGCGTGCGGCGCGAGGACGTGTTCCCCGGCCTCGTCGAGCCATTCCAGGAACAGTTCGCTCGGCGTGCCCGGTGTGCTCCCGGGGTCGAACTCCGGCAGCTCTTCGGGGAACGACTGCCAGCCGCGCAACGAGCCGGTCACCGGTCAGTACCCCGGCGGGCGCTGGCCGTGCTGCGGATAACCGGGCGCGGGCGGCGGATAGTGCGGCGGATGCTGACCGGGCGGCACGCCCTGCGCGGGCGGCGGCCCGACCGGCGGGTACTGGTGGGGAGGCGGCGGCTGCTGCGGCTGCCAGCCGGGCGGCGGCATCGGCGGTCCGGGCGGCATCGGCGGCTGCTGGCCCTGCGACTGCTGCCACTGCACCTGCTGGTAGACCTCGGCCGGTTGCGGGAAACAGAAGGTCAGCTTCGCGTTGACCGAACCCTGCACCGCCGCGCCCCACAGCTTCCCGCCGACGAACGCGTACATCTGCGCCGCCGAAACGTCGACGGCCACCATGCGCGTCTCGCCGCCGAACTGATTGCCGGACTTCGCCGACGCGGCCTGCGCGGCGTCCGGGTACACCCGGTCCCCGATCAGGCAGGCGATGACCACCGAAGCCGCCGTCCAGCCCACCGTGCCCCACACGTTCGCACGCGCGTGCTGCGTCGCCAGCCCGGTGAAGTCGTACAACGCGGGCGCGGTCACCTCCGGGATCGCCGCGGCGACCACGCAATAGTTCATCGTCGACAGCATCACGGATTCGGTGTACAGACCCACCACGGCCGCGCTCGGGCCGATCTGGACCGTGTTCAGCCTGCCACCGCTGCGCTGGATACGTTCCGCCACCGCACCCAGGTACTGCTCCTTGGTGAGCACTGATGCCTCCTGAAGACCGCTACGCACCGCCATCGTCGCACGAACAGGGCGGATGGATGCGGCGACGCGGTGAACCGATCTGCTTCACTGGACGCCACTATGCGACGTCTTCTGATCTTGCCGCTCGTGGTGCCGCTCCTCGCGGCCTGCGGGCCGACGGAACAGCCGCCGCCCGCGGCGAACCCGACCGCGCCGTCGAGCACCCCGGCGCCCCAGATCCCGCCGCCGCCGGAACCCACCGGCAAGGGCCCGTGCCCGTATCTGGGCACCGAGTTCGTTTCGGATGCCAACGGGCAGAAGGTCTCCAAGGTCAAGACGTCGGCCGACCAGCCGCAGCCGACCTGTTTCTTCTACGCGCTCAGCGGGAAACTGCAGCTCACCGTGCGCGTCTACGTCGGAGAACCCGCCGTCGCCAAGGCTTTGGTCGACCAGGCGGCACCCATCGACACCTCCAACCCCGCCGACGAACCGGCGGGCTGGAAAGGCGGCTACCAGCCGTCCGGTGACGGCGCCGTTTACGCCGTCGCGAAAGGTGGGAACGCGGTAGTCGTGACCACCAACCAGAAGCAGAGCATCAAAGCACGTACGGTGGCGAAGGAGGCTATCGGTGAGCTGCAGCTCTAGGTAGTGGTATCCACACGTCAGAGTGAAGTTGATCTTGTACTACCCTGTGCCGCACGCGCGAGGGTTCGCGGGACCCAGCGCAATGCCAGATCCGGCGGAGGCCGCCTCGCGGTGTGGCTCGGCGGCACAAAAGATCATTTCTCCCCATAAGACAAAAGGACAGGTTTCGTGGCTGACACCCTCAAGGAAATCTTGCTCGACTCCACCCGCCGCCCGGCGGTCGTGAGCGACTTCGAAGGTCTCGTCGACGCCGAGGTTTCGGACAAGGGCGGCGTTTCGGGTGCCGTCGTGAAGACCGGCTTCGCCGCCGTCAAGAAGATCAAGCCGGGCATCATCCCCTCCGCCGTCGACGCGCTGCTCGACGACTTCACCGGCGCCCTCGAGCCGTTCTACGGCGACTACAAGGCCAAGGGCGGCAACGACTTCGGTGCCTACCTGGTCAGCCGCAGCGACGAGGCCGCCGACGCGCTCCTGTCGGTCACCGACGCGCGCGCCGACAAGAGCAGCCGCGACAGCATCAAGAAGGTCTACGGCAAGCTGCGCCCGAACGGCAAGAAGAACGTCGAGGAGGCCCTTCCCCGCCTCGGCCAGCTGATCGACAAGCACGCTGCTGCGTCTGTTTAATCGCGCGCTGACGTAAACGCGCCGAAGGGGCGTCGATCCGCTTCCCACTCACGTGGGGCGGAGAGGCGCCCCTTCATCGCGTTTACGTGGGCCTTCGGCCCGAAAGAGGGCGCGCGACCGGTGAAGTCTCGCCGTCGCGCTGGCGCGCTTCGGCGAGACGGGGGGTCCGCCGGTGCTGTTGTGGGGTGCGTTGATCTTCGGGCTTGGGTCGCTTTGGACGTGAGAGGGCCGTCCAGTGGCCTTGTGGGTCACTGGACGGCCCGTGCGACAAGTAGGGGACGAGGGGTAGGCGTCAGTTCTTCTTGTCGGCGGAGCTGGTTGAAGCCTGGTGCCCGTTCTTCGGGGTACCGGACTTCGGTGTCGCGGGCTTCACCGGAGCCGGAGCCGGACCGGAAGCGGCAGGCTTCGCGGGATCGGGCTTCGGCGCGGCCGCGGCCCCGGCCCCGGCCGGAGCGGCGGGCTTCACGGGGGGAGCGGGCGGTGCCTTCGGCGGAGCAGGCGCCACCGGCGGCTCCTGCTTGGAACGCAGGGCGTAGGCGGCACCGCCGCCGACCACCGCGATACCGATGACCCACGGCCAGCGGCGACGCTTACGCGTCCCCTTGGCAGCGGACTTCGCTTCCACGAGCGCGGCCCTGAAGTCCTTCTTCGCGGCCTTGAAGTCCTTCTTGCCCCGGCGCTTGGACTCACCGGTGGACTTCGCGGCCAGGATCGCGGCCTTACGTGCCTTACGGCCCGGCTTCCGCATCTCGGAAATTCTGGCCAACGCCTCCTTACGAGCCGCCTTCGAGCTCCGCTTGAGCTCCTTGCGGGTCAGTTCCGTCTTCTTCGCGAGCTTCTTGCGCGCGCGACGGCTGGTCTTAGCGATCTCACCGGCGCTCTCGGAGAGCTTCTGCTCGGCTACCTCGACGGCGTGGGCGGTGGCTTCCTTACCCGCCTCAACCGCACGTTTACGCAGGCCGAGCGCGCCGGCCTTCGCCGACTCGCTCACCGAATCTGCGGTCCGGGTCATGGCCTTCACCTCATCAATCGTTTTGATTCTGCTTCGTTGCTCGTAACCTATCGTGCCCCTTTCCCCCAGATCTTGCCGCAGATGGCACGATGACGCTCGTGACTGAAAGCAAGGGATCCCTCATCGGTGGCGCATCGAAGGCCACTCTGCACACCAATCAGGGTGACATCCACCTGAACCTGTTCCCCGACCACGCGCCGAAAACGGTCGCGAACTTCGTCGGGCTGGCGGAGGGCGGCAAGGAGTACACCCAGCCCAACGCGCAGGGCACGAACTCGGGCCCGTTCTACGACGGGTCGATCTTCCACCGCGTCATCGACGGCTTCATGCTCCAGGGCGGCGACCCGACCGGCACCGGCCGCGGCGGCCCCGGCTACAAGTTCGGCGACGAGTTCCACCCGGAGCTCCAGTTCTCCAAGCCGTACCTGCTGGCCATGGCCAACGCCGGACCCGGCACCAACGGCTCACAGTTCTTCATCACCGTCGCCCCGACGACGCACCTGAACTTCAAGCACACGATCTTCGGCGAGGTCGCGGACCAGGCATCCCGCGACGTCGTCGACGCGATCGGGCGCACGGCGACCGGTCCGGCCGACCGTCCGCTGCAGGACATCGTCATCGAGAAGGTCAGCATCACCCGCGAAGGCTGACAACGCTGATCACAAAGCCGGCTACGGGGGATTTCGGTAGGTTGGTGGCATCGTGAGCCAACCACCGAATCCCCAGTACCAGCAGGCCGCCATGCCTGGTTGCTGGTGGCACCCGAACCGGCGGACCGGGCTGAGCTGTTCGCGCTGCGAGCGTCCAGCCTGCCCGGACTGCCTGCGTGAAGCGTCCGTGGGCTTCCAGTGCACCGACTGCGTGCAGGCAGGCCGCCAGCAGGACCGCGTCCAGCAGAAGCAGTATCGTGACGCCGGCTACGGCGCGACCACCCTCGCCGGCGCTCAGCCGCCTCGGACGGCTCTCGTGACGCCGGCCCTCCTGGCGCTCAACGTCGTCATCTTCTTCATCACGGTCGCGCTGTCCGGCAGCATCTCGAACAACAACATCTCGGAGTTCTTCCAGCTCGGCAACCTGGACAACGCGCCGACACTCGCGGGCAACGAGTGGTGGCGGATCTTCACCTCGGGATTCCTGCACTTCGGCGTGCTGCACATCGCGAGCAACGCCTTCTCGCTCTGGTTCGTGGGCCGCCCGCTGGAGCTCGCGCTCGGACGGCTCCCGTTCACCGCGCTCTACTTCGTGTCGATGCTCGGCGGCTCGGCCGCGTGCCTGGTGTTCTCGGGCCTCGACGCCTTCCCCGTGGTGGGCGCGTCCGGCGCCATCTTCGGGCTCATCGGCGCGTACACGGTCATCGTCATCAAACTCAGGCTCAACCCGACCTGGTTGCTGATCATCCTCGGCCTGAACGTGTTCATCACCTTCCAGGTGCCGAACATCTCGATCCTCGCCCACGCGGGTGGTTTCGCCGCCGGTCTCTTGGCGACCTTCGCCCTGCTGTACGCCCCGGAAAAGAACCGGCTCCGCTGGCAGATCGTCGGCATCGCGATCGTCGTCGTGGCGATCATCGGGCTCATCGTCTGGAAGGACGCGCAGACGGTTTCCGCCGCGTACTGCCAGTTCACGCCATACCAGGGCCAGTCCGTCTACATCTGCTACCGGTAGTAGCTCCGCTTCCCCCACGTGGGGAGAAGTAACGTGACTGGGTACTTTTAGGGGGGTGCTGTTCGCCCCCGTCGTCGCGAAGACTCTGCTTCCCGGCGTCACTTCGTCGGTGGCGACGCAGACCGTCAGCACGACGAGGCCGGGCGCGGCCAGTGGCTGGGAGGTCACCGCCGATCTGCTCGCCAGCCTTGTCGTACGAGATCTTCGGGGAGTACGCGTCGCCCGCGGTCGCGGGCTGGTCACACGGCCCGAACGGCGACGTCCACTACTACGACAACGCCTGACCCTTGAGGGCGGTGAGGACGTCCATGACGTCCCTGGGGTCCTCGCCGAGGTCGATCCGGCCGAACACCAGCAGATGTTCGCCGGATTCGACCTCGAGGGTCAGACTGTCCCGGCCGAAACGGCGCGTCGTGCGCAGCCGGAGCCGGGCTTCGGCCCAGGAGTACTGGTACGCGCCACCGGCGGTCCTGGCCAGAATCCCGTCGGGACCGGCGGCCAGCCGGGGACGGAGCAGGGTGCCATGCAGCGCGAGTGCGCCGACGGAGAGCACCGAGATCCCCGTCAGCACGGTGCCGCCGACGTCACCCCCGATGGCCAGCCACACCACACCTGCCAGCAAGAACAGGGTGATCGCCCAAGCCACTACCACAACGTTCTGCTGCGGTGCCCACGAGGTGGGGTAGTTATCCACAGGGGTTATCCACACTGGGGATGAGTCACACCGGTGTAATTCGGCGTCAAGCCGCCAACCGGGGTAATGCTCACCGCCACCGCATCGTCATAAGCAACCCGGCGATCATCAGCACGAAGCCGATCGCGAAGTTCGTGTTGCCCAGATCCGCCATGAAGGGGATCTTGTCACCCGCGATGTAGTTGACGACCAGCCACAACAGGCCGACCAACATGAGACCGAACATCACGATCTTGTAGAACAGGTTCGACGGGCCCGCGGCCTTGACCTTCACCGGCGTGCGGCGATCGGTCGGCGGGGTGTACGCCGTCTTCTTGCGGACCTTGGACTTCGGCATCGTGTTCCTCGCGTACTGTTCGGCTTCCCTGGTGGCGATGACCCGCTTTCGGGTGCGCAACCAGCGCCACGTGCACACGTTAACGTAAACAGGCGCCGCTGGGCACCGTCCGGGACCGGTCGATTTCCCGCACTGTGACAATGGTGTCACACACGGTTCGACACTGTGCTGGTTCGACACTGCGGCTTGGTTCGAGACTGAGGAGCTTGCGTGGCTGAGCGGGAAGAGCCGGGCGGGGACCGACGGCGGTACTCCGAACGCCCACCCGGCGAGGGCCGTCCAGTGCCCCGGCGTAGGCCGGAGGACGCGGCCGGGCCGCGTCGTGGCCAGGGAGAGACGCCTTCGCCCCGCCGAAGGCCGCAAGAAGGCAGGTCGCCGGACGGGCCACCGCCGCGACGCCGGATGCATGGGCCACCACCGCGCCGTCGTCCCGCGCCGCCGCCGGGGTCGACCGAGGAGACCGTCATCTTCGAACCGGTCGGCGGCGGTACCGCGACCGAAGAACGCCCCCCGGCGGAACTGGGCAAGGGCGGCGTCGCCATCCGGACCGTCGGGGAACTCCTCATCACCGCGGGGCTGGTGGTGCTGCTGTTCATGGTCTACGAGGTCTACGTGACCGACCTCTTCTCCGCGGGCAAGCAGTCCGAGGCGAGTTCGGAACTGGACGGCGACTGGTCGAAGGACCGGCAGCTGCATCCGGACCTCGTCGACGGGAAGGCGTTCGCCAGGATCCACATCCCGGTGTTCGGCGCCGACTTCAACTTCACCATCCAGGAAGGCACCACCGAGGCCGCGCTCGAAGTCGGCCCCGGCCACTACAAGGGCACCGCGCTCCCGGGCGAGCCAGGCAACTTCGCGATCGCCGGCCACCGCGTCGGCAAGGGCGCGCCGTTCAACGACCTCGACAACGTCAGCTCGTGCGAGCAGATCATCATCGAGACGCAGACCGACTTCTACATCTACAAGGTGCTGCCCTACAAGGACGAGGTCGAGGGCTGGGCCACGGGCAAGGGCGCCGACCCGAAATGCAAGAACGTCGGGACGCTGCGTGACCCGAACGCCGTCGACGGCGGCGCCTACGGCGAGACCAACGGCCGCCGCATCGTGTTCCCGACCAAGGGCGACACGGTGAACCCGGTGCCGTACAAGGACCCGGAGATCTTGCCCAAGGCCGAGCAGGCCTCCCTGCTTACGCTGACGACGTGTCACCCGAAGTTCTCGGCGCGCGAGCGGCTCATCATCCACGCGGTGCTGGCCCAGCAGGTGCCGAAGAACCAGGTCGGCTCCTACGCCGAACTCCTGCCCAAGCTCTCGGAGGCGCGCTGATGTACGGCTGGATCTGGCGCAAGCTGCCGGGCCCCTTCGCGGTGAAGCTGATGACGTCGGTCGTGCTGGCGCTGGGGATCGTCGCCCTGCTGATGTTCGTCGTCTTCCCGTGGCTGGAACCGCGGCTGTGGTTCAACGAAGTGAGCGTCCAGTAGGCGTGCGTTTTGGTGTCTTCCTCGTTTCCGGGCGGTTTCCCGGACAGGAGGACGCCGACGTCCTGCGCAGGTCGGTCGACGCCGCCGTCGCCGCCGAACGGGCCGGATTCGACGACGTCTGGTTCGCCGAGCACCACTTCATGCCGTACGGCGTGTGCCCGTCCGCGATCACGCTCGCCGCGCACGTGCTCGGCCGCACCGAACGGATCGCGGTCGGCACCGCGGTGAGCGTGCTGTCGATCGCGCATCCGGTGGCGCTCGCCGAACAATGGTCGCTGCTCGACGCGGTTTCCGGCGGACGGCTGCGGATCGGCGTCGGCCGGGGCGGGCCGTGGCAGGACCTCGAGGTGTTCGGCACCGGGGCGTCCCGCTACGAAACGGGGTTCGAGGAGAGCCTCGATCTGCTGCTCGCGGCGATGACTTCGAAGACCGTCTCGGCCGATGGCGACCACTTCGAGTTCCGTGAGGTCCCGATGGTGCCGCGGCCCCAGCGGGCTCCGCGCCTGGTCGTGGCCTGTGGTGACGCCGGATCGCGTGCCGTCCGGCTGGCTGCCGACCGTCGGCTGCCGATGCTGCTCGGCCTGCACGCCGACGCCGACGCCAAGATCGAAACCCTTGCCGCATATGGGGATTCGGCCGCCGAACACGTCTCGACGGTGATGTGCCAGGTGGGGGACGACGCGCTGGACGTCGTGCGGTCGGCGTTGCCGGGTTCCCTGAAGGAGGGGTTCGCCGGGCACGTCTCCCTGAACGGCAAGCGGGGGCTGGACAAGGATCCGGTCTCCTACACCGACAAGCTGTGCGAAAGGCACCCGATCGGCGGAGTGGGGTACTGCGTCGACAGGCTGGGGACGAGCATCCGGCGTACCGGGATCTCCCACGTGATCATGATGGTGGAAGCGTCCGGTACGCCGGAGGGAACGCTCGAGAACATCGCGCGGATCGGCGCCGAAGTGCTACCCGCGCTGCGAACCGGCTAGCAGTCGCGCAGTTCCGGGCTCTGGTTCAGCAGCTGGCCGCGTGGCGAGACGAACGCGCGGTAGCGGTCACTGTCCACATGGGACTTCTTGAACACGGCGATCCGGTGGCAGTTCTGGAACGCCAGCTTCACGCCGAAGTGCCGTTCCAGCCCGCCCCGGATGGCGTCCGAGGCCAGCGCCCGCAGCAGCTGACCGCGTTCGGCCTCGCTCGGCGGCGGCGTCTCGTTGTCGGCGAACCCGTCGGGCGCGCCGTCGGCCTCCGCGATGACACCGGTGATCACGGTCCAGGCGTAGGGCAGGGATTCCCGGACACAGGCGACGAATTCGGCGTCGGAGACCTCCCCGCGCTCGGCCTTCTCAAGCAGCGCGGGCGATACATCCAAAGACATCGAACCTCCAAGGTGAACGTTGGCCGTCTCCCTGACTACCCACCCGCGGCCCGCGCCACAAGAGAAAACGATCATCATCACCACTTTGGCGGAAGCCGCCGTCACTCCCAGCGAAAGAGCTTCGCCGCCACTGCACAACTGCCCACCGCGAAAACCGCCAGAACGGCGAGTTGCAGCGGCTGGGCACCGGTGCCGGTCCAGGCGTCTTCGAGGGCTTTGACGCCCGGCGGGATGTACGCGCCGATGTTCTGGATGACCTCCGGGAGCAACGGACGCGGCAGCCAGACGCCGCCGAGGAACATGATCGGGAAATAGGCGATCATCGCGATCCCTCCCGCGGCGCGGCTGGTCTTGGCGACCGACGCGGCGATCAGGCCGAGGCCGAAGATCGCGGCCGTGCCGAGGACGAACGCGAGCAGGAAGCCGAGCGGGTCGCGCGGGCTGGGGACGTCGAAGACGACGCCGGCCGCCACGAGGAGTATGCCGACCCCGCCGATCGTCACGGCGACGTTGATGATCAGCTGCGCCACCAGGAGTTGGGCCGGGTGTACCGGGGTGGTGGCGAAGCGGCGGAGGATGCCCTGTTCGCGGTAGGACGCGATGATCCCGGGGATCGACTGCAGGCCCATCATGGCGATGGTGAGCACGATCATCGACGGTACCCAGGCGTCGAGGAAGCGCATCCCCGTAGTTGTTTCGCTCTCCGCGCGAATGCCGGGGATCACCCCGAGCACGGCCGTGATGGCCGTCGGCAGCACGAGCCCGGAGATGACGAAGCCCGGTGAGCGCAGGGCGAGTTTCGTTTCGGTGATGGTGATCTTGGTGAGCGTGTTCATTTCTCGTCTCCGGGATCAGTCGCGGCCGGTCAGGGTCACGAAGGCGTCGTCCAAGGTGGTTTTACCGGCGCGGTCGCGGAGCTCGCCGGGAGTGCCGGTGGCGACCACGCGTCCGGCGTCGAAGATCGCGAGGCGGTCGCAGAGGCGTTCGGCCTCGTCCATGAAGTGCGTGACGAGCAGGACGGTGACCCCGCTGTCGCGCACGGTCTCGACGAGCTTCCAGGTGTCGCGGCGCGCGTGCGGGTCCAGTCCGGTGGTCAGCTCGTCGAGGACGGCGACCTCGGGGCGGCCGACCAGCGCGAGCGCGATCGAGACGCGCTGCTTCTGCCCGCCGGAAAGCTTGCCGAAGTACTTGTTCCGCTGCTCGGTGAGACCCAGTTTCGTAAGCAGGTCGCCGGTGTCGGCGGGGTTCGCGTAGAAGGACGCGTAGAGGTCGAGTGCCTCGTGGACCTTGATCTTGTCCGGCAGGCTGCTCTCCTGAAGCTGTGAGCCGAGGCGCTGCCGGAGGAAGTTGTGGTCCTTGCCGGGGTCGAGCCCCAGGACCGACATGCTGCCGGAGTCCGGCGTTCGCAGTCCCTGGAGGCATTCGACGGTGGTGGTCTTGCCCGCGCCGTTGGTCCCGAGGATTCCGAAGATCTCGCCCTGTTCCACGTGGAACGAAACGTCGTCGACCGCGACGTGCTCTCCGTACGTCTTGCGGAGGTTGCTGACTTCGATGAGTGGCATGCGAAAAACGTTATGGTGCAACGCTTTTCTTCTGAATGGGGCTAGAAGCCCGGTTGGGGTGGGGCTGGGCCCACCCCAACCGGGGACCTGTGGTCACTGCGCCGGGTGAGGGCGGTGGGCGAGACTTCTCGCATGATTCGCAAGTACCTCACCTCGGTGCGCCGCGGCCTCGCGCTCACCGGCCTGGCCCTGGTGAGCTGGCTGGACCTCCTGCTCGTGCTGGTGGGGTTCTGCCTGCTCTGCGCGGGTCTGGTCTTCGCGTACACGCTGGCGCTGGAGGGGGCACGGCCGCGCGCCGTCCTCACCCGGCGGCTGGCCGGGCGCTGGTGCGGTATCGACGTCGAGTCGCCTTACCGGCCCGCTCCGCCCGAGCCGGAACGTGAGCGCGATGGCTGGTACCGCGAAGGGAACAGCCTGTTCAAGCGGTCGTGGTTCATCAAATGGACCAAACGGTTCGAGTGGATCTCCGACGACCCGGCGACCGGGCGCGATCTCGGCTGGCAGCTGTGGAACCCCTTCGCGGGTCTGCTGCTCGTGCCCGCGGTTCTGCTGACCGGACCGCCCGCGCTCCGGCTGTACGGCAAGTGGACCCGCTGGTGGCTCGGACCGCGTGAGCGTCGTGGCGGCGAGGGCTGGCTCAAACGGCACCTCAAGGCGCTCGGGTTCCAGCTGGGGCTGTTCGGGCTTTCGGCCGCGCAGCTCGGGATGGCGGTTCCGACACTGCTCGTGCTGATCGGCCCGGCGCCGCTGTTCCCGACGCTGGTCGTCGCCGGCCGGACGGTGACCGACACCCTGCGCCGCGAAGCCAAGAACTGGACCGGGGTGCGGATCGACCGCCCCTACCTGCCGGAACCGTCGTTCCCCGTGCCGCGGGCGGACGGGATGTACCAGCACGGACGGCAGTTGTACGACACGCCGTGGTGGCCGGCGCGGCTGGCGCGCTGGCGCTGGGCGATGCGGGATCGGGCGACCTGGCGTGACCTGGCGGCCGCGCTGGTCAACTCCGTGGTGCTGCTGCTGATGGCGCTGCCGACGGCGGCCTTGGTGTTCTTCGGATTCCAGGGTGTCTTGGCGTTGTGGGTATGGCGTCCGATCGCCCAGTGGACGAACACCGGATGGTCGACCACGCACTGGTTCTCGATGATCGGCCTGCCCGAGGCGACCAGCCATGGGCAGGCGCTCGCGCTGACTCCGGTCGCCGTCGCGGCCTTCGTCGCCGGGCTGGTCGCGACACCGTGGCTCGCTCGGCTGGGAGCGCGCTTCGCGAAGCTGCTGCTGGGACCGACGGAGGCGTCGCGGCTGGAGCAGCGTGTCGAGCGGCTGAAGCAGACGCGGACGGACGCGTCGGTCGCGCAGGCCGCCGAACTGCGGCGGATCGAACGGGATCTGCACGACGGGGTCCAGTCCCGCCTGGTCGCGATGGGGATGAAGCTGGGGGCCGTTGAAGCCCTGATCGACAGTGATCCGGCCGCGGCGAAACGGCTGGCCGCCGACCTGCGGCATACGTCGTCGGAGACGTTGACCGAGCTGAGGCTGCTGGTGCGGGGGATTCACCCGCCGGTGTTGTCCGAACGCGGTCTCGGTGACGCAGTGCGGGCGATGGCTCTGGACAGTCCGCTGCGGGCCTCGGTGAATGGTGTGGTGCCGCGGCTCGAACAGCCCGCGGAAGCGTGCGCCTACTTCGCGGTCAGCGAGTTGTTGGGCAACGCGGCGAAGCACGGTGAGGCGCGGCGAGTGTCGATCGAGCTGGGTTACGACGACGGTCTGCTGCGGATCGAGGTGACCGACGACGGAAAGGGCGGTGCGAACGCGGCCCGGGGCAGCGGGATTCGGGGGATCGAACGCAGGCTGGGCACGTTCGACGGTACTTTTGCCTTGACCAGCCCGCCCGGCGGGCCGACGAAGGCGACCATGGAGATCCCGTGTCAGCTCGACCCCGATGTGTCGTCGCAGAGGACCAGTACCTCCTCCGGGACGGACTGACACATCTGCTGACCGCGCACGGTTTCGACGTCGTCGAGGCCGTCGGGACCGGGCCGGAACTGGAACGGGCGTTGCGCGAACACCGGCCGGACGTCTCGGTGGTCGACGTCCGGATGCCGCCGACGAACACCGACGAGGGCCTGCAGGTCTCGCTGGCGGTGCGGCGTGACCTCCCCGGATTGCCGATTCTCGTGCTGTCGCAACACGTCGAGCAGCTCTACGCCCGGGAACTGCTGGCCGACGGCGCCGGCGCGATCGGCTACCTGCTGAAGGACCGGGTCTTCAACGCCGACCAGTTCATCGACGCGGTGCGGCGCGTGGCGGGCGGCGGGACCGCGATGGACCCCGAGGTGATCGCGAAACTGGTGGCGGGCAACGCCTCCGACCCTCTCTCCGCGCTGACCCCTCGGGAACGCGAGGTGCTCGAATTGATGGCCGAGGGCTGCTCCAACGCCGCGATCGCCGGGCGGCTGCACTTCAGCGAGGGGGCGGTGGGGAAGCACACCGCGAACATCTTCGCGAAACTCGGCATCGTCGCTTCGGACGACACGAACCGGCGGGTGCTCGCGGTCTTGGCCTACCTGGGTTCCTGATCCTTTTGGTCCGTGAAGGCCCCCTTGAGGGACTCGGAGTCCCGGAAGGAGGCCTTCACGGCGCCCGACAGTTGTCCACAACCGTCGCCGGCTGTGGACAACCCCAACTGACCAGCCCTTTCGCCGCCCCCGGCCGATAGACTGGGTTCGGGGCCGCCCCCTGGGACGGGTGGGGGGCTGGGTAAGTGAGTTAAGAGCGCGAGATCTGGGTCATTTCGTCGCGTTCCACGACCTTGACGCGGTCCCGGCCGTGCGGAACGCCCAGGGACTTCTCGTGGGCGTCGAGTTTGCCCCAGCCTTCCCAGGTGGTGAAGGGAACGCCGCGCTCGGTGAGGAAGCCGAGGATCGCGTCGGGATCGTCCACTGCCGGGGCCGCCAGGTCGTCGGCGTCGGCCAGCAGGCTCGCGATCGTCTCGGCCGCGTCACCCTTGGTGTGGCCGATGAGGCCGACCGGGCCGCGTTTGATCCAGCCGGTCACGTAGACGCCCGGCACCTGGTCCTCGTCGATGTCCAGCACCCGGCCAGCCTGGTTCGGCACGGTCCCGGTGTTGTGGTCGAACGGGATCTCCGGCAGGTGCGACGACAGGTAACCCACCGCGCGGTAGACGGCCTGGACGTCCCAGTCGTGGAACTCGCCGGTGCCGCGCACGTTCCCGTCACCGGTCAGTTCGGTGCGTTCGGTCCGCAGGCCGACGACGCGACCGTCCTCCCCGACGACCTCGCACGGCGAGTGCAGGAAGTGCAGGTGCAGCCGCTTCGGCCGGTCGCCCTGGTCGCGGATCGCCCACTCCTGCAGCGTCTTCACGACCATGTCGATCTGCTTCGACGCCCGCAGCGCGGCGATGCTGCCCTCGTCGAACTCGATGTCCTCCGGGTACACGACGACCTCGACGTTCGGCGAGTGGTCCAGCTCACGCAGTTCCAGCGGCGTGAACTTCGCCTGAGCCGGGCCGCGACGGCCGAACACGTGCACATCGGTGACCGGACTGGCCTTCAGGCCCTGGTAGACGTTGTCCGGGATGTCGGTGCTGAGCAGCTCGTCCGCGGTCTTCGCGAGAATCCGCGCCACGTCGAGCGCCACGTTCCCGACACCGAGAACGGCGACCGAGGTCGCGTTCAGCGGCCAGGTGCGCGGGACGTCCGGGTGACCGTCGTACCAGGAGACGAAGTCCGCGGCGCCGTAACTGCCGTCGAGGTCGATGCCGGGGATGTCGAGCGCGCGGTCGGCCATGGCACCGGTCGAGAAGATCACCGCGTCGTAGAACTGGCGCAGATCGTCGAGTTTGAGGTCGGTCCCGTAGTCGACGTTGCCCAGCAGCCGGACGTTCGGCTTGTCGAGCACCTTGTGCAGGGCGGTGACGATGCCCTTGATCCGGGGGTGGTCGGGCGCGACGCCGTACCGGATCAGCCCGAACGGCGCCGGCATACGCTCGAACAGGTCGATCGTCACGTCTGCGTCGGACTTGTCGAGGATGTCGGCGGCGTAGATGCCGGCCGGACCGGCACCCACGATGGCTACACGAAGAGAACGGCTCACCCCTACCACGGTAAGTTAGGTAGCCCTAACAATCATTGTGATCTGGCGTACGGTCCACCTGGTGGGAGCCGCTAAGCTGGCGGTATGCGCGTGCTCGTCGTCGACAACTACGACAGTTTTGTCTACAACCTGGTCCAGTACCTGGCCCAGCTCGGCGCCGACTGCACTGTCTGGCGTAACGACGTCGTGGAGATCGACAAGCTCGGCGAGTTCGACGCGGTCCTCGTCTCTCCCGGCCCCGGAACCCCGGAACGTGCTGGTCAGAGCATGGACGTCGTCCGCGAATGCGCTCAAAAGCGGATCCCGATGCTCGGCGTCTGCCTCGGCCACCAGGCCTTGGGCGTCGTCTTCGGCGCCACCGTCGACCGCGCCCCTGAACTGCTGCACGGCAAGACGAGTCAAGTCCGTCATTCGGGCGACGGAGTGCTCGCCGGGCTCCCTGACGAATTCACCGCCACGCGGTACCACTCGTTGACCGTTTTGCCGGAAACCATCGACGACACCGTGTTCGAGATCACAGGCCGCACCGAGTCCGGTGTCGTGATGGGCATGCGGCACCGCGAGCTGCCGCTCGAAGGCGTCCAGTTCCACCCCGAATCCGTGCTCACGCAGGGCGGGCACCGGATGCTGGCGAACTGGATGGCTTCGGCCGGGCACCCGGTCGCCGACGCCACGGTCAACGAACTCGAACAGGCGACCCGCGCACTGCAGAAGGCCGCTGCTGCGTGACCTCACTGATCCGGCTCGACGGAGTCGGTAAGCGCTATGGCCGCGGCGAACCCGTGCTCGTCGACGTCGACCTCGACGTCCCACCGGGCCGCGTCATCGGCATCCTCGGCTCGAACGGGTCGGGCAAGTCGACGCTGCTCAAGCTCCTCGCGGCACTTTCCCGCGGGACCTCGGGAACCATCGTGGGCAGCCCGCGGGTCGGCTACCTGCCGGACCGCTTTCCTGGCGGACAGCGGATGAGCGCCAGAGCTTACCTGCGGCATATGGCCCGCATCGACGGACTTGTCGACTTGTCGGCCATAGATCCCCTGCTGGACAGGCTGGCGCTGGTCGGCGGGCCGGACGCACCGTTGCGGACGCTGTCGAAGGGCAACGCCCAGAAAGTCGGTCTCGCCCAGGCGGTTCTGGTCGAACCGGAGCTGCTGATCCTCGACGAACCTTGGTCCGGCCTCGACGTCGAGGCCCACACGGTGCTCGGCGAACTCGTCGCCGAGACCAAGGAACGTGGCGCGAGCGTGGTCTTCACCGACCATCGGGCGGCCGCCGTGCACGCCCACGCCGACGACGTCCACCGGATGGACGAGGGGCGCCTGATCCGCGTCGAAGCGGCCGCGAAAGCCGAAGCCGCGACAAAGATCGTGCTTCACGGACCCGGTGGCGACTGGTCGGCGGAACCCGGCGTCAGCCAGGCCGTGGCCGACGGCGAAAGAGTCGTCCTGACGGTCGAAGCCGGGCACACGGACGCAGTCCTGCTGCGCGCACTCAACCGGGGCTTCTCGGTCCGGGAGGTGGCGCCGTGCTCGCCATGACCCGCTACTACCTCGCACTGCTCGGCCATTCCCAGCGCTATCTCCCCGCGATCCTCGCCTACCTCGCGGTCAGCACCGTGCTCTACACGGATCCGAAGTCACCGCTGCTGCCGCAGTACGGGATCAGCGCGGGATCGCTCCTGGTGGTCTCGTGCTGGCTGACGATCGCGATGCTCGACGTCGAGGACCCGGTCCAGCGGCTGGTGACCTTCAGCCACGCGCGACGCTGGCGATCGGTCCTCGGCGGCGCGACACTGGCCGTCTTCGGCTGCGCCGCCGTGCTGATCTTCGTGACGCTGGCGTGGTCGGGGATCCGGTCCGGCGGCTTTCCGATCGGCACCCTCGCCCTCGGCGCCGCGGCGCACGCGTTGTGCGCGCTGTTCGGGATCGCGATCGGCCTGCCCTGTTCGCGACTGCTGATCCCGCGGATCGGCTGGTCCGTACTGGCGGCGATCTTCGCGCTCGCCGCCGTGCTGCTGGTGAAATGGCTGCCGTTGGCCAACCCGCTGCTGCGTGCCCTGACTTCGCAACACCCACTGGCCGGTCCGTTCACGGTGGCCGCGGTGGCGGCCGTCGTCGTCTTGCTCGTGAGCGCGACGGCCGTCGGCCACCTGCTCCGCCGCAACGCCTGATGGCCAGCCGCTGACTCGAGGGTCCTGCCAAAAACTTCCCGAGAGCTTGGCGTGAGGCTTCAGTCCGTGGCCGCCTGCGATCACCTTGACGAAAGGCGCGAGGTCGGTGAAATCGGGGCCGTCGCGAGTGACCAGAGGAATTCGATGGATCGCCGCGACCGACGCGATGAGGAGAATCATTCGCGCTTCCACTCGTTGGAGGCGGACCAGCCGAGAGGCCCTGTCGTGAGGCCGGTCCGCGCCGTGCACTCCGGCGGCCAGCTCCGCCAAGGTGATCGAGCCGATGGCCGCGGGAGCGTCGAGTGCGAGTTCATCGGGACGAGGCAGGGCGATGACAGTTGAAGTGTCGAGCAGAACCGCTTCTGCCACCGCTGCGGCTCTCCCGGGCCGCGGTGCGGGTCAGGATCCGCCGCGAGATCGACGTCCGCGAAGAACTGTGCAGGATCCTCCGGCGGAAGATCACCGAGAAGCTCGATCAGCTCGCCGAACGGAACGAAGGTCGGTTTCTGGCTGTGCGGCACGAGATCCGCGACAGGCGTGCCGTTGCGCGTGAGAACGAAGCTGTCCCCTTCTTCGACGGCACGCATGATGTTCGGCGTGTCATTGCGCAGTTCGCGTTGTGTGATCTGCCGGACCATATGCCTGGTGAAGCGCTTCGTAGCGACCTGGCTGCGGTGGCAGGAAAAGGGCCCCGCACGAAACCGTGCGGGGCCCTCCTTCAGCTGTCGATCACGGGGGCGGGAGGATCCCGCCGCCCGGCCGCGAACTCGACGTCGTCGGCGAGTCGTCGCCTTCGTAGATGAACAGCGTGATCGGCGCGTTCTTCGCGACCTTCGAACCGGCCTGCGGGTTGGTCTTGCTGACCTTGCCCGCGTCGTCCCGGTCACCGGACTTGTCGGCCTGCGTGTCCAGCTTGCCGGACCAGCCCAGTTGCTGTAGCTGTTGAGTCGCCTGCTCCTCGGTCATGCCCTTCAGGTTCGGCATGTCGAAGGTCTCCTGGCTGCCGTCCGAGATCGACAGGTTGACCACACTGCCGACCGGCAGCTTGCCGCCGTTCGGGTTCTGGTCGACGACCGTGTCCTTGGGCTCGCTGGAGCTGGTGTTCTTGGACACCGGGGTGAACCCGGCCTGCCTCAGCCCGGCTTCCGCCTCGGAGCGGCTCTTGCCCTTGTAGTTCGGGACCGTCTTCAGTTCCTTGGACTTCCCGATGGTGATGTCGACCTTCGAGCCCTGGTCGACCTCGGCCTGCGCGCCCGGGTTCTGCGAAAGCACCTTGCCCGCGTTGTTCGGCTCGTCGGTCTCCTGCTCGGTGGTCGCGCCGAGCTTCAGGCCCGCGCCGGTCAGCGCCGCCTCGGCCTCGGCCTGGGTCTTGCCCTTGAGGTCCGGCGTCTTGATCTTGTCCGGCTTCGCGCCGACGGTCAGCGTGATCTTCTCCGTGGTCAGCGTCATCTGGCCTTGGGCGGGGTTGATCGCGATGACCTTGTCGATGTCGTTCTCGTCGCAGGCGGGCAGGCCGTTGACGGCCGCTCCGGTGCACGGGACCCTTTTGGTGGCCTCGAACGAGTTGAATCCCGCGTCACGCAGCGTGGTCTTCGCCGTCGCTTCGGACTGGCTGAGCACCGCCGGGATCGCCTTGCTCTCCGCGCCGGTGCTGTCGAACGCGTTGGACAGCCACATGATCAGCAGCACCACGGCCGCCAGCGAGACGACGAGGCCGGCGATCAACCAGGCGCGACGCTTCTTCTTCGCGGCCGGATCCTCGGCTTCGTCCTCGTACTGGTCGTAGCGCTGCGGAGCCCGGCGGTCGGAGTCCATGACCTGGGTGCGCTCGTCCTCCGACATCACCATCGGCGCGGACGGCCGCTGGCCGGACAGCGTGCGGACCAGGTCCGAACGCATCTCCGCCGACGACTGATAGCGGTTCGCCGGGCCCTTCGCGAGCGCCTTGAGCACGACGGCGTCGAGTTCGGGCGCCACGGCCGGGTTCACCGACGACGGCGGGTTGGGGTCCTCCCGGACGTGCTGGTACGCCACCGCGACCGGGGAGTCACCGGTGAAGGGTGGCTCTCCGGTGACGAGTTCGTACAGCACACAACCGGCGGCGTAGACGTCGGAACGCGCGTCGACGGACTCACCGCGGGCCTGCTCCGGTGAGAGGTACTGTGCCGTGCCGATCACCGCGGCGGTCTGCGTCATCGCGGACTGCCCGTCGTGCATGGCGCGCGCGATGCCGAAGTCCATCACCTTGACGGCGCCGTTCTTCGTGATCATCACGTTCGCCGGCTTGACGTCGCGGTGCACGATGCCGTGCCGGTGCGAGAAGTCCAGCGCCGCGCAGACGTCGGCCATGACCTCCATCGCCCGCTTCTGCGACATGGGGCCTTCGGTCTTCACGATGTCCCGCAGGGTCCGTCCTTCGACGAACTCCATGACGATGTAGGGCAGCGTGCCGAGCTCGGTGTTCGTCTCGCCGGTGTCGTAGACGGCGACGATCGCCGGGTGGTTCAAGGCCGCCGCGTTCTGTGCCTCGCGACGGAAACGTTCCTGGAACTGGGGATCCCGTGCCAGGTCGGCACGCAGGATCTTGATCGCCACCTCCCGGCCCAGGCGCACGTCGTGGCCGTGATGGACCTCGGACATGCCTCCATAGCCGAGCGTGTCGCCCAGCTCGTAGCGGTTGCTGAGCAGTCTTGGTGTGCTCATCTCTGCGTGCCGTTCCATTCCGTCCAAGGTTTGCTGCTCATCATTCCTGGATTCGCCTGCCCGGCCGACTCCTCGGTGCTGCCCTCCGTCGGCACCGCGGGGTACGCGGATGTCGGTGAAGGACCTACAGACTTCTTACCCGGAGCCGGTGCCTGTTCACTCGTTTCCACGCCGCCCGACCGCTGTCCGTTGCCCGAACCGACCAGTCTCACGATGAGGAAGGCTCCTGCCACCAGTACTGCGATCAGGATCACCGCGAGCAGCACCCACCAGCCCCATTGTGGCCGTTTGCCGGGCAGACGGCGGACCGCCATCGGGGGCGGGCCGGTAACCGGGTGCATCGCCGGATGCGACGCCGGTCCGACAGCCACCATCGGGTTCGACGGTGAGTGCGGACCTGGCGGTCCCTGCTGCGGCATCACGGGCGGTTGGCCCGCGGCGTAGGCCACGTTGACCAGCCCCGACGGCGTCGGCAGGGGCAGGCCGGCGCGGACCGCCGCCACCGCGGCCGCGAACTCGCCGCCGCTGTTGTACCGCTGTCTCGGATCCTTGATCAGGGTCGCCTCGATGACCGCGCGGGTGCCCGGCGGCACGTCCGGCGGCAGCGGCGGCGGGAGATCGCGGATGTGCATCATCGCGACGGTCACCGCGTTCTCCGAAAGGAACGGCCGGTGCCCGGTGAGACATTCGTAACCGCATACGGCCAGCGAGTAGACGTCGCTCGCCGGTTCGGCGTTGTGCCCGAGCGCCTGCTCGGGGGCGATGTAGTGGGCGGTGCCCATGACCATGCCGGACCTGGTCACCGGGGCGGCGTCGGCGGCCTTCGCGACGCCGAAGTCGGTGATCTTCACCTGCCCGGCCGGGGTGACCATGATGTTGCCCGGTTTGACATCGCGGTGCACCAGACCGGTTTCGTGCGCGGCCTGCAGCGCGTTCCCGGCCTGCTCGAGGAGGTCCAGGGTGCGCTCGGCGTTCAGCCGTCCTTCGCGGGTGATGATCGCGGCCAGCGGATCGCCTTCGACCAGCTCCATCACCAGGTACGCGATCGACAGCTCGTCCGCGACCGTCTCGCCGTAGTCGTGCACCGCGGCGATGCCGGGGTGGTTCAGCGACGCCGTCATCCGCGCCTCGGTCCGGAAGCGGTGCAGGAACTCCGCGTCGCCGGACAGCTCCGCCTTGAGGATCTTGACCGCGACCGTCCGGTCCAGCCGCGTGTCACTGGCCTGCCAGACCTCGCCCATCCCGCCGACGGCGATCCGGTTCGTCAGCTTGTACCGGTCGGCCAGCAGCTGACCCGAGGACAGCATGCGCTATCCACCCCCGAGCATCGCGTTGACGGCGGCGCGGCCGATCTCCGCGGCCACGGTGCCACCGGTCGCTTCGAGCCCGCGGTTACCGCCGGACTCGACGATCACCGAGACGGCGATCGTCGGGTCCATCGCCGGCGCGAAACCGGTGTACCAGGCGTGCGGCGGGGTGCTCTTCGGGTCGTTGCCGTGCTCGGCGGTGCCGGTCTTGGAGGCGATCTGGATGTCGCCGCGTTTGCCGGCGCCCTTCGTGTTCTCCTCCGACGCCAGCATCATGTCGCGCAGGAGCGCGGCGTTCGCGCTGGACAGCGCGGCGTCGCCGGTCAGTTCGGTCGGGGTGTAGTCCTCGATGGTCGACAGGTTCGGCGCCAGCAGCGCCTGCACGAGCTGCGGCTTCATCGCCATCCCGTTGTTCGCGACGGTCGCCGAAAGCAGGCAGTCCTGCAGGGGCGTCAGACGCACGTCGCGCTGTCCGATGGCGCTCTGGAACAGGGCGGGCTTCGAGTCGAGCGGGCCGAGGGTGGAACCGGCCACCCGCATCGGCACGGTCAGATCCTCGCCGAGGCCGAAGTTCTTCGCCGTCGCGTTCAGCTTGTCCTTGCCGAGTTCGCCCGCGAGTTCGGCGAAGGGCACGTTGCAGGAGTACCGCAGCGCTTCCTTCAACGTGCCGCCCTTGCAGGTCGCGCCGCCGTAGTTCTCCAGCGTCGTCTGCGTGCCGGGGAGCTTGACGTTGGGCGCGGTGCTGACCGGCGTGTCCGGCGTCTTGCCGTCTTCGAGCGCGGCCGCGGTCACCAAAAGCTTGGCCGTCGAACCCGGCGGGTAGGTCTCCGAGATCGCGCGGTTCAGCATCGGCTTCTTCGGATCGTCGCGCCACTGCCCCCACGCCGCGGTCTGCTCCTTGGTGCTGTGCGAGGCGAGCTTGTTCGGGTCGTACGACGGCGTCGACACCATGGCCAGGATGCGCCCGGTCTTGGGCTCCATCGCGACCACCGAACCGGTGTAGCCCTTCTGCGTCATCAGGTCGTACGCGGCCTTCTGCACGGCCGGGTTGATCGTCAGCCGCACGTTCCCGCCGCGCGGGTCGCGGCCGGTGACCATGTCCGACAGGCGCCGGACGAACAACCGCGGGTCGGAGCCGTTGAGGACTTCGTCCTCGGAGCGCTCCAGGCCGCCCGAGCCGTAGTTGATCGAGTAGTAGCCGGTGACCGGCGCGTACATCGGGCCGTCGGCGTAGGTCCGGATGAACTTGTACTTGTCGTTCGACGGATCGACCTTCGCGAGCGCGGCACCGTCGGGGGTGACGATCAGCCCGCGCTGACGGGAGTACTCCTCGTAGAGCACGCGGAGGTTGCGTGAATCCGTGCGATAGTCGTCGGCCTTGACCACCTGGATGTAGGTGGCGTTGGCCAGCAGGAGCACCACCATGACGAGCATGGCGACGCCGACCTTGCGGAGCGGGGTGTTCACGAAGCGCTCCCCTCACCGTTCGCGGGCGGCCGCTGGACCAGCACCGTGTGCGCTTCCGCGAGCGGCGCCTGAGGCTGTTGCGGCTTCGGCCGCGCGGCGGGTTTACGGGCGGCGTCGGAGATGCGGAGCAGGAGGGCCACCAGGATGTAGTTCGCGAGCAGCGAGGAACCGCCGCGCGAGAGGAACGGGGCGGTGATCCCGGTGTTCGGGATCAGGTTCGTGACGCCGCCGACGACCACGAAGATCTGCATGACCAGGGCGAACGAAAGGCCGCCGCCGAGGAGTTTGCCGAAGGTGTCGCGGACCGCGAGAGCGCTGCGCATCCCGCGCATCGCCAGGATCAGGTACAGCATCAGCATCGCGGCGAGGCCGATGAAGCCGAGTTCCTCGCCGATCGCGGTGGTGATGAAGTCCGTTTTGGCCTCGGGGACCATGTCCGGCCGTCCGGCGCCGAGGCCGGTGCCGCCGACCCCGCCCGTCCCGAGTCCGAACAGACCCTGCGCGACCTGGTAACCGCCGCCGGCGTCGTCGTAGGTGGCGAGCGGGTCCATCCAGTTCCGGACGCGCTGCTGGACGTGCGTGAACAGGTTGTAGGCGATGATCGCGCCCGCGGCGAAGAAGCCGACGCCGAGCACCACCCAGATGACCCGTTCGGTCGCGACGTACAGCATCACCAGCGTGACACCGAAGAACAGCAGCGACGTCCCGAGGTCCTTCTCGAACACCAGCACGCCGAGGCAGGCGGCCGCCGCGATCAGGATCGGGCCGAGGTCACGGGCACGCGGCAACTCGACGCCGACGATCTTCTTGCCCGCCACCATGAACAGGTCGCGTTTCGTCACCAGGAACGAGGCGAAGAAGATCATCAGCAGGATCTTCGCGAACTCGCCGGGCTGGATCGAGAAGAACGGCAGCTTGATCCAGACCTTCGCGCCGTTGACCTCGGACAGGCTCGACGGCAGCACCGCGGGCAGCGCGAGCGCGACGATGCCGACCAGACCGCAGATGTAGCCGTAACGGGTCAGCGTGCGGTGGTCGCTGATCACGATCAGCAC
Source organism: Amycolatopsis sp. cmx-11-51 (assembly GCF_047608665.1). Classification (NCBI taxonomy): domain Bacteria; kingdom Bacillati; phylum Actinomycetota; class Actinomycetes; order Pseudonocardiales; family Pseudonocardiaceae; genus Amycolatopsis; species Amycolatopsis sp. cmx-11-51. The sequence continues at coordinate 1,122,478 of NZ_JADNQO010000001.1, read as the reverse complement.
CACCACGAACAGCACCAGCGAGATCGCGGTGAACAGCACCTGCTTGGTGACGTCCGGGTTGTATTCCTTGCCCAGCTGGACAGCCCGCTCCGCGAGCGCGAGGTCGATCCGGTGGATCATCACCAGGCCGAGCCCGTTCAGCAGCGCGACGCACGGCAGGATCACCGGATCCGCGTACGGCGCCCAGCGGCGCACCGCCAGATGTGCCGCCGTCAGCACCCCGAGGTAGGACAGCCCCAGCCAGATGATCGAGCTGGTGAGCTCCTGCTCCTGGTTCGCCTCCACCAGCACGAGCGCGATGGTGACGATGAACGTCGCGAACGCCAGGAGAACGAGTTCGGTTCCGCGCCGGGTGGGCAGCTCGCGCGGAGGGTTCGTGGCGAACTGGGCCGAAGCCGGATCGGCGAGCGGTGTGCTCATCAGTTACCGCCCCCTGGTGCTGCCGTGGCCGGCGTCGAGCAGTCCCTCCCCGCTGGCTGGTTCGCCGAACTCGGCGAGGCGGGGGTAGAAGGGGAGGCCGCCGACGACGACACCGGAGGCGACGACGCGGGAGGCGGCATGGAAGGCGGCACGGAATTCGAGCCGCTGGCCGGTTTGCAGTCGGCCAACTGCTTGTGCGGCCGCAGGAAGTCGTCGATGTACTTGCGGGCGTCGTCGAGGTTGTCCTTCTTGACGCCGTTCTTCACCGCGATGCGCGCGTCCTCCTGGAGCGCGGGCACCAGTAGCTTGTCGGTGCAGAGCCCGCCCGGCGGGCACGAGCCCTGCTCGTAGGCGTGCAGGTCGATGCCGAGGATGCTGCCGGGGACGCCGCGGTAGATCACGACCTCCTCGCCGTCACCCTCACCGACGTAGTACTGGCTCAGCACGAAATACCGCGTGGCGATCGCCGCCGCGGCCAGCACGATCAGGACGACCACTGCTCCCGCCAGCCAGCGAAATCGCCTCCGGCGCTTGACCTTCGGGTCCTCCTGTGGTGGCTGGACCTCGGGCCGCGGCTGCGGTGCGGGCTGGGTCAGCGCCCTGGCGCGGGCGGCGGGGGAGTCGCCCTGGTGGAACTCGTCACTGCCGTCCCCGGCGGCGCCGCCCACTATGGGCGCGTCCTCACCGAAATCGACGTCGACGACGTCGGCGATGATCACCGTGACGTTGTCCGTGCCGCCACCCTTGAGCGCCAGCTCGATCATCCGGTCCGCGCAGGCCTGCGGATCCGGGATCTGGATGGCCTCGGCGAGCGTTTCGTCGCTGACCATGCCGGACAGGCCGTCCGAGCAGATCAGGTAGCGATCGCGGGCGCGCGCCTCGCGCACCGTCAGGCTCGGCTCGACCTCGTGGCCGGTGAGCGCCTTCAGCAGCAGCGACCGCTGCGGGTGCACCGCGGCCTCTTCCGGGGTGATCCGGCCCTGTTCGAGAAGTTCGTTGACGAAGCTGTCGTCCCGCGTGATCTGCGAGAACTGCCCGCCTCGCATCAGATACGCCCGCGAGTCGCCGACGTGCACGACACCCATCCGCGAACCGGCGAACAGCACGGCGGTCAGGGTCGTGCCCATCCCGTCGAGGTCCGGGTCCTGCTGGACGAGTTCGGCGATGGCCGCGTTGCCGTTCTGGACGGCCTCACGCAACTGGGCGAGGAGATCGTCACCCGGCTCGTCGTCGTCGAGCGGGGCGAGGGAGGCGATGACGACCTTGCTGGCCACCTCACCGGCGGCGTGGCCGCCCATACCGTCGGCGAGGGCGAGCAGGCGGGGACCGGCGTACACGGAGTCCTGGTTGCTGGAACGCACCAGGCCCCGGTCGCTGCGAGCCGCGTAGCGGAGGACGAGGGTCATGGGCGAAGCTCGATCACCGTTTTGCCGATCCGGATGGGGACTCCGAGCGGGACCCGGAGGGGTGCCGTGACCTTAGCCCGGTCGAGGTACGTGCCGTTCGTCGAGCCCAGATCTTCCACGTACCAATCCTCCCCGCGCAGTGCGATCCGGGCGTGCCGGGTCGACGCGTAGTCGTCGTCCAGCACCAAGGTCGAGTCGTCGGCACGGCCGATCAGGATCGGCCTGCCGTCCAAGGCGATCCTGGTGCCTGCCAGCGCGCCATGGGTCACGAGCAGCTGCTGCGGCGACTTCGCGCCGCGCGGCTTCTTGTTTTCCTTCTTCTTGCGACCGAACGTCGGGACGGCGACTCGCAGCCCGGAGGCCGCGTACAGATCCGAGCGGACGACGCGCAACGCCGCGAACACGAAGAGCCAGAGCAGCACGAGAAAGCCCACCCTGGTGAGTTGAACGACCAGCTCTGGCACTTGTTGTGTCCGCTCCCGTATCTCCTGTACGCCGCGAAGAGACCGGACCGTCCGGGATGGTCGGCTCCGAAACAGCCTTGCTCTCCGCATACGACCTGAAGTGCCGATCCACTCGAGGTCCCGCACCGCAATTCTGCGGTACCCCCTCCAGCCGCCGCCGGTCAGCCCTGCGTACGGAACACGAGGGACGAGTGGCCAACGCGGATCACGTCGCCGTCGGCGAGCTGCCAGGTCTGCACCGGGGTGCCGTTGACGGTCGTGCCGTTCGTCGAACCGATGTCCGCGAGCGTCGCGCTCTGGCCGTCCCAGGTGATTTCCAGGTGACGGCGCGAGACACCGGTGTCCGGGAGCCGGAAGTCGGCGTCCTGGCCACGGCCCACGACGTTCCCGCCCTGCTTCAGCGAGTACGAGCGGTTCGAGCCGTCGTCCAGCTGAAGGCTCGCGGCGAGCTGACGGCCGGCCGCGGGCTGGCCACCGTAGCCGCCACCCTGCGCGTACGGGTCCGCGGCGGGCTGGCCGTACTGCTGCTGCTGGCCACCGCCGTACTGGTCGTAGCCGCCTTGCTGCTGCTGGCCGTACTGGTCGTAACCGGGCTGCTGAGCGGCGCCGCCGCCATAGCCCTGGTCGTACCCGGGCTGCTGTTGCTGCTGGCCGCCGTACTGGTCATAGCCGGGCTGCTGAGCGGCGCCACCGCCGTAACCCTGGTCGTAGCCGGGCTGCTGCTGGCCGCCGTACTGGTCATAGCCGGGCTGCTGAGCGGCGCCACCGCCATAGCCCTGGTCGTACCCGGGCTGCTGTTGCTGCTGGCCGCCGTACTGGTCGTAACCGGGCTGCTGGGCGCCGCCGTAACCCTGGTCGTAGCCGCCCTGCTGCTGGCCGCCATAACCCTGGTCGTACCCGGGCTGCTGCTGGCCAGCCTGCTGTCCGTAGCCGTACTGGCCCTGCTGCTGGCCGTACGGGTCACCCTGGTCGTATTGGCCGTAGCCGGGGGGCTGGCTCATTGCTGGGTCTCCTGCGTTGCTGGGTCGTGCCGACCGTGACGAACCTTCGGCGTCGTGGGGTTTGACGTCGGGATCGACGGACGAACGGGTCTTGAACTGTCCAGTATGCAGCGCCTCGTTGCGCTCGAGCGAAACTACGACGTCACCATAGGTGTCCCAACCGTGCTCGGCGAGGTGTTCCTTGACCGCCTCCGCCAACACCGACGTGACCCGACGCTCGTCTCCGGCCATGCGCTCGTGATCAGCCTGCCCCAACGACACGATGTAGTGGTTGGGGGCGAGCTGTCGACCACCGGCCAGCTCACGAATGTTCTCCTCGCTCTCGCGCTCAAGCGCCACCGCCACTTCCTGCGTGACGACGTTGCCACCGAACATGCGCGCGAAGGTATTGCCCACAAGATTCTCGAGCCGCCTATCAAAGCGCTCAACGCGGCCCACCGGGCAACCTCCTCACACGTATGCTTCCCCGTCGATCCTATCCGGGTACGGCCAGTCGGACACGGCCCCCGGTGAAACCCGTGAAATCAGCCTGCTACGCTTTGCGAGCTGTCAGAGAACGATGCACTCGGGCGAGTGGCGGAATGGCAGACGCGCACGGTTCAGGTCCGTGTGTCCGAAAGGACGTGAGGGTTCAACTCCCTCCTCGCCCACTCTTGTTCGAGGCCCCCTTCGCTCCGTGATGGGGGCCTCTTTCGCGTGAGTCGTTGCTCGTCGACTCCCGGGGCCGAACCCCCGGGCCCCCACGGTGCGTGAGAGTGACGGTTGGTCTTGGGTTCGGTGCCTCAATCCCGCGAACAACCCTTCCTTTCCTGCTTTTGTGCTGGTTGTTGCGTGTGCGCAGGCGGTATATTTTCTGGTATGTTTTCTTACCCTCAGGCTGAGGATGTTCTGCACGACCTTGGCGACAAGGTCGTCGAAGCTCTGGTCGACGCCACGAATGCGGCAAGGGCTGACTTGGCCGAGTATCGCGATGCCTTCCCGGGCTGGGTTGCGGACAGTAGTGATCGTGGGCTCTCGAACTGGATCCATGACCGGCTTTGGGCGCACTTGCGCCGGGGGCTCACGGACATCGATTCGGTCGAGCTGGTGGATCAGGGGGTCACTCGCGAAGTCGCGGTCGGTCTCCGGTACCGCGCTCGTGAAGCGGCACACGGTTCGAGATCGCGTCAGGTCGTACGCCACGAAATCCGCCCTGGCCTTCTGGGCGCAATCCGAAGCTCTGGAAGGATTGGAGGAGGTCCGCTTGGGCTTCGGTTACCGCTGGGACCCCGAAGAGCGGGTGATCGGCGGCACCATCGTCTCCCTGCGCGACGGGTTGGACAAAGATGCGATTTGGGCTGTCGAGGTAGATGCTGGGGCGCCTGGCGCCACGGGTACGGCGTTCACCTGGACTCCGGTGGATCCGTCGCTGCCCCAGATCGACCTGTACGAGGCCATGGTCCGAGATGAGGAGGACGAAGCGACGTGAGTGGAATCGGCGATGTGCTGGAAACACTTCGCCGCGCCCGCGGACTGACGCAGGCGGATCTGTGCGCCATGGCTGGAGTCACGCAGGCAGCGTTGTCCCGTTACGAGAACGACCAACGCATGCCTGATGACGACGTGTTGAGCCGGCTCGCGCGGTCGTTGGGCGTATCAACGCGCTTCCTGTCTCGGGATCACGCCGTTCGGGGCGCGCTCGCGGTGGACGCACACATGAGGCGTCCGCGAACGACCAAAGCGTCCGTGTGGCGGAAACTGGAAGCGCGACTGAACGCCTATCGACTCCACGTGTCCGTGTTGTTCGAAGAGGTGTCGATGAGGGCGGAGCAGTCTGTCCCGACGTTCGATCCGATCGATACGACTCCGGTGCAGGCGGCGCTGATGGTGCGCGCTCAATGGAGACTGCCGGCCGGGCCGGTGCGGCACCTGGCCCGATGGCTCGAGGCCGCCGGCTGCGTGATCCTGGAAGAAGACTTCGGTACCTCGCGTATCGACGGGCTTTCCCAGTGGATCGGCGATCACCCTGTGTTGCTGATCAACGCGGCCGCCCCGGTCGATCGCAAACGGCTCACCTTGGCTCACGAACTCGGCCATCTCGTGCTTCACAACGGGATCGCGACCGAAGATCCCGAACGAGAAGCCAACGAGTTCGCGGCTGAGTTTCTGATGCCGGCGCATGTGATCAAGCCGGATCTTCGTCCTGCGACGCTCGGACACTTACGAGACATGAAGCGAGTCTGGGGAGTCTCGATGCAGGCGCTCTTCGAGCGTGCCTACTCGCTCAAGCAGGTTTCCGCAGCAGACCGTACGAGCTTCTACAAGTCTCTGAACGCTCGCGGATGGAAGACGACTGAACCGGACAGTGACCGCTTGGCGCCAGAGATCCCGCAGCTCGTCACGGCCATCGGGGATGCATTACGGGCCAAAGGTCTCACCGATGAAGAGATCGCTGAATTGGCGGGCTTCTCGGAAGACTCCGCGGACAACCCGTTTGCGCGACCGACGCGACGATTGCAAGCGGTGTGACTCTCGGCGGCGCCAGATAGGCCCCGGAGGGCTATGTCCACCGGGGCCCTGCTGACTGAGTGGGTCAGTTCACGCCGATCAGGTCTACGACGAAGATCAGGGTTTCGTTCGGCTTGATGACGCCACCGGCGCCGCGTTCGCCGTAGGCCAGGTGTGGCGGGATGACCAGCTGACGACGGCCGCCGACCTTCATGCCCGCGACGCCCTGGTCCCAGCCGGGGATGACCTGACCGGCGCCGAGGCCGAAGCGCAGCGGCTCACCGCGGTCCCACGACGCGTCGAACTGGTCGCCGGTCGAGTGCGAGACACCGACGTAGTGCACCGAAACGGTGTCGCCGGACTTCGCCTCCTGGCCCTCTCCGACGGTGATGTCGGACTTCTCCAGGTCGGAGGGCGCGGGCCCCTCCGGGCGGTCGATCTGGGGCTTTTCCAAAGACATGCCAAGGAAGATACGTGAAGCGAAGCTTCTCCGCTGAGGGCGGCGGCGGGGAAGAGGAGGGCTACCTACGCAGGTCCGGGGTTCGCAGGTCGAAGTGTTCCGCCGAACGGTGAGAAGAACGCGAATAGTCTTCACAAATTTGGAGACCCGTGCGTAGTGTGCGCCTCGTCACTCTCCGACGACGGAGGTCTTTCATGCGACGAGGCATACGGGTCTTGACGACGCTGGCGGGGTTGACCCTGGTGGCGGGAACCGTTCCGGCACCGCAGGCGAGCGCGGCGGAATCCCCGCAGAACTCGGTGGTGGCGGCCGCGCTCGACGACTATTGCGGCGGCCAGTGTTCCGACATCCTGCCGCCCGGCACCAAGGGAAACGCCACCCTCGCCGAGATACTGGCGCACAAGGCGCTCGGCACCCGTCCCGCGCATTCGGCCGACCAGCTCGGCAAGTACGCCTCGCTCGCCAACGGCTACCGGACGCTGACCACGGACAAGATCAACCAGTTCTTCAACGATGCCTCGTTCGGTGTCCAGTCCGGGCAGGTCGAGAGCACGATCAAACCCCGTTCGGACGTGACGATCACTCGTGACAAGGCGACCGGTGTTCCCCGGATCGTGGGCACGACGCGACCGGGCACGATGTACGGCGCCGGGTACGCCGCCGGACAGGACCGCCTTTGGCTGATGGACGTCATGCGCCGCGTCGGACGCGGCCAGCTGACCTCGTTCGCCGGGGGCGCGCAGGGAAACCGCGACCTCGAGCAGAGCTTCTTCTCCTCCGCGCCCTACACCGAGCAGGAACTGCAGAAGCAGATCGACAACGCCGCGGCCAGTGGTCCGCGCGGCGCACAGGGCAAGGCCGACGCCGAGGCCTACGTCCAGGGGGTCAACAAGTACATCTCCGATTCGCACAGCGGGCGCTACTTCCCCGGTGAGTACGTCCTCACCGGGCACGTCGACGCGATCACCAACGCCGGGACCATCGAGCCGTTCAAGCTGACCGACCTCGTCGTCCTCGCCGCCGTGGTCGGCGCGCAGTTCGGTGCCGGCGGCGGTGGTGAGGTGCAGAACGCCATCGCGAAGATGGCGATGCAGGAGAAGTACGGTCTCGAACAGGGCGACAAGGTCTGGAAGAGCCTCCGCTCCGAGGACGACCCCGAGACCGTCAAGACCCTCCACAATGGACAGACTTTCGACTACGGCAAGGCACCGTCGAACCCGCAGGGCGCCGCGATGCCGGACAAGGGTTCGGTCTCCGGGCAGCAACTCGTCTTCGACCCGACCGGTTCCGCCGGGACTCGGGCGCCCGCCAAGGTGACCGTTCCCGCGCCTGAAGACCAGAAGGCCGTCCGCGGCATCTTCGACGACGGCGTCCTGCCCGGCAACATGCTCTCCGAGAAGCACGGCATGTCCAACGCGCTGGTCGTTTCCGGCGCCAAGACCGCGAGTGGGCACCCGGTCGCCGTCTTCGGCCCGCAGACCGGCTACTTCGCGCCGCAACTGCTGATGCTGCAGGAACTCCAGGGCCCTGGCATCAGCGCCCGCGGCGCCTCCTTCGCGGGCATCAGCATGTACGTGCTGCTCGGCCGCGGCAAGGACTACTCGTGGAGCGCGACTTCGGCGTCGCAGGACATCACCGACTCCTACGCCGTCGAACTGTGCGAGCAGAACGGTTCCACGCCGACCAAGAACTCCAACTTCTACCGCTTCCGCGGCCAGTGCCTGCCGTTCGAGATCGTCGAGCGCAAGAACGCCTGGAAGCCCACGATCGCCGACGGGACCGCCGAGGGTTCGTACACGCTGCGCAGCTTCCGCACGAAATACGGTCCGGTGACGAGCCGGGCACTGGTCGGCGGCAAACCGGTGGCGTACGCGTCGCTGCGGTCGACCTTCCAGCACGAGATCGACACGATCATCGGCTTCCAGAAGTTCAACGACCCGGACGCGATCAAGTCCGCGCAGGACTTCCAGGCCGCGGCGGCCGACGTCAACCAGACCTACAACTGGTTCTACGCCGACTCCCGCGACGTCGCGTACTTCAACTCCGGCTCGAACCCGGTCCGCAATCCGACCGTCGACCCGGCGATGCCGGTGAAGGCCGACGCCGGATTCGACTGGCAGGGCTGGAATCCCGACGGAAACCTCGCGAACTACACGCCGTCGTCGCAGCATCCGCAGTCGATCAACCAGGACTACTACATCAGCTGGAACAACGCCCAGACCAAGGGCTACGCCGCCAGCGGCGCGGACAAGAGTTCCGTGCACCGCGGTGATCTGATCGACGCGCGGGTCAAGAAACTGGTTTCCAGTGGCACCAAGGTGACGCGGGTGAACCTCACACAGGCCATGGAAGAGGCGGCGCTCGCCGACCTGCGGGCGGAGAAGGTGCTGCCGGAACTGTTCAAGGTGATCGACAAGGCCCCCGTGACCGGTCCGGCCGCGGACGCGGTGGCGAAGCTGAAGACCTGGCTCGCCGCGGGCGGCCTGCGTTCGGAGACCTCGCCCGGAAGCAAGGCCTACGCGAACGCCGACGCGATCCGCGTCATGGACGCGTGGTGGCCGCTGTTGGTCAATGCCCAGTTCAAACCCGGCATGGGCGACGCCGCCTACGCCGCCATGGTGGGCGTGCTGAAGATCAACGAGTCGCCTTCGGGCTGGCAGAACGAGGTTCCCGGAAAGCACGTCGGCCAGCCGCACGCCGGTTCGTCGTATCAGGCGGGCTGGTGGGGTTACGTGCACAAGGACATCCGCTCTGTACTCGGGCAGAACGTGGCCGGACCGCTGGGCGCGAAGTACTGCGGTGGCGGCGACGTCGACGCCTGCCGCCAGATCCTGCTCGACTCGCTGACGCAGGCCGCCGCGCAGCCCGCCAACACCGTGTACCCCGGTGACGGCGACTGCTCCGCGGGTGACCAGTGGTGCGCCGACACGATCATCCACCGCGCGCTCGGCGGGATCACACAGGCCAAGATGAGCACCCAGAACCGGCCGACCTTCCAGCAGGTCGTCGAGTTCCCGGCGAAGCGCGGCGACAACATCGCCAACCTCGCCACCGGCCGGTCGGTCAGCGCGAGCAGCCACGAGACCGGCTGGTACAACTCGCCGCCGTCCAACGCGATCGACGGGAACCTCTCGACCCGCTGGGCGAGCGACTGGAGCGACGGCCAGTCGATCACCGTCGACCTCGGTTCGGTGCGGCGGGTCTCCCGGGTGATCCTCCAGTGGGAATCCGCGTACGGGAAGGCGTACAAGGTGCAGGTCTCGTCGGACGGGACGAACTGGCGGGACGCGGCGTCCATAGTGGACGGAGACGGCGGGCAGGACAACGTCGCCTTCGAAGCCACCGACGGCCGTTACGTCCGGATGGCCGGAGTTCAGCGGGGCACGAAGTACGGCTACTCCCTCTACGAGTTCGAGGTGTACGCCCACTAGGCCGTGGCTGACGGCCCGCCTTGATGGAGTACTTCGAGGCGGGCCAGGGCTTCGGGCGGGAGCCGCAGTGCTCTCCGGCGGCGACGTTGTCCGGAATGACCAGTACGTGCGGCCCACGCCGCCGAGCCCACGCGAGGCGGATCTGGGCCTGGTCACGGTCGCCAGCGGCCGCGCTGGGGCAAACGCATCGCGCCGAACCCGACCCGGTTGACCCACATGTCGCCGAGTGCTCAGGTTCCCGCGTCGATGGTTCCGGAAGTCATGGCCGGAGTCCGGCACCCGATGATCGCGAAGAGGCCGGTTTCCGTGATCATCCGCGACCTTTACGGTGGTGGGGTGGACACGAACGACTGGTCACCCCGCACCCTCGCCGTCGCCGCCGGACGCCCCGAGGGCCCCGGTGAACCGCTGAACGTGCCGATCGTCGCGGCGAGCACCTTCGACGCCGGCGCCGATCGCGCGTATTCGCGGGAGAACGGCACGCCGACCTGGGAAGCCCTCGAAGCCGCGATCGGCGCGCTCGAGGGCGGGCACGCCACCGCGTTCGCGTCGGGGATCGCGACGCTCAGCGCCGTGGTGGACACGTTAAAGGTCGGCGCGAAGGTCTGCGTCCCGACGTTCTCCTACGCCGGGTCTCGCGGGCTGCTCGCGCACGCGCACCGGACCGGCCGTCTCATGGTCACGGAGATCGCGCCGGACGACACGGAGGCGTGGGTCGCCGCCGCGGACGCCGACCTGCTTTGGCTGGAATCCCCGACGAACCCCACCCTCGACGTCATCGACATCGAGACGATCGCCGCCGCCGCGAACGGCCTGGTCGCCGTGGACAACACGTTCGCCACCCCGCTCGGTCAGCGGCCGCTGGACCTCGGGGCGGACATCGTCGTGCACAGCGCGACGAAACTCATCGGCGGACACAGTGACTTGCTGCTCGGCCTGACGATCGCGGCCGACGAAGGCGTCGCGAAGGACCTGCGCGACGCGCGCACCCGGATGGGCGCGACGCCGGGAGCGCTCGAAGCGTGGCTGGCTCTGCGCGGCCTGCGGACGCTGCCGGTCCGCCTGGCCGAGCAGACGCGCACGGCCGCGTTGCTGGCGGCGCGGCTGCTGGACCACCCCGCGATCACCCGGGTGCGGTATCCCGGCTCCGGCACGATGATCGCGTTCGAACTTCCGGACGCGGAAACCGCGGACAAGGTCATCGGCTCGCTGCGGCTGATCCGCGCGGCCACCAGCCTCGGCGGCGTCGAGAGCCTGGTCGAGCGGCGGGCCTGGCTGGCGGGCGACGCCCACGTGCCCGCCGGACTCGTCCGATTCAGCGTCGGGCTCGAGGATCCGGAAGATCTCTGGACGGATCTGGCTTCGGCACTCGGCTAGCGCCTTAACCTGAACGCGTGGAGGAGACGAAACCGCCCCGGCGGCTCGGTCAATGGATGTGGGGCCTGTTCTGGCTCCTGGTGCTCGGCTTTCTCGCCATCGTCGCGGCGGGCGTGCTGGCCGAACTCGCGTCGAAGCCTTGCCCGAGCGACGAGATCTGGGCCTGCGCCCCGGAGAACCGGACACTCGCCACCTTCGTCCCGGCGATCGGGTTCGGTCTCGGGCTGCTGCTCGCGGCCGTGGGCGGTGGCCGGGCGGTGCGGAAGCGGACGTCACCGAAGCCCTGGTTGTTCTTCGGGGGCCTCCTCGGCGCGCTTTCCCTCGCCGTGGCCTTGTTCCTGGTGCTCTGATCGTGACCTTCGAGTTACCAAGCACCGGCTTTCACCTGGAGCTGGTCAGTGCTTCACGAGGGCGTACTCCGAACGTGTGAACCGACGGGTAACAAACTTGCGGAGAGTGGCGAACAGCGGTCGATTCGGCCAGGAAAACCGGCGCTTTCGAGACGTTCGGCGGAAGAGGAAAAAAGGCTTCCGCATGGCGGCCATTCCGGCCGTATGGGTGTTAACCTGCCCTCGGCACCGCGAGGATTTCCCTCTGCTGAGCGACTTTCGGACTCCTGTATCGGGTCGGACCACCTCGGTGTTACCGGTTTTTCCAGTGGCTCTTGTCACTGTCCTTTCGCTACTGCCGAGCCACGACTTTCCGGCAGGATCGCGCTATCACCCGAACGTGGGATTTTTCCCTGGGTGGTCGCAGGGTGGGGGTCACCTTGCGTTGCGATGCTTTTCCACTGGGAGATCACTTTGAAGAAGACGTTGAGCCGCGTCGCGGGCGCGGTGCTGGCCGGCGCCGTCATCTCGCTGGCCGTCACGCCCGCCGCGATGGCACAGGACGAGATCACGACGACGCCTGCCGCCCCGGCGAGCGAGACGCCCACCACGGCGCCCTCGCCTTCGTGGACGGGCGGCAAGGCGACCTCGGGTCCCGAATGGTCGGGCGGCAAGGTCACGACGGCCCCGCCGTCGACGACCGAGAGCGGCACGCCGACCTCGACCAGCGGCACGCCGACTTCCGACAAGCCGTCGCCGACCTCCACCTCGGAGAAGCCGACCACTCCGCCGGAAGAACCCTTCTACGACAACGTCGGCGCGGGCTACATCGGTGACACCGGCGTCGGCGCGCTGGTCATCGCCTGCCAGTCGGGCGAGCCGTCGAACGTTTCGGCTCCGGACTTCGACATCATCAGGCACAACCAGGCCGAGGACGACGGCCGTTACTGGGTTTACATCGTGAAGGTGAAGAAGTCCTTCAAGGGCAACTCGAGCACCTTCACCTGGACCTGTGCCGGCAAGCCGGGCAAGGCGGACATCGAGTTCGAGTCGCCCATCGGCGGCGGCGCGGGCACCCCGGGCAAGCCGGAGAAGCAGGTCAAGTACGCCCCCAAGGGCGGCATCGAGACCGGTTTCGGCGCCACCGCGGCCTGATCGAATGTCGACGAAATTCCTGAGGCAGGGTGGCCGCGCGGTAGCGGCCGCCCTGATCCTTTCCCTCGCGCTGACCGGTTGCGGTACCGACGATCCCGCGCCCGCCGCACAGCAGGCGCCGCCGGAATCGACCGTCCCGGTCACGAAGCCGTTCGACGGCACCCGGCCGACGAACGTGAAGATCCCCAAGATCGGCGCCGAGTCGAACCTGATCGCGGTCGCGGTCAACAAGGACGGCAAGATGGCCGTCCCTTCGGCGAAGAAGCCGATGCAGGCCGCTTGGTACCAGCTTTCGCCGGTTCCCGGTGACGTCGGCCCGGCGATCGTGCTCGGGCACGTCGACGGCAACAAGCAGCCGGGCATCTTCTACAAGCTCAAGGACGTAAGCCCAGGTGACGAGATCCTCGTCGACCGCAGCGACGGCAAGAGCCTGAAGTTCGTGGTCGAGAAGAAGGAGCAGGTTCCCAAGGACCAGTTCCCCGAGGACGCGGTCTACGGCAACACGGACAAGCCGCAGCTGCGGCTGATCACCTGTGGCGGTGTCTTCGACAAGGAAGAGCACAGCTACAAGGACAACATCATCGTCTACGCGAACCTGGTCGCCTGACGCGCGCGCTATGAACGGTCCGTTCCTTGCAAATTTCGCAAGGAACGGACCGTTCATAGCATTCGGGGACCCGCTCAGCCCACGCCCGACTTCGGGAACGGGAACCCGGCCGGAGCCACCGCCTCGGTGTCGACCCACCGTCGCATCCCCGCGTCGCACGCCCCGTAACCCCAGTTGATCAACCGCTCCTGCAACACCTCCGGCAGTTTCGTCAGCCGCGTCGGCGTCTCCGCCAGCTTGTGCGTGAGCTCGACCGGCGCCCTCAGTGAATCCGCCAGCTCGAAGTTCTCCAGATCGACGTAGGTTCCCCAGTAGGCGCCCGCGAAGTCCTTCTCCACATAGGACTTCAGCAGCGCGCCCCGCCGCAGCTCGCGGACCTGGTTGTCGATGATGTCGAGGACGCGCAGCAGCTGCCGCCCCCAGTCACGCTTGACCTTCTGCTTGACCTTCATCCGCTTGCCCGCGTCGCTGACCAGCACCGTCGCGTGCCCCTCCACCGGATCCAGCCCGAGGTTGTCGTAGACGCCGGCGTCGCTCAGAACGATCTTCTTGCCGGCTTCGGCCGAAAGCGGATCGCGGAAGACCACCGGCGAGAGCATCGGCGGGAACGCCGACGACGCGGCCACCGCGGTGGCGAGGGGGAGGTTCCCGTGCGGCCCGTCCTGCCGGAAGAACCACCACAGCGCGCCGTCCTGGAGGTTGGTCGCGGTGAAGACGAACTGCGGGGCCGCCGGGTCCAGATGCTTGAGGCAGCAGTCGCCGAACAGGTGCTTCGCGTACACCCGCGCGAGCTCATCACCGGCGCTTCGCCACGGCATGGCCATGGCGCGCAAGGTGATCGGGATGTCGAGCCGGGTACGCGCCAGCTTACGGATCGGCACGACGACCTCGTCGTGAAAGTTGTTCGCGGCACCGTATTCGAAGTCCAGGTCCGACCACGCGTGCGCGAGGACACCGGCGGCGATCGAACCGCCGGAGACGCTGGAGAACGTCGAGATCTTCGACAGCCAGCCGAGTTCGTTGAGCCGCCACAGGGCTCCGGTGTGGAACAACATCGCGCGGTAGCCGCCACCGGACAGCGCGAGACCGACGCCCTTCCGGGCCGTTGAAGGCTTCTTGGCATCCCCCACCTGAGCGAGTGTAGAGGCGGGTCAAGCGAGCAGTGGCTGGAGAAGACGACGTTCTTCTTCAGGGACGTACTCGGCGTAGTTGTCGTAAAGCGCCTGCTTCGCCAGCCGCGCCGCGCGCTCACCGTCCGAGTCCCGGATCGCTTCCAGCACCTCTTCGTGATGCGCCAGCCAGTTGCGCATCAACGCCGTCCGGTCGTCGGCGTGCTCCAATTTGTCCTCGATGAGTTCGAGTACGACTCCGCGGACGACCTCACCGCTGATCACCAGCAGCGGGTTCCCCGTCGCGCGGGCGATGGCCTCGTGGAACGCGACGTCCGCGTGGCTGAATTCGGCGAAACCCCGCGAGACGCCCGCGCGCATCGCTTCCAGTGCCGCATCCAGTTCCGTCAGATGGTCTTCGGTCCTGAGCTGCGCGGCGAGCAGATGTGCGGAACCGTCGAGGATCATGCGGAACTGCAGCAGTTCGGAAAGGCCGAGGTGGTCGGCCCTTGCCAGCCGGTGCATCGACCGGTGCAACGCGACGGGTGAGGCGGCCAGAACCTCGGGACCGCGTGGATCGCCGGGCCGCGAGCGGATCATTTCCGCCGCCTGCAGGACACGCAGCGCTTCCCGCACGGTCGAGCGGCCGACGTCGAACTGCACCATGAGTTCACGTTCGCTCGGTAGCCGGTCGCCGGGTTTGATCCGGCCGCTGAACACGGCTTCCTCGATTTGTTCGACGACGCGCTGGTACGCGCGGACAGGGGCGACCGGCTCGAATTCCATCTTGACCCTGCCGTCTCGTCTGGTTTACTGGTCAGACCAGTCTACCGGTCAGGGGGCAGGATGAAAGTCCGGATCCACGCGGCGGCGTTGGCGCTGCTGCTGGTGACGTCCGCCTGCTCCGCCGGTTCGAGCGCCACCGTGGCCAAGGATCCCCATACGCTCGCGGTCGGCTACACCGCCGAGCCCGCGAATTTCGACTTCACCCGCACCGACGGTGCCGCCATTCCGCAGGCCCTGCTCTACAACGTCTACGAGGGTTTGGTGAAACTCGACACGGACGGGAAGATCGTGCCGCTGCTGGCCGAATCGTGGACCGTCTCGGAAGACCGCAAGACCTACGACTTCAAGCTCCGCAAGGACGCGAAGTTCGGCAACGGCACGCCGTTCACCGCCGAGGACGTCAAGTTCTCGCTGATGCGCGTCAAAACCGACTGGACGGTCTCGATCAAGTCCACAATGGACGTCGTCGACCGGGTCGACGTCGTCGCGCCGGACCACGCGCGGGTCGTGCTCACGAAACCCAGCAACGGCTGGCTGTTCAGCCTCACCAGCAGGCTCGGCGCGATGTTCAGCCCCACCGGCGTCGCGGATCTCGCGAACAAACCGGTCGGGACGGGGCCGTACACGGTGTCTTCGCGACGGCGCGGCGATTCCATCGTGCTCAAGGAGAATTCCGCGTACTGGGGCCGTAAACCGGCGTATTCCACCGTCGTCCTCAAGTACATCAAGGATCCGACGGCGCTTAACAACGCCCTGCTCAGCAACGGGATCGACGTCATCTCCGCGATCACCGTGCCGGACTCGATCCCTCAGTTCCAGAGCGACGACCGGTTCACCGTCGTCGAAGGCACGACGAACAGCGAGGTCACGCTCGCGTTCAACAACGCGCGTCCGCCGCTGAACGACGTCCGCGTGCGGCGCGCGCTGTCCTACGCCATCGACCGGAAGGCGTTGCTGGACACGGCCTGGGCCGGGCGCGGCACGCTCATCGGCAGCATGGTCCCGCCGACGGATCCTTGGTACGAAGACCTTTCGAACGCGTACCCCTTCGACCCGGCGAAGGCGAAAACGCTGCTCGCCGAGGCCGGACAGCCGCAATCCGCGCTGCGCTTGAGGATTCCCAACCTGCCGTACGCCGTCTCGGCCGCGCAGGTGGTGGCGTCGCAACTGGCCGATGTCGGGGTCACGGTGACGATCGAACCGCTGGACTTCCCGGCGGTTTGGCTCAAGCAGGTCTTCACCGACCGCGACTACGACCTCTCGATCATCCAGCACGTCGAGGCACGCGACATCGTCACCTTCGGCAAGCCGAAGTACTACTGGGGTTATGACGGCGAGCCCGTCCAGCAAAACCTGGCGAAGGCCGACGCCGGAACGCCCCAGGAGCAGGTCGGCGCGATGCGGCAGGTCGCTCGGCAGCTGTCCGAAGACGCCGCCGCTGATTGGCTCTTCCTGTTCCCCAATGTGATCGTGGCGAAGAACAAGGTGACCGGGTTCGTCCGCAACCAGGTCAGCGAGTCCTTCGACCTCACGGGATTGGCGCCGCGATGACGGTCAAGGTCCTCCGCCGCCTGTCGATCCTGATCGCCAGTGTGCTGGTCGCGTCGATCGTGGTGTTCCTGTTCATGGCCGTGCTGCCCGGCGATCCGGCGCAGGTCGCGCTCGGCGTCAACGCGACGCCGGAGCTGATCGCGAAGACCCGCGCCGAATTCGGCATCGACCGGCCGTTGGTGACGCAGTACTTCGAGTGGATCGGCGGTGTCCTGCAAGGCGACTTCGGCCGCTCGTACGTCACCCGCGAAGAGATCGGACCCGCATTGGCCGACCGGCTCGGCGTGACGTTGTGGCTGGTCGGGGCCGGGATGCTGGTCGCGTTGCTGATCGCGGTCCCGGCCGGGACGTTCGCCGCCGTGCGGCGCCGGAAAGCCGATGGCACCGCGGTTTCCGGGCTCTCGCAGATCGGCGTCGCGATTCCCGCGTTCCTCGCCGGCATCATCCTGGTGCAGATCTTCGCGGTGCACTTGCGCTGGCTGCCTTCCGGTGGCTGGACACCGCCGGTGCAAGACCCTGGCGAATTCCTCCGCGGCCTTGTCCTTCCGGCGTTGTCACTCGGCCTCGTGCAGGGGGCCGTACTGACCCGATACACCCGCTCCGCCGTGCTCGACACCCTCGGGCAGGACTATCTGCGCACCGCGCGCTCCAAAGGACTTCGGCCGTTCCAGGCGCTGTTCCGCCACGGGCTGCGCAACGCCGCCGTGCCGGTGGTGACGGTGCTGGGCCTGCAACTGGCGACGCTGCTGATCGGCGCGGTCGTCGTCGAGCGCGTGTTCGTCCTGCCGGGCTTGGGCAGCATGCTGCTCGACTCGGTGGCGTCACGGGATCTGGTGTCCGTGCAGGGGATCGTGCTGGTGCTGGTGGTCGGTGTGCTGCTGGTGAATTTCGTGGTCGACGTCCTCTACACGGTGCTCGACCCGAGATTGCGGGGTTCCTGATGCGCGATCGCAGTCTCGTGATCGGCGGCGCACTGGTCGCTTTGATCGTGCTCGCCGCGCTGCTTTCGTTCGTGTGGACGCCGTTCGACCCGGTGAAGGTCGACGCGGCCCATCGGCTGCACGACTTCAGCGGCGCCAATCTGCTGGGCACGGACGGCTTCGGCCGCGACGTGCTCAGCCAGCTCATGGTCGGCGCGCAGACGACGCTGTACGTCGGCGTGGTCGCGGTCGGGATCGCCGCGCTGATCGGGACGCCGCTGGGCATCCTCGCCGGGATGTCGTCGCGGTGGCTCGGCGAGTTCGTCATGCGCGTCAACGACCTCGTGCTCGCGTTCCCCGCGTTGCTGCTGGCGATCATGTTCGGCGCGGTGTTCGGGGCCGACACGCTGACCGCGATGGTGGCGATCGGCATCGCGACCATCCCGGCCTTCGCCCGGATCGCCCGCTCGGGAACGCTGCAGGTGATGAGCAGCGAATTCGTGCTGGCCGCGCGGTCGGCGGGCCGGTCGCGGCTGACCATCGCCGCGCGGCACGTGCTGCCGAACATCTCCGGAATGCTGATCGTCCAGGCGTCCGTGTCGTTCGCGATCGCCGTGCTCGCGGAAGCGGCGTTGTCGTTCCTCGGGTTCGGCACGCGGCCGCCGACGCCATCGTGGGGCCGGATGTTGCAGGAATCCCAGGTGTTCCTGACCCTGCACCCGCGGCTCGCGCTCGTACCCGGCGTCGCGATCGCCATCGCCGTCCTCGGTTTCAACCTGCTCGGGGACGGCCTCCGCGATCGTCTCGACCCTCGATTGGCGGTGCGGCTATGACCCTCGAAGTCCACGGCCTCGGCATCGGTGACCTGGTCCGCGGCGTCTCGTTCGACATCGCGCGCGGCGAGCGCGTCGGATTGATCGGCGAGTCCGGTTCGGGGAAGTCGTTGACGGCGTTGTCGATCATGGGCCTGCTGCCCGAAGAACTCGCCGCGTCCGGTTCGGTGAAGCTCGACGGCCGCG
Organism: Amycolatopsis sp. cmx-11-51; assembly: GCF_047608665.1. Taxonomy (NCBI): domain Bacteria; kingdom Bacillati; phylum Actinomycetota; class Actinomycetes; order Pseudonocardiales; family Pseudonocardiaceae; genus Amycolatopsis; species Amycolatopsis sp. cmx-11-51. The sequence continues at coordinate 1,103,956 of NZ_JADNQO010000001.1, read as the reverse complement.
AGTTGCTGACCGCGCCGGAGAAGGAACTGTCGCGGCTGCGCGGCAACGAACTGTCGATGGTGTTTCAGGAGCCGATGACGGCGCTGAACCCGGCGATGCGGGTCGGCGCGCAGGTGGCCGAGCCGATGCGGATCCACCGCGATCGCGGGAATCACCGCGCGGCGGCGGAGACGTTGCTGGATTCCGTCGGTTTGCCAGGGACTTTCCGCGCGTATCCGCATCAGCTCTCCGGTGGGCAGCGGCAACGCGTGGTGCTCGCGATCGCGCTGGCCAACGATCCGAAGCTCCTGATCTGCGACGAGCCGACGACCGCGTTGGACGTCACCGTGCAGGCGCAGATCCTGGAGTTGATCCTCGACGGCGTCCGCGAGCGGGAGAGCGCGCTGCTGTTCATCACGCACGACCTCGCCGTCGTGGCGTCGGTGTGCGAGCGGGTGCTGGTGATGCTGGACGGCGAGATCGTCGAGGCCGGAACCACCCGCGAAGTGCTCACCGCTCCCCAGCACGAGTACACCAAGAAGCTTTTGGCCGCTTCGGATCTGGAGGCGAGCCGATGATGATCGAGGTCCGGGACCTGGAACGCCGCTACCCACGCCGCGACGTGCACGCCCTGCGCGGGGTTTCGTTCGACGTCGAGGCTGGTCAGCGCTTCGGGATCGTCGGCGAGTCTGGCTCGGGGAAGTCCACTTTGGTCAGATTGCTGGCCGCTCTCGACAAGCCGACGGCGGGCAGTGTCTCGTTCCAGGGCAAGCGCGTCGACACGCTGCCCGAACGGAAACTCGGCTTCCTTCGGTCGGAACTGCAGATCGTCTTCCAGGACCCGATGGGCTCGCTCGATCCGCGGATGCGGGTGCGCGACATCATCTCCGAACCCTTGGGACGCCGAGACCCCGCGCGGGTTTCGGAGCTGCTGAAGGCGGTCGGCCTGCCCGAAGACGCCGCCGGCCGGCACCCGCACCAGTTCTCCGGCGGGCAGCGGCAGCGCGTCTCGATCGCGCGGGCGCTCGCGCCGAACCCGAGCGTCCTCATCGCGGACGAACCGGTGAGCGCGCTCGACGTCTCGGTGCGGAAACAGATCCTCGACCTGCTCGCGTCGCTGGTCGAGCTGTACTCGCTGACGCTGGTCTTCGTCTCGCACGACCTCGGTGTGGTGCGGCACGTCTGCGACCGGGTCGCGGTGATGCGGCGCGGGGAGATCGTCGAGATGGGTGACGTCGACCAGGTCTACGACGCGCCGGAACACGAGTACACCAGGGAGCTGCTGGCGGCCGCGCCGAACCTGCGCGCCGAGCTGGCGCGGCTTCGTAACGGAGGCGACGATGCTTGAGTACCCGGAAGGACTGCCGATCGGCGACGGCTGGATGTCCACTGTGGACACTGAGCCGGTGACGTTCCCGTACGACGGGAGCGAGATCGGCCGGGCGCCGGTCGGGACGCCGGAGCTGGCCACGCGGGCGATCGACGAGGCCGTCGCGGTGTTCAAGCAGGTCGCGGCCTTGCCATCGCGTACCCGTCGCACGCTGTTGAACCACGTCGCCGCCGCTCTGGAAGCCCGGCGCGAGGCCTTCGAGCGGCTGCTGGTCTTGGAGACCGGCAAACCGCTGGTGGATTGCCGTGTCGAGGTCGCCCGCACGATCGTCACCTGGCAGGCCGCCGCCGAAGAGGTTTCCCGGCTGCACGGCGAGACCGTGCCCCTCGACCTGCTGCCGTCCGGCGACGGGCTGGTCGGGTTCTGGAAGCGTAAGCCGATCGGCGTCGTGGTCGGCATCGCCGGATTCAACTATCCGCTGCTGCTGGCGTCGCACAAGATCGCGCCCGCCATCGCGGCGGGCTGCCCGGTGGTGGTGAAACCCGCCCCGCAGACGCCCTTGGCGACCTTGTGGCTCGTGCACCTCGTGCGCTCGCTGACCGACCTGCCCGCGATGGTCCAGCTGGTCACCGGCGACGCGGCGGTCGGGGCGGCGCTGACAACGGACAGGCGGGTGGGTGCGGTGTCGTTCACCGGATCCGCGCTGGTCGGGCACCGGATCGCCCGCGACGCCGCGCCGACGAAGACGTTGCTGGAGCTGGGTTCCAACGCCGCGCTCGTCGTCGCCGAGGACGCCGATCTCGACGCGGCCGCCGACGCCGTGCTGCGCGGCGGGTTCTACGCGTCCGGCCAGGCCTGCATTTCGGTGCAACGCGTCCTGGTCGTCGAAGCGGTGGCCGAGGAGTTCACCGAAAGCGTGCTGGCGCGGTTGGGCGAGGTCGTCGGCGGTGATCCCCGCGACGAGAAGACGCGGGTGTCGGCGCTGATCGACGAGGGTTCGACACGGCGCGTTCAGGAATGGGTCGACAAAGCGACTTCGGCGGGTGCGCGGCTGGTCGGTGGCGGTGTGGACGGAACAGTGCTGCGCCCGACGGTGCTGCTCGACGTGCCCGAGGGCCTCGAATGCTGGGACGAAGAGATCTTCGGCCCCGTCGTCTGCTTTCGCACTGTGGCAGGAGTGGACGAAGCGTTCGACGCGGTCAACGCGTCGCGCTACGGCCTGCACGCTTCGGTGTTCAGCACGTCCTTGAAGACCGCGTTCCGCGCGCTCGACGAACTCGACGTCGGCGGTGTGGTGGTCAACGAGGTGCCCGGTTTCCGGTCCGACACCATGCCGTACGGCGGCGTGAAGGACTCCGGGATCGGGCGGGAAGGGCCGCGGTTCGCGGTCGAGGAACTGACCGTGACGAGGATGGCGGTGCTGCGGCCATGAGCTATGAGAACCTGTTCCGCCTCGGCGGACGACGGGCCGTGGTGCTCGGCGGAGGCAGCGGCATCGGCCGCGAAGCCGCTCGGGCGCTGGCCGCGCACGGCGCTGAAGTGATCGTCGCGGACCGCGATGTCGCCGCCGCCGAGGAAACCGGTGCGGGGGAGGCCTACGAGATCGACCTGCTCGAGTCCGGTGCGGCCGCGCGAGCGGCGGAAGAACTCGGCGAGATCGACGTCGTGGTGCTGACCGCCGCGACCAACGTGCGCAAACGCCTGCTCGAGTACTCGCGCGAGGAATTCGACCGGGTGATCGCGCTGAACCTCGGTGCGACGTTCGAGGTCGTCCGCGCGTTCGGCGCGGGGATGGTCGAGCGCGGGAGGGGCAGCGTCATCGGGTTCTCCTCGATCCGCGGTACGACCGTCGAGCCCGGTCAGGGGCCGTACGCGGCGACGAAAGCCGGTCTCGTGCAGCTGTTCCGCACGGCCGCGGCGGAGTTCGGCCCGGCCGGGGTGCGGGTCAACGCGATCGCTCCCGGCGTCGTCGAGACTCCGCTCACCGCGCAAATCAAAGCGGATCCGGCCTGGTACGACGCCTACGCGACCAAGGGGGCGCTCGGCCGCTGGGCACGTCCGGACGAACTCGCCGGCGCCGTCGTCTATCTGGCGTCCGACGCGTCGTCGTTCGTGACCGGGTCCGTGCTGGCGGTGGACGGCGGCTGGACCGCGGTCGACGGCCGCTTCGAACCGCCCGCGACGTGAGGAGTTCCGCTGTGCCGGAGTTGCCCGATCTGACCGCCGTCGAACTGGTCGCCCAGTACCGCGCGAGAACGTTGTCGCCGGTCGAGGTCACCGAAGCGGTCCTCGCCCGCGTCGAGGCGCGCGAGCCCGAACTGCACGCGCTGTACGCGTACGACCCGGGCGGCGCGCGTGAAGACGCGAAGGCGTCCGAAAGCCGCTGGCACGCCGGGGAACGCCTCGGCCCGATCGACGGCGTTCCCTTGACCCTCGAGGAGAACATCGCGACCCGCGGCACCCCGGTCCCGCTCGGCACGGCCGCCACCTCGCTGGTGCCCGCGCCTGACGACGCCCCGGCGGGCGCTCGCGTGCGCGAGTCCGGAGGGGTCCTGCTCGGCAAGACGACCATGCCGGACTACGGGATGCTGACGTCCGGGCTGTCGAGTTTCCACACCGCGTCGCGGAACCCGTGGGATACGGCGCGCACGCCCGGCGGTTCCAGCGCCGGCGCCGGTTCGGCGGCCGCCGCCGGCTACGGCCCGCTGCACGTCGGTACCGACATCGGCGGCTCGATCCGGCTGCCCGCCGGTTGGTGTGGCCTGGTCGGGTTGAAACCGAGTTTCGGTCGCGTGCCGGTCGATCCGCCGTTCCTCGGCCGCGTCGCCGGGCCCATGACGCGGACCGTGGCCGACACCGCGCTGCTGATGAGCGTTCTGTCCGGTGTGGACGGTCGCGACCACCTTTCGCTGCCGGCGTCCTCACTTGACTGGGAGTCGCTGTCAGTCGGGGTCAAGGGCCTACGGATCGGTCTCCACCTCGACCCCGGCGTCGGCCTCCCCGTCTCGCCGGACATCCTCGCGGCGGTCACCGAGGCCGCGCGGGCCTTCGAAGCCGCGGGCGCCGTCGTCGAACCGGTGGAACCGTTCCTGCGCCGCGAAATGCTCGACGGGCTCGACACCTTTTGGCGCGTCCGAGCCTGGTCGGACATGTCCACACTGTCCGAAGAACGCCGCGCGAAGGTCCTGCCGTACATCGCCGACTGGGCCGCCGGCGGCGCCGACGTCAGCGGTGTCGACACCTACCGCGGCTTCGCGCAGATCGACGCCATCGCCGTCGCGACCCTGCGCGAGACCGAACGCTTCGACGTCGTCCTGTCACCGACGTGCCCCGTCTCGGCCCCGCCAGCGGAGTGGCCTTCGCCGACCAACGACCCGCGCCGTCCGTTCGAGCACATCGCGTTCACCGTGCCGTACAACATGTCCGGCCAGCCCGCCGTCTCGATCAACTGCGGCTACACGAGCGATGACCAGCCCATCGGCCTCCAGATCAGCGGCCGCCGCTTCGCCGACCTCGACGTCCTTCGCGCCGCTGCCGCCTACGAAACCCTTCGCCCCCCTGCCCGCCCCTGGCCCCGCCCCTGACGCAATTCGTCCTCTGGTTGCGGTAGATGCGCGTTCATCTACCGCAACCAGAGGACGAATTGCGTCAGGCACGACGCCCTGTCCTGCCGTCGTTGCCTTGCCTGCCAGCAAGCGAAAAGATCAAAGCCCCGGTGACATGACCAGCAGGTCAGGGGCCATCCGGGGCTATTCGTCGGCAAGCATAGCAAATTTGTCGGCCACGTCGAGTGGACGGCGAATCCCTAGGCAGGAGTTCCGAGGATGACCAGCGCTGGTGCGGGGGACTGGATCGAAACCTGGCTGTCGAAGCCAAGGTTCGAGGTCTTCCCGCAAGCGGCGAACCAGGAACGGGAGCAAGCCGTGGGCTTGTACGAGTGGAACACGGCGGTATCCGCAGCGATCCATCACGACCTGTCGCACCTGGAAGTCGCCTTGCGCAACGCTTATGACCGGGCACTGGGCCATGCCGTCGCAGAGGGAAAGGCGCACTGGGTCTTCCAGGCGACGATGATCTTCCCGTCGCGGTGGCAGAAAGCGGCGAACGGTACGCGGTACGACGTCAACGAGACAAGCCGAAGACTGCTTGCCGAAGCGATCAAGAACGCGACCCCGAAGGTCAACCGCCCTTGCGGTTCGGACAAGCGGCCATCGCCGTCGCCCGGAAAGATGATCGCCGAACTCAGCTTCGGCTTCTGGCGGTACCTGTCCGCGAGACGTCATCACGACCCGCTGTGGATCCCGTACCTGCACTTGGCCTTTTCGTGCCGGGACCGACCGTCGTGACGTCGACCGGCACGTAGAGCGCTTACACAGGCTTCGCAACCGCGTCGCTCACCACGAGCCGCTGCTCGCTGTCGATTTGCTGGGGCACTGGAAGGACGTGCAAGACCTTGCCGGTCTCATCTCCCCACAGGTCGCTGCCTACATCACGGCCAACAGTTCATGGACGCGGCTGTTCGCCGCACGTTCCTGTCAGCCGCCGATCGCTTCCGCCAGCGCCAGGATCCGCCGCGCGTTGTCCACGTGCAGGTTTTCGATCATCCGCCCGTCAACGGTCACGACGCCCTGCCCGGCCGCCTGTGCCTCCTCGAATGCCGAGATGATCTTGCGCGACCGTTCGATCTCCTCCTCTGACGGCGCGAAGATCCGATTGCACGGCTCCAGCTGCGTCGGGTGGATCAGCGTCTTGCCGTCGAAGCCGAACTGGCGCCCCTGCAGGCATTCCGCCTCGAAGCCTTCGAGGTCCTTCACGTCGTTGTAGACGCCGTCGAGGATCGCCTTGCCGGTCGCCCGCGCGGCCAGCAGTGCCAGCGAAAGCCCGCCGAGCAGCGGCGCGCGGCCGGGGACGAATTCGGCGTGCAGTTCCTTCGCCAGGTCGTTCGTGCCCATGACCAGCACGGTCAGCCGTTCGGACGCCGACGCGATCTCCTCGGCGTGCAGCATCGCGACCGGGGTTTCGACCATCGCCCAGATCTTCGTGTGATCGGGTGCGCCGCCGAGTTCCAGCGCGCGCTCGATGTTGTGCACCTCGGCGGCGGAGTTCACCTTCGGCACCACGATCGCGGCCGGACCCGCCTGCGCGGCGGCCCGGAGGTCGGCGTCGTGCCATTCGGTGTCGAGGCCGTTGACGCGGATGGTCACCTCGCGCTCGCCGTACTCCTTCGAAGACGCGGCGACGCAGACCCGCTCACGAGCGGCTTCCTTCGCGTCGGGCGCGACGGCGTCTTCGAGGTCGAGGATCAGCCCGTCCGCGTCGAGCGTCTTGGCTTTTTCCAGTGCTCTTTCGTTCGCGCCGGGCATGTACAGGACGGAACGGCGGGGATTCATTCGGAAGCCTCCTGATCTTTTCGGATCACGCGTTTTGGCCGGCAGGCCTCGCCAACGCGGCTGCGGGCCGCCGTGCGGTGGCGACTGGCGGGTGTTCGATCAGCCGCGGCCCGTGGACGTGTTCGCGATCGCGTGATGTCAAACACTGCCGGCGGCGTCGTAGGCGGCGGCGAGTTCGGGGTCGTCGGCGGCCAGGGCGTCGGCGAGTTCGGCGACCACCCGGCACTGCTTCACCGAGGCGTCGTCCTGCATCTTCCCGTCGATCATCACGGCACCGGTGCCGTCACCCATCGCGGCGATCACGCGCCGCGCCCAGGCCACGTCCTCGGGAGAGGGTGAGAACACCTTCTTGGCGATGTCGATCTGCACCGGATGCAGGCTCCAGGCACCCACGCAGCCGAGCAGGAACGCGTTGCGGAACTGGTCTTCGCAGGCCACGACGTCACGGATGTCGCCGAACGGCCCGTAGTACGGCAGGATCCCGTTCGCCGCGCAGGCGTCGACCATCCGCGCGACGGTGTAATGCCAAAGGTCCTGCTGATACGTCGTGCGTCCCTCGTTCAGGTCTTCGCCGGTCGGGTCCGTGCGCACGAGGTAACCGGGATGCCCGCCACCCACCCGGGTGGTCTTCATCCGGCGGCTCGCGGCGAGGTCGGCCGGGCCGAGCGAGATGCCCTGCATCCGGGGGCTCGCGCCGGCGATCTCCTCGACGTTCGCGACGCCGCTGGCGGTCTCCAGGATGGCGTGCACCAGCAGCGGCTTCGTCAGGCCCGCTCGCGCTTCGAGCTGCGCGAGCAGCCTGTCGACGTAGTGGATGTCCTGCGCGCCTTCGACCTTCGGCACCATGATCACGTCGAGCTTGTCGCCGATCTCGGTGACCAGCGTGATCAGGTCGTCGAGCACCCACGGCGAGTCGAGGCTGTTGACGCGCGTCCACAGCTGCGTCTTCCCGAAGTCGTTCGCCTTGGCGATGGCGACGAGCCCGTTCCGCGCGGCCTCCTTGCGGTCGGCGCGCACCGCGTCCTCGAGGTTCCCGAGCAGGACGTCGACCTTCTTGGCGAGATCCGGGACCTTGGCCGCCATCTTCTCGTTGCTGGGATCGAAGAAGTGGATCATCCGCGAAGGAGGCACGGGGATCTGGCGGAGCGGTTCGGGCGCCCCCACCGCGAGCGGGGCGAAGAAATCCTTCGGCGAACGCATCGTTCCTCCATCGCAACGGGCTAAGTGACCGACGAGTAACCCTAAACCCGGAAGGCGGGGAACCGCTGCGGCGCAGCTCACCTCCAAGGGGGCACGATCGGGAATCGCGGAGGAATCTGTGGACGACTGGGCCTTGCCGGGTTTCACCGAGCTGGGGTCGCTGGGCGAAGGCGGGTTCGGGCGTGTCGTGCTGGCGCGGCACGAGGAATCCGCCCAGGTCGTGGCCATCAAATACCTGTACACGCGGTTCGCCGCGGACCCGCGGCGGCTGGCCGAATTCCGCCATGAGGCGCAGATCCTGAGCCGGGTTTCGGGACCGCACACCGCCCGTCTGCACCAGTTCGTGGAGACCCCACAGGGTGCCGCCATCATCATGGAAGCGGTTCACGGAATCTCCCTGAAAGAGATCCTCGGCCGCCAGGAGAGGCTCGAACCCGAAGCCGCGCTGGCCATCCTCAAGGGCTCGCTGCTCGGCCTCGCCGGCGCGCACGCCGCAGGCACCGTCCACCGCGACTACAAACCGGCCAACGTCCTGGTCACCCGCGAGGGGCAAAGCAAACTGGTCGACTTCGGCATCGCCGTCCTCGCCGGGCAGACCGGTGTCGCCGCGGGCACCCCCGCGTACATGGCGCCCGAGCAGTGGGCAGGCGGGATCGCCACCCCCGCGACCGACGTCTACGCCGCGACCTGCGTTTTCTTCCAGTGCGTCGCCGGGCACCGGCCGTACGAGGCCGAACAGACCGAAGTGCTCCGCACACTGCACGAATACGCGCCGATCCCGTTCGGTGAGGTCCCCGAACCGGTCCGCGACCTCATCGCGCGCGGCATGGCGAAGGACGTCGCCCAGCGGCCGTCGGGCGCGGCCGGGTTCGTCGCCGAACTGGAGTCTTCCGCGCGGAAGGCGTACGGCGACGACTGGGAGCGCAACGGCCGGCACTGGCTCGCCAAGGGCGCCGGTGTCCTGGTCGCCCTGTCCCCGCTGGCCCTGCTCGGAGCCGGGACGGCCGCCGCGCCGGTCATCGCGGGTGGCGTGGTCGGCGGGGTCGCGGCGACCACCGGCGGCGGGATCGCGCTCGGCCTCAAGGTGACCGCCGCGATCGCCGCCGTCACCGCTGCCGCCGTCGGCACGGTCGTGGTGGTCGACGCCGGCAGCGACGACCAGCCGTCACCGCGGACGACGACGCTCGCCGCCCTGCGGGTCGACGTCCGCACCCGCACCGAGAAGCTCAACGGCTTCGACTACAACGGCAAGTACGTCCGGATCAGCGGACTGAAGGACAAGGCCGTCGAGGAGCGGGTCAACAAGGCGTTGATGGCGCCGATCGACGGCTGGCTCACGAGCGTCTGGTCGCCGGGCAACCCGCCGGAGAAGGAACCCGACGGCGACATCCCGCATATGACCACCAAGGCCGAGGTCCTGCGCCAGGACGACAAGCTGCTCTCGGTCGTCTACGAACGTTCGGTCGAAACCGTGCAGCTCGGAAACCACGGCGGCTACGACGTTCGCACCCTCGTGATCGACCTGTCCGGCGGCGACGTGATCTCGACCCCGAACCTGTTCGACAACGTCGAGGGCAACGCCGAACGGATGCTGACACTGGAAGACCGGCTCTACGCCTCGGCCAGACCAGGTGAATGCCTCGCCGAGCCGCCATCGGAGCCGAAGCATCTCCCCGCCAGGTCGATGTCGGATCCGTACACCGAAGAAGCGTCGATCGTGCAGGCGGCGCCCGCGGCGGGCGGGATGGTCTTCCACCTCAGCGCCTTCGCACTCGGGTATCCGATGGTCTGCAACCCGACGACGGTCACCGTGCCTTACGACCGGCTGCTCGATCTGCTGAGTCCCAGGGTCAAGAAGCTGCTCGGCGACACACCGGCGCAACGGACCAAAGAGGACGACGTCGGCGCGTTCACCATCACCACACCGGAGAAGTGGTCGCTGCGGTCCAGCGCGACGCTTGAGCGCTCTCTGGTGACCGTCGACCAGTGCTCGGGGGCGCAGTGCGCGCACGTTCTCTTCAGTGACAACTCGCGGGTCGATCCGTCTACTCCGGCGTATGAACCGGGCAAGCCGTACAACCGCTCGACCGGCCCGCGTCCGTGTCATTCCCTCGGGGTACCAGCTGAAACACAGGGTTCGCCCGTCTTGCAGGCGAAGGAGCTTCGGCCGATCGGAACGAAGAAGGCCGCCTACGAGGAATGGCAGCTCACGTGTTCTGGCGGCGGGATCGTCACCCAGCGAGTGTGGTTTCTGCCGAAAACGCAGCTCGTGATCGTCGACGAGTGGAACACTCCAGGACTCGACAAGATTTTGGAAGAGGCACGGTGGCACTGACCGACGAGTGGAGACTGCCCGGCTTCACCGAGCTGGAGCAGCTGGGGGAGGGCACCTTCGGCCGTGTTGTCCTGGCACGCCAGGACAACACCGGCCACATCGTCGCGATCAAATACCTCTTCTCCCGCTTCGCCGCGGATCCCGCGTATCTGACCGCGTTCCGGCAGGAAGCGCTGGCGCTGCATCGGGTGTCGAGCCCGCACGTCGTCCGGCTGTACGAGTTCTTCGAGACGCCGCAGGGCGCGGCGATCGTGATGGAGGCGATCAACGGGGTCTCGCTGCGCGCGGTACTTCAGGCCGAAGGCGCTCTCGAGCCCGAAGCCGCGCTCGCGGTGCTGAAGGGATCGCTGCTCGGGCTGGCCGCGGCGCACTCCGTCGGCGTCGTCCACCGCGACTACAAACCGGGCAACGTCCTCGTCGCCGACACCGGCGAGAGCAAGCTGGTCGACTTCGGCACGGCAGTCCTCGCCGGTGACCGGGGTCCGGCGGTCGGCACGCCGGCGTACATGGCGCCCGAACAATGGGCGGGTGGACAGTCCACTCCCGCGACCGACGTCTACGCCGCGACCTGTGTGTTCTTCCAGTGCGTCGCCGGTCATCGACCGTATCAGGCCGACGACACCGAGGTGCTCCGCACGCTGCACGAACACGCGCCCATCCCATTCGGCGAAGCACCCGAACCGGTGCACGAGATCGTCGCGCTGGGGATGGCGAAGGATCCGTCGAAACGACCGGTCGACGCGCTCATGTTCGTCGGCGAACTGGAACGTGTCGCCCGCGCGGGTTACGGCGACGACTGGGAACGCAAGGGCTGGTCACGGCTGGCGAAGGCGACGGGCCTGCTCGCCGCGGTGACGCCGCTGGCCCTGCTCGGCGCGGGTACGGCGGCCGCGCCCGGGGTCGCCGCCGCCGGAACGGGCGCGGTGGCCGCGTCGACCGGCGGGATCGCGGCCGGGCTGAAGGTCGCCATCGGTGTCGTCGCGGCGACGGCCGCGGTGGTCGGCTCGGTGGTCGTCTTCTCCGACGCGAGCACCCCGCCGCAGTCACCGCCGACGACTCAGCAGGCCGTCGCGCTCAAGGTCGCCATGAAGAACCGCACCGGCACCGTGCCAGGAACGAACCTCGCCTACACCGGGGACTATCCAGAGGTGTCCGGGTCCACCGACCAGGCCTGGCTGAAGCGGGTCAACGACGCCCTGACCGCGCCGATCGACGAGTGGAACCGCAAGACCGGCCCCGGCGCGGCCAAACTGGAGCCGGAACGCGGGCCGTACGAACTCCTCACGAAGGCCGAGATCCGCTCGCAGAACGAGCGGTACCTCTCGGTGAGCTACACCCATGACCTCACCAACAAACCGCATTCGACCTGGGGAAACGGTCGTGACGCGGTGACGATCGACCTGAAGGAGGGCAAGGCACTCACGCCCGCCGAACTGTTCGCCCCCGGGAAGTTCACCGACGACGGACTGCGGACCCTCGCCGAACTGCTCTGGCCCGACAAGGAGCAGTGCGGCCCTGCCAACGCCTACTTCCCGTACCGTCCCCTCAAGACGGCCGACCTCACCGACGAGCGGAAGGTGTGGCTCGCGTTCACCCCGACGGCCGTCGAGATCACCGTCGACCTCAACAGGCTCGGCTTCGCCACCGCCTGTGGCGTCCAGAACTACACGCTGCCCTACGACAAGGTCGCCGATCTCCTGAATCCGGAACTCGCCGCGGGCGTGACCGGCGGAAAACCGCTGAAGGGGACCTCGGCCGCGCCGCCCGCGCAAGGGCTCACCGACGTGGCGGTCGGCGCGCTGACCCTGCATCTGCCGCCGGGCTGGACGGCGGTGCCGCAGGGACTCGAGAAGGTGATCGTCGATTCGAGTTGCCCGGATCCGAAGAAGTACTTCAACTGCCGCTACTTCCTCATCACCGACAACACGAAGGAATCCGCGGAGCAGCCGGCCTATCGGCCGGGCGAGCTGTACCGCCGCAGCGCGGGCGGCCGCGCCTGCAACGCCGCCGGCCGCAAGGACCTCCGCCAAGAGGGTGACGCTACCAAGACGGTTTCCGCCACCGCACCGATCGGCACCGCCACGGCGACCTACGAGGAGTGGGTCGTCGACTGTGTTCCTCGTGGACAGACGGGTGGCAGCGGCGAGGCGCAAGTGACCCAGCGGATCTGGTTCGTTGCGGACAGGCAAATCGTGGTGATGGACGAGTGGCGGACGCCAGGCGTCGAGGAACTCCTCCGAACCGCGACGTTCTCATGACCTTGACCTGGGAAGCCCCAGAAATGTCCACAGTGGAATGAGTGTGCACTGGGCCGGATGGCCTAACGTTTCGCTTCCTTTGCCGCGTCTGTGTCCGGTAGCGATCAGTCCATACCCGTGACCGTTCGGAGACGCCGGGTAACACCACTTACCTCGCTCTCACTCGGTTGGCGGCACGGTCGGACTGAAGTCGAATGACCGCCTGCCGACCGGTCACCGATGACAAGGCGCCGTCGATCGCAGCCACTCGCGTTGTCCGGCGCCCCCGCGTCCCCGCCCTGTTAGACAGTTCATGTGCCGCTTCCTCCGAGGCGGCACGGGATGAAGAGCCTTAGGGAAACCAGGTTCGAAGGAGGCGGAACGTGGCGGCTACACCGAACATGGAGAGCTCGACGGTCGCCGGTGGCGCGAAGCGCAGCCGGTCACTGCCGAGCCGGGTGGTGCCGCCGATCGAACTGCCCGCGAGCGTCGAGGAGCTTTCGCGCAAGGCCGCGGCCCTGCTCGGCTGGAACGGCATCGTGTTGCCGGAGACCACCGTGCTCGGCCGGAAGATCTGCGTGGTCGCCCGGCTCCGCACCGACGTGCACGCGGAGCGCATCGCGATGGGTATGGGTCCCGTCGTCGATCGCGCCACCGTCGACACCTGGACATGGCCAGAGCTGGCCGCGACCGCACCCGCGCCGGCCGCCGAGATCATCGGCGTCCTCGCGGTCGCCCGGCACTGGCGCACCGCGATGGCCTCAGCGGTCCCGTTCGCACGTTACGGCGAGGCCGCGATGGTGCTCCCATCGCCAGCCGTACTGACGGAAGATTACGTCGGCAATTGCCTGCCGCGTGCCCGCGCCTACGGGCTCGGTATCGTCGCGGCCGACCCCAACGCGGTGACCGACCTCGACCTCGAGGGGCACAACGAGCGCATGATCCTGGACGAGGACCCGGTCTCGCGCCTGGTCAACGAGATCGTCTACGACCAGCTGCTGCGCGCCACCGAGGCCCCTGCCGAAGTCGAGTAGACGCACTACTGTCGGGTCCATGCGAGTAGTCATTGCGGGTGGACACGGACAGATCGCGCTGAAGCTGGAGAAACTTCTCGCCGGGCGCGGTGATCAGGCGGTGGGGATCGTGCGCAATCCCGATCACGTCGCCGACCTCGAGGCGATCGGTGCCGAAGCCGTCGTCCTCGACCTGGAAAAGTCCGATGTGGACGCCGTGGCCAAGGTGCTCGATGGCGCCGACGCCGCCATCTTCGCCGCCGGAGCCGGGCCCGGCAGCGGCACGGCTCGCAAGGACACTGTGGACAGGGCGGCCGCGGGACTTTTCGCGGCGGCCTCCGAGCGGGCGGGCGTGCGTCGGCACATCCAGGTCGGCTCGATGGGTGCCGACAAAGGGGAGACCGCGGACGTATCGGACGATTTCCGCGTCTATCTCCAAGCGAAGAAAGCGGCCGAGGACGATCTGCGCGCCCGCGATCTCGAATGGACGATCCTGCGGCCGGGACAGCTCACCGACGAAGACGGCACCGGAGAGATCCGGATCGCGGAAGCGACCGGACGCGGGCCGATCCCGCGTCAGGACGTCGCCGCGCTCTTGGTCGCGTTGCTCGACAATCCGTCGACGGTGGGACGCGTCCTCGAAGCGATCTCGGGTGATACACCTATCTCTCAGGCTGTTTCCGCTCTCTGAAATCGTCGGTACTGGCTAGTGTGTGGACGTAATCCGTCAGTTAAGTGAACGGAGTAGGTCCTTGCGCGAGGACATCGCGGTTTTCAGCGGTAGCGCACATCCGGAGCTCGCCGAAGAGATCTGTACTCATCTCGGTGTTCCGCTGCATCCCGTGCGGGTGCAGCGGTTCGCCAACGACTGCCTCGAAGTCCAGCTCGAGGCGAACTGCCGTGAACGCGATGTCTTCCTGATCCAGCCGCTGGTGCGGCCGGTACAGGAACACCTCGTCGAACTGCTGCTGATGCTGGACGCCGCGCGGGGCGCGTCGGCGAAGCGGATCACCGTCGTCATGCCGCACTACTCGTACGCCCGGTCGGACAAGAAGGACGCGCCGCGCATCTCGATCGGTGGCCGCCTCGTCGCCGATCTCATGGCGACCGCCGGCGCCGATCGTGTCCTCGCGATGACGCTGCACTCGCCGCAGGTGCACGGATTCTTCAGCGTTCCGGTCGATCACCTGCACGCGCTGCAGGAGCTGGCCAGGCACTTCCGCCAGTACGACCTCTCCGCGACCACTGTGGTCTCGCCGGATCTCGGCAACGCCAAGGAGGCCGCGCATTTCGCCCGGCTGCTCGGAGCGCAGGTCGCCGCGGGCGCGAAGCAGCGCTTCGCCGACGACAGAGTCGAGATCAGCTCGGTGATCGGTGAGATCACCGGCCGCGACGTGATCGTCCTCGACGACGAGATCGCCAAGGGGAGCACGGTGATCGAGTTGCTCTCCAAACTGCGCGAACTGAAGCCGCGCTCGATCCGCGTCGCCTGTACGCACGGTCTCTTCACCAGCGGCGCGCTTGAGCGGATCGGCAGCCAGCCCGATGTGCTCGAGGTCGTCTGCACGAACACGGTGCCGATCGCGCCGGAGGAACAGAGCCCGAAGCTGCGGGTCCTGTCGATCGCGCCCGCGCTGGCGGAGGCGATGCGGCGGATCCACAACGGAGAGTCGGTCAGCGCGCTCTTCGAATCGGCTTAGGTCTGCATCGGCTCAGATCGTGCCGAGGACCCGGTCGAGGTAGGTGTTCGTGAAGATCCCGGCCGGGTCCACCTCCTTGCGGACCCGCGAGAAATCGTCGAACCGCGGGTAGCGCGAGCGGAGGGTCGCCGCGTCGAGGTCGTGCATCTTGCCCCAGTGCGGGCGTCCGCCGACCTCGCCGACGATCGACGCGAATCCGGCGAAGTACTCGCGGAAGGGCATGCCGGCGAACTGGTGGATCGCGATGTAGGCGGAGTCGCGGCCGTTGGCGGTGGAGAGCCAGATGTCGTCCGCGGCGGCGACGCGTACTTCGACCGGGAACGCGATCGGGTTCTCCAGTTTCGGTACGAACGCGCGAAGTTCGGCGAAGACGTCGAGCAGTGATTCGCGGGGGATCGCGAACTCCGACTCGACGAACCGCACGCCGCGATGGGTCACGAAGACGCGATGTGAGGTGTCGCTGTATTCGCGGGTGGAGAGGATGTTCGAGGCGAACCTGCCGAGCGGCCGCACGAGTTTCGGTACCGCGCGGCCGAGGCGGCACAGCCCGCCGAAGGCGACGTTCTCCGTGATCTCGTAGTCGACGAATTCCTTCACCTTGCTCAGCGGCTTGCGTTCGCTGCCCGCCGGGAGCCGGTTGTTGCGCTTGACCAGCGCGTTCTTGCCGTAGGGGAACCAGTAGAACTCGAAGTGGTCGTTCTCGTCGGCGAACTGGTCGAAGCCTTCGAGGACCTGTTCGAGCGGTTCCGGCCGTTCCTGCGCGGAGAGCAGGAACGACGGTTCACACTGCAGGGTGACCGTGCTGATGACGCCGAGCGCGCCGAGGCCGACCCTCGCGGCGGCGAAGAGATCGGGGCGCTCGTCCGCCGAACAGGTGACCACGGTGCCGTCGGCGAGCACGAGTTCGAGCGCGGCGATCTGGGTGACGATCCCGCCGAGCCGGGCGCCGGTGCCGTGGGTGCCGGTGGAGATCGCGCCGGCGACGGTCTGCGCGTCGATGTCGCCGAGGTTGGTCATCGCCAGCCCCAGCGCGTCGAGTTCGGCGTTGAGTCGCTTGAGCGTGGTGCCCGATCGGACCGTGACCAGGCCTTTCGCGACGTCGGCCGACGCGATACCGGTCCAGCCGGCCAAATCCATGGCGTCGGAATTCGCCACGGCGATCGCCGTGAACGAGTGGCCGCTGCCCAGCGGGCGCAGGCGCCGTCCGGCCGCGGCGGTCCGGCCGATCGCCTCGGCGATCGCACCCGTGTCCTGCGGCCGATGCACACGCAGGGGTGTCGCCGCCGCGGTACCGGCCCAGTTGGTCCACCGAGTCATGCGCCCACCTAACAGTCGTCGTGAGTGCCGAAACAGTAAGTGAATAGTATTCGCGTTTCAAGCCCTTCTGTCGTACCTTAGTTCGGGTGACCAGTGCGACGGTGTACGACTTGGCGACGAAGGATCTGGATCCTCCGTTCGCGATAGTCGACTTGGATGCTTTCGACGCGAACGGCGCCGATCTGCTGCGGCGGGCGGGCGGCAAGCCGATCCGCGTGGTCAGCAAGTCGGTGCGCTGCCGATACCTGCTGATGCGGGCGCTCGCGCGGCCCGGCTTCGAAGGTCTCATGTGCTACTCGCTCGCCGAAGCCGTTTGGCACGTCGAGCAGGGGACGACCGACGACATCGTGGTCGCGTACCCCACCGCCGACCACGGCGCGCTGCGGCGGCTGGTGGCGAACGACCGGGCGCGGGCGGCGATCTCGATCATGGTCGATTCGCCGGAGCACCTCGACCTGGTCGATGCCGCGCTGGGGCAGGACCATGCCGAAATCCGGGTCTGTCTCGAACTCGACGCTTCGTGGCGGCCCCTGCCCGGCGTGCATGTCGGCACCCGGCGCTCGCCGGTGTTCAGCCCGCGGCAGGCCGCCGATCTGGCGCGAACCATCCTGTC
This sequence comes from Amycolatopsis sp. cmx-11-51, assembly GCF_047608665.1. Taxonomy (NCBI): domain Bacteria; kingdom Bacillati; phylum Actinomycetota; class Actinomycetes; order Pseudonocardiales; family Pseudonocardiaceae; genus Amycolatopsis; species Amycolatopsis sp. cmx-11-51. Next base: position 1,086,842 of record NZ_JADNQO010000001.1, on the reverse strand, counting down.
CCGCAGGGGTTTCCGGCTTGCCGGGATGATGGCGTACGAAGGCCAGATCGCCGGGCTCGGCGACGCGGCGGGTGGCGGCGTCAAGAACGCGGTCGTCGGCTGGATGCAGCGGAAGTCCATTGTGGAAATCGCGAAGCGCCGCGCGGCCGCGGTCAAGGCGGTGCGGGCCCTGGCGGATCTGGAGTTCGTCAACGGCGGAGGCAGCGGCAGCGTCGAATCGACAGGCGCCGAAGCGGCCGTTACCGAAATAGCCGCGGGCTCCGGCCTGATCGGCCCCACCCTCTTCGACGGCTACGCGCACTTCTCACCGCGTCCGGCCGCGATGTTCGCGCTCCCCGTCGTCCGGCGGCCTGCGCCGAAGGTCGCCACGCTCTTCTCCGGCGGCTACATCGCTTCCGGCCCAACGGAGTCTTCGCGACAGCCGACGCCTTACCTGCCCGAAGGTCTCTCGCTGCTCGGGTTCGAGGGCGCCGGCGAAGTCCAGACCCCCGTCTCCGGCGAAGCCGCCCGCCACCTGCGGCTCGGCGACCGCGTCTGGCTACGCCACGCGAAGGCCGGCGAACTCGCCGAACGCTTCACGCACTACCACGTCGTCATCGGCGACCGCGTCGACCGGACCGTCCCCACCTACCGAGGCGAAGCCCAAAACTTCGGCTGATCCGCGCGACCCCACCCCCACCCGTCCCAGGGGGGCGCGCCCCGCACCAGCGTATCGGGAGGGGGTGTCGGGGGAGAGGATTCCGAGGGGCGGAGGGTGAAGTTGTCCACAACTGTGGGTGGGTGTGGACAACTTGTGTGGATAACAGGATAACGCCAGCTCAGGATAGGTCGTGGCGGGGCTGGTGGGGCATGTGTGACTGGTGAGGCATGGGCCCGGGTCGCCGGTGCACACTAATGGAGCAGGGAATCCGTCGGTGTGCGGAAGGCTCGCCAAACCGAGTTCGGGGCGCTCAGCGTCTCAAAAGGTGGCATGGGGGGACAGTCAGGCCGCCGATCATCAGTCCATAGTGGACCGACGTGGGCGAAGGGGACTTTCGCCGCATCGGACGCGGCGAAAGTCCCCTTCAGCCCACCCGGAGCGCCCAGAAAACTCAGGCCTCCCCGAACTTGCTCGCCAGGTACCCCTTCACCACCGACTTCGCCTCCGCCACGATCCGCTCGTCCCCACGCGGATCACGACGGAAAGCCAGCTTCAGCAGCGCGTCGGCCGTCTCGTTCGCGATCGTCAGCGCGAACCGGATGTCGTCCAGCGGCGACGAGATCCGCGCCGAAAGGATGTCGGTGAGCGCGTCGACTATGACGGCGTTGTTGTCGCGCGTCTCGTCGAGAAGCTGCCGGTCCACGACGTCACCGAAGTGGACCTTCGAGAATCCGGGGACCTCGCGGTGCATGTCGAGGTAGATGTCGAGGATCGAGTCCACGACATCCCACCAGTGTTCGGGCGCGAGCTCGTTCAGGGTGTCGGACACCGAGGCGACGAACCGTTCGAGATTGCGTTGCGTCAGCGCCTGCACCACGGCCCGCTTGTCGGGGAAGAACTGGTACAGCGAACCGACGGCCACCCCCGCGCGCTTCGCGATCAACGTGGTCGTCAGTGCTTCGTAACCGAGCTCGTCGATCAGCTGGGCGCTGGCGTCGAGCATCTGCTCCACGCGCTTGGCGCTGCGTTGCTGGACGGGCTGCCGCCGGAGCGGAGTTGTCTCCGTCTGCGGTTTCGCGGCCTGGATGTCGGACACTCGGGCTCCTCCTTCGCTGATCTGCGACTTTATCGTCCCGACAGGGTTCCCCACGGTCGAGTGAAGGCATAGTATCTGAGAACTTTTCATGTTCGGCCGTGTCTCCGAAGCTTGTGTCTCTCGAGAAAGGTGCGTAGCCGGTGGAGAATCCGACCTTCCCGTCCGAATTCCTGTGGGGTGTCTCGACCTCCGCCTTCCAGATCGAGGGGGCGACCGGAGAGGGCGGCCGAGGACAGTCCATTTGGGACACGTTCACTGAAACGGAGGGGAAGATCGCGCGGGGGGAGGACGCCAAGGTAGCGGCCGATCACTTCCACCGCTACTCCGGCGACATCGCGTTGATGGCCGGACTCGGCGTCGGCGCGTACCGGATGTCCTTCGCCTGGCCGAGAATCCAGCCCGACGGCGACGGAAAGCCCAACGCGGAAGGCCTCGCCTTCTACGACGGGCTCATCGACGAGGTCTGCGCCGCCGGAATCGACCCGGTGGGGACGCTTTTCCATTGGGATCTCCCGCAGGCGCTCGAGGACAAGGGTGGCTGGCTCTCCCGTGATACCGCCGAACGGTTCGCGGAGTACGCCGCCATCCTGGGCGAGCGGTTCTCCGATCGGGTGAAAATGTGGATCCCGCTCAACGAGCCCATGGTCATGTCGATCTTCGGCTACGCGATCGGCGAATACGCGCCGGGCAAGACCCTGCTGCTCGACGCCCTGCCCACCGCGCACCACCAGAATCTCGCCCACGGTCTCGCCGTCCAGGCCCTGCGCGCGGCCGGCGCCCGCAGTGTCGGCACGGCCAACAATCATTCGCCGATCTGGCCCGCCTCCGATTCGCCGGCGGACAAGGCCGCGGGCGAATGGATCGACGCCCTCATCAACCGCACTTACGCGGATCCTGTGTTGCTGGGCCGTTATCCCGAACAGGTCGTCGAACATCTCCCGAAGAACTTCGCCGAAGACCTGCCCACCATCGCGCAGCCGCTCGACTTCTACGGGGTGAACTACTACGAGCCGCAGGGCGTCGCGGCGCCCGGTGAAGGCAACCCGCTCCCCTTCGAGCTTCGCGCGATCGAGGGATATCCCATGACCACCAACGATTCGCCGATCGTCCCGCACGGGCTGCGCGATCTGCTCGTCGGCTTCCACGAGCGCTACCGGGAGCACCTCCCGCCCGTCTACATCACCGAGAACGGCTGCAGTTTCGACGACGTCGTCGCCGATGACGGGCACGTCCACGACCAGGAGCGCATCGACTTCCTCGACAGTCATCTGGTCGCGGTGCGCGAGGCGATGGACGCGGGGGTCGACGTCCGCGGGTACTTCGTCTGGTCGCTGATGGACAACTTCGAATGGTCGAAGGGCTACCAGCCGCGGTTCGGCCTGGTGCACATCGACTACGAGACGCAGAAGCGGACACCGAAGGATTCCTTCGGCTGGTACCGGGAACTGATCCGCCATGAGTGAGGTCAGGGAACTGCCCGAGGCGCTCGCCGAACCGGTCGCCAGGGTCCGCGCGGGCTGGATGAGCCTGCTGTTCTTCGCGAACATCGCGCTCTGGCTCGGGGTCTACGCGCCCATCCAGGTCCTGCTGCCGAAGCAGGCCGAAATCCTGGACGCGGCCAACAAAGAGGCCGTGTTCAGCCTGGTCACCGGGGTCGGCGCGGTCATCGCGCTGATCGCCAACCCGGCCGTGGGCCTGCTCTCGGACCGCACCTGTTCCGCGCGGGGACGCCGCCATCCGTGGACGGCCGCCGGTGCCGTGGTCGCCGCGGCCGGGCTGCTCGTCCTCGCGTTCGCGCCGAACGTCGCGGTCATGGTGCTCGGCTGGTGCTTGGTGCAGGCGGGCCTGAACGGAATGCTCGCGATGCTGGTCTCGGCGATCGCGGACCGGGTGCCCGTGCCCCAGCGCGCGCAGGTCGGCGGGCTGGTCGGTATCGCGCAGATGCTCGGGACCGTACTCGGCGCGGTGGTGGTCGTGGTGATGCTCGACCTCGCCGGTCTTCCGCTGGGCTACGCGGTGTGCGCGGCCATCGTGCTGGCGGGCGCGGCGGCGTTCGTCCTGCGCACGCCGGACGCGCGGCTGCCGGTCGCGTATCGGCCGTCGGCCAAGACTCGCGACGTGCTGTCGAACCTGTGGATCTCTCCGCGCAGGCATCCGGACTTCGCCTGGGCGTGGGGCTGTCACTTCATGATCAACCTCGGCAACGCCTTCGGGACGCTGTACCTGCTGTTCTTCCTCAAGGACGCGGTGCACTACGAAGACCCGGACACCGGACTGTTGATCATGATGGGGCTCTACGGCGCCGCCCTCATCGTCGGCGCGCTCATCGCCGGGCATTTCTCCGACAAGTCCGGACGACGTAAGCCCTACGTCCTCGCCGCGTCAGCGGTGATGGCCGTCGCCGCGCTGGTGCTGGTCGTCTGGCAGAACTGGACGGCCGCGCTCGCGGCGTCGCCCTTGCTGGGCGTCGGTTTCGGTGCGTACATGGCCGTCGCGCTGGCGATGCTCACGCAGGTGCTGCCCACCGCGCAGGACCGGGCGAAGGACCTCGGGGTCATCAACATCGCGAACTCGCTGCCGCAGGTGGTGGCGCCGATGCTGACCGCGCCGATCCTGGCCTACCTGGGCGGTTATCCGAGCCTCTTCGCGGCTTCGGCGCTGTCCACCGTCATCGCCGCGGTGCTGGTCACGCGGGTGAAAGGCGTCGGCTAGAGCGTTTTGGAGACCGCGGACCGGTGCCGGTCGGGGGAGGGGAGTGCAACGGCACCGGCCCGCGGAGTTCGGGGGATGGCAGCGTGTTCCTTGGCAGGTATCGCGCTGCTTTTGTGATCATCAACCTAGCGACCGATTACTGCCTTCGCTAGGTGTTCTGCCGAGAATTTTCGATTAATCGCGGTGGGGACCGGAGTGATCACCGAGAGCGGCTCGTCGCGTTCGGGGGTACGGGCGAACCGCTTCCGGCGAAGGCGAGCTCGTGGCGTGGTTGCCGAGGGGGCGCTCGGACCGCCGTTCGCTCGCCAGCTTCTAGGCGGTGTCTCTCAAGAAGAGTTTCAAGCGTGCACACCGCCGATGGCAGGCCTGCGCGGGTTGACCAGTGCGTGCCTGCCGGTGGTTTCGGCTGGGCTCACGCCACGACTCTGACCAGGGACACGGCGGCGGTTCTCCCGCCGGTGGTCCTGGGTGGCCACGGTCTGCTGGGGGGCGAGGCCGCCGGCGACCAGGTGCTCGTGCGCGACCTGCCAGACCGAGCAGGGGGCCTTGCACTTGTGCCAGCGGGTCGAGCAAGTGGGGCAGTCGCCGCGCTCGTCGGGTTCATGCGCCTGGAGCATCGCGCGCCAGCCCTCGGTCAGCCGGGGGAGCTCCGAGCGAGCGACCGACACGAGCGACTGCGCGTCAGCCCGGTTCGCGAGATCGGAGAGCATGTCGAGGCGTTCCCAAACCGCGTTGCGGAGGACTTGCCCTAGGACCTGATCCACGGAGAACTCACCGTCACCTTTCCGCCATCTTGGCGGCTTCGTTGAGCGCTGCCCTGAGCTGTCCGAGCTGGCCGGACGTCAGGCGCGCGGTCTCTCCTGGCGGCGAGACGAGAACCACCTGGTTGTCTTCGACGAACACGGTGACGGCACGCTCGCGGCTGATGAGATCGCCGCACTGCACGCGCCAGACCAGTTGTCCGCCTTCGTAACGGCGCACACTCGCGGTACGAGGGTCGACCGCCGCGGAGGGGGAGACCGGACGGTTGGCACCCGGCGCGACGGCGACCGCCTGCTGACCGGCGGGGCCGGCCGCACGCAGGTGGCGCGTCGCCATACCGGGCCGTCCCGCGGTGATGGAGCCTGTTGCGATCGAGTCCACGAACTCCACTGGCTCTTCTCCGCTCTCTCGTTCCACGTCGTCTTCCTGACCGCGTATCCGCACCTGTAGGAGGTTCGGAGACTTGGTAGCTCTCTGTGATCGCTGCCGGTGGCTGGTCGGTCACTGAGATCTGACAACTACAGTGATGTGAAACCGAGTGCGATAGAAGGTCGAACCGCCGTCATAGCGGTAACCGGACGAGGTTTCACGGTAAGCGGTCAAACGACTTCTGCCGGGCCGATCACGACGGGCATTTCGGTGTTTCGCACGGTTGAATAAGTGTGCTTACGCTGTTTCTCGACCCCAACGGAACTGTGAGGGGGCGCAATGGACGCCAGTATCGGTGGCGGCGCTGTCGCCGGCTCGGACTCCAAGAGCCGCCAGAGTCACCCCGTGCCGCCGGATGCCTGGGAGCAGCCGGAGATGCGAGCCGCACTGGCCACCCGGGAGATCTCTTCCGTCTACCGGCTGTTGCGCAAGCACGGTGTTTCGCAGCGCCAGATCGCCGCGATGACCGGCCAATCGCAGTCCGAGGTGTCCGAGATCCTCAAGGGTCGCCAGGTGATGGCGTACGACGTGCTCACCCGCATCGCTGACGGCCTTGGTGTCCCACGGGGATACATGGGTCTCGCCTATGACGAGGCGACAGCGATAAAGGTCGTCGGCGCTGCCGACGGCCAGCAGGCGGAGGAGGACGAGTCCGTGAAGCGACGGAGGTTCCTCGCGCACGCCGCCCAGGTCACGATGGGTGCGGCGGTATTCGGTCCCGAATCGGGTACCTGGTCTTCCGGGCCGGCGAAGACGCCCGCTCCCGGGCGGATCGGCATGACCGACGTCCGTCAGGTGGAAGCCGCGACCAGAGCGCTCCGGTCCCTCGACTACCAGTACGGCGGCGGGTTCTGCCGCGACGCCGTGGTCGCGCAGCTGTCCTGGGGACAGCAGATGCTCGAGTCCACCGGCACCGAAATGGTCAAGAACCGCCTGTACGTCGCGCTGGCCGACCTGCACAGCCTGGCGGGCTGGACATCCTTCGACACCGGCCTCATGGACTCCGCACGCGGCCATTTCGCGAACGCGCTGGACCTGGCCAAACAGGGGGACAGCCATCCGCTGGTGGCCAACGTGCTGTACCGGATGGGCCGCGTCTACCTGCACCAGGACGCTCCGAACGACGCGCTGAAACTGTTCCAGCTCGGCCAGATCGCCGCCCAGGAATCGGGCTCCGAGCTGGCGGTCGCCGTGCTCTGCGCCAACGAGGCGTGGGCCTACGCGATGATGGGCAACGAGGAGCAGGCCACCAAGCTGCTCGGCCGGAGCAAGGACGAGTTCGCCCGCGCCGACCTGGCCGAGGCCGAGTCCTGGGTCAAGTTCTTCACCGAGACCGACGTTTACGCCATGATCGGCACCGTGCACACGGTGCTCGCCGCGAAGAACGCCGAGCACACCAAGTACGCGATCCCGGCGCTGGCGAAGGCCGTCGAGTTCTACGACGACGACATGGCCCGCAGTAAGACGTTCATGCTCAGCGCGCTGGCCACGAACCACCTGCTCGAAGGCGATCTCGATCACGGCGCCAAGGTGGGCTCGAAGGCCGTCGACTGTGCCGAGGGCATCAAGTCGGAGCGGGTGAAGGACCGGATGCGACCACTGCAGGTCGAGGCGGAGCGCCGCCGGAACAACGCCGACGCCCGTGACCTCGCCGATCGCCTCAACTCCTTCTACGCCGCCTGAGCGAGGATTGGACGGCCGGTTCACACCCGGCAAACTGCGCGATGTCCTGGGGCGGACTTGTGAGCTGCTGGGCGTGGACCCCGCCGAGGCCCGGCTGCTGAGGTTCACCAACAACGCCGTCTACGAACTGGCGAGCGCGCCGTTCGTCGTCCGGATCGTCGGCTCGACCCTGCTGAGGCACCGGGCCGGCACGGTCGTGCGGGTCGCACGGCACTTCGAACGGCACGACGTGCCCGCCATCCGCCTGCTTCCCGGCCTCGACCAGCCGCTGCCGGTCGGGGACCATCTCGTGACGGTGTGGTGGAAAGTGCCGTCCACCGGCCGGAAGGCCAAGTCCTCGGACCTCGCCGCGCTGCTGCGCCGGGTCCACGCGCTCGAGCCGCCCGAGGGGCTCGCCGAATGGGCGCCGTTCGCCGCGGTCCGCGCCCGGGTTTCGGACGCGGAGGAGCTGTCATCGGGCGACCGGCGGTTCCTGCTCGAACGCTGTGCCGAGGTCGAGGCCGCGCTCGCGACGCTCGACTTTCCCTTGCCGCGGGCCCTTGTCCACGGGGACGCGCACACCGGGAATGTGATCGGAGGACCGGACGGACCGGTACTGTGCGATTTCGATTCGTCCTGCGTCGGACCGCCGGAATGGGATCTGACGCCGCTCGCCGTCGGCCATGAACGGTTCGGTGATCCACCCGCTCGCTATCGCGTGTTCGCCGAGCGGTACGGATTCGACGTGACCACGTGGTCCGGGTTCCCGGTACTGCGCGCGATCCGTGAACTGAAGCTCACCACGAGTGTTCTCCCGATTCTCCGCAGTCACCCCAGCGTGCGTGATGAGCTGCGAAAACGGCTGGACGATCTCCGGAACGGGCACACCGGCGCCCGCTGGAACCGGTATCGGTGAGTCACCAGGGAAAGGTTTCTGCACGTGCATTCGCCGACGGCGAATGACCGTTCGTCGCTTGCCCGAAATCAGCGATCAATCGGTGACGAATTCGCCCGGGCTAATCACTTCTCCTGGCCCAAGGCTCCCCCAAATGTGCAACTTGCAGCTACGCTCCGTTAAATGGCGCGCTCAGTTCATCCCGTGGTTGTTCGTCGATCGGTGCCTTCGAGTCACAGTTGTTCCAAACGCGTACGCAGAGCGTCGGCTTCCGGGCGGCCGAGCCCGACGAAAATCGGCAAAGCTTTGTCGTAGTGGCGCCGGGCTTCTTCGGGCTCGCCTTCCGCTTCGGCGATCTCGCCGAACGCGGACAGCGCCCTGGCCACCTCGAACCGCGACCCGCTGGCCTCCATGGTGGCGCGGGCGGGTTCGATTTCGGCCCGCGCGCCCGCGAGATCCCCGCTCGCCGTGAGGACGCGGCCGAGTTCGATCCGGGCGCGGGCCACGTTGTAGTCGTCGCCGTCGAGAGTGTCGCGAGCACGGGTGAGGTCGGTGATCGCCGCCTCGACCTGTCCGGCCCTGGCACGGGTCGCGCCGAGATTGATCAGCGCCAGCCCGACGTCGTGCGGGCGTTCCTGCCGCTCGCTGAGCAGATGGTCCTCGGTGAACCACTCGATCGCTTCGTCGAGCCTGCTCTGTTGCAGTGCGACCAGACCGAGCCCTTCCACCGACCGGATCTCGACGACGTGGTCCCCGCTTGTCCGGGCCGCGTCGCGTCCGGCCAGGTAGTGCCGCACGGCGTCGTCGTACCGGCCGGTGCCGCGGCAGGCGGCGCCGGCGCGGTTGCGCATCAACGCCTCCGCGGAGGTATTGCCCCAGGCCTTCGCGCAGTGGACGCCGATCTCGCTCACCCGCAGGAAGTCCGGATAGTGCTTGCGCAGCAGGAAGAGCGGCCACATCGCGGTGGCGAGCTGCCAGCCGAGCTCCGGCAGCTGCCATTCGTGGGCCGTTTGGACCGCGGCGATGAGGTTCTCGCGTTCCAGCTCCAGCCAGGCGAGTGCTTCCTCGGACGAATCGAACGACGCCCGCGTCGACGGCCGGTACTCGTAGCGGTACGGGATCGTGTCCTGGTCCGGCGTGGTCAAGCCGGCCGTCGCGGAGGCCGCGAACAGGTACCACTCGAGCATGCGGCGCACGGCGATGTCGCGGTCGTACTCGTTGCCCGACGTCTTCTCCTTGGCGTGCAGCCGCGCGAGGTCGTGGAACGTGTACCGGTCGTCACCCCGATCGATCAGCAGCCCGACGTCGACGAGCTGGTCAAGCAGGTCGTCGGCGACCTCCGGGCGGACGGCGATCGACGCGGCCGCGACTCCGACGCCGAAGTCGGGACCGGGATGCAGCCCGAGCGCCGCGTACAGCGCGGCCGCGTCCGAGGGAAGTTCGTCGTAGGACAGGTTGAAGCTGGCTTCCACCGATTGCGCCTCTTTCGTCGAGAGCGTGGCCAGTCGACGATATTCCTTCCCCAGCTCGGTGGCGATCTTCTCCAACGACATTTTCGGCCGTCCAGCCAGCTTGGCGCTGACCGTGGTGAGGGCGATCGGCAGGCCGCCGCACAGCTCGGCGATGGCGCGCGCCTGGTCGGTCTCGGCGTCGACCCGCTCGGCGCCGAGCGCGCGACCCAGCAGCTCGGCGCTGTGCGCGGAGCCGAAGGGAGCCAGCTCGATCAGCCTCGCGCGATGTTCGGCCTGGAGCCTGCCGAGGCGGCGCCTCGAAGTCACGATCACGAGGCTTTCCCCGCAGGAAGGCAGCAGCGGCAGCACCTGCTCGGCCGAGGCCGCGTTGTCGAGCAGCAGGAGCAGCGGCCGCTCGGCGGTCGTCGTGCGGTACAGGGCGGCGAGTTCCTCGACTTCCGAGGGCAACCCCTCCGGCGGGACGCCCAGCGCGCGGAGGAACCGGCCGAGTGCTTCGCTCGCGGAGAGCGGGCCGTTCGTGCTGAAGCCGCCGAGATCCGTCCAGAGGTGCCCGTCCGGGAAACGGTCACCGACGTGACGGCCCCACGCGGTGGCCAGCGCCGTCTTCCCGATGCCGCCCTGTCCGCTGATCAGGTGCAGCGACGGCCGGTCGGCGTCGGTGTCGTCCTTGGCCAGCAGCTTCTCGAGCAGCGTGAGTTCGGCCGTACGGTTGGTGAAATGCGCCGGCGCGGGCGGGAGCTGACGCGGCCCCGAACTCACCTGCCTGGTGAGCCTCACCGCCGAACGCTGGCGCGGTACCTGCGGTGTGCCGACTTCACTTTCACCCGGCATCGGGCTGCCCATCCACTATCCCCTCTTCGGGTTACCCCAGCGATCGCGTAGAGCATTCCGGTGACGATCCGAAGAGGACAGTGAAACCGGTCAAATGCGGCCAGATGGAGCAAGGCCACCGCCTGGCTGAAGGGGACTTTCCCCGCATGCGATGCGGGGAAAGCGCCCTTCGCCGCGTGAGATGCGGGGAAAGTCCCCTTCAGCTCGTCGGCACGACCGGCGCGCGAGTGAGGACGACGGCGAACCCGAACGCCAACCCCATCACGGTCAGCTCCAGCGTCGCCCACGCGGCCAGTGCCGTCCGGTTGTGCCGGATGATCCGCGGCATCAGCTTCCAGCGCGTGTAGGCGCCGAGACCCGCGATCACCCCGGTGCACAACAGCTTGAGCAGCACCAACTGCCCGTACGGCGTGGTGAACACGCCTTCCCAGAAACCGAGCGACGGGTTGAGCGTGATCTCGATCAGCCCGTTGAACAGGCCGGTCACCGCGCCGAGGATCAGGCACAGCGTCGCCAGCTTGGAGAACCGCGGCAGCGCGTGCGCCAGCAGTGTCCGGTTCCCGACGAGCAGCACCGCCATCGCGCCGAGCCCGCCGGTCCAGGCGACCGCGCTCATCACGTGCAGTTCCATCGAGATCATCGTGTAGTCGTGGTAGTTCCAGTTCGACGCGTGCCCGGTGACCGGCAGCGGCAGCAGTGCGAACAGGCCCAGTCCGACGCGGACCTCGGCGGGCACCTTCTCGCCGTGTTTCAGCGCGAGGACGCCGAGTCCCGCGTGCAGCAACGCCAGCACCGCGACGATCAGCAGCGCCTTCCCCGCGCCGACATCGGCGATGTAGCTCCCGACGTCCGAGATCGACAGTGTGCTGGAGCCCGGCCGGTATTCGGCGGTCTGCAGGATCAGCGCGACGAGCGCGGTGGTCGCCCAGACCAGCGCCGCCGCGACGCTCGCGGGCCGCGCGATCCGCATGATCGGCTCGGAGAGCTTCGGCCGGTCGTAGCCGACCAGCACTGAAAGCAGCGCCAGCCCGATCGTGGCGACCGCCGAGATGTCCAGCAGCACCCGCACGATCGGGATGGAGACCGAGACCACCTCGCTGACCTGCGCGACCCCGGGGACCGGGGTGGTGGCCGTCAGCGCGACGCCGATCAGGGCACCGACGATCCCCGCCGCCACCACGCAGAACAGGACGGCGACGCGGGCGCGCGAGGTGGTCTCGGCCTGTGTCATGACCCGCTCTTCTCCTTGTCGCCCGCGCCGGTGCGCAGTGCGACGGTCAGTCCGACGGCGAGCAGCACGACGGCGCCCGCGATCCACACCCAGATCGGTACCCCGGACGAACCTTCGCCGCCGGTCGCCGGGGTCGTCTCGGCCTGGCCCGCGTTGCTGCGCGCGGCGTCGGCGGTCGCCGGTGTCCCGGCGCCCGCGGCGGTGAGCGTGAACGGCACCTCACCGGTCACGGCGTGCCCGTCCGCGGACAGGATCCGGAAGCCGATCTTGTACTCGCCCGCCGGGCCGAGCGGCCGCAGCGGTACGGACACGACGCTGTCGCGGACCTCGACCTGGCCTTCGGCCCACTGGCCGCCGCCCGGTCCGATGACCGCGATCTGGTTGACGTTCGCGTTCTGGACGTACTGGTCGAACGTGAGGGTGATCTTCGCGGGCCCGGCGGCGAGCGAAGCGCCCTTCGCCGGGTCTGAGGAGATCAGGACGTTGTGCGCCAGCGCCGGGGTGGCTGTGGCGAGCCACGCCACCCCGGTGATCGCCAGCGCGATGAGCGCCTTACGCATTTACTCGGTTTCCTCGGTGCTCTTGGTGGAGGCGGCCGCGGTGGCGCGGCGGGCGCGCAGGGTGGCACCGGCGCCGACGCCGAGGCCGAGCGCGCCGACGACCAGGCCCGCGCCGCCGAGCCAGCGGGCGGTGTTGTCGGACGACGACGAAGAAGCGTGCGATTCCTCGGAGGCCTTCGTGTCGGAACCGTGGCCACCACCGTGCCCGTCACCGCTCTTCTCGGCGAGCTTCACGCTCGGCGCGGGGTGCTCCGGCTCTTCACCGGAGGCCGGGGTCGGCTGGTTCCACTCGACGACCTTGCCGTTCTCGTACGTCTGGGTGGCCGGGAACTCCAGCGCGTCGACGGTGGCCGGGAACTGGCCAGCGCTGATCTGGAACTCCTGGAACTCGGCCGAACCGGCGGCGATCTTGGTGCCGGGCTCCGCGGTCCACGACACCTTGGTGACGGCTTCAGTGATCTGAGTGCCGGAGGCGGTGGTCACCGGGGCGGGCAGCTTCGACTTGACGACCTCGGCCTTCCAACCGGGGATCGGCTTGGTGCGCACGGAGCTGAGCGCGTACTCGGGCTTGAGGGTGACCTCGACCTTCACCGTGCCGGCGTCCTTCTCCTCGTTGGGGACGCGGAAGAAGATCGACCCGTAGCCACCCTTTTCGGGCTGGGGGCCGTAGACGTTGGCGGTGACGTGGGCCGAGGCGACCCCGGCCGAGAGCAGACCGGCGGCACCGATGGCGGCGGCGAGGAAACCGGCGCGCTGGAAGACGTGCTTGGACACGAAGACTCCTGAACGTGATTGAGACGGCGGGTTCGGGGACCTCGCCGGTTTACGGGGGACGAGCTGGGGTTCAGGAGAGCAGCGGGGGGCCGCGCCTGCCGTGGACCCGGCGAAGGTCCACGCGGACGAGGTGACCGGGACCCGCCGGACGGGCGAGCACCGGCGTGCCCGCCGCGGCGGGCACCGGAAGCGCGTTGAGGATGAACGGGACCAGCACGCGCAGGCAGGCGAGGACGCCGAGCAGCAGTCCGTCGGCCTTGGCCAGCAGCAGCGCGGTGACCAGCGTCGCGACGACGTGGGCCACGGTCATCGCGAGCCCGCCCGAGACGGGAGCGGGCTCGTCGTGCCTCAGTTCGTGACTGCTCAGGGAGCTGAGCACGAGGTGCATCACGACCTGGCCCGCGCCGAGGTCGACGATCGTGGCGAGCGGTCCGCGCGCCTTCGCGGCGAGCGCGGTGGCGTTCCAGCCGATGAGCACGGTGAGCAACATCGTCATCGCCGCATCGGGTACTTCGCCGTCCCCCACGACGTGAGCGGTCACCGCCAGCGCCGCGGAACTCACGCCGAGCAAGCCGCCACGCACAACGCGTAACGCGCTTCGGTGATGGCTGCCCTTGCTCACGAGGTGAAGGGTATGCGACATCCGGCCGAGCGGTCGACGTCCTCCCGGCTGGTGAGCAGTGGGAAAGACACCGCGGGACGGCGCCTGCGTTTGCCCATTTAGGCCGAATGGGGAAGGTTTACGGGATAAAAGGCGGTAAACCGGGGTTTGGCCGCACACGTTTTGGGTAGTCAGGCTCCCGATACGGCTACTCCGAATGGGTGAGGACTCTCACTTAGAGGCGGCGGGAGAACCAGCACGCGATGAACCTCTTCGAGTACATCTCGGATCGGTGGGACAGACTCGCCCTTCAAGGGCTTCTCCATGTCAGCGCGGTCGTGCAGTGCACGATCATCGCCGCCGTGCTCGGCGTGGTGATCGGGGTAGCGGTCTACCGCAGCCCGATCGGGTCGGCCGTGGCCACGGCGCTGGCGAGCACGATCCTCACCGTCCCCTCCTTCGCCCTCTTAGGCCTCCTCATCCCGGTTTTCGGCCTCGGCGCGAACACCACCGTCATCGCCCTCGTGCTCTACGCGCTGCTCCCGATCGTGCGGAACACGATCGTCGGGCTCGGCGGCGTCGATCCAGCGGTCAGTGACGCGGCACGCGGCATCGGTATGGGCCGGTTCGGCGTGCTGACCAGGGTGGAGCTACGGCTCGCCTGGCCCGCCATCCTCGCCGGGATGCGGGTCGCGACGCAGATGCTCATGGGCATCGCGGTCATCGCGGCCTACGCGAAGGGCCCGGGCCTCGGTTCGGAGGTCTTCTCCGGCCTCACCAACGCGGGAAGCACGAACTCCCTCAACCAGGCGCTGACCGGGACGCTCGGCGTGGTCGTCCTCGCGCTGGTCCTCGACGCCGTTTACGTCCTGATCAATCGTTTGACCGTCTCGAGGGGTGTCCGTGGCTGAGCAGCCTGAAACCGTATCCGGCGTCGAGATCGAGCTGGAGAACGTCTCCAAGCGCTACCCCGGCACCCGCGAGCCCGCGGTCGACGAGTTCTCGATGGTGGTGCCCGCCGGCAAGATCGTGGTCTTCGTCGGCCCGTCCGGCTGTGGCAAGACCACCACCATGCGGATGATCAACCGGCTGATCGAGCCGACGTCCGGCCGGATCACCATCGGCGGTGACGACGCGCTGAAGCTCGACGTCGACACCCTGCGCCGTCGCATCGGCTACGCGATCCAGCAGGCCGGGCTGTTCCCGCACTTCACCGTGGCGCAGAACATCGCGGTGGTGCCCGGTCTGCTCGGCTGGGACAAGAAGAAAGTCAACGACCGGGTCGAGGAGATGATGGACCTGGTCGGGCTGGACCCGGCCGACTTCCGCGACCGCTTCCCGCGTCAGCTGTCCGGTGGGCAGCAGCAGCGTGTCGGCGTCGCGCGGGCGCTCGCCGCGGACCCGCCGGTCCTGCTGATGGACGAACCGTTCGGCGCGGTCGACCCGATCACCCGAGGAAATCTGCAGGACGAACTGCTGCGGCTGCAGACCGAACTGAAGAAGACGATCGTCTTCGTCACCCACGACTTCGACGAGGCCGTGAAGCTCGGCGACAAGATCGCGGTGCTCGGCAACCAGTCGAAGATCCTCCAGTACGACACCCCGGACGCGATCCTCGCGAACCCGGCCGACGACACGGTCGCCGGTTTCGTCGGCGCCGGTGCCTCGCTGAAGCAGCTGACGCTGCTGCGGGTCCGCGACGTCGAGCTGAAGCAGGACGCCCTGACGGCGGCGGTCAGCGAATCGCCGTCGGACGTGCGCGAGAAACTGACCCGGCAGCGGAAGCATTTCGTGCTGGTGCTCGACCAGCGCCGTCGTCCGATGCGATGGGTCCACGTCCGCGAGCTGACCGCGGCGACGTCGCTGGCCACCGCGGGCAAGCCGCTGCGTGACTCGGTCAGCCTCCAGTCGACGCTGCAGGACGCGCTCGAAGCCATGCTCGCCGAGGGCGGCAGCGTCCCGGTGACCGGCGCTCGCGGCGAGTACGCCGGGACGATCGAGCTCGACACCGTCATCTCGACGATCCAGCAGCTGCGCGAGGAGCACTCGGACGGCAACCCGGCGGAAGGGGTGACCGCATGACGGCCGTCGATACCGGGTTCACCACCGAGTCCTCGTCGAGAAGCGCCGAACGGGTCCGGCTGTTCGCCCAGCCCGCGGTGGTCCTGCTGATCGTCGCCGGCGTGCTGATCTGGGTGTTCGCCGGCGACCTGACCGCCACGGAGAAGGCGACACTCAACGCCACCGGGCTACTCGAAGCGCTGCGTGACCACCTGGCGATGACCGTCGTGGTCACCGCGATCGTGGTCGCCGTGGCGGTGCCGCTCGGCGTGCTCGTGACGCGGCCGTACGCGAAGTGGGCGGCACCGGTGTTCCTGGCGGTCGCGAACATCGGCCAGGCCGCGCCCGCGCTCGGGGTGCTGGTGCTGTGGTTCATCGTCACCGGTGCGACCGGCGGGCTGTGGGTCGCGGCGCTGCCGCTGGCGTTCTACTCGCTGCTTCCGGTGCTGCGGAACACGATGGTCGGCCTGCAACAGGTCGACCCCGCACTGATCGACGCGGGTCGCGGCATCGGCATGTCGGCCTCCGGCGTGCTGTGGCGGGTCGAGTTCCCGCTGGCCGTCCCGCTGATCCTGGCCGGCCTGCGGACCTCGCTGGTGCTGGCGGTGGGCACGGCGACGTTCGGCATGTTCGTCAACGCCGGCGGTTTCGGCCTGCTCATCGACACCGGCTACAAGCTCAACCTGACGAAGGTGCTGATCACCGGTTCGGTGCTCGCCGTCGCGCTGGCACTGCTGGTGGACTGGCTGGGTGCGGTCGCGGAACAGTTCTTCGGACCGAAGGGACTGCGCTGACATGCGATTGAAGGCGATTCTCGGCACAGTCCTGTTGTGCGGCACGCTTTCCGCTTGCGGGCTCGAGGTCAACACCGCGCTGCCGTACAAGATCGAACCCGGTTCGATCCAGCCCATCGAGGCGCTCAAGGGTGTCGAGGTGACGGTGGGGTCCAAGGACTTCACCGAGAACATCATCCTGGGCTACATGGCCGAAATGGCGCTTTCCGCGGCGGGCGCGGACGTCATCGACCTGACCGACATCAAGGGCTCGAACTCGTCGCGGCAGGCACTGCTCGCCGGCCAGACCGACGTCACCTGGGAATACACCGGCACCGGCTGGATCAACTACCAGGGCAACGAACTTCCCGTCCCCGGTGGGGAACAAGCCCAGTACGAAGCCACGAAGGCGGCCGACGAGTCGAAGTTCGGCGTCACCTGGCTGAACTATTCGCCGCTGAACGACCAGTACGGCTTCGCGGTCACTGAAGCCTACGGAGCGGCGAACAACCTGAAGACGACTTCGGACCTGGCGGCGTTCCTCAAGCAGAAGCCCGACCAGGGCGTGTTCTGCCTGGAGACCGAGTTCACCAGCCGCCAGGACGGTTTCCCCGCCGCCGTGCGGGCATACGGGTTCCAGAACCCGGTGATCAAGAACTTCGGCATCGGCACGATCTACTCGGCCGTCGCGAGCGGGACCTGCCCGATCGGCGAGATCTTCACGACCGACGGCCGCATCGCCGGACTCGACCTGCGTGTCCTCGAGGACGACAAAAAGGCGTTCCCGCAGTACAACGCCGTGCCGACGCTGCGCTCGGACTTCCTGAAGCAGCACCCGGAACTCCGCGCCCCGCTCGAAGCCGTCGCCGCGGCCATCGACAACCAGCAGATGATCGAACTGTGCAAGCAGGTCGACGTAGACGGCCGTGACCAAGGCGAAGTCGCTTATGAGTGGATGAAGAAGAAGGGCTTCATCAGCTAATCTGTCGAGCGCTGACGGAAACTCGCCGAAGGGGCGCCGTTCCGCATTCACCTCGCGGTAGGAGTGGAGGCGCCCCTTCATCGAGTTTCCGTGGGCCTTCGGCCCAAGAGAGGGCGCTCGACGGGTGAAGTCTCCGTCGGGCGCGGGGCGCCCTTGGGGAGACCTCTCGGCTGAGTTCATCACCCTCACCACCCGTCTGGACGCACCGGGTCGTGCCATGAACGGTCCGTTACTTGCAAATTTTGCAAGTAACGGACCGTTCATGGCACTTGAGGCGCTCGACCGCTCAGATCCCCAGGCGGTGCAGCAGCTTTCCCTCCAGCTGGTCCAGCTCCCCGGCCACCGCCCGGTGCGCCGCCTTCCGCCGCGCGGCCGGCATCCGCTCCGAAGCGCGGACGGTCGCCGAAAGCTGCTCCAGCGTCCCCTGCGTGTCCTTCGCGAAGGACACGTCGGCATCGGTCGCCTTCGCGGACTTCCTCAGCTCCGCGAGTCCCTGCGTCAGCCCGGCGATCCGCGCGTGCAGTGCGGCACCGCGTCCGCTGAATTCGCCGAGCTGGTCGACCGCGACACCGAGCTTCTTCGCTTGGTAACGGTCGTAGAGCTCTCGCGCGGCCCCCGCCGCTCGAACGGCGTACGGCGCGATCACCGGCAGTACGGCCGGACCGAGCACTTTGACCACCGCGACGGCGTTCTTCGCCTTCTTCGGGTTGATCCTGCCTTCGGCCTCGACGGCTTTGGCCTTGCGCGCCATGGCACCTCCCACGCTGTGTCACAGACGAACTTACTGGTCCCCGAAGTGGCGGGCATGTCGGCTTGCCGGTCGCCTTCTAGAGTGTTGTCTGTGAGTAACGAGGTGCTACTGGACGCGGGAGCGGTGAGCCGCTGCCGGCGTCGCGTGCACCTCGAACACGATCCGGCGATGCGCGAGGTCCCGCTCGCCCCGCCCGACCCCGCCGCGCAGCAGCGGATCGACGACGCGTCAGCGCATCGCGAGGCCATCGTGCGGCAGCTGATGGAGGCGACAGGACCCGGCGTGAGCTGGGTAAAGATCCCTCGCGACCTTCCCGCCGCCGAGCGTGTGCAACTCACCGAAGAGGCCTTCGCCGCCGAAGCGCACTACATCTGGGGTGCCCTGCTCCCGGTGGACCGTGCCGGTCACCGTCGCGGCGGCTCAGAACTTCTGATCCGCACAGCCGACGGCTACGTGCCGGTGCTGGTCGTGCGGCACCGCATCACCGATCGCGGTTCGGGCGCGCCGACCACGGTGATGACCGATCTCGACCCGGCGAACCGGTTGCCCGATCCGGCGCGAAAGGTCCGCTCGCAGCCGCGTGACCAAATGCGGCTCGCGCACCTCTATCGGATGCTCGAAGCGCTCGGGAGGCACGAAGGCCACCGCGCCATCGGCGGCGTCATCGGCCTCGACGCGGATGTCGTCGTCTGGCACGACCTGTCCGCGGGTACCTGGCCGGGCGGCCGAAGCGCGCTGACGGAGTACCAGAGCCGCTTCGCCGACAGGCTCGCCATCGCGAGCGCAGCCGTTGAAGGCGAAGAGCCACTTGCCGAGCCGTCGCGTGTCCTCGAATGCCGTCGCTGCCCTTGGTGGCCGACGTGCGAGGTCGTGCTCACCGAAACCCGCGACGTCAGCCTGGTCGTCCGCGGCGAGGACGCGATGGAACTCCGCCGCGCCGGAGTGTCCACAGTGGACAAGTTGGCCGCGCTCGACCCGGCCGACGAGCCGCCGCCGATGAACTGGACGGGCGGTACCTTCGCCGACGCGATCATCCTCGCGCGTGCCTGGCTCGCCGATCTCACGATGGTGCGCAAGGTCGACCGCATCGAGGTCTCGCGCGGTGACGTCGAGGTCGATGTCGACATGGAGAGCTTCGGCGATTCCGGCGCGTACCTGTGGGGTTCGCTGCTGACCGGAGCCGACATCGGAATGGAGCAGGGTTACCGGGCCTTCGCGACCTGGGAGCCGCTGCCGACCGCGGACGAGGCGCGGTCGTTCGCCGAATTCTGGGCCTGGTTCAAGGAAGTCCGCGAGCGCACGCTCGCGGCGGGGCTGACCTTCCGTGCCTACTGCTACAACGCGCTCGCCGAGAACCGCTGGCTCTTCGGGTCCGCCGGCCGGTTCGGTGAGCACCCCGGCGTTCCCACCAAGGCCGAGATCGCGTCCTTTGTGGACTCCGAGGAGTGGATCGACCTCTTCCGCAGCGTCACCGACCAGTTCCTGTGCTCGCACGGCAAGGGGCTCAAGGTGATCGCCCCGGTCGCCGGTTTCACCTGGCGCGATCCGGAAGCGGGCGGTGAGGCGTCGATGAGCTGGTACCGCGACGCCGTCGGCATGGACGGCGGTGTCCCGGACGAACTCCAGCGGGAGCGGCTGCTGCGCTACAACGAGGACGACGTCCTGGCCACGCACGCGCTGCGGAAGTGGATGACCGACCACGCGCAGACGGCCGTGCCGTATATGAACGACCTCTGATCTCTCATGAACTAAGAGACTCGCGCCCGCCCGGCATCGTGCGTGAGGTCGAGAGCACGAAGCTCGGCAAACTCGCCGCGCTCGGTGTCCGGCAGACGCTCGGCCAGCTCCGGCGGCGCGCTTACACGCCGGCGCGGTTCGGCGGGCTGGTCGCCGAAACCACGTTCAGGACGTGCGAGATCACCACGGAGGGCATCACCCTGGACGTGCGCCTCACCCGTCCCTGAGCGAGATGAACGGGGCTTTCATCGCAGAATTTGAGAGGAAAGCCCCGTTCATCTCACGGGGAGCGGCTCAGCGAGGGGCCATGCGCAGCGAGCCGTCCATCCGGACGACCTCACCGTTCAGGTAGTCGTGGTCGATCAGCGACAGCGCGAGCTGCGCGTACTCGTCCGGCCGCGCGAGCCGCTTCGGGAACGGAACGCCTTCGGCCAGCGAAGCACGGAACTCGTCGCTTACGGTCGCCAGCATCGGGGTGTCGACGATGCCCGGCGCGATGGTCAGCACCCGGATGCCGTGCGACGCGAGGTCGCGGGCGGCGGGCAGGGTCATCCCGACGATGCCGCCCTTGGACGACGAGTATGCCACCTGTCCGATCTGGCCGTCGTAGGCCGCGATCGACGCGGTGTTGATGATGACGCCGCGCGCGTTGTCGGCCAGCGGCTCGGTCTTGGCGATGGCCTCGGAGGCCAGCGTCAGCACGTTGAAGGAGCCGATCAGGTTGATCTGGACGACCTTCGCGAACAGGGCGAGGTCGTGCGGGCCCTTCTTCGAAAGGATCCGCGCGGACGGTCCGATCCCGGCGCAGTTCACCACGGTCCGCAACGGCACCCCGGACTCGGCGGCGGTCGCGACGGCGGTCCGCACCTGCTCCGGGTCGGTCACGTCGGCCTCGACGTAGGTGATGCCCTCGACCTGCTCGGCGTTGGCGATGGCACCGGCGAGGTCCAGCGCGAAGACCCGCGCGCCCTTCGCCGCGAGCGCCTTCGCGGTCGCACCGCCGAGCCCGGACGCGCCACCCGTGACGAGCGCCGCGGTATCGGTGATCTGCATGTTCTCCCTTTCGTCGACAACCGTTCCCTAGGTTAACGCTCGTTCGCATCGGCGGGGTGGGTGTGCTGGCTCACGTCGGTGCGCAGCATGTCGTGAGGAGTATTCGGGCCCGAAGCATTCCGTTCGCTCGGAGGTCAACTCAGGCTGTCACCTTCAGCACCATGAGCGCTGCTCGGATCGTGGTGGTGGGGACCGGTTACGTCGGATTGACCACGGGGGCCTGCCTGGCAGGCCTGGGGCATCGAGTCACTTGCGTCGATGTCGACCAGGCGAAGGTCGCAAGGCTCTCCGCCGGACGAGTGGACATCCTGGAGCCGGGACTGTCCGAGCTGGTGTCGAGGGGACTGACCAGCGGAAGACTCGAGTTCGTGGTCGGCGCGCGGAACGCGGTCCGCGACGCGGAGGCCATTTTCCTTTGTGTGCCGACCCCGATGGGCGCGGGCGGTTCGGCGGACCTGCGGGCCGTCGAAGCCGTGACCACCGAGATCGGTGACGTCATTCCGCCGGGTTGTGCGCTGATCACCAAATCAACCGTTCCGGTGGGGACGTCGAAGCGCATCCAGGCGATGCTCGGCCGCACGGACGTGCCGGTCGTGTCGAACCCCGAGTTCCTGCGCGAGGGCACCGCGGTGGAGGACTTCCTCGGCCCGGACCGGATCGTCGTGGGTTCGGACGACGTCGAGGCGGCGCGCTGGGTCGGCGATCTCTACGCCGATCTCGCCGCCCCGGTCGTCATCGCCGACGCGGCCAGCGCAGAACTGGTGAAGTACGCGGCGAACTGCTTCCTCGCGATGAAATTGTCCTATGTGAACTCGATCGCCGAACTGTGCGAACGCCTCGGCGCGGACATCGACCTGGTCACCGAAGGGATGGGCTACGACCGCCGCATCGGCCGCTCGTTCCTCAAGCCCGGCCCCGGCTGGGGCGGTTCTTGCCTGCCGAAGGACACCAGCGCGCTGGTCAAGGTCGCCGAGTCCGTCCAGTACGACTTCACGCTGCTGACCTCGGCGATCGAGGAGAACATCGCGCAGCGGGACCGGATCGTCGCGAAGATCGCCGGCGCCGTCGGCGGCACGCTGGCCGGTTCGCGGATCGGCGTCCTCGGACTGGCGTTCAAGGCCGGGACGAACGACCTGCGTGACTCGCCCGCCCTCGCGGTCGCTTCCGTGCTGGGCGCGCTCGGGGCGGAGCTGACCGCCTACGACCCCGCCGTCGGCGGCCAGATCGCCGGGATGACCGTGGTCGACGACGCGTACCAGGTCGCGAAGGCGGCCGACGCCGTCGTCGTGCTGACGGAGTGGGACGAGTTCAACCGGCTCGACTGGAACTACATGGCCGAGCAGATGGACGGCGACTCGGTCGTCGACACACGCAACCTCCTGGAGCCGCAACGGATCCTGGACGCCGGCCTGTCGTGGCAGGGCGTCGGGCGACCGCGGGCGGCGCTGCGGCGGAAGGTCGCCGTCTCCTGACCCACCTGCCTTCCGGGGGTGTCCTGAAGGACCCTTTCAGGACACCAGGGCAACCTGGGCGGAGCCCTCTTCAACTGCTGGGACTGAAAAAGTAGTTAGCCAAGCGTAGTATCGGCTGGGTGTTCACGACCAGGCCGGAACTGGCCGGCACCCACGGCATGGTGGCATCGACGCATTGGCTGGCCTCGGCCACCGGGATGGCGGTGCTGGAAAACGGCGGCAACGCCTTCGACGCGGCGGTAGCGGCCGGGTTCGTCCTGCAGATCGCCGAGCCGCATCTGTGCGGCCCGGCGGGGCAGGTTCCCGGCATCTTCGTCACCGCGAAGGACCGGACGCCCCGGGTCCTCGCGGGTCAAGGCGTCTCGCCCGCGGCCGCGACACCGGAGCGTTTCGCGGACCTCGGTCTCGATCTGATCCCCGGCAGCGGCCTGCTCCCCGCGACCGTGCCGGGGGCGTGGGACGGCTGGCTACTGCTCCTGCGGGATCACGGCACGAAGTCTTTGCGCGACGTGCTCGGCTACGCGATTTCATATGCGCGCAACGGGATTCCGCTGGTCAGCCGGGTCGGCGACACGATCCGCGCGGTGCGGGACCTGTTCACCGAGCATTGGCCGACGTCGGCGGCGCTGTGGCTCCCCGACGGCGAGCCCGCCCAGGGACCGCACCGCAACCCGGCTCTCGCGGACACCTGGGAGCGGTTGCTCGCCGAGGCCGAGTCGGTCAGCGGCCGCGAGGCACAGATCGACGCCGGACGGCACGCGTGGTCGCAGGGTTTCGTCGCCGAAGCGATCGAGGCGTTCGGCCGGAAGGCTTTCCGCGACGACTCCGGCCGCGATCACGCCGGTCTCCTCACCGGCGAGGACATCGCGGGCGGGGAAGCGACGTACGAAGAGGCGTTGCAGGTCGACTTCGGTGACTGGGGCCTGGTGAAAATGGGCGCCTGGACCCAGGGGCCCGCGTTGCTGCAGCAGGCTCGGCTACTGGACGGCCTGCGTGACGAACTGTCCTATGTGGACGGAATTCCGACGGAACGCACGGTGCACTTGGCCGTCGAGGCGGCGAAACTGGCGTTCGCCGACCGCGAGGCCTGGTACGGGGATTCCCCCGACGTGCCGATCGAATTGCTGATCTCCCGCGAATACGCGGATACCCGCCGCGCCTTGATCACCGAAGAGGCGTCCGCCGGACTCCGGCCGGGTGGGCCCTCGCCGCGACTGCCCGCGATCCTTGAAAAGCTGCGTGGTATCGAATCCGGTTCCGGCGCGACGGGGGAGCCGACGGTCGGGCCGCTGGGTGAGACCCGGGGCGACACCGTGCACATCGACGTCGTCGACGCGGCGGGGAACATGATCTCGGTGACACCGTCGGGTGGCTGGCTGCAGTCGAGTCCGACGATTCCGGAACTCGGTTTCTGTCTCGACTCCCGTGGGCAGATGTTCTGGCTGGAACAGGGCCTGCCGAACTCGCTGGCGCCGCGGAAACGGCCACGTATCACGCTTTCGCCGTCGATGGGCCTGCGCGACGGCGAGCCGGTGCTGGCGTTCGGGACGCCCGGCGGGGACCAGCAGGACCAGTGGCAGCTGTGTTTCTGGCTGGCGCACACCCTCGGTGGGCTGAACCTGCAGGAGTCGATCGACTCGCCAGCGTGGCATACGACCGCGTTCCCGAGTTCGTTCTATCCGCGCTCGTGGACACCGCGGGAACTCGTGGTCGAGTCGCGGCTCGGCCAGTCCACAATGGACGCTCTGGCCGCACGTGGACACGCTGTCGTCGATGCCGGACCTTGGGCGCTGGGACGACTTTCGGCCGTTTCGCGTTCCGGCGGAGTTCTCCGCGCCGCCGCCAACGCGCGGGGGATGCAGGGCTACGCCGCCGGTCGCTGACCTGCCCGGATCGTGCCGTGAAGGCCTCCTTCCCTACCCTCAAAGTCAGGGTCCCGGCAAAGTCGCAGAGCTGCTGGTCAGCGCTGCTGTTGGTAATCAGGACTTGGCATCGCTAGTGCCTCGAGGGCCGAGCGGGGAAGATTTGGGACGTTGAACGTTCGAAATCTTCCCCCGCTCGGCGTGTGCCGAGGGCATGTCTTCCTGAACCCTTGTCGATCAAGCTCCGCAACCGGTGACCTCGCGACGATGTAGGAATCGGGACACTCATCGTCCCAATTCCTACATCGTCAGCCTCACGCAGCGACGAATAACCGCCTGACCTGCAAAACCTCGACTTCGCCGGGACCCTGAACCCCCAGTCCCAGTTGTCCACAATGCCTTCCACCTGTGGACAACTCGCCTCAGCCCCACTTCCCGTCCCCCATCGGCGATAGACTGGCTTTGGGGTCGCCCCCCTGGGACGGGTGGGGGCCGGGGTGGTGACTTTAAGAGCGCGGCTGTTCCCAGAGCCAGAATTCGATGCCCTGGTCGTCCGTGCAGTCGGCGCTCAGGCCGTAGGGCTGCTGTTCGGTTTCGCCTGCCTGGCCACCCTGAGCCCGGACATGGTCGAGGGCGGCGGCCAGGTCGTCGACGGCGTACATGACCTTCCAGCCCACCTGCCGTCCTGGGCCGCCCCAAAGCCCGCCTTGCAGGCCGGAACCTTCGACGCCCCAACCACCTTCGACCCGTCCGGGGGAGAACTGCCAGCCGAGGACGGCGCCGTAGAACGCCTTCGCGCGTGCGTCGTCCGGGACCTGGAAGGTGAAGTAGCCCGCTTCGCCGTGCCGGATCGGCGCCGCACCGGACGAAGAACGCGGAGCGGCTTGCGCCACCAGCCACCGCTGCCCGTACGGATCCTTGATCGTCCCGCTCAGCCCATGGCCTTCGTCCGAGACGGTACGTTCCAGTTCCCCGCCCAGTTCAACGGCCCGCCGCGCGGCCGCGTGCACGTCCGGCACCTCGACCCGGATCAGCGGGCCACCGGCGGCCGCCACCACATTGCCCAGTTCGGGGAACTCCTCCGCGAGCATCAGCACGCTGTCCCCGATGGCCAGTTCCGCGTGCCCGACCCGGCCGTCCTCCATCACGATCGGCTCGGCCCGGTGCCGCGCCCCGAACACCTCCACGTAGAAGTCGAGCGCGGCGCGGGCGTCGGTCACCACCAGGTACGGCGTCAGGGAACGTGGTTCCGCCAGTGTTTCGGTCATCTCGGCTCCGTTCAAGACGGCGCGACGCAGGTTGTCGCGCAGTTCGGCGGCGAAGAGCGGGTCGGGATCGACACGCTGTGAGGGCGCGCGAAGCGCGTCGAACGGATCAGGCATCGCGACCCTCCTTCTCCTGATAAGCACGCCGGAACGCGGCACGGGCCCGCACGAGCAACGCCTCGGTGGCGTGCACCGTGCGCCCCAGATGGACGGCGACCTCCGGTACCGGGAGGCCGTCGACATAGCGAAGCGTCAACGCGGCTCGGTGGTGCGCCCCGAGCGACGCGAGCACTTCGCGCGCCAGGAGCGCGTCCAGCCGCTCGTCCCAAGGATCGGTGTGGACCTCTTCCTCGTGGACGAGCCGTAGCCCGCGTTCCTCGCGTTCCTTACGTCGCCAGTGATCGGCGAGCTTGTGCCGGGCGACGCCGATCAGCCACCCGGTGCTCACCGCAGGCGCGTATTCCTTGCGACAGGCCCTCACCGCGCCGAGGAAAGTCTCCGACGTCAGTTCCTCGGCGAGGGTGCGATCACCGCACCGGGACAGCAGGTACCCGTAGACCTCCGGCAACGCCGTCTCGTACAGCGACAGCAGCGCGAAGGCCGGGTCCCGATGCACCCGTGGTTCCGTCACATCCCCATCGTCGCTCGGCGAGCCACAACTCCGACGGGTGAAATCGAACTTTCTCAGCCCCGCGGATCGGGCAGCCGTCGCGCCACCGTGATCACACCGACCGTCAGCACCGCCTGAATCCCGATGACCAGGGCGAACGCGCCCTTCATCCCGAGCGGGCCCGCGCCGACGGAGGCGGACAACGTCCCCAACGTCGCCACGCCCAGTGCCATCGCCGCCTGCTGCGACGTCGTCCGCATCCCGCTGCCGACCCCGGCGATCTCCGGCGGCACCTTCGGGGAGGACGATCCGGAACACCGTCCTCATCGCGAGGCCCTGACCGAGACCGCACAGCAGCATCCCCGGCGCGGAATCGAGCACGCCGAGGTCCGCCCACTCCAGCAGCACGGTGAGTCCGAAGTCTTCGAGCGGATGTGAAAGGAGCACGACGTCTCCACCGAAAGAATTGTGCTCGAGTAGCACCTGCATCCGGATGTCGGCCTGCTGCGGTTCGAGTTCTCCTACCTGTACTTCGGACGGCGTTCGGAGATTTCGCCGGCGACGCGCACCCCGGCGGACGAGGAAACCGCGGCGAAACTGCCCAGCTCCTTCTGAGGAGGGAGGCGAACCAGGCTCGCGGGGGATTCTTTCCGCGGCGTGAAAGCCGACGCTGAGGACATGACCGCAGCAGTCGCCGCCCCCAAGATCTCCAGTGCCCGCCTGATCATCTGCTACGCCGCGATCCTGGGCACGCTTCCGTATCTGACGCTCAAGGCGTCCTGGGTCACGGGAGGCGGCCTCGGCCTCCGCGATCCGTCCTTTGTGGACTCCGAGCTGATGCTCTTCGCGAACCTGCTCACCGGCGGGATGGACGTCGTCGCGGTGGTGCTCGCGCTGGCGTTCACCTACTCCTGGGGCCGCCGGATCCCCGCGCCGCTCGTGCTGTTCCCGATCTGGATCGGCACCGGCCTGCTCGCGCCGATCGTGCTGAACCTCCCGGTGATCGTCACCGAGCTGGCGCACGCGCAACTGGCCGAGATGCCACTGGAGAACTGGGTCTGGGCCGTCGTCTACGGCGGTTTCGCTTGGCAAGGCATCCTGCTGCTGACCGCGTTCGTGCTCTACGCCCGCGATCGCTGGTGGTTCGTCGTCACCGGCACCGTGCGGCCGGGCACGATCGGTGTGGCGGGCGGACTCGGCATCGCCGCCGCGCTCGTTTCCGCGATCGGCTACGGGAGCTGGGCGTTCGGCTCCGGCGGCTTGTCGGCTCGCGGCCAGGACGTCGTGGTCGCTTTGCTCAGTGTGTTCGCCACGGTGGCCTTGGCTTCGGTGTCGCGTGGACGGTTCTGGCCGCGGCTGGTGCTGGTGTGGACCGGCGCCGGGGTGATGGCGGGCTCGGGGGCCTGGGGCCTGTTCAGCGCGTTCGGCATGGGTTCGCCCGGGCTGGGGCGGGTGCTCGTGCTGGCGGTGCAGGTGATCGGTGGGGTGCTGATGATGACGTCGGTCCTGCGCCGGCTACCGCACGCGGCGTAGCCGAGAAGCCGCTTTTCAACGGACGCGGTACGCCTCGACCCCAGGTAGTTTTCGTCCTGTGCTGCTGAAAGAACGGTATCCGTGGAGTCACTGGGTGGGCCGTGTGCTGCGCGTGGTGCTGCCGCTGGGGTTCGTCCTCGGCGCCACGAGCAGTGCCGCCCGCTGGCAACCGGGCGCGCAGGCGCTGACCACGTTCGGCGCCCTCTGGCTGGTCGCGATCGCGCTGCCGTTGCTGCTCGTCCACCGGTTCCCGATGCCGATCTTCCTGCTCACCTCGGCGCTGACACTGGGCTACTACGCCTCCGGCAACCCCGGCGGTCCGGCGATCGTGCTGCCGACGATCGCGTTGTTCGTGCTCACCAAGGTCCGCGGGCCGCTCGTCGCCGGGATCACCGGCGGATCGCTGCTCGTGGCCGCCGGCGTCGCGTTGTTCGTCCGGCACGGATTCGATTCCTTCGACGCGCGGGCCGGGCTGGGTGTCGTGTGGGTGATCGCGGTCGTCGGGATCGGGACGGCGGTGCGCAACGGGCTGGCCGCGGCGCGGGCCCGGCGCGAGCAGGCCGACGAGCACCGGCACCGGATGGCCGAGCAGGAGCGGCTCACCATCGCCCGCGAGGTGCACGACGTCGTCGCGCACAGCCTCGCGATGATCAACGTCCAGGCCGGGGTCGCCGCGCACGTCGCGGACCGGCGTCCCGAGCAGGCGAAAGAAGCGTTGCTGAACATCAAGGAGGCGAGCGCTTCGGCGCTGAAGGACCTTCGTGCGACGCTGGCCGTGCTGCGTTCCGGCGAGGACAAGGCGCCCGCGCCGAGCCTGGCCCAGGCCGGCGAGCTGTTCGAGCACGCGCGGGCCGCCGGGCTGGAGGTCCGCGTCGACGGCGAACCGGGTGAGCTGCCCGCCCCCGTCGACGGTGCCGCGTACCGGATCCTGCAGGAATCGCTGACGAACGTGGTCCGCCACGCGAACCAGGCGCGCGGCGTCGATATCGGATTCGAGCGGAAAACCGGTGCGCTGACGCTGCTCGTCCGCGACGATGGCCGTGGCGCCGTCGAACCCGCGCCCGGGAACGGCCTGCGCGGGATGTCCGAACGGGCGGCGGCGCTGGGTGGCGCGCTCACGACGACCGTGGTGGATGGCGGGTTCCAGGTTCGCGTGGTTTTACCGATCGAGGGGGAACGATGACGATCCGGGTGGTCCTCGCCGACGACCAGGCGCTGGTGCGCGCCGGTTTCCGGTTGTTGCTGGAGACCGAAGACGGCTTCGAGGTCCTTGCCGAGGCGGGTGACGGTGAACAGGCCGTCGCGGCCGCCGTCGAGCACCAGCCGGACATCGTGGTGATGGACGTCCGGATGCCCGGCGTCGACGGGCTCGAAGCGACCCGCAGGATCACCGCGAACCCCGAGCTGGCCGGAGTGAAGGTTCTGGTCCTGACCACTTTCGACGTCGACGAGTACGTCTACGAGGCGTTGCGCGCCGGCGCGAGCGGGTTCCTGCTGAAGGACACCGACCCGGTGGAACTGCTGCGGGCGCTGAAGGTGGTCGCCGCGGGCGAGGCGTTGCTGGCGCCGACCGTGACCCGGCGGCTGATCGCGGAGTTCGTCGACCGGCCGGAGAACCGCCGCATCGACGTGAGCGCCGTCCGCGAGATCACCGACCGCGAACGTGAGGTCCTCGGCCTGGTCGCGGGCGGTATGTCGAACGACGAGATCGCCGCGCATCTGGTGATCTCGACGGCCACCGCGCGCACGCACGTCAGCCGCATCATGACCAAGATCGGGGCGCGTGACCGGGCGCAGCTGGTGGTGCTGGCCTACGAGTCCGGCCTGGTCAGCCCCCGTCGCGCCTGATCGCAGCTCCTCGCCGCGCGTTATCCGGCCAGGGTGGGATTCCCCCAAAAAGCTGAGATTGCCGAAGTTCCTTTCGGATCACTGGGCGTGATCGAAGACGACGGATCGTTGACCCTCCGTTAAATGACCGCCGATCGCCTCCTGGGGTCGGTGAGCCTCGCGAGGTCGTGCATCTGCACGTGCATCAAGGTCTCCGATTCATCCTCGCGTCGACCTGGGGAAACCTCGGACTCGGCAACGCCGCCGATTATTCCCGGTGGACAAGTCTCAATGATATGTCCGTACTGCTAACCCTGATTTCCCACTGTTTTCGGCCGTGATCCGCGAAAACTGACGGCTTTCTCGTGTACGGTCCGTGATTTTCCTCGTCGGTCATACCCGAAACGACTGTCACTTTCCGTTGCGAAATGGACGAATGGGGGCTCCCTGTAAGGGTGCCGCGGGTAGCGCGTTGCTTTCTCGCAATGCCGCTGAGCACTAGTCTTCGAAGGTGTGGCCGTGCGATTGCGTCACCTACTGGACGTGATTCTCACCCGGCCGGGCAAGAACTTGAAAAAGCTTCAAGAACGCTTTCTTCTCACTGGGAGTCACTATTGGCGTCGAATACTTCTGATCCCCTGCTGGTGATCACCGCGGGCGTCGTCGTTCTCGCCTACATCGTTTTCGCCGCGATCCTGACCCGGCTCCTGCTCGCCGGGAAAGTCGCCCAGCCCGCCAGGGTCATCGGCGCGGTGACGGCCTTGGTGGCGGGTCTTCCGGCCATCCTCTACGCGTTCGCGGCGGTGGTGGGCTGATGAGCCGGTCCTTCCTGGAGACGATCACCGACCGGCAGCGGCGTCGGCTGATCGACCTCGGCAGATACGTCGACCACGCGGCGGGCACGAACCTGGCGAATCAGGCGGATCCGGCCCCACCGGTGCTCGTCGTGCAGTCGGGCTTCGTGAAAGTGCTGCGTACGGCACAGGGCGACACTTCGCCGATGATCGTCGACCTGCTCGGCACCGGTGACCTTCTCGGCATCGAGGACTGCCTTGTCGGCCGTTCGAGCCACCTCGCCTACGTCGCCACAAAGCCGGCCCGCGTGCTCGAAGTCCCGCAGAAGACCTTTCGCGGCTTTCTTCACGACAACAAGCAGGCGATGGGCGCGGCCGCCGAGGTCCTGGCCTTCCGGGCACGGCGCCGTGACGTCGCGCTGGGCTTCGCGCCGGCCAAGGTCCGGAGCAGGCTGACGGCGTTCCTGGCTCGCCTGCAGGTGGTCTACGGAATCCCCGCAGAAGACCACGTCGTCATCGACGTGGGGTTGAACCACGCGGATATCGCGTCCGCGATCGGGGCGTCCCCCGCTTCGGTGCACTCTGAGATGGTGAAACTCAAGAACGAGGGCTATCTGACGACGGGGTACAAGACGATTCACGTCAAGAAACAACTACGGGAAGACGGTCCACCGCTTTTCCCGGTGAATCGCCCGGCCGGCGGGGCCCATGCGCGGCAGATTCCACAACTGCGGCTGGGACGGCGGGCGGCCGTGGGATGAACGGGGCTTTCCTCGCGAAATCCGAGATTGAAGCCCCGTTCATCCCACTCGTGCGCCGCGGGAGCGGGCTAACGGTCCGAAAGCGGTCAGCCGCGCTTCAGCTGAAGCGCGAGCCGTATGACGAATACGACGGCCAGCGCGGCGACCAGGGCGATTTCCCAGGCCATGCGGCTCCTCCTCGTCCAGCATCGAAC
Organism: Amycolatopsis sp. cmx-11-51; assembly: GCF_047608665.1. Lineage (NCBI taxonomy): Bacteria > Bacillati > Actinomycetota > Actinomycetes > Pseudonocardiales > Pseudonocardiaceae > Amycolatopsis > Amycolatopsis sp. cmx-11-51. The sequence continues at coordinate 1,055,502 of NZ_JADNQO010000001.1, read as the reverse complement.
GCTCCGATGCTCTGCTCATAAGGCGCGTCACCGGGGGAGGACGTTCACCGACACGGCCTAAACTCACTCGAACGGACGAAGATCGCGCCCTGGAGGAGCTACAGAGCGCTGTCCACCGCCGCCCACACCCGATGCGGGTCGACGTCCATCGGCCGCGAGTCCGGATCCGGCCGCAGCCGCCGCAGCAGCACCTGCTGCACCAGCGCCGTCGGCCGCGACGCGGCGGCCACCCGCCGCCAGAACAGGTGGTCTTCCAGACCCTCGAACAGGACCTCGGAGTTCCACCCGCCGAACTCGTCGATCAGCGACCGCCGCACCAGATACCCGCTGCCGAGGTACGGCAGCGTCCGCAGGCGCCGCTCCTCCGGCGGCAGCGCGCCGACCAGGCCGTCCACCGGATCCGCGACCGGGCAGTGCACGACGTCGGCACCTTCCGAGGCGGCGAGCAGCCGTTCCAGCAGGAACTCCGAAGCGCGCATCCCGCCGTCGAGCACCAGCAGCCACGACGCCGTCGAACGTTCCAGCAGCGAGTTCCGGGTGAGCCCGCGGCCGAGCGGGGTGCCGTGCAGCAGGACGTCGTACGGGCGCGGGCGCGGCCACGGGTGCACGCCGTCCTCGCCGACGAGTACCTTCCGCGGCGCCACGCCACCGGTGAGCAGGTCGTTCGCCAGCTCGTCCGGGTCGGCTTCGCCGGTCCGGCGCACGATCAGCACGTCGACATCGGCGGAGCCCGCCAAGGAGGCCGTCGCGGGCTCCCAGCGCCGCGAAGCGACCCGCCGCGCCCCCTCGACCTGACGCCTGAGCCGCGCCGAAGCCACCAGGCCTTCGGGGGAGGCGGTGCCCCGCACCGAACGATCCCCGGCGAAGCGCACGTCGAATGACGAGGTGTCGATCGCGAGTGCGTTCGCCGGGCTGCGCAGGGTCGACGCGAGCCGCCGTGCCGAGGCGACGTCCGTCTGCGGCGCCGCGGTGGCGCCGCGGACGAGCGATGAAGCCACTTCGATCAGCATCCGGGCCGATGGCCCCATGTCTAGTGAACGCACGAAGTCATACGCCGCCGCTCGGAGACGGCGTTCGCGTCCGGGTTCCGCGGCCAGCGCCGCCGCGACGGTGCCCAGTGACTCCGCCCGCGCGATCACCAGGTGTTCGCCGGGGACCAGCGGCTCGATGTCGGCCGAAGTCTCGCTGATCACCACACAGCCGTTGGTCATCGCTTCGAGGGTGCGGACCCATTCCAGGGTCTGCTTCCGCTCCCGATGCAGGTTCAGCAGGAACCGGGACCGGGCGAGGTGCTCGAACTTCGCCTTGCCGGGCAGGAAATCGACGCGAGCGGTGGTCATCGGTTCGTGCGGTGGGGTCAGCAGCCGCGTCCGCAGCCCGGCGAGGTCACGCGCGTACGAGCCGAGCAGTGCCGACCGGCGGCGTTCGGCCGTGCCAAGGTACGTCACGTCGAGGTCGCGAGGGCTGTCGAGGTCGCCGCCCCACAGATCCCACAGCGGGGTGTAGCCGAGTTGGAAGTGCTCGACCCGCACCCCGCGCCGTCGCAGTTCGGCGGTGGCGTCGGCGTGGATGTCGACCGCGGCGCCCAGCGCGCGGACGAGCGAGACGGTGCGTTCGAACGTCGAGGTGCCGGGATGTTCCACACAGAACCCGATGGTCCGGTGGCACTGTTCGGCGGTGGGGAAGTCGGCGTCCGGGGAGATGACGAAGTACTCGTGCGGGACGACGACGTAGACGGTGTCCGGGCCGGCCTCCGGGTACTTGCCGACGGCCGTCCGAGCCTGCCCACCCGCCGAACGTACCGCGTCGGCGACCACTTCGAGCAGCTCCTCCATGAAGGACGAGCCGCCCTCGGCGGAGACGAAACAGAGGTCGGTCACGGCCGGTTCATCCTCCTGCGCACCAGCCGCAGCGGCGCGGTGACCCGCCAGCTGACGGTCCGGCGCGTCGCGTCGAGTTCACCCGCCATCTCGGCGGCCACCCGTTCCGCGGTCAGCATGCGCTGCCGGTCCGCGGACGGTTCGCCACCGGGCAGGATGTCCGCCTCGACGACCCCCGCGGACAGCACGAGTTCGGCGTCGAGCAAGGCGAGCCGTAGTCTGTCGCGTTCTTCGCGAGCCGCCAGGAGTTCCGCGCGCATCGAGTCACGCTGATGCCGGGCGAAGAGCACATCGCCCGCCAACGCCGTCGTCCTCGCGTTCGCGATGTCGAGCTCTTCCCGTAGCGCGGCCGCTTGCCCTTCCGACTCGGCGAGCTCCGCGCGCAGCGAAGTGACCGCCGCGGCGTCGGCGGTCGCTTCGCGCAGTTCCTGCTCCGTACCGGTCAGCTTCGCTTTCAATCTGTCCTGTTCGGCGGTGAACATCTGCCGTTCGGCCCGCAAGCGGGTCAGTTCGGCCTGTACGCGGCCGGGCAGGCCGGTGAACTCGGATTCTTCGTCAGGCACGGTCGCCCCCCGCACTGTTGCGCCCGCTGTGGGCGAGATCGGTCAGGATTTCGGAGTATTCCCGTGCGTAGCCTGCCGGATCGAGCCACGGCAGGAGTTTCTCGTACGCGGCTTCGGCCATTTCTCGTCGTCGAGCCGGAGGTGTTTCCAGCGCCCGAAGCAACGTCGCCGTCAAGGCGTCGACATCGTTGGTTTCGAACAACCAGCCGGATTCCCCGTCGACGAGCATCTCCCGCGCGCCGAACACATCGGTCGCCGCGACCGGGACTCCGCAGCTGACGGCTTCGAGGATCGACCGTGGCAGTGATTCGACGTCCGAGTTGTTGACGAAGAGGTCGGCCGCGTGGAGCCAGCGCATCGGGTCCGGCTGGATCGGCACCAGCTCGACGGCCCTCCCGAGCCCGGCCCGCTCGACCGTCCGCTCCATGGCCAGCCCGTACGGGGTCGGGTGCAGGCCGATGACGCTGAGCTTCACCTCGGGGTGGACGCGGCGGATCCGCCGCATCGCCGACAGCAGTGGTGCCTGGCCCTTGCGTGGCTCCGTGATCCCGACGTTCACCAGCACCACGTCGTCCGGCGAGTAGCCGAGGTCGGAGCGTGCCTTGCGCCGGGTCTCGGCCGGAGTCCTTCCGCCAAGCGTCCACATCGGGGTTCCGTAGCGGACCGTCCGGCACCGTTCCGGCTTGCTGTAGGGAAGGAACATCTCCCGCGTCGAGTCGGCCACGAACAGCAGCTTGTCGGTCTCGGCGAGAGTGGACTCCCAGCGTCGCCAGACCGCGGGTGGCGGTTTGTCCGGGCCCCAGTTGTGAAAGGCGAAGGTGGGCAAGGAGAAACTCTCGTGGATCACCCACGCGGTCGGGAGCCCGGCGCGGTTGGCCGCGTCCGCGGCGGCGAAACCACCGAGGGTGTTGACCAGCGCCACGCCCGCACCGGACAACTTGGCGAAACGGGCCAGTTCGGCGACGTGACCTTCGTACTCGGGGACCGACGACGTGCGGTAGTGCGTCGTGACGTGGACCGGGACACCGAGTTCGCGGCACTCCGCGCGCAGCGGGCCGTCCACCGCGGTCACCACGTCGGCCCGCCAGCCATGGTCTCGGACGAGCCTGCCGAGCAGTTCCTGCAGCCACAGCTGTCCGCCGCCGACGGCGAGACTGTGCGTGAACACCAGTGCGTGGCGCGGATCCGCCGGCACCGTGGTCCTGGCCAGCACTCGAGCGGTTTCCGTGGCCAGCTCCTCGGCGAGCACGGCTTCGTCGGGATCCGCCTCCGCGTGCCGCAGAGTGAAGGTGTGCCGGGGAGAGACGTGTTCGCCGACCCCTTCGGTGCGGAACCGGATCCGGAGGGAGAGCGTCCGCTCGGTGCCCTCGGGCAGGTCGACCGGGACCCACGCCTCGAACCCGCTCACCCCGGCGTCGGCGAAACCGGGCAGTGCCGCGTGCACGTCCTCGCGGGGGAGACGGGTGCGGGCACGCACGGTGCCGCCGCCTTCGACCTGCACCTCGATCAAGCTCGGCGCCTGCCCCTGCAGGAGTGCCCAGCCGGAGACGTACGCGACGTGGGCATCGGTGACCTGACCCGCCCTGGGGGTGGTGATCTCCCCGATCCACAACGGTTCCTCACCGGGCAGCGTTCCGATGTGGACGCTGGCCGTGGACAGGACGCGCTGGCCGGGGCCGTAGACGACCGCTTCCCGCCGCCCGGCGGGAAGCCACCCGTGCGGCACCGCTCTCCAGCCGAACGCGCCGGCGGGCGCGTCCGGGCAGTCCTCCGGAACCACGGTCGTGGGCACCCCGGCGACGCTCACGGACATCTCGTCGGCGCTGCCGACGCCGGTGGTCCAGCCGCGGAGCTCGTACCGATGCCCGACCGGCCGGCCCGGGGTCACGATACCGGCGGTGTAGAGGCTCGTCATGGCTTCGCTTCCTTGTTCTCGTCGCTGAGGCGACCGTACTCGGCGGCTTCCGCGTCTGGCCGGTCTTCGGCGGAATGGACCGTTCGCTCCAGTCGCGCGTGCCAGATGTCCGAAATCGCCGCGCGGATCTCGGCGGTGCCGTGCACGGCACCGCACGAACCGATCGTCGCGAAGTCGATCTCGCGCTCGACCGCACTGTCCACAAAGGAGGGATCGAGACCGGCGAGCACGCCGAGCCAGCCGGCCAGTTCCCGCGTGGTCCCGCCGTCCGCCGCTCCCCGCCAGTCCGCCGAGGCGAGTTTGTCGGCCAGCACCAGTACTCCGCGTTCGGTCACCTCGGCGACACCCGCGCCGGTGTGCCGCCATTCGAGGTCGATCGGGTGCAGGGTCTCGCCGTCGACGACGACGTTGTGCGGCACGAGGTCCCACAGCGCCCGCACCCCCCGCGCCGCCTCGGCGCGCAGCAAGTCGCGCCAGGCGGGCAGCAGGTCGCCCGCCCGTTCCGGTGCGGCCAGCAGGACCTCGAGGATCGTGGAGGCGTCGTACACCGGATCCGTCCACGGGCCGACGGAAATCCCGGCGACGGCCGTCGAAGGACGCAGCGGCACCCGCCGCACCTCGGCCCCGCCCGACGTCCGGACGATGTCGGCCCGCGTGCAGGCGAACGCGGCGCGTTCGGTGGTGTTGAAGTAGGTCGCGAGCCGGTCGGACGGCCACAGTGCGCCCGCACCAGGACCGGCGAGGAGCAGCAGACCCTGGCCGGGACCGTCCGCGATCGCCGCGGCCAGCCGTGGCGCTTCGGCGTCGAGCCTCGCCGACCGCACCGAGCGGGCGATCTCGTGTCCAGGCGAGCAGAGGAGTTCCCGGGTGACGTCCAGCCCGGCGTCCGCGAGCGTGTTCACGACCGCTCGGGAGCGGGTCGTCACCACCACGGCGCCGTGGGGCGACAGCCGCCGCCGCACGGACTCCAGAAGGGTTCTGGTCGCGTACGGCTGGGCGACGACCACCAAGTCGTACTCGGTACCGCTCGGCAACTTCCGCGGATCGTCGGTGGACACCTCGACGGTGCGCAGTTCACCGGTCCGCGCCCGGACCGCTTCCGCGCGGCCTTCGTCCGGCTCGATCGCGTGCACGACCTCGGCCTGCTCGCCCAAATACCTCGTGAGCGCCCCATAGCCGGCGCCGATCTCGAGCACCCGGGCGTCGCAGGGCAGGGTGAGCGCCCGGAGCACGTTCGCCGCACCGTGGTCGAGCGGCGCGCGGTCGGCGAGATCCCGGCAGGCGAAGTGCAGTTCGTCGCTGAGGGAATCCAGGTCCTCGGCGAGCGAAAGGACCGTCGAGAGCAGCCGGTCGACCCCCATCTGCCCCACTCAGTTCGTGGCGGGGAAGTTTTCCAGCAGGCCTTGCTTCACCGCACGCTGGTAAGTGCCGCTCAGGGCGGCCTCGCCGGGTCCGCCGCCGAGCGGGTTCTGCAGGATGTCCACCCGGATGATGTTGTTGCCGGAGACCCAGGTGCCGCGGTAGTCGCCGCTGTCGCCCTCGACCTTCTTGTGGAAGTTCACCTTGGTCGGGATGCCGGGCAGCACCGTGTCGGTGATGTGCACGAACCCGTGGCTGTTCTGGTACTGCCGAAGCTTGCTCACCAGGTCCTGCGCGCTGCCCGGGTTGCTCAGCGGGATGATCGTGATCGAGATCTTGGCCTTCTGCGGTCCGGCCTCGTCCGGCTGCTTCTCCGAGCCCCGGTAGATGACCTCCTTGACCCCTTCGGCCGTGACGAGGTCGATCTCGCCTTGTTCCATCCCGGTGATCGAAGCGGCCTCGGCGAGTTTGAGCACACCGCTCTTGGGGTCCGCGGTACCCGACTGCTCAGGGATCCTCTCCAGCAGCTTCTCCTGCGGGGTGAGCTGTTTCGTGGAGGACGGCGGCGCCTGTGACTGGCTCTGTGGCGGAGTGGCCGGGTCATCCGCCTGCGGATCGCCGCCGCCGGAGAAGAACGCGAAGTAGCCACCGACGCCGAGACCGGCGAGCACGAGCACGGCGACGATCGCGATGATGGCGACCTTCTTGCCCTTGCCGCGAGGCTTGTCGTCGAAGAGTTCGGGGCCCTGCTTGACCCATTCCGTGCTGCCGACCGGGGAGATCGGCGGGAAGTCCGAGCCGCCCCAGGGCGGTGCGGGGTCCGCTTCGGGCGCGTTCCAGCCTTGCTGGGGCTGCTGGTGCTGATAGCCGTGCTGCTGGGGGAAACCACCTGCCGGCGACTGCTGACCCTGCTGAGGGAAGCCGACGGCGGGGGACGGCTGGCCCTGCTGGGGGAAACCACCGGGCGCCGAGGTCGTGGGAGGGACCACCTGCGTGCGGTTCGGGTCGGTGGTCGGCTGCTGGGCCTGCTGCTGTTGCCAGGACGGGACGACCTGCGTGCGCTCGGCGCCGTCGCCGCCCTGCGGCGGGTTCACCGGAGCGATGATCTGCGTCGAATCGGCCGAGGCCTGGCCGGGCTGCTGCGGGGGCTGACCGTGCTGCGTGGCGGGCGGCGGCTGCTGGCCTGCGGGCGGTGGCTGCTGGCCGGGCTGCTGGACCTGCTGCTGCGGAGCGTCACCGTAGGCGACCGCTGAAGACAGCACCTGGTCGCGGCGGATCCGGTAGTCGTCCGCCGAGAGGCGGCCGGATGCGAGCTCCTCGTCCAGATTCCGCAGCTCTTCCTGCCAGGACACCACCAGCCCCCTTTTCGTTGATGGCCGGGCTCGCGGAAAAGGCCCGGTCGTCGCGATACCACCACTGCGGTGACGTCGCACATTCTGCACTGCCCGGCGCCGGGGCGCTCTCGCGGGTCGAATCGTGATCTGCCGGCGATCCGGGCAGCTCAGCCCGCCGGGAGGACGTCGCCCAGCGCGGCGGCCGTCTTCTCCAGACGGTCGTCGAGTGCCTTCGAATCGCCACCGAGCGGCTGGGACACCCAAGCCGTCACGGCCATCGTGCCGGACGCGTACCCGAACCCGCTGAGCTGGCCGTTCTTGTTGGCGCCGACGAGCGCGAGCCGGTCACCGACGCGTTGTTCGCGCATTCCGGCGTTGATCGAGTTCTGCCGGAAGTACTTGACGACCGCGTCCGCGTCCTTCGCGTCGTTCGTCGGGATCACCAGGACGAGATAGCCCTTCACACCGTCGGACGAGCCCTTGTAGGTGACCGAGGTGACCCCTTTGGCCAGCATGAAGTCGGCCGCGGCCTGGGAGTAGAGCTTCAGCTCGGCACCCTTGGCGACCGACATCGTGGAGTTCTCCTTCGACGGCGTCCCCGGCAACGCGGGAAGCCGGTCTTCCACCGGTGTCCGCGTGCTGTCCGGCCGTTCGCTCGGCACGAGCCCGGAGAGCCCACCCGGCGGCTGGGCCGTCTCGGGCGGCGTGCCGGCGACGTTCGAAGACGACGAACCGAGCCACAGGGTCCCGCCGATGATCAGTACCAGCACGACGAGCACACCGGCGCCGAGGAAAAGCCACACCGGCTTCTCCTTGCCGGCGACCGTGTAATCCTCGGCGGGAGCGCTGTGCTGAGGGCGGGGCTCGGGCGTCAGCGGCGGGAGCGGCCGGTTCGGCTCCGCGGTGGCCCGCTTGCGCTGGACCTGCGTTGGCGGCTCCGCGCGCAGATAGACCGTCGGATTGATGTCGGCGGGCGAAGGCGCCGTGGTCTTGTGGTCCGCGATGTGGGGGATGGACTGCCTGTCCCGCTTCTCGTCGCGTGACCGGTACGGGGGCGGCTCGGTGGCGATCGGCTCGGTCTTCCGCTCCGGCGGGGGCGTCTGCCGCGGCAGGGGCGCCGGGACCGTGGCCGTCGGCAGTTCGATCGGCCGTGCGGCGGGGTTGGTGCTGTGCCACGGTCCGGACTGATGACGCAACGGTGAGGCGACCGGCGACGGCATTGTCCCACCGGACGCCTCCGCGAGGAGTTCGTCGCGCCTCTTGCGGTGTTCGGTGTGCCCGATGCGGCCCGAGGCCAGCTCGACATCCAGCTGTCGAAGCTCGTCCTGCCAGCTCATATAGCCCCCTGCCGCCGGGTGTGGGCCGTCAGTGTTGCATGACCCGGACGGGTGGTTGATGTTGGTCTTTTCCCATTCTTACGTCCGTCCGTGCCTAGGTCCAGCACCGCCCGGACGCGACATCGTGGACCGGAAGGTCCCGGCAAAGTCGAGGTCTTGCGGGTCAGGCGTTATTCGTCGTTGTGTGAGGCTGACGGTGAAGGGATGAACCCCGGCACGAGCGATGTCAAGTCCGGACTACCACCAGCAGCGCAGAGCGGCAGCTCCGCGACTTTGCCGAGATCCTGGGCCCTGAAAGGCAGGCAAAGAGGCCTTCACGACCAGGTGAACGCGTGCACGGGCGACCCACCCCTCCCGGCGGTACGGTGGCGGACGTGGGAAGTGCCGGGTGACGGAAATCGACGCGTGTCGCAGCGCGCTGCGCGAGCTGGCCATCGGCAGGCTCGCCGGACGCGACGTCCGCACGTCCCACCTGGTCGAGGCCGGTCTGGACGCGATCGTCGCCGGGCTCGACGTGCCCTCTCTCGCCTTGCTCGCCGGGCTCGAGTCCTCCGGCGAAGACGCCGTCGACAACGCGCTCGGCCAGGTCGTCGGCGAACTCGGTCTCGAACTGCCCACCGACCCGACGGCCGCGCGCTGGCTGCTGATCCGCGGCTGGCTCACCGCCATGGTCGAGGGCGACTTGTCACCCGCGGCCGGTGGCGCGCTGGTCAGCGAGGTCGGCGAATTGCTCGGGTCGCCGGCGTCGCTACGGGGAATCGCGCGCTGGTCGGCGATGCTCGACAACTGGATCCCCACCGATCTCACCCCGCGTGACGTCTGCGAGGTGCCGATCCTCGAGGAATCGGCGGAGTTGCTCGAAGGTCCTTGGCCTCCTCGCCGGAGTCACCCGTAAGGCGCCGGTTTTTGTCGTACATGTGTTCTAAAATCGACGTTGTACAGCAGGAACAGCGGCGAAAGGCAGACACGGATGGCCTACATCACCCTGCCCACGTTCGTGGGGTACAGCACGAGTTCGGGTCCCGCACGTTCCTCGTTCGTCCGGCGGTGGCGCCGTCAGTACGAGGACCCCGCCCGGGGCGGGTTCAACTTCTACCTCCGCGCCGCGAACGCGATCCGGGCCGGGCGGATCTCCGGGCGGGATCGCGAAGCGATGCGTGCCCTCATCGAGAACGCGGATGAGCGCACGCGGCCGCATTACACCGAGATCGCCGACGGCTGGCTGCGCTATCTGGGGCGGCGCGACCTGCGGCTGGCCGAGGTCGGCCGGTCGCGCTGGCGGCTCGGCGCGCTCGAAGTGGGCATCAACCCGCACCTCGGCCTGCGCAAGGCCGACGGCCCGGTCTACGCGACCTGGCTCTACTTCAAGGAGGAACCGTTGAGCCGCGACGCGGCGCAGATGGTGCTGTGGCTACTGGAGCAGACCATGGACGAGCTGCGTCCCGGCGGGCGTCCGCTGGTGATCGATGTCCGGCGTTCGAAGGAGTTCGCGTTGTCACCGCGCGATCGCGACAGGGTGCGGCCGTGGGTGCGGAGTGAGGCGTCGGCCTTCATGAGCCTTTGGGAGGCGGCCGCATGATCGAACGACGGCGAGCCCGCGTCCGGCGGGCTCGCCGTTCACGCACCGTCATTCTCACGGTTCCGGCGGCGGCACAAGACACCTGATCAGGTGACAGTTTCACGGAGTATGCCTACAAGCTGGACAACTTGGGCCCCGAACACGAAGCTTTCCCAGTCTTAATCGGCCGAACCACCGAGGGTCGCTCGTGAACAACGCATGGGAAGCCGTCTCCAGGGTCGCGGATGAGCCCGCGTGGTACTGGGTCTACGACAAGCTCGCGTTCTGGCCGAGTACCTATTCGCACGCTTGGCCGGGCTTCCGTGAACCCGCGCCGTCCGTCGCGTGGGACCTCGCGCCCGGTGGACTCGACCGGTCTTCGGCCGAATTCCGGCTCGGCCCGTACGCCGTCGAGCAGAACGACGTCGCCCGTGTCGCGTTGTCGGCGTTGAAGGACTGCGTCGCCGAGGACGAGTGGGTATGGGTGTTGCACTGGCAGCATCAGTCGTATCGCTTCTACCCGCATCGTCACGCCGCGCTCGACCCGTGGCCGGTTCCGGTGTTCCCGCGTACGGACTACCACCTGTTCCTGGCGAACGACTTCCGCTTCGGCACACTCGGGCACCCGTGGGAGCGAACCTTGTGCGTCTACGGCGAGAAACTGGCGCCCGCCTTCGAGCGGCACGGCGAGCGAGTTTTCAAGAACGTGCTGCGGCGCGATGGGGCGCCGGCGGTGATGGCGGCCGGACCTGCCTAAACTCAGGCGGGTGTTCGAATACCACGGGTGGGTGACCATCCAAGCGAGCCCTTCCGGCGACGATGACGCGGCGCTGCTCGAGCGCATCGTCGAACGGGTGCACCGCGCCGTCCGCGATTTCGCCGACGGTGATTTGGTGGACCTGCGCTGGGCCGCCGGGGTGCCGGTGCTGCATCTGGGCGGTATGGACAAGCACGGCACGGTGATCGGGACCGAGCTGGTGGACCTGTTCACCCGCGTCGGCGACCTCGCGCCGGGTTCGTACGGTCTCCTGCACGTCTGGGACGACCAGGATCCCGCGCACGACAACGAGTTCCAGGTGTACCGGATGGCGCGTGGCCTGGTCGCCGAACGCGGCGACGACCACCTCTCCCCGGTCGCGCCGACCGTGATGGACGGCTACGAGATCTGATCGCGACACCTTCTTGAGTAGCCGTACTCAAGACATCGGGCGGCCGTCGGTGGACCTTGGTTTGTATGACGAAAAACCCCACTCCTCGGCGCCTCCGACCACCGTCGCGTTCTTTGTCCAGGCGGCCCTTTCCTTCGGCCTGGCCCTGGTCGCCGTCATCGCGGGCCTCTCGGCATGCTGTTCCTGACGACGTCGGCGTTCACCCTCGCCAAATGCGTCCGTGACCGGCAGGACGAGAACGCCGTCGTCAGCAGAGTCGACCAGGCACGGGTCGACAAGCTCCTGTCCGAGCACGACCCCTTCAAGGTGCCCGCGCCCTGAGCGGGCGGAATCTCAGGGCTTGCCGTCGGTCTGCGCCCCCAGCCGGTAGAGCTCGCCCTCGCGGCTCACGAACACGAGACCGTCCTCGAGTCCCGGTCGTGCCACGGCCTCCCAGCCGGCGCGGCCGGTGATGGGGCCGAACTCCGTCGAGACGTCGCGGCGTGGCAAGCCGACCGCGCCGCCTCCGGCGACCGTGCCGGAGCCATCGGTGACCACCACACAGTCGGCCTGTTCGCCGCCGACGAAGGACCAGCCGGTGAGGGTGGTGTCGCCGGTGACAGCGGGGCTCTCGATGAATCCGGCCGTCCGATCGCCACCCTTCGGTATCGCCGCGGTGATCACCGGGACCGAGGCCACGTCGATCCGGGAGCCGAGTTCCGGTCCGCCCTCGCCACAGCCGAGCGTGAAGTCGGACGTGAAGGGGTAGATACCGAGTCGCCGGTACTTGTCGAGGTTCTCCGGGTAGCCGTTCATCTTCTTGACGACCGCGGTGGCGCCGGTCTGCATGGCGACCGCGAGGACGGGCTGGCCGGGGTAACCCTTCCGGACGATGTGGGCGCTCGTCGACCCGACGGCGTACGTGCTGAGCCCGACGACGAGTGCGATGGGCACGAGGTAGCGCTGGACGCGTCCTTGTGCTCGCATCGCCAGGAGGACAAGGAGCGCGCCGACGGCGAGCAGGCCGATGATCGAGTAGCGGGCGGAGAGGCCTTCGACGTTGCTGAACCGCCCTCGGCCGAGCCCGATCAGCACGGCGGCCAGTGCCATGTGGACGCCCAAGCCGACCCAGCCGGAGCTGTTGCCCGCCTGCGGGGTCGACGCCGTGCCCCGTCGCTTGACCGCGTCCACGACGGTGAGTCCGATGGCCACGAGCATGGCGACGCCGGTGACCATGGCGGTGTCGGCCGCCGATGCCGCCCAGGTGCGGCCGAGGACGGTCACGATCGAACCGAAGTAGGTGTCCACACCCAGGATGGCGGGGGGCGCGCCTACCTCGACCCTGGTGGCCAGCCGCCACAAGAGCAGGACACCGAGGCCGAGCACCAAGGGAAGCAGGACCCGCCACGGCCGGTCCCGCCGGAGCCACGCGATCAGGACGAGCGCGATCCAGACCGGGAAGGCGGAGCCGTGGCCGAGGCAGGCGATGAGCGCCAGGAGCATGGCGGGCACGGTGCGGCCGCGGTGGGCGAACGCGATGGCCACGACGGCGGGTGCGATGCCGACGAACCACTGGATCCCCATCCAGCCCGCGCCGAAGTAGTCCATCCCGGCCGAGGAGAAGACCAGCAGGGAAAGCGCGGCCAGGACGGCGAGACGGGGGAGGCCGGTGAGCTTCTCGGGGAGCATGCTCCACAGGGCGGCGTAGGTGACCAGAGCCAGCAGCACCGTGGCGACACCGAGGGTCCAGTTGGCGCCGGCGAAGAGCTTCGCGTCGACCCAAAAGGTCATCGCGACGGTGATGATCGGGTGCTCGTTGTACAGCCTCCCGAAGGTCGACGGGTCGAGCGAGCCGTTCGCGTCGGTGGTGAGGCTGAGGGCGTGCCAGAAGTCCCAGTAGTTGAGCCTCGGTGACCTCAGGGCTTCGGCGAGCGCGAGCACGATGGGGGTGACAAGGAGGGCCCACAGCGACACGGTGCCGAGGCCGGGCAGCCGGGACAGCCTGGTCCCGGTGGTTCGCGGACGTCGCGAGGCGGGCTCGAGGGTGGCGGTGTCGCCACCCGACGTGCTCTCGCTCATGCTTGTTCCCTCAGGCTCGAAGATCCGGCCCACAAGCTACCGAATGCCCAGGTGACGACCGCGGCCAGCGGGCCGACATATGCACGAATCCGAATTACTACGGTCGTGTGACCCCGCTCACCGAACCTGTAGCACTTAGTAACCAAAAGAGCCACGAAGAACATAGGGGGAAAACGAAGAAGACCACGTGCTCCGTACCCACCCCGAAAAGGTGAGAGACAAGCGACGTGGGGGTCCGGGGGGCTCGGCCCCCCCGGGAATTATGGCGAGCAGGCCTGGGTCCAGGCTTTTTCTGGACACACTGCGCCCGCATGCGAGCGGATGACGGGATTCGAACCCGCGACCCTCACCTTGGCAAGGTGATGCGCTACCAGCTGCGCTACATCCGCATGTCCTGCGCTGCTTCAGCACTCGTTTGAAGCAGTGGAACAACCATACACGGACCGTCTGTAGCCGTTTTTACCCACCCCGACACGTGCTTCGGTGTCACGCCTGGCGTACAAGGGGTGACGACGGCTGCATACCTCCGTATGGTGTCCCCATTCGACCGAATGGTGAGTCCTTCGGGGAGGAGGTGCCTGGCCGGATGACCGAGCAGGGCACAGTGCCGCTTCAGGCGGTCTCGGAATCCGACGAGCAGGCATTGCTCCAGCGGCTCCGCCAAGGGGAGGACGCCGCTTTCGGGGAGCTTTTCGAGCTTCACGCCGCCGCGGTGCGGCGACTGGCGCGCAGTCTGGCCTCCGATCGTTCGGAGGCGGAGGACATCACGGCCGAAACCTTCTTCCGGGTGCTTCAGGCGCTGCGCCGGGGCGCGGGGCCGCGGGACTATGTCCGGGCGTATCTGCTGACGGTGGCTCGCCGGGTCTCGTGGGAGTGGCACGGCGCGCGTCGTGACGTGCCGGTGAGCGACGACGAGCTGACTTTCCGGGCCGGGGCGGGGACGGACACGCATGCCCGTACGGCCGAGCATTCGCTGATCACGACCGCTTTCACGAGTTTGCCGGAGCGCTGGCGTTCGGTGTTGTGGCAGACGGAGGTCGAGGGTGAGCAGCCCTCGATGGTCGCGCCGCATTTCGGGCTGAGCGCGAACGCGACGGCGGCGTTGGCGCGCCGGGCGCGGCAGGGGCTGCGGGCGGCGTATCTGCAGGCGCATCTGTCGGTGAACCGCGGGCCGGATTCGTGCCGGGCGGTGGTGGAGAAGCTCGGCGGGTTCACCGCGGGCAGTGTCACCGGTGCCGAGGCTCGCCGGATCAAGGCTCATCTGATCGGGTGCCAGTCCTGCCGTGCCACGCATGACGAGCTGCGTGACGTCTGTTCTTCGCTGCGGGCGCACGCCGGTGTGGTGGCCCTGCTGGTGCCGGGGGCGGCCGGGATCTACGCGAGCGGGTCGTCCGGGGCATTGTCCGGGGTGGCCGCGTCGGTCAAGGGAATCCTGCTCGGGTCGAAGGTCAAGGTCGGTCTGGCGGTGGCCTCGACGGCCGCCGCGGGCGCGGCCGGGCTCGTCGCGGGTCCGGCCGTGTTCGGCACCGACGTCACGCACACCATCGGGTTGCCCGGTGGCGGGCTGCCGGAGCTGGCGCTGCTGCCGGCGCAGGTCGCCCCGCCGGGCCAGGGCAGGCCGGTGGAGATTCCGCCGCAGCGGATCGCCGAGGACCAGCTGCACGGCAAGGGGCCCCAGTCCATCGAGACCGGGCGGGGCCCGGCGGCGGAACTCGGCGTCGCCGACCTGCCGAGCCTGCCCGGTGCGGGCAAGTCGAGGAAGGAATTCGGCGGCGACGACATTCAGCAGCCGCGACCGCAGCCGCAGCCTCAGCCAGGCCTGGTTCCGTCACAGGAGGAGACCTCGCCGCGTAACGAGGTCCCGGAAACCGGCTCGAACCAGACCACCACGAAGCGGGACGACCTCCCGCCGTCCGGGGGGTCGCTGAGTCCGACGACGACCACCCCGCGGGAGTCCACGGAGCCGAACAACGCGCCGGAGTCGACCACTGGCCGGGAAGGGGCCACTTCGCCGGTGATCGGCAACCCTGAGGGGACGACCGAGACGCCGTCCGACGAGCCGTCGGAGGACGAGCAGAGCCCGGTGAAGCCCACTTCCCACTATCCGGAACCACGCGTCGACCACCCGACGTGCCCGTAACGCGCGAGAGGGACAGATCGCCTTCGAACTCTCGCGAATTTCGCCGTGGTCACGGTACGGTGGAGCTCGCTCACGACGAGCGAGCGGCCGCGCGGGAGGCGACTGAATGAACCGGCTGGTGCACGGCGAGGACGGCCGTGACTGGGTGGTCCGAGCCCAGATGGAATGGCGTGCTCCCGCGACAGCGGACGACTTCGAGCACGATGTGGCAGGCAGCTACGGCCCGGGTATCGCGATGATCGTGGTGACGGCATTGCTCGCGATCGTGCTCATCCTGTGGACCCCCGCGGACGTGATGATCCCGTCCTGGGTTCCGTTGGCGCTCTTGCTGGTCGCGTTGTTCTTCCCGCTGCGGTGGATCCTGCGCCGTCCGTGGACCGTGGTCGCCGAGACCGAGGGCGATCTGGCGGGCGACCGGCCGTCCGAGCGCTGGGTGGGCACCATCCGCGGCATGTTCACCGTGCGCGGCGAGGTCTCGAAGATCACCAAGACCATCCAGAAGCACTCGCTGCCGGATTTCGACGGCCCGTTGCACCCGGTGGAGTAGTCGCGGCGGCCTGAACGCGCGAGACTGGGGCCATGCCCGAGTTACCCGAGGTCGAAGCGCTCGCTCACCATCTGCGTGAACACGCGGTGGGCAAGACGGTCTTCCGCGTCGACGTGTCGTCCCTCAGCGTCCTGAAGACGGCGACACCGCCGTGGACCGAGCTGCACGGCCGCGAGGTCACCGGGGCCGGCCGCTTCGGCAAGCATCTCGACCTCGTCGCCGGGGATCTCCATCTGGTCGTCCACCTGGCGAGGGCGGGCTGGCTGCGCTGGTCCGACGCGTTGTCGCCGACGCCGCTCAAACCCGGCAAGGGGCCGATCTCGTTGCGCGTCCACCTCGACGAGGCCGCCGGGCCGGGCTTCGACCTCACCGAGGCCGGCACGAAGAAGGGACTGGCGGTCTGGATCGTGCGCGATCCCGAGAAGGAGGTCGCCAGCATCGCGCGGCTCGGGCCGGACGCGCTGTCGCTGGACCGGGCGGGACTCGAGAAGCTGTTCACCGGGCGCACCGAGCGGTTGAAGACGGCGCTGACCGATCAGTCGCTGGTCGCCGGGATCGGCAACGCCTACTCCGACGAAATCATGCACATGGCGAAGCTTTCTCCTTACGCCACAACCGGAAAACTGTCCGAAGGAGCGCTCGACGGGCTCTCGGAGGCCATCCGTGAAGTGCTGACCAGTGCCGTGACGCGGTCGGTCGGACAGTCCGCGGCCAGGCTCAAGGGGGAGAAGCGGTCCGGGCTGCGGGTGCACGCGCGGACCGGGCTGCCGTGTCCGGTCTGCGGCGACACGATCCGCGAAATCTCGTTCGCGGACAAGTCGTTCCAGTACTGCCCCACCTGCCAGACCGGCGGCAAACCACTGGCGGACCGGCGGATGTCGCGGCTGCTGAAGTGACCCACCACCTCCGCGTTTAGTCCTCTAGTTGCGGTACTTGCACGCGCAACTACCGCAACTAGAGGACTAAACGCGGTCAGCAGCGGGCGGCGGCGACCCGCGGGGAGCGGACTGCTCGGCAGCGGAGCCTCGTGCGCCACGTCCTTCGCCAGGTCGTACCCGTTCAGCGCCAGCACGCCTCACCGCTCCGGACCTGGACGACCGCTCCCGGGAATCCCCCTTCCGCGACCAGGTTCCCCGACCGCGGCGAGTTTCCCCGTTCCGCGCCTTGTGTTCCTCCCCCGGAAACGATTGCCTGCGGACAGTCTTCCCGACGCCACGGGGAGTGACCCCGGGGAGAGCACCCCGGCTTGGGTAGGGTCGGTCCCACCCTCAGTTGTCACAACTCAACGGAAAGTGGGAAGCAGGCCTTGCACCCGGTTGGTCGAGCGCAGAGCATGGACGCCGTGTCCGGGCTCGAGATCGCGCAGATCATCCCTTGGGGTGTCGCGCTGCTCCTCGCGATCCTCGTGATCGTCCTGCTGATCAAGCTGCGGCGTCCCGCGAGCATCGTGGAGAACGCGGTGCTGCAGGCCGTCCACCGGATGTCCAAGGCGACGCCGGACCTCCGCGAGGGGCTCGACGAACAGGTCGCCGACAAGATCACCAGCCAGCTGCTGGAGATGCTCGACTGCGTCGCCGTCGGCATCACCGACAGCGAAGGCACGCTGCTGTCCTGGGACGGCGAGGCCAACGACCACTACGTCGATCTCGTCGACGCCATCGGCAACGCGATCCGCAAACACCGCCGCGAGGTCGTCGCGCACGACAAGATGCCGTGCAACCACCGCGGCACCTGCCGGATGCGGACCGCCGTGATCGTGCCGCTGATCGTCGAGGGCGAGACCGAGGCGGCGCTGCTGGTCGTCGGGCGCACGCGCGGGCGGCTGGTGCAGATGGCCGACGCGGTCGCGCAGTTCGTCTGCACCCAGTTCGAGCTGGCACGCCTCGACGAATCGAAGAACCAGCTCCAGCAGGCGGAGATCAAGGCGCTGCGCGCGCAGATCTCGCCCCACTTCGTCTACAACGCGCTCAACACCATCTCGTCGCTGATCCGGACAGACCCGGAAGAGGCGCGAGAGCTGCTTCAGGACTTCGCCGACTTCACGCGCTACTCGTTCCGGACGTCGGGCATGTTCACCTCGCTCGCCGAGGAACTGCGGAACATCGACCGGTACCTGACCATCGAGAACGCCCGTTTCGGCGGGCGCCTAGAAGTGCGGATGAAGATCGCGCCCGAGGTGCTTTCGGTGGTCGTGCCGTTCCTGATCATCCAGCCGCTGGTGGAGAACGCCGTCAAACACGGCCTCGCGTCGAAGCCTTCCGGCGGCTGCGTCACGGTGATCGCCGAGGACTACGGCGCCGAGGCGCTGATCACCGTCGAGGACGACGGCATCGGCATGGAGCCTGCCAAGCTCGCGGACCTCCGCAGCCAGCACCGCACCGGCGCGCACGTCGGCCTCGGCAACATCAACCAGCGGATGCAGCAGGTGTTCGGCCGCGACTACGCGCTCATGGTCGAAACCGCGCCCGGTGCCGGCATGAAGGTGACCCTGCGGGTGCCGAAGTTCATGCCCGGTGTGCGGCCGAACCTGCCGGACTTCTCCGTCGACAGCACCGCCGTCCCCCCGCAGGGTGGCCCGCACGAGGCCAGCGGGGTGGCCGGTTCGCGCAGCGGCGTGCTGCCGTCCTGAACGTCGGTAACCTGGCGGTATGAGCGTTGCGGACAAGTTGACCTCCCGTCTCCCGATGATCGGCGACCGGGGTGAGCGCAAGGACGTCGTCGCCGTGGTGAAGCTGCACGGGGTCATCACGCCGACCCCGTCGCCACTGGCGAGGGGATCGATCAACCTCGCCGCCGTCGAATCGGCGCTGACCCGCGCGTTCGCGCACGACCGGCTGAAGGCCGTCGCGTTGCAGATCAACTCGCCGGGTGGGGCGCCGACGCAGTCGGGCCTGGTCGCGGAGCGGATCCGCCAGCTCGCCGACGAGAAGAACGTGCCCGTCTTGGCCTTCGCCGAGGACGTCGCCGCGTCCGGTGGCTACTGGCTGGCCTGCGCGGCCGACGAGATCTACGCGCACCGGACGTCGATGGTCGGTTCCATCGGCGTGATCAGCGGTGGGTTCGGGTTCACCGGCCTGCTGGAGCGGTTCGGCATCGAGCGGCGGCTGCACACCGCGGGGACGAACAAGTCCCGCCTCGACCCGTTCAGCCCGGAGAAGCCGGAAGACGTCGAGTGGCTGAAGAAGATGCACGGCCAGCTCCACGAACTGTTCGTCGACTGGGTCACCGAACGCCGGGGAGACCGCCTTTCCGGCTCGGACGACCTGTTCAACGGGGATGTCTGGCTGGGCGCCCGCGCGGTCGAACTCGGTCTCATCGACGGCGTCGGCAGCCTCCGTCAGGTGATCAGCGAGCGGTACCCGGACGCCGAGATCTCGATCGCCGAACCGAAGAAGGCCCTGCTGGCGCGGCTCGGCATCGGCGCTCCCGCCGCGGCGAGCGCGCTGCTGGACGCCGTGCAGCACAAGGCCGCGTGGAGCCGCTTCGGCCTCTGACCAGGGTAATGAACGGGACTTTCCTCGCAAAAGTTGCGAGGAAAGTCCCGTTCATCGCGTCGGGGCTGGGGGCAGATTCACCCGGACGGTGGTAGGCGTAAGTGGTTCAGACCAGGTGTCATATCGGACATACCGCTTTGTTGTGAACGGCAACAAACCCTCGACAGTGTTGACGAGGAGGTCCGATGTCCGTTACTTCTCCCCAAGCGAGCCGTCCGAGCCACCGGAGCCGCTGGAAGATCGCGCTCGGCGCGGCGGCCGGCGCGGCGCTGATCGCGGTTCCCCTCACGATCCCCGCTGCCGCCGCCGTCCCGCCCCCGCCGTCCGGCTGGACCACCGTGTTCACCGACGACTTCACCGGCGCCGCGGGTTCGCTCCCGTCGAGCGCGAACTGGATCATCGACACCGGTCACGCCTATCCCGGCGGTCCCGGCAACTGGGGCACCGGTGAGATCCAGAACTACACCGCGAATCCCGCCAACCTCGCTCAGGACAGTTCCGGGAATCTGCGGATCACGCCGCTGCGTGACGGCGCGGGCAACTGGACCTCGGGGCGGATCGAAACGCAGCGCACGAACTTCAAACCGCCGTCGGGTGGCGCGCTCCGCATCGAAGGCCGCATCCAGATGCCGAACGTCACCGGTGCCGCGGCCCTCGGTTACTGGCCAGCCTTCTGGGCGCTCGGCTCGCCGTATCGCGGCAACTACTGGAACTGGCCCGCCGTCGGCGAGTTCGACATCATGGAGAACGTCAACGGGATCGACTCGGTCTGGGGTGTGCTGCACTGCGGCGTCAACCCCGGCGGCCCGTGCGACGAGACCACCGGCCTCGTCGGCAGCCGGACCTGCCCCGGCGCGAGCTGCCAGAGCGCGTTCCACACCTACACCTTCGAATGGGACACGAGCGCCGTCCCCAACGTGTTCCGCTGGTTCGTGGACGGTCAGCAGTTCCATTCGGTCGATCAGAACCAGGTGGACGCCACCACCTGGGCGAACATGACGAACCACGCGGGCTACTTCGTGTTGCTGAACGTCGCGATCGGTGGCGCGTTCCCGAACAACAACTCCGGCACCACGACGCCGGGACCCGGGATCGTGCCGGGGCATCCGATGCTCGTCGACTACGTCACCGTCCTGACCCGCGGCGGCGGCACGACACCCACCACACCCACCACGACTACGAGTTCTCCCGGCGGCGGCAGCGCCTACAGCACGATCCAGGCGGAGTCCTACAGCCAGGCCACCGGGATCGCCAAGCAGGCCACGTCCGACTCCGGCGGCGGCCAGAACATCGGCCCGGCGGGCAACGGCGACTGGGCCCGCTATCCGAACGTCGACTTCGGGACGCGGACCGGCAGGCAGTTCCAGGCGCGGGTGGCGTCCGGCGCGGCGGGTGGCGTGAGCGGCCTCGTGGAGGTCCGGCTCGACAGCCGGTCGAACGCGCCCGTCGGCAGCTTCGCCGTCGGTGACACCGGCGGCTGGCAGAACTGGCGGACCGTTCCGGCGAACATCAGCGGGATCACCGGGAAGCACGACGTCTACTTGACCTTCGCGAGCGGCCAGCCCGCCGATTTCGTGAGCGTCAACTGGTTCACCTTCACCCCGTGAAGGAAGAGATGTGGCACGGCTAGGCGGTTCGTGTCACCGGAAATGATGACGGCACCGGCCACCCCGGGCGCGGGGGTGGGCGGTGCCGTCCTTTTCGTTCGACTTTCGTGAGGCGGGCTGGACAGGGAACCCGGCAATGGGCATTATGCGACTCACTGTGAGTGCTCACGATGACACCCGGAAGCTCATTGTCCTTGCGGTGGACGATGAGCCCAAAGGGCTAGACGAACTAGTTCACTGTCTCCGGAACAGCCCGCACGTCGCCCTGGTCTTCCCGGCGATCGACGCTTCGGAGGCGCTGCGCCTGCTGTCCACCGACGACCCGAGGCTCGGCGACCGCAAGGCGCGCGGCCTCCCGATCGTGGACGCGGTGTTCGCCGACATCGACATGCCCGGACTGTCCGGGATGGAGATGTCCCGCGTGTTCGCCGCGCTGCGCCCGTCACCGGCGCTGGTGTTCGTGACCGGGCACGCCGAAGAGGCGGTCAACGCCTTCGACCTCGGCGCGCTCGATTACGTGCTCAAGCCGTACCAGCAGGACAGGCTCGACCGCGCGATCGTCCGCGTGATCGACAAACTCGCCGCGAACGCCGCGCCGCAGCGGGGCGGCCCCGAGGGCACGGGGCTCGTCCAGAACGACGACGAGGTCATCCCCGTCGAGCTCGCGGGCACCACGAAGCTGATCCCGCGCTCTTCGGTCCGGTGGGTCGAGGCGCAGGGTGACTACGCCCGGTTGTTCACCACCGACGGCAGCCACCTGGTCCGCATCCCGCTCGCACAACTCGAGGAGCGCTGGGAGAAGGCGGGTTTCGTCCGGATCCACCGGTCGTTCCTGGTCTCGCTGCCGTTGGTCACCGAGTTGCGGATGGGCCAGGGTGGCTACCAGGTCGTCATCGGCAACGAGGAGAAGGTGCTGCCGGTGAGCCGCCGTCACACCCGCGCGCTCAAGGACAGGCTGGTCGGCACCAACCGGTCGACGTAGCGTCGGATCATGACCGACGACTACTACCGCCGCGTCAACGGCGTCCGCGAACCGGACCCGACGCTGGGCAAGGGCAGGCACAAGAAGCCGCCGCAGCCCGAAGGCGCCGTCGTCGAGCCCGTGCCGGGTGCGCCGTCCGGCCCGAAACACGAGCAGGCGAAGCCCGAGCACCACGCGAAACCCAAGCGGCAGCGGGTGATCCTCGCCGATCCGCGGCAGGCCACGAGCACCCTGCGGGCCAGGGTCGAACTCGAAGAGCAGACCAGCTGGGGAAAGCTCCTCGTCCGGGATCTGGTGAAGATCCAGCTGCGGACGGCCTCCCTGCTGGCGCTGCTGGTGATGGGCACGCTGTGTTCACTACCGGTGCTGTTCTACCTGATCCCGTCGTTCGGACGAGTGGTCGTCGTCGGCATCCCGTTGCCCTGGTTGATCCTCGGCGTGGCACCGTTTCCGTTCCTGTTCGTCATCGGGCTCTGGTACAACCGGCTCGCCGAACGCCATGAACGCGACTTCGTCGACATGATCGAGAACTGATCGCGGAGCGGCACGGAGAGGAGGAGCATGATCACGCGCCCTCTTGTGGCCGAAGGCCCCGGAAACGCGGTCGCACATCGAGGTGACGTGTTCACTCAGTGGTGCCCTGGCGGCGCGTTTCCGTCAGCGCGCGATTAGATACCACTGTGCAGCTGAATCCGTGGGCCATCGCCGGCATCGTGCTGGTCGCGGTTCTGACCTTCTACCTGGGGCATCGTTCCTCGAGGTCGGCCGTCAGCACGCACGACTTCCTCGTCGCCCGCCGTACCGTGCGCTCCCGGCGCAACGCCGCCGCGATCTCCGGTGAGTACCTGTCCGCCGCGTCGTTCATGGGCATCGCGGGCATCGTGCTCAAGGACGGCGCCGACGCGCTGTGGTTCCCGATCGGCTTCACCGCCGGATATCTCGCGCTGATGCTGTTCGTCGCCGCGCCGCTGCGGCGGTCCGGCGCGTACACGCTGCCGGACTTCGTCGAGATGCGGCTGGGCTCGACCATGCTGCGCCGGGTTTCGACGGCGTTCGTGGTGTTCATCGGGATCCTCTACATGGCCCCGCAGCTGCAGGGCGCCGGCCTGACGCTGGCGACCATCCTGCCCGTGCCAGCCTGGGCGGGCGCGATCCTGGTGACCTTCGTGGTCGGCTTCAACGTGATCGCGGGCGGGATGCGTGCCATCACCGTCGTCCAGGCCTTCCAGTACTGGCTCAAGCTGTTCGCCATCGCGGTGCCGACGTTCATCCTGTGCATCGTGTTCGTCGGCTCCGGCGGGCCGGGCGGCGCGCGTCCGCTGGGGCAGCCCGCGCCGCCGATGTTCACCGAGAACACCACGATCTCCGTCCAGACCGACGTCACACTGAAGGTCACCTCGGTCACCGTGCTCGAGGCGTACGGCCAGATAGAAGGCGCGCGGGCCAACGGTTTCGCGGTGTGGACGCCGGAAGCCGGGCACAAGGTCACCAAGGGCACGACGCTGAAGTTCACCGCGGGCACCCCGGTCCCGGTGGTCAGTGACGCGCCCGCGTCCAACGGCGACTGGCTGCGGCCGGGCTCGGGCAGTCTCACCGATCTGCTGCAGGTCTATTCGCTGATCCTCGCGACGTTCCTCGGGACCATGGGCCTGCCGCACGTCCTGGTCCGTTTCTACACCAACCCCGACGGCAAGGCCGCGCGCCGCACGACGGTGCACGTCCTGCTGCTGCTCGGGCTGTTCTACCTGTTCCCGACACTGCTGGGCGCGCTTTCGCGGATGTACGTCCCGGAACTGCTGGTGACCGGGAAGACCGACGCGGCCGTCCTGCTGCTGCCGTCCGCGGTCCTCCCCGGACTCTGGGGGCAGATCCTGGGCGCGGTGACCGCGGCGGGCGCGTTCGCCGCGTTCCTCTCCAGTTCGTCGGGACTGCTGGTGAGTGTCGCCGGGGTGGTGTCCACCGACGTGCTGCCCGGCCGTGTCCGCGATTTCCGGGTGGCGACGGCGATCGTGGCGCTGATCCCGTTCGCGCTGGCGGTCCTGCTGCCGTCGGAGGACCTCTCGCTTTCGGTCGGGATGTCGTTCGCGCTGGCCGCGTCCACGTTCAGTCCGCTGCTGCTGCTCGGGGTCTGGTGGCGGAAGCTCAGCTGGCCAGGCGCGCTGGCCGGGATGCTCGTCGGCGGTGGACTGGTGCTGACCGCGCTGGTGGTCAACATCGTCAGCAAGTACACCGGCGGCTGGGCGCCGTGGTTCTCGAACCAGCCCGCGCTGATCACCGTGCCGGCGGCGTTCCTGACCACCTACGTGGTGAGCCGCGCGACCGGGTACGGGCGACCGGACGACGTCCACGGCGTGATGCTGCGGCTGCACGCGCCCGACCCGCTCGGGTTCATGCGCGATCGCGCGGTCGCCCGGTTCGGGCAGGCCGAGGAGAAGACGCGGACCACCGGAAAGGGTCGTCACCGGAAGTAGTTCACCCGGTCGTGTCGCAACGGTCTACGCAGAGTCGTCTCGTTCACTCAAATGGATTGCCCCTCTCGCGCCCCATAAGGGGCATGATCTCCCGTGACGACGAAATCGGCCAGGCGTCACGAGTGTTCGCGGCAGGTGGGAGGTCCGACGTGAGTGGCACCGAGCAAGACCTCGGCCCGGATCCGGAATCCGACTGGGAAAAGGTGCAGGCGAGCCCGGAATTCACCGAGCTGCGACGACGGCTCCGGGTATTCGTCTTCCCGGTCTCCGTGCTGTTCCTGCTCTGGTATCTGCTCTACGTACTCCTCGCCGACTACGCGACCGCGTTCATGGGCACCAAGCTCTTCGGCAACATCACCGTCGGCCTCGTCTTCGGCCTGCTGCAGTTCGTGTCGACCTTCGTGATCACCGGCCTTTATGTCCGGTACGCGAACCGGAAACTCGATCCGCTCGCCGACAAGATCCGGCACGGGGTCGAAGGGACCGAACGGTGAGCACACTGGCCGCGGGCGTCCAAGGCAGCAATCCGGCGCTCAACATCACCATTTTCGCGGTGTTCGTCGCGATCACCCTCGTGATCGTTCTCCGGGCCAGCCGGAATACGAAGACCGCTTCCGACTACTACGCCGCGGGCCGCGCGTTCACCGGCCCGCAGAACGGGATCGCGATCTCGGGCGATTACCTTTCCGCGGCGTCGTTCCTGGGTATCGCCGGCGCCATCGCGATCAACGGCTACGACGGTTTCCTCTACTCCATCGGCTTCCTCGTCGCGTGGCTGGTGGCGTTGCTGCTGGTCGCGGAACTCCTTCGCAACACCGGCAAGTTCACCATGGGCGACGTCCTCGCGTTCCGGATGAAGCAACGCCCGGTCCGCGCGGCGGCCGCGATCTCCACCCTCGCCGTCTCGTTCTTCTACCTGCTGGCGCAGATGGCGGGCGCGGGCGGCCTGGTGAACCTGCTGCTCGGCATCGAGGGGAACCTCGGCCAGGACCTGGTGATCGCCGTCGTCGGCGTGATCATGATCCTGTACGTGCTGATCGGCGGGATGAAGGGCACCACCTGGGTCCAGATCATCAAGGCCGTCCTGCTGATCGCGGGCACGTTCGCGATGACGTTGTGGGTGCTCGGGAAATACGGCTTCAACCTCTCCAACCTGTTCCAAGCCGCCGTCGACAAGGGCGGACAGACCGGGGAAGCTTTGCTCGGCCCGGGTAAGCAGTACGGGAAGACGGGCACGACCAAACTGGACTTCCTGTCGCTGGGCATCGCGCTGGTGCTCGGTACCGCGGGCCTGCCGCACGTGCTGATGCGCTTCTACACCGTGCCGACCGCGAAGGACGCGCGCCGTTCGGTGGTCTGGGCGATCGCACTGATCGGCATCTTCTACCTGTTCACGCTGGTGCTCGGCTACGGCGCGGGCGCGCTCGTCGGCCCGGACGTGATCGCGAAGGCACCGGGGACGACCAACTCCGCGGCGCCGCTGCTGGCGCTCGAACTGGGCGGCCCGGTGCTGCTCGGGTTCATCGCCGCGGTGGCGTTCGCGACGATCCTCGCGGTGGTGGCGGGCCTGACGATCACGGCGTCGGCGTCGTTCGCGCACGACGTCTACGCCAACGTGATCAAGCGGGGCAAGACCGACGCCGACAGCGAAGTCCGCGTCGCGCGGATCACCGCGCTGGTGATCGGGGCGGTCGCGATCGTCGGCGGGATCCTCGCGAAGAACCAGAACGTGGCGTTCCTGGTGGCGCTGGCGTTCGCGGTGGCGGCGTCGGCGAACCTGCCGACGATCCTGTACTCGCTGTTCTGGAAACGGTTCAACACCCAGGGCGCGTTGTGGAGCATCTACGGCGGGCTGAGCGTGTGCGTCGTCCTGATCGTCTTCTCACCCGCGGTCTCCGGTAAGCCCATCGATCCGAAGACGGGCAAGAGTGCCTCGATGATCCAAGGCGTCGACTTCCACTGGTTCCCGCTCGACAACCCCGGCATCGTCTCGATCCCCGTCGCGTTCTTCCTCGGCTGGCTCGGCACCGTGCTGTCCAAAGAACACAACCAGAAGAAGTACGCCGAGATGGAGGTCCGCTCCCTCACCGGCGCCGGGGCGGAAAAGGCGACTCAGCACTGAGATCCGCTTCACGCGCGCGCAACGGGACGGGATGCGAGGATGACAGGGTGGTGAGCCCTGCTGACATCCCGACCGCCGCCGTCCGTGATCTGCCCAAGGACGGCGTCGCGCTGCTCGACGTCCGCGAGGACGACGAGTGGGCCGCCGGGCACGCCCCGGGCGCCAAGCACATCCCGATGGGCGACCTGCCCGCGCGCGTCGGCGAACTCGCCGAGCTGCCCGACGACCAGCCGGTCTACGTGATCTGCCGCAGCGGCGGCCGGTCCGCCCGCGCCGCCGCGTGGCTCAACGCGAGCGGCTGGGACGCGGTGAACGTCGCAGGCGGGATGGGGTCGTGGAAGCAGGAGGGGCGCCCGATGGTCGGCGACCATCCCGGCGTCGAACCCGAAGTGCTGTAACCGTGCAGCCAGGCCACTACCCGCCAAGGACGCCGATGCCGCCGGTGCCGCCCGT
This sequence comes from Amycolatopsis sp. cmx-11-51, assembly GCF_047608665.1. Classification (NCBI taxonomy): domain Bacteria; kingdom Bacillati; phylum Actinomycetota; class Actinomycetes; order Pseudonocardiales; family Pseudonocardiaceae; genus Amycolatopsis; species Amycolatopsis sp. cmx-11-51. The sequence continues at coordinate 1,028,513 of NZ_JADNQO010000001.1, read as the reverse complement.
GCGTCCCGAGCCGATGCAGCAGCCGCGAGCCCAGTCGGTGCGTCACCGCGTCCGCTGGGTCGCTTCGCCGCCTCCCGGCGCCTGGCCGCCGCGGCGTGAAGCCGTGGCCGAGCGCTACTCCGGTCCGCCGTCGTACCCGGTCCCGCCGCGGTGGGGCTTCCCGAACCTGGCCTGGCGCCGCCCGACCGCGGTCCCCGGCACGGCGTCCGGCGAGGTCACGCCGGGCGAGCGGCTGCGGGTGATCACGCGCAGTCTCCTGCCGGTGCTGTGGACTTTCGCCGCCCTCGCGCTCGCCGCCGCGGCCGCCGAGATCTGGCGCTACGTCCTGCTCGTGCAGAGCCGCGACTCGGCGTTGTCGACGTCCGTCGTCACGGTCTCCGACAGTTTCGTGATCACCACCGGCCTGCTCACGACGATCCTTTCGCTGCTGCCGTCGGGACTCACCGTGTGGTGGCTGCTCGTGGCCCGCTACGCCGCCGCGGACGTCTCCGGCGAGCTGCCGCCGAGGCGGCAGTGGCAGGTGCTGACGTTCGTGCTCGTGCCGGTGGTGAACCTGATCCTGGTGCTGCCGATCGTCGCCGAACTCGAACACGCCGTCCTGCGCCGGACGCGGGAAACGCGGCCGAAGCCGTCGCGGCTCGTGCTGATGTGGTGGGGCGTCTGGGTGCTGAACTGGCTGCTGCTCGTCCTCGTCATCGTCTGGCGGTTCCGTGACGGTGTCCAGGCCATGGCCGACGGCGTCGTGCTGGTCGCGCTGACCGACCTTGCCGCGGCCGGGCTGGCGGTGGTGACGGCCCTGCTCGTGAAGCGTATGTCCGGCCTGCTGTCGCCTGTCGCGGAGAAGCGGCTTCGCCTGTTTCGTGTGCTGAAGGTGGACGGCGCTCCGGACCCGGAACGCCGCGAACGCCCCACCTCTTCCGTGCGCTGACCTCAAGGCGAGTCTGCCGGTGATCATGCAGACATGAGCAGCAAGCAGCGGAGCCAGCAGGCTTGAGCCGGTCGAGAACGAAACCTCGGCCTCGGTTACCCCTAGCCCGTGGCGACCGGGAGCGAGCGCAGGCCGCGGATCACGAACTCCGGCCGTCGCTCGGGCATTTCGGCAAGTTCCAGCCCCGGCAGTTTCGTGGTCAGCGCCGTCAACGCGGCCGCGATCTCCACCCGTGCGAGCGGGGCGCCGACGCAGTAGTGGATGCCCATGCCGAAGCCGAGGTGCGCGTTCGGCGTGCGGCCGATGTCGAGGGTGTCCGGCCGGTCGAACACCTGGGGGTCCCGCGCGGCGGCGCCGAGGAGCGCGCCGATCTTCTCGCCCTCGGCCACCCGGAACCCGGCGATCTCGACGTCGGTGGTCGCCGTCCGCTCGAAGAGCTGGAGCGGCGCGTCGAAGCGGATCAGCTCCTCGACGCACGGGTCCAGGAGATCCGGCGACGACACCAGCCGCTCCCACTGGTCGCGGTGGGTCAGCAGCGCGTTGACGCCGTTCCCGATGACGTTCACCGTCGCCTCGTGCCCGGCCATCAGCAGCAGGACCGCGGTCGCGACCAGTTCGCTTTCGGTGAGTTCGCCGCGGAGAAGGTCACTGATGATGTCGTCGCCAGGAGAGTTCGCGCGCTGCTTCGCCACGTCACGCAGGTACTCGACGAACTCCGCGGACGCGGCTTCGGCGGCGTCGCGCTTCTCCTCGGCGAGGCCGTATTCGTACATCTTCACGATGTGGTTCGACCACGTGACCATCTGCGGCCCGTCCTCGATCGGGACGCCCAGGAGTTCCGCGATGACCGCGACCGGCAGCGGCTGCGCGAGGTGCGCCAGCAGATCGGCCGAGCCGGTTTCGGCGATTTCGGCGGCGAGCCCGCCGACCATGCCGTCCGCGAGTTCGGCGACCATCGGCCGCAGCCGCTGGACGTGCCCGCGTCCGAACGCGCCCGCGATCACCCGCCGCAGCCGGGTGTGGGCAGGCGGCTCGTTCTCCAGCAGCGAGTCGCGGTGCAGCAGGTTGAACGACGCGAACCGCTCCACCGGCAGCGCGTCCTGCCAGATCCGGCCGAGCCCGCGATGCCGCAGGACGGCGGCCGACGCCGCGTGCGACACCGCCACGGCGATGCCGAGGCCGTCGTGCCGGTGAACTTCGCCGCGCTCACGGAGGTCGGCGAAGTACGGATACGGGTTCGCGAGGAAGGCCGGATCGGCGAGGTCGAACACTCGCCGACTGTAACCCGGCCGGGTCATGACAGCGCCGCGCCGGGACCCCACCCCGACGCGGTCGCAGAGCTGTCAGTACAGCCAGTATCCCGGGTAACCGTGATGGTGATGGTAATGGTGAGAATGGTGGTAGTGGCCGAAACAGAGCAGCAGGCAGCGCGCCTGGTCGCTCTTCTCTGCCTGCGGCGCGGCCTGCGGCGTGGCCGAGGCCATGCCCACCGCGGGGCCTGCCACCAACAGTCCGAGTGCCACGGGCAAGGCCGCCAGTGCGGCCCGGCGCTTGGAGTTGCTCATCTGTGATCCCTTCTCCGCAATCCGGCGCCGGTCGGCGCCATGATCAAGTATTCGCCGAGGTGCGGGAAAAGGGCAGACTGATCACCCGCGATTAGACCTACCGGATGGTGACAACTATTTTCAGTCATGTTTCCGTAATACCCGAATGGCCGCTGAAACCGGCCTATCAGGTTGATTCCGGGGAAGCGGGGTGTCACCCGCGATGTTTTCGTTACCGGGCCCACTGAAGACTTCCGCGACAGTCTGGCTCGGAAAGAAATCGACTCATGGGGATCTGGGATATTTCCATGCGTATTCGTAATGCCGTTTTCGCTGATGACACGCCCGAGAAGCCGAAGCAGGTTTCGAAGGTTCCCGAGGCCGTCGTCCGGCCTCGCGCTCCTGATCGCGCGCGGGAAGGGCGGGGGCCTTACGAGCCGCGCGCCCTTCCCGCGATAGCGTTCTGAACCGAGCTTGAGGAGGCTGACGTGGGCAAGGGTTCGCGCAAGAAGGGTCCCAAGACGACCTCGGACCGCAAGCCGAAGGTGCGCGACGTCTTCGTCGGCCAGCCCTTCGAAGGTCTCGCGGCCGAGACCGAACTGATCGCGCTGCGCGAGTTCGTCCCCTCGGCGACGGCGTCGCTCACGCTGGCGGGCTCCGGCGAGAAGGTCACCCTCGGCACGGTGCTGCCGATGGCGGCGGCCGCGTTCGTCCGGTCCGACGGCGAGCGCTACGTCGGGATGCAGGTGCAGACCCGGTCCTCGGACATCAGCCGCGACCTCGGCCGGTCGCTCCAGTGGGCGCTGGAGGCGAAGGAGGGCGACGTCCTGTCCGTGCCGGACACGACGACCCCGCCCACCGCCGACGAGAAGGCTCGCCTGCAGGACCTGCTCGACACGAGCGTCGAACTCGACGCCACGCTCTACAACGACTTCGCCTGGTGGCTGCCCGAAGACGCCGACGCGAGCGGCGACGTCGCGTTGTCCCTCGAGCGCGCGAACGCGGCGATCATGCCGACCGAGCGTCTCGGCGCGGGCGCGTACTGGGTGCTCGCCGGCGAGAAGGCGCACCTGCGCTGGGTCCGCCCCGAACCGGAGAACCTGCTGCTGCAAGCGCTTGCGCGGCTGTCCGCGGCCGGTGAGCTCGGCCTCGGCGAGGGCTCCCGCTACGCCGGTTCGTTCCGCGCGCACGGGCTGCTCGTCCCGGTGTGGGACCTCGACCCCGAGGCCCACGCCCGCGAATGGGCCGACGCGAAGGACCAGCTCGGTGTGCGGCTCGAGGCCGCGCTGAAGTCCCTCGACACCGAGCCGCTCAACGCCGCCGAGCGCCGCTCGCGCGACGGCCTGATCGGCCGCCAGCTCACCATTCGCTGACCCACTCCTCGCGTTTCGTCCTCTGGTTGCGGTAGTTGCACGCGCATCTACCGCAACCAGAGGACGAATTGCGTCAGGATGGGTGCGTGATCCTTCATATCTGCAGTCAGGCCGAGTGGGCCGAAGTGCCCGAAGGCGGCGTCTACACCGCCGCGTCGCTCGACTCCGACGGCTTCATCCACTGCTCGGACCCGGGAACCGCGCACATCCCGGCCAACGCCGTGTTCGCCGGCCGCACCGATCTCGTGCTGCTGGAGATCGACCCGGCGCTCGTCGGCTCGCCCGTGGTCTGGGAGGACGGCGACCCGCCGCATCCGGCCGGTGTCCAGTTCCCCCACGTGTACGGACCGATACCGCGTAACGCCGTCGTGGCCGTGCACGAATTCCCTGATCGGGGGGACGGTTCGTTCAGAATTCCCGAGTCCCTGTCGAGACGTTGAGGCGGGCAACTCCTCATCCGTATGGGCGTCTCTCGAATCGGTTCGCGGCAAGAGACAACCTGTGGGGGCGGTCATGCGTTTCGGGAGAGGTGAGCCAGGCGTAACTGGCCGAGGGACCCCGGGAGGAGGCGATACGGTGACCGCTGCCGCGACGGTCATCTCGGGGACGGACGTCTGGGGGGCCGGCGAGAGCCGAGGGAGTGACGTGCCGGGTGAGCTCACCGACTTCGGCGACTTCGTGCAGGCCAGCCTGCCGGGTCTGCTGAGGTACGGGCACGCCCTCACCGGGAACCCGCACGACGCCGCCGACCTGGTCCAGACCGTGCTGGAGAAGATCGGCGCACGCTGGTCCTACGTCCAGCACAAGACCGGCGACCCGATGGCCTACATCCGCCGTTCGATGGCGAACGCGCACGTCAGCCGGTGGCGCCGGACCAAGCGGGAGAGCCTGGTCGCCGACCTCCCGGACACGCGGCCGTACAGTCCGGTGGATCCGTTCGAGCACGAGCCGCTGTGGCAGGCGTTACGCGCGCTGCCGCCGAGGCAACGCGCGGTGATGGTCCTGCGTTACTACGAGGGGCTGTCCGAAGCGGAGATCGCGGAATCGCTCGGCATCAGCCAGGGCACCGTGAAAAGCCAGGCCAGCAAGGCGATCACGTCCTTGCGCACGAAGCTCGCACTGTTCGAGTCCAAAGGTGAAGGGAGGGAAGCGGGATGAACATGTCCGAGGAGGACGTGCGGCAGAAGCTGCGCGACCTGTTCTCCGACGATCGGCTCGGGGTGCCGTCCACGCTGAATCCCGAGACGATCGTGGCGGGGGCCAAGCGTCGCCGCCGTCGCCGCCGGATGATGCAGACGACGACCGGGATGGCCGCCGCGGTGGTCATGGTGGGCGGCGGACTCACCGTCTTCACGATCCATGACAAGGACAACGGCGCGGTCTTTCCCCCCGATCAGCTCGGCTTGGGGCAGTCCGCGACCAGCCAGGTCCTGCCGGGACCCGCGAGCGAGGTGCCGCCGGTGTCGTCTTCGGCACCGCAGTCGAGCCAGATGGCCCAGCCGCCGCAGTCGACGATCTCCGATGGGCCGGTCAAGCCGCCGAAGAGCACCGCGGCCACGAAACCGCCTTCACCGAACAAGGTGACGACGGGTTCGCTGTTGACCGCGTCCGGCTTCGGCAAGCTCCGGCTGGGCATGAGCGAAGCCGACGCGGAGGCCGCTGTCAGCCCGATCCGGGCAAGAGAGGTTCGCGGCGGCTGCGTCTACGGCTACGCGGAGGGCTTCGGCGTACCGGGCCCGACGTCGGTGTCGCTGACCGAGGCCGACGGCGTGACCGTCATCAACCCGGCAGGCACGGTGCACACTCCGGAAGGGATCGGGGTCGGCTCGACCGAGGCGGACATCCTCGCCGCGTACCCCGGCAGCACCAAGGACGGCGGTACCTACGTCGCGCCCGCCAGCGCGGTGAGCGCGTACCGGATCTTCGTGTCCGACGACGGGTCCGCCGTCAGCATCCTGCTGACCAGCATCAACCAGGACTGCCAGTTCAGCTGAGCCGTCGGCGCAGACGGAAAACCCGGGCTGCTCCAAGGGGGAGAGCCCGGGTTTTCTCTGTGGTGGGAGAGCGGTCAGCGCGTCAGAGCGCCCCGCCCGCGACCGGGGGCATCCCCGAGTCGGCGCCGCCGTCCCCGATGGACTCGCGGTGCAGGTGGTTCTCCACCTCGAACAGGTTGCCGTTCGCGCGTTTGACGATGTTGAGCAGCGTGGACATCTGGGAGATCTCTTCGACCTGCTCCTTGAGGAACCACTGCGTGAACTGCTCGCCGATGTAGTCCTCTTCGGCGCGGGCGGCCTTGGCCAGCTGCTGGATGTCGGTCGCGACGTCCTTCTCCTGCTGCAGCGCGAGCTCGATGACCTCGGTGACGTCGGAGAAGGTGTTGCGCACGTCGCCGGTGCCGGGGATCTCCACATGGTGATCGGTGTCCAGCATGTACTGGATCAGCGCCATCGCGTGGTTGCGTTCCTCGACGGACTGCTTGTAAAAGTGCTTCGCGAGCTGCGGCAGGTCCTCGGCGTCGAACCAGACCGCCAGCGCGATGTACTGCTGGGAGGCGTTGAACTCGTTGTGGATCTGCGCCTGCAGCAGTTCATAGAACTTCGAGCGCGGTTGCTTCTTGAGGAGGGCCATATGTTCGACACTACGTCATGTCCCTCTTTGATTTCCACTTCTATCCGGTGATCTGTCCCCTATAAGGTTACCATTCCCAATGATAGGTCCAGCTCAATTAAGTAAGCCTTCCCTAATCAGTCGTAATCAATGAGGGAAGGCTTACTTGATTGTTGTTTCAGATGCTTTCGCGCCGGATCGGGCACGACATGCAGCGCGGCCCGCCGCGGCCGGAGCCCAGCTCGGAGCCGGTGATGGCCAGTACTTCGATACCGGCCTCCTCCAGTCGTGCGTTGGTTTCCACATTACGTTCATAGCCGACGACGACGCCGGGAGCGAGCGCGAGGGTGTTGTTCCCGTCGTCCCATTGCTCACGTTCCGCGGTGACCGGATCGAGTCCGGTGTCGATGACGCGGAGCCGGTCGATTCCCATTGCTTCGGCGGCCGCGGTGAGGAATGGGGCCGGACCTTCCACCTTCATGGAACCGTCATCGGTCGGCCGCATGGTGAACGCGGTCAGCGAATCACGGGAAAGCGGATACATGACGACAGCGTCGGCCGCGACCATCGTGCAAACCGTGTCCAGGTGCATGGTCGCGCGGGTCTGCTGGATCGGGACGGCGAGCACGGTGTGCGCGATCCCGTCGGCGAACACCGACCGCGCCAGCGACTCCGCGCCGGCCGCGGTGGTCCGCTCGCCGACGCCGATGGCCAGGACACCCGGCGAGAGCAGCATGACGTCGCCGCCCTCGATCGGCGCCGAATGCGCGCCGTACGCGCGGGACGCGTGGCGGAACCACGGGTGGTAGGCGTAGATCAGGTCCAGCACCGCGGTTTCGCGGACGCGGGCTGGCATGGTGAGCGAGGAGACCGCGACCCGGTCGCCGATCCACGCCGACGAGTCCCGCGTGAACAGCAGGTTCGGCAGCGGATCGACGGCGAAGTCGTTCGGGTGGTTCATCAGCCGGACCAGCGACACACCCTCGGAGGCGGGCAGTTCCTCGAAGGTCATCCCGGCCATCAGCGCTTCGGCCAGCACCTCGGGGGAGACACTCGACAGGTGGGAGCGCAGCGAATCGGCCAGGTCGATCCCGAGCCGTCGTTCGTCGACCGCCGCGTGCACGCCCGCCGCGTGGGCGCGGGTGTCGCTGAGCGCCGTGCGCAGCGCGTCGGCCAGCAGCAGCACCTCGACACCGCGGCCGCGCAGTACTTCGGCGAACGCGTCGTGCTCCTCCTGTGCGCGGTCCACCCAGGGGATGGAATCGAACAGGAGCTGGTCGTTGTTGCGAGGCGTGAGCCTTTTGAGCTCGTTGCCGGGCCTGTGCAGCAGCACCGCACGCAGGGGGCCGACTTCGCTGTCAACTCGGGGTGGAGTCGTCTCGTCAATCACCCTGTTCAGAGTATGCGGAGTGAAGCTCCGCCGTTGAGGGCGGCGGCGGGGGCATGGATGGACTGGCTAGGGAAGCCAGGAAACTCGCCCCTTGAGCAGCGCGTATCCGACGAAGGAGACGAAGTCGAGCACGGTGTGCGCGGCGATCAGCGGCCACAGCCGGTTCGTCTTCTGCCACAGCCTGCCGAACACCAGACCCATCACGACATTGCCGACGAAGCCGCCGAAACCCTGATACAGGTGGTATGACCCGCGAAGCACCGACGAGACGACCAGTGAGCTGTTCTCGCGCAGCCCGAGCTGCCGCAGCCTGGTCAGCAGGTACGCGACGACGAGCACCTCTTCGGCGAACGCGTTCCCGAACGCCGACAACGTCAGCGTGATCGGGCGCCACCACGTCTCGCCCAAAGTGGACGGTTGCACCGAGAGGCTGAACCCGAGGCCGTAGGACAGGAAGTACAGCCCCAGTCCCGGAATCCCGATCGCGGCGGCGAGCAGAACGCCGTAGCCGATGTCACGTCCGGGACGGCTCCGATCCAGCCCGATCCGCGCGAGCTTCATCCCGCCGCGCCACAGCAGGTACAGGCCGAGCGCGCCCCAGCCGACCAGTTGGCCGGCACTCAGGAGCTGCTTGAGCATGTCGACGAGGCTCAGCGTCGCCTGGGGGACGTTGAGCTGGGCCTGTTGTTGTGCCAGCGGAACCGGTTGCAGCAGCGAGTCCACAAGGGACAGCAGGCTGCGCAACCCGGACAGGCCGAGGGTGATTCCGAAGACGACGACCAGTTCGATGACGATCGCGCGGCGGCGTGCCGGGTCTTCCACGAATTCCGGCGGCGCCGGGCGTTCGGGACGCAGCCAGCTTCGCATTGCCGCACGCTACCTTGGAGCTGAAGGACGCTTTCACCGCATGGCACGCGGTGAAGGGAACTTTCACCGCGTCGCATGCGGGCATGGTTCCCTTCAGCCGCTGCTGGAGCCCCGCGATCTCGGGCGAGCACCCCGACTGGGACGAGTACCGCGAAGCGATGGTGAAGCAGGGCAAGAGCATCATCCGCGTCACCATCGAGTCGTGGGGCCCGATCGCCAAGGGCGGCTTCCCGGCGCAACTCGCCTAATCCGCCGAAAAGAACGGGCAGCCGACCAGCCTGCGGATCTCGCCGGCGAGTTGCGGCGGCCCGTCGACCGGGCGCGAGAACGCGAGCCGGACGTCGTGGTCGCCGGAGTCGGCCTCGACCCGCAGTCGCAGGCCGTAGCGGTCCAGTCCGAGCGGCCGGATCCATCCGCCGCGCAGTTCGGTCGGCACATGCTTGGCGAGCTGCTGGACGACGTCGGCGTGGTCGGTCTCCAGATGCCGCAGCCAGCCGGCCTCGTAGTCGTGGAAGGGGTCCGGCGGTGCGGCGCTGAACATGTGCGGCCGGAGGGAGTGCGTGCCCTCGGCGTCCGCGAGCACCAGCGACGCCGGGGTCAGCCGCAGCAACGTCAGGCCGTGTCCGACGTCCAGCAACCGCTCGTCCGGCCGGGTTTCGGCGATGGAGACCGCACGGGCGCGGGCCGAGACGTCGGAGAGCGGGCGGAGCCAGCCGGTGATCCACAACAGTCCGCGGATGGGCTCGCGCAGGGCGACCGGCGCCTGGTCGGTCAGCTCGACCATCACCGCGAGCTCGCCCCGCTGCGCCTCGTGTGCGCGTTTCACCAGGGTGTGCTCGTCCGGCAGCAGGATGCTGACGCTGCCGCTCGTGTGCACGTGGTGCAGCTCGGGGACGACGCGGCCGTACTGTCCTGGCTGGTCGCGCTGCTCGGCGGTCGGCATCAGCGTCGCCGGCCCGTTGCGGGTGGCGATCGTCTTCGCGCGCTCCGCGGGGTTCGGCGCCGGCGGGCGGCGAAGGGACGTCGGTGTGGTCACGGCTCACCTCCTAAGTTAGGTGAGCCTAACCTGATTGAAGTGCTGAGCGGAAGTAGGCTCGATCACTTCCCGCCGCACGCGTCTACGTTGACCAGGTGGAAGACCGCAGAATCCAGGTGCTCGAACCACCCGAAGGGATTCCGGTGGCGAACATGCCGATCCTGGTGTCCCTTCTCGACCGCTCGGCCACGACCGCGGGCACGCTGGCGTTCGCCGCCGGGCTGCTCGTCGTACTGGGCGTCTTCCTGCTGGTCATGGGCCGGTTCGGGATCGCCGTACCGCTTTTCCTCCTCGTCTTCATGACGCCGGTTTCGGTCTTCTACGGCCACCTCACGATCGCCGGATCCTTGCCGATGCGGCGCCTCGCCGACCAGCCGTTCCGCCTGGTGAGCGGGCTCGGCGGCGCCGTCGTCGCTGGTTCGCGGGTGAGCGTTCCGCTCGACGGGCAGTGGCTGGTGGTGCGGCTCCCGGCCCCGCTTCGCGCGCAGCTCGCCGCTCAGCGAAGGCTGTGGGTGCTGGGCCGGTTCGTCCTGCTTCCGGGCGTCATCGTGCCCCGGCGCGGCGCGTTCCGGGGCGTCCCGGTGAGGGGTTCGCGGCCGCTGGCCACGGAGCCGGTTTCATCCGGACGGCTTCTCTCGCTGCAACGCCGGTTGCTGGGGCAGTACTACTTCTACGGAGCCGGGGTCACTCTGGTGGCGGCCGCCTTCTCGATCTGGATCGCGGTCGACCTCCCGGATCGCGGCAGCCTCCTCGTGCTGATCGCGCAGGTCTTGGCGGTCCTCTGTGTGCTGGGGTTGCTCGGTCTCGCCATCGCCGCGCTCGTCGTCTCCAGGCCGGTACCCGAACCGCGGTGGACCGAGCTGCCCGTCGTGTCCGGCCCGGCGTCCGTCAACCTCTTCGGCATGGTCACGGTGAAGGGCCGGACCGTCCTGCCCGACGGCAGGCAGATCACCGTGAGCGCGGGCGGCTCGGACCAGTCCCTCGCCGCGAACATCGCCGCGACCGGACGGTTGTGGGTGCTCGGTGTGCCGGTGGCCGGGAAGACCGCGAAGGCCGGAGTGCCCGGTCACGCGGTTTTCGGGCCGGTGAAGTTCGGGCCGTGACGCCGCGGGTCAGCTGAGCGAGCGCCGCGTCGCCTCTTCGGTCTCGACAACGCCTCGCCGGATCCCCTCCAGCTGTTCGCTCAGTTCGCCGATCGTGGTGGTGTCGAGCAGCGAATCGCCGGTGGCTGCCGACAATTCGGCAGCCCTGGCGACCAGGCCGTCGAGTCCGAGCGCGCCGGATCGCAGCTGTGCCAGCAGTTTCCGCTGCGCGCTCGAAAGCCGCGCGTGGACGTCCTCCTGTGCCTGCACGGCTTCTAGCGACTGCGTCAGGTCGCCTCGGATGTCGTCGTCGGCGGTCTTCAGTTCCTTCCGCAGCCGGGCCTTCTCGGCGGCGACGGCGCCCGCGTCCACCCGGGCCAGCGCTTTTCCGGTGGCGGACGTGCGGCCGGCCAGCCGCCGGAGGGTGTCGACGGTTTCCCGCACCACCGGTTCCATGTCGGCCACCCGGTCGGCGAGCGGGCCGGTGCCGAGCGAGTCGGAGATGGACTGGAAACCGTCGGCCGCGGCCTCCGCGCGCCGCAACCAGCCCGCCTCCGGGGAACCCGGCTCGACGTCGGGGAGAGCCCGTTCTCCGGGCTCGGACGCAGGTTTCGCCCGCGTGGCGGCGGCGATCCCGGCGCGGGCGGCGAGCACGGTCACGCCGACGCCCAGCGCGGCGACCGACGGCAGTTGCACCGCCCAGGCCGCACCTGCCGACGTCGCCGCGAGGAGCAGTCCCCACGGTTCGGCTAGTTCACGGACGAAGCGCATATCCGAGGATCTCAGAAATTCGAGATCACGGCGGTGAAGACCTGGTCGATCGAGTCCGGTTTGGACGAGTCGTATCCGACGCCCTGTGTGGTCTCGGCGATCTCCCTGAGCACGCCCAAGTCCGCGTCGGAGCCGTAGGCGATGGTGAACATCCGCACCGCCTCACCGCCACCCTCGGTCCGCAGTTGCCCGACGAGGTTGGGCAGATCGATGCCGCCGGGATCCTCGTTCCGGCCGTCGGTGAGCACGACGACGGCGTTGATCGCGTTCGGATCCAGCCGCTGCTTCATGAACTCGTAGGCCGCGAGCGACGAGTCGTAGAGACCGGTCCCGTTCTGCGGGGTCAATCCGTTCAGCCGCGACGCCAGTTCCTGCCTGCCCGCTTCGCCGCCGATCGGCGCCACCGGCCGGAGTTCGAAGAAGTCCTTGTCACCGTTGAGTTTCGTGGAGAACATCCACAGCCCGACCTGGTCCGCGTCGCTGAACTGCGGCAACGACGCGACGGCCGCCTGTTTCGCGAGGTCCATCTTGTTCTTCCCGGTCCCGCTGACGCCGTCGCCCATCGAGCCGGAGACGTCGACGACCAGCAGCACGTTCGCCTTCTTCCGCAGGTCCTTCCACGACTTCAGCACCTCGGTCAGCACCGGCGGGCTCGGCGGGCGGATCAGGTTGAGCTTCGTGTCGGGCTGGGCACCGTTCTCCGAGATCGTCTGCGAACCGGGTTTCCCGTCGAACGTGCGGAAGCCGATGTCACTGAACTTCTGCTGCGCCTCGGCGCCGCGCAGGTGCGCGAGGAAGTCCGCCGCGACCTGCTTGTGGAGGTCGTCGGCCCAGTTCAGCACGGTGAACGGGTGATCGGAGTTGAGCGTGCCGTCGCTCGGGTAGATCCCGACGAGCGGCACCTTCGGCGGTGCGTGCTGCCCGCGTTTCTCCGGATCGTTGGTGGGATTGCCCTGGTTGTAGCCGACGAGCGAGTTCTCCTCGACCGTCACCGCGGAGATGTACGAAAGCGCCGCGCCGCGGTCGTCGGCCTTCTGCAGGTTCGTGAGGAACGTCAGCGTGTTGTCGCCGTAGTGGACGATGGCCTGCTCGACGTTCTGCACGAACGTCCGCGCCTCCGGCTTCGCGAGCGCGTTCGCGGTCAGGTCCGACGAAGTCCCTGTCGCCGCGTAGTAGGCGCCGATGGTGGCGTTGAGACCGGACGTCGAGATGTTCGGATTCGTCTTGCCGAGCCGGAACTTCCCCCACTCCGGATGGCCGTACTTCGCCCAGCCCTGCGGATCGGTGGCGAGCGCGGCGAGATCCTTCCAGCCGATGCCCTTGCCAGGCCAGCCGAGCGCTTCGGCCATCGGCTTCGGCATGGCGACCACCAGCGGCGCGTTCGCGACCGACTCCGGGTCGCCCTCGGGGACCAGCGCGGGGTGGTCGGTGCCGGTGAGGTTCTGGCGCAGCAGGTTCACCCAGCCGGACGCGGCCGGCGTCCAGACGTCCGGCCGTGGCCCGTCCACCGCCTCGTTCCAGCCGCGGGACAGCGCCTGCATCGCGGTGCCGGAGGACTTCGACTGCACGAGCACGTCGACACAGCGCCCGGCCACCGAGCGGCCGCTGTAGCCCTTGGCGATCTCGGTGACCACCCCTGCCTTCTCCGGTGACGACGACACCTGCAGTTCGACCGCGTCGCCTGTCGTGCACTTCGCTTCCGCGGTCTCGTCGCCGGAATCGCTGGTGAGCGCGCGCAAGCCGATGATCAAGCCGATCGCGACCACCGCCGCGGCCACGAACGCCAGGACCTTGCGGCCGCCTCTGGACTGACCGGGATTCACGACCATGGAGAACCTCCAGCGGTGGGAACACCGATTATCCGGAGGTTTCCCCTCGCCAGGGGCCGCGTTGCCGAACCGTTGCGGCCGTGGCGGTACTTGTCCCGCCACGGCCGCGACGAGGAATTCAGGCGTCGGGGCCGCGTCCGGACCAGGTCCACGCGTAGCCGGGGTCCTCCGAGGCCTCGGCCGCTTCGCCGAGTTCCAGCGGCGCGAAGGTGTCCACCATGACCGCGGTCTCGTCGAAGAACTGGGCGCCGATCGACGCCTCCGCCGCGCCGGGCTGCGGCCCGTGCGTGAAGCCGGATGGGTGCAGCGAAAGCGAGCCGACCTCGATCCCGGAGCCCTTGCGCGCCTCGTAGTTGCCGCGGACGTAGAACATCAGCTCGTCGGAGTCGACGTTCGCGTGGTTGTACGGCACCGGGATCGACTCGGGGTGGTAGTCGACCTTGCGCGGGCAGAACGAGCACACCACGAAGTTCGGGCCCTCGAACGTCTGGTGCACCGGCGGCGGCTGGTGCACGCGGCCGGTGATCGGCTCGAAGTCGTCGATGTTGAACACCCACGGGTACAGGCAGCCGTCCCAGCCGACGACGTCGAACGGGTGGGTCGCGTAGGTGTAGCGCGTCAGGCCCGCACGGTGGCGCACGAGGACCTCGACGTCGGTGCCGTCGACGACCAGCGGTTCGGCCGGGCCGCGGATGTCGCGCTCGCAGTACGGCGAGTGCTCCAGGAACTGGCCCTTCGCCGACAGGTAGCGCTTCGGCGGGCCGATGTGGCCGCGCGCCTCGATGGTCAGCAGCTCGACCTCGTCGTGCGGGAGCACGCGGTAGGTGCACGACGTCGGGATGACGAGGTAGTCGCCGTCCCCGATCTCCAGTGAGCCGTAGATCGTCTCGACGGTCGCGCCGCCGCCGTGGACGTAGAAAAGTTCGTCGCCCGCCGCGTTGCGGTACAGCGGCGAAGGCTTCGTCGCGTTGACGAAGCCGATGGTGACGTCGGCGTTGCCGAACAGGCGCCGCCGGTCGGTGACCGCGTCGGCGTCGCCGAACTCGAGGTCCTGGGTCTTGAAGGCGCGCGGCTTGAGCGGGTGGTTCGGGGTGATCGGGCCGCGCTCGTCCTCGACCGCGACGGCGTCGACGATCGCGGTGGGCAGGCCGCGGTGATAGAGCAGCGCGGAGTCCGCCGAGAAGCCCTCGACACCCATCAGTTCCTCGGCGTACAGGCCCCCGTCGGGCTTGCGGAACGCCGTGTGGCGCTTGTGCGGGATCTCGCCTACCTGCCGGTAGTAAGGCATCGGAATCTCCCCGGAACGTGTCCGTTGTGCGAACGATTTTGTCCTGATGTCGTACGCTACTAGCGTGTCAGTCGTGTCAAGCGCTGTGGAACTCACGCCACCCGGCCCCCGAGGAATCCCTCCCCTGTTCGCGCGGCTCGTCGACGACTCGGCGTTGTTCCCGCCCGGCGAGGCGTCCATGCCCGAAGCGCTGCGTGCGCACTTCGCGTCGAGGTCCGGTGAACACTCCGGCGTCCTCGGCGTGTTCCTGTGCCAGGCGTCGAGGCTGCCCGAGCTCATCACCGAACTGATCAAGATCAAACCCAAGGAACCGCTGCCGCTGTCGCTGATCATCGACACCGGCCTCGGCGGGGTCCCGAAGGCGATCTCGATCGTCGAGTCGCGCAGCGAGATCCTCGCGCTGCGGATGGTGGAGATGCCGGCGCCGTCCGACGTCGACGAGGTCTGGCTGGAGCGCGTCTCCGAGTTCGTGCCCGAGGACGTCATCCGGGTGGTCGAGCCGCGGCGCGGTGTCGGCTGGCTGGACGGTGTGCGGAAGGTGATCGAGCACGGCAGCTGGCCGAAGATCCGCTGCGGCGGCAAGGCGGGCGAGAACTTCCCCAGCGTCGACGAGGTCGCGGACTTCCTCTCGGTGGTCAGCGGCTCGACCGGGGCGTCGTTCAAGGCCACGAACAGCCTGCACCGTGCCGTCCGGCATGACGACGAGACCAGCGGCTTCACCCATCACGGGTTCCTGAACCTCATCGTCGCGTCCGCACGCTCCCTTTCGGGCGGTGACGTGCGGGCCGCGCTCGAGTCGACCGACAGCGCCGCGCTGGCCGCCGAGGCCAAGGGCATGTCGGAGCCGGCCGCGAAGGCCGTTCGCGGACTCTTCGCCTCCTACGCGGCTGCTTCGTTCGACGAGCCGGTCGCCGACCTCGGGGAGCTCGGGCTTTTGTGAATATCGCGCTGTTGTCTATCGCGCTGCCGCTATCGCGCTGCCAGGGCGCTCGTGGGCGTAGAAGGTCGCCTGTGTTTGGAGGGCGCCCTGTCATCGCGATAGCGGGGCCTTCGGCCAAAAGGCGCGACTTCAAGGGATCAAAAGACCCTTGGTCACGTGAGTCTCGGGCGAGTCGGTCGTGGTTGAGTCGGTCGTGGGTGGTTGAGCCTTGGCTGGGTTGGTCTTGACTCGCGAAGGGTCGCTGACTCTGGACAGAGGGCTGGCGCTGCTGCAAGCGGTGGCGGACGCCGGTGGCGAGGCGGCGACCATCTCCGAACTCGCCGCCGCCATCGGCGCGAGCCGGGCAGCCGTCTACCGGCTGCTCGTCCCGCTGTCCGAACGCGGCTTGGTGTGGCGCGACGGGAACAAGGTGCGGCTGGGTGTCGGCCTGCTCCGGCTCGCCGGGCAGGTCCTCCCGCAGTTGCGCGAGGCGGCGAGGCCGATCCTGCGTGAACTCGCGGAGAAGGTCGGCGCGACGGCGCATCTGTCGGTCGCGCAAGGGGACCAGGCGCAGGCAGTCGCGGTCGTCGAACCGACGTGGACGAGCTTCCACGTCGCCTACCGGGTCGGCACGCGCCATCCGCTGTCCGCCGGCGCGGCGGGCAAGGCGATGACGTTGCGCCCCGGCGGCGAAGGCTGGGTGACCTCGTCCGGTGAACTGGAGGCAGGCGCGTCCGGGGTCGCCGCGCCCGTGCGCGGGGTGCCGGGATTGAAGGCGAGCCTCGGCGTCGTGTCGTTGGAGCCGCTGGACGCCTCGATGGTGGGTCCCGCGGTCTTGGGGGCCGCCGTCCGGCTGGCCGAGGTGCTGAAACAGCCCAAGTAGCGCGTCAACGGTCGCTGAGCAGCGGGCGCACCATGGTCGCCAGCAGGGTGAGGTCGACCGCGAACAGCAACCGCTCGAACAGGCCGAGCGTGACCTCCTGATGTGACGGCCCGGTGAACATCGTCCAGACGAAGCCGCCGAGCACGATCACCACGGCGGCAAAACTGGCCATCGAAAGCCGACGGATCGTCGTGCGGCGCGGCTCCCACGGGCAGCGTGCCCGGCCGGGGCGGGTCAGCACCCAGGCGGCGGCCGGAAGCGCGACGAAGGCCGTCAGCGCGGCGTAGTTGTGGATCTGCCCTGCCAGCGAACGGGCCTGGCCCTCGGGATCGACGGGGACGAGCGCGAGGACGAACAGCCCGGCGCACCACACGCCGAGCAGCACGAGAACGGACCCGTAGCCGCTGCGGTGCGCCTTGGCGATGCCGCCGAGCAGGGCGAGCGAACCGAGCCCCAGCGCCAGGCACATCGCGCCGAACAGCGGGGCCGCGGTCGAACCGGGCGAGAGGTAGCCGTAGACGTACTCGGAGAGCGTCTGCCAGATCGGGCTGACCTGGCTGGACAGCCGCAGGTGCAGATCGATCGAGATGGCGATGGCGACGGCCATGCCGAAGATCGCGAGCCTGCCGTGCACGGGGGAGACGGCACGGGCCACGACGATCTTGGGCGAGGTCACGACTGGTTTCTCCAGGCACGTCGGGGCGGGTGTTCACCTTTTCGTTTCCGAAAGGTTACCCGGGGAACCTGTGAAAATCCCGTGCGCCTCAGAAGGCGAGCTGGGCCAGCGCGAACAGCGAGAACCCGGCGAAGACGAAGCCCGCCACGCGCTGGATGAGCTTGGGGCGGATACGGCTCCGGACCTTCGCGCCGATGAAGACGGCGAGACCGGCGACGGCGACCAGAGCGACGAAGGAGCCGACCGCGACAGCGAACGGGTTGCCGAAGCGGGCCGTAAGACTGGCTGTCGCGAGCTGGGAGGCGTCGCCCCACTCGGCGGCGAACAGCACGCCGAACGACGTCAGCGCGGAGCGGAAGAAGGTCGCGGGGCTCGGCCCGGAACGCGACGCGTCCTCTCCGCCGTCCTTGCCGGGGCGGAACCCTTCACGAAGGAGCATGTACGCGCCGATACCGAACATCGTGGCGACGATCGCGGTCACCAACGTCTCCGGCAGCAAAGTGAGCACAGTGCCGAAAGTGGCGGCGATCGCGCATTGCACGGCGAACGCGGCGGTGACCCCGGCGAATACCGGCCATGCGCGGAAGCGAGTGGTGAGAACCAGGGTGGCGACGAGTGTCTTGTCCGGTAGCTCCACGGCCAGTACCAGGCCGAACGCGCTGATGAGCGCCAACATCGAACCAGACATGATGATTCTTCACCCCTTTCACTGCAACGATAAAGGGGCGATTCGGCAAAGGGCAAGCTGATGGCTTTTCCGAATCGGGCGGCCTGCACGGGCGAATTGTCTTTCTTGGCCGGGCGGAAACGAGATTTCGGCAAACCGAATTCTTTTTTCAGTCCCCGCTGGTAGCGTCCGCGATCATGGACGAGAGAGCGCGGATCGATGACGTGTGCCAGCGGCTACGGGACCACTACGTCTTCCCCGATGTCGCCGAGAAGCTGACGGTGTTCTTGCAGGCGAGGCTGGGCGAGGGCGCGTACGCGGGGCTCGACGACAAAGCGTTCGCCGACGCGGTCACCCAGGACCTGCAATCGGTCAGCGGGGACAAACATCTGCGGCTGCGGTTCCACGTCGACCCGCTGCCCGAGGTGGACGGCCAGTCCTTCGATCCCGAGGTGTACCGGCGCGAGGCCGAACTGAACGGCTTCGGCATCGCGTCGGCGCGACGGCTGTCCGGGAACGTCGGCTATCTGGAGACGAAGCTGCTCTACGGGCCGGACATCTCCGGCGAGGCCTTGGCGGCGGCGATGACGCTGCTCGCGACCGCGGACGCGTTGCTGATCGACGTCCGGGAGAACCGGGGTGGCGACCCGATGGCGGTGGCCATGCTGATCAGCTACCTGGTCGACGAGCCCGTGCATTTCAACAGTATCTATTTGCGCGACGGCGACGTGACCAACCAATTCTGGACGCTGCCGTACGTGCCGGGACGCAAGTTCGGCGCGGACAAGCCGGTGTGGGTGCTGACCGGCCCGACGACTTTCTCCGGCGCGGAGGACCTGAGCTACTCGCTCCAGCAGCTGGGGCGGGCGAAGACGGTCGGCGCGGTGACCGGCGGCGGCGCGAATCCGCGTCGGCAGTACAAAGTGGACACCCACGTGGATGTCACCGTCCCGGGTGGACGGGCCGTGAACCCGGTCACGGGGACCAACTGGGAAGGCGTCGGAGTGCGGCCGGACATCCCCGTCGCCGTTGAGGACGCGTTCGACACCGCGTACGCGTTGGCCCTGGAACACGTGCTGACACTGGGGGATTCGGGCGTGCGGCGGCAGCTCGCCGACGAGGCGCGGCTCACGCTCGCCGGCCTCGGTTGAGCCGGGCGCGGGACCTACGTCCCGCCGAGGTCAGGACCACTCGATCTGGCGGGCCCACCGCGCGGTGAGCAGGCTTGAGGCGTGGAGGTTCTCGATCTCGCTAGGTGGCAGTTCGGCATAACCACCGTCTATCACTTCCTGATGGTCCCGCTGACCATCGGGCTTTCGGTCCTGGTCGCCGGGATGCAGACGGCGTGGGTCAGGACCGGTGATCCGCGCTATCTGAAGATGACCAAGTTCTGGGGGAAACTCCTGCTGGTCAACTTCGCGATGGGCGTGGTCACCGGGATCGTGCAGGAGTTCCAGTTCGGGATGAACTGGAGCGCGTACTCGCGGTTCGTCGGGGACGTGTTCGGCGCGCCGCTGGCGATGGAAGGGCTCGTCGCGTTCTTCGTCGAGTCGACCTTCCTCGGGCTGTGGATCTTCGGCTGGGACAAGTTGCCGAAGAAGGTCCACTTGGCGTGTGCCTGGGCGTACTCGCTGGCGACCGTGGCGTCCGCGTACTTCATCCTGGCGGCGAACTCGTGGATGCAGCATCCGGTCGGGGTCGAATTCGTCGACGGGAAGCCGACGATGAACTCGATCTGGGCGGTGCTGACGAACAACACGGCGCTGGCCGCGATCCCGCATACACTCGCGGGTGCCTTCTCGGTGGCGGCGGCGTTCCTGGTCGGGGTGGCAGGCTGGCAGCTGTGGCGCAAGCGTTCGGAGGACGACGAGCACCGCGCGGTGTGGCGTTCGTCGTTGCGTCTCGGTGGCTGGACCGGTGTGGTGGCGTTCGCGGTGCTGGCGATCACCGGTGACGTGCAGGGCAAGCTGATGTTCGAGCAGCAGCCGATGAAGATGGCGTCAGCGGAAGCGTTGTGCCGCACGGAGAAACCGGCGAGCTTCTCGATCATCGCGATCGGCGACGTCCGGAACGCGAACTGCGAGGACGTCAAGACGTTCACCGTGCCGGCACTGCTTTCGTTCTTGGCGCACAACGACTTCTCGACCGAGGTCAAGGGCGTGGAGAATCTGGTGATCGAGTACCAGGCGAAATACGGCACGAACTATCCGGACGACCCGCAGCTCGGTTCGCTCGCGGGCAAGCCGATCGACTACGTGCCCAGCCTGCCGGTGACCTACTGGGGCTTCCGCGCGATGATCGGCTTCGGCGCGATGTCGGCCGGGATCGGGCTGCTCGCACTGTGGCTGACCCGGCGCGGGCGGATTCCCGGGCAGCGGTGGTTCCCGTTGCTCGTGCTCGGCGGGATCGCGACGCCGTTCATCGGCAACAGCGCCGGCTGGATCTTCACCGAGATGGGTCGTCAGCCGTTCGTGGTGGTGCCGAATCCGACCGGTGTCGACGGAGTGTGGATGTTCACCGCGAATGCGGTCTCGAAGTTGTCCACAGGCGAGGTGTGGACGTCGCTGATCGCTTTGACGACCGTCTACGCGGTGCTCGGTGTCGTCGAGGTCTACCTGATGCGCAAGTACGTGCGCGGCGGTGTCGACGGCGTCATGCCTCCCAAGAAATCGGCCTCGACCAGTAAGAACGACGACCCCGACGGCGGTGACAGCGATGACGACGCACTCGCCTTCGCCTACTGATCACCTCTTGACGTCACCTACCCAGCCCCCCGCCCTTCCCGGGGGACGGCCCCGCACCCAGCGTATCGGGGGTATCGCTCAGGCGGGTTACCCACAGCCAATCTGTGGACAACTCGAGAGGTTGTGGATAACTCAGGGCTACCGGAGGTGGAGATGCCGGATCGGTCGGGGCCGGGTGCTAGTGGCGGGTCGCGAAAGCCACTTTCACGACGCTCAAGGTCTCGAAAGTGGCTTTCGCGACATCCGGGGCGGGTCGGCCGGGGGGCGGCGGGCCGAAGGGGCCCATGGCCGCATCGCACGCAGTGAAAGCGCCCTTCGCCGCGTGGCATGCGGTGAAAGCGTCCTTCAGCTCACCCAGGCGACCCAAGCGACCCAGGCGACCCAGGCGACCCAAGCGACCCAGGCGACCCAAGCGGCCCAGGTGACTGAAGCGGCCCAAGCGGCTGAAGCGCTCGGAGCAACTGAAGCAAGCAGGAGCACCCGATGACCCTCGAAACGATCTGGTTCTGCGTCATCGCCCTCTTCTGGCTCGGCTACCTCTTCCTCGAAGGCTTCGACTTCGGCGTCGGCATGCTCATGCCGGTCCTCGCGAAGGACAACACCGAGCGCCGCGTCATGGTCAACACGATCGGCCCCGTCTGGGACGGTAACGAGGTCTGGCTGATCGTCGCGGGCGGCGCGATGTTCGCCGCGTTCCCCGGTTGGTACGCGTCGCTGTTCTCGGCCGCGTACCTCCCGCTCCTGGTCGTCCTGCTCGCCCTCATCGGCCGCGGCGTCGCGTTCGAATACCGCGGCAAGGTCGACTCCGACCGCTGGCGCCGCAACTGGGACCGCGTCATCGGGATCGGCTCGTGGATCCCGCCGTTCGGTGTCGGCCTGCTGCTCGCGACCACCGTCCTCGGCCTCCCGCTCGACGCCGACGGTGACCGTGTCGGTGGCGCGTTCGCCGCGCTCAGCCTCGAAACCCTGCTCGGCGCGGTCGCGGTCGTCGGGTTCTCGCTGGTCCACGGTGCCGCGTTCCTCGCCCTCAAGACCGAGGGCGACCTCCGCCACCGGGCGCGGAACCTGGCCACCCGGCTACTTCCCGTCGCCCTGCTGCCGCTGCTCGCGTTCCTCATCGTCGTGCAACTCCGCTCGGGTGACCTGTGGACGCTGCTCCTGATCGGCGTCGCCGTCATCGCCGCGATCCTCGCCTGGTTCCGCATCCGCGCGGGCAGGGAAGGGCAGGCGTTCGCCGCGCTCGGCGGGGTCATCGCCGCTTCGGCGGTCGCGATCTTCGTCGCGCTGTACCCGAACGTTCTCCCGTCCACTTTGGACGCGGCCAACACGTTGACGATCGCGGGCGAGGCGTCGAGCCCGTACACCCTGACCGTGATGACCTGGGTCGCGTTGTTCGGCGCGCCCGCCGTCCTGATCTACCAAGGCTGGACGTACTGGGTGTTCCGCAAGCGCATCGGCACCCGGCACATCCCACCGGTGCACGCACCATGACCGAATTTCCCGGCCGCGACACCCTTTCCGCCAAAGAGTCCACAATGGACTCGACGCGACCGGGGAAGGGGCCGCTCGGCGCGCTGGCTCCACTTTCGAGTGCGGCGCGCCGGGCTGCCCTGCGACTCGTCGGAGTACTGTCTTTCGTCAACGCGGTTTTGCTGGTGGGGCAAGGGTTCCTGCTGGCCGATGTCCTCTCCGCGGTCGTCCGCGGAGCACCGGGGGACCGCACCGCCGGACTGGCCGTGCTGCTCGCGCTCGTCGCCGGGCGCGCGTTGACCGGCTGGGCGGTGCGGGTCGTATCCGCTCGCGCGGCCGCCCGCGCGAAGGAGGAACTGCGCGCCAAGGCCATCGACCACGCCCTGCGGCTCGGCCCGGAATGGATCGCCCGTCGCGGCCACGGCGAGCTGACGTCGTTGACCACCAAGGGCCTCGACGCGCTCGACGCCTACTTCACCCAGTACCTCCCGGCGCTGGTGACCGCCGCGATCGTGCCACTCGCCGCCGGCACCGCGATCCTGTTCGCCGACTGGCCATCGGCCGTGCTCATCGCGATCACCGTGCCGCTGGTGCCGCTGTTCGCCATCCTGATCGGCAAACACACCGCCGAGCGGGTCGCCGACGCCGCCGATGCTGAACATCGGTTGTCGGGACAGCTGCTGGAACTCGTCCGCGCGCTGCCGATCCTCAGCGCGTTCCGTCGTGCCGAGGCGCAGGCCGAGACGGTACGGAAGATCTCCGGACGTCATCGCCGCTCGACGCTCAAAACCCTGAAGGTCGCGTTCGCGTCGGCGTTCGCGCTGGAATTGATCGCGACGCTTTCGGTCGCGCTGGTCGCGGTCGTCATCGGCGTCCGGCTGGTGTCCGGCGAACTGCCGCTGGCCATCGGGCTCGGCGTGCTGATCCTCGCCCCGGAGTGCTATCAGCCGCTGCGCGCGGTCGGTGCCGCGTTCCACGCCAGCGAAGACGGCGTCGAGGCCGTTCGCCGGGTCGCGGACGTGCTCGCGGAACCCCTGTCGCCCAACGGTTCCGAGGCGACGGCCAAAGGCGAGATCCGCGTCGAAGGTCTTCGCGTGGCTCGAAGGGGCGGATTCGCGCCGGATGGTGAGACGTTCAGTGTCCGCCCTGGCGAACTGACCTGGTTGCGCGCACCCAGCGGCGGCGGCAAATCGACGACACTCGCCGCGCTACTCGGCTTCGTGCAGGTCCACGATGGGACGATCACCGTCGGCGGCACCAGCCTCGCCGACGCGGATCTCGAGCGTTGGCGCGAGAACGTCGCCTGGGTGCCGCAGTCGCCGGTGTTCGGCGGGGGCACCGTGGGCGATGAGGTCGGCGCCGACGACATCCTCGGCGAATTCGGGCTGACCGGTCTGGCCGAACGACCGATTTCGAAACTGTCGCAAGGACAACGCCAGCGAGTCGCGGTGGCGCGGGCCCTGGTGCGAATCCGGTCGGGTGCGTGGCTGCTCCTGCTCGACGAGCCCACCGCGCACCTCGACGAGGTCAACGCCGGACTCGTCATGGCCGCCGTCTCCAAAGCCGTCGACAACGGTGCCGCCGCGATCATCGCCGCGCACGATCGCCCACCCGGTATCGACATGTCGGCAGATTCGCTGAGGGAGGTCGGCACGACGGACGAGCGGCCTGCGACCCGGCCGGTGCCGTGGCGCGAGTTGCTGCACCCCAGGTTCTTCGGCGGAGCGCTGCTCGGCACCGCCGCCTTGCTGGCCGGGGTGGCGCTCGCCGCGCTTTCGGGCTGGTTGATCGCCAAGGCGTCGCAGCAGCCGCCGATCCTGACGCTGACGGTGATGATCGTCGGCGTGCGGACGTTCGGCCTCGGCCGCGCGGGGCTGCGGTACCTCGAACGGCTGGTCACGCACGACGCCGCGTTCCGGATCGCCGGAAGCCTGCGGGTCCGGCTGTGGCAGTCGCTGGTGCGGCACGGACCGGCTCGGGCGCTTCGGGCCGGTGAGGAGCAGCGGCGGCTGGTCGGCGACACCGACACCGTGCGCGATCTGCTGCCCAGGGTGGTCACGCCGCTGGTCGTGGTCGCTTTGGTGGCCGTGGGCGCCGTCGCGGTCCAGACCGTCGTACTGCCCGAAGCCGGACTCGTGCTGGCGGCCGCTGTGCTGGTGAGCGCGTTCGCGCCGCTGCTCGCGCTTCGGGCGGAACGCCGTGCGACCAGCGCCTTGGCCGAGGGACGGCGGTCGGTGTCGGCGCAGGTGCTGGGCCTGTTCGAAGCCGCCGCCGAGTTGATCGCGTACGGGGTCGACAAGGCGCGACGTCGCCGAATCGCCACGACCGACACCGCCCTGACCGCCGAAGCGCGGCGACAGGCCTTCGGCGCCGGTGCGGCCGACGCCCTGATCATCCTGGCGACGGGTGCCGCCACCGTCGTGAGCACCGGGCTCGCCCTGAGCGCCGTCGCCGCCGGCGCGCTGAACCCGGTTCTCGCCCCCGTGGTCGCCCTGGTGCCGCTCGCGCTGACGGAAGTCCTCTCCCTTCTCCCGCCGGCCGCGCAGCACTGGGACACCCTGCGACAGGCCCGGCTGCGTCTCGCCGCGTGTGATGAACGGACCGTTTCCGACAAAACCCGTTACGAACGGACCGTTCATAACACCGGCGGGGTGCGGATCCGCGACGCCGACCTCGGCTGGCCCGGTACCGATCACCCGGTTCTCACCGGCGTCGACCTCGACATCGCGCCCGGCACACACGTCGCCGTCGTCGGCCCGAGCGGCGCCGGGAAGTCGACACTCGTCGCGGCCCTGCTCGGTTTCCTGAAGCCGAGCAAGGGCGACGTCGCCGTACCCGAGAACGTCGCCTGGGCGCCGCAAGAACCGATGCTCGTCTCGACGTCGGTCGCCGAGAACCTGCGCCTCGTCAAACCGACGGCATCCGAGGCCGACCTGCGAAAAGCCCTGTATCAGGCCTTTCTCGAGGACGTCGAGCTCACCACGATGCTGGACAGCGCGGGCGCCGGGCTGTCGGGCGGGCAGGCGCAGCGGGTCGCGCTCGCGCGTGCCCTGCTCGGCGCCGCGCGTGCCGATCTCGTCCTGCTCGACGAACCGACCGCGCACCTCGACGAACTCACCGCACGTACCGTCCGTGAACGCCTTGGCGAGGCGCTGGCCGGGAAGACCGTCGTGCACGTCACGCACAACGCCGCCGAGGCCGCCGACGCCGACGTCGTCCTGGAGGTGCGAGAGGGTCGCGTCACAGCGCGCACGCCGGTCGGGGCGGACTAATGTCGACAGCGCTCATGGATTCCACGCTTGCCGCGCGCGCCCTGTCCGCCGCCACCGAGATCACCGGCACCGCCCTGTCCGGCGACGACCCGGGCGACGTGCTGGAGACCGTCGTCGCCCGCGCCGTCGAACTGGCCGAGGCGGACCTCGGTCTCGTCATGGTGCGCGCGGACGATGGCCAGGTGGTCGTCGAGGCCGCGCACGGGGCCGCCACCCAGGGCCTCCGTGGACTGGCCTTCGCCGCCGATTCCGCCGCCGGGCAGGTCGCCCGTGGCGGCGAAACCGTGGTGAGCGAGGACTTCACTGTCGATCCCCGCACGGCGCCGTTCGTGCCGCCGGAGTTGCAGGGCTTCGGGCCCTTCGCGGCGTCGGCGTTCGGCGCGGGCGGGAGGGTCCTCGGCGCGCTCACCGTGTACCGCCGCCACGGCGGGGCCCCGTTCTCCGCCGGCACGGTCGAGGTGCTCACCGCCTTCGCGGCGCAGGCGGGCGTGGTGCTCGCACTGGCCGAAGGCGCCAACGCCCGGCATCGCGTGACCCTCTATCAAGAGCGCGAACGCATCGCGCGCGAACTGCACGACGTCATCGTGCAACGCCTTTACGGCGCGGGCATGCAACTCGACCGCGTCCGCAAGAACATGCGGAAACGGTTCGCGCAGGCCGATGGCGCGCGGCTGTCCGAGGCGATCGACCAGCTCGACCAGACCATCGAGGAAATCCGCGGCACCGTGCGCGCCTTGCGCAGCCCGGAGCCCGCGAACGAGACGGTCACCGCCACCGACCTCGCCGAGTCCGCGCGCGGAGAGGTGCGCATCGCGGGCGAGCTGCTCGGCTACCCGCCGACCCTCGAACTGTCGGGTGAGCTGGCCGACATCCCCGCCGAACAGGCGGACCACATCCGCGCCGCCTTGCGCGAAGCACTGTCCAATGTGGTCAGGCATTCCGGGGCGAGCGAGACCCGCGTGACACTCAGCCGGGATGTCGAGGGCGTCAAGCTCCGGGTGCGGGACAACGGGTCCGGTGTGCCGCAAGGGGTCGCCAAACGCGGCCTCCGGCATCTCGCCGAACGCGCGACGACTTCCGGCGGGCGCTTTTCGATCAATTCTTCGCCGAGCTTGGGGACTTTGGTCGCTTTCGACGTTCCGCTCGACCAAGTCGTGTGAAATTAACGGTCTCTGTCGCTCGACAGAGTGACGATTCGCGTTTTTTGATTAATCCGTAACAGCCTGGGTCGGGGCGCGACTATAAGGGTATCGAACGCGCTCGGAGCGCGAATTCCCATCGAAAGGACTCCTCATGTCCTCGGTTCGTCGCGCCCTCGGCACAGCCGTGATCCTCGCCGGATTCTCTGTGTTCGGCCCCGCTTCCTTCGCGTTCGCGTTGTCGGACGCGCCCGCGGTCGCCGATCTGAACTGCGGGAACTTCCAGTTCCAGGAAGACGCGCAGGCGGAGTACGAGAAAGATCGATCCGATCCGCACGGCCTCGACGACGACAAGGACGGAATAGCGTGTGAATCGTTGAAGAAGCGCGGAACGGCGCCGACGAAAACGGTCACACCCACCGTTCCTCCCGTCGTGACGGAAACAAAACCCGCGCGATCCGCGGACAAGGACTGCGCCGACTTCCCGTCGCAGGCCGCGGCGCAGGCCGAGCTGAAGAGAAATCCGCGTGACCCGCACAAGCTCGACGGCGACAACGACGGATACGCCTGTGAGTCCCGGTTCGGAGAGCCCGCGAAATCCGGCCAGGTGAAGGTCAAGCCCGTCGGCGGCGTCGCGACCGGCGGAGGCGGCGAGGAAACCGTCGAAGTCAACGGCGGTCTTCTGGAGATCGGCGCGGTCGCGCTGGCAGGCACGGCCCTGCTGACCGCGTCGGCCGCGGGTGCGTCGCTCGTTCTCCGGCGGCGTGCTGAGCGATGACCAGGGCTCCATGGCGCCGGTGGCCGGTTTTGCTGGGCGCCGGCACCCTTATCGGGGTGGTGCTCGCGGCCGCGCTGACCGCGTGCGCCGGCCCGTCGGCGGGCAAGGTCGCGTCACCGGCGGCACCTTCCACGGTGTCTTCGATGGTGTCCTCGCCCGTCGCGGCCCCTCCGCTCGGGCCCGGGAAACCGGCGACGCTCGAGATCCCGGCGATCGGGGTCCGCACCGGCGAGATCGTCGACCTCGGCCTGGCCGGTGACGGCAGCCTGCAGGTACCGCACGACGCGATCACCACCGGCTGGTTCACCGGCGGCCCGGCACCCGGCGAGATCGGCCCCGCCGTGCTCGCGGGGCACGTCGACTACAAGAAGGTCCCCGGTGTCTTCGTCCGGCTCAAGGAGCTGAAGCCCGGCGACGAAGCCGTCGTTCATCGCAAGGACGGGGTCACCGCGGTGTTCACCGTGTACGCCGTCGAGCGGCACCCGAAAGCGACCTTCCCGACGGAGAAGGTCTACGGCGACACGACCGGGCCGGAACTGCGCCTGATCACCTGCGGCGGGGACTTCGACTCCTCGACCGGCAACTATCTCGACAACGTCGTCGCCTACGGCAAATTGAGCCGCGTTTAATCGGGGTATGCGCACCGTCTACGTCGTCACGCACCCGGAGTCCACCCATCACCTCGATCGCCTCGTGGGCGGCTGGTACGACTCCGAACTCACTCCCGAAGGCGAGCGCGCCGCCGTCGCCATCGCGGAGTCGCTGCACGCGAAGGTGCCGGAGGACGTGGAGCTGTACACCTCGGACTTGCGGCGTGCGGCGCGGACGGCGGAAGTGATCGGCGAAAGGCTCGGGGTGACACCGATTCCGGACCGGCGGCTGCGTGAGAAGTCGTACGGGGAGGCAGGCAGCAAGCCGCAGGAATGGCTGGACAGCCGGTTCGTCCCGCCACCGGCGGCAGGTGAACGGCTGGGACACGACGAGGGAATCCCGGGCGCCGAGACCAAAGGCGCGATGGCCGCGCGGGTCTACGCGGCGATGGACTCGATCCTGGAAAGCGACAGCGAGCACCAAATCGTCGTGACGCACGGCGGCGCGCTCACCTTCGTCATCGCGGCGTGGATCCGGATGCCGCTCGAGTCGGCCGGGTACGTCGACTTCCGCGGTCCACCCGGCAGCGTCACGGTGCTCCGTGAGGACGACTACTTTCACAACCGGCAGGTCGTAAGTCTCGCCGGCAAATGACACGATCTCCCCGGAAAGCCGACGAAGACGTGGAGAGTTGACATGCCGAGGTTCCTGCGAGCCACGGCCCTTGCCGCCGCCGTGGCGGTCGTACCGATTGCTCCGCCCGCCACTTCGGTGGCCGCGACCGAGTCCCGCTGCCCGCGCCTGGCCGACCGGCACGACAAGGTCCTGCAGCCTCGGAACAAGGATTGGCGCACGACCAGCCGGTACCTGACCGACGGCCGCGCCAGCTTCTCGATTCTGCTGGTGGGAACTCTCTTCTTTCTGGCCACCGGACGCTTGATCGAGGCGCTGGGTCTCGTCGAGTAGCGACCGGACGGCATGGGCCTTACGTTCAGTGACGTGGACGATCCGCGCTGCTAGCGTGTCGGGTACGGCTGTGTGGGGGGTAACAGGTGACCGATCCGGTGGTACAGACGGAGATCGTCAAACAAGCCATCGCCTTGTGTTTCACCACTGGTGGCAAGGTGGCCGAGTATCTCTGGAAGAAGCTGTCGGGACGGCGGGACGAGAAACGCCTGCGTTCCGACCCGGCCGCGCTGGAGGCCGCCGTGCGTCGACTGGCCGCCGAAGACCCGGCCGTGGCGGGGGAATTGCGGGAGCTGGTCGGAAGCGTGCTCGCGATGAGTCAGGCCCGACCGCGGATCGTCCCCCGTTCGCCGCACCTGTACGACCGCGTCGGCGCTCAGGCCCAGATGGCCGGTACCGGTGTGGTGGTGCTCTCCGGCCCGTCCGGAGTCGGCAAAACGGCGCTCGCCGAGCATTACGGGACGCGCTCCGGCGGTGCCTATCCCGACGGCGCGTTGCTGATCGACCTCGGGGATCACCGCGACGGCCCGGGAGCGCCGTTGAGGATCAGCCAGGTCAGGGAAGCCGTACTCCAAGCACTGGGAGTGGAGCCGAAGCTCATCACGTCGGGTGCCGGCGAACTGAAAACCCAGTACAACGACCTGCTCGGGCCTTTACGGCTGCTCTTGGTCTTCGACTCGGTCGAAAGCGTCCGCGATCTCCAGGCCCTGGTGCCCCCGGCGCCGATGAGCCTTGTGCTGGCGTTGACGGAAGGTGCGCCCGACGAGCTCGTGACGCAGTATCCCCGGCACGTACCTCTCAGCAGGCTTGAAGAGGGAGCGGACCGGATGCTTTTCGAAGCGATCGCGGGAACCGATCTGCTCACCGCCGATCCCGACGGCACCCACGAAGTCCTCGTCGAATGTGATCGGTTTCCGGCGACGGTGGTCGCCGCGGCCATAGCGGCGAGGCAGCGAGCGGCGCTGGCGGCCCGGCCGCTCAAGCTCCTCGCGGAGGAACTGCGCAGCGGGCGTGCCCTCGGCCCGGTGAGTGCCGCCTTCGACCGGGTCCTCGCCGGACTTCCGCAGCCTGAACAGGAACTTTGCCGGTCGCTGACCGAAATTCCGGGACCGAGTTTCACCCACGAGGCGGCAGCGGCCGTCGTCGGTTGTGCACCGTTCGAGGTCCTTGCCGAGCTGGTGCATCTCCAATCCGTTTTCTTCGTGACCGAGGAGCCCGGCAAGCGGCTTCGGCTGACCAAACAAGCGAGGCAGGCACTCACCCGCGCTGGTCACACCCAGGGTGGTGAAGGATTTCCGCGGCTCGTGCGATTCCATCGCACCCTGGCGGTGCAGGTGGATCACTGGAAGACGCCCGGCGGGCGGCTGCGGCTGTACGACCGGACGCTGCCGAAGGACACCGGTCCCTTGGATCTGGCCCCTGGGCAGGACCCGGTCGAACTGCTCGTCGCCGAAATCCCGGTTTATCGTGCACTGGCGGAACCGGCCCATCACGCCGGACTCCATCACGAGCTGACGCAGATCTGTGGCGCACTGGAAATCGTCGGGCTGCACCGGGGACACCTGCGTGAGCTCGTGGAGATCACCAAATGGGGGATCGCGAGCGCGGAAGCACTCGGCGATGTCCCGCTCCAGCTGAGGACCATCGGGCAGCAGGCACGCCTGCACTCGTTGCTTCAGGAGTTCCCGCGGGCAGAGGCGGAGTTCGGACGGCTGCGGGAGTTGCTTCACCGGTTGGAGTCACCCGAAACCGAAACGAATCGTCAACTCCGCGCGTCACTTTGGGAGTTTCGAGGGCTTTTCCATCGAGAACGGGGGGAGTACACCGAGTCGGCCACGTGCTTCTTCGAAGCACTGAAGATCAGCCGGACACTGGGCGGACTTCCCTTCCGCGGGCAAGGACTGCACGCGAGGATGCTCGCCAACGTCCAGGTGCTGCTCGGCGATCTCACCGGGGCGTTTCACCTGCTCGAAGAAGCAGAGTCGAATACGAACCGGGGGAACGAACGTGACCTCGCCCAGGTCTGGCTGGTCCGTGCGAAGGCGCTGAGCCGATCGGGAACGATGGCCGCCGCGAGACAAGCACTCGACCTGCTGCCGGAAGTCTGGCGCATGGTGGTCCCCACCGGGAGTGATCAGTACGAGCTGGAGATCGCCGAGGCGCTCGGGGACGCGGCGTGGTACTGCGGGAACTTCGATCTGGCGCGGCACCACTGGTCCGGCGTCTGGCAGCGGTTGCAGGCGGTCAGGCATCCGCGTGCCCTTGGCGTGCACGCCAAGATCCTCGACGGGATGCCGCCACTGATCACTCGGTGAGCGCCGAGGCGAACACGTTTCGGGTGCTGTGGCCGGCTCGCACGCGGAACGACCCGGTCATCGGGAGGTTCCGGTCCCTGCGCCAGTACCAGGCGGAAATCGCAGGCAACGGTTCGCCTTTGCCGAAGAGTTCGAAGCCATGTCCTTCGGCGCTCCAGAGCAGGCACCGGTCCACGCCGATTCCCGCGATGATGCCGGCATCAGGACGACGACGAGCGATTTCTCGTGCCCAGTCGGCGAAATCGGCGTTCTCGCCGGTGAACTGGCAGTAGACCACGTCGGCACCTTCGAGTTCGTCCAGAGTGGACAGTTCTTCGTGTGCGACGATGTGACGGCCAAGGGAAACGCCCTGTCCGACCTGTTCACTGGGGAACCGGAATACCGCCAGCTGGTCGAGGTACTGCCGCACCTCGACGGAGAACGTCGCCGGCTCCGTGACGTCCGGAACCGGATCGGGAACGGGACGGAAGACCGCGCGTGCGTCCGGCTCTGCCAGACGCATCAAGTCGTAGAGAACGGGTCGAAGAAGTTCCGCGCACTTCCCGGAAAACTCGACCGCCTGCTCCGCGACATCGGTGAGTGGTTCCGTGGCGCCTGCCTGGTCGACCTGCCGGCGCAGATCGCCGTCCGGATCGAGCCGTGGAGCCCTGACCAGGAGTTCCGCGAGTGGTGAGTCCGGTACCACCGTGGCAGGCTCCCGGCTGCCGATCAGTACCGGGATCTTCGCCGCGGCGGCGTACAGCGCGATGGAGCCTCCGTCCGAGATCAGACAATCCGCGGCGATGACGGTCGCTTGCCAGCCACGCTGGGGCGGGATCACGGCGAGGCCCGCTCGGAGGGCCCGGGACAGCCACGCGCGGATCTGCCACGGACTATGGGCGGCCCAGGCGCCCGGATGCACGATGAGGCTGAATTTGTACTCGTCGACGGGGAACTCGGTGAGCAGACGCGCGGGCAGGCTCGGATCGGTGCCAAGGAGGGAATCGGGTCCCCAGGTCGAGGCCAGTACGACGTGCTTGCGTTCACCTACGTCGAGCAGCCGCCGGTAGCGGGCCGCGCGATTGAGACTGGCGAGCATCCTGTCGTGGCAGGGGTCGCCGACCACGACGGCGTTCGGCTCGGCTTGTGGACAGTTCTGACGGAGGTAGCGCAGTTGGTTGCTGTGCGAAAGACCGATCCGCTTGGGCACGACGTGACCGTCGCGGACCAACCGCGCCGGATTCAGGCCCGAAATGACCCTCTGGTGCGGGTAGAGCTTCTGGTGCCCGATGCCGTGCGGCACGAGCAGGACGGGCGCCTTCAACCGGTGGAGTTCGTCGTTCTCACTGGCGGCTATCGCGAGGTCGAACCGGGTTTCGACAGCCTGATCCCAGGAGATGACCTTCGCGTCCAGTGAGGCGAGGAACTCACTGACTCCAGAGGACAGGATCGCCGGTTCTCGCTCGTTGTGGGTGAACACGACCTGGACTCGCGGATCGTCCTTCAGAAGCGACAGGACGTCGAGCAGCCGGGTCAAGGTGGTCACGGTGCGGACGACGA
This sequence comes from Amycolatopsis sp. cmx-11-51, assembly GCF_047608665.1. NCBI lineage: Bacteria > Bacillati > Actinomycetota > Actinomycetes > Pseudonocardiales > Pseudonocardiaceae > Amycolatopsis > Amycolatopsis sp. cmx-11-51. The sequence goes on along the minus strand of NZ_JADNQO010000001.1, from coordinate 995,839 downwards.
CCAGAACGCGATGGGAGAACCGGACCGTGAGCCACTGATCGAACTCGGGGTCGACCGGGACCTTCGCCCAAAACGACGGGGGGGGGGTACTTATTTCGCGCACTACCTGTCCCGGCGTGCGATCCACGCCGCTGCCTGCGTGCGCCGCTGCATGCCCAGCTTCGCGAGGACGGACGTAACGTAGTTCTTCACAGTTTTCTCGGCGAGGAACAGGCGTTCCGCGATCTCGCGGTTGGACATGCCCTGCCCGATCAGGTCCAGTACCTCGCGCTCGCGTTCGGTGAGCGACCCGAGTTCGTCCTCGGGCGGATGCCGCAGCTTGTCCAGCACCCGCGCCGTCGACAGCGGGTCGAGCAGCGACCGGCCCGCCGCGACCTCGCGGACCGCGTTGACGACGTCCTGACCGCGGACCTGCTTCAGCAGATACCCGGCGGCGCCCGCCATGATCGCACCGACCATGGCCTCCTCGTCGTCGAACGCGGTCAGCATCAGGCACTGCGGCGGGTTCGCCTTCGAGCGCAGTTCACGGCAGAGCGCGATGCCGTCCCCGTCGCCGAGGCGCACGTCGACCACCGCGACGTCCGGCTCGACGTGCATCGCCACGGCCAGGGCCTCGTCGACCCCGCTCGCCTCGGCGACGACCTCGATATCGGGCTCGTCGGTGAGGAGGTCACGCAGACCGCGCCGCACCACCTCGTGGTCGTCGATGAGCAGCACCTGGATCGGCATACCCCCACGGTACTTCGTCGCCTTGGCGACCACCCGATCCACCAGCGGAGACGGCAGTTCGGCCCGCTCGCGATGCCATCCGCGAAGCGTAGACCGTCTTGATCAGGCGGCCGCCCAGAAAACCGCCTTGGCGATCTGTGCGTACAAGCCCTTCGGGTGATCGCGGAACAGCGGCTCGGTGCCGAACAGCACCACCCGTCCGCCGAGCCCCGAAGTGCCGGAGACGACGGCCGCCTGTCCGGCCGCTTGCAGTGGCCCGCCTGTCCCGTCGTCCCGCGTCCGCCAATGCCCCGCGACCAGCGGATTCCCGCTCGCGTAGCGCTGCTCGACGCTGACCGAAGAGCCGAGATCGGTGAACCAGAACGGCCCGTAGGCAAACGAGTCGGGCAGCGCGCCGGCACCGATCGGACCGGTGCCGTTGACGACCGAAACGACGCCGTTGCCGTCCTCCCAGCCCGCGACCGGACGCGCTTCGAGAAGTCCCCCATCAGTGTTGAACCGCGCGCCCGTGGCGCCGCGGGTGACCACGCCACCGCGGGTGAGAAAGGCACGCAAAGCGTCCTTCGCGGCGGGGTTGAGATCGGTGTATCGCAGTCCCGAAGAGACGAACAGCAGGTCGATCCGTGACCAGTCGAAGCCAGCGTTGAGCACCGCCGCCGACACCGGCCGGACGTCGAATCCCATGTCCCGCAACGCTTTCATTTCATCCGGGCCGACGGCTCCCGCGATCGTCTTGCGGCTGAGCGGAGTCGAGGTCCCCCGCGCTTCGGCGAACCGGACGCCGTAGCGGTCCGCCACTTCGGCCGCGGCGGGGCGAGCCGACGCGGGGACGACGATCGAGCCGTCGGCCGCGCGTCCCAGTGCGAGGCCGCGGTTCAGCAGATCGTTGGCGGCGCTGACGTCCTTGCCGTCGACGAGCTTCAGCGCGAGATCCCGGCCGGGCGCCGCGTCGATGCCGCCGGTGGGCGAAGCCGCGGCGACGTCGTGCGCCCGGACGTCGAGCCCGCCCTGCTCGACGATGTCGACCGAAGCACCCCACAGCAGGCGATGGCTCCAGCCGGAGATGTCGTACATGACCGGCACCTTCGCCGAGATGTCGCTGCCCCGCTCCAGCATCACGTTCGCCAGGCCGCGTTTGGGCTGGTGCATGTCGACCAGATACGAACCGGCCGGATAACGCCGCCCGGCCGCCGAGAAGGCGCGATCCGCCTGGCGTACGCGGACATCGTTGGCCACCAAGTGATCGACGAGCCGCGAAGCCGCGACGGCCGAGCGCTGGCCCGCGCCGGCGGGGATGACGTACGCACGCGGGAATTCGGTGCGGTAGCGGTCTTCCGGCCCGAATCCGGGCACGAACCCGTCCGGGATCTCACGCTGTGCCTCGCCCGCGCTACCTCGGCGGAACATCTCGATCTGGTTCGCGATCAGCTCACCGCGATTGCGGTCGACGTAGTTCAGCGTGCTGCCGATGGTGGCCTCGACGACCTCGGTGTTGATCACCGAACGCCGCCGCAGTTCCTCGACGGGCAGCGTTTCGTAGTCCGCGTTGTTGACCCGCATCGGGATCTCGATCGTGAACGACACCGCGCCGTGGTACATCGCGTACTGGGCGGTGTAGATCGGCGCCCAGCCGTCCCAGCTGCCGGGTTCGTAGTCGCGGAACGGGATCTCGGGCTTCGCCGTCTCCGGCCGTCCGAGTGCCTTGACCGCTTGCTCCATGCCGAGACCGTTGGCGTATCCGTGCTTGACGTAGAGGTCGAAGTCGTAGTTCTGGCCGTGCGGCGGCGTGGTCGGCTCGATGAGCGTGTTCGCGACGTAGCCGTGTTCGTCCAGCATCATCAGCGGCTGCTTGCCGATGGCGATGCCGCGCATGGCCCGCACTTCCGGCTGCGACGCGGTGACGAAGTCGCGGTTCGGGTCGAAGCCCGCCGACGTCTGCCGGGTACCGGCGACGCGACCGTCCGGATTGGCCGTGACGTTGAAGTAGAAGCGGTTCCGCTTCAGCAGTTCGGCGGTCTTGGGATCGTTCGACGTCGCCAGCTTCTCGATGACGCGGAGCGCGCCGTCGGTGCCTTCCCATTCGTTGCCGTGGATGTTGTTGTTGATCCACACCGGCGCCTTGTACCCGTGGCGCAGGAACGGGTCGCGCGCGGCACGGGCCGGGTCGTTCTCGATCAGCGATCGCCACGCGTCCTGCCGCCGCGTCTGATGAGGGCTCTCCGGCGCGGTGAGCGTCACCAGGTAGAGGTCCCGGCCGAGGCCGGACCGCCCGGCGATCTCGACCGAGATCCGGTCGCTGCGCGCCTGCAACGCGTTCAGCTCCGGCGCGATCGCGTGGTACGGCGCGAGCCCGAGCTTGATCGACTTGTCGGCCGTGTTCTCCGGATGGACGCGCAACTTCGTCTTGCGTGGATAGCCGGAGTGGTCGCCCGCGACGTTCTCGCCCGCCGCCCGTGCGGCGCTCATCGGCGGGTCGGTCGCGGCGACCTCGTTGCGTTCCGGCCCGTTGCCGGGGTCGCGATGCGTCGTCGGCGGTGGTGCCGCGTACGCCGGCGCGGCGACCGCGCTCAGGGAAAGCAGCAGAGCCAGGACCATGGTGCGAGCCGAACGCGACAAGGGCCACCTCCGAAGACGTCGGCACAGTGTTTCCGCTCGCCAAAGACGTCACAAGACCCGAAAGGCGGCTAATCGGACGCAGGGACTACTTCTTCTCAGCGGCGACGTGGGGGTCGGTGGTCTGCTCGGTGGCTGGCAGATCGCGGTCAGGGCTAACGCTCGGGCGCCGGAAACCGGTGCTCGTTCCGGTCGATCTTGGCGTTGGCCGCCTCGATCAGGTCGACGCCGAGGCTGTTCGCCAGCTGGAGGAGATACAGCGTGACGTCGGCGATTTCGTCGACGACGTTGTGCGCCAGGTCGGGGTCGGAACGCCACTTCGCGGACTCCTCCGGGGTGAGCCACTGGAACAGCGAAGTCAGCTCGCCGACTTCGCCGGATAGTGCCATGACCAGGTTCTTCGGCGTGTGGAACGGTTCCCAGGCTCGTGCCGCGGCGAAGTCACGGAGGCGCTGGTTGAGGTCTTCGAGAGTCACGTGCCGTGCCTACCAGATCGTCACGGTGCGCAAACGGCCGTATGGCGGACGGGCGTTGACGTGCAAATTGCAACTTGCATAGCGTCATTCGCATTCGCTCTCGCATGCTTTCCATCGCGTTCGTGCCGGGTGCGGCCCTGGTACTGGTCGCGTTGTGCCTCGGCGATTCCTCGTCAACACCACGCGGTCCAGGCTCGATGCCGCCGCCGGAAAACTCACGGAAAGTAGCCGTCGGTTTTACCGGGATCTCGTCGGAAGCGCGGACTGGAGCCGGTTCGGCGCGGTCGAAACCGCGTCGAGCGCGGCCACGCCGCCTCCCGTCGGCCAGGACGCCTGGCGCGTCGCCGCCGGGCACGGGGTGTCAAGCGGTGCTTACGCCGCCGCCGCGGAGGTTTCGCTGCTCGCGAGGGCGGTGATGGCGGTCGTGATGCTGCTCGCCCGGCGACTCCCGATCCCGATCATCCGCTGCCCGGCACGCTCGAAGCGGCGCCGCTGAGCTGGTCACACCGCGTGCCCGACTACGCCGAAAAGAGCACGCTGTTGGCCCACACGCGTCGGCGAACCGGTCGGGCAGACTTGTCCGGGTGAGTTCGACGACGGATCTGCGCCCCTACCTGCGCACCTTGGACGCGGAGACGCTGGCGGACCTGCTCCATGCCCACGCTGAGCGTGACCCTGTGTTACGTCAAACCCTGGAGAACCGATTCGTCACCCAGGGGAGTGACCTCGCCGAGGCGCACCGCCTCCTCGACACCGCCGTGATGGCAGGCAACGTCGAGTACGCCGCGAAGGTCGGCTCCGTGCTCGACACGCTTCAGCGCCTCCTCGACGCCGGCAGCCGGGCCGATCTGGCGCCGCTCGCCCGTCGGACCGTCGACGACATCAGCGAGATGCTGGAGCAGATCGACGACACCTCGGGCGAGGTCGCGGACCGGCTGGACCGGGCGGTCGAGCTGTACGCCCGGGCCTGCGTCGCGCGCCCGCCGGACCAAGAGGGCCTGGCCCGCTGGATCCTCGAAGTAGAGTTCGACGGACCCGGCTGGCCGGTCATCGAGCTGGCCGACTTCGCTTCCGCTTTAGGGGACAAGGGGATCACGCTGATCAGGTCCACTGTGGACAGCGTGCTCGCGGAGCAGGTGCCCGGGGCGAAACGCGAGACGGCCGAGCGGTTGCGCGAGGAACTGGCGGAGGTGTCCGGCGATGTCGACGCACTCGTCGCGATCCTCGCCGCCAAGCCGCCGCGGGTCGACGTCAGCCTCAAGATCGTGCGGGTGCTGCGCGCGGCGGGACGGCACAGCGAGGCCATCGCGCACGCGGCGCGGGCGCTCACGCACGACAAGAAGGAGGAGGCACCTCCGCTCGAAGAGGAGCCGTTTCCCTTGTCGCGCAAGGACTTCGACGAGCGACCCGGCGCCGCGGCGTATCTCGCGCTGCGCGAAGAGTCATGGGAAACGGGGCGGTGGGTCGCGCAGCGCAAGACCGCGCTGGCCCGGTTGCGCGAACTCGCCGCGGAAAGCACGGAGGCCGCCGACGAACTCGTCCGCGCGCTGCTCGGCGAGGATCGCGCCGACGAGGCCTGGCGGGCGGCGGTGCGTTTCGAAGCCTCATTGCCGGTGCGCGTCGAACTCGCGGATTCGCGTTCCATAGCCCATCCGGCCGAAACAATTCCCATCTACCGGGAGCATGTCGAAGAATTGATCACGCGAAAAGATCCGAACTCCTACCGTGAGGCCGCCCGGCAACTGCGTAAACTGCGCACCGCGCACAAAAAGTCTGGTACCGCTGAAGAATTCAGCTCGTACCTCGGTACGTTGGTGGAAATACACAAACGCAAGACGCGGCTGATCGCCGAGGTCAAAGCGGCGAGAATCGCGATTCCGAAATCGGTCAAGGCGTAACCACGCGCGCCGCCGGTCGTTATTCGAAGCGAACCGAGGAAACCCGGCGGAGAAAGGTCGAGCCACACTGGCGGGCCGTTGAAGTCGCGGTGGTCCTGAACCGGTGTCCGCCCGCGCCCTCCCCGCGACCTGGACCCCGCGTTTCGCGCCAAGGACCACCGCGACGAGCCCGTATCCATGAGTCCGGTCCGAGAATCGTCGGGCCCGCTACGCACCCGCGGCCCGCTCGGTGAAAACATGTGATTCATGAGTCCGGTGAGTCGTGCCCGCAAGAAGGCAGCCCAGCCCTCCACCCCGAGTGTGACGGGTCTCTTCAAGGACGTCCTGCGGGACTTCTCGGCCCTCGGTGCCGCACCCGAGGTGCTCGACGTCGAGCTGCTGACCTCCGAGGTGCTCGGCCAGTGGTGGGACATCGAGGTCGAGGAGGACGAAACGCCGCTGGGCCTGGAGCTCATCGCGTTCGCGGCCCGGAAGATCACCCCCGCCGCGGCCGCGCTGCTCGCCGGACTGCGCGTGCTCGCCGAGACCGAGGAAGAGCGCGAGGCGGCCGCCGCGGCGCTCGACACCGTGCTGGGCCGCGGCATCCCGGAGCCGGAGTGGGCGGCGGACCTGGCCGCGGTGACCGTCGGGGACTGCTGGCGGACCGGAGACGTCTTCGGTGACGAGTCCTCCCTTCTCTGTGTCTTCTCCCGCGGCGGTGTCGAGCACGGTCTGCTCGCACTCGTCGACTTCACCGAAGGCGGCCGGATCCGGGACGTCGTCGTGGTCGACAAGCCGCACGACGTGCTGTCCGAGATGCGGCAGCAGGCCGCCGACGACCCGGAGCTGGTCACACTGGAGCGGGTCCTGCCCGAGCGTGCCCACCAGCTGCTCGCGGACGGACTGGCCGCGACGGACGTCGTCGAGGAGCCCGACGTCAGCGAGGACTACGCGCGGTTCCACGCGCTCGCGCTGGCCTGGATCCAGACCCTCCCCACCCCCGAACCGTCGCCCGAGATCACCGAGTGGCCCGAGCAGGTCCGCGAAGAGGTCGTCGCCGACTTCATCGGGTCCGGGCTCGTGGAGGACACCGAGGCGACAAGGTTCTACGCGCGCCTGCTCGTCGACTACGGCTGCGAGACCGAGCCGGGCAGCCCCTTGCGGGTCGGGCCCGAGAAGCTTGCCCGGTTCCTCGAGTCGCTGCTCGACGGTGAATTCGAGGTCGACGAGGCGTACGAGGACGCGCTGGAGCCCGCACTGCTCGGCTGGGTCACCTGGGCCGCCGACCGCGCCGGCCTCCCCGAGGCCGCCCGCGTGGCGCTGCTGGAGAGCGCGACCGAGTTCCTGGAGGAGTTCGCGCAGGACGAGGACTCCACGCTCGACGTCTACTTCGACGGTTCAGAGGGGATCGAGGACCCGGCGGAACTCGCGGAAGCACTCGAGCGCCGGATGTTCGCCGTGCCGACGGTCTACGCGGAGATCGGCGACGAGGAGCTGGAACTCGAGCCCACCGACCCCGAACAGCGCCGCCTGCTCGTGATCGGTGAGCACCCCGAGTACCACGAGGCGCTGGCCGAGGAGACCTTCGACGGCGAGCCGCGGATGCGGCTCGCGCTCAAGACCACGATCGTCGACCAGCTCTGGGCCGACGAGCCCGCCGAGGTCTGGCGGGCCGTGCGGCGGCTGAGCGACACCGGACAGGACCGCGACGAGATCTTCGGGCACCTCGTCGACGCGCTGGCCGCCCAGCTCACCGAAGCCGGCGAACACGAAATGGACTACGACCTCGACGACTACCGGAAGGCACTCGGCGACCTCGCCTGACGACGCTTTCCCCCGGATCACGACCTCTCCCGGCCTTGCCATCCCACCCAGTTCCATCTAGTCTGTCTAGATGGAAGCATCCACCTGGCAAGTGCAGGACGCCAAGCAGCGGCTGAGCGAGCTGCTGCGCCGGGCCGCGGCCGAGGGGCCGCAGTTCGTCACCAAACATGGGGAGGAGGTGGCCGTGGTGCTGGACATCATGGATTACCGCAGGCTGGCCGGAGGCGGTGAAGCCGTCGATTTCAAACTCGTGCTCTCCGGTGAGCAGCACCATCCCGAACACGGGGAGACGCTGGCCGACGTGCTGGAGGAGATCGCCGCCGAACGCGCGGAGGATCTGCCGAGGGATGCCGTGGAGGTGAGCGGGTGAGCTTTCTGCTGGACACGAACATCGTGTCCGAGGCCCGGCGCCGCACGCGGAACCCGGGTTTCGCCCGGTGGTGGGGCGGGGTGTCATCGAGCAGGCTCTATCTGAGCGTGCTGACCGTGGGAGAGATCGAGAGGGGGATCGGCAAACTCAGGCATCGAGGAGATCAAGGCCGGGAGCGGGCGGACGCGCTGGCCGACTGGCTGGCCGGGCTCACCGCGCAGTTCTCGGAACGGATCCTTCCGGTGACCGCCGAAATCGCGGCCGAATGGGGCAGGCAGTACGCGCCGAGGAAAGTGCCGTCCGTCGACGGACTGATCGCCGCGACCGCCCGGATCCACGAGCTGACCCTGGTCACCCGGAATCTAGCCGACATGGCCGGACTCGGGGCGCAGGTGCACAACCCGTTCGACTGAGGAAGGGATCAAGACGTCCGGACGTCTTGATCGGCCGCGCTCAGTCGGGCGTCGCTCAGTCCAGTGATGCTCAGTCCAGTGTTCAGATTCGGGTGTTCAGCCCAGTGGCGCGGCCGGGGTGCCCTTGCTTTCCGTGACTTCCGGCTTCTTCCTGCGACGGTCCCCGCGGGCGTCGTCGAAGTCGACGACGAAGGCGCCGGCGGCCATGGCCACCAGGAGTGCGAGTCCGAGAATCGAGCCGACCCAGGTCAGGATGATCGAGAACATCGTGAGCCTCCTCCCTGCTCAAGGTCCTTTTCGAGACCTCTTGTTCCCCTGACACAAGGGTCGCCTCGGGGGCCTGTAGCCGGTATCGGCCAACCGGTTACACGTACTGAGCGTGGATCGGCCGATCGGCCGAGGGAACCCGCTCACCGGTCGCGGTACGCGACCGCCCGGTACCGCCGGCTCGCCGGGGGTGCGAAGGCTGGTGCTTGTGAGGGAACAGTCGGAATTCGCCCGTGTGATCGGCTTCCGGCGGAGTGATCTTGGCTGTCGTCGTGAAACGCTCGCCGTGAGTAGAGAATCCGTGAGTGTCCGGTTACGGAATGTCCTCATTCAAAGCTTGCGCAGCCGGACCCGGTTGATCGTGTGGTCGGCGTCCTTGCGGAGGACGAGGGTCGCGCGAGGCCGCGTCGGCTTGATGTTCTCCATCAGGTTGGGCTCGTTGATCGTGCGCCACAGGTGGCGCGCCTCGGCCCGTGCCTCGTCGTCCGGGAGCCCGGCGAAGTGGTGGAAGTGTGACGCGGGGTCAGCGAACGCGGTGTGCCGCAGTTTGAGGAAGCGCTCGACATACCAGCGCTCGATGTCGGTCGTCGGCGCGTCCACGTAGATCGAGAAGTCGAACAGATCGGAGACGGTGAGCCGGGGGCCGGGCTGGAGGACGTTGAGTCCCTCGATGATCAGGATGTCGGGTCGCTGAACGACCTGTTCTTCGCCGGGAAGTATGTCGTAGGCGAGGTGCGAGTACACCGGCGCGCTGACCCGTTCCGCCCCGGACTTCACATCGGTGACGAACCGCAGCAGGGCCCGCCGGTCGTAGCTCTCCGGGAATCCCTTGCGGTGCATGATGCCGCGCCGGACCAGTTCCGCCCGCGGATGGAGGAACCCGTCGGTGGTGACCAGGTCGACCCTGGGGTGATCCGGCCAGCGGGCGAGCAGGGTGCGCAGGATGCGCGCGGTCGTCGACTTGCCGACGGCGACACTTCCGGCGATCCCGATGACGTAAGGCACCTTGGTGCCCCGACTGTCTTCACCGAGAAAGGTGGTGGTGGCTTCGTACAACCGTTGCCGGGCGGCGACCTGGAGATTGATCAGCCTGGAGAGCGGCAGATAGACCTCGGCGACCTCGGTCAGGTCGACCTGCTCACCGAGACCGCGCAGTCGCAGCAGTTCCGCGGCGGTCAGTGGCAGGGGGGTGGACCTGCGCAACTCGCGCCACTGCTCACGGTGCAGCTCGACGTAGGGACTGAGTTCACGGACCCGCGGCATCGCACACTCCTCGCCCGTCACCTGCGCTGGCGCCGTACAAAAGCCGTGTTGACGAGTTCTCGGCGGATAATCGTGCCTCGAACCGGATGAAGCCGCTTTAACGGTAGGGCTTACGGCTCGTGAACGCGCTGCGATGTGATGTAGCCCGCTTCGGGGCGTCAGCGCCTGTAGTGAACTCACATCCGCGATCGACGTCGGCAGGACGCGGCCTGGTCATTCACCTCGCCGATGCGGAGAAGGCGCGCTGCCACCGCGATAGCGGGCCTTCTGCCATGGCGGGGTCACGCGTTCGGTCACTTTCGGAGGTACATCTCGGCTCTGCCGACAGGCTCTTACCGTCCGTTACGGGAACGGCCGGGGGTGAAGACCTCATCCCACGCCGCGGCGACCTGCCGGGCGCAGGAGGCGGGCGCGACCCCGCCGACGCCGGTACCGAGCCCGGGCATCGCGATCGTGTGCACCAGATCACGGACCCGGCCCTGGTCGAGCCTGCCGTCGCGCCACTGCTGGAACACCGCCCTGGCGGCAAGGTACGGGTGCACGGTGTCGCGAGGGAGGCGTTCGCCAGGTTCCCTCATCGTCGGCGCGCTGATCAGCCAGGCGGGCTCCGCCTCACCGGTGGGCACGATCACGGCCTCGCCGATCGGGAGTTCCCCGCCGTGGTAGGCGAGCACGGCGCTGCGCACGTTCTGCTCGACACCGGGGTAGGCGCGGGCGTAGACGGCGTCGATGCCGCCGCGCATCCAGCCGTAGGAGTTCGCGGGGCTGACGACGGCTTGCGCGACGACGTCGAGCACCGACCCGCGGTGCACGAAGACCCGTCCGTCCACAGTGTCCGCGACGGTGGTCCAGGCTTGCGCGAGCAGGTCATCGACGGCGCACAGCACCAGCTCCGGGGTGGGATGGTCGGGCAGGGGAGCGAAAGAGGAGCCGACATCCTCGTGGCCGGTGTGCGTGCCCGGTTCGGCGGTCACCCGCTAAGCATGGCAAAAAAAGGCACCCGGCGTAACCGGTTCGCGTACCGGCTGTCCGAGTGAAAGTCGCCACCCGCGGCGTGCGTAATCTGGCGGGGTGTCACGGATCGCCTACTTCGGCCCCCAGGGAACCTTCACCGAACAGGCCGCGCGCCGGCTCGTCCCCGGTGAGGAGCTGATCCCCGCGGAAACCATTCCGGCGGCGCTGGCCGCGGTGCGCTCGGGTGCGGCCGACGCGGCCTGCGTGCCGATCGAGAACTCCGTGGAGGGCGCGGTCACCGCCACCCTCGACAGCCTCAGCGAGGCCGAGCCGCTCGTCGCGGTGGCGGAGGTGCTGCTGCCCGTCCACTTCAGTGTGCTGACCCGGCCGGGGACGACCGAGATCCGCACCGTGGCGAGCCATCCGCACGCGCTCGCGCAGGTCCGTCACTGGGTCGAGGCGAACCTCCCCGGCGCGCATCCGGTCGCGACGTCGTCCACCGCGGCGGCCGCGGTCGCGGTCGACGCGGGCGAGTTCGACGCCGCCGTGACCGCGCCGGTCGCCGTCGAGCACTACCCGCTGGACGTGCTGGCCACCGAGGTCGCCGACGTCCGCGACGCCAAGACCCGGTTCCTGCTGGTCCGTCTGCCCGGCGAGTTGCCGGAGCCGACCGGGGCCGACCGCACGTCGATCGTCGCCGCCGCGACGAACCGGACCGGGGCCCTGGCGGAACTGCTCACCGAACTGGCGGTCCGCGGCATCAACCTGACGAAGCTGGACGCCCGCCCGACCAGGAACAACTTCGGCGAGTACCGCTTCTTCATCGACTTCGAGGGACACGTGGCCGAGCCCCGGATCGGCGACGTGCTGGCCGCGTTGCGCCGTCGGTGCCGCAACGTGCGGTTCCTCGGTTCCCATCCGCGGGCGGACGACGGCATGACCGCGGTGGAGCAGGGCGCCGCCAACGAGGACTTCACCGAAGCGATCGACTGGGTCGAGTCGGTCCGGAAGGGAGCACAGGCGTGAAACTTCTCCTTGTCCGTCACGGTCAGACCGACGGAAACGTGCGGGGCGCGCTCGACACCGCGCTGCCCGGCCCGCCGCTCACCGAACTGGGCCGCGAACAGGCCAGGGACCTCGCGACGCGGCTCGACGGTGAGCCGATCGTCGCGGTTTACGCCTCACAGGCCGTCCGAGCCCAGCAGACCGCGGCGCCGCTGGCCGCCAAGCTCGGCGTCGACGTCCAGGTTGTCGACGGGGCGCACGAAGTCGCCGCGGGCGATCTCGAAGGCAACACCGACAAGGACTCGGTCGCGACCTACATGAGCGTCGTGCGCCGGTGGACGCTCGGCGAACTCGGTGCGCCGATCCCCGGCGGCGAGACCGGCGCGCAGGTCCGCACCCGGCTGCTCGACGCGGTCGCCCGGCTGCGTGCCAAGCACGAGCAGGCCGACCCCGACGGCACGGTGGTGCTGGTGAGTCACGGCGGCGCGATCCGGCTCGGCGGCGAGTGGCTCGCCGGGAACGTCACCGCCGAGGTCGCCAACCAGGGCCTCATCCCGAACACCGGCATCGTCGAACTCGCCGCCACCGCCGACGGCTGGACCTGCCTCACCTGGGCGGACGTCCCCGTCGACCCCGCCTGAGGCCACTCCCTCCCTTCGCGTTTCGTCCTCTGGTTGCGGTCCTTGCACGCGCAAGGACCGCAACCAGAGGACGAAACGCGAGCGTTTGCCTCCGTTTCCGCCGGGGAATACACCCCACGAGATCGATTAACACCTTGTGGGGAATTAACCGGGGGAGCGCAACCTCTGGGATCGCCAACACGTCTACTGATCGGTGGGTCACCCGGCTACAGGGAGGCGAAGGACCATGGTTCGTTCGAAGATGATCTCCATCGGCGGTCTCATCGCGGGTACCGCCGGACTCCTGCTGCTCAGCGCTTGCGGTTCGGAAACGGCCCCGGTCGCGCAGAGTTCGTCCACGACGCCGTCCAGTCCGGCGGCGGAGACCTCACCCGCGCCCAGTGCGAGTTCGAGCCCGGTGCCGACAACGCAGCCCGCACAGGGGCAGGCTCCCGCTCCGAAGAACGACGGGCTGTGCAAGGCAGGCGACGTGAAACTCTCGGTCGCGAACGGTGACGCGGCGGCCGGGACGGTGTACCGGAAGCTCGTCATCACCAACTCGAGCGGGCACGCGTGCACCATCCAGGGCTTCCCCGGCGTCTCCTACGTGACCGGCGCGGACGGCCACCAGGTCGGTGAGGCAGCGTTCCGTGACGGTGACAAGGGCGGCCCGGTGCAGCTGAACAACGGCGAGAGCGCGTCCGCCGACCTCGGCTTCGTGAACGTCCGCAACTACGACGAGGCGGCCTGCAAGCCCACCGAGACCCGTGGCCTGCGGGTCTACCTGCCGCAAGAGACCGCGTCGAACTTCGTGCCGGTGCAGGGGCTCGGCTGCGCGGGGAAGATCCCCGGCAACCAGCTGACCGTCAAGACGGTCCACAAGGGAGCGTGACCGCCTAGAGCTGGGTGCAGAGCTGTTCGGCCTGTGCCAGGTGCCGCTGGCCGGAGATCTGGTTGAAGTGCAGGCTGAACACCATTCGGCTGACACCGTCGATGTGCTCGGCCAGCGGCCGGTAGGTGTCGTTGGCGGCCGCCGCCGCGGCGGAGAGTTCGCGCGCTGCCGTCATCCTGTGCAGGATCTCCGGGGCCAGGACCGCCACGGTCCGGTCGCCGGGCGCGGCGTCGGTGGTGTCCGGGATCGTGCCGACCCTCGCCAGTGCCTGACACGCGTCCTGCGCGTCTTCGAGCGCTCCCGCGTTGACGCTCGAGAGAGCCCACAGCATGCCGATCACGCTGGCACCGATCACGAAACCGGCGACCGCGGTGAGCACTTGCGGGCGTCTGGAAGGTTCTGTCGTCCCCACGCCGGCCTCCGGCACCAGTGTCTGCTGCATCGCGGACCTCCTCGCCAGCTGGCGGTGATGCGCTATTCCAGCACCAACGGCCCGACTTTTCACCGGTCTTGGTGGAGTACCCGCAAGGCCGTGGCCGATTCGTCATCTGAACCCGGTCGCAAGGCGGCGAACGCGAAGCCCGCGACGCCGAACAGCAAGAGCCCGGACGTGAGGAACGTCCGGGACGGGGAACCGAGGGCGTGGGTGAGGACGCCGCCGAGCAGGGCCCCGACCGGGATCGCCCCCCAGACCACGGTGCGCCATACGCCGAGGACGCGACCGAGCAGTTCGCCGGGGACGAGCGTGTGCCGCGCCGTGCCCAGCACGATGTTCACCGAAACGACGGCCGCCGCGAACAGTCCGAACAGGGCCGCCCCCGCCACCGGCGAATTCGTCAGGCCCATGCCGGTGAACGCCGCGCCACAGCAGGCGGTGCCTCCGAGGAGCACCGTGCGACGGCTGGACGTCTTCACCAGCCGTGGGGCGATGGCCGCGCCGAGCAAACCGCCGATGCCGCCGACGAACGCGAAGAGCCCGAAGGCCGCTTCGCTGAGACGTAGGTACTCGATCGCGTACAGCACCAACTGCGCCTGGGCGAGTTCGCTGACCAAGCTGATCAGCCCAGCGACGATGACTAGTCGCAGCATCAGGCGATTGCCCTTCAACCAGCGGAAACCCTCCGCCAGCTCGGCGCGCAAACCGGTGGACGCGCTCTCGGAGGCCGTAGAAGGACGAGCCCGGTAGCTCCCGGTGAGTCCGATCAGCACGACCGCCGCGATCGCGAAGCCCACCGAGTTGAGCAGGAACGGGAAAGTCGCGAAGAGCGCGAAGGTGACACTACCGACTGGTCCGCCGAGGAAGGTTTGGCCGACGATTTCGCAGGCCTGGAGCTTGCTGTTCGCGCTGTCGAGCGAACCCTTGCCGACGACCGCCGGGACGAGCACGTTCGCGGCGCTGTCGGCGACCACCTCCGCGACGCCGATGAGCAGGGCGGCGGCGTAGACCACCCAGATCGTCACCCCGCCGGCCGCGACCAGGGCGGCCATCCCGCCGACGACCACCGCTCGGGCGGTGTTCGCGACGATCATCGCGCGTCGCCGGTCGATCCGGTCCAGCAGCGCGCCCGCCGGGAGCGCGAAGAGCAGCCACGGCAGGAACTGGGTCGCCGAGAGTCCGGCGATGAGCAGTGGGTCGCGGGTCAGGGTGACCGCGAGCAGGGGGAACGCGACCTTGCCGACTCCATCGCCGAGATTCGACGCCGCACTGGACGCGAGCAACCAGCGCAATCGCCGGTCGCCCCTCCCGTGTGCCGTCGACTCGGCCATGCACGCCTCCCCAGGCATTCGACGGCACCGGCCGGCGAGTGGAAAAGTCAGCGGGGTTGTCGCCCAAAGTTGTGGGCTTGTTACGCCCAGTTAAAAATCCGGAGAGCCCTTGGTGTCCGACGCACGAAAATCACCGACCGTGCCGCCTTCGGCGCGAAATTCGCCGTGAAGGGAGCAGGGGACCTTTGCTGATCGCCTGTCCCGCGGCTCAGCCCCAGCCGAGTTCGTGCAGGCGCGCGTCGTCGATGCCGAAATGGTGGCCGACCTCGTGGACCACCGTGATCAGCACCTCCTCGACGACGTCTTCCTCGGTGTCGCACATCTCAAGCAGCGGTCGCCGGTAGATCGAGATCCGGTCCGGCAGCACCCCGCCGTACTCGTGGGTCCGTTCGGTCAGCGCGACCCCGTGGTAGAGCCCGAGGATCGTGGGCGACTCCTCGTTGAACTCCTCCACCAGTACCACCACGTTGTCCATGGCGTCCGCGAATTCGGGCGGAAGCTCGTCCAGCGCCTCCGACACCAGTTCTTCGAAGCGCTGCTGGGTCATCTCGACGGGCACGGGCTCACCCGCCGGTCTTCGGAGCCGAGGAAGACGGCGGCGGGCTCGTCTGGCCGCCGTCGGAGGGCGGGGCCTCGCCGTCGCCGACCTTGACGCTCCCGGTGATCGGGGCGAGCCCCTTGTTGTCCGGCAGGGCCGCCGCCACCTTGCAGTTCACCAGCGTCGAGCCGGCGTCCCAGCTCTCCTGCTCGCGGACGTCCCAGCTGAGGATGACCTTCTTCGCCGCCAGGTCCGCGTTGCCGGTGTAGTCCTGCGCGGCCGTCGAGCACTCGGTGTCCAGCCAGGTGTTCTGCTGTTCCTGTGACGGGTAGGCGTCCTTGAACTTCGTCTTGAGGTCGAGCGTCGCGATCATCTCGTAGGAGTGCGGCTGGGCACAGTCGACAGGGTCGCCGAAGCTGTTGTTGAGCAGCGCGAGGCAGGTGCCGGGCTCCCACACCGCGGACTGGTTCTGCTCCTTCGCCTGCCCCTTGGTCGGCTGCAGCTTGCCGCCCTGGCCCGCCCACTGCAGGCCGCACCGCAGCTGCCGGTCGCCGTCCTCCCACTGTGCGGGAGTCGGCCGGAGCAGGTTCATGCTCAACTTGCCGTAGGGATCCAGCGTTCGGCCGAGGTACGGCTTGACGTCGACGGTGCAGCGTGACCGGGAGATCTCCTGCCACTGCTCCAGGTTCGGGCTCGGCACGCCAGCCGGATACTGCGCGCCGATGTCGACGATGCTGGTGACCTCGAATAGATGGGACTCCGCGCACGGCACCCGCCGCACGTCGTTGGCGTCCGGGTTGTTCCAGGTCAGGCAGGTGCCCGGGGGAGATTGGAACGCTTCGACCGCCGCGGGTGACAGTTTGGGGGCACCGCCGCCCGCACCGCCCACCGGGCCCACGTTCCACGAGAACGCCACACTCAGCGAAAGCGCGATGAGCGCGCCCACGAACACACCGGCCATGACGAGCCGGGTGCGCAGGGTGCTCAGCGCGTTTCGCGGATCACGGAACCGCTCGGCCTGTTGAGACATCCACTCCATGATGCCCGCGCCGCACGTAAGGTGCGTATACCGGGTGGTTAGTGTTGGACGCGGGATCAAGCCGGCGGGCGATTACGGAGCTTCGATGACGCAGGATGACAACCAAGGGGCACAGCCGCCCCAGGAGCCGCCGAAGCGCGGCTCCATGCGGTTCCAGGACGACAGCACGCAGGCGCGACAGCCTTCGCTGGCTGAGCAGCGGGCACGGCAGCAGGCACTGGCGGAGCAAGAACGCCAGGAGGTGCTCGACGCCGAAGCCGCTCGCGCCGCCGAGAAGAAGTCTTCGACCAAGAAGAAGATCCTGATCGGGACCGGCGTGACCGTCGGGCTGGTCGGCTTGGTCGCGACGTTCTACACCGTCGCGAAGCCGGATGAGGTCACGGCGGTCTGCGCCACCAAAGACACGGAGATCGTCCAGGACGACCGGAACTGCGACGAGAACCACGTCCGATCACAGGGCGGGTACTCGTCCGGTGGGTTCTTCTTCATCCCGATCGGTGGTTTCGGCGGCGGCTACAACAGCTACCGCTACAACTACGGCGGTTCCGGCGCGATCGGGCAGCGGGTGTCGGGCGGTTCGTACACCGCGCCGTCGGGGGCGAACGTCAGCACCAAATCGGGCAAGTCCGTCCAGCGTGGCGGGTTCGGCATCAGCGGCAAGAGCGGCAGCAGCGGTAAGAGCGGGGGCTCGTAGGTGTACCGGGATTCCAAGCCGCCCCGGCGGGACTGGCAGAACATCGTCGAGGAGCAGGGCCTGGTCTTCGGCACCCCCGCCCGTGACGGCTCCGGCAAGTCCCGGCCGTACTGGGACGAGTCGGTCCACTACGTCTTCGAGATGGACGAGATCCTGTCCGTCGAGGCGGACGTGGAACTGCTGCACTCGATGTGCCTCGAAGCCGTCGACAACGTGGTGACCACCGAGCAGTACCACCGCTTCGGCATCCCCGAGTGGGTCTGGCCGCATATCGCCGAGTCGTGGAAGCGGCAGGATCCGCACGTCTACGGCCGGTTCGACCTGCGCTACGACGGCAAGAGCCCGGCGAAGCTGCTTGAGTACAACGCAGACACCCCGACATCGCTGCTCGAGGCCGCGGTCCTGCAGTGGCACTGGAAGACGTCGGTCTTCCCGGAGGACGACCAGTGGAACTCGATCCACGAGAAGCTGGTCGAGCGCTGGGGCGAACTCGCCGACAAGCTGCCCTCCAACGAACTGCACTTCACCTGGTCTTCCGCCGATCCGTCCGGTGAGGACCACGTGACGACGGCGTACCTGCAGGAGACGGCGGCCGAAGCCGGACTCGACACCGTCGGCCTGTCGATCGAGGAGATCGGCTGGGACCCGGTGCTCAAGCGGTTCGTCGACCTCGAAGAACAGCAGATGGCGACCGTGGTGAAGCTCTACCCGTGGGAATGGGTGGTCGACGAGGAGTTCGGCCGCTTCGCCATTGAGACCATGCCGCGCACGCTGTGGGTCGAGCCGCTGTGGAAGATGATCCTCTCCAACAAGACGCTGCTCGCGATCCTGTGGGAGAACTACCCTGGGCACCCGAACCTGTTGCCCGCCTTCGCCGACGACCCCGGCTTGCTGACCGAATACGTCCGCAAGCCGAAACTCGGCCGTGAGGGCGCGAACGTGCAGATCGTCGCCACCGGGTACGAGACGCAGACCGACGGCGTCTACGGCGCCGAAGGCTACGTTTACCAGGCGTTCGACCCGCTCCCGGAGTTCCAGGGCTACCGGCCCGCGCTCGGCGCCTGGATCGTCGGAGACCACGCCGCCGGCCTCGGGATCCGCGAGACGGCAGGACTCGTCACAGACGACGGTGCGGCGTTCGTCCCGCATCGCATCGTCGAGTCGTGATAGAAGCAACCCGCACAAACCTGACATTCTCGACCCGTACCTCTGGGAGCACCCTGTGACGACCACCCTTGCGCTGTCCGACACGTTCGGCTCCGACCTCGTGCGAGGGATCGGCGCGATCCTGCTGTACGGCGTCGTCGGCCTATTGCTGATGTTCGCCGGGTTCTGGGCGATCGACTGGACCACGCCCGGCAAGCTGGCCCAGCTGGTCAGCCGCGGTTTGCCGAACGCGGTCATCGTCACCGCGTCGGGCCTGCTGTCGATGGCGTTCATCGTCGTCGTGGCGATCGCGAACTCCGCCAGCGACCTGACCGAGGGCCTCATCACCTCGCTGGTCTACGGCCTGCTGGGCATCGTCGTGCAGGTTCTGGCGGTCCGGCTGCTGGAGTGGGCGACCCGCATCGACGTCCGCTCGACCATCGAGAGCGAGAAGTTCGCCCCGGTCAGCGTCGTGGTCGCCGCCGCGCACCTCGCCCTCGGCCTGGTCGTGGCCGTCGGCATCTCGTGACTTTCCCGACCCTCTGAACACGGCAAAGGCGCACGAAGCCCACTAACGTGGGAGTCGTGCGCCTTTTGAGGACACCAGACAACCGGTTTTCGGACCTGCCCGATTTCGATTTCGAACCGCGCTACGCGGAACTCGTCGACCTCCACGGCGGCGTGATCAGAGTGGGTTACGTGGAGGCCGGACCCGCGGATGGGCCGCCCGTTCTCCTGCTGCACGGCGAGCCCACCTGGTCCTACCTCTATCGCAAGGTCATCCCGGTGCTCGCCGACGCCGGACTACGCGCCATCGCGCCCGACCTGGTCGGCTTCGGCCGTTCCGACAAACCCGGCGACATGGTCGACCACACCTACCAGCGGCACGTCGAGTGGATGCGCGCGTTCGCCTTCGACGTGCTGGACCTGACCGAGGTCACCCTGGTCGGCCAGGATTGGGGCGGACTGATCGGCCTGCGGCTGGTCGCCGAGAACCCCGGCCGCTTCTCCCGCGTCGTCGCGGCCAACACCGGCCTCCCCAGCGGCGACACCGACATGCCGGAGATCTGGCACAAGTTCCGCGGCACCATCGAGAAGTCCCAGGTCCTCGACGTCGGCCGGTTCGTCCAGTCGGGCTGCCAGATCAAGCTGTCCGAGGAGGTCCGCGCCGCCTACGACGCGCCCTTCCCGAACGAGATGTACAAGGCCGCGCCGCGCGCGATGCCGTCACTGGTGCCGATCACGCCGGACGACCCGGCCTCGGCCGCCAACCGGGCCGCGTTGAAGGTGCTCGCCGAACTGAACAAGCCGTTCCTGGTCTCGTTCTCCGACGGCGACCCGATCACCGCGCCATGGGGTCTCGAACTGCGGGGCTCGATGCGCGGCGCCCGCGAACTCGAGCATCCGACGATCACCGGGGCCGGTCACTTCCTCCAGGAGGACGCCGGCACTCGCTTTGGCGAGGTCATCGCCCGATTCGTGAAGTCCTGACCGGATGCTATGAACGGTCCGTTACTTGCAAAATTTGCAAGTAACGGACCGTTCATAGCACGGGGGTGGGCTCAGGAGATGGCGGCCAGGGCGTCCGTGATGATCCCGAGCCCCTCGGCCGCCTCATCGGCCGTGAGCGTCATCGGGGGCGCGATCCGCAGGACGTTGCCGTACAGCCCGCCCTTGCCGATCAGCAGCCCGCGCGCCCTGGTCTCCTCCATCATCCGCGCCGCGGCCTGGGTGTCCGGCTCCATGCTGCCCGGTTTGACCAGTTCGACGCCGATCATCAGGCCCTTGCCGCGCACGTCCCCGAGCACCGGGTTCCCCGCCGCGCGCAGGCCGTCGAGCAGTTCTTTGCCCCGCGCGAGCGCGTTGGCCTGCAGGTCGTGATCGGCGATGTGGTCGAGTACCGCGGCCGCGCCAGCCATCGCGACCGGGTTGCCGCCGAAGGTCGAGATCGAGTTCGCGGTCAGGCAGTCGACGAGGTCGCCGCGCGCCACGAGACCGCCGACCGCGAGACCGTTGCCGAGGCCCTTCGCGAAGGTCATCGCGTCGGGGACGACGTCGTGCGCCTGGATCCCCCAGTAGTGTTCCCCGGTCCGTCCCCAGCCGGTCTGGACCTCGTCGGAGACGAACAGGATCCCGTACTGGTCGAGGACCTCCTTCATCGCCTTGAACAGGCCGTCCGGCGGTGAGCTGAACCCGCCGATGCCCTGGATCGGCTCGACGATCATGCAGGCGACGTCGCCCGAAGTACCCGTCTCGAGGACGTCGACCAGGTCCGCGACGCACGCGTCGATGTACTCCGTGTCCGACAGCGCCCGGAACGGGCTGCGGTACCGGTAGCCACCGTGGACGTAGCTCACCTTCACCGGGCTGAGCGAAGACGCCGACCAGCCGCGGTTGCCCGTCACGCCGCCCGTCGCGAACGACCGCCCGTGGTACGAGTTCCGCATCGCGAGCACCTGATTGCTGCGCCGGTACTGCGTGGCGAGCATCAGCGCGGTGTCGTTGGCTTCGGTCCCGGAGTTGGTGAAGAACACCTTCGCGTCCGGGATGCCGGAGAGCTTCGCGATGCGCTCGGCCAGTTCGACCTGTGAGCGGATCAGGTACAGCGTCGAGGTGTGCAGGATCCCGGTGTCGAGCTGCTTGCGCACGGCGTCGCTGATCGCCGACACGTCGTAGCCCATCGAGTTCGTCAGGATGCCCGCGAAGAAGTCGAGGTAGCTGCGCCCGGTCGAGTCGACGACCCGGCGGTCCTGCGCGTGCACGATCTCGATCGGCTCGTCGTAGTAGAGCGCGAGCCACGACGGGAGTACCGCCTTGTGCCGCGCCAGCAGGTCCGCATCGGTCATCGGGTTTCTCCGTCCGCAGCAAGGAATCCGGGGTCGGGCTCAGTATGGGGACGGCCCGAAACGGGCGACAACGATCAGACTGTCGGGTTATCCGCGGCGGCCCGCACAGTGTGTACGGGGAAACTGCCTCGAAGCGCGCGAAGACCACGGACTACCCTCTGCACTCGTGATTGACCCCAGGACTCTGCGCGATGACCCGGACGTCGTGCGCGCTTCGCAGCGCGCCCGTGGCGAGGACGAAGGAGTGGTCGACAAGCTGCTCTCCCTCGACTCCCGCCGCCGGTCTTCGATCGCCGCCGCCGACAAGCTGCGCGCCGAGCAGAAGTCGCTGGGCAAGCTCATCCCCAAGGCCCAGGGTGACGAGCGGGCCGAACTGCTCGCCAAGGCGAAGGACCTCGCCGCCCAGGTCAAGACCGCCGAGGTCGAGCAGACCGAGGCGTCGGAGGAGTTCGAGCAGCTGCACCGTGTGGTGCCGAACCTGGTCCACCCCGAAGCACCCGAAGGCGGCGAGGACGACTACGTCGTGCTCAAGCACGTCGGCGAGCCGAAGAAGTTCGACTTCAAGCCGAAGGACCACCTCGAACTCTGCGAGGGGCTGGGCGCGCTCGACATGGAGCGTGGCGCGAAGGTCTCGGGCTCGCGGTTCTACTTCCTCACCGGCATCGGCGCCCAGCTGCAGCTCGGCCTGCTGAACATGGCCATCGCGCAAGCGACGGCGAACGGCTTCACGCCGATGATCACGCCGACCCTGGTGCGGCCGGAGATCATGGCGGGCACCGGCTTCCTCGGCGCGCACTCGTCGGAGGTCTACCGGCTGCGCGACGACGACCTGTACCTCGTCGGCACCTCCGAGGTCCCGCTCGCCGGCTACCACGCCGACGAGATCCTCGACCTCGGCAAGGGCCCGAAGCGCTACGCGGGCTGGTCGTCCTGCTACCGCCGCGAGGCAGGCTCGTACGGCAAGGACACCCGCGGCATCATCCGCGTCCACCAGTTCGACAAGGTCGAGATGTTCGTCTACACGCGTCCCGAGGACGCCGAGGCCGAGCACGCGCGCCTGCTGGACTGGGAAGAGCAGATGCTCGCCAAGATCGAGGTCCCGTACCGGGTGATCGACACCGCCACCGGCGACCTCGGCACCTCGGCGTACCGGAAGTTCGACTGCGAGGCGTGGGTGCCGTCGCAGGACACCTACCGCGAGCTGACCTCGACGTCGAACTGCACCACGTTCCAGGCCCGCCGCCTCGGCATCCGCTACCGCGACGACGACGGCCGCCCGCAGACCGTCGCCACGCTGAACGGCACGCTCGCCACCACCCGGTGGATCGTCGCGATCCTGGAGAACCACCAGCTCGAAGACGGTTCGGTCCGGGTGCCGGAAGCGCTCCGCCCCTTCCTCGGCGGAACCGAGGTGCTCGCGCCGACATCGAAGTAGGGTCCGCGCCGAGAAAGCCGATCACCAGTAGGGTGCGTGCGGGCCGATGAGGAGGGACGCATGCGGTTTCGGAATTCGCTCGCGCTCGGGCTGACGGTGCTGGCGCTCGGCGGCTGCACGTCGAAGATCGGCGGTACGGCCGCACCGGTGCCCGGCCAGGGACCGGTGATCACGAAGGCCGAGCCGTGCGCGCTGCTGACGCAGGAGCACGCGACGGCGCTGGGAGTCGCGTATCCCGGTGCGGAACGCCCCGCCAGGCCCGAGCAGAAGGTCCCCGCGGTCTGCCGGTTCAAGAAGTCGGACGACGTGCGCAAGGCGTCGAACCTCGAGGTCTCGTTGAGCAAGGACCTGTCCTTGAACGACTACATGAGCGGCGCGCAGCCCGGCGAGAAGTTCGGGATCGGCGGTTTCACCTGGACGCGGTACGCCACCATCCTCGGCAAGACCTACTGCTCGCTGAGCACGGAACTCACCTCGGACACCTTCGTGGAGATCGCCAGCGAGAGCCCCGACCGCACCGAGGGCAACGCGTGCGACCTCGCCAAGGCGGCGGCCCCGGCCGTGGCGTCGAAACTGCCGGGCGGGCAGCAGGATCCGCAGATCACCGCCCCGCCAGGGCAGAAGCCCGCCGAGCCAGGCGGGCCACTCGTGACCACGGACCCGTGCGCCATGCTCAAGCCCGAACAGACCGCCCAGTTGCGCCTCGGCGCGGCAGGCGAGCCGATGAAGTCCACCTCCGATCCGAATGTGGTCGGCTGCGAGTGGGCCGACACCGACGGCGACAAGGGAGAGAAGGCGTTCGACCTCTGGTTCTACCCGGCGAAGCCGATGGACGAGGTCCCCACGCTGATCACGCAGGGTGAACCGCAGGATTTCGACTCGGGTGACCGCAAATGGAAGCTCTACACCGAGTCGGGCAGCAAGTTGTGCGCGGCGGGCCTCTCGATCACCGCGACGTCGACGGTGGCGATCATCGCGGGCAACCTCGATGATCCTGCGAAGGCGTGTGAGGTGATCAAGGCCGCCGTTCCGATGCTGAACGGGACCTTGCCCGCTTCGTCTTAGTCCGACACCTCGTCGGCGATGTGCTTCGCGATCTCCAGTGCGCTGGTCGCCGCCGGTGAGGGCGCGTTGAGGACGTGCACCTGGTTCCGCGCGGTCTCGATCAGGAAGTCGTCGACGAGCGCGCCGTCCGGGCGCAGCGCCTGCGCCCGCACGCCGGAGCCGTGCCGCACGATGTCGTCCTCGGTGACGGCGGGGACGAGCCGCGCGAGGCTTTCGGCGAAGCGGCGGCGGGAGAACGATCGGCGGACCTCGGCGAGCCCGGTCGGATACGCGTACTTGCGCGCGAGCCGCCAGACGCCGGGAAAGCGGGCGACTTCGGCGAGGTCCTTCGCGGAGACGTCGCGCCAGGTGTAGCCCTCGCGGCGCAGCGCGAGCACGGCGTTGGGGCCGGCGTGCACGCTGCCGTCGAGCATGCGGGTCAGGTGCACGCCGAGGAACGGCAGCGACGCGTCCGGGACCGGGTAGATCAGGCCTCGCACCAGGTGGCGGCGTTCGGGCTTGAGTTTGTAGTACTCACCGCGGAACGGCACGATCCGCGCGCTCGGGGTGAGCCCGGCGAGCCGCGCGACCCGGTCCGCGTGCAGGCCCGCGCAGTTGACGAGCGCGTCCGCGTGGATCACGTCGTCGCCGGTAGCCACCTCGACGCCACCGGTGCGGCCCGCGCGGATGCCCAGGGCGGGGGTGCCGAGGCGCAGGTCGGCGTCGGACTCGTCGAGCAGCCGGACCAGTGCGGTGCAGACGGCCGGGAAGTCGATGATGCCGGTGGACTCCACGCGCAACGCGGCGACGCACGAGACCTCGGGTTCGTACTCGCGGGCCTCACTCGGGGTGATCAGCTTGGCCGGGACGCCGTTGACTTCGGCCCGTTCGGCGAGCACCTTCAGCGCCGGAAGCTCCGCTTCGGAGGTGGCGACGACGAGTTTGCCGCAGACCTCCACCGGCACCCCGTACTGCCGTGCGAAGTCCACAATGGACCGGTTACCCGCGCCTGCCATCCTCGCTTTGAAGGACCCCGGCTTGTAGTAGAGGCCGGCGTGCACCACGTTCGAGTTGTGCCCGGTCTGGTGGGCCGCCCAGCGGTCCTCCTTCTCGAGCACCGTGACGTCCAGGCCCCGTTTGGTCAGTTCCCAGGCCGTGGCGAGACCGACGATCCCGCCCCCGATGACTACGACAGTGCGCACGATCGACCAGGCTACCCGGGTCGTTACCTGACAGTCGTCAGGTTCGGTGGTAGCGTACCTGACCAATGTCAGGTAAGCGGTTGAGCAGGGACGAACGCCGGGAGCGGATCCTGGCCGCGGCGGCGCGCGTGTTCGCCGCGTCGGGATACGACGCGTCCGGGATGCGCGAGGTCGCGACGGCGGCCGGGATCACCACGCCCGTGCTCTACGACCATTTCCCGTCCAAGGCGCGGCTGTACGCCGGACTGCTGGAGTCCGAAGTGGACAGTCTGCTGGCCGGCTGGGACGCGCTGCCGCAGTCGGACACCGCCGAGGAGCTGCTGCGCGGCAGGGTCGCCGCGATCTTCGCCTGGATGGAGACGAACGAACGCGGTTGGCGGATGATCTTCGCCGAGACGCCGTCGGATCCGGCCGTCGCCGAGGTGCACCGGCGCGGGCAGGTCAGAGCCACCGGGCAGCTGACCGAGGTGTTCGCGCAGGTCCCTGGCCTGGCGCTGACCGCGGATCTGCCGCGCGACCGCGCGAACGAAGCTCTCGCCGAAGCGGCGAAGAGCGCACTGAACGCCATCGCCACCTGGTGGTGGAGCAACCGCGACATCCCGCGGGAGCAAGTCGTCGCGCTCACGACGGATCTGTTGTGGCGCGGTCTGGGAAACCTGATCCAGGAGGACGTATGAGCGTGCGGACCACCGAGCGGTACCGCCGGGCCCTCGAGACACGGGACGTCGACCTCGCACTGAGCGCCTTCGCGCCGGACGCGGTGGTGCACTCGCCGCTGACCGGCCGGGTCCGGTTCACCGGGCACACGGAACTCGGGCCGCTGCTGGAAGTCGCGTACTCGCATCTTCGCGACGTTCGATTCCACACCGACACCGGTGACGCCTCGACGCGGGTCGTCGTCTACAGCGCGCGCATCGGCGGTGAGGAGATCGAAGAGACGGCGGTGCTGAAGCTCGACGAGGACGGGCTCATCGCCGAAGCGACGTTGTTCGTGCGGCCGCTGCCCGGGCTCGTCGCGCTGATAAACGCCTTCGGCCCGGACATCGCGCGCCGCAACGGCCGCCCCTTCGCGGCGCGGTTGCTCGCTGTGGCCGCCAAACCCTTGTTGGCCATGGTCCGGTCGGGCGACAAACACGCCGTCCCGCTCGCCGGACCGAGGAGCTGAAGGACGCTTTCCCCGCATGTGACGTAGGGAAAGCGCCCTTCACCGCGTCGCATGCGGGGAAAGTCCCCTTCAGCCCGTCGGAACGGGGGCCGGCGCAGGCTCCTCTTCTGGATCTTCGAGAACCTTCGGCACCCCGCGCAGCGTGAACAACGCACTGACCGCCAGCAACGCCATCAGCCCCGCCGAGGCCAGCATCGTCACCTGCATCCCGTCGACGAACGCCAGTTTGGCGCTGTCCAGCACCACGGCGCCTTGCGAAGGCGGGAGCTGCGTCGCGACCTGGACCGCGCCACCGAGGGTGTCCGCGATCGCCCCGGCCGCCTCGGGCGGCACACCCGCCGGGATGACGAGTTCGCTGCGGTACAACGCGCCGAGCGCACTGCCGAGGACCGCGATCCCCAGCGCGCCGCCGAGTTCGGTCGCCGTTTCGGAGATCGCCGACGCCGCGCCCGCCCTGGCCTTCGGCACGACGCCGAGCACCGTGTCCGTCGCGGTCGCGAGGATCAGCGCCAGCCCGACCCCGAAGATGATCATCGCCGCGAGCAGATCCGTGTACACGATCGTCACGCCGATACCCGAGTACAACGCGAAGCCGACCGCCGAAAGACCGCACCCGAGCGCGATCGTGACCGCCCGGCCGAACGCCTTGATCGCCAGCGGCGCGAGTACCCCGCCGAGGATCGCGCCGCCCATCCCCGGCAGTCCGGCGAGCCCGGCCTTCAGCGGCGTCCAGCCTGCCACCAGCTGCAGATATTGCGCGAACATCAGGGAGACCGCGAGCTGCGCGAACATCGCCAGGATCGTGGTGCCGACGGTCGCCGAGAACGCCCGCTGCGCGAACAGTTTCAGGTCCATCAACGGCTCGGCCAGCCGCGGCTGCCGCAGGACGAACGCCACCACGCCGCCGAGGCCGAGTACCGCGGCGACCGTGATGTCCCAGTGACCCCACCCCTGGTACGCGACTTCCTTGATCGTGTAGACGATCCCGACCATGCCGACGATGGACAGCAGCACGCTGACCACGTCGATCCTCCCCGGTACCGGGTTCTTCGACTCGGGCAGGATCAGCGCGCCGGCGATCACCAGCACGATCACCACCGGCACGTTGACCAGGAACACCGAGCCCCACCAGAAATGGTCGAGCAGGACACCGCCGACGAGCGGCCCCATGCCGAAACCGAGGATCGTCAGCCCGCTGGAGACCCCGATCGCGGCCGCGCGTTCCTTGCCGGTGAACACGTTCCGGATGATCGACAGCGTCGACGGCATCAGCGTCGCGGCGGCGACCCCGAGCAGCGCGCGGGCGGCGATCAGCAGCTCCGCGGTCGGCGCGTACGCCGTGATCACCGAAGCGACGCCGAACAACGACGCCCCGATCAGCAGCAGTTTCTTCCGGCCGACGCGGTCACCGATGTTGCCCATCGTGATCAGCAGCCCGGCGAGCGCGAACCCGTACGCGTCGGCGACCCACAGCATTTCCGTTGTCGACGGGCGCAGCTGTTCCGAAAGGGACGGCAGCACCAGATGCAGGACGGTCAGGTCGATCGCGATCAGCAGTTGCGCGAGGACGCAGACCACGAGTGTGCCGATCTTGCGGCCCTTGCCGATGTTCACCTCGACACGCCGAAGGTGAGTTCCGGCGAGTGGCGCGCGGCGCCGTTTTCGCCGTCGCCGAGATAGAACCGCGTGCTCATGGTGCGGGCCGCCGGGTCGAAGACGCTGCGCCACAACGTCCGCCACGGCGCGCCCGGCTCGATCGCGACGGATACCGCGTCGAGCGCGTCGCGCGGCCCGGTGTCCGCCTCCTTGGTGAGGGTGCGCAGTCGCCGGTAGGTGAGGAAGGTGCCGGGGGTGTCCTCCGGCAGCGCGTCGATGTCCGGGTGCCGGTGCAGAGGGTGGTTCGTGACGCACAGCGGCCCGTCGGCGACCTCGACGAAGTACTCGACGTCGTACGCGCCGCGTTCGTAGACGAAGCCGCGGCCGGAGGCGTCGGCGACGATGTAGTGGCAGGGCGCGCCGTGGTCGTACTGCTTGGCGAGCATCAGCGCTTCCTTGGCCTCGTCGACGTTCTCACAGGTATCCAGCAGATACCGGCAGACCTGCGGCACCGAGAGACCCGCCTGCGGGCCGGGGTCGTGCTCCAGTGGCGCGGCCGCTTCGATGTCGGCCATCAGCAACGCGACGACGAGCCCGGCCTCGTTGACGCCTTCCATCGCACCGTCCACGGTGGACATGGAAAGCGACGTCGAGGCGATGCCGTCGTCGGGGATCGTGGTCAGCACATAGGGCCGCGACGCCATCGGCACCGTTGCGTCGTCGACGGGGTCCGCGCCCGCCATCACCGCCCCGAGCTGTGTCCAGCTCAAGGTGAAGAAGTCGTAGTTCCGGCCGAGCGTGCCGCCGTTCCACACCGCCGAGCAGCCGGACCCGGCGGGCAGCGCCGAGGCGTCGTCGAACGAGACCGCCGCGTCCACCGGGAGCCCGTAGGCCTCGGCGAACCCGGCCGCGCGTTCGGCGTACTGCGGCCAGTTCCGCGCGAACCAGACGCGCCGGGCCCTGGCCACGATCGGATCGATCGGCGGCGGAGACCAGCCGGAGCGCGCCTTCATCTCGGCCGCGAGCGCGTGGCCGATCTCGGCCTGGGTGCCGCGCAGCGTCAGATGCCGCACGGCGAGGAAGTCTTCGGGTGATCCCGCGATGTAGGTCATGGCGGCGAGCGTGGCCGCGACCGCTGACGACGCACGCACCGGCGGCTGACCGTCAGTGGCCGTGCTTGTCATCGGAATGTCATGTGCCCCGCGCGAAAGTCGTTCCATCACCGCAACGACAAGCGAGGGATTCCATGATCGGCAACAAGGTCTACATGATCGCCGGGGGCGTGTTCTGCGTTCTCTTCATCGCACTGGCGATGGTCGACTTCTCCACCGGCTACCCGGAGGACGGCCTCGAAGACCTGGGTTACGCCGCGCTGAGCGCCATCGCCGGCGGCGTGCTCTTCGTCCTCGACCGTCGTCAGCGTGAGCGCCGGGCGGCCGCCGGATCGCAGCGTGACGCCCGATGAGGAACATCGACGGCGGCTTTCTCGCCGCTCCGGACCAGGCCGCGCTCGACCAGCGCGAACGGGACGTCCGCAAGGGCAAGCTCGCGCTGATGCTGACCGTCGCCGGCGCGTTCGTCGCGCTGGTCGCCGGTTACCAGGTCCTCATGGACTTCTCGCCGGTCTCGCTGGTCGTGACGTTGATCGCGCTGGCCGCCGCCGTCGGTGGCGGCGTGCTCACCAAACACCTGATGCGTGCCGTGCGGTTCCGGGTGCACAAACCGAACGCGGGCCTGATCGGTGCCGCGAAACTCGCCGGGCTCCTGGTGGCCTTCTTCGCGATCGCCGCCCTTCTCGGCTCGATCGAAGCGCCCGGACCGCTGCGCATCGTCCTGATCGCCGTCGGCTGCGGCGCCATCGCCTACGTGAAGTCGCTGCACGACCAGCAGTGGGTGCTCTTCGAACTGGACGCGGTCGGCGTCCGGGTCGAGCGGACGGTCGTGCCATGGCGTGACGTCACCCGGCTCACCACCGACCCCGTCGGCCCCGGAATGACCCGGCTCGGCGCGGTCCCGGTCAACGCGGAACCGCTCTACGTCGCCGTCCAGGACAGCGAACTCGACCCGAGCTTGCTGGCCGTCGCCGTCGGCCGCTTCGCGCCGCAGGGGATCTTGTTGACGGGCGCTCAGAACCCCGTCAATTGAGCGGCACCGCGCAGGCCGAGCCCTCGGCGGTAGGCCCGGTCGAAGTCGTCACCCAGCCGCTCCCGCACGGTCGCCCGGAGCAGGGCGGCGTCCAGATCGACGGCGAACGGGGTGCCCCGCACGGTCACCGCGGCGCCGATCAGGACCGCCGCCCGCTCGGGGTCGCCCCGGAGCAGCGCGACACCGGCGAGCCCCTCGACCGCGCAGGCCGCGGTGGTGCTGTCGTGCCACTGATCCGCCGAAGTGAGCGCCAGCCGGTGCAGTTCGTCCGCCCCGTCCGCGTCACCTTCGGCGGCCAGGACCCAGCCGAGCGAGATCCTCGCGACGGCGCGGACCCCCTCGGACGCGAACGAGCCGCCGGGGCACTCCGCGAGCGCGAGTTCGCTCAGCGTTCGAGCCGCGGCCAGGTCGCCTTCGTGCCGGGCGAGGAAAGCGAGCCCGATGTAGCCCCCCGCCCGGCTTTCCGGCATCCCGGAGCGGCGCGCGATCTCGATGGCGAGTTCGTAATCCGCCCGCGCCCCCGCCGCGTCGCCGTGGAGCAGTTTGCTTCCGCCGCGACGGCACAGCAGGTCCGCGTTGTCGTCGGACGCGCCGAGTTCCCGCATCAGCCGGAGTGCCTCGTTCATCGTTTCGAGGGCTTCGGCCTGCCGGTTCGTCCAAGTCAGGATCTGTGACAGGTGGTCGAGGGCCATCGACAGGCCCCAGCGTTCCCCGAGTTCCCGAAACGCGTCCGCACCCTCGCGCAGGAAGCCTTCCGCCGGTTCGAGATCGCCCTGCATCAGCGCGCGGAGGCCGTAACCGGTCGGCGCGAGGGCGAGGCTCCAGGCGTCGCTGTGCGCCAGCAGGGCCTGACTGCGCCTGATCAGCGCGTCGTCGTCACCCGGCGGACCGGTCACGACACCCATCAGCAGGAGCAGCGCCGGATTCCGCGGCGCCTCGGCCATGTTCCGCACGAGGTCGTCCATAGCCGGGTAGTGGCGGACGAGGGCCTCGTGGCCACGGAGTCCGGCGGCGGCGTTGAGCACGGAGAGCTGGTACTCCTCTTCGAGACCGTCCGGCGGCCGCTGTCCGAGGTGTTTGATCACTTCCAGGCTCAGCGTCGAGCCTTCGAACCGGCGCCCGCGCATCCACCAGTACATCACCAGCGACGCCGAAAGTCGCAGCGCGATCCGCGCGTCGGCCTCGGAAGCCCAGCGCAACGCGGCCAGGAGGTCGTCGTAGGCGGCGTCGAGACGGTCGAGCCAGATCAGCTGGTCACCGGTGCGCAGAAGCGGGTCAGCCTCTTCAGCGAGGGCGAGGAAGTACTCGGCGTGCGTACGCCGCATCTGCTCGGTCTCGCCTGCTTCGGTGAGTTTCTCGGCGAAGAAGGCTCGGATGGTTTCGAGCATTCGATAGCGATTCCCGGTGCGTTCGACGAGTGATCTGTCCACAAGGGACGGAAGCAGGTCCTCGATGTCCGGCACGGCGCAGACCGCCTCGGCGTCGGCGAGGCTCGTGGCGCCGGCGAACACGGTCAACCGCCTGCCGAGCCGCCGTTCGTCCTCGTCGAGCAGGTCCCAGCTCCATTCGACGACGCCGCGCAGGGTGCGATGCCGGTTCTCGGCGACCCGGCTTCCGCGCGAGAGCAGGCGGAATCGGTCATCGAGCCTGGCGGCGATCTCGCCGACGGGCAGCGTCCGGACACGTGCCGCGGCGAGTTCGATGGCCAGCGGCAGCCCGTCCAGCGCGGCGCAGACACGCTGGACGTCGCCCGCGGTGGTGTCGTCGACGGCGAATCCCGGGTCATTGGCCTGAGCGCGGTCGGCGAACAGGCGCACGGCGGCGAACTCCAGCGACCGGCCGGGCGCCGTACCCGGCGGTGGCACGGCGAGCCGCGGCACGGGGGAGACGACCTCGCCGGTGATGCCCAGCGGTTCGCGGCTGGTGGCGAGCACCCGCAGAGCCGCGGCCGCGCCGAGCAGCCGGGCGGCCAGTTTCGCGGCGGCGTCGACCAGGTGCTCGCAGTTGTCGAGCACCAGCAGCACCGCCCGGTCGGCCAGCGCGTCGATCAGCCGCTCGAGCGGCGCGTTCTCCACCGGAGCGGTGACCGTGCCGAGCGGGACCGTTCGCAGGCCGAGCGCGGTCAACACGGCGTGGGCGACATCGGTGTCCTCGGTGTAGGGCGCGAGTTCGACGAAGACCACCGGGAGGTCCATCTCGGCGGCAGTCTCGATGGCGAGCCGCGTCTTACCGGTCCCACCGGGCCCCGTCAGCGTCACCAGCCGGGAGCGGTCCAGCTGGGCGAGCACGTGCCGGACATCGCCTTCGCGGCCGATGAAGCTGGTGAGCTGGGCGGGGAGCGGCGCCGTCTTGGCCTTGGCGGGCGGCTTCTCACCGCGCAACACGGCCAGATGCGCGGCGGCGAGGTCCGGCCCGGGATCGGTGCCGAGTTCCTCGGCGAGGACGCGTCGGGCGCTCTCGAACGCGGTCAGCGCGTCAGCGTGGCGCCCGGCGGCGTGCAGTGCGCGGATCAGCAGCGCATGTGGCCGTTCCCGCAGCGGTTGGTCGTCGATGACCTCGCGAAGTTCGGCGAGGACGTCTTCGTGTCTTCCCAGCCTGAGGTCGGCCTCGACGCGGTCCTCGATCGCCGACGTTTTCAGCTCGTTCAGTCTCGTGACCTGGGGATCGCGGAACGGCGCGTCGGTGATATCCGCGAACGCCGGGCCACGCCAGAGACCGAGAGCGTCGTGAAGCAGTTCGGACGCCTTCGCGGCATTTCCCGCTGTAAGAGCGCGCCGTCCTTCGGCGGCGAGCCGCTCGAACCGGTGCACGTCGACGTCGTCGGAGTCCACGGCCAGCCGGTAGCCCGCCGGGCTGAACTCGACGGGTGCGAGGTCCCTCAGCGCGCCGCGCAGCCGCGAGACCTGCGATTGCAGCGCGTTCGCCGCGCCTTCGGGTGGCTGCTCGCCGTAGAGACCGTCGATGAGCCGCTCCGCCGGGACGACCCGGCCCGCCTCCAGCGCGAGCAACGCGAGCAACGTCCGGACCCTGGGCCCGCCGACCGCGACGGCGGCGCCGTCCTCACGCCGCACCTCCGTCGCCCCCAGAACGCCGAATCGCATGGGTCAGAGACTAGGCCTGGAAGCGCAGCTTTTCCGTTGAGGGCGGTGGCGGGGGCATGGATGGATCAGAGCATTGTCGACCTGGGCGGATCCAGCCCGCCCGAGATCGGCTGAATGGCGTCTATACACTTCGGCCGGTCCCCACGCAATGGGAGAGGGCTGCGGGAGAGGGTGAAGAGGAATGTCTGAGCAGGAACAGGTGGTCCTCGGTCAGCCGACCGTGGGCGACGAAGAACTCGCGGCTGTCGCCGAAGTCTTCCGGTCCGGCTGGCTGGCAGGCGCCGGCCCCGCGTGCCGCCGCTTCGAGGAGCGCTTCGCGCGGACCGTCGGCACCGCGCACGCCCTGACCACCAGCAACTGTGGCTCCGCACTCTTCCTCGGGCTGCGTGTACTCGGTGTGAAGCCGGGCGATGAGGTCATCGTCGGCGACTACACGTTCCCCGCCACCGGCCACGCCGTGCTCCAGGCGGGTGCGACGCCGGTGTTCGCCGACATTCGCCCGGACGTGTGGAGCGCCGACCCCGTTTCGATCGAAAGCTTGATCACCCCCCGCACCGTCGGCATCCTCGCCGTCGACGTCGCCGGGCAGCCGGGAGATTTCGACGAGTATCGCGCCATCGCCGACAAGCACGGCCTGTGGCTCTTCGAGGACGCCGCCTGCGCCGCGGGCGCAACCTACAAGACCCGCCCGGCCGGCAGCCTCGCCGACCTGGCCGCGTTCTCCTTCCACGGCCGCAAGGGCATCACCGCCGGCGAGGGCGGCGCGCTGGTCTCGGACCGCGAAGACCTCATCGCGCACGCGCGCAAGCTGCACACTTACGGCATCGAGCCCGCCATCACGCGTGAGGGCGCTGGCGCGCTGCCGATCCCGGAGTTCCACGAACTGGGTTACAACTTCCGGCTCTCCGACGTGCAGGCCGCGATCATGAACGTCCAGCTGGACCGGCTCCCGGACCTGCTCTCGGCCCGCCGGTCGGTGGCCAAGCGCTACCACGAGGCGTTCGAGAACCTGTCCGCTCTCGACGTCCCGGTCGAACTGCCGGACCGCGAGCACCCGTGGCAGGCCTACCTCCTCACGGTGGCCCCGGAGATCGACCGTGACGCGCTCGCGCTGCGGATCCGCGAGCAGGGCGTGCAGTGCAACTTCGGCACCTACGCCTCGCACCTTCAACCCATCTACGGCAAGAACCAGACCTTGCCGGTCTCGGCGGACCTCTTCGCCCGTCACCTCGCCATCCCGATGCACGCCAACCTCACCGATGCCCAGGTCGAACGGGTCATCGAGACCGTCTGCGCCGCACTGCCGAGCTAGGAGAGAAATGCCCGACAAGAAGGTCCTCTTCACCGGGGGCGGCGGTTTCATCGCCGCGCACGTCATCCCGATGCTGATCGAAGGCGGCTACACCGTCCGCGTCTTCGACAACATGACGCGCGGCGACCGCGCCAGGATCAACGAGTTCGTCGCCACCGGCAAGGTCGAACTGGTCGAGAAGGACGTGCGCTACGGCGGCGCCGTGCGCGAGGCCATGCGTGGCTGCACGCATGTGATCCACTTCGCCACCGTGTCGATCAACAAGTCGGTCGCGGACCCGCACGAGTCCATCGACATCAACATGGTCGGCAACCACAACGTCTTCGCCGCCGCGGCGGACGAGGGTGTCGAGCGGGTCGTGTTCGCGTCGACCGCGTCCGTCTACGGTGACCCGAAGCGGCTGCCGATGCACGAGGACGACGAGCTCAAGCCGCTCACGCCGTACTGCATCTCGAAGCGCGCGGGCGAGGACATGCTCGGCTTCTACGAGCGCACCAAGGGCCTGTCCTGGAACGCGCTCCGGTTCTTCAACGTGTACGGCCCCGGCCAGAAGATCGAGGCCTACTACACGTCGGTGATCAACCACTTCATCCAGCGCCTGCGGGCGGGTCAGCCGCCGGTCATCGACGGCCGCGGCGACCAGTCGATGGACTTCGTGCACGTCACGGACCTGGCCCGCGCCGTCGTCTCGGCGCTGGAGTCGGAGCAGGCAAACGTGCCGATCAACATCGGCACCGGCATCGACACCTCCATCGCGACGCTGGCGAAAATC
This sequence comes from Amycolatopsis sp. cmx-11-51, assembly GCF_047608665.1. Classification (NCBI taxonomy): domain Bacteria; kingdom Bacillati; phylum Actinomycetota; class Actinomycetes; order Pseudonocardiales; family Pseudonocardiaceae; genus Amycolatopsis; species Amycolatopsis sp. cmx-11-51. Next base: position 960,734 of record NZ_JADNQO010000001.1, on the reverse strand, counting down.
CTCATCGACGCCGTCGGCGTCAACGTCGAGCCGCTGTTCAACGAGCGTGACGTGCTGGTTTCGCGGCGTGCCGCGGACATCTCCCGTGCCCGTGAGGTCCTCGGCTGGGAGCCGAAGATCTCCGTGGAAGAGGGCATGCACGAGCTGGTCAAGGCCTCGGAATGAGCCCCGCCGACGTGCTCTTTCCCGCGGAGGCGGCGTGGTAATGGCGCCGGGGGAGAGCCGCCACCTTCGCATCGCTGTCGTCAACAACTTCTTCCCGCCGAGGGTGGGCGGAAGCGCGCACATGGCGGCGTCCCTGGCCGAGCAGTACGCGGCACGCGGGCACGAGGTGCTCGCGATCACCGCGGCCTACGCCGACGCCCCGGCCGACGAGACGAAGGACGGCTACCGCGTCGTCCGCCTGCCCGCGGTGAAGATGCCGCAGCTGGGCCTGTCGATCGACTTCGACATGAGCTTCGCCTCGCCGCGGCCGGGGAACTGGCGGCGGCTGTGGAAGCTGCTGGACGAGTTCAAGCCGGACGCGATCCACCTCCACGGGCAGTTCTTCGACCTGTCCTGGCTGGCCGGGTTGTACGCGCGGCGGCGGAAACTGCCGACGCTGCTGACCATCCACACGCTGCTGATCAGCGACAACAAGCTGTACGGCGGCGTCTTCCGGTTCCTGGACACCGTGCTGGTGAACCCGATCCTGCGCTACCTCAAGCCGCGGTACGTCATCCTCGACAAGCTCGGGGTCGACTACTGCGTCGAGCGCTACGGCACCAGTGACGACAACTCGGACTACTTCCCGATCGCCGTCGACACCGGGCACTTCGAGAAGCCGCTCACGAAGGATGTCCGGGCGGAGCACGAACTCGGCGACGGTCCGGTGATCGTCTCGCTCGGGCACGTGATCCCGCTGCGCAACCGGCTCCCGCTGGTCGAGGCGCTTCCGTCCATTTTGGCCAAGCACCCCGAGGTGAAGGTGGTCGTCGTCGGCCGCGTGTACCACGACGTCTTCCTGAAGCGGGCGGAAGAACTCGGCGTCGCGGACGCCATCATCGTCACCGGCGCCGTGCCGAAGGCGGACGTGCCCGCGTACTTCGCCGCGGCCGACATCGTCACGCACGACCTCAACGGCGGCTGCGGCACCGCGTCACTGGAGGCGATGCTCTCGGGCACCGCGACCATCGCGTCGGTCACCGAGGACAACTATCCCGGCATCGAACTACGCAACGGCGAGAACATCCTGCTGGTGCGGCCGGACGACAGCGAGGCGGTGGCGAACACCGTCATCGAGCTGCTCGACGACCCGGAGAAGCGGGCTTTGGTGGCACGGCGGGAAAGCGCGATGGTGCGGGCCAACTTCGGCCTCGACGTCGTCGCCGAGGAACACCTGCGCACCTTCGAGAAACTGGTGACCGAGGCCGATGTTCTTCGATGACGAGCGCAGCAACCGCCTGCGCCCGCAGATCCTGACCGAACTCGTCTCGCAGTACATGAACGACGCCGAGCGCGCTCGTTTCTACGGACTGCCGGAGTCGACGCGGGTCCGCGAGCGGGTCAAGATCATCAGCCCGGAGAACCTGAAGATCGGCGAACACTGCTGGATCGGCGAAGGCGCCGCGCTCGACGCTAGCGGCGGGCTGGAGATCGGCGAGCACACCAGCATCGGCCTGAACACGCTGATCTTCACGCATTCCAGCTGGCTCGCGAACATGACGCTGCAGAACCACTCCGGCAGCGACCTCATCGAACGCAAACCGGTGAAGATCGGCAAGGGTTGCTTCATCGGCGGCCTCGTGGTGATCATGGCAGGCGTGACGATCGGCGACTTCGCCACCGTGCAGCCGAACTCCGTGGTCGCCAAGGACGTCCCGCCGCGTACTTTGGTCGCCGGCAACCCCGCGCGCGTGTTCCAGAGGTACGACGACGAGTACATCGAGTCCGAAGTGGAGCGTGTGCGCGGCGAGAACGCCCGGCGCCGGGCGCTGGCGGAGGAACGCGGTGACACTCCGGGGTCGTGGGGCGCTCCGGCCGGCGACTTCACGGAGTAGCCGCTGCGGCCCCGCAACTCCCCACCGTAATGGGATGTCACTTTCCGTGGTGATACGTTCACCGGGAAACCATGGGAAGATGGTCCGGTGATCACGGGCGAAGGAGGAGTTCGATGAGTGTTGTGCACTGGCCTCACCGCCTCCTGACCCTCGACGACTGGGCCGCGCTGCCGGAAGAACCCGACTTCCGGGCAGAGGTCGTCGAAGGAGTCCTGGTCTTGGCCCCTCGGCCGATGTCATTCCATCAGCTCGCGGTCACTCGCCTCGGGTACCTGCTGAACGAGCACTTGCCCGAACCGCTCATGGCGCTTTCGGAGGCCGAGCTCGTCGTCGCGGAACTTCCCTTGACGGTTCGTGTCCCGGACGTTCTCGTCACGGCGACGGAACTCGTCGAAAAGAACCTGCCTCGTTACGCCGCCGAGGACGTACAGCTCGTGATCGAAGTCCTGTCGGAAGGTACCGGCCGTACCGACCGGGTCACCAAGTTCTCCGAGTACGCGGAGGGCGGGATCGAGCACTACTGGATCGTCGACCTCGACGCTCCGGCGAGCATGATCACCTACCGCCTGGTCGACGGCGAATACGAGAACTTCGGCGAGCACACCGGCAAGGTGTCCCTCGACTTCGACGGCACCCCGCTCACTCTCGATCTCGACGCCCTCACCACGCGGCGCGCGCAGCGTCCCTGAGCAAGCTTCTCGGAACCCAGGCGCCCCGCGGTGATCGAAGCCGGCGGGAACCAGCACCCCGCCGAGCCCGACTACTAAGCTCAGTGTGCGAGTTTCCGGCCGGAGGGTATGTCCAGATGAGGTTCAAGCGGTTCGGCGCGTCGCTGCTGGTCGTCGGGGTGGCGTTGCTGGGTGCCGCGAATCCGGCGATGGCCCACGAGGAGCTGAAGAGCAGCGACCCGGCGAAGGGCGCTTCGCTGGCGACGCCCCCGACCCAGATCAAGCTGACCTTCTCCGGCCCGGTCACCGTCGGGGCGGATCCGATCCAGATCACCGGGCCCGAGAACGCGAAGTGGACCGTCGGCCGGGCGGAGGCCGCCGGTGCCGTGATCACCGCGCCGGTCCAGGCCGTCGGGCCCGCGGGCGAGTACACGTTGCGCTACAACGTGACCTTCGCGGACTCGCATGAGTCCAGCGGAACGGTGAAGTTCACCCTCAGCGCCCCGGCCGTGCCCCCGTCGTCCAGCGGCGCGGCGGCCCAGGAGAACAACGAGACCAGCGCCGCCCCGGCGCCGCAGGCCCAGGAGGCCACTCCCGAAAGCCTGGTGCCGGGCTGGGTGTGGATCGTCCTCGCGGTCGCCGTGGTGGCGGCCGGGATCGTGGTCGCGCTCCGCCTCACTCGCCGCAAGCGCGACCAGCCCTGAGGTCAGCCGTGGCCGACACCGGTGTTCCCCGCGGGCAGGTCCTTGCCGGAGGCGTCGAAGGCGGTCAGTTCCAGCGGGTCGGCACCCGAGTCGAACCAGAACACGACGATGTTCGGGTCCACGCTCCACGGCGCCTGGTGCGCGGTGACGTTCTTGCCGTCCACCTTCGCGGTGATCTTCACGGGGGGACCGGCGTAGTAGCCGAACGACGGATAGCCGCTGATCCCGCCGGACACCGCGTGGAAACCGGGCGCCTTGTCGGAGCCCGCGAACTCGTTGGCGGTGATGCCCGCGGTCACCTGGCCCCCGGCCGGACGGCGCCCCGCCATGATCCCGAAGGTCGTCCCCGGAAGCTGCTCGACGTCGACCTTCACGCCGTAGAACACCAGCTCACCGCCGTCACCCTGGACACCGGTGCCGATGACGTCGCCCCACGGGGTGTCGTCGGGCTGGGCCTCGGCGGCCTGAACGGTGGCGGGTGCCGGAGCGGGGGCGGCGTTCGCCGTCAGGGTGCTCATGAGCACCACGGCCAGCACCGCGCCGCCTGCCAGGAGCGTCCGCTTCCCGGGTGGTTTCATTGGTGTTCCCCCCCCGTGGCCGAAGATCATCCAGAGACACCTACGGGAGAGCGCCCCGAAAGGTTGAGGCAACCTTTCAGGTGGTCAACCGTCGAACGGAGATGAGGACCAGGGTGGCTCGTGGCGACGACGAGTTCGTCGAGTTCGTGCGGAACTCGTCGAACCGTCTGCAGCACGCCGCCTACCTGCTGACCAGCGATCGTCATCAGGCAGAGGACGCCGCGCAGACGGCGCTCGCCAAGACGTACGCTGCCTGGTCGCGGGTACGCCGCAAGGACGCCTACGCCTACGCGCGGCAGGTCCTCGTCAACCACATCATCGACGGCTGGCGGCGCCCGATCCGCGAGAACGCCACCGAGGAGATCCCCGAGCGGCCGAGCGGCGCGGATGTCGCCAATGCCGTTGTCCAGCGGAAATGGCTGCTTGACGCGTTGCGTACGCTCACAGACCGGGAGAGGGCGGTCGTAGTGCTTCGGCACTTCTTCGACTTGAAGGAGTCCGACGTGGCCGGCGAACTGGGTGTCTCGGTGGGCACCGTGAAGAGCACCAACTCCCGTGCCTTGACGAAGCTGCGGATCACCGCGGAGGACGGAACGGAACTGATCGGGGGGCTGGGCCGATGACCGATCTCGAGACACTGCGCTCGGCGCTGCGGGAGCCGCTCGTCGAGGAGTTCGCCGCGCCAGACCTCGGCGCGATCATGACCAAGGGCAGGCGTATCCGCCGCCGTCGCCGTCTGGCGACCGGAGCGGGCGGTGTCGCCGCCACCGTGGTGACGGTGCTGGTCATCGTCGGCGCGGTCGCCCTCCGCGAGCCCGCACAGCAACCCCAGGTCGTCCCGCCCGCCGCGAGTGCCCCGTCGTCCTCACCGGCGTCGCCGGTCCCGACGGTCACCACGGCGCCGTACCCGCAGGCCGTGCCGCTGGGCGACGTGGTCCCCCTCGGCGTCAAGGGTGAGGGCGGCCGGGAGCTGGTGCTCTACGCGTCCGCGTTCGCCGAGCCGTCGCAGCCGCGCATCCAGTTCGGTCTTCATGTCGCCTACCGCAACGACGATGGCACCTACGACGCGCTGTTGGCTACCAACGAATACAAGGGCTCGGACCGGTCGTTCGGCTTCCACGCCACGGACGGCGGCGAGCTGATCGGGGACACGTTCGTCCCCGTGTTCGGCTACTTCGCCGGTCCGGCGGCGCGGATCACCAGCACCGTCCGGGGTAAGCCGGTCGAGGCGAGGACGGCCGTCTGGAGCGAAGACCCGTCTGTCGTGATCTTCTGGTTCGAGGGCTCCGAAGTGGAGTCGTCGAACGTGCTGACCCCTCTCATCGCCTACGACGCGAAGGGCCTGCGCCTCACCAAATAACGCAATTAGTCCTCTAGTTGCGGTACTTGCACACGCAAGGACCGCAACTAGAGGACTAATTGCGAGAGAAGGTCACGCCGAGGCTTGGGTGAGCACCTGGTCGACGACGGCGTGCGAAGGCAGGATCAGGTCCCGCTCGGTGTCGGCGTCGATCTTGCCCTCGAGCAGTTCGAGGAACCGGTCCAGCTGGGTCGCGAGAGGCTCGCGCGCGGTGACCAGTTCCGGGATCTCGATGACGGTCTGCTGCCGGTAGCCGAGGCCGTCCTCGGTGACCGAGTCGTGCGAGACGTGCCGGTAGATGGTGACGTCGCGGCGGAGCAGGTCGATCTCGATCATGCGGTCCAGTTCGGACACCCAGAGCGAGCGGACCTTGCGCTGGCCGAGGCGGGACGCGGAAACCGTGGCGAGCCCGGACTCGAACGACAGCACCGTCTCGATGGTGTCTTCGGCGCCCTCGACCGAATTCGGGTGGAAGTAGCCGGCACCGGAGGCGACCCGCTGCGGGGTCGCGCCGCCGAAGAACTGGATTGCCAGGTCGACGTCGTGCACCAGCAGGTCCCACGCGACACCGGTCTTGATGCGCGGCGCGTACGGGCCGTGGCGGCGGGCCATCAGGTGGATGGGCTCGTTGACCAGCGCCCGCGCGGTCATCACGGCCGGGTTGTAGCGCTCCAGGAGCCCGCACATCAGCGGAACGTCCTTCTTCGCCGACAGCCCCACGATCTCCTTGGAGAATTCAAGGCTGTTGCAGACCGGCTTCTCGACCAGCAACGGCTTGCCCTGGCCCAGGATCTCCTGCGCCAGCTCGTAATGCGCCTCGGTGGCCGAAGCGAGCACGACGGCGTCCACATCGGACAGCGAGCCGATTTCGGGCGTCCACTGGGTTTCGTAGCGCTCGGCGACCTTGCGGCCCGCCTCTTCACGCGGGTCGATCACGCGGACGAGGTCCACGTGCTCGTTCGCGGCGAGGACACGCGCGTGCAGCGAACCCATGTTCCCGGTGCCGATGAGGGCGATCTTGTGCGTCGTCATGCGCCGAGGACCTCGCGAACCGTTTCGATGATGGTGTCCAGGTCGGACTCGGAAAGGTGCGGGTGCACCGGCAGCGAAAGCGCCTGCGCGGCAACGGAAGCGGCCACCGGGAAATCCTCGACCTTCGCGTCGGGGATCAGCGGGTTGTTCCGGTAGCAGTCGTAGTCGAAGACGATCTTCGGGTAGTAGATCCCGTTGCCGATGCCGCGTTCGGTGAGGGCGGCGGCGAGTTCGTCGCGCGAGAGGAACGCGTGCGGGCCGACCAGCACGGTGTACTGGTGCCACACGTGCTCGCGGCCCGGCAGGACCTGCGGGAGGTCGAGACCCGGGGTGCCGGCGAGGCCTTCGGTGAGGCGCTTCGCGTTGGCCTGGCGGGCGGCGGTGAGCTGGTCCAGCTTCTCCAGCTGCGGGATGCCGACCGCGGCGTGCAGGTCGGTCATCCGGTAGTTGTGCCCGGCGACCTCGTACTGGTACCGGGCGCGCATGCCCTGGTTACGCAGTACGCGCAGGCTGTCCGCGAGCCCATCGTCGTCCGTGGTGATCACGCCGCCTTCGGCGGTGGTCACGTTCTTGGTGGCGTACAAGGAGAAGCAGCCGATCCCGAAGGAACCCGACGGCTTGCCCTGGAACGACGCGCCGACGGCCTGCGCGGAGTCCTCGATGACCTTGAGGCCGTGTTCGGCGGCCAGCGGCGCGAGCTTGCCCATGTCCGCGGTCTGCCCGTAGAGGTGGACCGGCATGAGGACCTTGGTGCGGTCGGTGATCGCGGCGGTGACGGCGTTCGGGTCGATCGCGAAGTCGTCGCGCCGGATGTCGGCGAAACGGACGGTCGCGCCGGCTTCCAGTATCGCGTTCAGCGTCGCCACGAAGGTGAACGGCGAGGTGACGACCTCGTCGCCCGGCCGCAGGTCGAGCACCTGAATGGCGGCGACCAGCGCGGTGGTGCCGTTGTTGACGGCGATCGCGTGCTTCGTGCCGGAAACGCTCGCGAACGCGTCCTCGAAGCGCTTGACCATCGGTCCCTGTGCGATGGCGCCGGATCGCAGCACCTCGACGACGAGGTCCTCCGCGTCACGGACGTCGACCACGGTAATGGGGATCATCTGCAAGTCTCTCTCGACTGGGCGTTCTGGTGCGTCCGGTACAGTGAGCCGCCGGTTCTGCGCCCGGCCGCCCTCTCTGGCGCGGGCCACACGTTACCGGGACCGCCGAAGCGCCCAATACCCCAGGCTGCCTCCAGCCACAACGAACGGATCTCACGTGGTGAACCGCATCCACCCGACAGCAGTCATCGGCGAGGGTGTCGAACTCGGTGAAGACAACGTCATCGGGCCGTTCACGGTCATCGTGGGCCCCACGCGGCTCGGCGACGGCAACTGGATCGGCCCGCACGTGACCATCGGGACGCCGGGCGAGGACCGCGGCCGCGAGCACCCCGCCGCCTGGGAATCCGCGCCGAACGGTGATCCCGATCACGACGGCCACGGCGTCGTCATCGGCAGCCGCAACCGCGTTCGCGAGTACGTCAGCGTCCACCAGGGCACCTGGCGCACGACCACCATCGGCGACGGCGGCTACTTCCTCCGCGGCTCTCACATCGCCCACGACTGCCTGGTCGAGGACGCCGTCACGGTGGCCTCGAACGTCATCACCGGTGGCCACTGCCACATCTGGTCCGGGGCGAACCTGGGCATGGGCGCGATCCTGCATCAGCGGGTCGTCGTCGGCCCCGGCGCGATGGTCGGGATGAGCTCCGCGGTCCGCAGGGAGGTGGGCGCGTTCACCGTCGCCGTCGGCAACCCCGCGCGGGTGACCGGCGTCAATACCGTTGGCCTGTCCCGCCGAGGGCTGGACGAGGCCACCATCGAGGCATTGGGACCGTGGCTGAAGGGTAAGGCCGGTCTCCCTGAGGACGGGCTGGCCGACCGGCTGCCCGGCGACCTCTCTACCTTGGTGAAGGCGTGGGACGCCCGTCCGCGCGAGGAGCACTAGGAGTTCACAGATGGCGGAAGTCGACGGCAAGCTGCGTGAGGTCTTCGTCGAGGCACTGGACCTCGATGGCGAGGTCGACGTCGAAAACCTGAAGTACCGCGACATCGAAGCCTGGGACTCGGTGGGTCACATGGCGCTGGTCGCGGCCATCGAGGACGAGTTCGACGTGGAATTCGACACCGACCAGGTGATCGACATGTCGAGCTTCAAGGTCGCCTTGGACATGGTCACCGAGCTGAGCAAATGATTCCTCGCCGGGAAGAAGCACCTCGAAAAGAGCCCAAGTGATGCTCGAGGGCAAGGTCGCCCTGGTCACCGGCGGTACGCGGGGGATCGGGCTGGCCACCGCGCGGGCGCTCGCCGAGGCGGGTGCCACCGTCGTGCTGACCGGCCGTGACGAGGCCAGGGCCAAGGAAGCGGCGGCCGCGGCGGGGGCCGCGAGCGGGCTCGCGCTGGACGTCACCGACGCCAAGGCCGTGTCGACGGTGGTCCGCGGCGTTGCCAAGGAACACGGCAAGCTCGACATCGTGGTCGCCAACGCCGGGATCATGGAGGACGCGCTCCTCGGCATGATCCGCGACGAGCTGATCGACACCACGCTGAGCACGAACGTCGCCGGCACGCTGCACACCGTCCAGGCCGCGGCCAGGGCGATGATGCGCAAGAAAGCCTCGCCCGCCGGCGATAGAGGCACAAGCGCTGGCGCGATCGTCGTTCTCGCCTCGATCGTCGGCGAATACGGAAGCGCTGGTCAGACCGTATACGCGGCCTCGAAGGCGGCGGTGGCGAACATCGCGCGTTCGGCCGCGAAGGAACTCGGCCGCTCCGGGATCCGGGTCAACGCGGTGGCGCCCGGCGTCATCGACACCGACCTGACCTCGGGTCTGAGCGAGGACGCCAAGGCCGAGAACATCGGCAGGACCCCGCTCGGACGGCTCGGGACGCCCGAAGACGTGGCGAACGCGATCCGGTTCCTGGTCAGTGACGACGCAGCGTTCATCACCGGGCAGGTGCTGGGCATCGACGGAGGATTAGTTCTGTAATGACCCTTCTGGGTGTGGGTGCGCGACTGATCGACGTCACGAGCGGCAAGACGCTCGCGGGTGAGGAACTCGACACCGAGGTCACCCGCGTGGGGGCCGCGTTGTCACTGCTCCCGCCGGGCGCGTTGTTCGCGCGGATGTCGGTGGACCTCGGCAGCGTGCTGAACTACCTCGGCGCGTTCGAGGCCGGCCGTGCGATCGCGCTGATCGATCCGGCGCTGGACGCCGACGTCCTGGCGGGGCTCATCGAGCGTTTCCGCCCGGCCGCCGTGCTGTCCGCGCCGGACGCGCCCGCACCCCAGGGTTACGGCGCCTCCGACGGGCATTGGGTCCGCGAGTCCGCCGAGGGCGTCGAGCCGCATCCCGATCTCGCGGTCCTGCTGCCGACCAGCGGTTCCACCGGCAACCCGAAGCTGGTCCGGCTCTCGCGCGGCGCGGTGCTGGCCAACGCCGACGCGATCGCCGAGGTGCTCGGTATCGACCGGCACGAGATCGCGCCGACCAGCCTCCCGCTGCACTACAGCTACGGCCTGTCCGTGCTGAACTCGCACCTCGTCCGCGGCGCGACCGTGGTCATCGAGCCCTCGGGTGTGCTGGGGCGCGGGTTCTGGGACGCGGTCAACGAGTACGAGGTGACGTCGCTCGCCGGGGTTCCGTACCACTACGAGATGCTGCGGCGCCTCAAGTTCGACCCGGCGAAGTACCCGACGCTGCGCACGCTGACCCAGGCGGGCGGCAAACTCCGCGATGACCTCGTCGCCCAGTTCAACGACAAGATCCGCGAGGTCGGCGGGCGGATGTTCGTCATGTACGGGCAGACCGAGGCCGGGCCGCGGATGACCACCGTCCCGGCGGAGCGGCTCGCGGAGAAGCTCGGTTCGGCCGGGCCCGCGCTGCCAGGTGGCTCGTTCGCCGTCCGGCGCGAGAACGGTTCCGAGACCAAGCATCCGAAGATCGTCGGCGAGGTCGTTTACCGCGGGCCCAACGTGATGATGGGGTACGCCGACGACGAGGCCGGGCTGGCCGCCGGCGACGAATGGGGCGGCGTGCTGCCCACCGGCGACCTCGGCTACCTCGACGAGGACGGGTTTCTCTACCTCACCGGACGGCTCAAGCGGATCGGCAAGGTCTTCGGCAATCGGGTCAGCCTGGATGATCTCGAGCACGCCGTGCGTTCCGCTTCGGTGGGGATCGACGTCGTGGCCGCCGTCCCGGCAGGGGACAAGGTCGTCCTGTTCGCCGAAGGGGCCGACAAAGATATGTGCAAGGACGCCGCGAAGGCGCTGTCCGAGCGGCTGCACCTGCACACCAGCGGGTTCGACGTCCGCGCCTGCGACACCGTGCCGCTGCTCGCCAGCGGCAAGATCGACTACCGGTCGCTGGAGGCCAAGGTATGAGTGTGTTCACGCTCTCGCAGGCAGAGCGCGAGAAGTCGCTGCTCCCGCGGTTGGCCGGGCTGACCGCGCACCACCGCGAGAACTCCGAGGGGTACGACCGGATCCTCTCGTCGCTGGGCATCGCGCGGGACGCGTCGTTCGCCTCCATCGCGGACCTGCCCTGGTTGCCGGTGCGGATGTTCAAGACGCACGACCTCAAGTCCATTCCGGACTCCGAGGTCTTCAAGACGCTGACGTCCTCGGGCACCACCGGCGCGGGCGCGTCGCGGATCTACCTGGACAAGGCCGCCGCCGGCGCGCAGACCAAACAGCTCGGCGCGACACTGCAGGAGGTCCTCGGCGGCGAGCGGCTGCCGATGCTGATGGTCGACACCGTCGGCATCATCAAGAACCGCCGGTCGTTCTCCGCGCGCGGCGCTGGTGTGCTGGGCATGGCGAACTTCGGCCGCAAGCACACGTACGTGCTCGACGAGAACGACCAGCCGGACGTCGAGGCGGTCAAGACGTTCCTCGCGACCTACGGCGACAAGCCGTTCCTGATCTTCGGCTTCACCTTCATGGTGTGGCAGTACCTCTACGAAGTCGCGCGTGACCACGAGCTCGATCTGTCCAACGGGATCCTGATCCACTCCGGGGGCTGGAAGAAGCTGATCGACCGCGCGGTCGACAACACCGAGTTCCGCCGCCGGTTCAAAGAGGACACCGGCCTGGCGCGGATCCACAACTACTACGGGATGATCGAGCAGATCGGCACGGTGTTCCTTGAGGGACCGTCCGGGAACTCGTTGTACTGCCCCGATTTCGCCGACGTCGTGATCCGGGACCCGGAGACCTGGGAAGAGCAGCCGGTCGGCGAACCCGGGGTGATCGAGGTCGTCAGCACGCTGCCGCATTCGTACCCGGGTCACGTCCTGCTCACCGAGGATCTCGGTGTCTACCACGGAATCGACGACGGCGACTGGCCTGGCAAACACTTCTCGGTCATGGGCAGGCTGCCCAAGGCCGAGGCCCGCGGTTGCTCGGACACCTTCCAGGGAGCGGTGGCATGACCCTCGACCAGCGTTTCCCGCTTTCGGACGCGATCGAGGTCGACGAGCTCGTCGACGAACTGCGTGCCGAGCCCGTCGGCGGACGGCTGCGCGTGGGTGACCCGCGTGTCGTCGAGTTCCTGACGAAGTTCGCGCGCAAGCTCCTCGCGCCCGCGACGGCTCGCCGCTTCCCGGAGCTGGCGTCACTCGGTTTCTTCCTGCGCAAGGGAGAGATCGCCAAAGCATTGTCCACTTTGGAGACTTCTGGCGACGCACTGCGGTTCCCGCGTGGGCTGGTCTTCCACGTCCCGCCGGCCAACGTCGACACGATCTTCGTTTACTCATGGGCGCTTTCCGCGCTGGCGGGCAACCACAACGTCGTCCGCGTGTCGTCCCGTTCGGCCGGTGCCGCCGAAACGGTGCTGGAGGCACTGAACGCCGCGCTGTCCGAAGTGGACGCGGACACCGCCGCCGCGATCACCGCGACGCAGCGCATGGTCACCTACGACCGCAGCGACGCGATCAGCGGCGCGCTCTCGATCGCGGCGGACCTGCGGGTCATCTGGGGCGGCGACACTTCGGTCGCGGCGCTGCGCAAGTACCCGCTGGCGCCGCACGCGCGTGACTTGACCTTCCCCGACCGGTCGTCGTTCGCGGTCGCGTCGGTGCGTGGCTGGCAGAACGCCTCAGAGGCCGAGCGCCGCGGTGCCGCCGAAGGCTTCTACAACGACTCGTACTGGTTCGACCAGGCCGCCTGCTCGTCGCCGCGTGCGGTGTTCTGGGTCGGCGACGAAGCCGGGGCCAAGGAAGCCGGGCAGGAATTCCGGAAGCTGCTCGCCGAGGTGCTGGCGACGAAACAGCACGTCACCGAGCCCGCGATGGCCGTGCAGAAGCGGGTTTCGGCGTACGGCGCGGCCGTCGACGGGCTCGTCAGCGGCATCGAGTTCCAGGGCAACGGCATCGCGACACTGGAGCTGGCCGACCCCGCTGTCCTGCCGCGCGAATGGCTCGGCGCGGGCACTTTCGCCAACGCGCGGGTCGGCACGCTTTCCGACCTCGTGCCGATCGTCCTGCGCAAGGATCAAACCGTCGGTCAATTCGGCTTCACCAAAGAAGAATTGACGCAATTCGTGACAGAATTGGCTGGCCGCGGTGTCGACCGCGTCGTTCCCTTCGGATCGGCCCTGACGTTCTCCACGATTTGGGACGGCTACGATCTGCTGACCGAGTTCAGCCGTCTGGTGACCGTACAGGCTTGACCAGCGACGAAAGAGGCTTCAGCGAGGAGGTTCAGTGACGACTGTCGAAATGCCGGAAGGGGAGTCTTCGGTTGCGGTAAAGCAGCCGAAATCCACCAAGGCGAAGATCCTCGACGTCGTCCGCTGGATCGCCATCATCGCGGTCGTCGGTTTCGCCGCGAAGACCCTGGTCGCCAATTGGGACGAATTCTGGCGGACGTTGTCCGACGTCGCCTGGGAATCTTCCACGTTGAGCCTGGTCGCGCTGATCGCCGCGATCATGGTGTCGACCTACGGCTGGCAGGTCATGGTCGACGACCTCGGCAAGCCGATCGGCTACGCCCGTGGCGCGCAGATCTGTCTCGTCGGCTCGCTCGGCAAGTACGTGCCGGGGTCGGTGTGGGCGTATCTGCTGCAGATGGAACTGGGGCGCAAGGCCGGGCTCGCCAGGGCCCGGATCTTCACCGGTTCGCTGATCCAGCTCGGCGTCGGCGTGGTGTCCGCGTTGGTCGTGTCGCTGCTCGCGGCCCCCGCGGTGTTCAGCAACAGCCCGCGCGCGATGTGGCTGTTCGTGCTCATCCCGGTCGGACTGGCGATGCTGCATCCGCGCGTGCTCACCTGGGGCACGTCGCTGGTGCTGCGGATCCTGCGCCGCCCGCCGCTCGACCACCGGCTGAGCTGGTCGGTCGTCGGCAAGGTGTTCGGCTCGTCGACCGCCGCGTGGGCGCTGCAGGGTGTGCACCTGTGGCTGCTGGCGAACTCCGTCGGCACGCCGGGGTTCAGCGGATTCGTGCTGTGCGTCGGCGCGATGGCCGTCGCGATGACCGTCGGGACGTTCGCGTTCATCCTGCCCAGCGGGGTCGGCGTCCGCGAGGTCGCCCAGGTCGCCGTGCTGACCGCGTCGGGCCTCACCGTCGGCCAGGCGACGGCGTTCGCCATCGCTTCGCGGGTCATGTTCACCGTCGCCGACCTGATCACCGCCGCCTCCGCGGCCCTCTCCGCCCGCCTCGCCTCCCGCTGACACCCACCCGCGTTTCGTCCTCTGGTTGCGGTAGTTGCACGCGCAAGGACCGCAACCAGAGGACGAAACGCGCCGGAGACGCGGGGCGCCCGGCGGGTACTTCCGGAAGTTCCCTTGTCCTGTCCCGGTGGGAAAACGTCGGAGCGTCACCTACACCACGCGGACTTTACTCGCCCATTCGTGTCAAGTAACTGCGCTGAAAGAAACACCTTGGCGCGGCGATCGATACTTGACCGTAGTCTTTTCGTCAGGGCAGTGGCTCGGCCCGGGAGGGTGAGGATCAGGTGGTGATCGCGCTCGTCGTCGCCTGGTTCGTGGTCGCCGTCTTCGTCCTCGTGGCCTGGCCCAAGATCGGCGCCGACAAGAATTGGCGTGCCGCCGCGCTGACGCTGACCCTCGGTTTTTCCTTGGTGCACCAGCTGGTGTTCTCGACCATCGCGGAAGACGCGTACATCACTTTCCGTTACGCGCAGAACATCGCCGACGGCAATGGACCGGTGTTCAACACCGGTGAGCGGATCGAGGGTTACGCGAATTTCCTCTGGCTGATCGCGATCGCGTTGCCGAAGGCCGCTTTCGGGGTCGACATCGAGACGTCGGCGATCGTGCTCGGGATTTTCGCCACCCTCGGCGCCGTCCTGCTCGCGAACGTGACGGTGAACCGGGTGGTCGCGCGGGTGGCGGGCGAGCCGCGACCGGCCTTCGGGGTGGCCGCCGCGGTACTCGTCGCGGGCGCCGGAGGGCTCGCCGCGTCCGGTGGATCCGGCACCGAGACGCCGCTGTTCGTACTGCTCGTGTTCGGCGTCTTCGCCGCGCTCGCGGCCCGGCGTCCGGTCGTCGCGGGCGTGCTCGTCGCTTTCGCGATGATGACGCGCCCGTCGGGGACGCTGCTCGCGGTGCTCGTCGGGGGCTGGCTGGTCGTCGCCGCGCTGCGCGGCCGCTACACCTGGTGGTCGCCGGCGGGCTGGCTGCTCGGCGGGCTCGTCTTCGCCGCGCCGTGGACGGCGTGGCGGGTCACCTACTACAACCACGTCCTGCCGACGTCTGTCCTCATCCCCTTCGACATCGATGTTTCCGCGCGGATCGACCGCGGCTGGCGGTATCTGTCGGGCTTCTCGGTGGTGCACCAGGGCTTCCTGCTGCTCGGCCTGGTCGCGGCGGTGGCACTGCTCCTTCGTCGCAACGGCCGTACGCCGCACGAGGCCGAGGCCAGATCGTTGACCTGGCTGATGCTCGTCACCGCCGTCGCGCTCACCGGTTTCGTGGTCTTCTTCGGCGGCGACGCGGGCCCGGCGTGGCGTCTGCTGGCGCCGATCCCGCCACTGCTCGCGGTGGCGGCGGTCGCGGTCTACGGCGTGCTCACCGCGGTCACGAAACCGAGTCCGCGACCGCGGCCGTCGATCCAGCGGCTGATGCCCGCCGCCGCGGTGACGTTGTCCGGGCTCGCGGTGCTGGTGTCGGTGTTCAGCCCGGACATGCTGGCCCGCGTCCGCGCCTGGCACGACCACGGCGCGCAGATGGAGGAGATCGGCCGCTGGCTCGACGCCTACCTGCCGCCCGGTTCGGTCGTGAGCACGTCCGCGCCCGGGGTGCTCTCGTACCACGCCGGGACGCGGTTGCAGATCGTCGGCGTCCGCGGTCAGACCGAAGAAGCGGGCGAGGCCGTCGTCTCCCGGCGACGCCCGACGATCGCCGTCATCACCGACAGCGGCTACTCGGCGAAGCAGTCCTGCGTGATCGATCCGGCGTACGCGGCGAGGTACCGCGTCGCGACCTTCGCGCGTGAAGGAACCTCGTCGTGGCTCACCGTGTTTCTCCGGGCCGACGTCGTGCGATCGGTCACGTCGGCCCTCGACTTCTCGCCCGACTTCCGCCACGTACCGTGCCCTTCGTGAGTGTCGACGACCGTGTCTCCCTGAGCCGACCAGCAGCGCTTGAAGCACCTTCGCGCCTGTTCGGCCTCAGCGTGTTCGCCGCCGCGCTCACCGTGTTGCTCGTCCGCTTCCTCGTGCCGCGGCCGATCGCGATGTCCGACAACGGCGACGGTTTCCGCGTGCTGTGCGGCGCGGGCATCCCGTGGAAGGGCAAGCCGGAGCAGTTCGTGCACCTCGCCTACACCGCTCCGGCAGGCGAATGTGACGCCACCTATCTCCTGACCCAGAGCTGGTTCGCCCGGATCGCGCGGTCGATCGGTGGGTTGCTCGGCCTCGAAGCGACGCTCAGCCTGGTCGTGCTCGGCGTGCTGATGAGCGTGCTCGCCGCCGCGGCGGTGGCGCTGATCGTCGTCGGACTGCCGTACTCGCGCCGCGTCCGGTGCTTCGCGGCCGTAGGGCTGTTGCTGGTCGTCGCCGACTCCGCGTTCTTCGGTTACTTCGCTTCCGTGCTTGGCGAAGGTGCGGCGTTCCTCGGCCTTCTGCTCGCCGTCGGCGGCTTGCTGGTGGCCGCGCGGCTCGGGCGGTGGCGCTACGTGGGCCTGGCGGTGCTGCTCTTCGGCGGCTTGATCGCGGTCAACGCCAAGGTCCAGACGCTGATGATCCTGCCGCTGCTCGCACTCGCCGCGGTGCTCGTCCGCCCGGCGGGCGTCCGCGGCCTGAAGCGGTGGCTTCCCGTGGTGTTCGTCATCGGCGCGCTCGCCGGAGGCACGGCCTGCGCGCAGCAGACCGTCGAACCGGCGAAGCTGCCCGACGGCTCGCTCGCCGCGCGTCCTGGCGACGATTCACGTGAGATCAACATGTTCAACACGATTTTCCTGACCATTGTGGACGGTCGGCACGATACCGGGGCCGACCTCGCCGCGCTGGGACTGCCCACTTCGTTCAGCCAGTACGCGGGCAACGGCTGGTGGCATCCGCGGCCGGCCACGCTGGATCCCGAGTACCCGAAGTACCGCGAGCAGATCAGCAGGCGCAACGTCGTCGAGTACTTCGCGACGCATCCCTTTCGCACCATCGGAATCCTGGACCGCGCGGCGGGCGATCTGCTCACCGCGCGGCCGCCGTACCTCGGCAGCTTCGACCAGTCGGCAGGCTTCGCCCCCGAGGCACAGGAATACCGCGTCCCGATCGCATCGACGGTGACCAAAATGTTGGCACCACTGGGCTTTTTCGCTTTGGTGCCGATCTGGTCCCTGCTCGCCTGGCGTGGCTGGAAGACCCGGCGTGACGCGGTGGGCGTCGTGCTCGGATTCCTGCTCGTTGTCGCCGCCGGTCAGTTCGCGCTGGCGGCGCTGGGCGACGGCCTGGAGAACGTCAAACACCAGGTGATCGCGTTGTACTGCACGCTGCTCGGCGTCGTCCTGGCGCTGGTGACTTTCCGTCGCGAACGCGTGTGACCTACGCGACCGTAGGTTGGTGACCCTACGGTCGCGTAACCTGGGCCCATGGCCGATCTCGTTTATCCGCCCGTCATCATGGCGGCGAAGCTGATGTTCCGGGTGCTGGACAACCGCATCCGAATCGAGGGAACCGAGCACATCCCGGCGACCGGCGGTGCGGTCATCGTCTGCAACCACGTGAGCTACCTCGACTTCATCTTCTGCGGGCTCGGCGCGCAGCCGGCGAAACGCCTGGTCAGGTTCATGGCGAAGAAGGAAATCTTCGGCAACCGCGTCGCCGGGCCGCTCATGCGCGGCATGCACCACATCTCCGTCGACCGCGGCGCGGGGCTCGCGTCGTACCGGGAAGCCGTCGAGCGGCTGAAGGCGGGAGAGGTCGTCGGAGTGTTCCCCGAAGCCACGATCAGCCGGTCGTTCACCGTGAAGGACATCAAGTCCGGCGCCGTCCGGATGGCCGCCGAAGCCGGTGTCCCGGTCGTGCCGATGGCGCTGTGGGGCACGCAGCGGTTGTGGACCAAGGGCCATCCGAAGGATCTGACCAAACGCCACGTCCCGATCTCGATCCTCGTCGGCGAGCCGATGCACCCGAAGGTCGAGGAAGACGCCGAAGTCCTTTCGAAGGACCTTCGCGTGCGGATGTCCGCGCTCGTGGAGCGTGTCCAGGCCGACTACCCGGACAAGCCCTCCTCGGACGACGAGCGCTGGTGGCTGCCCGCGCACCTCGGAGGCACCGCGCCGACGCCGGAAGAGGCCGCCACACTGGACCGCGAGCGCCGCTAGAACCAGCGTTCGAGTACCTGGGCGACGCCGTCCTCGGAGTTCGGCGCGGTCACCTCGTCGGCGACGTCCAGGACGTAGCGGTGCCCGTTGGCCATCGCCACCCCGTGCCCGGCCCAGCCGAGCATCTCGACGTCGTTGGGCATGTCGCCGAACGCGATCACCCGCTCGGCCGGGACGCCCAGCCGCTCGGCGACCTCGGCCAGCCCGGTCGCCTTCGTGATGCCGCGCGCGGCGACCTCGATCAGGCCGGTGTTCGTCGAGTAGGTGATGTCGACAGCGCCGTCGAGCACTTCGTGCGCCGCCCGGGCCATCTCGTCGGAGCTCATCCCGCGCCTGCTGATCAGCAGCTTGATCGCCGGATGCCCGAGCACCTCGGCCCTCGGCGCCTCCGCGCCCTCGTGATTGCCCCAGGGATTGTGGTAGTCCGGCTCGATCACGAAATTCCGTGTGTCCGGGTCCAGCGCGGACTCGCCGACCCGCTCCGCGGCGTACCGGCAGCCGGGAAGAGCGTGATCAAGAGCACTCACGGCGTCGTGCAGCAACTGGGGTTCCAGCAGGCCGTGGACCGCCACGATCCGATCCGTCCCGATCTCGTACAGCACCGCGCCGTTCGCGCAGACCGCGTACCCGGTCAGGTCCAGCGGGTTCGCGATCGGGGCGATCCAGCGCGGCGGACGGCCGCTGACCAGCACGAAGGGGATCCCGTCCTCGGCGACCCGCCGGACGACGTCGATCGTGCGTTCGGTCAGGACCTCCATCGGGCCGAGCAAGGTGCCGTCGACGTCGGAGGCGATCAGAAGGGGTTTTTCCACCGGCACATTGTCCCCGAACATCCGCCCGTCGGGCGAAGTGCCGCCGGGCACCGCTACTCCATCCATGCCCCCGCCACCGCCCTCAAAGGAGAAGCTTCGCTTCGCGGTACGTTCCCAGGTGTGCGCGTAGGCATCGTGATTCTTCCGGAAGATCGTTGGTGGGCGGCCGAGCCGAAATGGCGGGCCGCCGAGGAATACGGCTTCGACCACGCTTGGACGTACGACCACCTCGGCTGGCGGAACCTCGTCGACGGCCCGTGGTTCAGTGCGATGCCGACGTTGACGGCGGCCGCGATGGTGACGTCACGGATCAGACTGGGCACCTACGTGGCGTCGCCGGTCGCGCGGCACCCCGTGCCGTTCATGCGTGAGCTGACCACTCTCGACGACATCTCCGACGGCCGCTTCATCATGGGAGTGGGCGTCGGCGTCCCGCAGAGCAACTACGACGCCGCCGTCCTCGACGGCCCCGAACTGTCGGTCAAGGAGCGCACGGACCGCTTCACCGAGTTCGTCGAAGCGCTCGACGGGCTGCTGATGACCGACGGTTTCGACTACGAGGGTGAGTACTACCGGGCCAAGGGCGCCCGGAACCTGCCCGGCTGCGTGCAGCGGCCGCGACTGCCGTTCCTGGTCGCCGCGAACGGCCCGCGCACGATGACCCTCGCCGCGAGGTTCGGCGCGGGTTGGGTCACCACCGGGTCCAAGGCCGACACCCAGGACGAGTGGTGGAAAGGCATCGCGGAGCTCGTGAAGACCTTCGACGAGCGGCTCGAGGTCGTCGGCCGGGACAAGACGAGCGTGCAGCGGTTCCTGAGCCTCGACTCGGCGCCGGTCTTCTCGCTCTCCAGCGTCGACGCGTTCACCGACGCGGCCGGACGGGCCGGGGAACTCGGGTTCACCGACATCGTCACGCACTGGCCGCGGTCCGGCGACTACTACATCGGCCGCGAGTCGACGCTCGAAGCGGTCGCGAGTGACGTACTCCCAGTACTCCAAGGAAAGAACTCTTAGGCCGAACGGGTGACGTTGGCGGGCCGGGTAAACCGGTTCCGCCTACAGCTCGTCTGAGGGATGAATACAGCGAGTGGGTGCGGCCGCGGTGTGGCTGCCCCTCATGGGTCACCCCGGGGGTGAATGGGGGACTGAGGCTCGCGTGGTCACGGCAGGGGCAGTCCGCGACCACGCGAGCCTTTTCCACTCACGACGCCCACCTGGACCGAACGGCCAGTTTCGCGGGACTGATGGGATGACACGTGTCGTCCGTCCGGACACGCGAAACCACCATCCGCGCACCGGCAGGTACAGACCTGAGACACGGTCGGCCTTAACCGTCCTTGCCACTCACGAGGGCGTCAGCGCGTCAGCGTGTAGATCGAAGCGCCCGCGTTGCCGAAGTCCTTGCGCAGGAAGTTCAGCCCGTCCAGATCCCGTAGCCCCGGCGCCGGCGGCGCGCCGATCTTGATCGGCGTGCTCCCGATCAGTACGTGCTTGATGTTCAGCCGCTTCACCGCGGCCTGCACCTCGGGGTCGGTGTCGTAGTCCCGGAAGTGCAGCGCCAGGTATTTCGCGTCCGGCGGTGGCACGCCGGGGTCGTAGTGCCCGGCGACCGGGTGGATGCCGGTGATCGCGTACAGCCAGGCCGTCCCGTCGGAGCGCTCGTTGAGCACCTTCTCGTCCGGCCCGATGTCCATCTTGGTGAGCTGGTCCATCGCGGCGAGTTCGTCGGCGCTGACCGGCGGGGTGACCTCGCCCTCGGGGCCGTTGTAGTACAGGAACGACACCGCGCGCGCGTTCGACTCGGTGTAGAAGCCCTTGGTCAGCACGGCCGACGCGGCCACGACGAACGCGGCGGTCGCCAGCCCGAGCCGGGCGGGCAAGGCGGGCTTGCGCTGCACCCAGGACCGGCCGCTCGCCCATTTCGCGAACCAGCGCTGAAGCTCCGCCATCCCGTGCCCGGCCAGCAGGCAGAGCGGGAGCGCGGCGAGCGCCATCAGCCGGTAGCGGTCGTTCCACCACGGCCGCGACAGTGAGATCACCCACGGTTCGGCGCCGAACGAGGCGACCAGCACGAACAGCACCGAGAAGCCCAGTGCGGCGAGCCCGATCCAGCGCATCCGGCCGAGGCGGAACAGGCTCAGGACGCCGATGACCAGCAGCACCGTCAGCCACACCTGCGGCGCGTTCAGCACCTGCCGGAAGGTCACCAGCAGCCCGAGCGACTTCACCACCGGCAGTTCCGAGCCCCAGGCGTGGTACGGATACGAACCCGAGGTGAATTTCAGCGCACCGAGAATGTGCGGTGCCGCGAGCAGTCCGCTCGCCACCATCACCGGCACCATCTTGACGACGTCACCGCCGATGATCCGGAGTCCGTCGCGGCCTTCGGGCACGCCGTCGAGCGGCTTGTGCCGCAGCGCGCGGTACCAGCGCTGCACCACCAGCGGGAAGGCGAACAGCAGCGCCCCGAACAGCGCCGACGAGTGCGCCGCCAGCAGCCCGACGGCGGTCAGCGCGAGCACGTAGCCGGTGTCGAGGCCGGGCCGGGCGAGGAACCGGGCCAGTGCGACCACGGCCAGCGGCGTCAGCACGATCCCCAGCGCGAACGGCAGCAGCCCGCTGGACACCGACTCGTAGGCTCCGGTGGTCGCCGCGGCGGCCACCAGAGCCGTGCAGCCCGCGAACACCGCCCGCCCGCCGAGCTGGCGGATCAGGGCGACCATCGACAGCGCGAAGATCCCGGCGACCGGCATCGTGATGGCGTTCAGCGTGACCGGGACGGTCGTACCCGAGATCGAGTACACGAGCGAGCCGACCAGGTGATACGCGTTCGGGTAGAACGAGCCGTCCGGGTACCAGTTGACGGTGCCCATGCCGGTCAGCGAGCCATCGCCGGTCTCGGCGATGTAGCGGATGCCGTTCGCGTGGAACACGGTGTCCCAGCGCTGGAACACCGCCGTCGTTCCGCCGCGGGCCGAGAGCACCACGAGAATCGAGATCCCGACAGCGAGCGCGACACAGGCCGCGACGGCGTAGTGCGCGCGCGGGTGCCACTTCGTCGGCGGCTCCTCGGCGCCCGGTTTGATCCAGCCGCGACTCCGGCCCAGCTTTCTGAGCCCGAAGCCGATCCCGGCGAGCACGGCAGTGACGCCCGCCACTGTCAGGGGGTTGTACGACACACCGGCGAGTGCCAGCCACGGACCGGCCAGCCCGGTTACCGTGTAGGACAACAGCGGGGCCAGCCCGGCCAGGGCCCAGCCGCGCAGGCCGGCGGCCCGGCCGACAAGCCCGCCGGGGATCGCCAGAACGGCCAGGTACGTGATGGTCGCACCGAAGTACGACCAGAAGGTGTCCGGAGTAGGCACTGCTTCCTAAAATCTGTCTGTCGAAGGTGAAAACCGGTGCTCGCTGCAGGGCACGGAGCCGACTTGCGTACCCTCGACGCCCGTGAGCGCGCACACGAACCCCGACAAGATTACTGAAGCCGATTTCACCGGCTACGACCTCATCGTGGTCGGGTCCGGTTTCTTCGGGCTGACCGTGGCCGAACGGGCCGCGGCCGAGCTCGGCAAGAAGGTCCTCGTGCTGGAGCGGCGCCACCACCTCGGTGGGAACGCCTACTCCGAGGCCGAGCCGGAGACCGGGATCGAGGTGCACCGCTACGGTGCGCACCTGTTCCACACGTCGAACAAGCGGGTGTGGGAGTACGTCAACCGCTTCACCGAGTTCACGAGCTACCAGCACCGGGTCTTCGGCAAGTATCAGGGGCAGGTCTACCCGCTGCCGATGAACCTCGGGCTCATCAACCAGTTCTTCGGCAAGTCGCACACGCCGGACGAGGCCCGTGAGCTGATCGCCAAGCAGTCGTCGGAGTTCGAGACCGCGAACGCGCAGAACCTCGAAGAGAAGGCGATCTCGCTGATCGGCCGCCCGCTGTACGAGGCGTTCATCCGGGCCTACACGGCCAAGCAGTGGGAGAACGACCCGAAGAACCTCGGCGCCGACATCATCACCCGGCTCCCGGTCCGCTACACCTTCGACAACCGGTACTTCAACGACACCTACGAGGGTCTGCCGGTCAACGGCTACACCGCGTGGCTCGAGAAGATGGCCGAGCACGAGAACATCGAGGTGCGGCTGAACGTCGACTACTTCGACGTCCGTGAGCACATCCCCGCCGGCACGCCGACCGTCTACACGGGTCCGCTGGACCGCTACTTCGACTACTCCGCCGGCCGGTTCACCTGGCGCACGGTGGACTTCGAGTCCGAGGTCGTCGAGACCGGTGACTTCCAGGGCACCTCGGTGGTCAACTACAACGACGAAGAAGTGCCCTACACCCGGATCATCGAGTTCCGGCACTTCCACCCGGAGCGCAAGCACTACCCGAACGACAAGACCGTCGTGTTCCGCGAGTACTCCCGGTTCGCCGGTGAGGCCGACGAGCCGTACTACCCGATCAACACCCCGGACAACCGCGAGAAGCTCGAGGCCTACCGCGAGCTGGCGAAGGCCGAGGCCAAGGACAAGAACGTGCTGTTCGGCGGCCGTCTCGGTACCTACAAGTACCTCGACATGCACATGGCCATCGGCTCGGCACTGTCCGCGTTCGACAACAAGATCGCGCCGCACCTGACCGATGGCGCGCCTCTCGACGGGTCCCTCGATGCTTGAGAAGGGCGCTCCCACCGGCGAGGTGGCGGTTCTGGCGAAGGCGCAGGGCGTCCTGAAGAGTGGCGTCACCGTCAAGGCGGCGCGGGGTCTTTCGCACTTCGGCGAGCACAGCGCGGGATGGTTCGCGCTGGGCCTCGTCGGGGCCGCGGTGGACAAGAAGCGCCGCAAGGACTGGCTGGTCGCGGCGGTCGGCGTCGTCGGCGCGCACGCCGCCTCCATCGCGGTGAAACGCGTGGTCAGGCGGCCGCGACCGGACCACCCGAGCGTCGAGGTCCTGGTCTCCACGCCGAGCAAACTGAGCTTCCCGTCCTCGCACGCGACCTCCACTACGGCGGCGGCGGTGCTCTACTCCGGATTGACCGGGCGTAACCTGGTCCCGGCCCTGGTACCGCCGATGCTGGCCTCCCGGCTCGTCCTCGGCGTCCATTACCCGACCGACGTACTGGCCGGAGCTGCCCTTGGGGGCGTAGTCGGCGGCTTGATACGTAGGAAGCTGAAGCGACGATGAGTGAAACGACCGAGAAGGCCGATTCGAAGCCTGACGACGTAGAACCCGTGGCCGCGACCGAGGCCGCCGAACCGAAGAAGGTCGCCGGCGGTCTCGTCGGCGGCATCATCAAGACGGCACGCCCGCGCCAGTGGGTGAAGAACGTGCTGGTGTTCGCCGCACCGTTCTTCGCCTTTTCGAAGTCGACGGACCGGACCGGCCTGCTGATCGCCGCGGTGATCGCCTTCGCGGCGTTCTCGCTGGTGGCCTCCTCGGTCTATCTCATCAACGACGCGATCGACGTCGAGGCGGACAAGGCCCACCCGACCAAGCGGAACCGGCCGATCGCGGCCGGGATCGTGCCGGTGCCGGTGGCCTTCGTCGCGGCAGGCGTGTTCTTCGCCGCCGGCCTCGGCATCTCGTTCCTCGCCAGCTGGCAGCTCGCGGTCGTGCTCGCGGTCTACGAGGCCGTCCAGCTCGGCTACTGCTTCGGCCTCAAGCACCAGCCGGTGGTCGACCTGGCCATCGTCGGCTCGGGCTTCCTGATGCGGTCGATCGCCGGTGGTGTGGCCGCGGGTATCGCGCTTTCGCAGTGGTTCCTGCTGGTCACCGCGTTCGGCTCGCTGTTCATGGTGGCGGGCAAGCGCTACGCCGAGATCATGCTCTTCGAGCGCACAGGGGCGAAGATCCGGTCTTCGCTCAAGAAGTACTCGGCGAGCTACCTGCGGTTCGTCTGGGCGACGTCCGCGGCGATCCTGATCATGTCGTACTGCCTGTGGGCGTTCGAGATCCGCCAGGCGGAGCGCGACTCGGTCTGGGCGATCGTCTCGATGGTCCCGTTCGTGGTGGCCGTGCTGCGCTACGCCGTCGACGTCGACGGCGGCAACGCGGGCGAGCCGGAGGAGATCGCACTCAAGGACCGCGTGCTCCAGGTGCTCGGCGCGAGCTGGGTCATCACGCTGTTCCTGTCGTTCTACCTCTGATTAGACAGCTCCGGCACAGCGCATCCACAGGTTGCGCACGCATCCTCGGTGAGGGAAGCGGGCACCGCGCCCGCTCCCATCGACCCAGGAGCGAAAGATGAGCGACCCGCAGCGGCCGTCCGACGACGACAAGACGGTCGAGCAGCCCGCCGAAACCCCAGCGCCCGTAGCTCAGCCGGTCGCGGGCCCGAAGAAGAGCGGTTTCCGCCGCTTCGCCGCCGCCCGGGTGACTCAACTGGTCGCGGTCGGCCTGCTCGGCTTCATCCTCGGTGGCGGTGTCCTCGGCACCGCCGTCGGTCTCGCCGTCGGCAGGCACGGTGACCGGCCGGGGATCTCCCGTGAACACCGTGGTCCGGACGGTCCCGGCGCGCACCGCGACTTCCGTGAGGGTCCTGGTGACCGCGGTCGGCGTAACGACGGAAACTGAGCATCACCTGTCCGTGGGACCGCCGCGGCGTGACCAGCCCACGGAGGTAGATAACGGAAACATCACGACACCGTGTACGGTGTTCGTGATGCGAAGCGCCTCCGCTGAATTGACCCAGGCCTCCGGTGCGCTGCCGGGAGCCGCCGTCCTTACCCGCCCCTGGGCGCTGCCCGCCGGGGCGGCGGTCGCTTCAGCCCTGGTGTTCGTGCTGGTCAGCGGGCATTTGATCGACGACACGTACATCACACTGTCGTATGCGAAGAACCTCGCCTTCCACGGCCATTGGGGCCTGATCGAGGACGGCACCGCCAACACCGCGACGTCACCGCTGAACGTCCTCGCACTGGCGCTCGTCACGTTCATCGTCCGTGACGCCGTCTTCGCCGCCGGGATCGTCTTCGTCGCGAGCCAGGTGGCCCTCGTGCTCGGCCTGCGCCGCATCGCCGCCGCGACCGCCCTTCCCGGCGGGTTCGCCCCGCTGGCGCTGGGCCTGCTGCTGGTGAACCCGCTGCCGATCTCCTCGGTCGGGCTCGAAGTCGCCCTCGGCTCGGCGGCCGTCGTCTGGCTGATGGTGTTCCTGCACGAACGCCGTCCAGCCGCCGCGGGCGCGATGATCGGCCTGATCGCGCTGATCCGGATCGACCTGCTGCTGATCGCGTTCGTCCTGTTCCTCGCGCGCCGCGAGTTCTGGGCGGGTATCTGGCGGATGACGTTCGCCGCGCTCGCGGTGATGCTGCCGTGGTTCGTGTTCAGCTGGCTGGTGCTGGGTTCGGCGGTGCCGGACACCCTGGTCATCAAGATCATGCAGCGGTCGTGGGGAGCGTTCAGCTTCACCAACGGGCCGCTGCTGTACTGGCGCAACTTCCCGGTGGCGGCGACGCTTTCCTTCCTGCCGCTCGTGATCGGCGGTCTCGTCGGTCTACTGTGGACATTTCACTACCGGCGTGGCTCGGAACAGGCGAAGCGGCTGGCGCCGTTCGCGACGCTCGCGATCGCCGGTGCGGCGCACTATCTGGCGTACTGCTGGCTGAATGTCCCGCCCTATCACTGGTATTACGCGCCGAGCATCACCGGCGCGACGATCTTCCTCGCCGCCGCTGCCTGCGCGGTACCCGGCCGCGCCCGGCTCGGCGCGGGAACCCTCGCCGGCGCGTTCCTGCTCGTGAGCGCCGTCGCCTACGCGACTCCCGAATTGCCGCGCCGGTTCGCGCCGATCACCAGCAACCACGCCGCGTCCGACGAATACCGCGAGATCGGCTCGCAACTGGGCGAACTGACCAAGGGGCGCAAGGTGGAAAGCGCCGGTGAGGTCGGCGCGCTCGCCTACGCCTGCGACTGCGACATCGTCGACCAGTTCTCCGATCGCGGCTCGGTCGATCCGGCGATCGTCGAGACGAAGAACCGCAGCGGTGATCTCGGCAAAGCCCTGCTGGCAGCAAACTTCCGGTTCTTCGACCACAGCGTCCCGCCCGCGACCCCGGACCTGGTGCTGGCCACCACCCGGAGGGCACCGCCACCGAACGCACTGGCCACCTGGACGATCAGCTCACCGTGGATGGGCACCCAAAAGCTGTACCTGCTGCCCGCGACCCGGTAGCCCCCCACCCGCCGCAATTAGTCCTCTAGTTGCGGTCCTTGCACGCGCAACTACCGCAACTAGAGGACTAAATGCGGGGGTTGTCGTTCCCTAGATCGGCAGTTTCCGGAAGATCGGCCGGGGGATGTGCCGCAGGGCGGACATGACCAGGCGGAACGGCGCGGGCGACCACACCAGTTCCTTACCGGCGCGCGAGGCGTTGACCGAGGTTTCGGCGACCTGCGCGGCGTCCACCGTCAGCGGGGCGTCCTTGAGACCTTCGGTCATCTTGGTCCGGACCTGGCCGGAGCGGACGACGGTGATCTGCACGCCGAACTCGGCCAGGGCCTCGCCGAGACCCAGGTAGAAGCCGTCGAAACCGGCCTTGGAGGAGCCGTAGACGAAGTTCGACCGGCGGACGCGCTCACCGGCGACCGACGACAGCGCGATGACCTTGCCGTGGCCCTGCGTCTTGAGCTTGTTCGACAGCGCGACACCCACCGAAACCGCGGCCGTGTAGTTCACGGTCGCCGCCTCGACGGCCTTCGCGTGGTCCTGCCACAGCTCCTCCTGGTCGCCGAGCAGGCCGAAAGCCACGACGGTGACGTCGATGTCGCCGCCATCGAAGGCCTTGTCCAGCACGGCCGGGTGCGAGTCCGTGTCCTTGGCGTCGAAGTCCACAGTGGACACTTCGGCGCCCTTGTCCTTCAAGCGCTGGGCCGCGGCGTCGAGCCGCGGGGACTGGCGCCCGGCCAGCACGACCCGGAGGGGGCGCTCGGCCAGGTACTTCTCCGCGATCGCGAGCGCGATGTCGGACGTGCCGCCGAGCAGCAGCAGGGACTGGGGGTTGCCCACAGCGTCGATCACAGTTCCAACCTTCGGGACATGTCAGAGGCGAAAACGCCTTCGGGGTCAACGGAAGCGCGGACCTTGCGCCATTCCTCGAGCCGCGGGTACATCTTCGCGAAGTTCTCCGCGGAGGTCCGCGAGTCCTTCGCCGTGTACAAGCGGCCACCGAGCGCGAGCACGTCCTCGTCGAGTTCCTGGCAGAAGCGGCTCAGGCCGTCCTTGATCGGGAAGTCGAGGCAGACCATCCAGCCGGGGTGCGGGAACGACAGCGGCGCCGCGTTGCCCTCGCCCATCTGCTTGAACACGTTGAGGAACGACACGTGCCCGGAGTCGGCGACCTTCTGGATGATGCGGCGCAGCGGCTCGTGCGCGTTCAGCGGCGTGCTGAACTGGTACTGCAGGAAACCCCTGGAGCCGTAGGCGCGGTTCCACTCGCCGAACAGGTCCAGCGGATGGTAGAACGCGGTCAGGCTCTGGATCTGGTCGCGCGCGTTCTTCGCGGTCTTTCGGTAGTACAGCTCGCCGATCGCCGAGAACGACAGCTTGTTGGCCAGCCCGTTCGGGAACACGTCAGGCAGCGTCGCGAGGGTGCCCGGATTGAACTTGAGCGGATCCACGCGCAGCTTGGGTGGCAGCTCGTCCAGCTTGGCGAGCGAGCCGCGCTGAAAGGCGGCGCGGCCCAGCTTCGAACCGGTGGAGATCGAGTCGAACCAGCCGGAGGAGTACGTGTAGTTGTCTTCGGAGCCGTCGGTGACCAGCGCCAGGGTCTCGTCGAGATTCGCCGTGCGCTGGATGTCGGCCTTGAAGTAAGCCGTCTCGGTCTTCGTCATCCGGATCTTGGCCCGGACGACGACGCCGGTCAGGCCGATGCCCGCGACTGTCGCCCAGAACAGCTCCGAGTCCGGGCCCTCCGGGGTCAGCGTGCGCACCTGGCCGTCGGCGGTGACGAGGTCCAGCGACACGACGTGGTTGCCGAAGCTGCCAGCCGAGTGGTGGTTCTTGCCGTGGATGTCGTTCGCGATCGCGCCGCCGATGGTCACCTGCCGGGTACCCGGCAGCACCGGGACCCAAAGGCCGTAGGGGAGGCCCTCTCGCATCAGCTTGTCGAGGCTGACGCCCGCGTCGAGGTCGACGATGCCCGAATCCGGGTCGATCGAGTGGATGCGGTCCAGCGCGGTCATGTCGATGACCAGGCCGCCGGCGTTCTGGGCCGGGTCGCCGTAGGACCGGCCGAGACCGCGCGCGATGACCCCGCGTTCCCCGGCCTGCGTCACCGCGCGGGCGATGGACTCCACGTCGGGGGTGCTCAGGACGTCCGCGATACTCGGCGACGTCCTCGCCCAGCCCATGAGCGTCTGCCGCTGTGTCTTGGGTGCTTGGGTCACGCCGACCAGGGTAACCACGCCGAACACTGCCCGGAACGTGACCCTGAAGTGCTCGCTTCTACACTTTGGGCACCAGCCCCAGCAGTTTATGAGGTAGAGCAGTGGTGGCGACCGACCCGCAAGCCGGTTCGACGGCAGCGCCGTCCCCTCCCGGGCTGCTCGGGCAGCTCATCCGCTTCGCGCTCGTCGGCGGCTTCTGCGCCTTGGTTGATTTCGGTGTTTACCAGGGGCTTCGTGCCCTCGGAATGGACGTGTCGCCGTGGGTGGACATCGCCCGCGCGCTCAGTTTCATCGTGGGCACCACGACCGCCTTCTTCCTGAACCGCAAGTTCACCTTCGCCGGTGGACGCCAGGAGGGCGCACGTCAGATCGGTAGCTTCGTACTCCTGTACGCCGTAACGTTCCTCGTCGCCGTGGGCGTCAACCGCACGATGTTGCACGTCCTGCCGGAGTCGGCCTGGAAGGCCACTTTCGGTTGGGTCGTTTCGCAGGCAACCGCGACCGTGATCAATTTCGTCATGCTCAAGTGGGTCGTCTTCCGTGAGCCCCGCGCCACCGCCATAAGCACAGAGGAGAACTGAGGATTCATGCCCGGTAAAGCCGCCGTCACCGGAGAGGCCCCGAGCGCCATGGTGAGCACTGTCGACGACACCCGCTTCGCGGAACGCACCCCGCAGGGCCGTCTCACCGCGCAGCGCGGGCTCTACGCCGGCCCGGCCCCTATCGTCAGCAAGGACCTCTACGCCGAGCTCGAATGGGGCAGTGCCGTGCGCGAGCGCGCGGGCATCGCCATCGAGCCGGCGTCGAAGGTGTCCGGCAACACCTACTTCGGGCGCTTCCCCGCGAGCTACTGGCAGCGCTGGACCGACGTGACCGAGGTCGCCGTCGAGGCCGTCGTCACCGGTGACGGGCAGCTGTCCGTCGGCGCTTCCGACATCGAGGGCGACTCGCGTGTGGTCGCCGCCGAGATCGTCGCGGGCGCGAAGCGGCAGAAGGTGACGCTGTCCGCGAAGCTCGACAAGTTCTACGACGGCGGCGCGCTCTGGCTCGACCTCGAGACCGAGGGCGGCCAGTCGCTCCGCGTCGAGAACGTCCGCTGGACGGTCGAGGCGCCGGAGAAGATCCGCCCGACCGCGGTGACCATCTGCACGATGAACCGCGCCGACGACTGCCTGTCGAACCTGCAGGCGCTCGCCGCCGACGTCTCCTCGCTGGAGACGCTCGACGCGATCTACGTCGCCGACCAGGGCACCGACCTCGTCGAGTCGCGTGACGGCTTCGAGCAGGTCGCGAAGGACCTCGGCGACAAGCTGCACTACATCAAGCAGCCGAACCTCGGCGGTGCAGGCGGCTTCACCCGCGGCCTCTACGAGGTCGCCGGGCACACCGAGACCGAGCACGCGAACGTCCTGTTCATGGACGACGACGTGCTGCTGGAGCCGGATCTAGTGATCCGGATGACCGCGTTCTCCAACCGCACGGTCAACCCGGTCATCGTCGGCGGGCAGATGCTGAACCTGCTGCACCCGAACCAGCTGCACGTCGGCGCGGAGTACGCCCGGCTGAACACGCTGGAGCCCGGCCAGCCGGTCACGCACTCGCTCTCGACCGCCGACCTGCTCGGCGTCGACGAGGAGACCCTCAAGCCGAACCGCCAGGAGCGCCGCCTCGACGCCGGGTACAACGGCTGGTGGTCGTGCCTGATCCCCTACGAGGTCGTCAAGGCCACGGGCTACCCGCTGCCGTTCTTCTTCCAGTGGGATGACGCGGAGTACAGCTACCGCGCCCGTGCGCACGGCTTCCCCACGGTCACCCTTCCGGGCGCCGGCGTCTGGCACGCCGACTTCCACTGGAAGGACTGGGACGAGTGGCACCGCTACTTCAACCTGCGGAACTCGATCATCACCGCCGCGCTGCACTCGCCGTTCAATCTGAACCTGCTCTCGCGCGTACTCGTCGCGCAGCTGGTCCGGTATCTGCTCGGCATGCAGTACGGCCTGTCCGCCACGCTGATCAAGGCCGTCGAGGACTTCCTCGAGGGGCCGGAGGTCCTGCGTGACGGCGGCGTCGCCGCGATGAAGGAGATCCGCCGGATCCGCGACGAGTTCCCCGAGACGAAGCGGCACAAGGCCACCGACGTCCCGGGCATCGCGTCGAACGACATCGGCATCATCAACAGCGCGCCGCGGCCCAGCATGCAGCGCCTGGTGCTGATCAAGCGGATCTTCGACCGGGTGCTGGGCCGCAGCCGTCACTCGCTCGGCGCGATCCCGATCGACGAGGCCCACTGGTGGCACGTCGCGACCTTCGACACCGCCGTCGTCACCGACGCATCGCAGGAAGGCGTGCGGGTCCGCTCGTACGACCGCGCGAAGATGTTCGACCTGGCACGGAAGGGCGCGAAGGTCATCCAGCGGCTTCGCAAGGAAGGCGCCGCGGTGCAGGAGCAGTACAAGCGCTCCATGCCCGAACTGACGTCGCGGGACAACTGGAAGCGGCTCTACGAGCTGTAGGCAATGCCATGAACGGTCCGTTCCTCGCAAATTTCGCGAGGAACGGACCGTTCCTTGCATCTGGGCCCAGGGTCGTGAGTGGGCTGAGGGTCGCTGCCCCCAATGTGGCATTGGGGGCATCAGTCCCGCGGCGTGTCGTGCCGCGTGGAGCACCGTCTCGGACCGACGTGGCCGTCCGCGAGCGGCTCGACGCGGGCCTCGCCGATTCGCCGTCACTGCCCGCGGCCCGGGCGGCGGGCGCGCTGGTCGCGGCCAACGGCAGCACGTCGGTAGTCGCCGGACGACACCCCCAGCGGTTCGTCCGGAAAGCCACCTTCCTGCTGGTCGCCGCCAGCCGCCCGGAGATCAAGACGGGCTTGAAGCTCTTCCCGCGACTAGTGCAACCCGAACACCCGGTTCTTGCGGTTCAGGTCGTCGATGTAGGCGGCGGCGACATGGGAGAAGTTGATCGCCACCTCGGAGTCGTCCTTGGTCTGGACCGTCTGGACCGAACCGGTGCGGACGAAATGCGAAAGGTCCTTGGTCAGCCGTTCGGTTTCTTCCGCCGTGAGCGCGAAGAGCAGCGGCTCCCCGCCGGCGGCGAGATGGAGGACGAGCGCGGGTTTCTGATCTGCCATGGACCCATGGCACCAGTCTTGATCACAGCCGGGCAAGCGGGTTCGCTGCGGGCGTATCGGGTACGTGGACTACGTTCATCCCGACGAACAAGACACCCGCGGGGGGAAAAGGCGATGCCGCATTCGTTCTCGCTGTCGCTGGCGGCGGTGGACATCCTGCTCGAACACGGCCGGTTCGGGCCGGCGCCGGTCCCGTTCGACGTCCCGCACATCGGCACCACGACCGATCAGCGCGCGATGGTGCGTGAGGCAGTCTTCCGTGATCTCGAAGGCCGCGGCCTGATGCGCGGCGGCAGGCTCGACGCCGACGTCGAACTCGCGCTCGCCACGTTCGTCAACCCGCAGCTCGCCGTCTGGGCGGTCGCGCAGATGGACAAGGACAAGCAGCTCTTCGCGAGGGCGGCGACGAACGGCCAGTTCGCGGTCGTCGCGCGCCAGGAGGAGAACCTGCTCGTCTTCGAGGAGACCAGGCCGACCGCGATCGTCGCGTCGATCGTCGACCTGCTGCCGCTCACCCCTGCGGGCCCCGGCCAGTCCGTCACCATCGCGAAGCCCGTCAGCGCGCCGAAGCGCCCTCGCAACGACGACGCCTACGACCCCTTCGCCGGTGTCAGCGGTCCCCGTTCTCACGGGTCGAACCCGCAGCAGCGGCAGGTGGAGCGGATCTTCGAGAAGCCGAAGACGCGCGTGGGCCAGTTCAGTGTGTTCATCCGCGGCGGCCAGGTCTTCCCGCCGCTGGCCTGGTTCGACACCGAAGCTGGCCGGTTCATGATGACCTCGCGCCAGGCGGCCGACGGGCAAAGCTGGCTGACCTACGCTCCGGCCGACAACGCGAGGATCGCGCAACAGCTGTACGCCCAGCTCGAAGGCCAGTTCTGAACCGTCGGGAACCGGGTTGACGCCTGTTTCGTCACAGTTTTGGAGAGATCTTCGGTGATCGGAGAATCACCGTTGCGCCGATTGCCCGGCTAGTAGACTGCCGGGCGGTACGCACGGGCGAGCAGACGATGCAGTGGGGCGGACGATGGCTTTCGAAGCGGACGGCGGACAGGCGGCACCGGACTACTCGATCGGCGCCGCCATGGGCGCGGCAGCCGGCTATGTGGCCAAGGGCGGGCTGAACCAGGAGGCGATCGCCAAGGTCAGCGCCGAGACCCAGAAGCTGGTCTCGGCCGCCAAGAGCGGCGGCTTCAAGATCAGCGAAGAGGGTGTCAAGCCGCTTCGTGAGGCGCTGGCGAACATGTCGGAGGAACTCAGCGCGCTGAAGATCAAGACCATGGCGCTGAACGACGCACCGCAGCTGGGTGGCCACCCTTACGGCAAGGCGGTCGCGGCCCACGACCACAAGGGCGCGGCCCAGTCGGCCAACTCCGCGAGCGCGGTCATCGGGCAGTTCGAGCAGGTGGTCAAGGACGCCGACGAGGCGCTGGCCAGGGCCGCCGGACTGTACAAGGGTGCCGAAGACCGGGCGCTCGACGCCACCAAGAAGGTTCAGGCCTGAGGACGATGAAGAAGCTCTACGTGGTGCCGCTCGCCGCGGCCGCCCTGCTGCTGGCCGCGTGCTCCAGCGAAAAGCCGGGAAACGCCAGTCCCGCGCCGTCAGCCCCTCCTGCGTCGTCGAGCGCGTCCGGCGCCGCGCCCACGTCCGGCGCGGACACCGCGTCGATCGACCCGTGTTCACTCGTCGGCGCGACGGACCTGGCGTCCTATGGGACATTCAAGCCACCGACGACCGAAAACGCGGGCGGAGCCCGTCTCTGCACGCTCAACAAGGAGGCGGCGACAGCCTCGGAAAGCCTTTCGATCGGTGTCGGTGTCCGTGACACACAGGGTCTCGACACGGTGAGCGACGCCGGTAACGGCAAGACCACCGGCAATGTCAACGGGCGCAAGGCGGTTCTGGCACCCAGGCCCCCGGCGGGGTGCTTGATGGCCCTCGAACTCGGCGCGTCGGCGCGTGTCGACGTCCTGGTCGCGGCCGACGACACCGAGAAGGCCTGTGGGATCGCCGAGAAGGTCGCCGACATCGTCGAACCGAAGCTTCCGAAGAGCTAAGGGGGAATCAGGATGACCACGAAGACACCGAACCTGAGCGAGAAGCAGGTCTCCGACCTTTCGCCCGCGGGACGGGACGCGTACTTCCAGCAGAAGGCCCAGGAGGGCGTCGACCCCAGTGACGGTTGGCTGTTCGGTGCGGTCAAGCAGTTCATGGCCTCCGGGAAGGCGCACCAGCAGTCCCAGGAGGTCGGCGACAAGAACGTCGATCAGCTGACCAAGAACGGCGACGTCCAGTACGTCGAGGGGCTGGAGCCGTCGAACGCGGACTACCAGGGTTACGACCACGAGAAGCTCGAGCAGTTCATCAAGAGCGACTTGAACGTCGAGCAGGTCACCGAGGTCTCCACGGCGTACCACGACCTGCACAAGGCGTTCAACACCTTCTCGACGACGATGGACAAGGCCGTCACGGCGTCGCAGGGCACCTGGGAAGGTGACGCGGCGGGCAACGCGCAGGGCTACTTCAAGAGCCTCAGCAAGTGGTCGGACACGAACTCCCAGAACGCGAAGCTCGCGTCCGAGACGATCTACGACCAGGGCACCGCGGCTTCCCACGTGAAGAACGTGATGCCCGCGCCGATCCCCTTCAACTGGAAGGACGAGGTCGGCGGCTGGATGACGTCGAACCCATTCAACCTCGGCGACAACATCGACAAGTCCATCCAGAAGCAGAAGGACAGCCAGGAGGCCCACACCCAGGCGGCTTCCGCCATGCAGGCCTACGACAAGTCCTTGTACGAGGCCGCGTCGAAGCAGCCGGCGTTCGCCGAGCCGCCGAAGTTCGGCGTGGGCGGCGGTGGAGGCATCGACGAAACCCCGATCAGGCCGCAGCCGTACGAGCTGCCTCCCGGTTCGAACCCGCCTGGTTCGAACCCGCCCGGCAACACCTACATCCCGCCCGGTAGCGGCGGCGGTGGGGGCGGTGGCGGTGGAGTTGGCAGCGGTGGGGGCGGCGGCGGTGGCGGCACCGCCATCCCGCCGGGTGGCACCGGCCACCTCCCCGGCCCCGGTTCGAGCACGGGATCCGGCAGCCTCCCCTCGGGGACGACACCGTCCGGTCTCCAGGGCGGACCGGCGCCGATCAGCACGCCCGGTCCCTCGAACTCGAACGCGATGCCGATGAGCCCCATGCCGATGGCGCCCATGATGGGCGGCGGCGGGATGGGTGATTCCGAGTACAACGGACGAAACAGCCGCGGCGGTGGCGGAACCGGATTCGGCCCCGGCAGCGGCGCCGGTTCCACGCCCGGTTCGGGGTCCGCGTCCGGCGCGGCCCGTCCCGGCGGTGTCGGCGCCGCCGAAGCGGCGGCGGGCCGCGGTATGGGTGGTCTCGGCGGTGGCGCGGCCGGTCGTGGCGGGCCGGGTATGGGTGGCGGTATGGGTGGCGGTATGGGTGGCCGCGGTCAGCAGGCGGACGGGGACGAGGACACCGAGCACCAGCGTCCGACGTACCTCGTCGAGGGCGACCCGGACGAGGTCTTCGGGACCGACATGCGCACCGCGCCGCCGGTGATCGGCGAATAGAGGACGTCCGGCTCGGTACCGGCGCTTTTGCCCGCTTGAAGTCCATGGAGGCCCCCGCGCTTAGTGGCAGGGTCGCAGAGCTGCTGGTCTGCACTGCTGGTGGTAATCCGGGTTCGGCATCGCCAGTGCCCGTAAGGGTCGAGTGGGGAGGATTTCGGACGTTCAACGTCCTAAATCCTCCCCACTCGGGCGTCTACCGGAGGGAGCATGTCCCTGAACCTCTGTTGATCAAGCTCCGCGAGGTCACATAGCGACGAATATTCGCCTGACCTGCAGACCTCGACTTTGCCGGGACCCTGGCGCCTAGCGCACGGAAGGCGGCGGCCTTCAAGTACTTGGAAGCCGTCTCAGTAGCGGAAGAACTTCTCCTTGCGGCCCTGGCGCACCAGCTTGAGCCACTGCAGGAACGCCTTCGGGTCCCGCTTCACACCGACGAAGTACAGCCCGAACCGCACCACTTCGAGCGCGCCGATCTTGCGCATGCCCGGCTGCGACAGCAGGTACCCGCGGTTGCGGTAGGTGTAGTAGCGCTTGACCTCGTTCTCCGGATCCTGCGCGTGGAACCGGCCGCCCAGCATCGGCTTGAACTCGTCCGAGCCGTCCGGGTGCAGGTACGCGGTCTTGAGCGAGGTGCCGAACGGCAGTCCCGAGCGCACCAGGCGCCGGTGCAGTTCGACCTCGTCGCCGCGGAAGAACAACCGCAGGTCCGGCACGCCGACGACGTCCAAAGTGGACGCGCGGAACAGCGCGCCGTTCATCAGCGAGGCGATACCTGGCAGGAAGTCCACGCCCAGTTCCGACGACGAACGCTTCCAGGTCAGCCCGCGCCGCAACGGGAACGCGAGCTTGTCCGGCGCGTCGATGTTGGACACCACCGGGGAAATCTCGGCAAGGCCCCGCTTTTCGGCCTCGGCCAGCAGGATCGCGAGCACGTTCTCGTCGGCGGGGCGGCCGTCGTCGTCGGCCAGCCAGATCCAGTCCGCGCCCAGCGAAAGCGCGTGCAGCATGCCGAGCGCGAACCCGCCCGCACCGCCGAGATTGCGGTGTGAAGGCAGGTACGTGAAGGGAAGCGGATAGTCCTCGACGACGCCCCGAGCCGACTGGTCCGGTCCGTTGTCGACCACGACGAGGTGATCGATCGGCCGCGTCTGCGCGGCGATCACCTTCAGCGAGTCCGAAAGCAGTTCCCGCCGATGGCGCGTGACGACGACACCGACGACGGCGCCTTCGGGTAACTGCCGGGTCTCGCTGGTCATCCTTGGCCGCCGTTCGTCAGCGACACCGGCTCCGGCTCGATGCCGAACCGCTGCAGTGTCTCCTTGCTCATGCTCTCGAACGGGTCGCGCCCCTTGTAGCCGGTGAGCACGTCGCGCAGCGAACCGCGCTGCTTGACATGCCCCTCGTCCATCCAGATGGCGGAGTCGCAGAGCTCGAAGAGGAACTCGTCCGAGTGGCTGGCGAACACCAGGATCCCGGACCGCTTCACGAGGTCCTTAAGCCGGTCCTTCGCCTTGTTGAGGAACGCCGCGTCGACCGCGCCGATGCCCTCGTCGAGGATCAGGATCTCCGGGTCGATCGAGGTGACCACGCCGAGCGCCAGCCGCACGCGCATACCGGTCGAGTAGGTCCGCAACGGCATCTGCAGGTAGTCGCCGAGTTCGGTGAACTCCGCGATGTCGTCGACGCGGGCTTCCATCTGCTTCGCGGTCATCCCGAGGAACAGGCCGCGGACGATGATGTTCTCCAGCCCGGAGATCTCCGGGTCCATGCCGATGCCGAGGTCGAAGACCGGCGCGATCTTGCCGGAGATCTTCGCCGAGCCGCGCGTGGGCTCGTAGATTCCGGACAGCAGTCGCAGCAGCGTCGACTTCCCGGCGCCGTTGTGGCCGACCAGGCCGACGCGGTCGCCCTGTTTCAGCGAAAGCGTCACGTCGTGGAGGGCTTCGATGATCGGCACCTTGCTCTCGGTGCCGATCTTGCCGCCGACCTTGCCCAGCACCCGCTTCTTCAGCGAGCGGGTCTTCGCGTCGAAGATCGGGAAGTCGACGAAGGCGTTGTGCACATCAATGCTGACCACTTGTCACACCCAATAAGAGACGCGGGAACGGTAATTACGCATCGCGACCAGCGCGAGGATCCAGCCGATGACGGTGATGCCACCCACGACCACCCAGCTGTAGGGGCTGACGGCCTGCCCGATCATCGGCGCGCGCACGATCTGGATGAAATGGAACAAGGGGTTGCCGTAAACGTAGGGCAGCGCCCACGAGGTGCCGACCCGCGCGCCACCGTCCATCAGCTGGTCGATCGGCCAGACGATCGGCGTCAGGTAGAAGAGCAGCTGAATGACCGAGCTGATCACCTGCGGGATGTCGCGGTAGCGGGTCGAGATGATGCCCAGCAGCAAGGTGACCCAGCCGGCGTTCAGGGCGAGCAGGAAGAAACCGGGGATCGCGGTGAGCGAGTACCAGCCGATACCGGGGTGGCAGATACCGGAGAAGTTCCCGTCGCAGTTGCCGGTGTTCAGCGTGTACTTGTGGTTCAGCGCGGTGAAGAAGATCGAAACGACGATCACGTAGACGATCAGGTTGTGCACCAGCATCAGGGTCTGGCGCCAGACCGTCCGCAGCACGTAGACCGACAGCGGCGCCGGGAGCTGTTTGATCAGCCCCTCGTTGGAGATGAAGGTCTCCATGCCCTCGGACAGGCAGCCGCTGATGAAGCCCCAGATGATGAAGCCGGTGCTGATGTAGGGCAGGAACGTCGCCGTCGGCATGTTGAACAGCTGGGAGTACAGCAGTCCGAGGCCGAGTGCGATGACGCCCTGGCTGATGGTGATCCAGAACGGGCCGATCACCGAGCGGCGATAGCGCTGCTTGATGTCCTGCCAGCCGAGGTGTCCCCACAGCTCTTTGGCGGCGAAACCGGTCTTGATGTCGGCGAACGCGCGCGCGAAGGTCTTGCTGTCCGAAATCGGCGGGACCGAGGTCGGCGCAGCACTGTCGGCGGCGTGAACCGTGCTGGTGGCATGCACGGGAACGAGGGTACCGATGGGGCGGCCGGTGCCTGGGCCGCCCCGGCCGGACACGGAAAGCTACCGTCGGCTTGGCGCCCGGACGCGGTGCGTGCCTGGTACTTTCTGCCCTCATGACTGCTGCACTCGGCGACGCGAGCTTGATGGTCAATCTGCTCGCCGCATACGCCGACCGGCCGGAGCCCCGTTCGGTGGCCGTGGTCGGGAATCAGCCGCTGCCGCCGGACCCTCGGCGGGCGAAGGCCATCGACGCCTGTGACCTCGTGATCCGGGTCAACGGCTTCGTCGTGGACGAGCCGGGCGGCCCCGAAACCGTCGGCAGCCGGGTGCACGTCGTCGTGTTCAACCGCGCCGTCCGCGCCACCAAGCACGTCTTCCGTGACTACCGTCAGCGGCTCTACCTGCTGGTCGAGCCGGGCCGGATGCACTGGGAACCCGAAGACATCCCGGGCTGGTGGCCCGGTGACCTCGGTTACGTGCCGGTGCCGAACCGTGAAGTCGTCCTGCCGCTCTCGGACGCGCTCGGCCTGCCGAGCCGCGAACAGGGCCTGTGGTCGACCACCGGGACGCTGGCCGCCTGGATCGCGCGGACGTCGTTCCCGCACGCCAACCTGATCCTGTCCGGTTTCTCGTTCATCGACGACCCGGACCAGACCCACTGGGAGCACGCCGCGGGCGACTCCTGCATCGTCGGCCCCGAACACCAGATCGCCGCCGAGGGCAGGCTGCTGGACTCCTGGACGAAGACCGGCGAAACCGAACTCCTGCGCTGACACCGCAGTCAGCCCACCCTGAGAAGGAACCACCCCATGGCAGTGCAGAAACTCCGCAACGGCGTGATCGGCCGGATCGCCCGGCTCATCGACTTCCGGATCGACGAGCGGCTCCGCGACCTCAACGGGCGGGTCAACGAACTCGAACACGCCACCGCGGACCACCGCCGACGGCTCGACGGCGCCGAGAGCGGCCTCGAGCACGCACGCGGTGACCTGCGCTGGACCCGCGCCGAGCTGGACCGGCTGATCCCGAGCGTCGCGGCCCAGGAGGCCCAGCTGGAGGATCTGCGCGTGTCGATCTCGCTGCCGGCGCACGCAGACAAGCCCGAACTGGCCGAGGCACGCAGCTTGATCCAGGAGATCCAGCGTCAGCACGCCCAGATCCGCGTCCGGCTGGCCGGCATCGCCCGCTACGAGGACCGGCTGCGCCGCCTCGAAGACCAGCAGCGCGAGACCGCCGACCAGGCTCGGTGACCGTACTGGCCCGAGCGGCCACGGAGGCCGACGCCGGGCTGCTGCTGGACTGGCGGAACGACCCCCGCACCCGGCAGGCCTCGCGTTCGACCGGCGTCATCGCGCTGGACGAGCATTCGGCCTGGCTGCGTGGGGTACTCGCGTCGACCGAGAGAGCGCTGTACGTCGTCGAGTTCGACGGGGTCCCGGTCGGCACCGTCCGGTTCGATCGCGAGGAGGAGGGTGTCTGGGAGGTCAGCATCACCCTCGCGCCGGAAAGCCGGGGCCGTGGCCTGTCGGGCTCGGTACTGGCCGCGGGTGAGCGAGCCTTCACCGCCGGTCACCGGGCGCGGGTCGTGGTGGCGGCCGTGCACCAGGACAACGCCGCGTCGGCCGCGCTCTTCGACCGGGCGGGGTACACCGAGACCGCGCCCGCCGTCGACGGTTTCCGGAAGCTGCGTAAGACTGTGGCTTGAGCAGACCGTCGTCAGGGAGGCGTTTCGTCCATGTCAGCAAAGGAAGTCCGGATCGGCGCGCACCGCATCGGAGCCGGGCATCCGCCGTTCGTCATCGCCGAAATGTCCGGGAACCACAACGGTGAGCTGGACCGGGCGCTGGAGATCGTCGACGCGATCGCCGAAACCGGCGCGCAAGCGGTCAAATTGCAGACCTACCGGCCCGACACGATCACCATCGACGTCGACACCCCCGCTTTCCGGGTCAGCGACTCGCATTCGCTGTGGGGCGGCGAGAACCTCTACCAGCTCTACGAGCGCGCCCACACCCCGTGGGAGTGGCACGAGCCGCTGTTCGAACGGGCCCGCGCCCACGGTCTCGAAATCTTCTCCAGCCCGTTCGACCCCTCCGCGGTCGACCTGCTGGAATCGCTGGACGCGCCCGCGTACAAGATCGCGTCGTCGGAGATCGTCGACCTGCCGCTGATCGAACTGTGCGCGAAGACCGGCAAACCGCTGATCATCTCGACCGGGATGGCCAGCGTCGCCGAGATCGACGCGGCGGTGCGAACCGCGCGTGGGGCGGGTAACGACCAGCTCATCGTACTCGGCTGCACCGCCAGCTACCCCGCCTCGCCCGCGGAGAGCAACTTGCGCGGCCTGCCCGTCCTGGCGGGTGTGACCGGGACGCTCGTCGGCCTGTCCGACCACACGCCCGGTATCGGCGCCCCGCTGGCGGCCGTCGCCCTCGGCGCCGTCGCGATCGAGAAGCACGTGACCCTGGCCAGGAGCGACGGCGGCGTCGACTCGGAGTTCTCCCTGGAGCCCGCCGAGCTGGCCGCGCTGGTCACCGAGTCGCATCGCGCCTGGGAGGCGCTGGGCGCGGCGGTCATCGGGCCGCGCGAGAGCGAGAAGGAAGGACTGCGGCTGCGGCGGTCCCTCTACGTCGTCGAGGACGTGCGTGCCGGGGACACCGTGACGCGGGAGAACGTGCGCTCGATCCGGCCCGCCGGTGGGCTGGCGCCGTCGGAGATCGTGAACGTGCTCGGCCGCGAGTTCGCCTCTGATGTCCCGAAGGGCACCGCGCTCAGCTGGGGCTTGATCTAGCCGAAGAAGGCGTGGACCTCGTCGATGACGCGGTCCACGTCGGCGTCGGTCAACGCCGGGAACAGCGGCAGCGAAAGCTCTCGGCTGTAGTACAGCTCCGCGTTCGGGCACAGGCCCCGCCGGTATCCGAGGTCTTCGAACACCGGATGCCAGTACGCGGGGATGTAGTTGACCTGCACGCCGATTCCCTTGGCGCGCAAGTGGTCGAACAACGCGCGCCGTCGTCCTTCGAGGACTCGCAGCGGGTACAGGTGCCACACCGGGTCCGCGCCGTCGCGTACCGCGGGCGTCAGTACGCTGTCCAAAGAGGACAGTGCGGCGGTGTAGCGCGCATGGATCCCGGCGCGGCGCTTCTTGAACTCCGCGAGCCGTCGCAGCTGGCTGCTTCCCAAGGCGCACAACACATCCGGCAACCGGTAGTTGAGGCCGAACTCATGCACCTCCTGGTGCCACGCGCCCTCGTCCGGATAACGCTGCGCGGCCTTGTCCCGCACCAGCCCGTGGTTGCGGAAGCCGCGGGCGCGCGCCAGCAGCTCGTCCGAACCGGCGATCACCGCGCCGCCTTCGGCCGTGGTGAGGTTCTTGGTGGGGAAGAAGGAGAACGTGGTGAGGTCGGCGAGCGAGCCGACCGGCCTGCCCTGCCAGTTGCCGCCGACGGAATGCGCGGCGTCCTCCAGGAGCAGCGCGCCGTTGTCG
The DNA here is from genome assembly GCF_047608665.1 of Amycolatopsis sp. cmx-11-51. Classification (NCBI taxonomy): domain Bacteria; kingdom Bacillati; phylum Actinomycetota; class Actinomycetes; order Pseudonocardiales; family Pseudonocardiaceae; genus Amycolatopsis; species Amycolatopsis sp. cmx-11-51. The sequence continues at coordinate 918,094 of NZ_JADNQO010000001.1, read as the reverse complement.
TGCGCGATGCGGCCGAGTTCGTCCAGCTCAGCGGGGTGTCCGGCGTAGTCGACGGCCGCGACGACCTTGGTCCGCGAGGTGACCGCAGCCGAAGCGGCGGCCGGGTCGAGGTTCCCGGTGTCCGCCTCGACGTCGGCGAAGACGACCTTGCCGCCGAGCAGCGCGGCCGTCGCGGCGGTGGCGACGAACGTCATCGGTGACGTGACGATCTCGTCGCCGGGTCCGATCCCGGCCGCCGCGTACGCGACGTGCAGTGCCGCGGTGCCCGAGGTGACGGCGACGGCGGGGGTGCCGCCGGTGTGCTCGGCGAGGTCTTCCTCGAACCGCGTGACAGCCGGGCCGGTGGTCAGCCAGTCGCCGCGCAGTACCTCGGTGACCGCGGCGATGTCCTCGTCCGAGATGGACTGACGGCCGTAGGGGAGGAAGTCAGCCGACGTGCTCTTTCCCGCGGAGGCGGCATCGGACTCAGCCATACTGCTCGACCAGGTCGCGCAGCTCATCGGCGTCGAGCCACAGGTCGTTGGTGTCCGAGCGGTACGCGAAGTTCTCCGCCACGGCGGTGCCGCTCGACGGCGGCTCGTAACCCCAGCCCGCGATATGCGGCTGGACGACGTAGCGGTCGGTCAGCCGCAGCGTGCGGCGGGCGTCGTCGGGGGCGATCATCTCTTCGTGCAGCTTCTCACCGGGCCGGATGCCGACCTCGTGCATCGGTGACCCGGGCGCGATGGCCTGCGCGAGTTCGACCAGCCGCATGCTCGGGATACGCGGCACGTACAGCTCGCCGCCGTTCATCTGGTCGAACGAGTCGACCACGAACTGCACGGCCTGCGGGAGGGTGATCCAGAAACGGGTCATCTCCTTGTGCGTGATGGGCAGCGACTCGCCCTTGGCCGCGAGCGCGCGGAAGAACGGGATCACGCTTCCGCGCGAGCCCATCACGTTGCCGTAGCGGACCACTGAGAACCTGGTCGGATGCGTCGCGGCGTAGTGGTTCGCGCTGATGAACATCCGGTCGGCGCACAGCTTCGTGGCGCCGTAGAGGTTGATCGGGCTGGACGCCTTGTCGGTCGAGAGCGCGACGACCTTCTTCACGCCCGTGTCGATCGCGGCCTCGATGACGTTCTGCGAGCCGACGACGTTGGTCTGCACGAATTCGAACGGGTTGTACTCACCCGTGTCGACCTGCTTGAGGGCGGCGGCGTGCACCACGTAGTCGACCCCGTGCATCGCGCGCTCGAGGCGGCGGCGGTCCCGGATGTCGCCGATGAACCAGCGCAGCCTCGGGTCGTTGTCGAACTGCTGACGCGCTTCGTACTGCTTGAGCTCGTCTCGGGAGAGCACGACCAGCCGTCGCGGGTTCAGCTCGGCCAGGGCGTAGGTGATGAACGCCTTGCCGAACGAACCGGTCCCGCCGGTGAGCAGGATGCTGGAGCCATCCAGCTCGGACATCGTCGACCTCCGCGTTTCGGTGCTACTGCCGCAGGCCATCATGTCACCCATGGATCCAGCCCCCGGGGCCCACGTGGTCAACGCCGTCATCCAGGCGCGGGCGTCGTCGACCCGGCTGCCGGGCAAGGTGCTGCGGCCCCTGTCCGGCCGGAGCGTGCTGGGCTGGGTCGTCCGTGCCGCCGCGGCCTCGCCGGGAATCGACGACGTCGTGGTCGCGACCTCCACCGAAGCCGAAGACGACGCGGTGGCCGCGGAGGCCGAGCGGCACGGCGCGCTGGTCGCCCGAGGCCCGCTGGACGATGTCCTCGCGCGGTTCGCCGCCGCCTGTGCGCTTCATCCCGCCGATGCCGTGGTGCGGCTCACCGCCGACTGCCCGCTGCTCGACCCGGCACTGATCGGGCAGCTCGTCACCCTGTGGCGCGCCCAGCCCTCGCTGGACTACCTGAGCACGACCCTGGTGCGTACCTTGCCCCGCGGCTTCGACGCCGAACTCGTGCGTGCGGAAGTGCTGGCCGAGCAGGTCGAGACCGCCCGTGGTGCCGACCGGGAGCACGTGACATCCGGCATTTACTCGCGGCCGGAGACGTACTCCTGCTTCGGTGTCGTGGTCAGCCCGCCCGCCGAGGACCTGCGCGTGACGTTGGACACCGCCGAGGATTGGGCGGTCATCGAAGGTGTCGTCGCCGAGCTGGGAGACCGCGTCGGCGACTGGCGCGAAGTGGTCGCCGTACTGCGCGCGCGACCCGATCTCGCGAGACTCAACGCGCACGTGGAGCAGAAAAAGGTGGCCCGGTGACTCGACTGGTGCTGCGGGCCGACGCCTCCGGGACGATCGGCGCGGGCCATGTCTCGCGCATGGTCGCCTACGCCGAACGCGCGGTCGCGCGGGGCTGGGAGGTCGCGTTCTCGGGTTTCGTGGACAACGCCGAGTGGCTGGCGGCCCGGTTCGGGGAGCTGTCCGTGCCGGTACTGCCGTCCGTGCCTTTCGACGGCTTCGACGTGGTGCTCGTCGATCACTACGGCCTCGGCGAGCTGCGTGAAAGCGTCAACGCCGCCGGTGCGCTGCTGGTGTCCATCGAGGACGACGTGTTCGGCAGGCGCGCGGCGGACCTCGTCGTCGACTGTGGCTTCGCGCCCGCGCCGCGGCCCGACGACGGTTCCACCGAACTGCTCAGAGGAGTGGCCTACGCGCCGCTGCGAGATGTGGTCCGGGAGGCGCGAGAGAAGCGTCGCGGCCGCGAGGGGGCCGAGCGGCCGCACGTGACCGTGGTGCTCGGCGGCGGGACGGAATGGGCCGAGACGGTCAGCGCGCTGCTGCATGCCTTGCGTGACACGGGCCTGCCGTTCGTCGCCGATGTCCTCGTGCGTGGTGAACCGGTGGTGCCGAAGGCCTTGCCCGGCCAGGAATTCCGCATCGCGCCGCCCGGTCCTGGCCTGCTCGACCTGCTGGTGGAGACGGACGTGGCGGTGAGCGCGGCCGGTGTCACGCTGCTGGAGCTGTGCTGCCTCGGAGTTCCGACCGGCGTCGTGCGGCTGGTCGACAACCAGGAGACCGGGTACCGGGGAGCTTTGGACCTCGGGCTCGCGGCCGGCCTGGGGAGCGCGGCGGCACTGAACGACGACGCCGTCGAGACGCTGCGGACCTTGCTGCGGGATCCGGTGGTGCGGCGGCGATTCTCGGAGACGGCCGCGTCCGTTGTGGACGGGCAGGGTGTGGACCGGGTACTGGACCGGGTGGAAGCCGTCTGGGGATTGAGCGGGGGACATGGACGTCAGCAGTGATTTCCGGGCCACTCTCCTCGACGCCGTCGCCAGGGAAACGAGCATCTTGCAGATCCGGCCCTTGCTCGCGAGGGAGATCGAGTTGATCGACACGATCCTGTTCCTCCGGTCGGAGGGCAGGGAGGTGGAAGAGGAACGGGTCGAGGACGTCGCCGACCTGATGTCGGATTGGGTCTTGCCGCAGTTCCGGGTATGAGCCCGCTGGATCGAGGTCCGCGGCTGTCCTCGATCCTCCCTACCGTCGTCGCATGACCATCTCGCCGTTCAAGATCGCCGTTCCTCAGCGCGACCTCGACGACCTCGCCACCCGCCTGGCGAACACCCGCTGGCCGGACGAGATCGACGGTGTCGGCTGGGGGCTCGGCACGCCGCTCGGGTACCTCCAGGACCTCGTCGAGTACTGGCGCCTCCGCTACGACTGGCGGGCACACGAGGAGCGACTCAACGGCTTCCCGGGGTTCATGACGAACATCGACGGCGCGAACGTCCACTTCTTGCACGCGCGGTCGCCGGAGCCGGACGCGATACCGCTGGTGCTCACGCACGGCTGGCCCGGGTCCATTGTGGAGTTCCTCGACGTCATCGGGCCGCTGTCCGACCCGCGCGCGTACGGCGGCGACCCCGACGACGCGTTCCACATCGTCGTGCCGTCGCTGCCGGGGTTCGGCTTCTCGGGGCCGACGACCGAGGCGGACTGGGGTTCCGACCGGATCGCCGGCGCCTGGCCGGTGCTGATGTCGCGGCTCGGGTACGAGCGGTTCGGGCTGCACGGCGGCGACTGGGGCGCGATCGTCTCGCGCGCCGTGGGCGTCCGGTGCCCGGAACGGGTGATCGGGGCGCATCTGACGATGTTGCCGAGCGCTGAGGCGGTGTCAGAGTCGGATCCGGAGGAGTTCCAGTACGGCGAGCTGGGCTACGCGATGATCCAGGCGACCAAGCCGCAAACGCTTGCCTATGGGCTCACCGACTCACCGGCCGGGCAGCTCGGGTGGCTGGTGGAGAAGTTCGAGTCCTCTTCGGACTCGCGCGACGTCCCCGAAGAAGCGATCGATCGCGACGATCTGCTCACCAACGCGATGCTCTACTGGCTCACCGGCACGGCGAACTCGTCTTCGCGGATCTACGCCGCGCCGGGCGGGGCTTGGGGCGAGGAACCGCCGAAGTCCACTGTGCCCACCGGGGTCGCCGTGTTCCCGAAGGACACCGGCCACCCGATCCGGCACCTCGCCGAGCGCACCGACAACATCGTGCACTGGTCCACTCCGGACCGCGGCGGTCACTTCCCCGGGCTGGAGGTGCCGGACTTGCTCATCGCGGACCTGCGGACCTTCTTCAGCCCGCTGCGCAACCCCCGGACGCTATGAACGGTCCGTTCCTTGCAAAATTTGCAAGGAACGGACCGTTCATAGCGCGCTCGTGAGCGTCAGAGGTACTGGCCGGGCCCGTGCGCCTCACCGGGACCGCCGCCAAAGCCCGTGCCGCCGCCGGCGGAAGGGCCGGCAGGGAGACCGCGCCGCATCTGCTCCAGCTGCACCCGTGCGGCCATCTGCTGCGCGAACAGCGCGGTCTGGATGCCGCTGAACAGCCCTTCCAGCCAGCCGACCAGCTGAGCTTGCGCGATCCGCAGCTCGGCATCGGACGGCGTCGAATTCTCGGTGAACGGCCGCACCAGCCGCTCCAGCTCGTCCTGCAGTTCCGGCGCCAGCGCCTGCTCCAGCTCGCGGATCGAGGTCTGGTGGATCTCACGCACGCGCGTGCGGCTGGCGTCGTCCAGCGGTGCGGCGCGGACCTCCTCCAGCAGCTGCTTGATCATCGTGCCGATCCGCATCACCTTGGCGGGTTCTTCGACGAGGTCGCCGAGCGACTCCTCGTGCTGCTCGCCTTCGCCCTGCTCGCCGGAGCCGGAGGCGAGGCGCGCGGTGCCGACCGGGGTGCCGTCGGGACCGACGACCACCACGTGGGGAGAGGAGTCTCCGCCGCCGTCGCCGGGGGTGGTCGATTCGCGGGAAACTGGGTCGGTCATGTGCTCCATCCTGGCTTACGTCGGGTACGAAGCGCAGCGTGGTTTTCGGCGCCGTCTCCGAGCGTAGCGGGAATCGTCGCGCCCCGTGGTCGGGCACCCAACCCCGGGTAAAGCGTCGAACCGCACGTCCGTACGGTGTCCCCATGGCGTTCGACGTCGCTCGTATCCGTGGGTTGTTTCCCGCGCTGGGTGACGGCTGGATTCACTTCGACGGCGCCGCCGGAATGCTCGTACCTGAACAGGTCGCTTCGGCCGTATCCACGGCTATGCGTGCTCCGGTGTCGGGGCCGGGCGGAGCGTTTCCGGCCTCCCAGCGCGCGGAAAGCATTGTCACGGCCGCTCGCCGGGCGGTCGCCGACCTGGTCGGCGCCGACCCGGCCGGAGTCGTGCTCGGACCCAACGCGCCCGACCTCATCCGCCGTCTCGTCGACGCGATGGCCGACCGCTGGACGATCGGTGACGAGGTCGTCGTCTCCCGGCTCGACGAAGAGGCCAACCTCGCGCCGTGGCGCCGCGCCGCGAAACGTGTCGGCGCGGTCGTGCGATGGGGCGAGATCGACATCGAGACCTGCGAGCTGCCCGCGTGGCAGTACGAGAACCTCGTCTCCGCTCGCACCAAGGTCGTCGCGGTCACGCTGGCGTCCGGTTCGGTCGGCACCCGGCCTGACGTCCCGACGGTGATCGAGTTCGCCAAACGCGTCGGCGCGCTGGTCGTCGTCGACGCGACGTACGCGGCGCCGTTCGTGCCGCTGGACCTCAACGCGCTCGGCGCCGACGTGATAGTGGTTTCGGCGCAGGCCTGGGGCGGACCATCGGTGGGGGCGCTGGTCTTCCGCGATCCCGAACTGCTCGAACGGCTGCCGTCGGTCTCGCTCGACCCGGCCGCGCGCGGCCCGGCCCGGATGGAACTGGGGCCGCACGCGTACCCGTTGCTCGCCGGGCTGATCGCGTCGATCGACTACCTCGCCGGCTTGGACGACGCGGCGATGGGTTCGCGGCGCGAGCGGCTGGTGACGTCGCTGGGTTCGGCGAAGTCGTACCACGCGGGACTGCTGGCGCAACTGTCCACGGAGCTGCGTTCGCTGCGGCACGTCATGGTCATGGGCGACGCCATGCGCCGGATTCCCGCGCTGGCCTTCGCCGTGGCGGGCAAGAAGTCGCCAGAGGTCGCGGAGTATCTCGCGTCGCAAGGGCTCTGCGCCTTCGCCGACGACGGCACCAGCGGCGTCTTCGGGTCACTGGGCGCCGCCGAAATCGGCGGCGCCGTGCGGATCGGCCTCGCGCACTACTCGAACGTCTTCGAGGTCAATCAGCTGGTCCGGGTACTGGAGGAGATCCGCTAAGCCCGGACCCCGCCCCGCCGCCACCCTCGACGGACAGGCTGCGCCTGGCCGGTCAGGATTTAGCGGCGAGCAGAACCTTGCCGAAAACGGTGCCTTCTTCGAGCGCCCGGTGCGCGGACGCGGCTTCGGCCATCGGCACGACCTGCCCGACGATCGGCTTCACCGAACCCTGCCCCACCAGCGGCCACAGCCGTTCGCGGACGTCGGCGACGATCGCCGCCTTCTGTTCGAGCGGCCGCGCCCGCAGGCCGGCGCCGTACAGGCTGCAGCGTTTGCCCAGCAGTTTGCCGATGTGGAGCTCGCCCTTGATCCCGCCCTGCATGCCGATGATCACGAGCCGCCCGTCGGCGGCCAGCACGTCGACGTTGCGGTCGAGGTACTTCGCGCCCATGTTGTCGAGGACGACGTTCGCGCCGCCGGTCTCGGCGCGCAGAACCTCGACGAAGTCCTGCTCCTTGTAGTTGATCGTGATGTCGGCGCCGAGCTGGCGGCAGCTCTCCAGCCGTTCTTCCGAACCCGCCGTCACCGCGACCGTCGCGCCGAGCGCCTTGGCGACCTGGATCGCGTGCGTGCCGATCCCGCCCGCGCCACCGTGCACGAGCAGAACCTCGCCCTCGGACAGCTCGGCGTGCATCACCACATTGGCCCAAACCGTGCACGCGACTTCGGGAAGTCCCGCGGCCGCCAGCAATTCGACTTCGGCGGGAAGCGGAAGCAGTTGTCCGGCCGGAACGGCGACCTTTTCCCCATAGCCGCCACCGGCGAGCAAAGCACAAACCTCGTCCCCGATTTGCCATCCTTCGACGCCTTCGCCGATTTCGGCGACCGTGCCCGAACATTCGAGGCCGAGGATTTCGCTGGCACCCGGCGGAGGCGGGTAGAGACCTTGGCGTTGCAGCAGGTCAGCGCGGTTCACCGCACTCGCCGCGACGTCGATCACCACTTCGCCTTCGGCCGCCACCGGATCCGCCACCTCTGTCCATTCGAGAACATCGGGATCGCCGGGCTCACGGATGGTGATCGCATACATACAGCCGACCCTATCCCGGTGTTCTGAAGTCCGCCGAACGTCGGTTGACCTGTGGCGCAAACCACATAAAGGTGACCCCCATGTCATATTCGCGAAGAAGCATCGTTCCCTCGATCGTGGTGATGGCGACCGCCGCGCTCACGGTCGGAATGGCTCCCGCTGCGACGGCCGCGCCCAAGCTCGACGGCCCCGCGCTGGCCAAGCAGCTCGTCAACAAGGTCGACGGCGCCAGTGTCAACCGGCACCTGATCGCCCTTCAGCGGATCTCGGACGCGAACGGCGGCCGCCGCGCCGCCAGCACCGAGGGCCACAAGAAGTCCGCGGAGTACGTCGCCACGAAGCTGGAGCAGGCCGGCTTCGCGGTCACCCGCCAGGAGTTCCCGTTCACCTACGCGGAAACCCTCGCGGAGAAGCTGACGGTCGCGGGCGCCGACGTCCCCATCATCATCATGTCCTACAGCCCGTCGACGCCGGCGGGCGGAATCACCGCGCCGCTCGCGGTGGTCCCGGTCGACGACACCAGCGGTTGCGAAGCGGCCGACTACGCCGGCGGGGTCACCGGCAAGATCGCGCTGATCCAGCGTGGTGGCTGCTCCTTCGCGCAGAAGCAGGCGACAGCCGCCGAGGCGGGCGCCATCGGCGCGATCGTCTACAACAACGTCCCGGGCCCGGTCAACGGCACCCTCGGTGACCCGGCCGCGGGCAAGATCCCGACCGGTGGCGTCACCCAGGCCGACGGCCAGGTGCTCGCCGGAAAGGCCGGTACCCCGGTCACCCTCGACCTGCGTGCCCTCCAAGAGGCGCGGACCAGCTACAACGTCCTCGCCGAGACCAAGACCGGTCGCAAGGACAACGTCGTGATGCTCGGGGCGCACCTCGACAGCGTCACCGAAGGCCCCGGCATCAACGACAACGGCACCGGTTCGGCCGCGCTGCTGGAGACCGCCCTGCAGCTGGGCGCCAAGGCCAAGGTCAACAACGCCGTCCGCTTCGGCTGGTGGAGCGCGGAGGAGTTCGGGCTGGTCGGCTCGACCCACTACGTCAACTCGCTGAGCTTCGAACAGCAGCTCGACATCGCGCTGTACTACAACTACGACATGATCGGCTCGCCGAACGCGGCGTACTTCGCCTACGACGGTGACGACTCCGACGCCACCGGTGCGGGCCCCGGCCCCTACGGTTCCGCGCAGCTCGAGAAGACGCTCGTGAACTACCTCGAGAAGGGCAAGGGCGTCCCGGTCGAAGGCACCGACTTCACCGGTCGTTCGGACTACGGCCAGTTCATCGCCGTCGGCATCCCGGCGGGTGGCCTGTTCACCGGTGCCGAAGGCGTGAAGACCGCAGCGCAGGCGGCGAAGTGGGGCGGTAGCGCCAACGTTCCTTACGACAAGTGCTACCACCAGAAGTGCGACAACCTCGGCAACGTCGACCGCGTCGCGCTCGACCGCAACTCCGACGCCGTCGCCTGGGCCCTGGGCGTGTACGCGACCAGCACCGAGAACATCAATGGTGTCCCGGGTGGCAAGGCCGCGAAGGCGAAGGCCCTTCGCGCGGCTGAGCGGTCCAAGCAGCGGAGCCTGACGGCTTCCGTCCACGCCGACGACCACCACGTCGCCGCGTAGTAGGCACGTGCCCCAAGTACAGGAAGGCCCCCTTCCTTGCGCCAGGCGCAAGGAAGGGGGCCTTCCTGTACTTCAGGTGACCAGGGCGCCGGTGACTCAGCCCAGGCTGTTGGTCGCGAAGGTGTCGCACCGCGCGGGCTGACCGGTCTCGAAGCCGGTGGTGAACCACTTCTTCCGCTGCGCCGAAGTGCCGTGGCTGAACTTCGACTCGTCGACCCGGCCGCCGCCCAGCTCGGACTGGATGTAGTCGTCCCCGATCCGCGAAGCGGTGTCCAGCGCGGAATTGACGTCTTCCTGGCTGATTTCGCTGATCAGCGGCCGTCCGGTCTCGGTCGGCGTGGTCGTGGCGTGGTTCGCCCAGACACCGGCGTAGCAGTCGGCCTGCAGTTCGAGCCGCACCGAACCCGAGGTCGGTCCGCTCCCGGTGCCCTTCTTGGAGACTCCGGTGAGGTTCTGCACGTGATGGCCGTATTCGTGGGCCAGTACGTACGCCTCCGCGAACGGCCCGCCCCGCGCGCCGAACTTGGTACGGAGTTCGTTGAAGAACCCGAGGTCGATGTAGACCTCCGAGTTTCCCGGGCAGTAGAACGGTCCGACGTCCGACGTCGCGTTGCCGCAGGCCGTGTTCACGCCGCCGTTGAAGAATTTGGTGACGGCCTTGCGGTAGGTCGACCCGGACCGCTGGAATTCCTGGCCCCAGTAGTCCTGGATCGAGTTGATGACGGCGACGATCGCGCAGTCGTGGTTCCGGTTCGCGTCCGCGCCGGTCTTGCACTGCTGCGAAAGCGACGTGTTGTCCACCTGCTGCCCGGAACCCACCTCACCCAGGCCGCCGAGCCCGCCCGAGGACGGGTTCGGGCTCACGCCGCCGAACTGGGCGAGCAGGAAGTAGATGACGAGACCGACCACGCCGAGCCCGCCGCCGCCGAGTGCCACCCGGCCGCCGATACCGCCACCGCCACCGCCACCACCGCCGCGCAGGTCCCCGACCTCGGAGGTGTCCAGGCCCGCGCCTTCGTCGAATCGCACGGGGGAAGCGTAACCGGAGAGGGCCGGATATGCCTGGGTGCGGCCGCTTCGCGTGGCCGCACCCAGGAACTACCGAGGTTGTCTTGTGCTGATCGCCGGTTGGCCGTGATCGGCGGGCCGGCGTCCGGCGCTGCCGAGGCGGTCGAAGAGGCCGCGAACCCGAAACAGGCTGGAGTGACGCCGAATGCGCGAGAATTGTCGAGCGCATCCGAGATACCCGCGCTCTTCGCTGTTCACAGTCGCGACCGACCCGGTCCTTTCCGTTCCGGTCGCGGGGACACAGCAGGCGGTCAACCGCGAGAATCACCCGCCATACCACCACCTGACCCTTCCCGGCTGGGAGCAGGTCCGGCGACCTTACGACGGTTCGCCCGATACTTGCCCGACCATCCGCTGACAAGAAGAATGCGCCTTTTCTCGCCGAGTCTCAACCTCTTCGTAACCCTCCTTCGGGCGAATGTTCCGCCGGATTTTTCGGGGGGCCGAAAAGTGACCGGTGGGTATGCGTCTCGTGCGATCAACGATCTACCCTGCGTGGATGGCGGTGGAGCAGAACGATGTGCGCTGGCTGTCCGAGCCGGAGATGGTCGCGTGGCGCTCGTACATCGTCGCCACCATGCGGCTCCGGCAACGCCTGCACCGTGAACTGGCCGAGCGTCATGACGTCACGCTCGCCGACTACGAGGTGCTGGTCTGCCTCTCGCTCCAGCCCGACAACCGGATGCGGATGACGGAACTGGCGAGCATGCTCGGCTCGACCAAGAGCAGGCTCTCGCACCAGATGGTCCGGCTGGAGGCCGAGGGCGTCATCCGCCGCACCCGCGACCCGGCGGACAAGCGCGGCGTCGTCGCGGAGCTGACCGGGCGTGGCTCGGAACTGCTGGACGGTGCGGCGCCGACGCATGTCGAAGGCGTTCGGGAGCACCTGATCGACCTGCTGAGTCCTGAAGAGCAGAAGGTGCTGGGGCAGGCTTTCGGGCGGGTGCTGGAGCATCTGTCGGAGATCGACGGCCTCCCGCGCCTGCCGCCGGTCACCTCAGAAGGGCGTTGAGCCGGGCCGCCTGACGCGTCAGATGGGCGTTCTCCGCGAGGTTGGCCGCCTTCTCGGCCGCCTGGCCGTACAGCTTCGCCGCCTTGGTCAAGTCGCCGTCGCGCTCGTGGAGGTAGGCGGCGACCGCGGTGTGCCGGGGGAGTGAGTCGTCCAGTTCCGCGAGCGCGGCCAAGCCCGCCCGCGGTCCGTCGGCCTCGCCGACGGCCACCGCGCGGTTGAGCCGGACGACCGGACTGTCGGTGAGGGCGGCGAGCTCGTCGTACCACTCGACGATCTGCGCCCAGTCGGTCTCTTCGGTGGCCGGCGCGTCGGCGTGGAGTGCCGCGATGGCGGCTTGTGCCTGGAATTCGCCCAGTTTGTCGCGGGCAAGCGCCGCCTGCAGGATCTCGACGCCTTCGGCGATCGTCCCGGTGTCCCAGCGGCCGCGGTCCTGCTCGGCGAGCGGCACGAGACTGCCGTCGGACGCGGTCCTGGCGGCACGCCGGGCGTGGTGCAGCAGCATGAGGGCGAGCAATCCCGCGACCTCGGGATGGTCGATCGCGGCCGCGAGCCGCCGGGTCAGCCGGATGGCTTCGGCGGCGAGGTCGACGTCGCCGGAGTAGCCCTCGTTGAACACCAGGTAGAGCACGCGCAGCACGGTGGCGACGTCACCCGCCTGGTCGAACCGCACCCCGGCGACGGTGCGTTTGGCGCGGCTGATGCGCTGCGCCATGGTCGGCTCGGGCACCAGGTAGGCCTGGGCGATCTGGCGGGTGGTCAGCCCGCCGACGGCGCGCAGCGTGAGGGCGACCGCGGACGACGACGTCAGCGAAGGGTGGGCACAGAGGAAGTAGAGCTGCAGTGTGTCGTCCGAATCGGGAGCGGGCCCGGGCTCCGGCTCGTCGTCGACGAGGTCCTCGCGACGGCGCCGGGCGGCGTCCGACCGGGCCATGTCGAGGAACTTGCGCCACGCCACGGTGACGAGCCAGCCCTTCGGATCCTTCGGCCGGTCGCCGGGCCAGACGCGGACGGCCTCGATCAGCGCTTCCTGCACGGCGTCCTCCGCCGCCGCGAAGTCGGCTCCGCGGCGGACGAGGACCCCCAGGACGTTCGGCGTGAGGTTCCGGAGCAGCACCTCGTCCATCTCGGTGGTCACTCCGCGATGACGAGCGGCACGCCCCACAGCGGACGCAGTTCGAGCCACTCGTGGATCGGCTTGCCGCCTGCCCCCGGAGCGGCCGACAGCTCACCCGCCAGTTCGAGCGCTCGCTCGTAGCTGTCGACGTCGATCACCATGAAGCCGGCGATGAGGTCCTTGGTCTCGGCGAACGGGCCGTCAGTGACCGGCGGGCGGCCTTCGCCGTCGTATCGGACGAAGGTGCCTTCGGGGGCGAGAGCCCGCTCTTCGACGAATTCGCCGGTCTCCGCGAGCCGGGTCGCGAAGTCCTTCATGTATCGCACGTGCGCCGTGATCTCTTCCGGGGCCCACTGGTCCATCGGTACGTCGTTGACCGACGCCGGAGCACCGCGGTAGTGCTTGAGCAGCAGGTACTTGGGCATGGCGGGTTCTCCTCGATGATCGTGCGGCCATTGTGGCGTGCTCGTCGCCTGAAAGGAGCAGGACACGCGTAATTTCTTGTGATGAGCGATTTCATCCGACCTTACGCTGACTTGCCGCAAGCACCATTCGAGTGAATTGTCGCCTGGCATCGAAAAGTAGCCTGCTGGTTTTTCTGCCTGGTGGTCTATACGTCCGATCTCTAGCCTTCTTATTGCGTCCTCCATCGTGAAAGGAAGAACATTTGTCCCAAGCAAAACGGAGATACGCCGGCGTACTGGTGATCGCCGGCCTCGTAGGTGGTTTGCTCGCGGGTGAGACCGCGGGGGCCGCCGCCTCCTCCGATGACTCCACCGCCTTCGCCGCCAGGGATCACGCTCGGGCGCTGCCGCCCGGCGCGGCCCCGGTGGCCCCGCTCGCTCCCTCCGTCGCTCAGGCGCAGATCGCCGCCAACCCGGTGGTCTGTGAGGGCGACGGAGTTTCCGGCAAGCGCATCGAACTGGTCTACGTCCGCGAGGCCGGTCAACCCGACCGGCACTCGACCGTCGTGCCGTCCCTGCGTGCCTACGCGTCCGGGATGGACGACTCGTTCAACGACAGTGCCGCGGTGACGGGCGGCAGCAGGCACGTCCGCTACGTGACGACCGCCGGCGCGGGCTGCCAGGTCGCCGTCGCCAACCTGGTGGTGCCCGACGGCACGTACCAGTCCGGCGCGATCCGCGACCGTGCCATCCAAGCGGGCTTCCACAACGCCGACCGTGACTACATCCTGTTCTCCGACAACCCCCACACCTGCGCGGGCACCTGGGGCGACAGCGACGACCAGCCCGGCCCCGCCAACGCCTTCAACAACGGCAGGCACTACACCGAGATCGCCGTGCCCTGCTGGGGTGTCAACGCCGTCGCCCACGAAGTGGGCCACATGCTCGGCGCGGTCCTGCCGGGCGCCCCGCATTACCAGGGCAGCGGGCACTGCTCCCAGGAATGGGACCTGATGTGTTACGGCGACACCCAGTCCTTCGACTGCACACAGCGCGATTTCGATCGCCTGCTGGACTGCGGGAACGACGACTACTTCAGCACGAACCCCGTCCCCGGCAGCTGGCTCGCCACCCACTGGAATGTCGCGAACAGCGCCTTTTTGATCAAGAAGGACACCCCCGACAACGACGACGGGCACGCCCAAGGCGGGAAGACCTACGTGATCACGGGCGCCAACGGTGACGCCATCGACGTCGTGGGTTCCTCGACCAGCGGACTCGCCAATCTCAGCAAGCGGCCCCGGACCGACTCCACGAGCCAGAAGTGGATCCTGGGCTACAACACCGGTCTGCAACTCGTCAACGCCAACAGCCAGCTGTGCGCCGACAGCGCCCAGAGCGGCACGGCACCCGGCACGCAGATCCTGCAGTACGACTGCAACGGCCAGAACGGCATGCGGTGGGCGTTCCAGCCACTCGGCAATGGCAAGGTGGCGATCTTCAACTATATGACGGGCTACGCGATCACCGACGGCGGCGCGTATCCGGCCCCGCTCGTCCAGCAGCCCTACACCGGGGCGGCCAACCAGCAGTGGACCCTGAACCCCGTCGCCGATCCCGGCCCGCAGGCGGGCAAGAGGTACTACCTCGCCGTCGCCACCAACGGCAACAGCGCGGCCGTGGTCGACGGTTCGACGTCCGCCGGCGCGAAGATCACCAACGTGGCCCGGCAGAACGACAACGGCCAGAAATGGAGGCTCACCGACGCGGGCGGCGGGTACTGGAAGATCGTCAACGAGCGGAGCGGCCAGTGCCTGCGGCCGGTCTCCGGCAGTACGGCGGAGGGCGCGCTGCTCGAACAGACGCACTGCGGCTCGGCCACCAATCAGCAGTGGAAGCTGCTACGGAGCGCCGACACGCGCTACGGACTGGTGAACCGGGCCAGCTCACTGGCGGTGCGGCAGGTCAACAACGGCACCGCTTCGCTCCTGGAGCAACGGCCCTTCGTGGGCGGCCGTAGCGACGAGACCGTGTGGGGTCTCGTACCGGCGTGACGGGAAGCTCCCCAGGTCCGCGGGCCTGGGGAGCTTTCGTTTCTCAAGACTGGCGGTAGCGGTGGGATTCGAACCCACGGAGGACAGAGCCCTCGCATGTTTTCAAGACATGTTCCTTCGGCCGCTCGGACACGCTACCGCTGTCGAGGGTATCCGACGGCCTTTTGCCGAAATGCTTCGGATCTAGTCGAAGCGCTCCGTCGAGGGTGGTGGCGGGGGCATGGACGGACTAGGCAGTGTCGCTCAAAGCGTGCCTTCGGATTTCCGCGGCCGGGCCGCGACATCAGCTGGTCCCTCACTCAGCCGTATCAGTTCGAGAGACACGCCCTAACCGAAGTTCCAGTCGGTCGTGATGCCGACGATCAAGACCACCAGCACGATGCCGACGATGATCGCGACACCGATGTAGCCGATGATGATCGCCGCGAGCGCCATCCCCTGGCCGCCTGCTTCACCGCGTTTGGCTTTGGAGTGCGCGATGTGCCCCATGATGACGCCGATCAGCGACGGCAGCCCGCTGCACACGACCAGGCTGACGATCGACACGACCAGTGCCGCGATCGCCAGGCCCTGTTCCTGCGGCGGCTGCGGCGGGCCGTAGCCATAACCCGGCTGCTGGTACGGCTGGCCATACGGCGGCTGCTGACCGTAGGGGTCCTGCGGATATGTCACCGGCTCACCGTAACCGCCGGGGCCTGGTTCAGGACGCTTGACTCTTCTCGGCTTTCGCGGCGATGCGTGCCTGGACCTCCGGACGGCGCAAAGGCGGCACCTTGGCCGGGGGCTGACGGCGCGCGGGCAGCTCGGAAAGCAGCCGCCGGGTGATCTCGGTGATCTCCGCGACGGCGGCTTCGAACGGTTCACGTGTGGCGTCGGAGAGGCTCTGCACCCCCGACACCTTGCGGACGTACTGGCGGGCGGCGGCCTCGATCTCGTCCGGCGTCGCCGCCGGCTCCAGGCCTCGAAGCGTGGTGATGTTCCGGCACATGCCCCGATCGTACGTCCGTCCAACGACGTTTCCGGGCGCTTCGATCACACAGTCGGTTAGAAGGTGCCCCGGTTCGTTGACGCCGAAAAACACGCGAAGGCACTCTCGGCCGAGTGTCCCTCAGACCTCGCTCTCTGCGCCGTGCCCCCGTCGAACCGATCACCGAACCGGCCGAACCCTCTCCGATCCCGGAACAGGTCTGGCAGCGCGTCCCGATCGACGCATTGGTCGACCTCGTCACCGAAATCCTCACCGCGCACGACCTGCCGTGGTCGCGCGCCCGGATGGCCGCCGAGGCGGTGTGCCACGGCGATCTCACCGGGACCCCGCAATCCGGTGTCGCCGAACTGGCCCGGCTGCATCTGCCGATGCTGGTCAACGGCATGGTGCGGCCCCGGGCCGAACCACTGATGATCGCCGACCGCGGCGCCGCCGCCCTGATCGACTACCGCCGCGCGCCCGGCCTGTGGGCCGTCAGCGACGCGATGGACCGAGCGGTGTCCCGGGCGGGCCGCTACGGCGTCGGGCTCCTGTCCGTCCGCGGCGTCGGGCCGTTCGGCCGCGCCGGGCACCACGCCGCGAGGGCGTTGCCGCACACCATGATCGGGCTCGTCATGGCCGCGGGCGGTGAGCACGGGAGGGCCGCGAACCCGCTCGGCATGGCCGCCCCCGCCGGCGCGTACCCCGAATTCGTCCTCGACCTGGACACCCTCAACGACGTCGACAGCGCCGCCGTCGCCGGATTCGCCCTGCTGGTCGAGATCTTCGCCGGGGTGCTGTCGGGAGTCGGCGACCACGATCACGACACCGGCCTCATGGTGATGGCCATCGCGCCGACGACGCTCCGCAGCGCCGAGGGCTTCTACAAGGCCGCGAGCGCGCTGTTCGGCAGCCTGCTCGGCTGGGACGGCGGGACCCCGGTCCGCTATCCAGGCTGGCGCGAGGCGCAGTACCTCGAACAGTGCCAAGCGCTGGGTGTCCCGCTGAACGAGCAGATGCACCGGGAACTCGAAGGCCTCGCCAAGGCGCTGCGCCTGGCGCCCTTACAGGGCCGCTAGGCACAACACGCGTGACCGTGACGCTAGGCCAGGACGACGCGGCCGCCTTCGCCGCCGACCTCCACGACGTCGCCGTTCGTCAGCTGACGGCCGCGCCGGACCTCCACCTCGCCGTTGACCGTGACCTCTTCGGCGTCGAGGAGGTCTTTGGCGTGCGAACCGTCTTCGGCCAGTTTGGCGAGTTTGAGGAACTGGCCGAGGCGGATCGGTTCGCCGGTGATCGGGACGTCGTGGATGCTCATGGGGAGATCATCCCCGCGCGTCCATCTTCCGGTACAAGGTGGCGACGTCGGTGTCTAAATAGCTGCTGTAGGACGTGTCCGGATCGTCCCCGCCGTACAGATAGCCACCGATCACGCCGACGACGGTGCCGAGTTCGGTCGCCGGGTCGGGGGCGACCACCCACGGGCCGCCGCTGGTGCCGGTCGTGAAGCCGGGGCAGGCGACGCGCATCTGGTAGGTGTCGGCCTTGACGCTGGTGCCGTGGCAGACGACCGGTGCTTCCCGTTCGTCGGGGTAACCGGTCAGGGTGATCGTGTGGGCGAACCCGCCGCCGGTCATCAGGGTGTTGGCACCGGTGACGCTTTCGAGGCTCTTCGCGTTGCCTGCCTGGCGCGCGGTAGCGAACCCGACATCGAGGTCAGGATCAGACGAATCGGACCAGCCGTCGGGAACTTGAGGATCCGAGACGTCCCAGTAGCCGTAGGGCGCGACGCCGTCGTGGTAACCGGGCGCGAACGAGATCCCCGTCGCGTATTCGCCGCCTTCGCCGTCGTGGAGACAGTGTGCCGCGGTGAGCAGGAGGTCTCCCGGGCCACTGTGGACGACGCTGGCCGTGCAGTAATGCGACCCGTCGAGGAACAGCGCGCCGATCGCCGGGTTGTGGGTGGCCTCCACCGCCACGACGGTGTCGTCGGCGGTGGTCTCGGCGGGGGCCGACGCGGCGGAGCAGCCGGCCAGAACGACACAGAGCGCGAACAACAGGGCGCGGCGCATCGCCTTCCTTCCGCTCGTCCACGACTGTCTTGGCTACAGATCACCATAAGCGGTCCACGAACACAGCCCGAAGCGATCAACGCACAGCAAGCTCACAGCCGTAGTATGTGTTACCTCCGGTAACAGTCGAGCTGCGAGGAGCGGGTATGAAGTCGTTCACGGACAAGGTCACGGTGATCACGGGCGCGGGATCGGGAATCGGCAGGGCACTCGCGATCGAGCTGGCGGGACGCGGCGCGCGGCTGGCGCTCTCCGACGTCGACGCCGTCCGCGCGGCCGAAACCACCGCACTGTGCGAGAAGGCGGGCAGCACCGCGAAAGCGTACGAACTGGACGTCGCCGACCGTGACGCCGTTCTCGCGCACGCCGAGGAGGTCGCCGTCGATTTCGGGGGCGCCAACCTCGTGGTGAACAACGCCGGGGTCGCGCTCGGCGCGACGGTCGAGGAAATGACCTGGGACGACTACGACTGGCTGATGGGGATCAATCTCGGCGGGGTGGTCAACGGCACGAAAGCCTTTCTTCCGCAGCTGATCACTTCGGGTGACGGGCACATCGTCAACCTTTCGAGTGTGTTCGGCTTCATCGGTGTGCCCACGCAAAGTGCTTACAACGCGGCGAAATTCGCGGTGCGCGGGTTCACCGAGGCACTGCGGCAGGAAATGCTGATCGCCCGGCATCCGGTCGCGGTCAGCTGTGTACATCCCGGCGGCATCAAGACGAATATCGCCCGCGACGCGCGGGGTGGCGTCGAACGGGACATCGACAAAGCCGCCAAGGGCTTCGAGAAGATCGCGAGGACGACGCCGGAGAAGGCCGCGCGGACCATCGTGCGCGGTATCGAACGGAAGACGCCGCGCATCCTGATCGGTGGCGACGCCTACGTCATCGACGCGATTCCCCGCGTCCTCGGTTCTTTCTATCAGCGCCCTCTCGCGCTGCTGGGACGCCTCGGCATGCGGGGTTTCCGGAAATGAGGGGCCGCTGAACGGAGTAACTCTCCGTGGTCCGAACGGCTTCGGATAACTCGATCGGGGTGCATTACTTACGGCGGCGTCGGAAATGCACCACAATGCTGACGTTCGTGATTCCCCTTCCGGAGGTCCCCATGCCGCGCGCCGCCCAGCGCCGTCCGTCGACCGATGCCGCGCTCTGTGCCGGTGTGCCCGTCGAGACAACCGAGTTGCTGGACCGGACGGGGATCATCGCGGCGAGCCTGCCGAAGCGGCGGCGCAGCCCGAAGAACAAGGTCGAGCCGGAGCCGCTGGCGGTCAAGGCCCCGGCCTGTGAACCGGTCGTCGACAAGGACCTGCGGCCCAAGGCCGTCGTCATCCATCGTCGCGCCAGGTCCTGGCTGGTCGGCGGTGCCGGGGTGGCGCTGCTCGCGCTCGGCTGGTTCGCCGGCACGTTCACCCTCGAGCCGGTCGACGACACCGCCTTGCCCGAGCCGCCGCTGCCCGCGGTGGCGACCCAGCAGGCCGCGCCACCGGTCGTCCAGCCCGCGCAGCCCGCGCCGGTGACCGTCTACGTTCCGGTCACCGTGAAGCAGCAAGTGCCCGCCCCGACGAAGAAAAAGGCCGCGAAGGAAGAAGCCGTCGCCCTGCCGCCGGCCGAGCCGCGGCAGACGGAGCAGCCGCGTTCCGACGTCGGAGCGCGGGACAGGACCACGGACGGTCTCCGGACCATAGTGGATCCCGCCGCGGTGAACGCGCTGGCGATGGAAATGGCACAGGGAATGAGGGGATACGGCGCAGGCCGCTGACCATCCGGAATCGTCTCTCCACAGTGGACACTGCCGGGAGTGGGGGGCCGGATGGCCGCTGGCACAGCGGAGGTGATCGACTACCGTGAGTCAAGGGGAGGGGCTCATGGAAAAGGGGGACTCCGATCAGGACACCGCGTTCAAGGCCGCCTTCGCAGGCCGGTGACCAGCTGGCAAGAGTCGCGTTGTCGGTGCTGGTCCGGGAAAGAACGGCGCCGGCGGGGCTGACCGGGCCTACGGGCTGACGTATCTGCCGACGCTGATCGGCGGCACCTTGTTCGCCGGGTCGGCCTGATGGCCATACCGGGGACGCCGTTGCCGGTCCTCGCCGGACTGCTGGTGATCCTGACGATGGCGGGCGGCCCGTTCCGGACGGCGCAACTCGCGTTGCTCCCGGACGTTCTCGAAGGCGAGTGGTACGTCGCCGGCTCGCGGTTCGCACGATCACCATCCCATCGGCACAGCTGGTCGGATTCGGCGGTGGTGGACTGGTCATCGACGCGGTGACCTTTGTGGTCTCGGCGCTGCTCGTGTCCGTCGCCGGACGCCCGCCGTCACGGAATCCTCGGTGAAAAGCCGGGTGGCGCGGGCTTTCAGTGGTGAGGTGCCAGGGAACTGTGGCAGGGCAGGGGAATCCGGATGTTGTTCGGGCTGAAGATGCTCGCCGGGTTCGCCATCGCGCTGGAAGGGCTCGCGGCACCGCTCGCCGTCGAACTCGGGGCGGGGGGTTTCGCGGTCGGCCTCATTCTCGCGGCCGATCCGGTGGGTTCGGTAATTGGATCGTGGATCTTCACGAAATGGGTTCCAGCGCGGCGGAAAACGCGAATAGTGGACATTCTCGCCTTCGCATCCGTTGTTCCGTTGCTTTTGCCTTCTTTCGCCCTTCACCGCCGCTCTGTCTCGCGCCGATCGGGCTCAGTGGCGCCGTACCACCTGCAGGCCGTCGCGCTGATGGCCCGCGCGGTGCCGGACGGCGTCCGGGCGCAGGCGATGAGCCTGACCTCGATGAGTTCGGTGACGGCGCGGGGAATCGGGATCATGCCGGCGGGCGGGCTCGGGCAGTTGACCGGCCCGTTCGTGGCCGTCGGGGTGGCCGCGACGGTCGCCGGCGCCTCGGCGGGCCCGATGGCGATGGCGGGGAAACTTGCCATCGGCACCGGGCCCGATATGTGGCTTCCGGCCGGGAGCCGGACCGGTAAATCGATGGGATCAGTCCTCGCGACCGTTCATGATGATCCTCCCTCCCACTGCTCCATCTGTGTGTTCCGAAATTGACTCAAGCCACCCTCAGTACTACCTCGGATACATTGAAATGCGTACGGAAGGGGGACCGGTGACGATGATTATGGGGGATACGGAACTCGCCGGAGAAGGGGCCGGTACACGTCTGAGAGCCAGGGTCGGGCGCTGGGAGTTATGGTCCGGACCACGCGGCGTACCTGCGGTTTTTCTTGTCGTGGAAGGGCTTGCGGCGGCAGTCGCCGTGATCGCCTTGCTCCGATCGAACTACGAGACTACGGAATTCGTCCGATTTGGCTCACTGCTCGGCCTCGCCTTCCTGCAGGCTGAGCTTTCGCGTTCGGTGGAACGCTTGCGGCGCACCCTTTGTGACCGGCCGCATATCAACATGACTTCGGTGTGGACGTTCGCGGGGGTACTCGTTCTGCCATCGGGACTCGCGCTCGCCCTCGGACTGCTCATCTACCTGCATCTTTGGCTCCGGGTGTGGCGGGGAATGAGCCACCGTCCCGCCTACCGCGTCGTCTACTGCGCGGCGGCGATCGTGCTCTCCTGCCTGGCGTCGGGAGCCATCGTCTCCGGCTGGAACGGCCTGCCTGCCGGGTTCACCGGGTCGCTGCGGATCGTCGAGGCGGCGGCCGTGTTCACCGCGGCCAACGCGTTCATCGTGGCGCTCTCGGTCTACCTGCACACCGGGGGCCGGTCCCTGCGTTCGTTGTTCGGCACCGGCGACGACAACCTGCTGGAAGTCACCACCCTGGTGCTCGGGGCCTCGACCGCGCTGGGCATCGTGCACGCGCCCGCGCTCGTCCCGTTCGTCCTGCTGCCCGTGCTGGTGCTGCATCGCAGCGTGCTGGTGCGGCAACTGGAGATCGCGGCGAACATCGACGGCAAGACCGGGGTGCTGAACGCGCACGCGTGGCATGTGCTGAGCGAACGGGAGCTTTCGTCGGCGGCCAGGGCGAAGAGCAAACTCGGTGTGCTGATGCTCGACCTCGACCACTTCAAGCAGGTCAACGACGTTTACGGCCATCTCGCGGGTGACACCGTGCTCAAGGTCGTCGCGACGACGATCTCCGAGCACGTGCGCGACTACGACTCCGTCGGGCGCTTCGGCGGCGAAGAGTTCGTCGTGCTGCTGCCCGGCGCGACGGAGAACGAGGTGTTGCCGGTGGCCGAGCGGGTCCGGCAGGCGGTGATGGCGATCGAGGTCGAAGTGGCGACGGCGTCGGGGCCACGGACGGTGCGAGGGCTTTCGGTGTCGATCGGCGTCGCGGTCTATCCGTCCGGCGGGACGGTCCTGGAGCGGCTGCTGCACGTCGCGGATTCGGCGCTCTACCAGGCGAAGAACAGCGGCCGGAACCGCGTCGTCTCCCTCGCCGCCGCCTGACCCGCCCGCGACCCGCCCGCGTTTCGTCCTCTAGTTGCGGTAGTTCGCACTACCAACGACAGCAACTAGAGGACGAAACGCGAGGGGTGGCGGACTCACCAGGGTGAGTTGCCCTCGTCGTCCGGTGCTTCGTGGCGCTTCTCGCGAGGCGCCTGCGGGGTCTCGGCGGACGGCGGCGCCGGGGGAGCGTCGTCCGGCGGAGGCTCTTCCTCTTCGATCTCGGGGAAGCGGCTGCGCAGGGTGCCGATCATCAGTGACCGGGTCTCCTGGTCCTCGTCGCCGAGCGTTTCCTGCATGACCTCGGCGACCTGGTCCGAGATCCCGGCCTGCGCCCGGTGCATGGTCGTGAGGATCTGCCGCGACAGCTCCTCCAGCGGGTACGTCCTCGCCTTGGTCCCGAATTCGAGGCCCGTCACGCCACCGTCCGCCCCGACGGTCACCTTGACGGCGCCGTCGGAGCTGGACGCGGTCAGCCGCAACTGCTCGGTCCGCTCCTGGGCGGCCGCGTAGCGCTGGGCCTTGTCCTCGAGCCCTTGGGCCCACTGGTCCATCTTGCGCTGTGCCTCGTCGGGGTCCGTGGTGAGCTCCCCGAGCCCGTTCGCGCCGGTCACTTCTTTCCTCCGATGTCCAAGGCCTTGAATTCGGCGTTGAACGGTTCCGCGTTGGTCTCGTCGCCTTCCACATAGGACTTCGCGGCGGTGCGGACGTTGTCCGCCGTCGCCCGAATCCCTTCCGCGGCCGACTTGATGGCCTCCGCCGCGCGTTCGCCGGTCGGGTTGACGATCGGCGGCAGGAACGCGCACAGCAGGCCGTATGCGTCCGCCGACATCGCCGAACCGGTCGCGCCGTGCGCGGTGTCCAACCGGTCCACGAGCCCTTCGAGATGGCTCGCGTGCGCGGTCAGGTCGTCCGGCTCGACTTCGAACGAAGCCGTCACTTCCAATCCTTGTTCTTCCAGTCACCGATCACCGGCGGTGCCACGATCTCGTCGGCGGCGAAGAAGGACGGGTCGTCGGATTCGAGGTAGTCCGCGACCTTGTGCTCCTTGTCCTCCTGGCCCTGCCCCTTGGCCCCGCCGGGCGCCATGCCGCCACCCATCGGGCCCATACCACCGGGGGTGCCCGCCTTGCCGGAACCGGAACCGGCCCCACGGGCCGCGGCCGCCTCGGCGTCCATCGCGCCCGCGGCGCCGCCCATGCCGAGCGCGCCCGTCGACCTTCCGGCGCCGCCGAGACCGCCGGCACCCGAACCGCCGGCACTCGAACCACCGGCGCCGGTCCCGCCGCCGCCGATGCCGCCGAGCCCGCTGCCGCCGGTACCACCGATGCCGCTACCGCCACCGGGGATGTTCGGCATGCCGATCTTGGGCGGCGTGTAGGGCGTGGGCTTGTACGACGAGCCGGTGTCCGGGAACGTGGGCCCGCCGAGCCGCTCGCCGATGCCACCCGGGCGCGGCATCGGCGGGATCTTCGGCATGACCGGCCCCGGCCCGCCGTTGGGCCCCGGGATGTTCGGCCCCGGGATGTTGGGCATCGGGATGTTGGGCGGGGTGTACGGGAGACCGCCACCGGGCCGCGGACCGCCGACCTCGGGAATGGGGATGTTCGGCGGGTTGTACGACGGCGGAGTGATGGACGGCGGTGTGTAGCCCGTGGTGTGCGTACCGTCGTCGATCTTCGGCATGTTCGGGGAATAGGGCGACGACGACGTCGCGGGGCCGGGACCACCGCCTGCCGGGAAGTTCGGGACGTTGATGTCGGGCCGGTACTGGTTCGAACCGGGCCCGCCACCACCGGGGCCACCACTGGGGAAACCGCCGCCGGGAATGCCGCCGCCGGGGAAGCCGCCCGGCTGGCTGCCACCCGGACCGCCACCGGGAACACCGCCACCAAAAACACCGCCACCGGGAACACCGCCGCCCGGACCGCCACCGGCGGGCCCGTTCGGCGAGTTGAACGGCGACACGCCACCGGGCCCGCCCTGCGGCGTCCCGTCCACCGAAGCGGCGATGCCGTCCGGGCGCGTGCCGTCCGAGCCCACGTTGAAGGGGCTGGGCCGCTGCGTGCCATCCGGGTTCTCAGGCGAGTTGGGGTCGCGAAGCAGGCGGGAGGGCGATCCCGCGCCACCGCCGCCGGACTGCGAGGTGCCCCGCAGCATCGGGGTCGCCTGCGCCGTCGGTAGCTTCGGCGGGGGCGGAAACGCCGGGGTGGCGATCGCCGAGCCGACCGTGCTGTCGAAGTCGGTCATCACCTTCGCGGCCTGGTCGCGCGCGTCCTGCTGCTTCTTGAAGGTCTCGAGGTCCTTCCCGAGCTGCGACATGTACTGCTGCGGGTCTTTGATCGTCTGCAGGTTGGCGTTGGCCTCCTGCACGCTGAACGCCACCGGCGGGTTGGCCTTCATCAGCTTCTGCGTCTCGTTGAGGGTCTGCGAGTGGATCTGCTGCTGCCGGCCGGTCAGCGTCGCGCCGTTCGCGGTCGAGCCGAGCCACTTGCCGACACCGGCGAGGTGCTCGCGGGCCGCGTCGCCGCCTTCACCCTCCCAGTTGGCCGTGCTCGCGTTGATCGCCTTCGCCAGGTTGCGCTGGTGCGCGGACAGGTCGTTGCCGACCCGGACCCATTCCTCGGAGGTCTCGCCGACCGCGGCCGGATCCGCGTTGCCCGCGATCGCGGTCTGCATCTGCTCGTGGGTGGCGTTGCTCCACACCGTCGACGGCGGCTGACCGGGCTTGCGGATCTCCAGGTTCTTCTCGAGACCTTCGCGTGCCTTCTCCAGCTGCCCCTCATACATTTTCTGGGTGAACTGGTCCTTGAAGCCGTTGAGCGCGGTGTCACCCCAGCCGAAGAGGTTGAACAGGACGTCGGTCCCGACCGTGGCCCCGGCCCGGATCTCGTCACCGGAGGCGGCCTTGTCCGCCAGCGGACCGACGTAGTAGTTGCTCGACGAATCGGCCGTGACGTCGTAGAACGGACTGTCCGGGTCGTACGACTCGGAGTGGGGGTCGGAGACCTGCGTGGTCTTCTCCGCGGATTCGGTCACGGGTCTCTCCTCTAGATCTCGGTGTCGATCCGCGTCAGGTCGCGCTGGTTTTCGTCGTCGCGTTCACGGTAGTTCTTCTTGGCGAGTTCGATCGCTTCGACGTAGGTCGGGAACTCGGCGCGAGCCGCTTCGAGCTGCGTGAGCAGGCCCTGCCCGTCGGTCGCGGTGCCCTGCATGTGCTGGGAGACCCAGCGCGCGGTGGCGGTGTCGCTCATCTGCGGTGACTCCTGCAGCTTGGTCAGCGCGCTCCAGCGCTCCTCGAGGCTGTCGATCACACCCTGGAGGGAACGGATCATCTCAGCGCCGGTGCTCTCGTCGACGGCGAAACCGCCCTGCAGCGCCATGCGCTTCAGCTGCGCGCCCGCGAGCCCGATGTGTGCGGGGGCCCACTTCGCCGACTTCAGTTCTTGTGCTTCCTCGGTCAACGGAGGCTCCTCTCGCCGGGGGTAAGGAAGGTCAGTAGATGTCCGCGATGGCGTTCTTGATCGCGTTCGCCACACCCGACTGACTGGCCGGGTCGTAGTGACCGATCACGGCGCCCGAGGCTTCGTCGGTCTCGGTCCAGACCAGGTACCGGCCGTCTTCGGTGTCGAGCCAGCTCAGCGGCGTCGACCGGAGCCGCTCGCCGCGGCGGCCGATGCCGCTCACGATGATGTGCCCGCCGCCGAGCCGGGTCCCGGACAGCACCTTCTCCAGTACCTCGAGGTCGCTCTCGTCGTTGCGCGGGGCCGGAGTCTCGGTCCGGGCACGGACGACGCCGGTGAACTGGAGGTTGCCGAACGCGTCGGTCTCCTCCTCGTCGAACTCCGCCTCGGCCTGGCGGCGCGCGGCCATCGCGGAGACGGCGCGTTCCTCCTTCTGCACGATCTTGCGGCGTCCGGTCGACGCGGGCCGCATCCGCGGCAGGACACCGGAGAGGACCTCGACCAGTTCTTCGTCCGCGAAGAGCGCGAACTGCAGGAGGTCGTCCCCGTGGGCCTGCGTGATGCCGAGCGCCTGCCTGCCGTCGGTGAGGGTGAGGACGGCGATGTCCTGGCCGAGACCATCGATGCCGTTGACCGAAACGGTGATCCGGTGGTTCGCGAGCAGCGCGAACGCGGTGCGGATGGCGGGGGTCAGCTCCCCGTCGACCGACAGGCGGCGCTGCTCGAGATCGGTGTAGACCTTCCGGATGACGGCGGTGTACCGCTCCGGGTCGATCGAAGTGTTGCGGACGCGCAAGGGAAACAATCGGACATCAACGCCCAGCGCCTGCCCGACCACAGTCGCTTCTACCGTCCCCAGCGCGAAATCGGCTCGTTCAGCCATGCTTCTGCGCTACTCCCTCACGGGGGTCGGACCCCGTCCCGATCGGCTGACCTGCACAAAGAGAGCCGACTTTGTTAATGGCGAAAACAAACTAGCACAGCGCATGACTGTACGGAACCATACGAACACCGCCGAACCCGATGGAATGGATCACAGTGCCCGATCGGGCACTTTTCCTGCCCCTAAAGGAATAACGACCGCTCGAGTGCTGCTACCGGTCGATCGCGGCGGGGGCGTAGGTCGACATCCGGCGGGCCACGTCCGTCCGCGATCGGGCCCCGAGTTTCCGAAGGACTTTCGCGACGTGTTGTTCCACGGTGCGCGGAGAAAGGAACAGTCCGTCCGCTATCTCCCGGTTCGTGCGGCCGTCGGAAAGCATCCTCGCGACCTCGAGCTCGCGGGGCGAAAGCTCCTGGCCGTAGCCGCGACGGCCGCGCTGCGAGGGGGCCCACGCGCCGTGTTCCCGCAGCTGGTGGCGGCACCGGCCGGCGTCCCGGGTGGCGCCGAGCCGCTCGTAGGACTCCGCGGCCGCCGCGAGCTCCTCGATCGCCGGGCGGCTGCCCGCGGTGAGACGGCCTGTGTTGAGACGGCCTGTGTTGAGACGGCACAGTGCGGCCCGCTCCCGGGCGCCGATGGCCTGGTACGGCATCGGCAGCGCCTCGTAGCCCGCCGCCGCCTCGTCGAAAACCGTTGCCGCGGCGGGGTGTTTGCCGCGCGCGTCGAGCAGGATCGCCCGGCCGGCGAGCAGTGCGGCCTGGGAGACCGGCGAGTCCTTGCCGTCGACGCCGCGGGCGAATTCCTCGACCACGGCGTCCGCCTCCGACCAGCGCCCGGCCCGCGTGTAGGCCTCGGCCGCGGCGGGGACCAGCCCCGCCGCCCACACCCAGACGCCCTTGCGCCGGGCCGCCGAGACGGCGTTGTCGGCCGCCGCGCACGCCCCGTCGACGTCGTCCGTCGCGAGGAGCACCCTGATCAGGACCCCCGCCGCCGAAAGGACGACCGGGATGGGCCCGTGCTCCGGGGCGTGCACGCTCGCCGCGGTCAGATGTCGTTGCGCGGCGGCGAACTCGCCGCGGACGGCGGCCAGCCCGCCGAGGACGAGCGAGGACTCCATGACGATCGGGCCGAGGTCGGGGTAGCCGTCGCGGAGCTGTTCGGTGGCCTCCGCGAGCCCGGCCCAGTTGCCGCGCACCCAGTCGAGCCGGACCCTGGTGCCCTGCGCGAGGCCGGCGGCGTAGAGCGCGCCGGCGTCGGTCGCGCGGCGGATCCCCTCCGTGACCAGCTTTTCCGCCCTGGTCAGATGCCCGGCCCAGGACTGCGCGTCGGCGAGGTTGCACCACAGCCTGGCGAGCTGGACGCGTTCGGCGACGCCGCTGCCCTGGTCCGGCAGTTCGGTGAACTCGGTCCATGCCGAGCCGTCGCCGATATGCGCCTGGGTGGAGATCCGGTCGCCGAGGAGCGCGAGCCGCAGTTCCGGGTCTTCGATCAGGTCGAAGACCTCGCGGGCGCGCTCCATCCAGACCTCGTGCCAGGACAGCGGGGTCAGCCCGTCGATCGGCTGGGCGAGCAGGTTGATCCCGCGGGCGGCCAGTTCCGGCTCGTCGACCAGTTCGGTGATCGCCTTCTCCACCTCGACCCGGCCACGGCCGAGCCGCCCGATCGTGCGGACCAGCAGCATCCCGAGGCTGAGCCGGATCGTCCCGCGCACACTCGGCCGCAGGTCGGTGAGCTCTTCGAGGATCCGCTCCAGTGTCTCGATGACGTCCGGGCGGAACCCGCGAAGGGCGACCTGGCTGAGTTTTGTGGCCAGCCGGGCGATGTCGTCCTCGCCGAGCCCGGTCTCGGCCAGGACGGACTGGAGCAGATCGATCGCGCGGGACGTGTCACCGTGGGCGATGGCTTCGTCGGAGGCGGCTTCGGCGTAGTGGCGCCACTGTTCGGTCCGCCCCGCCGCACGGGAGTGGTTCGCCAGCAGGGTCAGCGGGGGCACCGGCTGATCGGCGAGCACCTGGATGGCGCGCGAATGCAGCAGGGTCCGTTCCGGTCCGCTGATGGTGTCGTAAACGGCCTTGCGCGCCAGGGGATGCCGGAAGCCGTAGTGATCGCCGCCGAGCTCGCCGAGTACGCCGCCATCCAAAGTGGACAGAAGGGCGGAGCGGAGCGCGTCGCCGGTAAGGCAGGCGAGTTCGCCGATCACCGAGGGTTCGGACGGGACGGCGAGCACCGCCGCCGCGCGGGCCAGCCGGATCGCGGGTTCGGGCAGCGCTTCGAGCCGCTCGGTGATGGCTTCGCGCAGGGAGATCGGGACTTCGAGGCTTTCCAGCAGCCGGTCCGAGAGCACTTCGCCGATCGGCAGCCGCCCGGCGGCGTCACGCAGCGCGCGCAAGGTCTCCTCGACCACGAACGGGATCCCGGCGGTGCTTTCCCGGAGTTTCGCGGTGAACGGCGTGGAAACCCTTGGCAGGTCCAGCAGTTCTTCCGCCAGCTTCCCGACGGCTTCGACGTCGAGGGGGCCCAGCGTCACGCGGGCGGTCTGGACGTTCGGCGGGGTGCGGAACGGGATGCCCGAGCCTCCGTGCCTCGACGGGGACCCGGTCCGGTACGCCGCGACGACGGCGAGTTCGGCGGGCATGCCCGCGGCGAGGAACCGCATCAGGTCACGGGTGCCCTCGTCGGCCCACTGGAGGTCGTCGATCAAGATGAGCGCGGGCCCGCAGGCGATCAGCAGTTCGCGGACCGCGCGGAACTGGCGGTGCCGTTCGGCGCACGGGTCGGTGAGCGGTTCCGGTTGGGGCGGAAGGCTTTCCGCGAGTTCGGGCAGTAAGGGTCTCAGTACACCGGCGACCGGGCTGAGCGGCCCGAGCGGCCGGTCGCCCGCCGAACGCAGCGCTTCGAGCACCGGTCCGAACGGGAACGGTTCGCGCATCGGCTGGCAGGCACCCGTCAGTACCCGGCCTGCCGCGAACTCACGGCGTCCGGCCAGCTCTTCGAGCAGCCTGCTGCGGCCCATCCCTTGTTCGCCTTCGATCAGCACGGCGGCGGGACGGCGCAGCAGGATCTTCACGATCGCAGAGACCTCGACGTCGCGGCCCACGAGTGCCGTCGATCCGGCGCGGACCGAAACCGAGGTCGGGCGAGGGGTGGCAAGCCACATCATGCGCTCCTCGGTTGAGAGTTCCCGCTGAGCCCGACACGATCTTGTGCGTTGTCCTGCGGAGCCTAAGCACTGCCTACCTGGTCGTAAACCACCCAACCCGGACAGCACGGGCACCCCGTCAGGCCGTCCGCGAACGCACCGTCACCGGTTGGCTGACGGATCGTCGGTTAGAAAATCACCAGACGCTCGAAACATCGGCGAGGAGCCCGATCCGGCGATTCATCCTACGTTCAGGGGGTCTTCACGACTACGCAAGGTATTCACTCCGAATCCCTACTTACGGACGTGTCCGTACGGGTGCCTGCTCCAGTGGCCACCCCTGGAGCAGGGGATTTCGGCTCCGAAGAATGGGTATACCTATCCAGTGCCGACCCGGATTGCGGGCCTCGTCCGGTTCCAGAACTCTCACCCATCGGGGGAGGGCAATCGCATGGCGAACCGGAGCCGTGCGTGATGACGAGGGAGAAGCATGAAGATCACGAAGCTCCTCGGTGTGGCCGCCACGGCAGCACTGGCCACCGGCGCGCTCGTCACGGGTACCCCCGCGGCGGCGTCCTCGGACACCCTGCTCAACCAAGAGATGGTTCCCGCCCTGCAACGGGACCTCGGCCTGACCGCCGGGCAGGCACTCGCCAGGATCCAGAGCGAGACCGCCGCCGGCACTCTCGAACAGTCACTCGCCTCGGCGCTCGCCGGCAGCTTCGGCGGCGCGAGTTACAACGAGGCCACCGGCAAGCTCCGCGTCGGCGTCACGGACGCGGCGAAACTGAGCCAGGTCCTCGCCAGTGGCGCGGAAGCGGAACTCGTGCGCTTCTCGGCCGCCCAGCTCGATTCCACTGTGGACAAGCTGAACGCGGGTGAGCGCGCGGCGGACGGCGCGATCACCGGCTGGGGCGTCGACACCAAGGCCAACCGTGTGGCCTTGAACGTCCTGCCGGGCAAGAGCGGCGTCGTCGACTCGTACCTGGAGAAGTCCGGTGTGGACAAGACCGCCGTCTCGGTGGTCGAGACCACTTCGGCGCCGACGCTGAAGTACGACGTCCGCGGCGGCGACGCCTACTACATCAACAACTCTTCGCGCTGCTCGATCGGATTCTCGGTCAACGGCGGCTTCCTCACCGCCGGGCACTGCGGCCCGGGAACGGTGACCGGGTCCAACCGGGTCGCGATGGGCTCGTTCGCCCGAGTCAGCTTCCCGACCAACGACTACGGCCACGTCCGGGTCAACAGCAACTGGGTGCCGCGCGGCGTCATCAACAACGGCACCCGCGTGAGCGGCTCGAACGCGGCGGCCACCGGCGCCTCGGTCTGCAAGTCGGGTTCGACCACCGGCTGGACCTGCGGCACCGTCGGCGCCAAGAACCAGACCGTCCGCTACGCCGAAGGCACGGTCTACGGCATGACCGCCACCAACGTGCGCTCCCAGGCCGGCGACTCCGGCGGCTCGTTCATCGCGGGCAACCAGGCCCAGGGCATGCTGTCCGGCGGTAACAGCTCGGTGACGTACTTCTTCCCGGTCCGGCCGGCGTTGTCCGCGACCGGGACCACCCTGGTCCTCGGCTGACCCCACCCCCTGGTCGCCGAGAACCGCTGAAAGGACGAAGGGCGGTCCGAGTGCCTCCAGCGCACTCGGGCCGCCCTGCGTCTTTCGTACCCCGTGGGCTGCTCTAGACGTTACTGATTTCTTCGATCAGTGCCTCGACGTCGAAGTACTCGCTCTCGGAGCCGAGCTGGACCAGCTCGAAGGTCGATCCGAGGAAGGACTCGACGTCCTCACGTTCGAGCTCGAACGACGCATAACCGTCGGGTGACTCGATTTCCAGCGTCAGCATCGCCTCGTCCTCGGAGAGGTCGGGGCGGACGCGGACGTCGCCGAGCCCGGCGGGGTCGGTGAGACCGGCGGCGAGGAGCTCACGCGCGAAGGTCCACTCGACCCACCGGCCGCGCTCGGTCCGGAACGACACGGTGACCGCGTACGGCTCGGCGACGTGGAAGGACAGGCGGGAGAGAACGGGCGTGCTGCTGTTGTTCAGCAGAACGAACTGGCTCTGGTGAATAGCGTCGGTGTGCACGGCCACTCCTAAGTGCTCGTGGTTCGCGCGGCGCGAACTTTTCGTCTCGGGAAGGAGATGGCCTGGCTGACGCGGGATGACGCGACTGCGGCGACGTTCACGCTATCGGCTGCACATGTCCATAGTGGTGTAACGCCGGGCACAGACCCCTTGCGTTCGGTCGGGCACCCGTGGTGACGACGCCGTCGGCATCCACTGTGGACGGTTCAGGAAGAGCTGAAGGGGACTTTCCCCGCATGACATGAGGTGAAAGCTCCCTTCGTCGCGTCAGACGCGGGGAAGGTCCCCTTCAGCCTCTTTGGACCGTCAGGGCTCCAGCGGCAGCGTCAGCCCCGTCTTGACCCGGTCCATCGCCACCGACGTCGTGAAGTGCCGCACGTTCGGGTTGTCGAAGAACATCCGCCGCGTGAACGCCTCGAAGTCCGCCATGTCCCGGCAGGTCACCACGAGCACGAAGTCCGCGTTGCCGGTGACGTAGTAACACTGCTGGACGTTGTCGTCCCCGAGCACCTGCCGCCGGAACCCGTCGAGGATCGCGAGGCTTTCCCGTTCCATCTCGACCATCACCACGAACGTCATCGACAGCCCGAGCGCCCGCGGTGACAGCACCGCCACCTCGCGTTCGATCACCCCGGTCTCGCGCAGCCGCTTGATTCGCCGCTGAACGGCGGCCGCGGACAGGCCCACCTTCGCGCCGATGGACTCGGCGATCGTGCGCGCGTCGGACTGCAGGCAGGAGAGGATGGCGACGTCCATGCGGTCGAGGTCGGGTGTGTGCACCAGGTCAGGCTAACCGGGCGACTCGTCCGGACGCCCGATCTCCAACCGTGCCGCCGCGCGGTGTGGATCACGCTGTTCGGGAACACGCGTTCGATGCGCTCGCCGAGTCCACGACGACGTCCGGCAGAACGAGCACGCCGAGCGGGACGCCGTCGACAGTGATCGCGAACGCGTCGGAGACCCTGCGCCGCGCTTCCGCCGGGTCGTCGAGCAGCGGGTGAACCGCCACGAACGACGACTCGACACCGAGTCCGGCGAGCGCCGTTTCGACGTACGTCCGGACGGCTTCGAGGTACCGCCTGGAGCACCTGACCCGCGTGCGGGCCCCGCGGACCTCGTCGAGCGTCCAGCCCGCTCGCATCCTGAGCCCGCCGCCCGTGTGCCCGGTCACCCGGTCCTGCCAGGTCAGTTGCAGTTGAGGCTTGTCCGGCACGGCACTGCGAGGAAAAGTGAGAATTCTTTGAAATGTGACCCGGAACACAACTGACGGGTCTACTGAATGGTAGCGCTTACAAGTGAATGGCAGGCCCTTCTTTTTCCGCGCGAAAGGATTTCTTGGTGCCCTCATCTCAGGCGGCCGTTATCGCCGGTCTCGGCTCGTGGCTGCCTCCGCGCGTGGTGGGCAACGAGGAGATCGCCCAGCGGCTGGACACCTCCGATGAGTGGATCCGCTCGCGGACCGGCATCGGCGAGCGCCGGATCGTCGACCCCGGGACGTCCACTGTGGACCTCGCGGTCGAGGCGGGTCGCCGGGCGCTGGCCTCGGCGGGGGAGAGCGGCGCGGACGCCGTCGTGCTCGCGACGTCGACGGCCGACCAGGTGTGCCCGGCCAGCGCACCGCAGGTCGCGACCAAGCTGGGGCTGAACGGCGTCGCCGCGTTCGACGTCAACGCCGTGTGCAGCGGGTTCATCTACGGGCTCGCCACCGGCGCCGGGCTGATCGCCGCCGGCATCGCGCGCCGCGTGCTGGTGATCGGGGCGGACGTCTTCACCTCGCTCGTCGACCCGAACGACCGCGGCACCGTGCCGATCTTCGGCGACGGCGCGGGTGCCGTCCTCTTGCGGGCGGGCGAGGCCGGCGAACTCGGCGCGCTCGGCCCGTTCGACCTGCACAGCGAGGGCGAACTCGCGGAGCTGCTGTGGGTCGAGGCCGGTGGCGCGAAGAACCGCCGCTCGGACGACCCGCGTGACCACTACCTGGTGATGCAGGGCCAGACCGTCTTCCGTCACGCCTGCGCGCGGATGGCCGAATCGGCCAGGACAGTACTGGAATCAGCCGGCTGGATGGTCGGCGACATCGACCGGTTCATCGGGCACCAGGCCAACATCCGGATCCTGCAGACCTGCGCGAAACAGCTCGGGCTCGCGGACGACGTGATGTACTCGAACATCGAGAAGGTGGGCAACACGAGCGCGGCGTCGATCCCGATCGCGCTGGCCGACTCCGTCAAGGACGGGACTCTCCAGCCAGGGCACCGCGTCGTGATGGGGGCGTTCGGGGCCGGGCTCACCTGGGGCTCGACGCTGCTGCGCTGGCCGGACGTCATTCCGGGCTGAGCGCGCTCGCCTCCCAGGCGTGCGTCGGCTCCTGACGTCCGCGCAGCTCCAGTTCCGCGTACGGCTCCCAATGCGAGCGCTCGCTCTCCAACGCGGCCTTGAGCACCGCCTCGCTCGCGAGGATCCGGCCGTTCGCGGACTTCGCGTACTCGGTCAGGCGCGCGGCCTCGTTCACCGCGTCGCCGATGACGGTGTACTCGAACCGGCTGCTGGTACCGAGCTGACCGGCGAAGACCTGCCCGCTCGCCACGCCGATACCGAGGTCCAGCTCGCCGGTCTCCTGGACGGCGTCCCGGATCGCCCGCGCGGCCGAAAGCGCCGCCGTCGGCGCGTCCGCGAGCCGGGTCGGCGCGCCGAACACGCAGAGCGCGGCGTCACCCTGGAACTTGTTGACCAGCCCGCCGCGTGCCCCGACCGCGTGCACCACGCTGGTGAAGAACCGGTTGAGCATCTTCACCAGGTCTTCGGGCGGGGTGCGGTTCGCCAAGGCCGTCGAATCGACGACGTCGACGAACAGGGCCGTCACCTCGCGCACGTCACCGGAAAGGGAGGCGCCGTACTCGAGCGCGTGCCGGGCGACCTCGTCCCCGACGTGCCTGCCGAACAGGTCCCGCATCCGTTCCTGCTCGCGCAGTCCCGCGGCGAGATCGTTGACCGAGGTCTGCAGCAGGCCGATCTCACTGGAGTCGTCGACGTCGACCACGATCTCTTTGTTGCCGCGCGCGATCTCGTCGAGCGCGACCCGGAGCCGGTGCAACGGGGTCGCGACGGCCTTCGCGAGCAGGCCGGTCCCGATCGCGCCGACAACTAGCCCGATCACCGAAAGCATGATCAGGCTCGCGACGTGGTCGCCCTGGCCGAGGTCCGGCGGCGTGGCCACCAGCAGCACGCCGAGGAACGGGACCCCGCTCGCCAGCGACCAGGTGACGACCACCCTGGTCCGCACGGTGACCCTGAGCGTCCCTGTCGGCGGGGTCACCTTGAGCGCGATCGTCATCACCGGCCGCGCGACCCACTCCGCGGCGAGGTAGGTGAGGCCGACCGTGGTCAGCCCGCCGAGCCCGATGACCAGTGCCATCCCGAGGGCGTCCATCCACGACCCGAGCACCCTGGCGAGTGAACCGAGCACGATCGTGCCGATCAGCCAGAGTGTCCCGCTCACGATCCCCATGTCGACCGGGAGCCGCAGCGCCCGCGCGGCTTCGGCGCCGGTCGGCGGGCGGCCGAAGACGAACCAGACCGCCGTGCGCCGCTGCAGCCACGCCGTCCACAGGGTGCCGACCACCAGTGACAGCGCCACGATCCCGGCCGCGGTGACTCCGAGGATCCAGCCGCGGTCGCCGACCTCGCTCGGCAGGCCCTGCAGGAGCAGCAGCAACGCCACGACACCGGCGCCGCACACACTGGAGCCGATGCCGAGCGCGGCGAAACCGAGACTGGTCCTGAGCACCAGGCGGAACCGGCTCGACATCGTCTTCCCACGCACCCGGTGATCGTATGACCTCCGGGGGAAAACGGTTGGCCAGTTCTCGCGTGCGGTGGCTACGTTGCCGGTATGGAACCGCTGGACTCCGACGAGATCAGGGCGTCCTTCGTGAATTGCACGCGAGGTGAGGCCAAGAGTGTCACGCTGCCCGCCCGGCCGGATGAAATCCCTTGGGACAAAAGGGAATTCCTCGGTTGGCGCGACCCGAAGGCCGCTGCCCGGGCTTATCTCGTGCTGCCCTACCGCGGGGAAACCGTCGGGCTGTCCCTGCGCGCCGCGCCCCGGCCGAAGGGCCGTGTCCTGCTGAGCAACATGTGCGGCCTGTGCACGACGACACATCCGCTGTCCGACATCGCGCTGTTCTCCGGCCGCCGCGCGGGGAAATCCGGGCGGGAGGGGAACACGCTCGGCCTCTACGTGTGCGCGAACCTCGCGTGCAGCCAGTACATCCGCGGCGAGCTGAAGCCGGACGTGCCGCAGCCGTCGAAGACGTTGACGTTCGAGGAACGCGTGCTCCGGCTGGAGGACAAGCTGCACCGGTTCGTGGAGCGGGTACTGGAATCCCGCTGACCCTCACCTCGTGAGTATCGCGGCAGCCGCCTCGGGTGTCGCGAAAGCCACTTTCGGGACATCAGACGTCGCGAAAGTGGCTTTCGCGACACGGCCACTGGGCAGTCGCGAGGAGACCTTCACGGACTTTCGGCCCGCCGGAACTGGTCCAGTGATTGGTCCAGTGATCACGAGGCTCAGAACCGGAACCGCAGGATCCGCCCCATCTTCTTGAACGCCGGGAACAGCCCCGCGAACCACAACTGCGCCCGCATCGACCTCGTGAGCCGGTCCTTCACCTCAGGCGTCGCGTAATCCGTCGAGTCGATTTTCGAGACCAGCGTCAGCCCGAGCCGTTCGAGCTCGGAGATCTCGTCGATGCCCCAGTACAACGTCGCCCCGGCCTTGCGCACCACGGGATTCAGCTTCTGCAGCTTGATCCCCAGCCTGCTGAAGATGTCGAAGACCATCTCGCCGCCCTGGGGGAAACGCGCGACCAGCCGGCGCAGCAATTCCTCGCCGTCGGACGGCCGCAGGTACATCGTCAGTCCCTCGGCGATCACCAGACCGGCCTTGTCCGACGGGATCTCGTCGATCCAGCCGAATTCCGTCACCGAA
The DNA here is from genome assembly GCF_047608665.1 of Amycolatopsis sp. cmx-11-51. Lineage (NCBI taxonomy): Bacteria > Bacillati > Actinomycetota > Actinomycetes > Pseudonocardiales > Pseudonocardiaceae > Amycolatopsis > Amycolatopsis sp. cmx-11-51. The sequence goes on along the minus strand of NZ_JADNQO010000001.1, from coordinate 881,197 downwards.
GAGCCGATGGTCCGGTACCCGTCCCGCGCCGGGTAGATCCGGCCGCGCAGGTCGACGACCTCGGGGTAGTCGACGTCGAACCAGCGCACCGAAGGCGGCGGGTCGAGGCGGTACACGCGGCTGTCCATTCCGCAGCCGAGTTGCACGACGGTCGCGTCCGGATGTTCCCGGAGGAAGGCCGCGGCCCAGTCGTCGATCGGCTTGGCCCGCAGCGCGATGGTCAGCCCTAGCTGCCCGTCGACGCCGAGCGAGCCGAAGTCGTAGTCGATCCGCTTGACGGCTTCGTCGGCGGCCTTGTCGCCGAGGATCGGCCGGTCACCGCAGGCGTCGAGCGCCCGGCCGTACAGCGTGGCCAGCATGGTCGCCTTCTCTTCGGTGAATCGGACCTTCTCCACCCAACACCCCCGTCAGAAGTTTCACAATCTTCTGAAAAGAGTACCCGTGGCGAGGTCGCCCCGCCATCGAGGAAACCTCAATCCCGCGCCGTGTAGTCGTGGACGTAGGTCTTGGCGTCGAGCAGATGCCGCCGGGTGATCTCCCGCGCGGCCACGGCGTCCGAACGGCGGATCGCTTCGAGGATCGCGCGATGTTCGTCGACGGCCTTCCGGATCTGCCCCGGCAGCCGCAACGCCGCCCGCCGCTCTTCGCCGACCAGCGAGAGCACCGAACGCAGCAGATCGGTGACGTCGTCGTTGCCCGCGTTGCCCGCGATCACCCGGTGGAATTCCGCGTCGGCCGCGATCACGCGCAGCATGTCGTCGTCGGCCGCGGCCTGGTCCATCTCGTCGACGGTGCTCTCCAGCCGCGCGAGCACCCGTGGCGTGTGATCGAGCGCGAGTCGCTCCGCCAGGGTCGGCTCGACGGTGGTCCGCAGGTCGAACAGCTTCTCGACCAGTTGCTCGTGCTCGGAGAACCAGCCGCGCAGCGGCTTTTCGTCGATGTTCTCGCGGACATACGTGCCCGAACCCGGCCGCACCTGCACGTAGCCGATGGAGTCCAGTACCCGCAACGCCTGCCGCAGTGAACCGCGGCTGATCCCGAGCTGTTCGCAGAGCGCCCGTTCGGCGGGCAGCCTCGATCCGGCGGGGAGCTTGCCGGAGTCGATCATCGCGCGCAGATGATCGACGGTCGCACTCCACACCTGCTCGCGCTCGTCGTCGGCCACCGCCCCATCCTCGCAGGTCCGGCGAACCGTCCGGGATTGTCGGTGACCGGTGTCATCATCGGGTGATGACTGGGGTGGCAGGACTGATCAAGGCCTGGGTGCACGGGTGGGCGCTTTCCCGCGGCGTCGGGGTCCCGGTGGCCGAACCGGACGGCTACCGGCTCGACGTCGGGCGCCCGGGGCATCGCGTGAGATATGTGCTGGCGGACGCCGGATCGGTCGCGCGCCGGGCTCGTGCGCTCACCGAGCCAGGGACGTGGCTGAAGGTGAGCGGTTCGCGTGAGGAGGTGGCGGAGACGGTCCCATCGAACTGGACGGTCGGCCCGCCGGAGTACCTGATGAGCACTCCGCTCGCGATGCGGCCCGTCATGGCCGCGCCTGAGCCGTACCGGGCGGAACTGGTCGGCGACGGTGTCGTCACCGACGTCGTGGTGCGCGCACCCGACGGCTCGCGCGCGGCCACCGGCCGGGTCGCGATCGCCGGTGGCACGGCGGTGGTCGATCAGGTCGTGACCGAGCCTGAGCACCAGCGGCGCGGGCTCGGCCGGTTCGTCATGCGCAGGCTCGACGAGGTGGCGGTCGCCGCCGGGGCGGACAAGGCGGTCCTGGTCGCGACGGAAGAGGGACGGGCGCTGTACCTGTCGCTCGGCTGGACGGTGGCCGCCGAGATCACCCCGGCCCACCTGCCGGAGCCTGAAAAAGACATAACGGTCAGCTGAATGTTCGACTAGACACATCCAGAGCGCGAAAGGAGGTAGCGGTGCTTATGGTGCCGACGTGAGCGCTTTATGACGTGGTGGCACGCGATCCTGATCTTCGTCGCGGGGCTCTGGGCGGGCACGATCAACACGGTCGTCGGCTCGGGCACGCTGGTGACCTTCCCGGTACTGGTCGCGCTCGGCTACTCGCCGCTGACGGCGACGACGTCCAACGCGATCGGCCTCGCTCCCGGCACGGTCAGCGGGGCGATCGGGTACCGCCATGAGCTCAAGGGTTACTGGCCCGAGGTCGTCAGGCTCGCCGTGGCGTCGTTCCTCGGCGCGATCTGCGGGACGATCCTGCTGCTGTCGTTGCCGAAGGACGCCTTCGAGACCGTCGTGCCCGCGCTGGTCGGCCTCGCGGTGGTGCTGGTGATCGTCCAGCCGCGAGTGGCCGCTTGGATCGCGAAGCGCCGCGAGGAGAACGGGAAGGTCCATAAGATCGGGCCGCTCCTGCTGTTCCTGATCTTCCTGATCGGCATCTACGGCGGATACTTCACGGCCGCGCAGGGCGTGATGATGGTCGCCGTGATGGGCATGCTCATGTCCGAGTCGCTGCAGCGGCTCAACGGCGTCAAGAACGCGCTGTCGGCCGTCGTGAACATCGTCGCCGGCGCGATCTACGCCTTCGTCGCGCCGGTCAGCTGGCCCGTGGTCGCGCTGCTCGCGGTCGGGTCGACGATCGGCGGCCAGATCGGCGCGAAGATCGGCCGCAGGCTTTCGCCGAAGGTGTTGCGCGCCGTGATCGTCGTGATCGGCCTCGCCGCGATGGTGCAGTTGCTCCTCAAATAGGAAAGCCCGTACTCCGCGAACGGAGTACGGGCTGACCGATGTGCCGTCAGCGCGGGAAATCCCCCGCCGCTTCAAGGAAGAGGTCGTTCTCCTCGGGCGTCCCGATGGTCACCCGCGCGCCTTCGCCCGCGAACGGGCGCACGATCAGCTTCCGCTCCAGCGCGTGCTCCGCGAACTCCACCGTCCGCTCGCCCAGCGGCAGCCAGACGAAGTTCGCCTGTGTCTCCGGGACCTCGTAACCCTGGGCCACCAAGGCATCCCGCACGCGGGTCCGCTCCGAGATGATCTCCTTGCAGCGCTCCAGCAACTCGTCCGCCGCGTCGAGGGAGGCGATGGCCGCCGCCTGGGCGATCATGTTCACCGAGAACGCGACGTACACCTGCTTCAGCGCGACGGCGATCGGTTCCGGCGCGACCGCGTAACCCACGCGGAGACCGGCGAGACCGTAGGCCTTCGAGAACGTCCGCAGCACCGCGACGTTGTCCCGGCCGCGCGCCAGTTCGACGCCGTCCGGCACCTCGACGTCGGTCACGAACTCCTTGTAGGCCTCGTCGAGCACGACGAGCACGCCCGTGGGCACGGCGTCGAGGAAGCGCTCCAGTTCAGCGCGCCGCACGACCGTGCCGGTCGGGTTGTTGGGGTTGCACACGAAGACCAGGCGCGTCTTCGGCGTGATCGCGGCGAGCATCGCCTCCAAATCCAGCCCATGCTCAGCTGTCAGCGGCACCTTCACGCCGACGGCGTTCGCGACCTGCGTGACGATCGGATACGCCTCGAACGAACGCCACGGGAAGATGACCTCGTCGCCAGGGCCGCACAGCGCCTGGATCATCTGCTGGCAAAGGGAAACCGAACCGCAGCCGATGGCGATCCGCTCGGCGGGCTCGGCCAGTTCGCGGGCCAGCCGCTCGACGAGCGCGGACGCCGTGATGTCCGGGTATCGGTTGATACCCCGCGCCGTCTCGGCTATGGCCTGCGCCACACTCGGCAGCGGGCCGCCGGGAACCTCGTTGCTCGCCAGCTTGATCGCGCCCTGGATTGTCCGGCCAGGGACGTACTTCGGCAACGATTCGAGATCCGCACGCGGCGAAACAGGGGACATCTTCGGCGCTCCTACGTCTGGGGGACGGCTCCGACACCGTATCGTCCCGCGCGACGGCAAGCCCCGAATATTTACCTAAGAGTGGTCTGATGGAGGAATGACCCTGACGACCACCGTGGAACACCAGCACGCCGACGGCCGTACGTCGCGCTTGACCTTCGCCGAACCGGATGGCGTCGTCCGTGGCGGGCTCGTGGTGTTACATGAGGAGGCCGAAGAGGTCGAAGAGGGTTTGGGCCTGCTCCTGGCGGGCCTCGCCGGCGAAGGCTGGCTCACCGTCACCCCGCACCTCGATCGCGACGACCTCACGCAGCAGGACCTCCTCGAAGCCACCGACGCGACGCTTTCCTGGCTCGCCGAGCGCGGTGTCCAGGCGGATCTCGTGGGTGTCGTTGGTTTCGACCTCGGCGGGACGGCGGCACTGGTCGTGGCGTCGAACCGCAGGCTGGGCGCCGCGGTCAGCGTCGGCGGGCAAGGGGTCACCGGGCTGCCGGTCCTCGTCGAGATCGCCGGACGGCTCACCAGCCCGTGGCTCGGCATGTACGGCGACGCCGGGGACGAGGCCGGAGGCGCCGAGGTCGAACAGCTGCGTGACGCGGCGGCGACGGCGAACGTCGCGACGAACGTGGTCCATTACCCTGGCGCCAATCACCGCTTCGACGCCGACCCGGACGCGGCCGCCGAGGCCTGGCAGCGCACGTTGAATTGGTTCGACGCCCACCTACGGTGACTCCATTCGCGCTAGCATTCCCCTTCAGATGTGACAGGGGAGGGTCAAATGGCACAGTCACCCAAGGTGCCCGTGACGCCACAAGCCGCTTTCGGAGCCTCGGCTCCGGCATTGGCTCCGGTGGCGGGTCAGATCCGGGACACCAAGACCGATGCCAAGAAGGGGACCGTCAAGGTCACCGAGGACGCCGCCAAGAAGCTCGTCGACGCGCTGCTGAAAGCACGGCATGAGCTCAACGCGCTGATCAAGGATTCGACGGAGTTCAAAGCGCCCTTGGAGCTGGGCGACAACTTCGTCGGGCACACGATGAGCGATCGTTTCCAGGGCGCCGCGACCGAGGGGACCGAGGCCGCCGTGCCCGTCCTCAAGGACTTCGCCGTGGTGCTCAAAGACCTCCAGCTCACCGTGATGGCGGCACGGAAGATGTACGTCGCCACGGACGAGGAAGGGCAGGAGCAGCTCGAACGGGTCGCCCGCCGCTTCGACATGGAAGACATCGTCGAAACCGAGTGGAAGGACGAGCGCTGATGCGCATCCTGCCCACGCCGTGGCCGCCGCCCGAGCCCGAGCCGCGACCTGGCCCCGATCACCTCGCCGCCGACATCGACTGGATGAGCTACTCGCACCGCGAGCTCTACGAGATGGTCCACAACGAGCTGGACCTGGCAGGCGCGGAAGCCGTCGCCGCGCAGTGGGCGAAGATCAGCAGTTTCCTTGACAGGGTCGGTTCCGAGCTCCGGGCGGCCATCGTCGCCACCGCAGACGGCTGGACGGGCGAAGGTGCGGACAGGGCTCGTGACGCCGCGATCAAGCTCGTCGACTGGGCGGGCGAGACCGGCTGGCGTGCGGAGAACGTCGCGAACTGCGTACGCCGCCAGGCGGACATCGCCGACACCGCGCGGCGCGTGATGCCGGAGCCGCCGGGCTTCGCGCCCCGCACCAGGGTGCCGGAGCCGCCGAAACGCCGTCCGATCCCGATCTCCGATTCGACGCAGGCGATGTCGACGTCGTCGCCGCCGAAGTCCGACTTCGCCGAGGCAGGGCGGATCGTCGCCGAACCCACCGACGAGAGCTCGCAGGACCTGCACCGCCAGGCCGCCGACGTGATGACGCGGATGCAGCGGAACTCCGGCGAGGTCTACGAAAACGTTCCTCGTTTCACGTCGTACGGCAAGCAGCCGCGGATCCTCGAGACGCCCGAAGAACCAGAGCCGAAACCCGAACCGGAGCCAGTACCGGAGACGCCGCCGGACGACTCGACCCGCAGCAGCGGTGCCGACGAGGCCGCTCCCATCCAGGTGCGGGAGCCGGTCGAGGCACCGCGCACGCCCGGCGCGAGCAGCGGCGCCTTCGTGCCGCCGCCGCCCGGCGCCCCCGACGCGACCCACGAGCAGCTCGGACAGGGCGGCCGTTCCGGTGTCGGCGGCTTCGGACCGTCGGGGCAGCCGGGTCAGGTGGCCGGGACACGGGCCGGGGCCGCGGGCATGGGCGGCTTCGGCGGGATGCCGATGGGGATGGCGCCCCAGCAAGGGCGGCAGGACGAGGGAGAACGCAAGTCGCCGGACTACCTCGTCGAGGATTCCGACGTCTGGGGCCTCGGCGGGCAGGTGACCCCGCCGGTCATCGGCCAAGACCCGAGGGACGGCCGCTGATGGACTGGATCCGGTTGCACATCGGCGAGCTGTTCCTGCTGTGGTCGGCGCATGGACGCGACGAACTGCCCGCGGTGCTGGAGGTTCCGCACGTCGGGCGGACACCGGAGTTCCGGGCCGAACTGGTCGCCACGGCGAGCGGGACCCTGTCCGAACGCGGCCTCGGCACGGTGGAGGCTCCCGCACCGGAACTGATGGGCCTGCTGCACACCCTCGCGAACAGCGAACTGACGCTGGACCTGCGGCTCGACGGTGATCCGGCGTACCGGGCCGTCGGCTGCGTGTCCGATCGGGGCGCCGTCGCGATCGGGGTCGCCGGCACCGATGTCGAGCTGTCGGCTCTGCGGGAACCGCTCGTCGCCGCGACCCTGCTGCAGGCGTTGCCGCCGTGCGAGCAGGGGCGGGGCCTCTCGGTGAACCTGCGCGTGGACGACTACACGGCGGCGTGCGAGGCGGGAGAGCGCGGCGGGCAGCCGGCGTTCTCCGACGTCCTGCGCGACGCCGGGCTGCGTGAACCCGAGGTCATCGTGATGGTGCGGATCGTGACGCAGCGGATCGGCAGTGGACGGCTCGGGGCGACGAGGAAGTCCTGGGAAGGCCGCTGGGTACGCGGCGAGGGCACGCTGACCTGGGTGGACACCCCCGATGGCCGCTACGGTCTTCGCCGCGACCGGGGCTGGCTCACGGTTACTCCGCTTGACGCGGGGCGGCTGAAGGCGATGGCGTACGAGCTGTTCACGGGGGCTCGCTAGATTTGTTAACGAGGGTTAACATCGCTGGGTGACGCACACCGCCGACGCCCCAGAAGTGCTCTGGCGCCCCGAGCCGAGCCGCCTGTCCGACACCAAGATCGACGCGTTCCGCCAGTGGCTGCGCACCGAACGCGGCGTGGAGGTCGACGACTACAACGCGCTGTGGGAGTTCTCCGTACAGCGCGTGCCGGAATTCTGGTCGGCCGTTGGCGAATTTCTCGGCCTGCGCTGGCACGACCGGCCCGGCGAGGTGCTCACCGGTGAGATGCCGAACGCGCGATGGTTCGAGGGCGGCACGCTGAACTACGCCGAGCACTCGCTCATGCCCGGTGTCGCGGGCGCGGCGAAGGCCGACGACGAGGTCGCCGTGATCTTTCACCGCGAAGACGGCCTCTCCTCGCAGCTGACGTACGGCGCCTTGCGTTCCGCCGTCGCCTCCGCGCGCGAGGGTTTACGGAAGCTGGGAGTGACCAAAGGGGACAGAGTCGTCGCGCTGGCGCCGAACTGCCCTCAGACGCTGATCGCCTTCCTCGCCACCGCGAGCCTCGGCGCCGTCTGGTCGTCGTGCTCGCCGGACTTCGGGGTCCGCGCGGTCGCCGACCGCTTCGCGCAGATCGAGCCGAAGGTGCTGATCGGGGTCAACGGCTACGTCTACAATGGACGGTGGTTCGACAGCCGGTCGACGGTGAACTCGTTACGGGACGAGATCCCCACGCTCGAAGCGACAGTGCTGATCGACTACGCGGGCGGCCGCCTCGACGGCACGCTCGACTGGGACACGCTGCTCGCCGACAACGCCGGTGCGGAACTGGCCTTCGAGCCCGTCGAATTCGGCCACCCGCTGTGGGTCCTGTACTCCTCGGGGACCACCGGCCTGCCGAAGGGGATCGTCCACGGGCACGGCGGGATCACCCTCGAACACCTCAAAGCCCTTGCCCTGCAAAGCGATCTCGGCCCGGGTGACCGATTCTTCTGGTTCACCACCACCGGCTGGATGATGTGGAACTTCCTCATCTCCGGGCTGCTGACGGGCACCACGATCGTGCTGTTCGACGGCAGCCCCGGCAGCCCGGACCTGAACGTGTTGTGGCACCTGACGGAGCAGCACCGCGTCACCTACTTCGGCACGTCGGCGCCGTACATCCAGAGCTGTTTGAAAGCAGGCATCAAACCGGCGGAGCGTTACGACCTCACCGCGTTGCGCGCCTTGGGATCCACCGGCGCGCCGCTGAGCGTCGAAGGCTTCCGGTGGATCGTCGACGAGGTCGGCAAACGCGTCCAGATCTGCTCGGTGTCCGGCGGCACGGACCTGTGCGCGGCGTTCGTCACCTCCGCCCCGGACGTCCCGGTGTGGCTGGGGGAGCTTTCGGTCCGCGCGCTCGGCGCCGCCGTCGCCGCGTTCGACGAGACCGGGAAGCCGGTGGTGGAGACGGTCGGCGAACTGGTGATCACCGAGCCGATGCCGTCGATGCCGGTGTTCTTCTGGAACGACCAGGACGGCTCGCGGCTGCGCGAGGCGTACTTCGAGATGTACCCCGGGATCTGGCGGCACGGCGACTGGATCCGGATCACCGAGCGCGGCTCCGCGGTCATCTACGGGCGCAGCGACTCGACCTTGAACCGCGGCGGCGTCCGGATGGGCACGGCCGAGTTCTACCGGGTCGTCGAGTCGTTCGACCAGGTCGCGGACTCGCTGGTGATCGACACTTCGGCAGCGGGGAACGAGGACGGGCAACTGCTGTGCTTCCTCGTCCTGGCCGAGGGCGCCTCGCTCGACGAGGTCGAGCCGGCCCTGCGCAAGGAGCTACGAGGCGCCCTCTCGCCACGGCACGTGCCCGACCGGTTCGTCCAGGTGACCGAGGTACCCCGCACGCTGAACGGCAAGAAATGCGAGGTTCCGGTGAAGAAGATCCTTTCGGGCGTTTCCCCTGACCGCGCCGTCAGCCGCGACGCGCTGCTGAACCCCGACGCCCTTGTACCGTTCGTGGAGCTGGCGAGGAGCTGAACGTAGGGGCGGGACTCGGCGGGCGCGTGGCGGGGAGGTCACCTGGGTGACGCGCCTGGCCGGGCTGCCGACCCTGGTCTCGGTGCCGGTCCCCGGCCGGGCGGCGCACTCTGCGCGGCCACGTCGCCGAATGGCTGGAACCGCCGCACGAGGCCACGGTCGGCGCGGCGACGGTCGCGCTGGTGCTGCTCGCCGTCGGCCTCAACCGGAGGAAGCGACGGGCCTGGCAACTCGCGGTCGCCGCCGCCGTGCTCCTGACGGTGTCGCACCTCGGCACCGGTCTCGTGTCGCTCGCGTTGCTGATCGCCCTGATCGCGACGCGGCGATACTTCCTCGCACTCCCCGGCCCGGGATATCGGCCCGGCGATGTCCACGCGCTGTGGCTGGAGGACCCTGTCGGCTATTTCCCCGCTCCGCTCGCCGAACCGCGCCCGAGCTGTCCGATGACGAGGTCGAGCGGCTCAGGGCGCTGCTGGACGAGAGCGACTCGCCCTGCGCGGGGACAAGTTCGTGGTCTTCTCGAAGTCAGGGAAGCTGCCGTGACCTATCGCGTGATCGCCGGCGTCGCGCTGTGCTCGGCGGGCCCCTCGGTGACCCGGAAGCGTGGCCGGCGCGATCGAGGAGTACCTGGACGTCCGCCGTCGGTACGCGTGGGCCCCGCGACCATGGGCTGCTCGGAACTGGGCACGCTTCGGCATCGAGAACCTGGCGATCGCGACGAAGCCGTCGTCGGCACGGAAACCTTCACCCTCGACGGCCGCGTCAGGCGCGGTGTCCGCCAAGCCGTCTCACGCACCAAACGAGCCGGCTACACCGTCCGCAAGGCGGAAGACCTGCTTCCTGCCGAGCTGGACGAACTCCGCACCCTGGCCGCCACCTACATCTCGATGGCACTGGGACGGATGGGGCGACCCAGGTTCGGTCCTGGTCACCACCGAGCACGAGGGTCGCGTTCGCGGCTTGCTTCATCTTCCCCTGGGTGAGGAAGTCCTCTCGCTGGACGTCATGCGCCGCGACCGGGCGTCAACGAGCTGAACTGCTCCTGAGAACCCCCGCGCAGCACGTCTCCCTGAACTTCGCCGCCTTCCGCGCCGTCCTCGAACAAGGCCAACGCATTGGCGCCGGCCCGTCCGCACGGACACTGCGATTCTTCTCACGCTGGATCCAAACCCTCTACCGCTTCAACGCGAAGTGCCAGCCCCGCTGGGTCCCGCGCGCTACCTGGCGTCCCCCGCGACCTCCCCAGCGTCGGAACCGCCGTCCTTGAAGCCGAAAGGCTCGGCGGACGCTCTCCGCTGCTGCTCAGGGCGTTGCCGCAGAGCTAAGGGGGGTCCCTTTCGCGGGGGTTCGCGGAGTGTGTAACCTATCTGGGCAGTGGTCGTTCGACCTGGGAGGCTTCGCCTAGTCTGGTCTATGGCGCCGCACTGCTAATGCGGTTGGGGGTAACCCCCCCTCCCGGGTTCAAATCCCGGAGCCTCCGCTGGCCCCTGTTTCGGCAGGTGCTAGATTGAAAACTGAACAAGCGCCCGTAGCTCAGCTGGATAGAGCATCTGACTACGGATCAGAAGGTCAGGGGTTCGAATCCCTTCGGGCGCACGTCTGGTTGAGACAGCACTAAGGCCCTCCCGTTCGCGGGAGGGCCTTTTTGTCTGTCCTTTGTGGACTCTTAGCGGCGCCGACGGGCGGCCAGAGCGCCGCCGACCGATCCGCCACCGAGCAGACCCGCCGCCGCCAACGGCGAGGTGATCGCGAGCAACACCACGGCCGCGGCCACGATGCCCACGACGAGAACCAAAGCAGGCCAAGCCCACTTAGCGAGCCGGAGCGCGTTGGTCGTGCGGTTGTCGTCGGAGATCATCTGTGTGAACCAGTCGCTCCGTTGCTGGGATTCGAACCCGCGCGGCGCTCTCGCGCCGACCACCGTTTTCAAGGCGGTTGCCTTACCGGGCTCGGCCAATCCTCCTTTGCTGCCCGGCGAGGATTCGAACCTCGGTCTCCGCGTCCGAAGTGCGGTGTCCGTGCCGACTGGACCAACGGGCAAGGGGTTAGTCGTCGGACGCCCGCGAGTCGAACGCGGTGACTCCTGATCCCAAATCAGGCGGGGTCGCCAATGCCCCTCGCATCCGTCGACCGGCGTAGCCCCTCGGCCACGCCGACCGGTGCCCCTGCCAGGACTCGAACCTGGGACCTCCGCATCCGTAATGCGGCGCTCTGTGCACCTGAGCTACAAGGACGAGGTGGAGACGAGTGCACGCCTCCACTGGCGCTCTAGCCGCCTCTTCGGCGACGGGAGCGAGCTTTTGGGAAAAGTCTTCGGCTATCAAGGTTCACGCTGAAATGGGCAGCGTCGAGCACCAGCGGAGGGAGTCGAACCGCCGGGATACGCTTTTGAAGGCTGTTCAGCTTCCCAAGATCGCCGATAAAGAATTGCTTTGGGCATACCAAAAGAGAAGCCGCCCGAATCGATTTCCTGATGGGCGGCTCCCTGGTATCACGCGTGCTATCGCGTCATGATGGGAGCCCTCGTCGACCAGAAACCCGCTGGTCAGACTGTCATGAACGTCGCCGGGAACAGGGCGACGGACATACGGCGGTAGGCGCGGTGGCCGATTGCCGACGCTGTGCCTTTCGCTCGTGCATGTTCGTCATGGTTGCTCCTGTGCCTGGTCGAGTGCCCTAACTATGGCCGATGAGTCAGCGTATTGCAACGCTATTTATAGATCCTGCTCCCTGGGTAAGTATCGTGGACCTGTAGCAGGCGCTCGGCGCGTATACATCTGCGAGGCGAAGGTGAAGTTGATGTTCGCCAGTTTGAGGGTGTTGCGCGGCCGCAAGTTGGCCTAGCGTCTCCCTGTGGGCCTGAAAGAGATCTCTCGGGAAGCGGTGCTTGCAGCGATCGCTGAGCACGACAACGTTGGTGCTGAGCGCTTCAAGCGCCTGATGGGTTTGACGCGTGCATCTCGCTACGTCGTGATGCACGAGGGGCTGGAGTACGACGCGAAAGCGCTCGTGGCGTCAGCGCACCTCTCAGTAGTCGGCGCGGACCTCGGCGTGACTGATTTTGGCTCAGCAGAAGAAAGGCTGGTTGCACGCCTGGGTCGCCTCGGGTTCGAGTTCAAGAACGTCGAAACTCATCAGCTGGCTGTCGGCGGAGAAGGGTTCGGGGAGATCCCCGGCGTTCCGGAGGGGACTACGTTCGTCAACAGGCGAGACGCTTTCGATCGTGGAGTCCACAGGCAGCTTCAGGCTGGTATTTCTGGGACTGGTGAGACTGGCGCGAGGTCTATTGTTGTCTCTGGCGGGTACTCAGATGACAAGGACTTTGGCGACGAGATCATTTATACCGGCCATGGTGGGCGGGGCAAGTCGGGCAAACAGGTTGAAGATCAAAGTTTTACTGCTAGTGGGAACGCCGCATTGGTTACTAGTAGTACTACCGGTGAGCCCGTTCGAGTGATTCGTGGCGCAGACAAGAAGTCGACCTATGCGCCAGATTCAGGTCTTCGATATGACGGGCTCTATCGGGTCGCTGAGGCGTGGCGTCAGTCAGGATCAGATGGCTTCATGGTTTGCCAGTTTCGCATGATGAAGCTGACCGTTGGAACCGTTGTGGCTGCTGAGCCGCAAACCCAGGTGCTGATGCCGATCCCGGTAGGTAACGATGCGCCTGCACGGATTGCGACCAAGGTTCAACGCTTAATTAGGTCTACTCAGGTAGTCAACTATGTGAAGAAAGTGCACGACGACGTGTGTCAAACTTGCGGCGTGCGACTTAAGATCGGTGACAGGGCCTATTCCGAAGGGGCTCATATTCGCGGCCTTGGACGTCCGCATCATGGTCCAGATGTCTATTCGAACGTTCTTTGTCTATGCCCTAACTGTCATGTGCTGTTTGACTATGGGGCGATGATGATCAGTGTTGACATGAAGGTGCTGGTGGATGGTGACGTGGTGGGCGAGCTGCGCCAGCATGTCGATCACCAAATTGACGAAAAGCATCTCGATTACCATCGAGAGCACTACTCGTAAGGTCAATTCTGAGGGCTAGTCCCCAAACACGCTGGTCAGCGCCTGCCGGATCAACCCCGGCAGGTCCCCCTCACCGTCCGTCGCGGCCCATCGGATCAGCGCAACATGCGCCGCCCCGAGGCACGCCATAGCCGTAGCCCGCACCCGAAACTCCTCGTCAGGCTCCGGAGAAGGCCCGCAGAGGGCCGAGACGATCGCATCGGCCGTCGCGTACTGGCTGTCCAGATGCCGCGCCCGCAGCGCCGGAACCGAGATCATCAGCCGCAGCCGTGCCAGCAGGAACGCCTTCTCCTTCGACGACCCGGAAGCCGCGGTCGACTCCAAAGCACGCCCGATCCGCAAAGCCAAAGGGCCAGCAGGTTGAGCGGCAACAGCGGAAGCGGTCAGTGGGTCGTACTCGTCGTAGAGGACCAGGTCCTCCTTCGTGGGGAAGTGCCGGTACACCGTCATCGCCGAGACGCCGGCGGCCGCGGCGACGTCGTTGACGGTGGTCGCGTCGTAGCCGACGTCGCTGAAGAGGCGGATGGCGTGCGTTTGCACAAGAAGCCGGGTTTCGGCGCGCTGGCGGTCGCGGAGGTTCACATGGTAGACACTATCAAAGTGGTAGTCACTAACATCTGGGGTGCGTATGAAGACTGCTTTGGTGACGGGAGCCTCGCGCGGGATCGGGGCGGCGATCGCGCGGAGGCTCGAAAGAGACGACGTCCGTGTCCTGAGACACGACAGCGGCCAGGCCGACCTGTCGACGATGGAAGGTGTCGACAAAGCCCTGGAAGGCATAGGCGACCTGGACATCCTGGTCAACAACGCGGCCGCACCACCGGCGGGGCCGATCGAGACGGACACGCCCGAAAGCTTCGATCACCTCTTCGCGGTCAACGTCCGGGCGCCGTACTTCCTCGTTCAACGAGCACGGATCAACGACGGCGGCCGCGTCATCAACCTTTCCTCGGTCGCCACGCGCGTGGCCAACCCGGCGCAGACGTCCTTCGCGATGACCAAGGGCGCCCTCGAGACGATGAGCCGCACGCTCGCCCAGCAACTCGGCCCGCGGGGGATCACGGTCAACGTCGTCGCGCCAGGGGCGACCAAGACGCCGGACAACGAGGAGGTCTTCACCCCCGCGCTGGAGGCCGTGATCGCGAACCTCACGGCGCACCAAAGGCTGGGGAACCAAGACGACATAGCGGACGTCGTCGCGTTCCTCGCCTCCGACGAGGCCCGCTGGGTGACCGGGCAGGTCCTCGACGCGAGCGGTGGGTTGTTCCTCGGCCCGCGAACCTGAGGGGGTTCAATGGGCCGGTGACGTGGTTCAGCGAGGACGATCTCCGCAGGCAAGCCGGTGACGTGTCGTTCGCGCGCGGGGCCAAGTACCTGGAGGCGGTCGAGACGCTGGACGACGTCGCGGGCGGGGTCGCGGCGGTGGTCAGCGGCACCGACCGGTACACGGTCCGGTTGCGCAACGTCGACGGCGAGCTGGTGGGCGAGTGTTCCTGCCCGCACGCGGCGGACGGCTTCTTCTGCAAGCACTGCGTCGCCGTGGGCCTGCTCGTCCTCGAGGGAGTGGCGGACGGCGGCGCGGCCGACATCCGCGGGTACGTCGAGTCGCTCGACCGCGCCGAGCTGATCGAACTGCTCGTCGAGCACGCGAACGAGGACCCCGTCCTGTTCCGCAAACTCTCGCTCAAGGCCGGTCGCGAAGACCTCGACGCGTTGCGGCGCCATATCGAGGGCACCTTGCGGTTGCGGGGTTTCGTCGGCTTCCAGGGCACGCTCGCGTACACCGAGAAGGTCCGCGAGGTGCTCGCCACCGCCAAAGAGGTGATGGACGGGCCGCTGCTGTGCCGCATCGTCGAGCTGGTGGTGGAGGCGCTGGACTTCGTCGAGGACTCGTTCGGCGCGCTTGGTAACGAGGTCCGCGGGGCGCTCGCGTTGTACGCGGAGGCCTGCGCGGATTCGCCGCCGGAGCCCAAGGAACTCGCGGAGTGGTTGCTACGTCTCGATCTCGACGGTTCGGGGCGCGTCGACGTGAGCATCGCGGACTTTACCGGCGGGCTCGGCTTCGAGGGGCTCGCGGTGTTCCGCGCCGGCGTCGAGGAGCGGTGGCGGTTCGACGACGGCGAGGACCCGTACCGCAGTCGCAAAATCCAGCGGCTGCGTGAGGGTTTCGCGGCGATGCGGAACTGGCAAAGCTAAAGCCGCGGCCGGTGCCGGGCGCCGGCGTTGCGGTACAGCGCGTCCAGATCCCGTGGTCCCGCCTGATCACCGGTGTCGGCGGCCGCGCGGAACCAGTGCTCGGCCTCCTGGAAACTCCCGTGTTCGGCGGCGAGCCTGCCGAGGTTGGTGTACGCGGGGACGCTGCCGAGTTCGGCCGCCTTCCGGTACCAGGCGGTGGCCTCGCCGGGGTCGTTCCGGTCGTTGGCGAGCACGCCGAGGTTCGTCATCGCCGCCGCGTCGCCCCGTTTGGCGGCCTTGAGGTACCAGCGTTCGGCGGCCTCGAGTTCGCCGCGGCGGTGCAGCACCAGGCCGAGGCGGACGGCGGCTTCGGGGGCCCCGGCGGCCGCGGCCGCGTGGTAGCAGCTTTCGGCGCGCGCGAGATCGTCCCGTTGTTCTGCCTGGTGGCCGAGTTTGCACAGCGCGGACGCGTCGCCCTCCTCGCCCGCCCGGCGCCACCACGGTTCCGCTTCACGCGTCCGCCCGGTGTCGCACAGCAGGGCGCCGAGCGTGATCATGCCTTCGACGTTGTCCGCTTCCGCGGCCTGGCCCGCCCAGCTCTCGGCCTCCTGGAGTTCGCCGCGGCGGTGCAGCAACCGTCCGAGTTCCGCCATCGCCTCGGCCCGGCCCTCGGCGGCGGCCCGCCGCCACCAGTCCTCGGCGTCGCCGAGGCTTCCCCGCCGCGCACAGAGATTTCCCAGCTGCGCCATGGCATGCGAATCACCGGCCGTCGCCGCTTCGCGGTACCAACGTTCGGCCTGTTCGGGCGCGCCGCGTTCGCGCAGGAGGTGCGCCAGGTTGCCCATCGCGACCCTGTCCCCGCCCGCGGCGGCCTTGCGGAACCACGCCTCGGCGTCGTCGAGATCACCGCGCTCCAGCGCGGTGGATCCCATCCGTGCCATGGCGATCACGTGTCCGCGCTCCGCGGCCTTCCGGTTCAGATAGTCGTCGACCCGGGTGTTCCATTTGCGTTTTTCGGCGCCCACAAACCCGCTCCTTCCGGCAGCGTCCCTGGGGTAGTCGCAGATCAGGGCCCCGATGTGACAACAACTACCTGCTGTCATCGTCGTGTCGCACCCGGTTCCCGCGCGATACGGCGATACTTGGTCTCTCCCCGTCCCCATCGAGAGGAATCGCGCGGTGGCCACGCGTACCCGGCAGATGACCTCGGCTCAGCGGCTGCTCCTGCTGATCACGCTCGCCGCCGTCGTGCTCGTCGGCATCTGGTTGGTGACCGGCAAGGGTTCCGCGCTGCAGCCGAACCAGCCGACGCCGGCGAACACCGCCGGCTCGGCCGACGCGCGCAAGCAGCTGGACGAACTCACCGTCGCGCCGCGCGGGTCGATGGACGGCTACGACCGCAAGAAGTACCCGCACTGGGACAACCAGGGGAACAACTGCAACACGCGCGAGTTCGTGCTCAAGCGCGACGGCAAGGAAGTCAGGGCCGGTTCCGACTGCGCCCCGACCTCGGGCAGCTGGACCAGCATCTACGACGGCGAGACCTGGACCGAGCCCACCGACATCGATATCGACCACATGGTCCCGCTCGCCCAGAGCTGGGTCAGTGGCGCGAAGTCGTGGAACGACGAGAAGCGGCGTCAGTTCGCGAACGACCTGACCCGGCCGCAGCTGTTCGCCGTCACCGACAACGTCAACCAGGAGAAGAGCGACAAGGCGCCGGACCAGTGGAAGCCGCCGCTCGTGTCGTTCTGGTGCACCTACGCCACCGACTGGATCACCGTGAAGCACTACTACGGCCTGACCATCACCACCGCGGAGAAGAGCGCGCTCGGCGACATGCTCGGTCGTTGCTGATCCCCCCGGCTTCGGCTTAGCTGGGCCGATGGCGACCTTCGTTCTGATCCACGGCGGCGGCGGCAGCGCCTGGGACTTCCACCTCCTGGAGGCGGAACTGACCGGCCGCGGGCACGACGTCCTCGCGGTGAATCTGCCGATCGAGGACGAGAAGGCGGGCTTCACGGAGCACGTCGACACCGTCACGAAGGCGCTCGGCGACCGTGGCGACCTGGTCGTCCTCGGCCACTCCTACGGCGGTTTCACCGCGCCGCTGGTCGCCGGGAAGCATTCGGCGCGGTTGCTCGTGCTGCTCACCGCGATGATCCCGAAGCCGGGTGAGACGCCGGGGGACTGGTGGGGCAACACGGGTTTCGAAGACGCCAAGGGCCTCAGCGACGAGGAGAAGTTCTTCAACGGCGTCCCGGCGGACCTCGTCGCGGAGGCGGGCTCGCACGGCCGGAACCAGGTCAGCGCCGAGTGGGGACAGCCGTGGCCGCTGGAAAAGTGGCCGGACGTCCCGACGAAGGTGCTCATCGCGCGCGAAGACCGCTTCTTCACGCCTGAGTTCCAACGCCGGGTCGTCCAGGACAGGCTCGGGATCGCGCCCGACGAGATCGAGGGCTCGCACTCCGTGCCGTTGAGCCACCCCGAGGCCTTGGCGGACCGCCTGGAGTCCTACCTCACCAGCGGTCCAGGCGCATGACCTCTTCGAGCGGCTGACGCGCGGCGGGCTGGAAGGTGTCGCCGGTGTAGAACGCCGTCGGGATGAGCGCGGCCTGGTGCACGTTCTCCGGCAGGCCGAGGATCTCCGCGGCCTCCTTCTCGTACGCGAGGTGCAGCGTCGTCCACGCGGTGCCGAGGGTGACCGCGCGTGCCGCGAGCATGTAGCTCCACACGGCGGGCAGCAGATTCCCCCACAGACCGGCCTGGTTGCCTGCCGGCAGGTCGGCGGTCTTCGTCTCCAGGCACGGGATGACGTGCACCGGCACCTCACCCATCTTGTCGGCCAGGTACTCGACACTGGTTCCGACGCGCTTCTGCACCTTCGAGCGCGCAGGGTCGTCCGCGAACAGTTTCCCGGCCGCGTCCGGGGAATCCAGGTACTCGCGGCAGGCCCGCTGATAGAGCTTGCCGAGTTCGGCCCGCTGCCCGGGATCGGTGATCACGAGCCAGTGCCAGCGCTGGGTGTTCGACCCGCTCGGCGCTTGCAGCGCGACCTGCAGGGCGTGTTTCACCAGTTCGAGGGGAACCGGCCGGGTCAGGTCCAGTCGTTTGCGGACGGTCCGGGTGGTCGTCAGCAGCTCTTCGGGCGTCATCCGGCGATTATGTCGTTATGATCCGCTGGTGGGGAGGCCGCCGCGCGAACGAGGGATGGGCACACTGCTCAGACATGTCCTCGAAACGACCGAGGCGGACGTCTCCGCGTTCTTCGAAGACATCGGGCTGGAGGACTACCGCCCGCGCTTCACCCCGTTCGTCCGCGCGATCGTCGCGCGCGGACCGTTGCCCATCCGCGATCTCGCCGCCGAGGTCGGGGTGACGCATTCCGCGGCGAGCCAGACGATCGCGCAGATGGCGCGCCAGGACCTCGTCTCACTCAGGCCGGGGACCGACGCCAGGCAGAGGATCGTTTCGCTGACGGAGAAGACCCGACGGCTGATGCCGACGCTCGAAGCCGAATGGGCGGCGACCAGCGCCGCGGCCGAACAGCTGGAAGCCGAACTGCCGTACCCGCTCAGAGAGGTGCTCCTCGCCGCCGTCGAGGCCTTGGAGCGCAAATCGCTCCGGGAGCGCATCGCCGAAACGGACGCCGCACTCAGGCTTGGGCGTCGGCCCGGTGAAGGCTGAACACAGCCCAGACGTACTTCCCGCCGTCGCAAGGCTCGTATCCCCAGTCGTCGGACAACGCGTGCACCAGTTGCAAGCCGCGGCTGCGCGCCGCCGTCGGCGAGGGTTCCTTCAACTTCGGCCGGTTCGAGCCGGAGTCGAAGACCCGCAGGATGACCCTGCCTTCGAAGTACTCGACCTCGAGCCTGTCCGGCTTCTCGCCGTGCTCGAAGGCGTTCGTGACCAGTTCGGAGGTCGCCAGCAGGATGTCGTCGACGGCCAGGTCGTCGAAGCCAAGGCTCGCCAGAGTCGTCCGCACCGCTTGCCGCGCGACGGCAGGAGCCGTCACATCGACCGGCAGGGGCAGGGAAACAACCGGCAACGAGCCCTCCGATCGTGTCATCGACATCGTCATGGTTCCGCACCTCCCTCACGAGAGACTCCCAGATCCACTGTTCGCCTCCCGGATACCCACCTGGGTGAAGGTCGAATCAGACTCCGTCCGTCAGTTCGGTCTCGGTCAATCCTTCACGCAGTCTCTTGAGGGTGGCGGCCAGCAAACGGGACACCTGCATCTGGGAGACCCCGACACGGCGCGCGATATCCGACTGGCTCATCCCGGACCCGAACCGCAGCGCGACGATCTTGCGTTCGCGGTCGGGCAGCCGTTCCAGCATCGGTCGCAGCGCCTCGCGGAGCTCCGCCTGGCTCAGGTTGGCGTCCGCCTCGCCGAAGCGGGTGTGCGCCGAGTTCTCCAGGAGGTTGTCCAGTGAGGTCCCGTACCGGCCCTGACCGGCGCGGAGACCCTCGTAGACCTCGTCGATCGGGACGCCGAGATGAGCGGCGATCTCACTGGGCTTCGGCGCGCGGGAGAGCCGGACCGTCAGCTCCTCGCGCACGGCCGAGATGTTCGCGTTCAGCTCCTTGAGCCGCCGCGGGACCCGGACCGACCAGCTGTTGTCGCGGAAGTGGTGCCGCAGCTCGCCGGAGATGGTCGGGACCGCGAAGGCGAGGAAGTCGCTGCCCTGAGTGGGATCGAAGCGATCGACGGCGTGGATCAGCCCGATCGTCGCGATCTGGATCAGGTCCTCCATCGACTCGTCCCGGTTACGGAACTTGCGTGCCAGGTTTCGCGCGAGTTCCAGGTGCGCGCGCACCAGCTCGTCCCGCAGCCGTTCACGCTCTGGGGTGTCCTGCGGCAGCGCGCACATGCGCTCGAACAGGGCCGGTACGTTCGCGCCGTCTTGCTCGACGGGTTCCGTCACGGCCGGGCCGCCTCGCTCTCCCGGATGAGCTCCACCCTGGACAGATAGCCGCCGTCGGCCGGGACGACGCTCCGCCGCGCGGACGTCGCGAGCGCGGTGAGCAACTGCCAGGACAGACCGGTCTCGTCGTCGGGTTCCGGGGAGTCCGAAAGCACCGAGACGGTCACCTCGATCCGTCCGTCCTTCCACGAGAAAACGCAGTTCAGACGGCCGTCGGAAGCCGAGGGGAGCAACATGGAGCAGGCCTCGTCCACCGCCATCCGGAGATCCTCGACAGCGTCCAGGTCGAAGTCCTGACGCATCGCGATGTCCGCGACGATCGTCCGGAGAGTCGGCACCACATGCGGTACCGCGGCCGTGCGTACCTCGATGAGTTGAGCGCCCTCCCCGCTGGGCGGGGTGTTGTCCACCACGTGTGTTCCTCTCTCAAGCTGCGCTGCCGATCCTCCACCCATGCCCCCGCCGCCTCCCGCGAAGGAGGCGCTGCGCGCCCGGTGGTGGATTCAATGCCCTGAGTGTGAGCAAACCAAACCCACGTTTGACCCGCGCAGGCGGCGGGCATGTAACCGGCGACAAACGATCTCCTGAAAGGGCGGGGACCGACATGGCTGACGTGAGCCGGCTGCCGAACGTGGTGGCGGAAGAGTGGGACTGGCAGCTCGACGGGTCGTGCCGGGGCGCGGACAGCAGCCTGTTCTTCCACACGGACAACGAGCGCGGTTCGGCCCGTGAGCGGCGCGAATCCCGTGCCAAGGCGATCTGCCAGACCTGCCCCGTGCTGGCGCAGTGCCGCAAGCACGCGTTGGCGGTCCAGGAGCCTTACGGCATCTGGGGCGGTCTCGGCGAGATCGAGCGTCGCGAGCTGTTCCTCCGGGAACGCCGTGCCGGGCGCAAGGCCTTGACCGCGCATTGAGGGCTCTCCAGGCGCCGGTCGGCGACGCGAACGACGGCGATCGTGGCGCCCCGTCCGTACTGGGTTAGGGTTGGGACTGTCGTTGCGGGGACAGCCACGCCTACCCGCCGAAGAAGAGCGTGCGTCCGTGTCCGGACTGGGCACGGCCGAAGCTTGAGACCACAGGCGAGCGGCCGGCATCGAGCGCCGGTTCTCACCTGATGAGGAGAATGTGCATGCCCGCAGCGGAGCAGAACACCACGCCGCCCGGTTTCAGTATCACGCTGAACGCCGACGCACCCACGCCGCGTGTGGTGGTCACCGGTGAGCTCGATCTGCTGACGAGCCCGCAGCTCCAGGAGACCCTCGGCGCCTTGATCACGGACAAACCTTCGGGCCGGGTCGTCGCCGACCTGACCGGCGTGACCTTCTTCGACTCCTCGGCGCTGAACGTGGTGCTGCAGGCGCAGCGCCAAGCCGCCGAGAAGGCGGTCGAATTCGAATTGGTCCCCAGCCCCCAGGTGAGCCGAGTGATCGAACTCACCGGCGTCGCCGAGCACCTCAGCGTGTCGGAGGAGCCTCCCGCCTGATCCCCCGTTACGGTCGTGGGCTCGTGATCCGCGACACCTGGGGGAAGCAGCACGATGATGGGGCGGACGCATGCCCTGACCGGCTGGTGCGCGGGCCTCGCGCTCGCGCCCGTCGTCGGAGCGGGCACAGTGCACCAAGCGGTCGTGTTCGCGGCGACCACGGCCGGTTTCGCCCTCCTGCCCGATCTCGACCACCCGGGCGCCCGTGCGTCCAGGCTGCTCGGCTGGTTCACCGGCGTGCTCTCCTGGTTTCTGCGCCGTGTTTCGGCGGCCCTCTACGCGCTGACCAAAGGACCCCGCGACGAGAAGGGCACCGGTAAGCACCGACACCTCTCGCACACCGTGCTGTTTGCCGTCGGCCTCGGCTTCCTGACCTCCTGGGGTACCACCGAAGGCGGACCGTGGGCGGTGTTCGGTGTCGTCGTCCTCGGCCTGCTGCTCGCGGAAGGCGCGCTCGGCGACTGGCTGCTGCCGGTCAGCGGCGCCGCGGTCGGGTGGTGGGTGTGGACCGCGCCGCCGGACAAGGCGGCGCAGCTCGCGGAGATCTCCGGCTGGCTCGGCATCGCCGTCGCGGCAGGCTGTTTCGTGCACTGCCTCGGGGACGCGCTGACCGAGTCCGGCTGCCCGTTCCTGTTCCCCATCCCCATCGCGGGTGAGACCTGGTACGAGATCCGGCCGCCGAAGCCGCTGCGGTTCCGGACCGGCAAGAAGGTCGAGAACCGGCTGATCTTCCCGGTGTTCGCGGTCGCCGCGGTGGTGCTGATCCCGGGCGTCTGGGAGTACCTCTTCGACACCGTGCAAGGGTGGCTGCCGCCGGACGGGACTCAGACCGCGGTGCGGTGAGCCCTTGGTGGCGGAAGAAAGTCCGTGAAGCTCGAGAGTCAGGGTTGATGAAGGGATTTGGGACGTCGAACGTCCCAAATCCTCCCGACTCGGCCCCCTCGCAGGCGCCAGCGATACCAAAAGGAGGCCTCCGCGGAGTGCCGCGGATCTCTCAGCTCCCGGAATGCCCCCGCCGTCGGCGGCGTTGAATCGGAACGCCGGACCCGGTTGAGGAGGGGAACAGTGGACAAGCCCGTGCTGCGCGCCGACGCGCGACGCAACCGAGCGAAGGTGCTCGCGGCGGCCGAAGAGGCCTTCGCCGTCGACGGTCTCGCCGTCCCCCTCGACGAGATCGCCCGCCTCGCCGGTGTCGGCGCGGGTACGGTCTACCGGCATTTCCCCAGCAAGGAAGCACTTTTCCAGGCCGTCGTACTGGAGCGCATCGAGCAGTTCGCGCAGGAAGCACGCGACCTGCTGGCCGCCGAAGACCCCGGCTCGGCGTTCTTCGACTTCTTCAAGCGCGTCGTCAAACAGGCGTCCCTCAATCGGGCCCTGTGCGACGCGCTCGCCGAGACGACCGGGCTGGGTTTCGAAGCGAGCGCGGGCACCGACTTCCGGTCGGCGCTGCAGGCACTGTTGACGCGGGCACAGCTCGCGGGCGTGGTGCGCGAGGACGTCGACGGCAACGATCTGCGCGCCCTGATCGCCGGCTGCCTCGCCACGGAACGATACTCACGCCAAGATCGTCATCTTGTCCGCGTCGTGGTCGATGGGCTGCGCAAAGCCGCTTGAGGTACGGGATACCGGATCGATTGATGCAACCTCGACGGCCCTCCGCGCCGTCTGCCCGGTATGCGGCGCCTACCCGTTTTCGTGCTCCTGCTCGCGACACTGACCGCATGCGGCCCGTCCGGTGAGAAAGCCTGTCCGGCCATCGCCTTGGCAGAGGGGATCTCCCTCGACATCCCGCCGGAAGTGACCGTCGGCCTCACCCGCGTGTCTCTGGAGTTGTGCTGGGCCGGTGACTGCGTGACCGAGTCCGCGACCGGTGGCGAGCACGTCTTCGTGCCGGTCCAGGGCCTGCCGACCACGCCGATCCGGACCACGGTGACCTTCGACGACGGGAAACCCCACGTCCTCGACGTGACGCCGTCGATCGCCTACCCGGCGGGCGAGGACTGCGGAGGCGGGGTGCCGGTCGCGAAACTGGTCGTCACGCCGGGCGGAGAAGTGCGGCAAGCACCGTGAAGGCCGCCCTCCCCGGTGGGCGGCCATCACGGTTTCCCCTGGCTAGCCGACGTCGCGACGCCGCCAGCCCATGAGTCCGGCCGTCAGCGCGACCACGGCCACCCCGGTGAGCCAGAGCAGCGGTGCCGCGGCGAACTCCGCGGCGGGCAGTTTCGGAACGTGCGCGAACGGCGAGGCGTCCACCAGCGCCTCCGGCAGGTTCAGCACCGGGCCGAACAGGCTGAGCAGCAACGCCAGTCCGGCGATCGCCCACGCCGCCGTCGAAAACTTCGGTGCCAGGCCGAACAACGTGACGGCGAGGCCGACGATCACCCACACCGCCGGGAGTTGCGCCAGCGAAGCGACCGTCATGTCGCCGATCGACCCGCCTGCCTCACCGGCCCGCGCCCCGTTCGACAGTCCTAAAAGGACACCGCTGACGACCATCATCAGCGCCGTGCCGCCGAACGCGAACACGAGATGGCTCCCCAGCAACCGCAGCCTGCCCACGCCCGTCGCGAGCAGCGGCTCGACGCGGATCGCGGTCTCCTCGGCACGGATCCGCAACGCGGCCTGCACCCCGTAGAGCGCGATGACCATGGCGAACAGGCCGGTCATCGCCGCCATGAAGGCGTCGATCAGCCCGGCCGTGCCGCCGAGCCGCTGGAAGATCTCCTTCGCCTGCTCGCTCTGCCCGACGACGTCGCCGATCCCGCTCGCGACCGAGCCGAACACCGCGGCGCAGACCGCCGTGCCGATCAGCCAGCCGAGCAGCGGACCCCGGTGCAGCCGCCACGCCAGCGCGAACGGGCCGCGCAGCGACGTCGCCGCTTCGGCGGGCCCGGGACGCGGCGGGATGAGGCCGGTGCCGACGTCACGCCTCGGGAGCAGCGCGTAGCCGGCGGCGCCGACGACCACGGTCGCGGCCAGCGGCGCCAGGAACACCCACCAGCGTTCGTCGGCGAACGGCCGGATCCGCTGCGCCCAGCCGATCGGGGACAGCCAGGAGACCCAGGTCGCGTCCGTCGTCGAGTCACCGACCGCGCGCAGCAGGAACGCGACACCGACGGCGGTGGCGCCGATCCCGTTGGCCGTCCTCGAATACTCGGCCACCTGGACGGCGACCGCCGCGACCGCCGTGAAGACCAGCCCGGTCGCCGCGGTGGCGCCGCCGAGCGCGAACGAGCCCGAGACGGGGAGTTCCGCGCCGATCATCAGCCCGGTCTCGACGAGTCCGATGAGGACACTCGCCCCGGCGGACACCAGCACGCCCGCGCTCAGCAGGGCGTACCGGCCGACCACCGCGGACGCCAGCAGTTCCGCGCGGCCGGTGTCCTCCTCGGCGCGGGTGTGCCTGGTGACGGTGAAGACCGCCATCAGCCCGACGACCAGGGCGAGGAACCCGCCGAGCCGCCACGCGGTGAACCCGCCTGGGGTCGAGAGGTCGAAGGCCGGGCCGTAGATCAGCGAAAGCGACGGGTTGGCGCCCATGCTCGCGGTGAGCCCGGTCCGTTCGGCGGCCGTCGGATACAGCGTTTCGAACGTCCCCGAAGACGTCGACGGCATGATCCCCAGCAGGACGATCCAGATCGGCAGGACGATCCTGTCCCGTCGCAGCGCCAGCCTGGTCAGCTGCCAGGTGCCGACCAGCCCGTGCGCCGGTCCGGAAACGGCAGGACGGTCGAGCGTCGCGGTCATTTCGCGCTCGCTTCGCCGGTGTAGTGGCGGAGGAACAGTTCCTCCAGCGTCGGCGGCTGGCTGGTCAGGCTGCGGACACCCACCTGGGTGAGCTGACGCAGCGCGTCGTCGAGGGAACGGGTTTCGACGTCGAAGCGGACCCGGTTGCCCTCGACCTTGAGGTCGTGGATGTTCTCCAGGCTCGTCAGCCCGTTCGGCGGACCGGCGAGTTCGGCCGAGATCGACGTCCTGGTGAGGTGCCGGAGTTCGGCCAGCGTCCCGGTCTCCACGGTGTGGCCGTCGCGGATGATGCTGACCCTGTCGCAGAGCGCCTCGACCTCGGCCAGGATGTGGCTCGACAGCAGTACCGTGCGGCCC
The DNA here is from genome assembly GCF_047608665.1 of Amycolatopsis sp. cmx-11-51. Classification (NCBI taxonomy): domain Bacteria; kingdom Bacillati; phylum Actinomycetota; class Actinomycetes; order Pseudonocardiales; family Pseudonocardiaceae; genus Amycolatopsis; species Amycolatopsis sp. cmx-11-51. The sequence goes on along the minus strand of NZ_JADNQO010000001.1, from coordinate 855,520 downwards.
TGTTCGCGCTCCTCCTGGATCGCGTACTGGAAGGTGGCCTCCATCAGCGGGTCGAGGCCGGAGGTCGGCTCGTCGAGGATCAGCAGGTCCACGTGCGAGGCCAGCGCGGCCACGATCGCGACCTTCTGCCGGTTGCCCTTGGAGTAGGTGCGCCCCTTCTTTTTGGGGTCGAGGTCGAAGCGTTCGACGAGGTCCTTGCGGCGGCGCTGATCGAGCCCGCCCCGCAGCCTCCCCAGCAGATCGATCACCTCGCCGCCGGAGAGGTTGGGCCAGAGGTTCACGTCGCCGGGGACGTAGGCGAGGCGCCGGTGCAGGCTCGCCGCGTCCTTCCAGGGGTCGCCGCCGAGCAGGCGGACGTCGCCCGAGTCCGCGTGGAGCAGGCCGAGCAGGACCCGGACGGTGGTCGACTTCCCCGCGCCGTTCGGGCCGAGGAAACCGTGCACCTCCCCAGCGGGTACCCGCAGGTCAAGGCCGTCCAGGGCCTTGGTCCGGCCAAAGGACTTGTGGAGGCCGGAGATGGAGATGGCGTTTTCCATACGACTGAAGGTACGGTTATTTCATGAAGTTGTGAAGTTAAGAAAACATATGGAAGATGTGATCACTCTGGGAATCGTACGAGAGGATGTGCCCATGACGACGACGCCTGAGAGTGCCTCGAGCACCCAGAGAGACGAGGACGCCGTCCGCCGTTACGTGGAGCACCTGGGCCTCACACTGTCCCAGATCGGGATGCAGCGCATGCCCGCGCGGGTGTTCGCCGCGTTGATGACCACCGACGCCGGCCGCCTGACCGCCGCCGAACTGGCCGAACAGCTTTCGGTGAGCCCCGCGGCGATCTCGGGGGCCGTCCGCTGGCTGGAGCAGATCGGACTGGTCGCCAAGGAACGCGAGCCGGGCTCGCGCCGCGACCACTACCGGCTCTTCGACGACCTCTGGTACGCCACCTTCATGAAACGCGACCGCATGATCACCCTGTGGCGCGACGCCGCCGACGAGGGTGTCGCGGCGCTGGGGACGGACACGCCGGCGGGCGAACGGGTCGCCGAGATGCGGGACTTCCTGAGCTTCATGATCAAGGAACTCAACGACATGTACGCCAAGTGGCACGAGATGCGGGCGGAAAAGGGCAAGTAAGCGGGCGGGGGCTGAAGGGGACTTTCCCCTCGTCTCACGCGGTGAAGGGCGCTTTCCCCGCATCACATGCGGGGAAAGTCCCCTTCAGCCCCCGCGACCAGCGTCACCACCAGCGTCGTCGCGAGCCGCCCCGCCCATTCCCCCAGTTCCGTTTCGGACGGTTCGCGGTCCTCGAAGGAGGCCAGGAACGCGTACTGGAAACAGGCCCCGAGTAGCAGGGACGCCGACGCCTCCAGATCCGCGTCCTCGCGAATCCGGCCGAGCCGGACCTCCTCGCCCAGGTACTCGACGACGCGTACGAGCGGGACGTCCGGCCCGCCCTGCCTGCCCGTGACCCGTTCCCGATGGGTCGCGAGCAGCTCCCGCGAGGAGAACAGCGACACCGCGATCGGGAAGCTCTCCAGATAGAACGACAGCGTGATCCGCGCCAGCCGGGCGAGATTCGCCGTGAGCGGAGTGTCCACCGCGGTCTTCATCAGCTCGTCCAAGGTCGTCCCCAGCGCGGGCAGCTGCTCGGTCAGCACGCTCATGAAGATCTCGGTCTTGTCCTTGAAGTGCTTGTACAGCAACGCCTCGGAGTAACCCGCCGCCCGCGCGATGGCCTTCGTGGTGGCGTGCGCGTAACCCTGCTCGCGCATCACCTTCGCCGCCGCGGCGACGATCTCCTCGCGGCTTCCCATGTTCGCTCCTGAGGGCTTCTCAGCGTTCACTCGACAAGTGGTGGGTGAACACTCACCATAGTGGGTGAGTGTTCACTAACCCAGGAAGGCGTGATCATGAAGCTCACTGTTCTCGGTGCCACGGGTGGGGTCGGTTCCGAAGTCGTCAAGCAGGCGCTGGCCGCGGGGCACCACGTCACGGCGGTCGTCCGCGACCCGTCCAGGCTGGACGTCCAGGGTGAACTGCTGGAGGTCGTCGTCGCCGAGTTGTCCGAGCACGGCGCCTTGACCGAAGCCGTTTCGGGGCGCGACGTGGTGATCTCGGCCCTCGGCACCCGCGACCGCAATCCGACGACCGTCGTCACCGATGGGGCGCACGCCACGCTCGCCGCGATGCGCTCCGCGGGGAACCGGCGGCTGTTGCTGGTGAGCGCGAGCGGCGCGTTCGTCGACGGCGACACCTTCTTCACCAGGAACTTCGTCAAGCCGATCCTGGGCAAGTTCCTCCGGCACGCGTTCGCGGACATGATCGCCGCCGAGCGGATCGTGCGCGCGAGCGACCTCGACTGGACGATCGTGCGCCCGCCGCGGCTGCTGAACGGGCCGCACACCGGCGCGATCGCCGCCCGCACCGACGGCAACGTCCGGGGGAGCTACAGCATCAACCGCGCCGACGTCGCCGACTACCTGCTTCGCGCGGCTTCGGACGACTCGCTCATCCACCGGACGGCCTCGATCGCCCGCGCTTGACGCCGCGATTAGTCCTCTACTTGCGGTTGTTGCGTGCGCAACGATCGCAACCAGAGGACGAAACGCGGAAGTAGGGTCGGCCGGTGATCAGTCGTACGGTGATGCTCGCCCCGATCCTTTTCGCGCAGGCGGTGCGGGTGCGCCGCACGACGCCGAGGCTGCCCGGCGCGACGGGGCCCGCCAGCGGGCTCGTGCGAGGCGAGGGCCGCCCGCTGCGGCTCGCGGTGCTCGGCGAGTCCACTGTGGACGGCGTCGGCGCGGCGACGCACGCCGAAGCACTGACCGGGCGGCTCGCGGACGAACTCGCGCGGGACGGTCGCGCGGTCGCCTGGCAGGCCGTCGGCCGGACCGGGGCCAACGCCAGGGTGGTGCGCGAGGACCTGCTGCCGCTGCTCGAACCCGCCGACCTCGTGGTGATCGCGCTCGGCGTCAACGACACGATCGAACTGCACTCGGCCGCGCGCTACCGGCGTGACCTGCTCGACCTGCTCGTCGCCCTGCGGCGCCGCGCCGGAAGCGTCCCGGTGGTGCTGGCGGGCGTACCGCCGATGGGCCGCTTCCCCGGGCTGCCGCGTCCGCTGCGGGACGTCCTCGGCGCGCGGTCGGGCGCCCTCGACGCCGCGGCCGCCGGGCTGGGGCTGCTGCCCGGCGTCGTCCACGTCCCGATGCCCGCCGCGATGCTGGACCCCGCGACCTTCGCCGAGGACCGCTTCCACCCCGGTCCCGAGGGCTACCGGCGCTGGGCCGAGCAGCTCGCGGACGTGAGTCGTCAACTACTCAGCGACACAATTCGGCCCGAAAACCGCTGATCAGGTCACCCGCCTGCCACAGTTCAAGAAATATCCGCGAAAAAGCTGGCTCTGCGTGTATCTGGTGGCAGCCTCGTTGCGTCCTATGGAGCAGTCGAGGAAATGAGGGACACCCGATGACGACCGAGATCAACACCGCACCCGTCGACGACGAGGCCACGGCCACTGACGACCTCGAAAAGACCCCGAAGCCGGGCCCGATCACGGCACCGGTCCCGCCCCGCCCCGGAACGCGTCCGGACGGCAACTGGGACCCGCACGGCACCAAGCCGCCGGTGAACTGAACGAACACAGACGGGTGATGTCCGGAGGCCGAGGGGGCCTCCGGACATCGCCTCCGGGTGCTCCTTCGGGGGAGGGGGACGCCCGGACGTGGGCCCGTTGGGGAGCGGGCCCGGGGGAGGGAAAAAGGACCGGCCGGTGCGCAGTCCACACCTGCTCGCGCCGGCCGGTGCCTTTGCCCTCCCCACCAGACCGAGGGGACGCCCGGAATGCCGACACAAAAAAGTTAGTGACTTGATGTATCCCAGAGCCTCTTGCACGCTCCTTCTCCCCGAAGGGCCCGCGATACTGCCAGCGCCGACACGAAGACACGTCCGAAGTGGGGCAGATACGGTGACCGACGTGCAAACGACCGAGGTAGACCCGCCATGGGAAGGACTGACCGGTGCCGATCTGCATGCCGCCTGCATGCGCGCGGCGCGGGCCGGTGACCGCCAGGCGATGGACAGACTGGTGAGCGAGCTGACCCCGCTCGTTTGGCATGTCGCGCGTGCGAACGGGCTCGATCGCCTGACCGCCGAGGACGTAGTCCAGACGGTGTGGCTCGCCCTGTTCAGCCAGCTCGAAAAACTTCGTGACCCCAAGGCGCTCGCCGCCTGGTTGATCACCACCACGAGACGTGAAGCACAGCACCCGTTCGGCCGCCGCGCTCAGCCCGTTCCGCTGACCGACGAGGTGGCCGAAAACATGGAGAGCACCCACCCGGCTCCCGAAGAGGAAGCCGTCCGCGCCGACCGGGACCGCCGGGTCTGGCGCGCCTTTCTCCGCCTGCCGCACCGCTGTCAGCAGCTCCTTCGGCTGACCGTGCTCGCCGGGCGGGCCGAATACCAACTGGTCGCCGAAGCACTCCGCATGCCGCGCGGCAGTGTCGGCCCGACCAGGGGCCGTTGCCTCGAATCGATGCGCGACCTGCTGGCCCACGAAGGGGGAAGCCGATGAACGACCTCGGGACGCCGGGGGAGATGACCTCCCCGGGCGATGAGGCCTTGCTCGCCGATATCGGGCGCTTCATGGACGAATTGGACCCGCCACCGGGAGACCTGGTGCAGCGGGTTCAGTTCGCGCTCGCACTCGAAAACCTCGATGTCGAGGTCGCTCGCTGGGAACGGATGGACGCCACGGCCGGCGTTCGCGGCAGCGACACCGGCACGATCACCTTCACCGTCAGCGATCTGACCGTGATGATCAACCTCACCAAGATCGGCAAGAAGCACCGGATCGACGGCTGGCTCGTGCCAGCCGGAGAGTACGGAGTGGAGGTTCGCGTCGCCGAGCACGGCACGAGTTCCACCACCGCCGACGAGGGAGGCCGGTTCGTGCTGGACAACGTTCCCCAGGGAACCACCCAGATCGTGATCCACCTCGGCGACGTGACCTGTCGCCGGACCGTCGTGACCCCGACAGTGGTGCTCTAACCGGACGGCTGTTCCGTTATGCGACGTGGGTGTGCTCCCATAGTGCGTGTGCCCGCGTCGTCTCCTCCTGTCGTCGATCCCGTAGCCGAGGAAGCGGCCGACCTCCATCGTCAAGCGAGGGCCGCCGCCTCGGATCACGGGCTCAGCAGGCCGATCCGGTTGCTGCTGCGCGGGCTCGACCTGCTCGGCCCGGTGGACGCGGATCTGCTCGCCCGCTTGGAGATCCGGGTCCGGATCCTGATCAGCCTGGCGGCGGCCGAGGCCGAGTTCGTGTCCCAAGAGGACGGTTTCGCCCGGCTGGACGAGGCGGAACGCATCCGGTTACTGCTGCCGGACGGCGACGTCCGGCACGAGTTGCGGTTCGTCGTCGGGCTGCAGCGCGCCGTCGTGCTGATGCGGGCAGGTCGGCTGGAGGAATCGCTCGCGCTCAACAACGCCTTCCTCCCCGGACTGGCCGCCGAGGCGGGCAAGTACAGCGTGGTGCTGACCCGGTCGCTCGTGAACCGCGCCTGGCTGCACTTGGAGATGAGCAACCCGGACGCCGCGTACCGGGACCTCGTCGAGGCGCTGGACCTCGCGGTCGAGCACGGCCATCGGTTGCTGGAAGGAAAGATCCAGCACAACCTCGGTGATCACGCGCAGCTGCTCGGCGACATCCCGGAAGCGCTGCGGAACTACGAACGGGCCGCGGCGATCTTCGTGACCGACGGTCCCGGTTCGCTACCGCTCGTCCGGCTCGATCAGGCGAAGGCGTTGCTCACCGCGGGACTCGCCGAAGAGGCGGCGCGGCATCTCGACGAAGCGATCCCGGACCTGCGACACAACGGAGCGGTGCATCTCGTCGCCGAGGCGGAGGTCGCCAGGGCCGGTGCCGCCATCCTGGAGCGCGATTACGCGCTGGCGAAGAAGCTCGCGACGTCCGCGCGGCGGAGTTTCCTGAGGCGCGGCAAGGGACGCTGGGCCGAGATCGCCGCGTTGACGAGACTCCGCGCCGACGCGGTGAAGGTCTTGGCGGACCGGGAGAAGAAGCCGTCCGCGAAACTGCCGGACCAACTGGCCGATCTCGCCGTCCGGCTGGCCGAACTCGGTCTGCGCGACGAAGCGGGCGCGGCCAGGATGTTCGCGGTGCGGCTGCTGATCCGTCGCGACGAGACGGCCACCGCGCAGGGACTCCTCGCGCAGGTACCGAAACCGCGGCAGACCACGCCGATCGACCACCGGATGCTGTTGCGGTTGTGCCGGGCCGAACTCGCGGTGGCGTCCCACCGGCCACGGTCGGCGCTCGCGCAGGCGCGGGCCGGGCTGGCCGAACTCGGGCAGATCCGCGACCGCATGGGTGGGCTCGACCTCGTCTGCGGGACGGCGGCGCACGGTGAAGAGCTGGGCAAACTCGCGCTGACGCTGGTGCTCAAGAAGGCGAGGCGCAGCGGCGCCGGGGCGAAGAGCCTGTTCGCGTGGCTGGAACGCACGCGCGCGCAGGTCTACCGCTACGAACCGCTCCCGGTCATCGAGGATCCCGCGCTCGCCCGGCACATCAACGAGATGCGGCACGTGCAGGGGACGATCCAGGCGCGGCGGCTGTCGGGTGAACCGGTCGGGAAGCTCGAGGAGCGCTACGACCGGCTGCAGCAGGAGGCGACCCGGCTCGGGTGGTACACCAGCCAATGGGGTCGTCCGCGGCCGGTCTCGGCGCCCGAAGAGGTGGTCGAGCGGCTCGAAGACCGTGTGCTGGTCAGCCTGATGGGGTACCGCGACACCTTGTACGCGGTGGTCGTCGACCGCGGCCGGTTCCGGCTGTTGAAGCTGGGGCCGCTCGCGGAGATCGTCGAGACCGCGCGGCAGTTGCACGCGGACCTCGACGCGCTGGCCCCGGACAACCTGCCCGCGCCGCTGGTCGAGGTCGTCACCGGTTCCGCGCGGCGCCGAGCGGACAAACTGGACAAACTGATCTCCGCGTCGCTGGCGAAGACACTGGAAAACCGCGAGCTGATCATCGTGCCGATCGGTTCGTTGTACGCGTTGCCTTGGGGCGCTTTGCCGTCACTGCACGGGCATCCGGTGTCGATCGCGCCGTCGGCGACAGCCTGGGTGACCGCGACCGGGCGGCACAGCGAGGGGCCGGTCCTGCTCGCCGGCGGGCCAGGGGTGCCGGGTTCGGTCGGTGAGGTGCGGAACCTGCGGACGGTGTACCCGCAGGCCCGGCTCGTCGACGGGAAGGACGCGACCAGCGAGACCGTACTGTTCGCCTTGGACGGTTCCGGAATGGCGCACCTGGTCGCGCACGGCGCGCACGAACCGGCGAACGCGCTGTTCTCACGGTTGGAACTCGTCGGCGGCCCGTTGTACGCGCACGAAACCGCCCGGCTCGCGAAGCCGCCGGAACGGGTGGTGCTGGCCGCGTGCGAACTCGCGATGAGTCACATCCGGCCCGGCGAGGAGGCGCTCGGGTTCGCCGGGACGCTGCTCGCCAGCGGCTCGCGGACGGTCATCGGCGCGATCGCGCGGGTCGGCGACAAGGCCGCCGCCGACGCGATGTCCGACCTGCACCGTCGGCTGGCTTCGGGGACCGCACCCGCCTTGGCACTCGCCGAAGCGACGGCCGCCGATCCCCTGCGACGCCCGTTCCTGTGCCTGGGCGCGGGCTGACGTTTCGGGCGGGGGGCTGAAGGGGACTTTCCCCGCGTCTCATTGGGTGAAAGCTCCCTTCGCCGCGTCTTATGCGGCTATGGCGTCCTTCAGCCCACCCAGTAGCCCACAGGAGTTGTCCACAATCACCGTCACCTGTGGACAACTCCGCTGAGCGGCCGTTCCCGTCCTCCACCCCCGGTAGACTGGACTCGGGGTCGCCCCCCTTGGGACGGGTGGGGGGTGGGGTCAGGCGCGTTCGGCGTGTTTCACCAGGCGAGTGGCCAGTAGCGAGACCACGGTGCGCAGCGTGGTGCACACCGCGGCGCCGGTGCCGGGCAGCGGTTCGGTGAACCGGCCGGTCCAGCGCAGATCCGTACCGCCGGAAGCGTTCGGCGTGAACGAGACCTCGGCGCGGTAGTCCTTCAGGAGCTTGAGGCCCGCGAAGCCGTAGACGTGCTTTCGGTCCTGTTCGTACTCCAGTGTCTCTTCGTGGAGATACACCGGCCACAGGCCGACAGCCCGGACAGCGCCCACCCCGTCCGCGCCCGGTTCCCGCGCCCAGCGCGAGTGGAACACCACCGGCTTCGCCCATTCCGACCACCGGGAACCATCGGCCTCCAGCGCGAAGAGGGAAGCGGGCGAGGCGCTGCTCGTCCGGTTGATCTCGAAGGAGTACGTCTTGCCCATGTGGCGACGATAACCGCTTCAGGCGCCACGGATAAGTCAAGATAGGGGCGTGAGCACGACGCGCCGCGAGATCGCCGCACCACATTGGCTGGTGCAACTGCTCCGCAGCACGCCGGTCCCCATCCCGTGGAACATGGTCGCCCGCGCCGTCCTCGCACTGGCCGTGCCGCTGGCCGTCGGCTACGCGCTCGGCGACATCGGCGTCGGCGCGCTCATCTCCACCGGCGCCCTGCCCACCGTCTTGTCCGAATCCGCCGGCCCGTACCGCTACCGCGCCCGGCGGCTCGGCGGTGCCACCGCGGCCGCCGCCCTCGGCTACTTCGCCGGACTGATCACCGGTAGCATCCCCGCCGCCTCCATCCCGGTCGTCGTCGGAGTCGCGGCGGTGTCCGCGCTGATCAGCGCGGCAGGCAGCAACGCGTCGGTCGCCGGGCTGCAGATGTTCGTCTTCTGCGTGCTCGGCACCGGCCAGCACGTCACCGGTCTGCGCGTCGAAATCCTGCTCGGCTACTTCTGCGTCGGTGCCGCCTGGAGCCTGCTCGTCGCGCTGTCCAGCTGGACCTTCCGCGCCACCAGCCCGGAACGCGGCGCCGTCGCCCACGTCTACGTCGAACTCGCCGCGATGCTGTCCGCGACCGACGAAGCCACCTCCCGCGTCGCGCGACACCAGCTCACAACCGCGATGAACACCGCCTACGACCGGTTGCTCACCGCGCGATCCTGGCTGTCGGGCCGCGACGCCACCTACCGGCAACTGCTCAACCTGCTGTCGGCAAGCACCCCGGCCGTCGAGGCGTCGGTCGCGATGGTCAACGCGGGCCGCCGCGCCCCGGACGACGTGATCGACCACTTCATCGCGACATCGGCCGCCGTGCTCGCGAACCAGCCGCTGCCGGAACCGCCGTCACCGCCCGGCGAGGACCTCGACGCCGTCCTGGCCGCGCTCTACGCCGGGCTCACCCGGATAGGCAAGGGCGACAACCGGAAGCGGCGTGAGGTCCAGCCATGGCACAAGCGCCTCCGCGGCTGGGCGGGTTCGCTCATCTCCGGCCCGCTCACCTGGTTCGCCGCGCTCCGCCTCACGTTGTGCGTCGCGATCGCCGAAGTCGTCGCGCTGTTCGTCCCGTTCGAACGCTCCTACTGGATCACGCTCTCCGTCGGCATCGTCCTCAAACCGGACTTCGGCTCGGTGTTCGGCCGCGCGGTGCTGCGCGGGATCGGCACGGTGATCGGCGTGGGCATCGGCGCGGCCGTGCTCGCCGCGGGTGGCGAGGGCCGGCTGCTGGTCCTGCTGATCGCCGTGTTCGCGGGCGGCGTCGCGGTCGGCAAAGTCCGCAACTACGGCATCCTCAGCGCCTTCGTGACGCCGCTGATCATCCTGCAGATGGACCTCGCCAGCACCGGAAGCTGGGACGTCGTGCTCGCGCGGCTCGTCGACACCGTGCTGGGCTGCGCGATCGTCCTGCTCTTCGGCTACCTGCTCTGGCCGGGCAGCCGTCGCCCGCAGATCGGCGGACGGCTCGCCGAAAGCCTCGACAGCCTGGTGGAGTACGTCGACAAAGGACTCGTGCTCGCGCCGTCGGGCGAAGCACGCCTGGAACGCTCACGCGCCCGCCGGCGCGCTTACCGCGCGCTGGCCGACCTGCGGACCGCGTTCCAACAGGTCGTCGTCGAACCCTCCGCCGCCGGACGGCAGGCCGTCGCCTGGTGGCCGGTGATCGCCGGACTCGAACGCGTCGCCGACGCCGTCACCGAGGTCGGCGTCACCCTCGGCCGCGGCGCCCCCGCGCCGGACGCCGCCGACGTCGCCCTCCTGACCGCCGCGCTCGCCGAACTCGCGGCCGCCGTCCGCGAAGAACGGGACCCGGCGGAGATGCCGATGCCCGACAACGAGCGACTGTCCGGCGTCATCGACCAGATCGGCGCCGCCTTCGACGCCGTGCGAGGCCCCGACCTCGTCGAGCGCGCGCCGCTGCGGCTGGTCCGGCGGTTCCTGCCGTATCACCGCCGCGCCTGAACGTCAGCCGAACCGGATGTGCTTGACGCTCGTCCACTTGCGACGGACGAGGCCCCGCAGCGCGCTGTCCGTGTTCGGTCCGAGCGCCAGCCCGGCCGACGCGGCGATCCGGTCGGCGACCCGCGCGACGGTGAGCGTGTCCGTATGGATGTGTTCGCCGAACTCCGCGCCGCTCAGCCGGTCCAGGCAGAGGTCCACCTTCGACACCGCGAAACTCTCGCGTTTCGGTGGCACACCGCGCAAGGAATGGACGAGACCGCGTTCACTCAGCCGCCGGAGCACGGTCTCGCGTTCGGCCAGCAGCGCGAAGTGCCGGACGTCGTGCCCGCGCTCCCGCAACCCGCCGACGATCTCCTCGAAGTACTTCGGCTCGACCAGCGTCATCGGCACGACCACCACGCCGTCCTGTTCGCGGAGCAGCAAGTCGAGCATCTCGAAAACGCCCTGACGCCACGCGGGCAGATCCTGGAAGTCGCCGCGTAGCCCCCGCGGCAGCATCCGGTGCAGGCCGAAGCCCGCGACCTCGGGATCGGACAGGACGCTGCCGGGCAGGCGCCGGTGCAGTTCGTGCGCGGTCTGCGTCTTGCCACCGCCGAACGGGCCGTTGATCCAGACGAGCATGGCACCGACCCTAGCGACACACCCACCCGTCCGGGGGAGGGTGAGCATCCTCTCGAACTAATGTTCGAGATTTCAAGCATAATCGACGCATGCTCGACACTGGTGACACGTCGCCGCCGGGGCCGCGTCACCTGCACATGGTCCGGCCCAACCAGCCTGTTTGGGTCGACCTCAAGCTGGTGTACGCGGTCGGCCCGGCGAAGACCCGTCTGCCCGACGGCCTCGACCTGACCGCCACCGTCCCCGGGCTGCTGGGGATGTGGCGGGCGACGACGACGGGACATTGGGTCGGCTGGGTGACCTTTCAGCTCGGCCCGGTCGGCCGGGGCGGGACCACACATTCGCAGTGGGTGCTGGCCGAGGCGCTCCGACCGCGCGAGCAGCGGAACGCTTGGTCGGGCAGCTTCCCGTCGGAGCGGCGCCGATGATCGTCCCGCCCCCTGGACGGTGTTGACCGAGTGCCAGAACGCGTCCACTATGGCGTGGTGTCCGTCACCTGGGAGTTCGCACCCCGCCGTACGGTGGGTGAAGGCGTCACCGCACTGCTCCTGCGCCGCGGACGGCTGGGCTCGCCGCCCGCGTAACCGCATTTCCCGCGAAGGCCATCCGTGAAGGTGGCCGTCTTCGTCGTCCCCGGAAATCGGAAACCCTGGAGCCGAGCATGTCCATCGAACTGTCCGACCGTGTCCGCGTCCGCCCGGCGACCGTCCCCGACGGTGGAATCCTCGAAGGACCGCGCGTGCTGCGGCGCCTGCCGGAGGGCGCTGAAGAGCGCCCTTACGAGCTGTTCGCGCTGCGTCCGCTGGGACGCGTGATCGGTGCCGAGATCGGCGGCGTCGACCTCGCCGAACCCCTGACACCCGCACTCCAAACCGAGCTGAATCGCGCGTTGCTGGAGTGGAAGGTGCTGTTCTTCCGCGACCAGCGCATCACGACGGCGCACCAGCGCGCGTTCGCCGCTTACTGGGGTGAACTGGAGACGAACCCGTTCATCCCCAAGGGGGAGACCGAGGACACCACGCGGTTCACCCGGTCCGCGACCATGCCCGCGTTCGAGAACATCTGGCATGTCGACGTCACATTCCGGCCAGCGCCGGCGCTCGGCTCGGTGCTGCGGCTGATCGAGGTCCCGCCGGTCGGCGGCGACACGATGTGGGCCGACATGGCCGCCGCCTACGACAACCTGCCGGAAGACGTCCGTGCCCGCATCGAGGGGCTGACCGCGGTGCACGACTTCGTCCCCGGCTTCGCCCGCTTCTCCGATCCGGAACTGCTCCTGCGTCACCAGGACGCCTTCCCGCCGGTCGAGCACCCGGTCGTCCGCACGCATCCGGAAACCGGGCGGCGCACCCTCTTCGTGAACCAGGCCTTCACGACCCACATCGTCGGGCTCGATCGCGAAGAGAGCGACAAGCTCTTGCGGTACCTCTTCAGCCGCGCGCACGTCCCGGAGTTCCAGGTGCGCTTCAGCTGGCGGCCCGGTTCGGTGGCCTTCTGGGACAACCGCGCCACGCAGCACTACGCCGTCAACGACTACCACCCGTACGCGCGGGTGGCCGAACGTGTCGCCATCGTGGGTGACCGGCCGTGCTGAGCGGTCCCCGCGACGGGTGATCGTTCGCGCGGGTTCACCGGTACCTGTGTGACGATGAGGCCATGGGCATCAACTTCGATGAATTGAAGAACAAGGCCACCGACGCTCTCCGTGAGCACAACGACAAGATCGAGGGCGGCCTGGACAAGGCGGCGGGCTTCGCCAAGTCGAAGTTCTCCGGCCACGACTCCCAGATCGATTCCGGTGTCGAGAAGGCGAAGGGCTTCATCAACAAGTTCGACAACACCCCCGACAACCCGGACAACCCGCCCCAGGGCCAGCAGCAACCGGGCCAGCCGCCGCAGGGCCAGCAGCCGCCGCAGGGCCAGTAACCTCCCGCAAGTAGTCCTCTAGTTGCGGTCCTTGCACACGCAACTACCGCAACTAGAGGACGAAACGCGTCAGGAGACTTCGCCGAGCGCGGTGTCGCCGTCGATCGCCGTGATCCGGCCACCGCGCTCGCCGAGGGCGATCAGACCGTCCCGCGCGTCGGGGGCGGTCAGGCTGACGCGCACCCCCGCGCGTTCCGCGTCCTTGCCCGTCGCAAACGCTTGCGCGCCCTCGTGGCCGGCGTTGACCGTCACCGCGAGCCCGCCCGTCGACGCCAGCGAACCCCGCGCGGCACCCAGCCGCCCGAGCGCCTCGTCGACGATCGGGAGCAGCGCGTCCCGGTTGCCTTCGGTCATCGCCCGCACCAGCGCAGGGCTCGAACCCGCCACCCGCGTGGCGTCCGTGTAGGACCCGGCGGCCAGCGACATCGCCAGCGGCCCGCCCTGCGCGCCGATCGTGGCCAGGATGGCCGCGAAGATGTGCGGCAGATGCGAGATCCGCGCGACCGTCTCGTCGTGCGAGTCCGCGGGCAGCGGCACGACGTGCGCGCCGACGTCCAATACCAGCTGGGCGACCTCGGCCCACGCGGTCAGATCGGTGTCGTGTTCGACGCCGAGCACCCACGCGGCGCCGCCGAACAGCGCCGGGTTGCTCGCCTTCCAGCCGGATTCCGCCGTCCCGGCCATCGGGTGCCCGCCGACGAACTTCGCGTACGGCGCGCGGCGCCGGACAGCGTCGAGCACCGGGCCCTTCACACTGGTGACGTCGGTGAGCACGCAGTGCCCGGAGACCCGCGAAACGGTCCGAAGCACGTCTTCGACCGCGGGCAGCGGCACCGCGAGCACGATCATCGCGTCCCGCTCCGCCGCCTTGCTCAGCGCCGCCTCGACCTGCGTGGTCACGTCGAAACCCGCTCTGCTGGCGGCGTCCGCGTCAGCGTCGGAGATCGCCGCCCCGAACGTGGTGCGGCCGATCGAGTTGGCCGCGCGCAGCAGCGAACCACCGATCAACCCGAGCCCGATCACGCATACGTCTCGCACAAGGGTTCATCCTGCCATCTGCGAGCCCACTCGTCAGAGAACAGCGGCCAGACGCGTTCCCTGATCGATGGCCCGTTTGGCGTCCAGCTCCGCCGCGACGTCGGCGCCGCCGATCAGATGCACCGGTACCCCGGCCGCCCGCAGGCCGTCGGCGAGGTCGCGCACCGGCTCCTGACCCGCGCAGACGACGACCGTGTCCACGTCGAGCACACGCGGCTTGTCACCGACGGTGATGTGCAGGCCGTCGTCGTCGATCCGGTCGTAGGTGACCCCGGTGAGCTGCTCGACGCGTTTGGCCTTCAGCGCCGCCCGGTGCACCCAGCCGCTGGTCTTGCCGAGTCCCGCGCCGATACCGGACTTCTTGCGTTGCAGCAGGAAGACCTGCCGCGGTGACGGCTCGACCTTCCGCTCGGTCAGTCCGCCCGGCGCGTGCTCGGGATCGGTGACGCCCCATTCGGCCATCCACGCGTCCAGATCGAGCGCGGGGGAGGTGGTGTGCGTCAGGAACTCGCTGACGTCCACGCCGATCCCGCCCGCGCCGATCACCGCGACCTTCCCGCCGACCGGCTTCCCGTGTTTGACGACGTCCACATAGGACAGCACCTTGCGGTGGTCGATCCCTGGCAGCGACGGCACCCGCGGCGCCACACCGGTGGCCAGCACGACCTCGTCGAACCCCGCGTCCACGATGTCGGCGGCGGTCACGCGGGCGCCGAGGCGCACCTTGACGCCGGTGACCTCCAGCCGTCGCTTGTAGTACCGGATGGTCTCCGCGAACTCCTCCTTGCCGGGGATCTTCCGCGCGATGCCGAACTGGCCGCCGATCTCGTCGTCGGCCTCGAACAGCTCGACGGCGTGCCCGCGTTCGGCGAGGCCGGTCGCGGTCGCGAGCCCGGCTGGACCCGCGCCGACGACGGCGACGCGTTTGGTCTTGCGCGTGGGCGACATGGTCAGCGTGGTCTCGTGGCCCGCGCGCGGATTCACCATGCAGGAAACCGGTTTCCGCTTGAACGCGTGGTCGAGGCAGGCCTGGTTGCAGGCGATGCAGGTGTTGATCTCGTCCTCGCGCCCGGTCTCGGCCTTGCGGACCCATCCGGGGTCGGCGAGGAACGGCCGCGCCATCGACACCAGGTCCGCGTCCCCGCCGGCCAGCGCCTCCTCGGCGACCTCGGGCATGTTGATGCGGTTCGACGTGACGACCGGGATCCCGACGTGCGGTTTGAGCTTCCCGGTCACCCAGGTGAAGGCCGCGCGCGGCACGGACGTCACGATCGTCGGCACCCTCGCCTCGTGCCAGCCGATGCCGGTGTTGATGATCGTCGCTCCGGCCTCCTCGACCTCTTTGGCGAGCGCGACGACGTCTTCCCAGCGCTGGCCGCCTTCGACGAGGTCCAACATGGACAGTCGATAGACGATGATGAAGTCCTCGCCGACCGCTTCACGGGTGCGACGCACGATCTCGACGGCGATCCTCCGCCGGTTTTCCGCGCTGCCGCCCCATTTGTCGGTGCGCTTGTTGGTCCGTTCGGCGAGGAACTGGTTGATGAAGTAACCCTCGGAACCCATGATCTCGACACCGTCGTAGCCCGCTTCCTTGGCGAGGAAGGCGCAATCGGCGAACGCGCGGATCTGCCGCAGTACGCCGTACCCGGACAGAGTCCGTGGCTTGAAGGGGTTGATCGGCGCTTTGATACCCGACGCGGAAACGCTCAGCGGGTGGTAGGAATACCGGCCCGCGTGCAGGATCTGCAGGGCGATCTTGCCGCCCGCCTCATGTACCGGATCGGTGAGTTGCTTGTGCGCCTTGGCTTCCGCGCGGGTCGAGAGCTTCGACGCCAGCGGCAGGAGCCAGCCGGTCCGGTTCGGCGCGAACCCGCCGGTGACGATCAGCCCGACGCCACCGCGGGCACGTTCGGCGTAGTACTCGGCCAGTTGCGGGAAACGCGCTTCCTTGTCCTCGAGGCCGATGTGCATCGAGCCCATGATCACCCTGTTGCGCAGGGTGGTGAAGCCGAGATCGAGAGGGGACAGCAGGTTCGGGTACTGGCTCATCGCTGGTCCTTACGCGTCGTGGTGGAATGCCTGGAGGACTTCCTCGAGCCACTCGACGTGACCCTGTTCGGTTCGGATTCCTCCGCGCAGCACGAGGAACTGGTGCAACGACTGTCCATTGAGGACGCTGGGGTCGGGGAAGTCGTGCTTCTCGATCAGCAGGTAGGCGTCGAGCCTCGCCGCGTGCGCGTCGCGGTGCCGGGTGATCTCGGCGGCGACGGCGCCGGGAGCGCCGAGCGTCGCGCCGCGGATCTTGACGGCGAGTTCCCGCGCCGAGGCGGCGGGATCGGGTTCGGCGAGCCAGCGGGCCAGTTCGGCCCGGCCCGCGTCGCCGACGGTGTAGACCTTCTTGTCGGGCTTCCCGGACTGCGCCACATGGTCGACGGCGACCCAGCCGGCGTCCTCCATACGCTTGAGGACGCGGTAGATCTGCTGGTGGGTGGCGTTCCACCACAGGCCGATGGACTTCTCGAAGCGGCGCGTCAGCTCATAGCCCGAGCCGGACCGCTCGGACAGCGAAACCAGGATCGCGTGCTCCAATGCCATGCACCCAGTTTCATATGCACCTAGTTGCACTGCAAGGCGACACGCGTCACAAATACATGAAGGCCCCCTTCCTGTACCTAGGCGCAAGGAAGGGGGCCTTCATGTACTGCGGTGCTACTTAAGGCTTGCGGGCGATCCCGCCGATGACGCGGGACTCCGAGGGGTTCGCGGCGAAGACCGTCTTCTCGTCCGGGTGCCACGCCGGCGCGTAGACCAGGCCCGGCTCCAGCAGCGGCCAGCCGCCGAAGAACCGTTGGAACTCGGCCATCGTGCGCAGGAAACCGGGGTTCGTCGTGGTCTCGTAGTAGTCGAGGATGTCGAGCAGAGCCTGCCGCTCCTCGTCGTTGGCCGGGTTCTCGTTGGTCATCTGCGAGAGCACCAGCAGCGAGCCCGGCGCGAGCCGGTCACGGTAGAAGGCCAGCAGCCCGTCCGGGTCCTGCTCGTCCTTGATGAAGTGCATGACCGCGTTGATCACCAGCGCGATGGGCCGCTCGACGTCGACCATGCCGGAGTCCATCACCCGGTTCCAGAGGTCCTCGGGGTCGAACAGGTCCGCGGCGATCGCGTGGTGGCGGTCCGGGTCGGCGGTGTCGGCGAGCAGCAGTGTCGAGTGCGCGAGCGCGATCGGCTCGTTGTCGATGTAGAGGACGTGCGTGTCCTCCTCCGGCCGCGCCTCGTCGGCGACCTCGTGCACGTTGCCCGCGGTCGGCAGGCCGGAGCCGATGTCGACGAACTGCCGGATGCCCAGTTCCGCGCAGTGCCGCACGGCCCGGCCGAGGAACTGCCTGCTGGTCGTGCAGTAGTCGCCCATGAGCGGCAGGCGTTTGCGCACCTTCTCGGCGAACTCGCGGTCGATGGCGTAGTGGGTGTCGCCGCCGATGAAGTAGTCGTAGACCCGCGCCGCGGACGGTCGGTCCAAGCTGTTCTCGACGGCCTTGAGCGCCGCGTCGTGATCGATCATCGTCATCCCTTTGTCCGCGCCGGAAATCCCATGCTAACCGGCCGGGACGTAGGCCTCGCGGTAGGCGTTCACGGATTCGGTCAAGCGATCGAGTTCCGCGCGGGCGCGGGCGAGCCCCGCGGTGTCGAGGCCCATCGCGTCGCCGATGATCGCCGGGATCCCGCTCGCGCGGTCCCGGAGCCGGACGCCGTCCTCGGTCAGGCTGATGCGAACGGACCGTTCGTCGTCGGCCCGCCGGTCACGCCGGACCAGTCCGGACCTCTCCAGTCGCTTGAGCAGGGGGGACAGCGTGCCGGAGTCGAGGTTCAGCACGGTGCCGAGTTCCTTGACCGGCCGCTCGTCCTCCTCCCAGAGCGCGAGCATCACCAGGTACTGCGGATAGGTCAGGCCCAGATCGTCGAGCACCACGCGGTAAAGCCCGGTCACGGCGCGCGATGCCGCGTAGAGCCCGAAGCACAGCTGATCGTCCAGGCACAGCGATCCGGCGTTGTCTGTCGGCATCGGTCCTCCTCGTCCCATGGTGCGTCGATCATGCCTCAGCCCGCCACTTGAGTGCGCCAGATCTCCTTGAGGACATTTTAGTTGTGCACAATTTAGTTGTGAGCTACTTTCGTGCCATCGACTTCGGATCCCAGGAGGCAGAAATGACCGCCAACCCGCACGACCTGACCCTCGAACCGGCCGCGCAGGCCTTCGTCGAGGCCACCGCGAACCCGCCGTTCCTCTTCGAGTTGCCGCCCGCGGAAGGCCGCAAGGCCGTCGACGAAGTCCAGGGTGGCGACGTCGAACTGCCCGCCGCGGACGTCGAGACCACGCACGTCGACGGCGTCGAGGTCCGTATCGTCCGCCCGGTGGGCACCACCGGCCCGCTGCCCGTGATCGTCTACATCCACGGCGCCGGCTGGGTTTTCGGGAACTTCCACACCCACGAGCGCCTCGTCCGCGAATTGGCCGTCGGCACCGGCGCGGCCGTCGTCTTCCCCGAATACGACCGTTCGCCGGAGGCGCGCTACCCGGTCGCCATCGAGCAGAACTACGCCGTCGCGAAATGGGTCGCCGAGCACGGTACCGAAAACGGGCTCGACAGCACGAAGATCGCCATCGCGGGTGACTCCGTCGGGGGGAACATGACCGCGGCGCTCACCCTCATGGCGAAGCAGCGCGGGGACGTCGTCTTCCGTCAGCAGGTCCTCTTCTATCCGGTCACCGACGCGAACTTCGACACCGAGTCCTACCGGCGGTTCGCCGATGGCTACTTCCTCGCCCTCGACGGGATGAAGTGGTTCTGGGACCAGTACACGACCGACCCGGCGCAGCGCGCGGAAATCACCGCGTCGCCGCTGCGGGCGAGCCTCGACGAGCTGGCCGGTTTGCCGCCCGCGTTGGTGATCACCGGGGAAGCCGACGTCCTGCGTGACGAAGGTGAGGCGTACGCCGCGAAGCTGCGTCAGGCCGGAGTACCGGTGACGGCGGTGCGGTACCAGGGCATCGTCCACGACTTCGTCATGCTGAACACGCTGCGTGAAACGCACGCCGCGGAAGCGGCGATCAACCAGGCGATCGGGGTGCTGCGCACCGCTCTCGAAGGCTGAGTAGCCCAGGACACGGTTTGTCCAGGGTGACACGCGTCACCCTGGACAACACTTCCCGGCGGTCGCACGTCTCTTGATCCAGATGTGGGACATGGGGTGCACGGCCCCTGCCGGGGAGGAACACGATCGCCATGGGACTGGGACTGAGTGCCATCCGGCTCGACTCCACGCTGAACCTCGTCATCGTCGTGGTGCTGACGCTGCTCGCGATCATCGCCGTGCCGTTCCTCTGGGAACGCTGGCGCCGCAAGGTGCTCGGCCGCAGCACCACGATCCTCGTCGCGGTGGTGCTGATCGTGGTCAGCACCGGGATGGGCGGGAACATGATCGGCGGGTTCTTCCCGACCGCCGGCGCGCTGTTCGGCACCGGCGTGTACTCGGGGGAGAGCGTCGACGCCGTCGCGAGCCAGAACGGCTCGGACCTCGACAAGCTGCGTGACGCCGGGGCGATGCGGGCCAAGGAAGGCAAGGGCTCCGTCGTGCACATGACGGTGACCGGGAAGCGCACCGGCCTCACGCGCGACGTCTCGGTCTACTTCCCGCCCCAGTACTACGATCCCGCGTATCGGGCGCTCAAGTTCCCGGTCATCGAATGGATCCCGAACTACCCGTCCGGTCCGGAAGTGGTCTCCGGACCCTACGAGATGCCTGCCAAGCTCGACGCGGCCATCGCGAAGCACGTGCTCCCGCCGACCCTGGTGATCATCCCGGATCCGACCGGGAAACCGAAGGTCGGCCACGACACCGAATGCATCGACCAGGTCAACGGGACCGCCAACGACACCTACCTGAGCGCCGACATCCGCGACTGGGCGATCGAGCGGCTCGGCGCCAATCCGCAGCGGAAGGCGTGGACGATGGCGGGCTG
Organism: Amycolatopsis sp. cmx-11-51; assembly: GCF_047608665.1. Classification (NCBI taxonomy): domain Bacteria; kingdom Bacillati; phylum Actinomycetota; class Actinomycetes; order Pseudonocardiales; family Pseudonocardiaceae; genus Amycolatopsis; species Amycolatopsis sp. cmx-11-51. The sequence goes on along the minus strand of NZ_JADNQO010000001.1, from coordinate 835,535 downwards.
GTCCTCGGGCGGATACTGCGCGATGAACCTGGTGACCCGGCACCCGCAGTGGTACGGCCAGGCGGCGAGCGTCAGCGGGTACTACAAGGCTTCGGTGGACGCGGAGACAGAGAACCTGTTCAAGGGCAGGCAAGACATCGTGGACGCGAACACGATCACGGTGAACATGCGGAAGCACCCGTCGCCGGTCGACATCCTCGCGATCGCCGGGGACAAGGAAAGCTTCGAGAGCTTCTCGATCGACCAGCTCCAGGCCGCCGTCCGCGCACCCGCGACGCTCTCGTCGTGGCGGATCCCGGACGCCGGGCACAACATGAACACCTTCAAGGCGCAGGTTCCCGACGTGCTGGCGTGGATCGGCGCGCGGACCGTGCCGCCGAGCGCGCCGCAGGACAAGAAGATCATCTCCAACGGCGGTGTCACCCCTTGGCCCCTGCCCAACACCGGCGCGAAGGGCGCGCTGGTCGACGTCGTCGAGTGAGCTTGGCGCGGTAAGCCTTGGGGTACAAGCGAAGACGGGCGGGTGTTCACGGTCGTCGACAGTGGGTCATTCCGGGTTCAGCGCCGGGACCAGCGCTTTGACCACTTCGGTCACTCGTTTGCCGCCATTGGCGTAGGTGGTCGACGTCGGCTGCGAGGTCAGGACGACGACGATGTGGCGATCGCTGTCGCCGACGACACCGGAGCTGTGCAGGATCCGGGAACCACGGCAGCACGCCCAGCCCTGCTTGATCGACCAGGGACGGGTGCCGACGGCGTCCGGAACGCCGAAATACTGGCGAACCCCGTCGGAGCCGCTTTCCATCGCGCCGCTCAACGCCCGCATGATCGTCGTCCGCGTTCCCGCACTGGTCTGGTCCAGCACGTAACGGTAGATCTTCGCGACGTCCGCGGCGGTGATCCGGGTGTCACCCCAGCGGCCGGGATCCTCGGGCGGGCGGGTGCCGCCGAGACCGATCTTGGCCGCCCAGCGGGTGACGATGACAGGACCGCCGTGGTCGGACCACAGCCTGCTGGCGATGCCGTCGTCGCTGACCGAAAGCATCCGCTGTACGGCGCCCGGAGATCCGCCCGCTTGAAGGGTTTCGAGCGCGATGAGGAGCTTCACGAGCGACGCCGAAGTGTAAGAACGTTCCGGTTTAAGGGAAACGGTGTTCTTCTTGGCGACACGGTCGTAGACGACCACGCTCACCTGACCGTCGGGGACGAGCCCCGCGAGGGTCTTCGGATCGAGTTCCAGCGAGGGCTTGCCGGGCACGGCCGATTTCGACTGTGCCGGTGTGGCCGAGGGCTCGGCCGGCGCTGATTCGACGGTCATCGTCGCGACACCCGATGCCGCGTCGGCGACCATTGTCGTATCGGAACGCGACGGCGGAACCAGCAGCATCGCGATGATGGCTCCCAGGCACAGCCCCGCCAGGAGAAAGACTCCGCTTACCTTGCCCACACGACTTATTGGTCATATCACCCATTCGTGTTCCCGGCTGGGCCGTTCGTGTGGCGCAGGTCTCGTTTGGCCGTGAGTTCTGTGACGACTTGACCCCGCGGTGTCGCCAGGGATCGTCTTTCCGGTTTGTCCGGGAGGTCACCGGGGTATGTGACTCCCAGCGTGACTTTAGGTGGCCAACTCTGGAAGGCGGAGCAATGGCACGTGCACAACGCGCTCGTATTCGGACGGCGGGGCTCCAGCCCGCGCAGGTCCTCGCCGGGCTGGCGAGCCTGGCCTTCCTGGTGTTCGGGATCGTGGGATTCACCAGGACCGGGTTCGCCAATTTCGTCGGCCGAAACGACGCGACCGTTCTCGGGTTCTCGGTGAACCCTCTCTACAACCTCGGGTTCGTCCTGCTGGGCGCGCTCGGGCTGCTGCTGACCTTCGGCTCGGGCCGGTCCCGGGTGTTCGGTTTCCTGACGTTCGCCGCCTTCGCGGCGCTGTTCGTCTGGGGTCTCATGATCGCCGGGACCGTTTCGACGAACCCCGTCTCACAGGCGGGCAACCCGTTCAACCTCAACGGGCCGGACAACTGGCTGCACCTCGGCCTCGCCGCGCTCGGTCTGGTGATCGCGTTCCTGCCCGCGCGGCACAAGGTGCTGCTGCCGGAGGACGAAGAGGAGACGGTGGTGGCGGGCCGGGCCGACAGTGCCACGGTCGTCGAACCCGTCCCGGAGGATTCGCGACGGCCGAAGCACGGGAAAAACCCGGCCGTCGCTCATGATGAGCGACCGCCGGGCCTCGCCCGCTAGATCAAGGGCTCAGTAGCCGTATTCCGAACCGCCGGACTGGGCGGGAGCGCCGTCTTCCTTCTTGGGGGCGGCGTTCCCGCTTTGGGCCGCCCTGCCCTTTACCGGCGCGGTGCTCTTGCAGCCGGCGGGCTCGATGACGAACCAGGTACCGCCGACGCCGTGGCCGTTGGCCTCACCGGCGTTCGCGTCCTTGGCGTAGCGGTAGACGGCCCAGCCGCCGACGGTGACCTGCGTGGTGCCGTCCGCGCGTTTCACCGTGCCGAGCAGCTTCTGCTCGATGCCTTCGAGTTGGACGTCGCCCTCGGCGAGTACCGGCGGCCAGGTCTTGGCGCAGTCACCGTTGCAGGTCGGCTGCTTGTTCTTCTTGTCCTTGGTGAACATGTAGAGGGTGAAGCCCTCCTTGTCCACAATGGCCGGTCCGATGCCGTCGACGTCGCTCGCGACCAGCTTCGTCGCACCGTCCTTCTGCTCGGCCGGAGCCTCTTTGGCGGCCTGGCCCGCCTTGCCGCCCTTGGCATTCGCGGCGTACCAGGTGCTGCCGACGCCCTGTCCCTTCGCCTCGCCGGCCTTGGCGTCCTTGGCGTAGCGGTAGAGCGCCCAGCCGCCGACGGTGACCTGCTTGCGGCCGTCGGCGCGGGTCAGCTCGCCGACCAGGGCCTGGTCCACACCTTCGATCTGCACTTCGCCGTCGGCGAGCACCGGCGGCCAGGCCTTCGCGCAGTCACCGTCGCAAGTGGACTTCGGTGGTTTCGCGCTGTCCTTGTCGAAGCGGTACAAGGTGAACCCGTCCTTGTCGACGAGCACCTGACCGAGATCCCCGGCTTCGGCCACGGCGACCTTGGTCTCACCCTTGGCGGCGGGGGCGTTCCCGCCGGCGCCGGCGACCGCGGCAGCCGGAGCGACGGCGGGTGCGGCGGTCTCGGTGCCACCCGAGCAGGCCGACAGCAGCGCCAGGCCCGCTGCCGCAGACGCCGTTGCGCCGACGAAACGCTTGCGAAGCATGGGATTTCTCCTTGTTCGTAGGGGTTCCGCGGCTTGGCGCGGTGAGTTTGTAACCCCTACACGGGCCCCTCACAGGACCGGTTCAAGGAATCTTCGGATTTTCTTCACAGTCGTCCAGCGCGGCGTCGGTGAGTGCCCCGGCCGAGCCGGTGTAGTTCGCCGGATCCAGCAGGTCGGCGAGGGATTCCGCAGGCAGGACTCCGGTTATTTCGGTGAAGTCGCAAAGAACCTCACCGAGGGCCCGGTCCTGCTCCAGAGCGAGCCGGGACGCGTGCCCGAGGATCTCCTTGGCCCGAGCCTTGCCCAGCAGCGGGGCGAGCACGGTCGAGAGTCGCTCGGAGACGATCTGGCCGTGTGTGAGCCCGAGGTTCTCGAGCATGCGGCCGTCGTTGACGACCAGACCGCGGACGAGTTCGGCCGCCGTGTGCGCGGCGCCGCCGGTCAGGCGCAGGCACTCGCGCAGCAACTGCCACTCGGCGTGCCACGCGCCCGCCGAGCGTTCGTCCTCGGAGACCATGGCCTGGGTGACGCCGGTGGCCAGCACCGGGACCTGGAGCGCGGCCGAACGGATCAGCGTCGCCAGCACCGGATTGCGTTTGTGCGGCATCGCCGAGGAACCGCCACGGCCCTCGCCCGCGGGTTCGGTGATCTCGCCGACCTCGGTCCGCGTCAGGAACTGGACATCGACCGCGATCTTGCCGAGCGCGGCGGCGGTGAACGCGAGGGCGGCCGCGAGGTCCGCGGTCGGGGTGCGGAGGGTATGCCAGGGGAGCGTGGTCTCAGCGAGACCGGTCTCCGCGGCGAAGGCCGACTGCAGCCGCTGCGGATAGCCGTCGGGCAACTCGGCGAGGCGCGCGTACTCGGCGTACGCGGCTCGCGTGCCGGCCGCGCCGCCGAGCGAGACCGGGAGGACGACCCGGTTCAGCCTGTCGAGCGCGTCGAGCGTCAGCCGCCGCCAGCCCGCCGCCTTGAGCCCGAACGTGGTCGGGACGGCGTGAGCGGTGAGGGTGCGGCCCGGCATGGTCGTGTCGCGGTGCGCGCGGGCGAGATCCCGCAGCGCGTCCGCGGTCGTCTCAAGGTCGGCCGTGAGAAGGTCGCGTGTCCGCGTGGCGACCAGCATCATCGCGGTGTCGAAGATGTCCTGGCTGGTGGAGCCGCGATGGACGTACTCCGTACCCGCCGCCTCGGTCAGTTCCCTGACCAGTCCCACGACCGGGTTCGCTGTCTCCCGCGCCGCCCTCGCCAACGCGACCACGTCGATTTCGGCCGACGCGGCGGCCTTGGTGATCGCGTCCGCCGCGGCCCGCGGGATCAGCCCGGTGCGGGCCTGCGCCCTGGCGAGCGCGGCCTCCGTATCGAGCAGGGCCCGCACCCAGGCGAGATCACCCGTCGCCGCCTCGGCGGGCGTACCCGCGCGGACCGGGGAAAGGAGGCCGGAATCGGGATCGGCGTTCATCGGCCCAGCATCGCACTTTCGTCGTTCAGCGGCCGGTCCTCCCGTCGATGCGCTCGCGCAGCAGGTCCGCGTGGCCGTCGTGCCGCGCGTACTCGGCGATGTGGTTGGCCAGCAGCCACCGCAGCGAGAACGGCTCACCGTCGCGGCGGCTCTTGCCCACGTCGTCGAGCGAAGCGGCCGCCACGATCTCCCGCGACCGCGCGCACTCCTCGCGCCACGCGGCCCACGCGGCCTCGACGTCGCCACCCGTGTCGTCGAAGTCCTGCTCAGGCCACTCGTCCGAGTAATAGAGCATCGGGACGTCCTCACCCGCGAACTGGATGCGGAACCACCAGCGCTCGACGCCGGTGAGTTGCCTGAGCAGCCCGTGCAGCGACAGGGTCGACGGATCGACCGACCGCAGGGCCATCTGCTCCGGCGTCAAACCCTGGCACTTCAGCTCGAACGTGTGTCGATGCCAGTCGAGTACCGACGTCAGAGTCTCGCGCTCGCTGGCCGTGCGCGGCATCTTCGGCCGGTCACCCGACCAGTCGACCGAGTAGTTCTCCTCGGGGATCGTGTCCATCCCCCGACCCTGGCAGAGACCCCCGACAATTCCGTGGCGCATCAGCGGCAACCCCGCCATCCTGGTGGCCGGCGGCGATCTACTAGACTCGTCGGCACGGGCCGTTAGCTCAATTGGTAGAGCTGCGGACTTTTAATCCGTAGGTTCTGGGTTCGAGCCCCAGGCGGCCCACTCCCTCGACATCCTCGCTGGCCAGCGAGGATGTTCATCTTTCTGTGGCATGTCCACCTCGGCGCTGACCGCGATGGGGCTCTGTTTCGTCTCCGTTCGCTCCGCTGTGCCGAAGTGCGTGCCCAAGCTAGTTGCAGCGGGTCCACGGCGCGCCGATGCTTTTGCCACCGGGTGGGGCAGCGGCGCGCCTGGCTCTGCGACATCCCTGCCGTTTTTGTGACGTTGACGGTCATGACCGACCATGCGCGGCCGGGGGCCGCGAGCACCTCCTCAGCACCGAGATCAGCGTCGGCCTCGTTGAAGCGGCTGCCTGAGCTGACGCGGGCCGCGATGTGGTGGACCGCGAGTGTGATCGCGGTCCTGACCGCGGGTGCGGTGATCGCGTTGTGGTGGCCTGCCACTGCCGGCTCACCGGCGCGGACCTGGTGAAGGCGCGGCCGGACGCGCTGAGCATCGGCGTCGGCAGCGGCGGCGTGGTCGCGCTCTATCTCGCCTGGCGACGCCAGCACTCCACCGAAGCCGACCTCGGCAACGCGAACGCGCCCTCCCTCAACAGTACGAAGTCCTCGCCCACCAACAGGCCGTCGCCGCCGCCACCCAAGCGCACCAAGAACGCGTCGCTGACGACGCCCACGCCGATGCCACCGCCCGCCGGAGCACCCAGCTGTACCAAGTTCAAGGGGTGAACGCCTCACGGGAATTGATCTCTAACATCACCGAGGTCGTGGTCGACGAGATCAAGGCATGGCAATCGCGTCCACTCGACGAGGTTTACCCGATTCTCTATGTCGATGGAATCCGGATCCGGGTCAAGGACAACGGCGTGGTCACCACCAAGGTCGCTTACCTGGCCAACGGGGTCGACGTCGATGGCCGCAAGCACGCCCTCGGCTGCTGGATCTCCGACGCCGAGGCCGCGAAGTTCTGACCGAAGGTCGTCACCGACCTGCGCAACCGTGGCGTGAAAGACATCTTGATCGCCTGCTGCGACGGCTTGACCGGCCTGCCCGACGCGATCAAGACAGTCTTTCCTGACACTGTCGTCCAGACTTGCGTGGTCCACGTGATCCGCAACGCCTCGAATTTCGTATCCTATGGTGACCGCAAGAAGACCGCCTCATCGATGCGTGAGATCTACTGTGCACCCACGTTCGACGGCGCGGAACTCGCGCTCGCTGAACTCGACAAGACTTGAGGAACCCAATATTTTGGAGGCATCGACGTGTGGCGCAACGCCTGGAACGACTTCATTCCTTTCCTCGACTACCCGGCCGAACTCCGCAAAATCGTTTATACAACCAACGCCATCGAATCCATCAACTTCCAACTACGCAAAATCACCAGAAATCGCGGACACTTCCCCGACAAAGACGCGGCCATGAAACTGCTTTACCTCGGACTCCGAAACAAATCCAGCCAACGCGGAGGTACATCAGGAACCGGAACACACGGATGGAAAGTGGCACTCAACACACTCGCCCGAGTCCTCCCGGGAAGACTCCCGTTCCGATCACTTGCAACTGTAAGTAATCACCTCTGACTTACACAAAAGCGTGACAGGCTCGGGTCTCCCGCAGCGGGACAAGATTTCCAGCACACCAGCGAAGCCTGCCGCGTGCCCGACTCCGGCGACTACACAGCCGTCGAGATCGTGGAGTTGCTCTGCGGTGAACCGCACCTACGTTCGCGTTCCGCTGGCGGGCGAGGAATTATGATGACGTATCGCTCCTCTCAGGCGGTGGTGCCGGTGCGGCGGGCGGGGCGGGCACGGTACTGCTCGGCCCGGCAGGGGGGTTGTTGCGCAGCCGGGCAAGACGTTTCGCCGCCCACCAAGGCGAGATCAACGACAGGGTGATCATCAGGCTCCAGAACACCACTCTCAGCAATACCCACCACAACGGGTCGGAGCCCAGCGAAAGCAAGCCCAGCGCGAGAAAAACAGCAAATACTCCTACTGACGGCCACCGGGTCACCCGTACGGTGCGTACTCCGTCCTCGGCGCCGTCGACCGCGATCCGGTACACGACCGGGTCCTGGGGAACCGGACCGAACGACGAAGCACGTATCGCCCGTCGAACCTGGGGAAGCGTCAACTCCTGCCCATGCACGTACTGTAACGTGCGCAGCCGCTCACGCCACGCCACGGCCACCAGTCCGCCTCCCACTATCGCGCCGAGGACGATGGCACCCAAGAGCACCACAACCCACCACGGCACCTCATCGACCATGAAGAACAGCACCATGCCTGCGAGTCCGACGGTCAGCCCGACGACCCCCACCACATACCAAATTTTCGCTCTCTGCCCCATGGCATCATCCTTTCATAGGATGCTTTGTTGCCGACGACGACGACAATCACCGCGTCTTCCTCGACCTCCGCCAAGATGTCCGATGCCGCGCCTCGATGGCCTCCAGCAATCACTGGACTGAGCCCTGTGTGACGAAGGTCGTGACCTGGGCCTTGAAACTCCTACGGGCGAAGGCGCGGTGTGAGATTCCGCCGAAGGCGAGGGCGGGTGAGCAACTCCGGTTACCGGACACTTTGTCTCAGGTGACCGTTGGTCACCAGGGAGAATGACGGCGACGAACCCGGTAGCGGCCCGCACGCGGGCGGCGAATCGCCGGACATGCCGACGAGTTTCGCGCCGACCGATGCTTCACGGGTCAGGCGACATCTATCGCGACCTGAACTTGACCCGTTCGAAGCGAACAACGTGATGCTGGACCGAATCGACAAGGCGCTGGCTGAAGGGAGACCGCCTGTCCGAGGCGCAGACGAACTTCATGCGGCACGAAACAGTTGAAGCGAAACCGATGGATGACGGGATGGGATACGACGAGGCTCACGCGGAGGCGTTGAAGTCTCATCCGCCAGGTAAGAACTATGATCCCGACGTGATCGATCAGTCACCGGAGTTTAATCCGTGGTGGCGGAAGATGAACGGGTTGGGGCCACGATGAGCGTTGTCGACGTCGAGCGACATGGCATCGTCGCGATCAGCGAAGGCGACCATGAAGCGGCGTACCAGGCTACGGAATGGCCGCAGTCGTCCAGACCGGCATCAGCCACATCCCTTTCGATGGCGCCCATCCGACTGCATCTGGAAGCGCTGCGCAGGCTCGGCGGACTCAGCCCGCGTGCCCTCATCGGCGGGCAGTTCGTTCCCGGCCCAGGTGACCGGACACAGATCAGTGTCGGCGTTGCGGGTTTCGGACTATTCGGCGCAGAGGACGAGCCGACCTGTGCAAGCAGGCTGTGGAACCAGCCGTTCACCATCGGTCTGCCCAGCGAATTCGCCCGTTCGGTGGCGAGGACCCTGGGCGAGGGACCTCAGCTTCCCTCAGGAATGCTGACGATCGACCGGGCGGGCTTTGATCCAATGAACTCGTCGGAAATGGTCTTCGCCCAGACCGCGTCCGTTCTCCAGGCCGTGTTGGTGGCTCGTGTCGGTGGCGAAGATGCAGACGAGGCGGCCCGCGCGGTAGTGCGCACCTGGTGATCTCGCTGTGCCGTCGGGCCGGAGCTGGCTCAAAGACCGACAGTCCGTGACTGTCCTCCACGTCACCACGTTTCTACTGCTGGCCATTGGACAGGGAACCCGCAGGTAGAATCCCTGCAAATAGGACCCATCCCAAGATATCGTGATCGAACCCGCGGGCTTTCAATCCGTAGGTTCTGGGTTCGAGCCCCAGGCGGCCCCCCCTCCATCAACATTCCCGCTGATCAGCGGGAATGTTGATCTTTCTGTGGCCTGCCTGCCTCGGCGTTGACCGCGATGGGGCTCTGTTTCGTCTCCGTTCGCTCCGCTGTGCCGAAGTTTCGCGTCCAGCTAGCCGCACCTGGACGGTGGGTTGCTCGACCGGCCGAACCGACGGGCCGGGAGGGGGTTCACCGTGACCTCCGGCGACCTGTGACCCAACCGCTCTGCCTGTTCAGCGGATGTGACAGCGATGAGGACTGCTGCGGGAACTCTCGTTGGCATCCAAAGAGAATTTTCACCACGATCGTGTTACGTGATTATTCGTTCCACCCGGTAGATGGTCATCAATTCGAGCGGATCAGCCGGAAAGGTGTTGACCGTCCTGCCGCGGCGCTACTCGCGGAATTGTTGCTGGTCAGTCCCGGGCGGCCGTTTCGTGAATGTCGGCCAAGGCGCGGTTGAGGTGATTTGTGCGGTGGGGGCGTGACGTAGCCGGAAACCGGTATGGCTATGGTGTTTCCACGGGCGATCGCGGCACTGACGTGTCGATGAGGACCGCATATGGATTCGACGGATAATCGGAGTTGGCCGCAGTGACGGACGTGGGAAACCAGGCGAGTGGCACATCACGTGTCAGTTGTTTCCTGGTTCGTGCGCTCGTCGTGCTGGGCGGCGCGGTGGCGGCCACCGCTATGGCATGGTCCGCCGACAATGTGACTCGAGCGGATGCCTCCGTCCCCGAGAACAGCGCGGGATCGGCTACCTCGGTCGAGATCGATCAGCCGCCATCACCGATGTTGTCGCAGGCGGAAGATCGAGCACGCGTGGTGATACGTCGAGCTCTCCCTGAAACTGTGACCCCGTCCTTGAGTCACGCCGCAGAAAGCGTGCGCGCCTTCGACCCCCGCACAGTTGTGCCGTTGACTTACCTGGGCTCGGTGGTGAAACCCGCCGCGGGCATCGTGACTTCTGTTGCCGCCTCGGCACATCGCGTGACGGCTCTGACGGTCGATGACCCGATGCCGCAGCGGCCTTCGGAAGTCGTGCGTGACCACATCGGCGATGTCATGGCCGTCGGTACCGGGTCCGGCCCGGTTCCAGCCGTTGCCGGCCTGCCTGCTCAAGGTGGGGCAGCGGACGCCTCCGAGTCGGCTGATTCGCCATGCCTGCGTCATTTTGCCGGTGGTGATTCGTCTTCGATGCCGCCGCACGTATATCCGCGTATTTCAGCGCACGACGGTCGGGATTTCGTTCCGCCGTGGTCGCCGCTGTCGGCGTGTGGAGCCTCCACGAGCGCCGCTGTGGTAAACGGTGGCGACCACAGGGTCAGTGCCACTATGCCTGGACGCTCCGCGTCGAGTGCCCGGCCTTCCCCGCGTAACTGCGACTTCGGACGGCAGGCCACCCGCGCCACCGCGATCCGCCCGGGCGTCACACCCGGTTAATCGCATTCCGACCGTGTACGTGGTCGGTCTTCTCCTGCTCGCCTCGGCTTGGCCGATCTTTGCCACCAGGTGAGCGGCTTTCACGGCTTCTCGCCGTTTTTCCTTTCCCGTGGTGGACCTGGTCGCGATGACGTGTCGGCAACCACCACGACGTATTTCCCATTGATGATCAAAGGAGTATTTGTCATGCAGAACTGGGTGAAGTACATCCTGCAGACCTCGTTGGTCGGTAGTGGACTGCTGACGCTGGGCACGGGTATCGCCTCGGCGGCCGAGAACGTCAACCCCGATCTGCCCGCGTCGCCGCTGGACCAGATCGCCGCCCCCGCGGTCAGCGGGCTGACCGACGCCATGCGGCAGGCGCAGCCGCTGCACCAGCTGGCCACGGCGGACCAGGACTCCCTGCGACCCACCGTCCACGCCGCGGCCACCGAGGTTCCGGCCGCCGTGCCGCCCATCAAGACCCCGGCCGGACCGGTCTACCTGATCCCGGCGGACTTGCTGCACTCCCTGCCGGTGCAGCTCAGCAATGTCGCCGACGAGGTGCGGGAGCCGGACCTGCACAGCCCGCTGGGTGCTGAGCTGGGCGCCGCGGAGTTGCCTGCCCTGCCGGTTCTTTCGAAGGTGGAGCCCGCCGAGGGCCCGCTTCCGGTGCGGCTGCCGAGCACACCCGTCCAGAGCGAATTGGCGGTGCTCCCCGTGCCGGTGAACGGAACCGTCGCCACCGACCCGCTCGACGCTGACTCGGGTACCAGGGTGACCGCCTTGACCGTTGCCGCGCCGTCGATGGCGAACGCGCAGGACACCCCCAGCCCGGCCGCGACGTCGGGGATGTACGCCGTACCGGGCCGCACTCAACGCGCCGACAACCCTCTCACCGCGCTTCCGCTGCAAGGGCTCTTGCCGATCGGCCAGTCGATTCTTCCCGCGAACCTGGGTACAGGTGGCCTGCCGTTGTTCGGTGAACTCGTCGCACTGACCCGGAATGTTCCCGCCCTCAACACCGGCCGGAGCGTGACCGACACCGCCAAGTCTTCGCCGGTGGTTGGCGCACCCGGCCTGATCGCTGTGCAACAGGTCACCCGTTCGGCGAACACCATGCTCCGCGGGTAACGCCGGTATTCGATACAGATCGACCAGGCCTGGGTGCAACCGCACCCAGGCCTGTTTCTTCACGCACCTGATCAGCTGTTCGTCGCGCGGTTGTCGAGATAGTGGATGGTGCAGCCGATCAGCCGTTGAGCGGCGTCCGACGCGTGAGCCGAGCACAATGAGCCGGTCGCGCCATCTTCATCGGTGGCGGTCGCCGTGGCGGGTTCCGTGCAGGGTGTGTGGAGCCGGTCGTATTCCCAGGTATTGGCGCAACCGCTGGTGGTGCACCAGGCTCGGTCGTCGGCCGAACGCAAGGTGACGCCGTGGGCAGGGCAGACGCCCCAAGGGACGTCGCACAGATTAGGGTCGCGAGACACCCGGACGCGGGTCAGGTACTCGGCGGTCCGGGTGATCTCGTCGGTGCAGTCGATCAGGTCGTCGGTGGCTTTGTGCATGGGCTGAGCCAAACGTTGCAAGTGATCGTCAGCCGCGGTCGTCAGGCGGGTGGCCAGTTCCGCGGTTCGTTCGGCGAGAGCGTCGGCCTCGGCAGCCAACGCCCGCAAGTCGGCCGGCATGGGTTCTGGCTTCGTCGGCTCAGGCATCGTGGGTCCTTGCTTGCGTGAAGGCGGGAGGAGAATCTTGGCTGGTCCGCGAAGAGGAGACCATCCGTGAGCGAAGGAACCGGCCGATCGGCTCTCATCCGCGTTGGTGGACGCTGCCACCGCGACCACGAGGTTTGAATTTTCCTACGAAGTCAGCGGGCTTCGATGACGGTTTTGAATTCCGCCGCGGCCCGCTCGACCTTCTTCTGCGGGTCGGCCAGTAGCGAAGCGACAGCTTCGCCCAGCTTGCCGGCCGGGGGCTCGTACTCGAGGGCGATCTCGACGCCGGTGCGGCCGTCACCCTTGTCGTCGAACCGTACGACGCCCGAGTTCTTGACGTCCGGGTCGGCGTCGTCGACGGTGGCCCACGCGATTTTTCGCGGTGGTGCGTCTTCGACGATGCGAGCTTCCCATTCCACGGTGGTTCCCAGCGGGCCGTCGACCTTCCACCTGGTCCGTGACGCGTCGTCGTCCACGGCCTCCACGGATTTGACGTCGGAGAACACCTGGGGCAGCCGAGTCAGGGGCCGCCACCAGTCGTAACACGCCTGAGCGGGTGCGTTGACCTCCACATAGTGCGCAACAGCAGCCACCACGACCTCCTTGAAGGGTAATCCGGCTCCGTCACGGCCGGTATTCAAGACTTACCCGGTCGCCGCGACCGGAAACCCCGTGTCACCCCGCCGGTCGAGACTGCCGATGACCGGTCGCCGTCTGTGTCCGGCCGAGACACGGCCCCTGACTTGGTCAGGAATGCCACTCCTCCCGCCAGTCCGGATGGGTTCGGTACACGGACGCGACCAGCTTCACCGATGCGTCGTCGTGGCCATCGCGGATCTCACGGCGCAAGAATTCGACCTTCTCGGCGAACGGCACCGGGTGTCGGTCCTCCATCGCCCCCACCGGTCCACCGACGAGGAGGAGCCCGTCACCATCGTCGGCGTACATGATCCGAAGCAAGCCTCGTCGCTCGGCTTCGTCCAGCTGAGGCAGCTCGCGCGCATGGAATCGCTTCTCGTCCTCCGAGAGCCGGGCGAGCACGAACGCGTCCAGCTTCGCGGTCGGCTGGTCATCGAGGTTCGTCATGAGAAGTGACTACCCGCCTACCGGACAAAGCACACACCGCTCAGGAGATGACGCGGAGGTCGCTCGGCCATGCCCCGGTCGTTGCGGCTGGACGGCTTGGCGCGCCGCGAGGTCGGTTCGCAGCAACCTCCTTCGGTGCCGTACTCGAGGTGGGCGGATCGACTCCGACCCTTCGATGCGCGTAGCGACCGCCGAGGGAGTGCGCCGCCTTCAGTCGTGGTGCGCGCGGAGACCGTCGACGAGGATCGACAGCAACCGAGGCCCTCGCTCGTCGAGTTCGGCGTCGTCCAGCCGTGATAACCAGCTGATGAGCACGATGACGTCCCTCGCTTCGGCGTCGGTGCGGACACTGCCGTCCGAGCGGCCGGCGGCCAGCAGCAGTTCCACCGCGTCGCCGATCGGGCCGAAGCTGTGGGCGGCGAGGTCACGCCACGTCGCCGCTTCGACGGCGGCGAACACGTCGCGTTTGACCCTGGCGTACGCGGCCACCCGATCGAACCACGCCGCCAGCGCGTCCAGCGGCTTGTACGTCGCCAGCAGCCGTGGAGCCGCGGCGACCAGGTCTTCCACGTCACGGCGGTAAACCTCGGCGAGGAGGTCCTCACGCGTCGGGAAGTGCCGGTACAGCGTGCCCTGCCCGATGCCGCAGGCCTTCGCGACCGCGTTGAGCTTCAGCTCGCCCGGCCCGCGCACCAGATCACGCGCCGCTCGAAGGATCCGTTCGCGGTTGCGCTGGGCGTCCGCACGGCGGGAGACGCCGTTCTCAACGGAAGCGGACATGTGTCCGCTATGGTGGTCAGGATAACCGGACATATGTCCACTCTAGTCGGAGGATGTTCATGACCTTGCACGGCAGGGTGGTCGCCATCACCGGCGCCAGCGGCGGGATCGGTGAAACGACGGCGCGCCACCTCGCCTCGCTCGGCGCGCCCGTCGTCCTCTGCGCCCGCCGCGCCGACCGGCTGGACCGGCTCGCCGCCGAGATCGAAGCCGACGGTGGCCAGGCGGCCGCCATCGGCGTGGACGTCACCGATCTCCCCCGGCTACGTCCGCACCGAACTCATCGACAACGCAGTTGACGATCCGAACCTCCGGGAGCGGGTCAAGGGAACCATGGCCGATCTCGGGATCGATCCCGCGGCGGTGGCCGGAGCGATCGCCTTCGCGATCGACCAACCCGACGACGTCGAGGTCGGGAGCCGACCCTCCGGACGACTCGCCAGGGGTAAAAATTTTTGGGCACCGGCACCGCGCTGACCTGCGGAAAGTTCTTCTTCGCGACTCGGATCTCAGAGTTTTTTGGGACACGGCGTGTGCTCTCCGGCGGCACCTGTCAGAATGGTTACTGAGATCGGAGCATCGAATGGGCTCAGACTCGCTATGAAGAGCAGGTAAAAGTATGGCTCAGGGCAGCGTTAAGTGGTTCAACGGCGAAAAGGGCTTCGGCTTTATCGCGCAGGACGACGGCGGACCGGACGTGTTCGTGCACTACTCGGAAATTCAGGGGAGCGGCTTCAAGTCCCTGGATGAAGGGCAGCGCGTGGAGTTCGAGATCGGCCAAGGCCAGAAGGGCCCCCAGGCCCAGCGCGTCGTCGCCATCTGACGTTTTTTCATACCGAAGGCCCCTGCCCGAACCGGGTGGGGGTCTTCGGTCGTTCAAGGGGTGCTCAGTGATCTAGCCGACGTGTGACGGCTGTCATGGCCCGGCCGACGGCCCGAAGGTCTTCCGGCCCGATCACGTCCACGAAATGCTCCCGGACGGTGCGTAGGTTGTCCGGCGCCGCGCGCCGCAAAGTCTCGTGTCCCGCTTCGGTGAGCAGTGCGCTTACCCCTCGTCCGTCCTCGGCGGCCGACTCCCGCCGGACCAGGCCACGGGTCTCCAGCCCGTTGACGCGGTGGGACAGCCGGCTGCGCGAGTAGTACGCCGACTTGGCGAGGTCGGCCATCCGCATCGAGTGCCCGTCCGCTTCGGAGAGCCTCACCAGCAGTTCGAATTCCGCGAGCGACAGTCCGTGCCGCTCCCGCAGCCTCCGGTCGAGCAGGTCGACGAACCGGACCGATCCTTCGATGAACGCCCGCCAGTCGCGCTGCTGATCCGCTTCGAGCCAGTTGGTCACGCCGCCAAGGTAGCAGTTGACGCTTTCAACTACTTCAGTCTAGTTTTGGTTGAAGACTTCAACTAGATGGGGAGAGCTATGACGAACGACGCTTGGGTGGTTCGGGCAGGAGACGCGGAGACCATCGAGAAGCCCGCGTTGTGGTTGCTGGCCGACAGCGGTCACACGGGCGGGCTACTCGGCGCGAACCGGCTGTACCTGCGGGCCGGAGAGCCGGGCACGAAGCCGCACTATCACGAGAAGTCCGCGGAGGCGTTCTACGTGCTCGACGGAGCGCTGCGCATGATGGTGGGCACCGAGTCGCTCACCCTCGAAAGAGGCGGTTACGCCGTGGTCCCGCCCGGCGTGCGGCACGCGTTCGCCGCACCCCCGGACACCGCCGCCGACGTCCTCATCACGCTGGCTCCGGCCGTCGAGCGCTTCGACTACTTCCGCGCACTGCCCGACATCTTGAGCGGGGAGCTGTCGAAGGACGAGATCGACCGGATCCACGAACGGTACGACGTCCATTTCGTGGCGGCGCCGGACTGGGACGAGCTACTCGACAGCGAGTGACAAGAACCCGTTCAGGCCTTCTTCTTTGGCTCACAAGGCGAGCAAGAGCCGGTTGACGCCGCCGAAGCGTGCCGCCACTGTTGGCTTCGCTCGCGGATCCGCGAGCGAATCCGAACTCGGTGGGTGGGGTTCAGCATGCACGGATTCTCCCGGTCCTCTCGGCGGCGTGCGCTGCTTTCCGGAGTGGTGACAGCGGCTTTGCTGACTTTCGGGGCAGTTCCCGCCGAGGCCGCACCTGGTTTCTACGAACCTCCGTCACCGCTTCCGCAGGGTGGCAACGGTGACGTGATCAAGACGCTGCCTTCGAGCTTCAGCGGTGCGAAGTCGACCAGGATCATGTACCTGAGCCGGGACGCCGCCAACCGCGCGATACCGATCACCGGCACGGTTCTGGTGCCGGAGAAGGCATGGAGCGGGCCGGGTCAGCGTCCGGTCGTGGCGTACGCGCCGTTCACGGCGGGCATGGGCGACCAATGCGCGCCGTCGAAGTCCATGGCCGGCGAAGGTGGCGACTTCGTGTCCGGGTTCCAGAACTCCTTCGTGGGTGCTTTGCTCGACAAGGGTTTCGCGGTCGCCCAGACCGACTACGAAGGTCTCGGGACACCGGGGGAGCACACCTACGTGGTGCGGGAATCGGAAGCGCACGCGGTACTCGACGTGCTGAGGGCGGCGCAACGCCTGCCCGGCACCGGGCTTTCGCCCGCTTCGCCCGTCGGCATCGCGGGTTATTCGGAAGGCGGCGGCGCCTCCGCGTCGGCGGCCGAGCTGGCACCCGCTTACGCTCCCGAACTTGATTTGAAAGGCGCCTACGTCGGCGCGGCGCCCGCTGACAAGGCGGCGCTCGCGAAGAGCCTGGACGGCGGAATGTACGTCGGTTTCCTCGGGTATTCGCTGGTCGGCCTCAACGCGGCCTATCCGGACGCCAAGATCCTGGATCTCGCCAACGACGCCGGTAGGCAGCTTTTCGAAGAAGGGCGGAAGACCTGCACGCTGGACGCCGTCTTGAAATACATGTACCGCAACACCGCACAGCTGACGAAGGACGGCCGTCCCGTTTCGGCCTACCTGGAGCAGGAGCCCTTCCGCGGCATCGTCGCGGCGAACCGGATCGGCACCCTCAGGCCCGCCGTGCCGGTGCTGGTCGCGCACACGCCCAACGACGACGTCATCCCGTCGAGCATCGGCAAACAGCTCGGCAAGGACTGGTGCGCCAAGGGCGCGAACGTGCGCTATCAGGACATCCTGTCGTTGAGCCCGATCTTTTCCCACATCCTGGGGATTTCCAGTGCCCAGGGCGACGCGGCGAACTGGTTGAGCGAACGCTTCGCCGGAAAGCCCGCGACGGGGAACTGCGGCCGGTTCTAGGCTGCTGCGTCAGAGACTGTGTGGCCAGGCTCATTCACGGGCCCGACGATGGGCTGTGGAGCTCCCGTCCCGGCTACCGATATCGTTCTGGGATGCTTGTGATCGTTCGTGAGCGCCCGTGCGGCCGGACGCGGTGAGCCGCTCCACCTCGGAGCCCGAGCAGGTCGGACGGAAGGTGCGGCTGCGCGAGGTCGGCCTCCGGGACCGCCGGGTCCTGATGGGCTTCGACCGCGACATGGCCCGCGAGGCGACGCCGCTGATCGGCGGCGGGCACCGGCACTGGGCCTCGCACCGTTCGGGTTCCGCGGGCGACGACATCCACTTCGGCATCGAGACGGTCCGAGGCCGCATGCTGGTCGGTTCGGTCTGCACCATCGGCGCCGACCAGGTGACCGGCCTGTTCGGCTACGGAATCGGGATCGCCCCACGCCACCAGCGCTGCGGCTACGCCACGGACGCCATCAGCGTCCTCCTGACGCATATGTTCGAACAACGCGGCTTCCGTAAATGCGAGGTCAGCGTGTACGGCGGCAATCTGGCGTCGCTTTCGCTGCACGGCAGCCTCGGCTTCCGCGAGGAGGGCAGGCTGCGCGACACCGAGGTGGTGCGAGGCGAGATCAAGTACCTGGTGCGGATGGGCATCACCGCCGACGAGTTCGCCGCGCGCCGCCCGGACGACCTCGGCGATCTCGGCAGGCGCGGTCAGCACCGGCGGCCTCGCCGCGGCAAGCATTGGCGCGCTCCCGCCACGGTCAGCGGCTGATCATCCCGGACTCGTAGGCGAAGACGACGGCCTGGACCCGGTCGCGGAGCCCGAGCTTCGAGAGGATGCGGCCGACGTGGGTCTTCACCGTCCCCGGCGACAGGAACAGCACTCCGGCGATCTCGGCGTTGGAGAGGCCGCGGGCCAGCTGCTGCAGCACCTCGTGTTCGCGGCCGGTGAGCAGAGCGAGCCTGTCGTCCGGCGACGGCACGGGCAGGCCGGTGACGACGCGGTCGAGCAGCCGCCGGGTGACGGTGGGCGCGAGAGTGGCCTCGCCGGAGGCCACGACGCGAACGCCGGAGAGCAGGTCCGGCGCGAGCGCGTCCTTGAGCAGGAACCCGCTGGCCCCCGCCCGGAGCGCGGCGTAGACGTATTCGTCCAGGTCGAAGGTGGTCAGCACCAGGACACGGGCGCGGTGGTCGGCGGCGATCGCGGCGGTGGCCTCGACGCCGTCCATCCCGGGCATCCGGATGTCCATGAGCACGACGTCGGGATCGAGTTCCGCCACCAGCTCGACGGCCTCCGCACCGTCACCCGCCTCGCCCACGACGTCGATGTCCTCCGCGTTGTCCAGTATCATCCGCAGGCCGGTGCGCACGAGCGCCTGATCGTCGGCGATGACCACCCGGATCGTCATGACGGCAGGGTCGCGCGGACGGCGAAGCCGCGTTCGGGGCGCGGTCCCGCTTCGAAAGTGCCGCCCAGGACGTTCACCCGTTCCCGCATCCCTTCGAGGCCGTGCCCGGTTCCGGACGGGGCTTCGGTCGCGATGCCATCGTCGGTCACCTCGATCTCCAGCTCGTCGGGCTCGTACCGCAGCACGATAGTCACCGACGCGCCCGGGCCGGCGTGTTTCACCACGTTCGTCAGCGCCTCCTGCACGATCCGGTAGGCCGCCAAGTCCACTGTGGACGAAAGTGGCCGGGGTTCCCCTTCGACCGCGAACTCGACGGGCGTGCCCGCGGAACGGACGTCGGCGGCCAGCCGTGGCAGGCGTTCCGCGCCCGGCTGGGGTTCCCGATCCGGCGTGTCCTGGCCGAGCGCGCCGAGCAGCCACCGGATCTCGCTCAACGCGGTCCGCCCGGTGCCGACGATGGCGTCCAGCGCCTCCCGCGCTCGCTCGGGTCGCCGGTCCAGTTCCGCCTGGGCGCCTTGAGCCTGCAGCACCACCACCGAAAGCGCGTGTGCGACGACGTCGTGCAGTTCGCGGCTGATCCGCCCGCGTTCGGCGGCGACGGCCAGCGCGGCCTGGGTGTCCCGCTCGCGTTCGAGATCGGCGGCCCGCTGTTCCAGCGCCGACAGCCGGATCCGCCGCTGCCGCGTGTTCAGCCCGGCCAGCCACGCCACCGCGAGCGACAACCCGACGCCGGGGAAGCCGCCCCAGTCCTGGACCTGGTCGTCGTCGCGTTCGGTCGGCGGTGCCAGCGGGTCGATAACGATGATCCGCGGCGGCATCGGGACCGGCGTCCGCGTGTTCGCTTCGGAGGCATAGAACGACCACGCGGCGGTGACGAGCAGTCCCGCCGCCAGCAGCGCGAAGGAAAGCCGTCGCGACCCCCAGGCCGCGACGGAGAACAGGCCGAGCAACGCCACGACGTCGACCGGGTGGAGATCGTTGCCCATGGTCAGATGCAGGAGGGAGACCGTGGTCCCGGCCGCGAACGTGATCACGGGATTGCGATGCCGAACCAGCAAGGAAGCCAAGGACACCAAGGAGGCCAGCCACCACTCGAAGCCCTCCGGGTCGTCGGCGGTGACCACAGTGGACAGTCCGATGAGTACGGTCAGGCCGGTGTCCACGGCCTTCGGGCGATTTCTGAAGAGGGCCAGCACCGACCGAGCGTAACCCCGGATCGGGCGACGCGGATCCCCCTCGGGACAGACCTCGGGATACGACCTGCGACAGACGCGCGAAGACGACGCCGGGGCACAGGCTGGGTGGCGGAAGATCCTCGACAGAAACGGAATCCTCATGAGAAGGCTTCTCGTCACGCTGGTCGCCCTCGCCGCCGTGGTGTCCCTGGCGAGCCCGGCTTCGGCGGCCCCACGACTGACGTTGCCACCGCCGACCGGCTCGCATCCCGTCGGCTCCACCGACCTGCACCTGATCGACCGGTCGCGCGAGGACCCCTGGGTGCCGACCGGGCCACGCGAGCTGATGGTGTCGATGTTCTACCCGGCTCTCCTGCCGGCCGGCCCGAAACGGCCGTACCTCACCTTGGCCGAGGCCAAGGCGTTTCTGACCGAATCCGGCGTCCCGGACGTCGACCCCTGGCGGCTCGCCGAAGTCCGGACCAGCGCCAGGGTCGACGCCCCGCCGCTGCCGGGAAAGCGTGCGCTGGTCGTCCTGTCGCCAGGGTTCGGCAAACCCCGCACCACGCTCACCGGACTCGCGGAAGAACTGGCGAGCAAGGGTTTCGTCGTCGCGGTGATCGGCCACAACTACGAATCCCACGGCACCGCCTTCCCCGGCGGGCGGGTCACCGGATGCGCCGCCTGCGGGTCCGACTCCACGCTGCTCCCGCCGATCCGCGCCCTGGATGCCTCGTTCGTGCTCGACACGCTGACCAGGCCTTCGTCGAAATGGTCCTGGCTGATCGACCGGACGAAGATCGGCATGGCCGGGCATTCCATCGGGGGTTACAGCACGCCGACGGCGATGGCCGCCGATCAGCGGATCCGCGCCGGCGTCGACATGGACGGCAGGCTGTGGTCGCCGATCCCCGCGTCCGGAATCGACCGGCCGTTCCTGTTGCTCGGCCGAGAAAGCGAGTACACGCCGGTGGGTCCCGACACGACCTGGGCGGCCAACTGGCCGAACCTCACCGGCTGGAAGCGCTGGGTCAGTGTCGCGGCGGCCGGGCACCCGTCCTTCACCGACGTCGGCGTGCTCGGCGAGCAGCTCGGCCTCACCCCGCCCGGCACCCTCGGAGGCGAGCGCGGAATGTCGCTGACCAGGGTCTACGTCTCCGCGTTCTTCGACAAGCACCTGCGCGGCGGGCGTCAGCCGCTGCTGGACGGGCCGGTGGCGGGCAACCCCGAGATCAAGTTCTGGAACTGACCCCGGTGAGGCCGGCGGATACCTGCCAGAGCCGCGCGGCCTCACCGGCGTCGATCGCGTAGGGACGGACGCCGACCCACTCGCCCTCTTCGAGCGCGATTTCGGCGACGTCGCAGTCCTCGCAGTAGAGCCCGCCCATGCCTTCCAGCCGCGGTGAGGTCGCGGCCCAGACCTGGGTGGCCGCGCCCTGCTCCGGTGACTTGAAATCCGGGTCGGCCTGGTCACCGTGCTCGTCGATCCAGCCGAAGCCGACCATCTCCTCCCGTCGGAGATGCCGCTGCAGTGGGGTGAGGATCGCGCCTGGATGCAGGCTGAACGCGCGGATCCCGTGTTCGGCGCCGAGTGCGTCCAGCTGCACCGTGAACAGCACGTTCGCCGTCTTGGCCTGGCCGTAGGCGAGCCATTTGTCGTAGCCACGCTCGAACTGGACGTCGTCCCAGCGCATCGGCGAAGAGTGGTGACCGGCGGAGGACACCACGACGACACGGGCGCCGCCGGACGCCGACAGCGCGGACCAGAGGTGATTCACCAGCGCGAAGTGGCCGAGGTGGTTGATCGCGAAATGCGACTCCCAGCCGGGGCCCACCCGCCGTTCCGGTGCGGCCATGATCCCGGCGTTCGCGATCATCAGGTCGATCGGGCGTCCGGAGCCGAGGAATCGGCGGGCGAAGGTCTCGACGCTCGCCAGATCGGCGAGGTCCAGCTCGCCGACCTCGGTGCCGGAGATCCCGGCGAGGGCGGCCTCCGCTTCGGCCGGACGGCGGGCGGGAACGACCACGCGCGCGCCGGCGTTCGCCAGCGCACGCGTGGTTTCCAGGCCCAGCCCCGAATATCCGCCGGTGACGAGGGCGAGTTTCCCCGAGAGGTCGATCCCGCGCTGGACTTCCCGCGCGGTGGTGCGTGCGTCGAAGCCGGACCCGATCCTGTGCTGTGAGGTGGTCATGCGGCGAACGCTAGGAGCTAGAGGGCTCTCTAGGTCAACCGCTATCGTCGGCGAGGTGACGGAACTCGCGATCGGCAAGGTCACCGACCGAACAGGCCTCAGCGTGCACGCACTTCGCTTCTACGAGAAGGAAGGGCTGCTCGCGGCGCCGGTGAAACGGGACCCGAACGGCCGTCGCGTCTACACCGAGCAGGACGTCGAATGGCTCCTGAACTGTACGAAGTTCCGGGCGTCCGGGATGCCGCTCGCCACCATCCGCGTGTTCGCCGAGCTCGTCCGGCAGGGGCCGGGGAACGAGGAAAAGCGACTGGGCCTGCTGAGAGAACATCAGCGCAGCGTCCACGAGCGGATCGCCGAGCTGGCCGACTGCCTGGCGCTGATCAACCGGAAGGTCGAGGTCTACGAGGAGCATGTCGCGCGGGGGACGGCCGACGACCTCTGGCGCTAGGTTGTCACGTTTCGCGCGGCGGCATCGTCCGGAGTGGCATGACAGCACAGCTCGACAGGTTCATCGACCAGAAGACGATCTTGTTGAAGACGTTCAAGCGGGACGGGACGCCGATCGGAACGCCGGTCAACATCGCCGTCGAAGGGGATCACGCGTACATCCGCACGTATGACGCGGCGTGGAAGGCCAAGCGGATGCGGAACGATCCGCGGGTCGAAATCGCTCCTTCGACATTCCGCGGGGACCCGACAGGGGAGCCGGTCAGTGGGCAGGTGCGCCTCCTCGACGGCGAGGAGGCGCGGCACGCGGCTGATCTCCTGGCCAGGAAGCACCGGCTTCTGCACGGCTTCCTCGTCCCCCTCCTGCATCGGCTGAAGAAACACAAAACGC
Source organism: Amycolatopsis sp. cmx-11-51 (assembly GCF_047608665.1). Lineage (NCBI taxonomy): Bacteria > Bacillati > Actinomycetota > Actinomycetes > Pseudonocardiales > Pseudonocardiaceae > Amycolatopsis > Amycolatopsis sp. cmx-11-51. Next base: position 812,532 of record NZ_JADNQO010000001.1, on the reverse strand, counting down.
TGCATTACGAAGTCAGGCTCGACCCCAAGTAGAAGTCCTTAGTGGACAGACGCTGCCACCCGATCGGTGCAACGTTTCGCCTGGCCATCGGACGGGCCTGCCCCTAGGCTGGCCCGCTCGTGACCTGCGAGGTGAGACGATGAGGTCCTTCGGCGCGGTGGATCCGGTCAAGATGGCGCTCGCCGGGCTCACCACGATGGCGCTCGGGATGGCGGCGGCGCTCAACGCCGATGCCCTGCCGGTGATCGGCGGTGGTACCACCTATTCCGCGGAATTTTCCGACGCGGGCGGGCTGCGCACGGACAACGACGTCCGGGTCGCCGGGGTGAAGGTCGGCAAGGTGTCGGAGATCGACCTCGAGGGCGACCGGGTGGTCGTCTCCTTCCGGGTGAAGGGCGCTTGGATCGGCGAAGCCACGAGCGCGTCCATTCAGATCAAGAACGTCTTGGGACAGAAGTACTTGGCGCTCGACCCGCGCGGCGAAAACGTTCTCGATCCGGGCGACGCGATTCCGCTGCGGCGGACCACCGCGCCGTATGACGTCCTTGAAGCGTTTCGGGATCTGTCGAAAACCGTCGACGCCATCGACGTCGATCAGCTCGCCAAAAGCTTCGACGCGATCTCGGCGACTTTCGCCGATACGCCTGCCGACGTCCGCGCGGCGCTCGACGGGATTTCGAAGCTCTCTGGCACCATCGCGTCCCGCGACCGGCAACTCCGGACACTGGTGGCGAACACGCGGCAGGTCTCGCAGACCCTCGTCGACCGTGACACCGAGGTCCAGCGGCTGATCCAGGACGGCAACGCGCTGCTGCGCGCGATCTCCACCCGGCAACAGGCGATCAAGGACCTGCTCGACGGCTCGAAACGGCTCGCGACCGCCCTCGACGGCATCATCGCCGACAACGACGGGCAACTCGGGCCGGTGCTCGAACAACTCGACCGGCTGACGTCGATGCTCCAGCGCAACCAGGATTCGCTGGCCAAGGGCATCGCCGCGTTCGCACCGGCGATCCGCGTGCTCACCAACGCCGCGGGCAACGGGCGCTGGATCGACGGGTACCTGTGCGGCCTCGTCCTGCCCTCGTTCGGGCCGGTCAACGAGAAAGGGTGCTTCGAGAAGTGAAAGCCAGGGGTTTCTTGAGTTCCTACGGTGGATGAGTCAGGATCGCGGTCCGTGAAGGACTCCTTGAGGGACCCAGAGTCCCTCAAGGAGTCCTTCACGGACCTGGAACACTCGGCCGGGCTGCGCGGCGAGTCGTCCCTCTGGACACGTGTGTCGTCCATCCCGTCACGCGAGTTGTTCGTCTGGTCACGCGACACCGCCAATACCGGCCGCTACGGCTTCGTCCTACGCAACCAGAACAACCCGATCACCGGCAGCACCAGCGGAATGAAGAGGTAGCCCTGCCCGTACACCGACCACACGGTCGCGTGCGGGAAGGCCGCACGGTCGAAAAGACTGAACGTGCCGACGGTCAGTACGCCGAGCAGTTCGATGCCGCAGGCGAGCAACGCGATCCGCCACCATCCGGCGCCGCGGCGGGCCAGTGCGACGGTGGCCAGGAGATAGACGACGGCCGCGAACGCGGAGAGGACGTAGGCCAGCGGGGCCTCGTGGAATTTGGTGCTGATCTGCACGGCGGCGCGTGACGTCGCCGCCAGCGCGAAAATCGCGTACACGGCGACCAGGATCCGTCCAGGGCCGGAGGTCTTGTCCGGGTGGGTGTCGGTAGCGGTGTCCACCGTGTTCTCCTCGGTTTCTTCAGGCACTGGCGCCCGCCCACACCTCGTGCAGCCGGAGCACCATCACCGGGATGGCGAGACAGGCGATCCCGAGGATCGCGGTGCTCGACCGCGTGCGTTCGGCCAGTGCCCAGAACGTCCCGAGCGGAAGTACGACCAGGCAGCCGATCAGATAGGCGAGATAGGTGGCCATGCTGCCGGGGCGGCCGCCGTCGATCAGCAGGATGACGCCGATCACGAGCTGGGCCACCAGGAGAATCTCAACCACGGCGAGACCGGCGAGCAGTGGGTTGTCCGGCAGCTTCTTGCGCGCGGACTGCACGAAACTCCACGCCGCGACCAGCGTCGCGCAGATCGCGACGGTCACCGCGAAGCCTGTGATCACGCACGCCTCCCTACCTACTCCGACGGCGACAACGTACCTTCGGGCGCATCGCCGTCGACGGGCGACCAGCAGGGGACGTGGCGGGGGCCACGGAGGGCACGAGTGGTCCAGACCCCGGGTGAATAGATCACGAAGCGCGTTCGGTCGGCGCTCGGTCAATTCGGTCGCGCATTCTTGTGTTCAGTACCCGGACCAGGGATTACGGGACAAGCGCGGTCCTGTTACACACCGACCGGGTGGTTGAAAACAGCGGTGATCTCACCCTGGGTACCCCTACCATTCGGTAGGTTTCGAATTCACGTCCCTGAACAGCCCATCCGAACCCCCGGTATGGCGGATTGGCCGTTCGCTGTCCGGCGGGTGGAATATTCCTCATCGCGATGGTGCAGTTGGCTCATCCGATTGGTGCGAAGGAGGGGTCGCTCGATGGATGTCCGGTACGAAGCGTATTGCTTCGCCGATCCGCTGTTCTTCGATGAGCAGCGTGAATCCGGGGACGCCGCCGACGATTTCGCCTCCCTGTTGCCCGCTCCCGAGTCCGGCTGGCGCACCGGGATGCGCGGAGTGTGGCGGATGCTGCACCCTCTTGCTCGAAACCTTCCTTTGCAGGGCTGGAAAATCCACGTGTCGGCAGGTTTGGACAACGCCGAACGAGTGCTCGTGAAGGTGCATGAGCATTGTATCGAGCACAATCTGTCCTACAAGCACCTGCGCTCACGGGGCACCCTGCTGGCACGAAATTCCAAATACGCTCCGCGTGACGGAAGCGGCAAGTTACTGACTCTTTATCCAGCTGACAACAACGAGCTCGAGCGCGTTCTCGCCGAGTTGTCCGCGAAGCTCGACGGGGAGCCAGGCGCGTACATTTTGAGTGATCTCCGGTACGGTGCCGGGCCGCTCTACGTCCGCTACGGCGGATTCGCCGAGCAATGGGTCGAACTCGACGGCAAGCGTGTCCTCGCGGTGCGCAAACCGGACGGGACACTGGTCCCGGACAAGCGCGAACCGACCTTCTCCTTACCCGACTGGGTGACGATTCCGGAGTTCCTCGCACCTCATCTCGCCGCTCGGAAGGGCGGCGACGCGGATCAGTTCCCCTACCGGGTGAAGAGCTCCTTGCACTTCTCCAACGGCGGCGGTGTGTACCTCGCCGACCGGAACTCCGACGGCGAAGAGGTGGTCCTCAAGGAGGCCAGGCCGTTCGCCGGCCTGGACCGCGACGGGATCGACGCCGTCGAACGCCTGCGCCGTGAGCACGAGGTGCTGGAGCGGCTGAAGGGCATCGACGGCATCGCCACCGCTTTCGACCGCTTCACCGTCTGGGAGCACCACTTCCTGGCGATGGAGTACATGCCGGGCGTCTCGCTCGGCAGCTGGCTCGCCCGCAATTATCCGCTCACCCGGCGGGACACCACCGAAGCCGACATCGCCACCTACACCGAACGCGCGCTGGCGCTGGTCCGGCGGGTGGAGGGGATGGTCGGCGAGGTGCACGGCCGCGGGATCGTCTTCGGCGACCTGCACTCGATGAACATCCTGGTCGACGGGGACGACGACGCCGTCTCGCTGATCGACTTCGAGATGGCTTCCGACGTCGAAAGCGGCGACCGGCCCGCCCTCGGCGCACCCGGCTTCCGCGCCCCGCGGGACCGGAACGGGTTCGAGGTCGACGAGTACGCGCTCGCCGTCCTGAAGCTGTGGATCTTCCTGCCGCTCACCACGCTCCTCGAACTCGCCCCGGCGAAGCTGCGCGGGCTCGCGGACTTCGTCCAGAAGCGGTTCGACGTCCCGGAGGGCTACGCCGACTCGATCGTCGCGGAGCTCGCACCCCGGGACATCCCGCCGCTGACGAGCGTGACCGAACTGGACCAGGACAAGCCGGACTGGGCGCTGGTCCGCAAGCAGATCACCGAGGCGATCCTCGCCAGCGCGACCCCCGAACGCGCCGACCGGCTCTTCCCCGGCGACATCGAGCAGTTCCGCGTCGGCGGAGCGTGCTTCGGCTACGGCGCGGCCGGCGTCCTCTACGCCTTGAAAGCGGCCGGCGGTGAGCGCCATCCCGATCACGAGCGCTGGCTGCTGGACTCGATCCGCCGCGATCCGCCGGGACGCCCGGGCTTCTACGACGGCTCGTACGGAATCGCGTACGTCCTCGAAGAGTTCGGCTACCGCGAAGAGGCCAGCAAGCTGCTGACGGCGTCGGCGACGCTGGTGGAGCAGACCACCGATCACGGTCTCGAAGGCGGCTTGTCCGGCATTGGGCTCACCCAGCTGCACTTCGCGGTGGCCCGTAAGGACAACGAGTCCGGTAGGCAGGCGCTCGCCACCGCCGTCCGGCTCGCCGAAGCGCTCGAGACCGCCGACCCGCCCGGTGACTTCGCCAGGGCAGGGCTGCTCAACGGCTGGTCCGGTCCGGCGCTGCTGTTCATCCGGCTGTTCGAGCGCACCCGCGAAGAGGGCTGGCTGTCCTTCGCCGACCAGGCGCTGGAGCGGGACATCGAGGAGTGCGCCGAGTCCGACGACGGCTCGCTACAGGTCCGCGACGGCGAGACCCGGACATTGCCCTACGCGGGTGTCGGCAGCGCAGGGATCCTCATGGTCGCCGAGGAGCTGGCGAAGTACCGTTCCGACGCGAAGGCGTTGAAGAGCCTTCCCGGCCTGCGTGAATCTTGCCGCGGTGAGTTCGTCATCCACCCCGGCCTGCTGTTCGGCCGGAGCGGGCTGATGACCGCGCTCGCCATGGGCGCCGAACCGGACGAGCGTGTCCGCGACACCATCGACCTGCACCTTTCCCGGCTGGCCTGGTACGCGGTGCCGTACAAGGGCGGCCTGGCGTTCCCCGGCAATCAGCTGTTGCGGCTGTCGATGGACGTCGTCACCGGTGGCGCGGGCATCCTGCTCGCCCTCGCCGCCACCCTGGACGGGAAGGCCGCGCTGCCCTTCCTGTCCTCCCGAACTGCCGGCCATTAAGACCGGCGGACCAAGAAATCAACGAAAGGGAACACCATGGAACTGGTTCTCGACCTGCAGGCCCTGGAAACTCCCGAGGTTCTCGACGGCGGTCACGGCGGCGGCGGTGGCGGCGCCAGCAACCTGAGCCTGCTCGCCTCCTGCGCGAACAGCACCATCAGCCTGCTGACCTGCCACTGATCATCGGCTGAGCACTGAAGGTGCGGGAGCGGCACAGGCCAAGTGCGCCGCTCCCGCGCTTTCATTTTGCCCAACGATGCATCTCGATGGGATCACGTTCGAAGGAATGGGACGCGGAGCTGAAGGGGACTTTCCCCGCATGCGACGCGGGTAAAGCGCCCTTCACCGCGTGAGACGGGGGGGGGGAAGGGCCCCTCACCTTCGACTTAGGGACTTGAGGAGTGGGATGGCGGGTTCCGCCGATCGCCTGCTGGTCACCGTGACCGCACTCGATCGCCCCCGCCTGCTCGGGCTGGCACTGACCGCGCTCGCCGGGACGGCGGCGGGGCTGCTCCTGCCCGGCGCGCTCGCGGCCGCGGTCGACGCCGCCGTTGCCGGACGTCCCAGCCTTCCCGAGGTCTCCTGGCTGATCGTCCTCGGTATCACCGAGATCGCCGTCGGCCTGATCGGCGGGATCCTGGCCGCGCGGATGACGGCTTCCTCGACGGCGTGGCTGCGCCGACGGCTCACCGACCGCTACCTGGCGCTCGGCACCCGTTCGGCCTTCGCCGACGGCGACGCGATCAGCAGGCTCACCGGTGACTGCACCGGCGCCGGACTGGTCGCCTCGGTCGTCGTCCAGCTCGGGTCGACCACCCTGATCTCCGGCGGATCCGTCATCCTGCTCGCCCTGATGGACTGGCGGCTCGCGCTCGTCTTCCTCGGCAGCATCCCGTTCGGCCTGATGCTCGCGCGCACCCATCTGAAGAACACCGCCGACGACGTCCTGACCTATCAAGAGGTCTCCGGCGAACTGGCGGCGAGGATGGTCGACGCCGTCACCGGACTGCGCACGATCGCCGCGTCGGGCACCGCCGACCGCGAGGCCGATCGCGTACTGCGGCCACTGCCGAAACTGAGTCTCGCCGGTCGCGGGATGTGGCGCACGCAGGCCAGGATGGTGTGGCGCTCCGGCCTGCTGCTGCCCGCGGTGGAACTCTCGGTGCTCGCCGCCGCCGGTTTCGGCGTGATGGCGGGCAGGTTGTCCGTCGGGCAGGTCCTCGCGGCGCTCGGCTACGTCGCGCTCGGCATGGGCCTGATCACCCAGATTCCTTTGCTCACCACACTTTCCCGTGCGCGATCATGCGCGGAACGGATCAACGCGGTGCTGGACTCGCCGGTCCCCGAACCGGGTGACCTGGGGGTCGTCCCCGGGCGGGGCACGCTCGAACTGCGCGGCGTCACCGTCGAAGGCGCGCTGCGGGAGGTCGACCTGCTCGTGCGGGGCGGCCGGTTCACCGCGGTCGTCGGGCGCTCCGGCGCGGGGAAGTCCGTGCTGGTCAACGTCCTCGGCGGGCTGCTGATCCCGGACGAGGGGACGGCGGCGCTCGACGGCCGTCCGCTGGACAAGCTGCGGCCGCACGAACTCCGCGCGGTCGTCGGGTTCGCCTTCGAGCGGCCCGCGCTGCTCGGCGCGACCATCGGCGACGCCGTCGGGTACGGCTCGTGGGCCGGTGAGGCCGCCGTGCGCGGCGCCTGCCAGTCCGCGCAGGTCGACGACCTGATCGTCCGGCTGCCGAACGGCTACCGGACGCCGCTTTCGGAAACCCCGCTCTCCGGCGGGGAAGCGCAGCGGATCGGGCTGGCGCGCGCGATCGCGCACGCGCCGAGGGTGCTCATCCTCGACGACGCCACCGCCAGCCTCGACACGGTCACCGAAGCCGCCGTGGAAGAGGCGATCGAACGCACCCTGCCCGGCCGGACCCGGGTGGTGGTGACGCATCGCGCGGCCACCGCGGCGCGGGCGGACACGGTGGTGTGGCTGGAAGAGGGCCGGGTCCGCGCGATCGGCACGCATGAGGCGCTGTGGCGGGATCCGGCGTATCAGGCAGTGTTCACCGGGAGCCTGGGGGCGGAGCAGGCATGAACAGCGCATACCGAGCCGAGTACGAAGGTTCGCCAACGAGCACCGAGGGCGCGCAGTGAGCGTCTGGGGGCTCTACCGCTCGGCGCTGGCCGGGCAGTGGAGAGGCGGGCTGGTACTGCTGGCCTGTTCCGTGCTGGAGAGCGCGCCCGCGTTCTTGTCCGGTCGCCTGGTCGAACTCGCGGTTGACGAGGGGTTTGCCGCGGATCGGCCAGGCACCGGACTGCGTTGGCTCGCGATCTTCGGCCTGGTCGCGGTGATCGGCGCGTTCGGTTCGCGGCTGGTGTGGCATCAGCTCGGCAAAGTCGTCGAGCCGTTGCGCGACGCGCTGGTGACCGCCGTCGTGCGCGGCGTCCTGCACGATCCGTCGCCACCGCGGAACCAGCCGGACGCCAGCGGCGTCGCCCGCATCACCCAGCACGTCGAAGTGGTCCGCGACGCCACGGCCGGGCTTTTGGTGCAGGCACGCGGGATGATCGTGACGACGGTCGCGGCGCTGGCCGGGCTGTTCACCGTCGCCGGTTCGCTCGCGCTGATCGTCGCGATCCCGGTGGTGGTCGCGATTCTCGTGTTCGCCTGCCTGCTGCCGTCGCTGGCCCGCCGTCAGCGCGCGCTCGCGCTGGCCGACGAGCGAACCGCCGAGATCGCGGGCGCGTCGCTGTCCGGTATGCGTGACGTCGTCGCCTGTGGCGCGGAACCCCTTGCCGCGCTTGAGCTCTACGACGCCGTCGACACGCAGGCGAAGGCGGCCGTTCGGGTGGCGCGGTCCGGGGCGGCCCGGACGGTGGTGATCGCGACCGGTGCCTTCGTGCCGCTGCTCCTGGCGTTGCTGGTGGCACCGGGCATGGTCAGGGACGGCGTGCTCACCGCGGGCGCCGCGCTCGGCGCGCTCGTCTACCTCGCGACGACGATGCAACCGGCGTTACGCGGGCTGGCCGCCACCGCGAGCACCGTGGTGCTGCGGTTGATCGTCGCGTTGCGGCGGCTGGCGGAGACCGCGGAGGCCGAGCCGGAGGCGGACGGCACGGCCGAACCCGACGGGACCGCGATCTATGTACGCGACCTGACCTTCAGCTGGGGTGCGGCGGCCGAGCCGGTGGTGCGCGGGCTGGATCTGCATCTGCGGCCCGGCGAGCGGCTCGCGGTGGTGGGGCCGAGCGGGATCGGCAAGTCGACACTGGCCGGGCTCCTGACCGGGCTGCTCGAACCGCAGGCGGGCCGGGTGCTGCTCGGCGGCGCCCCGGTCCGGGAGATCCCGGCGGCGCTGCGGCACCGGATGGTCGCGCTGATCCCGCAGGAGGCCTACGTCTTCGCCGGATCCGTGCGGGACAACACCGGCCTGTTCGCGCAGACCGCGATGGACACCGAACTCTGGGCGGCCATCACCGCCGTCGGAGCGGAACCGCTGGTCACGCGGCTGGGCGGGCTCGACGGAGAGATCGGGCACGGGGCGCTGTCCGCCGGTGAGGCGCAGCTGATCGCCCTCGCTCGGGTGTACGCGAGCGACGCGGGCGTCGTCGTCCTCGACGAGGCGACGTCGCACCTCGACCCGCCCGCCGAAGCCCGCGCGGAACGGGCGTTCGCCGAGCGGGGCGGGGTGCTGGTGGTGATCGCGCACCGGCTGACGTCGGCGTTGCGCGCGGACCGGGTCCTGGTGATGGACGGCAAGGAGACCGCCCTCGGCACCCACCTCGAACTCATGGACCGGTCCACGCGCTACGCCCAGCTCATGCACGCGTGGGCGCCTCGGCTACCCCAGCCCAGTGCGCAGTTCTTCCAGCGCGCCCCTGAGTAGACCTTCGACGGCGACCGGGCGCCGGGACTCGCGATCGACGAAGACGTGCACGAAGTGGCCCTCCGCGATCACCCTCTCCTTCGAGTACATCCCGACCTCGTAACGCACGCTCGACCGTCCGAGATGCCCCACCCGCAGGCCGACTTCGAGTTCTCCCGGGAACGACACCGAAGCGTGGTACTTGCACTGCGATTCCACGCACAGCCCGATGACCCCGCCGGTCTCGATGTCGAGCCCGCCGCGTTCGATCAACCAGGTGTTGATCACGGTGTCCATCACCGAGTAGTGGACGACGTTGTTGACGTGCCCGTAGACGTCGTTGTCCTTCCACCGCAACGGAATCGTCTGCCAGTGCGGGTACTCGGCTTTCACCACAGTTCCACCGAATCCCGCAGGATCCCGGCGAGGTCCTCTTCGGACGCCGCACGGGGCGCGGTCGCCAGCAGTCGTTGCTGTTTGACCGTGCCGGAAACCAGTGAGTCCACATCGGACTCGGCATAGCCGACGGCGCCGATCCCGTTGGGGATCCCGGTCTCCCGCATGAGCTGCCGCAGCACCGCGGGCAGGTGGTCCTGCAGATCACCCGGCCACTCGTAGTCCGGGGCCAGCAACCGGGCCACCCGCAGGTGCCGGTCCGGACTTGCGTCGAAGGTGAAGCGGAACGCCGCGGGCGCGGTCAGCGAGACCGCCATCCCGTGCGGCACCAACGGTTCCTCACCCGGATAACCGGCGGGATGGAATTCCCTGACCTGTCCGGCGATCGGATACGCGTTGGCGTGGGGGATGTGCACGCCGGCGTTGCCGAACCCGAGTCCGGCGAACGTCGCCGCGAGCGCCATCGCCTCGCGCGCCTTCATGTCCGAGCCGTCCGCCACGGCCGCCGGTAGCGCCCACGAGAGCAGCCGCAGCGACTGCTCGGCGAACATGTCGGCCAGCGGATTCGCGCCACAGTAAGGAACCCGGTCTTCGGGGCGTTTGCGGTCGAATTCGGTGTACGGCTTGGCCGTGTAGCTTTCCGCGGCGTGGCAGAGGATGTCCATCCCGCTCGCCGCGGTGACCTCCGGCGGCTGCGAAACGGTCAGCCTCGGATCGACCACGGCGAGGCTGGGCCGCAGCTTCAGCTGACTGATGCCGCTCTTCACCCGCAGTGACAGCACGTCCAGCACGCACACCGTGGTGCTCTCCGAGCCGGTTCCGGTGGTGGTCGGCACCGCGACCAGCGGTTTCAGCGGCGCGCTCGGCGCTCGACCGCCACCGACCGGCGCGTTGACGTAATCCATGAGGTCGCCGTCGTTGCTCGTCAACAGGTTCACCGCCTTCGCGGTGTCGATGGCCGACCCGCCGCCGACGGCGACGAAGGCGTCCCACTCGCCCTGTCCTCTGGCGAAGTCGACGGCCTTCCGCATGCTGACGTCGGTCGGCTCGACGTGCACGCCGTCGAAGACGACCGCTTCGACGCCGTAGGTCTCGATGCCTTCGGCGATCCGTTGTGGCCAGCCCGTCGCGGCGACACCCGGGTCGGTGAGCACGAGCACCCGACGGGCGCCGTACTGCGTGAGGTCGTAGCCGATCTCGTCGCTCGACCCGGCGCCGTACTTCAAGGCCGGTGCGCCGTAGGTGAAAACAGTTTCACGTCCTGCGGTGGCTGAGGTCACGTTTTCGTGCTCCCTTGCTCGAACACGTTCCGATATCGGACATTCTGCGCCCCGGGGTTGCCGGAATCGAAAGATCGCTTGACGGCACCGATCACCGCCCGCCTAAGCTCTTGTCATTAGATACCAACCGGGAGCGTCCGTCGCCCAGACGGCCGTGAGGATCCTGACCGAGGCGCGAATCCACCGCGTGTACGCGGTGGTGGGTGAGTCTTTCCTCGATCTGCTCGACGCGTTGCAACGCGAGCGGTCGATCACCTTCGTCTCGGCGAGGCACGACTCCGGCGCGGCCTTTATGGCCGAGGCCGAGGGCAAGCTCACCGAGCAGCCGGCGGTGTTGCTGGCGGGCCGCGGCCCGAACGCGGCGAACCTCGCGATCGGCGTCTCCACGGCGTACCAGGACGAGAGCCCGATGGTCGTCCTGTTGGAGAACCCGCCGTCCAGCCCCGGCCCGACCAGTGAACTGCCCACCGCCGACCTGACCGCGATGTTCGAGCCCCTCGTCAAGTGGACGGGCCGCGCGGAATCCCCGGACGAGGTCCCCGGACTGCTGGTCGAGGCGCTGACCCGCTGCCGCGAAGGGCGGCCTGGGCCCACCGTCGTCGCCGTCCCCGCCGACTTCTGGGGCGTCCCCTTCGACTCGGCCAAGCCGGTCACCGCCGTCAAACCGCCTGCCACCGGCGCGCTCGGCCGGACAGCCGAGGCGGTCGCGCAGCTGGTCGACGAGGCCCGGTACCCGGTGGTCATCGTCGGCGGAAGGGCGCGAGCGGGGCGGGAAGAGCTGATCGCCGTCGCCGACGAGCTGGCGCTCCCGGTGTACAACGCGTTCCGCCGCCAGGACGCCTTCCCCGAGAACCACGCGCGCTACGCCGGCCACCTCGGCATCGGCATCCCGGCGCGGCAACTCGACGCGCTGGAGCGTGCCGACCTCGTGCTCGCGCTGGGCACGCAGCTCGACGAGGTCACCACCCAGTCCTTCCGCTACCCGACGCCGTCGCAGACGCTGGTGCTGGTCGGCACCGGGATCGAGCCCGCCCGGCGCGGCGGCCTGACCTTCCGGGTCGACTCCGAGGTCGAGCCGTTCCTGCGCGAACTGCGCAACGTCGCCTCGCCGCGGACCCGCCGCGCGTCGGCCGCGAACGCCGCCGTGCACACCTTCATGACACCGCCCGACACCAGCGGCGCCACCCGTATCCACCCCGCCGACGTCATCCGCGCGGTGCGCAAGCTCGCGCCCGAAGACGCGATCGTGACCAGCGACGCGGGCAACTTCGCCCAGTTCATGCACCGCTACTGGTGTTTCACCGCGCCGCGCAGTCAGCTCGGCCCGAGCAACGCGGCCATGGGCTACGCGGTGCCCGCGGCGATCGCGGCGAAACTCGCCGAGCCGCGCCGGACGGTGATCGCGATGGTCGGCGACGGCGGCGCGCTGATGACCGGGCAGGAGATCGAGACCGCCGTCCGCTACCGCGTGCCGGTGACCGTCCTGGTGTTCCAGAACGGGCTGCACGGTCCGCTCGCCGTGCACCAGGCGCGCAAGCACGGACGGCTGTCGGGGGTCACCGTCCCCACCACCGACTTCGCGTCGTGGGCACGGGGGCTCGGCGCCGCCGGGTACACCGTGGACGACCGTGAAGAGCTGGAGCCGATCATCGCGAGCGCACTGGTCCGGCAACGGCCGTGTGTGATCGACATCAGGACGGATCCGGACGTGGTGACGCCGGACGTCCGGCTGACGAGCCTGCTGGGCGCCGCGAGGCCGCAGCAGGGTGGACAGTAGGGCCGATCAGCCGATTACCGGGCGGTACTTTTTTCTCAGGGGATACACAGGAACCCTGGTGGGGCGGCCGCCACCAGCCCCAAGGGGTGGGAAGTCAGTGACGACTCGGCTGAGTTCAGGTCGCGGAGATCGGCTTTTGTCGGTCGGTCGTGGCACAATCGCGGCAACACCGAGAGTCCGATATGGACCGGTGCGGCCACTGGGTCCTTGACTACCGCGCCACCGACCACAGGGCCGCCGCCGTCCGCCGGTGGGTTGTTGGCACGCACTACCGCACGCGGTACTTCGAGCGTTGTGTTGACACAGGGAGAAAACATGGCTGACGAAAAGCCACAGGAGAGCAAGTCCGTTTCCGGCGTCGTGCCGGTGCAGTTCAGTGCGGACGCGGAGACCCACGACACAGCCGTCGTGGCCACGAATCGGGAGGCCTTGCGTTATTCACCGTTCGGCGCCGATGTACCGTTGCGTGCGGCGAGTGGCGAATAGCCCAGCGGTAAAGGGTACTGCGAGGCCGCGCACACCCGGGTGACGATGCTTGTCGGCCTGCGTGAGGTGTGCTTTACTGCTTCAGGTCTCGTTTTTTGTGTTCGTGTTGGTTCACGCTCGCAGAACTCAGCGGGCGTAGTGTCTCCTCGTGTTTCCGGGGAAGCAAACCGTCTGGTCATGACCCGGGCTGCCGACGTGGCTTCCTGTTTGTTTGTGTTGCATATGGAGATTTTATGACTCAGGGCACTGTGAAGTGGTTCAACTCCGAGAAGGGGTTCGGCTTCATCACTCCCGACAACGGCGGCGGCGACGTCTTCGTGCACTACAGCGAGATCAAGGGCAACGGCTTCCGTAGCCTCGAGGAGAACGCCCGCGTGGAGTTCGAGATCGGGCAGGGCGCGAAGGGTCCGCAGGCCACCTCGGTCAACGTGATCTGATCCAGGCTTTCCAAGCAGGGCCGCCATCCCCTCGGGGAGGCGGCCCTGCTGCTTTTCCGGGGTCTTTCAAGGCCTCAAGGCGAGACCAATCCGGTCTCGTAGGCCAGCACGATCGCCTGCGCCCGGTCCCGTAATCCGAGTTTCGCCAGTATCCGGCCGACGTACGTCTTCACGGTCTGCGCCGAAAGCACCAGATCCGCCGCGATCTCCGGATTGGACCGTCCTTTCGCTATCAACCGCAGCACTTCCCGCTCGCGTTCGGTGAGCACGTCGAACCGCGCCGGGGACGGCCGCGGAACCGGCGTACTGGCCACGAAGTTCGCGATGAGCCGCTTCGTGACCGCGGGGGAGAGCAGCGCGTCACCGGCGGCGATCACGCCGATCGCGGTGATCAGCTCGGCCGACGGCGCGTCCTTCACCAGGAACCCGCTCGCGCCCGCCCGCAGCGCTTCGTAGACGTAGTCGTCCAAATGGAACGTCGTCAGGACGAGCACCTTCGGCTTCTCGCCGTCGCCTTCGAGCAGGCGCCGGGTCGTTTCGAGACCGTCCATCACCGGCATCCTGATGTCCATCAGGACGACGTCCGGCGGCGTGGGCAAGGCGGAGATGCTTGCCAGCGCCTCCATCCCGTCACCCGCTTGGCCTACCACGGCCAACCCCGGCTGCGCGTTCAGCAGGGCGGCGAAGCTTTCCCGCACCATGGCCTGGTCGTCGACGATGAAGACGGTCGTCACACGCCACTCTCCCCCGGGAGTTCGAGCGTGACGGCCACGCGGAAACCGCCGTCCGCCCGCGGTCCGGTCTCGTACGAGCCGCCGATCAGCGTAACGCGTTCGGCGATCCCGGCAAGGCCGGTGCCGTCCCCCGCACCAGGCGCGGCAGGCCGCGTGGGCGGCCCGTTTTCGACGAGGATCGTGAGCCCGTCCGGTTCCCGCCGCACCTCGACGTCCACAGTAGACCCCGGGTTGTGCCGTGCCGCGTTGCTCAACGCCTCCTGCAGGATCCGGTACGCGGCCAACGCGATCATCGCGGGAACGCCGTCCCCGCCGGAGATCTCCGCCCGGATCTCGATCCCGGAGGCCCGGCAGCCGTCGATCAGCGACGGTACCTCCGCGAGTCCTGGCTGTGGTTCGTGTTCCGGTTCGGCGTCGGCGTCCCGCAGCACGCCGACGAGCCGTCGCGCCTCGTCGAGCGCTTCCCTCGCCGCGACCCCGAGCGCGCGGAATTCCTCCGCCGCGGCCTCCGACACATCGGGGACGCGGTAGCGCGCGCTGTCGGTCCGCAGCGCGATCAGGGAGAGGTGATGGCCGATGATGTCGTGCAGTTCCCTGGCGACCAGCGCGCGTTCCTGCAACGCGGCCCGTTTCGACCGCTCCTCCACGGTCGTGCGCTCGGCCGCGTCGGCCTGCTCCAGCGCGCGGCGGCGTTGTTGCATCCCGTATCCCGCCACGATGGTCACGGTCACCACGATCAACGACCACACCAGGCTCTTCGTGCCCGCACGTGGTAGCTGGACGACGCCGACCGCGGTGGCGAGCACCACCGCGACGATCGAGATCCCCCGGCCCTGCCCGGGTTTCGTGCGGGCGAGCGTCATCGCGAGCACCGGCAGATACGGCAGGACGTGGACCTGCAACGGCCAGCCCGACAGTGTCCGGCCGAACGGCTGGTAGTCCGCGGGGAAGAGGGTGGCGATCATCGCGCCGACCATCCCCGCCGCCGCCACCCGGACGGCGGTCAGCGGGAACGGGACGGCCAGCAGCGGCGGCGTGATCTGCAGGAGCAGCAGGAAGAAGACCAGCGGCAGACTGCTGCCGCCGAGGTAGCGCGCCCACGAACCGTAGGTCAAGCCCAGCAACACGGCGAGCGCGGAGCCGAAGAGAACCGTCTTGACCCAGACCGGCCCGCGCCACCAGGCCGACGGCGGTTCGAGATCGGCCTCGCGCCCGGTGAGGAGCGCCCACCCCAAGGAACCGCCGTTCGAAGCCATGTCCCGACGCTAACGACGCCGCGGGCCGGGCACATCCCCTCGCGGGGGACACCCGAGGTCCCCCACGGGGTGACGGGGACTGCTCCGCCAGGCGGGACGCATGCGCTGGTGGTCTTCGTGGGGACGTTCCTGGTCGACGCCCGCGCGGTGAGCGGGCAGGCCGAACGGATCCTGCCGGTCGTGCTTGTCCGCCGGACGGCGTTCGACCGAAGATCGGGCACCTCGGCCCCTAGCCTGGCGATGCAACCTCGTGCAACTCTTTCTTTCGTGGCCCTGAAGTCGTTTCCTTGTAGGGACTTGGCGCGGCAGCGGAGGACATGTGGGCGAAGCGGTTGCGGGGATCGTGGCGAACCCCGCTTCGGAGCGTGACATCCAGAGCCTGCGTTCGGCACTCCGGGTGGCCGGGGTCGGCCGGGTGATGGTGTGGACCGAGGCGGGGAAGATCATCGGCACCGTCCGCCGGATGGTGGACGCGGGGGCGAGCGTGCTCATCTGCCTGGGTGGTGACGGCCTGATGCGGGCCGCGGCGGCAGCCTGTGGCGACGTCCCGCTGCTCATGCTGCCGACCGGGAGCACCGACGAGCCCACCGTCGCCGGGCTCGCCGCCGGGCTGCTGGCCACCCATCAGGTGGACACGGACCTGGTCACGAACCGCGCGACCGTGCTCGAGGTCGTCACGAAGGCGCGCCGCGAGATCGCGCTGACCGACGTCAGCGTGTCGGCCGAAAGCCGCTGGGATCCCGCGTCACTGACCGAGCTGTACTGCACGTTCGCCGTACCGGACGGAATCGGCCTGTCGAGTATCCCCGGCAGGCTCTGCCCCAGCCCGAAGTCCACTGTGGACGGTGTCGCGCTTTCACTCGGGCCGGTCGAGGAGACGCCGTACATCGTGCAGGCGCCGATCGCGCCCGGCGAGGTACGGGCGGTGGGCGTCCGGGGCTGGAGCGTGCTGCACCCAGGGGTCCGGGTCGACCTCGCCGCCGCGGGCGGCTCCATCGCGCTCGACGGCGAACCGCACTTCGTACTGAGACGAGGAGAGAGCGCTTTCGTCGAGCTGAAGTCCGATGGCCCGTGGTGCGTCGACGTCCGCGCCGTGATGGCCGAGGCGACCAGGAAAGGCCTGCTCCTGGGGCGGAAACCGCAGGGGGCTTTTCCGGCGTCCCACCTGGTGGAAGCGCCCTTCACCGGGTAAACCCAGCCCAGGTCACAGAGACCTTCCGAACGCCGGGTCACCCGGGCACACTGGCCGAAACGGACCGGAGGGGTGGGCCAGGTGCAGCTGGAGGCGGCGTTGCCGGTCGGCGCGGACCCGCGGCGGCACGCGCGCGCGCTCGCCGAAGTGCACGAAGCCGCCCTCGCCGGTCGCGCGCTCCCGGGTCACCCGCGCGCGGTCATCGCCGCGTCCTGGCGGCGCATGCGCGAACTCGGCCTCGACCCGGATCGTGGCGCCCCGGCCCCCGTGCTCGTCCCGGAGCAGCTGGAAGCCCGCCGTCGCGAGAGCGGTCTCGCCGCCGTCCTGCCCGCCCTGCGCGGAGGCCTGATCAGCCTCGCCGAGCAGGCCGCGCACATCATGGCCGTCGTCGACGCCGAAGGCCGCGTCCTCTGGCGCGACGGCAGTACCGCGGTCCGCCGCCGCGCCGACGGGCTCGGGTTCGTCGAAGGCGTCGACTGGCACGAGACCTCCGCCGGTACCAACGCCATCGGTACGGCGCTGGTCACCCGACATCCGGTGCAGGTCTACTCCGCCGAACACTACGTCCGTAACCAGCACGACTGGACCTGTGCCGCCGCGCCACTGCACGATCCGAGGGACGGCAGGCTGCTCGGCGTCGTAGACCTCTCCGGCCCGGCCTCGACCGTGCACCCGACAACACTGGCACTGGTCGACGCGGTCGCGAAACTCGCCGAGGCGCAGCTGCGCACCACACACCTCTCCGAGCTGGAACGGCTGCGCGGCCTCGCCTCGCCCCTGCTCGCCAAGGTGAAGGGCCGGGCGGTGATCACCGATCCGCACGGCTGGATCGCGGCGTCGGCAGGCCTCGTCCCGGTCGGCCGGATCGCGCTGCCCAACGACGCGACCGCGGGCCGGACCTGGCTGCCCACCTACGGAAACTGCCTGCTGGAGCCGCTGCCCGGCGGGGACCTGGTCGCATCGGCTGAGCCCGCGGCACGCGGAGATGCTGTACGTCCTCGCGCGCCATCGGGAGGGAAGGTCGGCGTCGGAACTGTCGCTCGACCTCTTCGGCGACGCCGCCCGCACCGTCACCGTTCGCGCGGAGATGTCCCGGATGAGGCGGCATTTCGGCGGCATCCTGCTGGGCAGGCCGTATCGGTTCGCCGACGACGTCGAGGTCGTCGTCGAACGGCCCGCCGACGGTGGCGAGGTCCTCCCGTACTCCCTCGCGCCCGCCGTCCGCGACTGAACCTCCACCCCCGGCTCAACCCGGCGATGGTCCCGTCCCACCCCTCGGCGTGCCTAACGTCCGTGTCATGGGAAAAATGAACGCGAAAGGCCTGATGGCGCTGGTAGTGATAGGTGTCGTCGTCCTGCTGGGGTTCCTTGCCTACCGGCTGATCCTGGTGGAGATGATCACGCGGCTGAGTGATCGCTGAGGGGGGAAATGGGGAGGCGGGAACGGCCGCTGCTGCCGGACACGATCGCGCCGAGCTGGCTGGTCGTCCAGCTGCTCGGCACGGCGGCGGTCGCGGTGGTGCTGCTGACCGCGAGCGAGTCCAGTGCGTGGATCTGGGCGGCGTACGCCGTCTGCGGCGCCTGCTGGCTGGGCTTCGTGGCGACCTCCCCACGCTTCCCCAGGGTGGCGACCCTCCTGCTCGCGGTGGCGAGTGCCGCGCCATCGATCGCGCTCGGCTGGGCGGAGGACTCCTCCGCCATCGTGCTCGCGGTGGTCACGGTCAGCCGGTTCGCCACCCTGACCGAGCCGTCGGTGGCCGCCATTCTGGGGGTGGTGGGGTTCGACGTGAGCCTCGCGGCGGTCACCGGCCTGGTCGCGGGCGCGTCCGCGCCGCTGGTGTTCGGCAACGTCGGCGTGCTGCTCGTGCTGATGCTGCTGGGGCTGAACCGGCGGCAGTACGAGGTACAGGCGGCGCAGGCGGCCGCGCTGCTGGAGCAGACCAGGCTGGCGCAGAGCGAACACGCGCGGGCCGCCGCGCTCGACGAGCGCACCCGGATCGCCAGGGAGATCCACGACGTCCTCGCGCATTCGCTCGGGGCGTTGGGGATCCACCTGGAGGTCGCCGAGGCCCTGCTGGCCGAGAAGTCCGATGTGGACGGTGCACTCGGCAGGGTGCGGCTGTCCCGCCGTCTGGCCGCGGACGGGCTGTCCGAGGCGCGTGACGCGGTCGCGGCCCTCCGCAGCGACGTCCCGTCGCTGGCCGAAGCCGTGCGGCTGCTGGTGGACGCGCACCACGACGAGGTGTCCTTCGAGGTCGAGGGGGAGCAGCGGCCACTGCCGTCCGCCGCGGTGGTGTCGCTGGCGGGGGTCACGCGGGAGGCGTTGACCAACGCGGCCAAGCACGCCACCGGCCGGCCAGTGGCGCTCCGGCTGCTCTTCACACCGGAGGAGGTCTGCTTGCGGGTGCGCAACGAACTCGGCGACGCCATCCGGACGGAGGACAGCGGCGGGTTCGGTCTCACCGGGATGAGGGAGCGGCTCGCGCTCGCCGGTGGCACGCTGACCGCGGGCCCGGACGACGGGCGCTGGACGGTGGAGGCGGTGGTGCGGTCGTGATCCGGGTGGTCGTCGTCGATGACCAGCAGGTCATGCGCGAAGGGCTCGTCGCGTTGCTGGGCCTGATCGACGGGGTCGAGGTCGCCGGTTCCGCGGGAGACGGGCGGCAGGCACTCGACCTGCTCCGCGGGACCGCCGCCGACGTCGTGCTGATGGACCTGCGCATGCCCGTCCTGGACGGGGTGGCCGCGACCAAGCTGCTCAAACGGGATCACCCGGAGGTCGCGGTCGTGGTACTGACGACGTACGCGGACGACGCCTCGATCGCCGACGCGTTGCGCGCCGGAGCCCGCGGCTACCTGACCAAGGACGCCGGCCGCGCCGAGATCGGGGCGGCCGTCCGCTCCGCCGCCAACGGACAGGCGATCTTCGCCGCCGAAGTCTCCGACAGACTCGTCGCCGCACTCGACGCGAGAACGGTGAGCAGGGCCAAGACCGAGTTCCCGGACGGGCTCACCGCCCGCGAAACCGAAGTGCTCGGCCTCATCGCCCGCGGGCTGTCCAACCCGGAAATCGCCGCCGAACTGTTCATCGGCGAGGCCACCGTGAAAAGCCACATCAACCACGCCTTCGCCAAGATCGGTGTGCGCAATCGTGCGGAGGCCGTGCGCTACGGCCTGGAAAAAGGGCTCTGACGCGGTCAGGAGATCACGTGCCGATGACACCCGCCGGTGTCACTGGCTGCGCTGATCCCGACTCGGATACCTTCTTTGCGGTAGAGCCAATGGGGAGGATCGGCGATGACGAGCACTGTGACCCGGCCGGGGCCGCCGGGGAACCCCGCCGCACCCGCGCCGTCCCCCGCGCCCGAGGGCCGCAGCGGGATCGCCGGCCTGCTCGAACTGCCGGGGAACGGGGTCCGCGCGATCGTCCGGTCCGCGGCGACCACGCCGGGAAGACTGTCGGTCATCGCGATCGGTCTCGTCCTGCTGTCGCTGGTCGCGGGCCTGTTCGGCACGCTGGCCGCGCAGGACAAGAAAGACACGATCAACGGCCTGATCGACCACCGGGAACCGCTGGCCGCCGCCGCGCAGCAGGTCTACCGCGCGCTTTCGGACGCCGACGCGACCGCGGCCAGTTCGTTTCTCTCGATCGGCACCGAGCCGCTCCCGATGCGCGAGCGGTACGAACGTGACGTCGCGGAGGCCGGTGCGGCGCTGGCGAAGGCGGCGTCGGACTCTTCCGGGATCGGCGCGGCGGCCGAGCAGATCAACACCCTCGGCCGCGAGATCCCCGTCTACACAGGACTGGTCGAGACCGCGCGCACCTACAACCGACAGGGCTATCCCGTCGGTGCCTCATATCTGCGTGAGGCTTCGGAGCTGATGCGGGCGAAAATTCTTCCCGCCGCACAGGAGCTGTACCGCGTCGACACCGACCGGCTCGCCGCCGAACAGGACGACGTGACCGAATTCCCTTGGCTGGCAACGGCTTTGTTACTCGCTCTGCTCGCCGCGCTGATCGTCACGCAGGTGCACCTGACGCGGAAGACCAACCGGCTGCTGAACGTCGGCCTCGTCGTCGCGTCCGTGTCGGTGGTGGTCGCCCTGCTGTGGGGCGCGGTGGCGCTGATCGTGCAGAGCAGCCTCGTCGGCGCTGGTGAAGAAGACGGCTCGCACCAGGTGGACGTCCTGGTGCGAGCCCGGATCGCGGCACTGCAGGCGCGAGCCGACGAGACGCTGACCCTCGTCGCGCGCGGCGACGGCGCGGCGTACGAAAAGGACTTCGGCGATCTCGCCGCGCAACTCGGCGGGCCCGACGGCCAGGGCGGCCTGCTGGGTGAGGCCCGTGGCCTCGCGGAGGGCGGCGGGGCCGCCGGCAAGGTGGACGAGGCGATCCAGGCCGCGTCGGCGTGGTTCAAGGCGCACGCCGAAGTGCGGCGCCAAGACGACGACGGCAGCTATCAGGACGCCGTCGACACGGCGATCCGCGACGACAAGACCGGCGGCGCGGCAGGGGCGTTCCTGCGGCTCGACAACAGCCTGGTGGCCGCGATCAACGTGGGACGGCAGGAATTCCTGGACGACACCCGTGGCGCCGATCGCGCGCTGACCCTGCTCGCGCCGGGGATCGCGGTACTGGCACTGATCGCGGCGGCGGGGGCCGCGTTGGGAATCCGTGAACGGCTGAGGGAGTACCGGTGATGCGGAACGGTCTGCGAGGGGCCGTGCTCGGCGCCGTCTTGGTGCTGGCGACGGCCTGTGGGAGCGCGGGGGCGCCGGTCGACCCGGCCCCGGTGGGCGACGTCGCCCCACCACAGCCCGCGAACGTCGGCGGCGCCGACAACACCGGCAGTGGCGGAACGACCGACACGAGCTGCAACCCGTTGGCCAGCCTGAGGCCGACCAACGGCACGTCGATCACCAGCGGCTCGACGATGGCGAAGATCAAGGAGAAGGGCAAACTGATCGCCGGCGTCGACCAGACGACGTTCCTGTTCGGCTTCCGCAATCCGACGTCGGGTCAGCTCGAAGGCTTCGACATCGACATGGTCAACGAGATCGCGAAGGCGATATTCGGCAGCGCGGAAGGCCGTGTGCAGTTCCGGGCGATCCCGTCGAAACTGCGGGAAGAAGTGCTCGAAAAGAAGCAGGTCGACATCGTGGTCCGGACCTACAGCATCACCTGCGGCCGGCTGAAGAAGGTCAACTTCTCGACGGCGTACTACCAGGCGGGGCAACGGATCCTGGTCGAATCCGGCTCGAAGGTCGCCCAGCTCTCGGATCTCGCCGGGCGGCGGGTGTGCGCGACCAAGACGTCGACTTCGCTGTTGAAGATCGCGGCGGATCCCTCGAAGCCGGTGCCGGTCTCGGTGGACAACTGGTCGGACTGCCTGGTGATGCTGCAGCAGAAGCAGGTCGAGGCCGTGTCGACGGACGACGTCATCCTCGCCGGGATGCTCGCGCAGGACCCGACGCTGAAGATCGTGGGGGACCGGTTCACCGAGGAGAACTACGGAATCGGTGTCCCGAAGGAGAACGAGGACATGGTGCGGTACGTGAACGCCGTGCTGGACACCGTGCGCGGTGGCGCGTGGCAGGCGAGCTACGCGAAGTGGATCGGGAACAAGCTCGAAGGCGGAACGCCGCCTCAGCCCCAGTACAGGTGAGAAGGAGCCGTTCGGGATCGCTCCCGAACGGCCCGCCCCGGTTCAGGGGGACTTCTCGCCGATCACCGGCGGCACCGGCTTCATTTCGCCTTCGTAGCCGCCGAACAAGACGTCGGCGTCTTCTTCCTGCAGGTAGTCCGGGGCCTTCTTTTCCTTGTCCTCTTCCTTCTGCCCCCTGCCGCCAGGGCCACCGCCGCCCATCGCACCCGGACCGCCGCTCTTGCCGGCCGCGGCCGCGCCACCGCGGGTGATGCGCTCCTCAGGCAGCTTGCCCGACCCGGACCCGCCGCCACCCTTGCCCGCAAGCTTCTCGGCCTCACCGGCCGAAACCTTGCCGCCCGCGAGCCGCTCGGCGACGTTGCCCGACCCGCCGTTACGACCGAACCCGCCGCTTCCCCCGCCGGTCAACCGGCTGGCCGCACTGCCACCCGGCCCGCCCGGCGTCCGCCCGGGCTTGCCGCGATACCGCTCGCTGCCCAGCCGCCCGAGACCGGTGGGTCCCGGGCCGTTCATGGCCGCCAGCCCCGGATTCGGCCCGGGCCGGAACGACCCCGGCGGCCCGCCGAGCGACTGTCCCGGCCCCGAGACCCCGGTGTGCCCGCCGCCCGTGGTGATCCCCGGACCAGGTCCTGCACCAGGCCCGGGCCCAGGCCCCGGTCCACCCGAGTAGCCCGGCCCCGGCGCCCCCGGCCCGGACCCGGGACCACTACCGGGCCCGCCGCCGAACCCCTTGACGTCGCTGCCCCCGGAGAACCCGGACGCCGTCGTCGAATCGCCCATTTCCGGCGGCGGGGCGAAGGTGGGCTGCTGGGAATTGACGTCGAAAAGAGACTGGTCGTAGGTGTGCATGACCTGCGCGGCCTGCTGGTGCGCCTGGAACGACTGCTCCTGCTTGGCCGAGATGTTGCCGACCGTCTCCACCGCGCCCCCGAAGTTCCCCGACGCGAACTGCTGCAGGGCGTTCTTGTACTCGGCGTTGCGATCGAAGGGAACCTCTTCGGGCATGGAGTTCTTCGCGGTGGTCGCCGCGGCCGCCGACTGGGAGAACCGGTTGGACGCGAGATACGCGCCGTCGCCCGCGGTATCGGCCCACTTGCTGACATGGGAAAAGAAGTCGGTGACCGCTCGCGCGCCGTCTCCCCGCCAGTGATCGCCCTCTTTGCCGATCGCGGCCTTGACGGCGCTGCTGAAAGTGTTCAGGGAGTTGCCCTGGTTGTTCCAGAGCTCACCCTTTTCATCGATGTCGCGGGGGTCGAGGTCCTGCGTGACCATGTTCTTCAGCTCACCGTGCGGGACCGCTTCGTAGCGCTGTTCCGAAGGATTGAGGCCGGTGCGGAACTGCTGCCCCTGAGTGAGCGCTGCGGCCTGCTCGCCGGAGTACTGACCCGCCTTCGCCTCCGCGGTCAGCTTCGCGGTCAGGGGGTTCCCGCCGGGGCCGGCATTGGCCTCGTTGTAGGTGTCGGAGTAGCGCTTGGCCTCGTAATCGCGGTTCGCCTTACCCGACACCGAGAACGTGCTGTTGAAGTCGTCTTGCCCGACGTTGACCATGGTCCCTCCCCGTTCCGTCGTCAGTTGCCTCTCGGCAGTTTCGGTTCAGCGGCTGTTGCGATTTCCCTGGACAGAGCGCAGGCTTCTGCGTTCGTTCCCTTGTTCAAACTGGTCGAGGCCGTCATGCGAGAGTTCGCTGTTGCGGCGATTGCCACTGTGCAGGCCTGTTTTCCCGCGTCTCCTGGAATTTCGACCGCTTCGCGTTCACCGACCTTCGTCGGAACCTTGGTTCCTTGCCCGGCGGACAATTGCTCGATCCCGGCCTCGGCAACGAGATAGATGCTCACCGAACCGAAACCTTGTTTTCGTGTGGCGCAGCCGTTATCGCTTTCGTAGGTCTCCACGACCGGAGGGTCGAAACCTTTGGCACTGGTCGTGGGTTCAAGCAGATCGCAGGCCTTGAGATCCCCGAACACGTCGGCGGGTGTGGTGCTTTTCGAAGTCGAAGAGGCGCCGCTTTGCGGTGGGGCAGATGTGGCGTTGCCGGGTTTCTCCGACGAACAGCCGGAAAGGACGAGAACAAGAGCGGTCGGCAATGTGACGGAGAGCGGGAGCCGTGATTTCGCGATCATATCGGTCTGTGTCAGTCCTTTTGGAGAGATTTCAGTTGATCGGCATTGTCGCCATCTCGATGCCGGTACTTGGTCTTCGCCAGTTCGATCGCCTCTTCGGCGCGGTTGAGTACATCCCGTAGTGCGTCCAGCTGGGTTTTGGCTGAGAGGTCATCACCTTCGGCGACTCGGATCGCATGTTGACCGACCTGCTGCGCGAAAGGGCCGGTGCCCAGTTTCGGTTGTTCGGCGAGCCGTAAGAAAGCTCGCTGGTTGTTCGACCAGTCGGTCACGTAGTCGTCGATCGCGGTCTTCAGTGCCTCGCCAGCCTCTTCGCTGACCTTGAAGTCCCCGTCCTTCGCGGCCTTCACCATGGCGTCGGCCCGCGCCGAGAAATCGCCCAGCATCTCCGAGAAGTTGCCCGGCGGTCCGCCGGTGCCGTCAGTCATGGTCTCTCCCCTGTACCAAGTCCCGGTTACTCGTAGCGCTCGTCAGATCACGATATCAGCGGAAGAGGTCCGAAAGGCCGCCTCCCGGTGGGAATCACGCGCTGCCGACGCGGGCGGCTTCGACCAGGTCGTGAATCCATCGTGCCAGGTGAGAGCCGTTCGTCGGGGTGAACGTGCGCCGGACTTCGCCGTCGGGGAAGCGGTCGGTGGTGAGCATGAAGCGGCCCTGGACGCTGTCGAACCATTGGACGCTCTTCTGCTGGGGCTTACCCCGGTCGTCGCGCAAAGTGATGCTGACCGTGCCGAGTCGCGCGAGCGGGTGCTCGAAGAACTGGCTCGCCGCGCCCAAGCGGAGGTTGGCGGGGTCCTTGTCGAAGGGATCGTCCGGCCGCTTGGACGGGGGAAGCGTGTTGGACGTCATCACCCGTCCGGGAAAAGGCTGCAGCGACGGCAAGTTACCGAGGAGGGCGGCGACAACCTGTTCGGGGTAAACCGGCTCGAAGAGGATGTCGAAGCCGCGTTGCTGACTGATGACGCCAAGGTGGCGGTTCCAGCAGCCTCGATAGAGGTATTCGGCGTTTTGCTCGACTTCGTGCGCCTCCAGGGTGACGACGAAGTCCCCCGTTGCCCAAAGCCGGAGTGTCTCTTCGTAGTCGCGCAGGAGTTCGCGGCCGCGTGCGAAGCCTCGGTCGGCCAGGTCGGTCCAGACTTCCTCGCAGTGCCGCTCGCGTTCGGTGATGGTGGTGCCGACGGTCGGGATTTCGAAAGGCACCAAGAATCTGCCGAGCCCGAGTTCTTCGAGTACGACGTCGAGCTGGGTCATCGACATCGAAAATGACGCAGGCACCGCTAAGACTCCCCCTCCATTACAGCCTCCCCCTCATCACCTGCCGAATCGGTTCTCTCTCGCACCGTAGCGGGTTCGGCCCGGTGCGGGCACGACCTGCCTGGTCACCCCTAGACTGGGTCCGACTTCATCGCGGGGATTTCGGGAGGTACCAGTGTCGGAGGAGCCGCGCCGTCCTCGGCACGCAGCGCCGGATGACACCAGACCGGATCAGGAGGCGGAGTCCGCCTCCTGGACGCCACCGGCGCCGGTCCGCTGGGAGACACCCGAACCGTCCATTTCCGGCAGGCTCGATCTCACCGATTCGCCGAAGCCGAAGCCGAAGCCACAACCGCAGCCGGAGACGGACGCCGAGCGCACGATCCTCCACGCGCCGGTTCAGCGCCACCAGACTCCTCCGCGCGGCCAGCAGCGCCCGATCCCCGGTGCCGAGGACCCGACCCGCCCGCCGGGCGAGATGGCCCCCGTCAGTCCGCAGACCCAGGTCGTCCGTCCCGCGTGGCAGGCACCGGCCGACGCGCCCCAGCCGACCAGCGTGCTCTCCTCGCCCGCTCCGGAGACGCAGAGCATCATGCCGCCGGCGCCGCGCGTCGACCCAGGGCCCGGGCAGCTGCCGGACCCTGGCACGGAAAGCGTCCTCCCCGAACGTTCCAGCGAAAGCAGGGGAACCGGGACCGGCACGGGCAGCCGGGGGACCGGCACCGGAACGGGGTCGTTTCCCGGCACCGCACGCCGGACGTCGTCTCGCACCTCTCGCCGCGGTCGTCTCGGCGCCGGGCTCGTCGACGTCCCGCAGGTGCCGTACCGCGATCCGGCGTCCGCCGTCCTCGACAACCCGATGGTGTCGGAGGAGAAACGCTTCTGCGGCAACTGCAGCGCCAAGGTAGGCCGCGGCGAGGACGGCGAACCCGGTTCGCCCGAGGGCAGCTGTGAGAAGTGCGGGAACCCGTTCTCCTTCGTCCCGAAGCTGCGGCCGAACGAGATCGTCGGCGGCCAGTACGAGGTGCTCGGCGCGCTCGCGTACGGCGGGCTCGGCTGGATCTATCTCGCGCAGGACCACAACGTCAGCGACCGCTGGGTCGTGCTCAAGGGCCTGATCGACACCGGCGACGCCACCGCGATGGCGGCCGCCGCCAACGAGCAGCGATTCCTCGCCGAGGTCGAGCACCCGAACATCGTCAAGATCCACAACTTCGTGCAGCATCCGGACGGCGACACCGGCAACTCCGTGGGCTACATCGTCATGGAGTACGTCGGCGGCCAGTCGTTGCGGCAGCTCGCGCTCGCGCACCACCGCGAAACGAAGCGACCGGAGCCGCTGCCGATCGGCCAGGTGATCGCCTACGGGCTCGAGATCCTGCCCGCCATGGGCTACCTGCACAGCCAGAACCTGCTGTACTGCGACCTCAAGCCCGACAACGTCATCCAGACGCACGAACAGCTCAAGCTGATCGACCTCGGCGCGGTCCGCCGCATCGACGACTACGAAAGCCCGCTGTTCTTCACCACCGGCTACAGCGCGCCCGAATTGGCGACTCACGGCGCTTCGGTGGCGTCGGACCTCTACACCGTCGGCCGTACGCTCGCCGTCCTCAGTTTCGAGTTCTCCGGCTACACCAGCAAGTTCAAGGCGACCCTGCCCGGCCCGGACGTCGTCCCGCTGTTCGCGCTCTTCGGTTCGTACTACCGATTCCTGAGGCGCGCGACGCACACCGACCCGGACCGCCGGTTCATCGCGGCCGAGGAGATGGGCGACCAGCTGACCGGTGTGCTCCGCGAGATCATGGCGCTGGGCACCGGGAAACCGCGCCCGGGCGCTTCGACCGTCTTCGGTCCGGAGACCCGCACGTTCGGCGTCGACCTGGTCGTTCCGGAGCACGGCGGGAGCGTGCCGCTGCCGGATCCGGGCGAGGTGGTGTCGGGCCTGCCGATCCCGCAGGTCGACACGGACGACCCGGCGGCGGGCATGCTCGCCTCGACGGTCGCGCTCGATCCCGGTGGCGCGATCGAGTCGCTGGCCGGTGCGCCGCGTGAGTCGATCGAGGTCCGGTTGCGGATCGTCCGGGCCCGGATCGAGCTCGGCGAACTGGTCGAGGCACAGCGGCAGCTGCAGGCCGGGCAGTACCTCGCGATCAAGGCCGGATTCCCGCACGACTGGCGGATCGACTGGTACCGCGGCCTGATCGAGCTCGCGGGCGGCCGGTCCCGCGTCGCGCAAGTCGCGTTCGAAGCGGTGTACGACGACCTTCCCGGCGAGATCGCGCCGAAGCTGGCGTTGGCCGTCAGCGCGGAGGGTGTCGGGGACTACTTCGGCGCCGCGCGCTACTACGAGCTGGTGTGGCGAACGGACCGGTCGTACGTCAGCGCCGCCTTCGGGCTTGCTCGCGTGTACCTCGCGCAGGGCGCCCGGGCCAGCGCGATCGAGGTGCTGGAGGCCGTCCCGGCGTCGTCCACGCACCACGTCGCCGCGCAGGTGGCCGCGATCAAGATCAAGACCAGGATCAACGGCGGCGGCAAGGACCCGGTGCTGGTGTCGGAGCGGGATCTCGTCGACGCTTCGACGCGGCTCGAGCGTCTGCAGCTCGACGCCGAACGCCGCACGCGTTTGTCGGCGGAGGTGCTCGAAGCGGCGTACGGCTGGCTCAACGCGCAGAACCGGCCGACGCCGGGCGCGAAGGTGCTGGGCTGTGCCCTGGACGAACGGGACCTGCGCTTCGGGCTCGAGCGCTGCTACCGGACGCTGGCCCGCCTCGCCGGTACCGTCGACCAGCGTGTCGAACTCGTCGACAAGGCCAACGCGATCCGGCCCCGCACCCTCACCTGACCCCGCGTTTCGTCCTCTGGTTGCGGTAGTTCGGCCTACGAACTACCGCAACCAGAGGACGAATTGCTCAGGGGTTGATGTCCCACTCGCGTTCGCGCTTGGCCTTCTCGTGCGCGGCGGCGAGCTTCTGCAGGGCCTGGGGGTCCCCGTGGTTGCTGAAGTGCTCGAACTCGACCTGCACGAACAACGCCCGCGCGCGCACCGCGGCAGGGCCGTCCTCGGCGTCGAGCCGTCCGACGGCGCTCACGTAGATCTTCCGGCCCGCGACGCCGTCCAGCTTCGCGGCGATGTGCAGGGTCGAGCCGACCGGAACCGGCCGGAGGAAGTCCGTCTCCAGCTTCCCGGTGACGGCGGGACGACGCAGCAGGTTGCCGACGGTCGCGCCAAGCGCCTCGTCGAACGCGCAGGCCAGCAGGCCGCCGTGAGCGAGGCCGGGCGCACCCTGGTGGGCGGAGGTGACGGTGAACTTCGAGTACACCGTCGTCCCTTCGCCCACCGTCGACTGCAGATGGAGCCCTGCCTCGATCTCGTCACCGCACCCGAAGCACTCACCGAAGTGGATGCCCAGATGGCTGCCCGGCTGTGGGGCTTTCGGGTGGACGGTCGCCGGTTCGACTTCGACCGGCGGCCACGGCTGCGAGATACGGCTCATGGACAGACGTTAACTCGCCGGTAGCTCCGAGGCGCCGTCGGGAGTGGTCGTTTCCGGCTTGCGGCGCCGCGCGACCCGCGAGTTCACGATGCCGCGCAGCGACACGCCTGCCGTCTCCGGCAGCAGCAGGATCGGGATGGCCGCGATCGCCGCCGCGCCCATCAGGTAGTACGCGGGCCACAGGTTGTCGCCGGTCTTGTTCACCAGAGTGCCGATGACGTACGACGCCGTGCCACCGAACAACGCGGTGGAAACGCTGTAGCCGATGGAGAAACCGCCGTAGCGTTCCTGTGTCGGGAACATCGCCGGCAGCGTCGCCGCCAGCACGGCGAGGATCAGCACCAGCGGCACCGCGATCAGCACCAGGCCGAGCATGAGCTGCCCGGCGTTCCGATCGTCGGCGGCCGCGCCCATCAGCGAGAACGCCGGGATCGGCAGCACCAGGAAACTCGCGCAACTCGCGATCAGGATGGGTTTTCGCCCGATCCGGTCGGACAGGATGCCCACCGGAACGATCAGGATCAGCATCAACGCGATGGTCGCCAGAATGATCAACAACGGCGTGTGCCCGCCGAAACCGACCACGTCCTTGAGATAGGTCTCCAGGTACGTGATCACGATGTAGTCGGCCACGTTCAGCATCACCACGATGCCGATCAGGTGCAGGATCGAGGTCCAGTGCTTCTTGAACAACGCCTTCAGCGGCGACTTCTCAACCTGCTGCTTCTTCTCGATCTCCTGGAACAGCGGAGTGTCTTCCAGCTTGTTCCGCAGGTAGAGACCGACGATGCCGAGCGGCCCGGCGATCAGGAACGGCAGACGCCAGCCCCATTCGCGCATGGCGTCGTCGCCGAGGACCACGGTGAAGATCGTGACGAAGCCCGCGCCCATCGCGAACCCGACGAGGGTGCCGAACTCCAGCCAGCTGCCCCAGAAACCCCGGCGCCGGGCGGGGGCGTACTCGGCGATGAACGTCGCCGCACCACCGTATTCACCGCCCGCCGAGAAGCCTTGGATGGTACGCAACAGAATCAGGAGCACCGCCGCGGCGGGTCCGATCGTGGCGTAGGACGGCAGCAGCCCGATGACGAACGTCGAACCGGACATCAGGATGATCGTCAGCGCGAGCACCTTCTGGCGCCCGATCTTGTCCCCCAGCGGACCGAACACGAAGCTGCCGAACGGCCGCACGATGAACGTGATCGCGAGGACCGCGAACGTCGCCAGCGCGCCCTCTGAAGTGCTTGAAGCGTTGAAGAAGACCTGCCCAAGGATGGCAGGCATGAAGCCGAAGACACCGAAGTCGTACCACTCGATGCAGTTACCCATCGCCGCTCCGGCGACGGCCTTTCTGATCTGCTCAGGTGGGGCCTCCGCCGGTTCCCCTTTTTCCTGATGCGCCGCACTCAGCGCCTCTTCGGCCATGGGTTTGACCTCCCGACCCACCCGTTTACTTACCCATCGTCGACGGTTTGTTCCCTCGACCGCAGGTGTTCAAACGTAGCGATTCAGCGATTTTCGAGCGATCGCGTGAGTGTCGTACCCCCAAAAGGTGACGCGCCACCAGCTGAAACCGATGTCAGCGAATTTCCGATTACTTCGGGTAATACCTCGGAAATCGGGCGTTCCGGACGGCGTCAACGGGTCGTCGTGCCTGCCGTCGGTGGTTCGATCGGCTCCTTCGTCGGGCTGGGAACGTGAGGCGAACCGACCGTCGTCGTCCGGCCCGGCTGCGAGGTCCGGGGCGTCGAGCGTGTCTGGCCCGGCTTCGGGACCGTCCCCTGAACGGGCGGGTCCGGAGCAGCCTCCGGCGGGGTGGTCGCCTCGGAAGGCGTCGGCGAGACCGGTGCCGGGGAGATGGTCGACAGGCCGGGCCCGGCGGGCCGCACCGGCGCGGATCCCTCACCGCCGCGACCGCCGACGGCGATCGCGCCGAGCACGATCACCGCGGCCGTCGCCAGCGAACTCCCCGCCACGGCCAGCCGCTTGCGTCGTCGCCGGATCCGGCCACCCTGCTCGATGATGTCCGCCGCCCGGATGCCCAGCGGCGGACCACCCTCGCCGTGCGAAAGCACGCTCTTGATGTCCTCGTCCATCTCCTCACCTCCCATCGCCGTGCGCTCCACTCAAGGCCAGTTCGCTGAAATGCGGTCCGAGCCGCTTGCGCAGGGTCGCCAGACCCCGCGCGCCCTGACTCTTCACGTTGCCGGTGCTGCAGCCCAGCGCCGCGGCCGTCTCCTCGACGCTGAGATCTTCGAAATAGCGCAGCACCAGCACGGCCCGCTGCTTCGGGGCGATGCCGGACAGGGCGTGCCTGACCAGCATCTCCTGTTCCTTACCGCTCGTTTCACCCGGGACTTCGGGGAGGGTGTCGGTGAGCTTCTCCCGTTTGCGCCAGACGCGCCGGTGCTCGGAGAGGAACGTCCGCAGCACGATCTTGCGCGCGTAGCCGTCGAGCGCGTCGTGCCGGGAGAGTCTCGGCCAGGCCAGGTACAGCTTCAGCAGCGCGGCCTGGGCGATGTCCTCGGCCTGGTGCCAGTCCCCGCACAGGAGGTACGCGGTGGCACGCAGGCTGTGCGCGCGCTCATCGAAGTACCGGGCGAACTCGCCGTCCCACGGCGAGCCCGTCCCGGTCTTCGACGAGCGGCTCAACGACACCTAGCTACCGGCTCCTTCGACGATGGCGGGGAGGTTCAGGTCCCCGGTCGGCCCGGCGGGGACGGCCTTCGGGACACGGTGCTCGCCCGGAGCGACGACCGACGGGGTCTCCTGGGCGGGCCGCGGGGCGGTGGTGGCGCGGGTCGGGTCCGCCGGCTTCGCCGTCGTGGGCGCCTGAGTCGGCTGCGGCGGCTGGTTCGGCGCCTGCGTCGACGTCGGCGACGGGGCACTCTGGTCGGCCGACGCCAGCGAGGTGCCGAAGAACGCGGCGCCGCCGGCCAGCAGCAGGGCTCCGACGGAAAGTGCGATACGAGTACGCAAGGGTGTCTCCTCGATCCGGGCGCCGCTCATTGGCCGCGGCGCCTTCCGTCGTTAGACATGCGTCCCGCCCGTCCTGGGGTTGCATCGACTTTCCCCGGGATTTCAAACACGAACGGCCGGAGACCAAAGGGGTCTCCGGCCGCCCGGCTTCGCGGAAGTACGTCAGCTCCCCAAAGCGGACAGCTTCGTCCACTCGTCCCAGGAATAGGTCCAGTCGCTGTAGTCGCGCGCCCGGTTGATCTTCACCGTGCTGCCCTCGACCTCGACGGGATCGCCGACGAGCGTGCCCGCCATGTACTCCTTGGCGTTCGCCGGCGCGAGGTTCACGCAGCCGTGGGAGATGTTCTTCTTGCCCTGTGCCCAGATCGAGGGCCCGTAGCCGTGGATGAACTCGCCGTTGGTCGAGAACCGCACCGCGGACGGCACGACGATGTTCTCGTAGTCGTAGCGCTCGTTGGTCATCGAGTACGTGTCGTGCTTGGACATCACCACGTGCGTGCCGCTCGGGGTGACCCGGCCCTGGTCGGCGTCGAGGCCGTAGCTGGCCGGGTAGTCCGCGATCTGCCGGCCGTCGCGGACCACCAGGAGCCGGTGGGTCTGGGTGTTGCCCTTGACGACCTGAGAGCGCCCGATCGTGAAGCTCGCCGAGCGGTCTTCCTTGCCGTACACGCCTTCGCCGATCTTGACGCCGTAAATCTTGGCGTTGAACTTCACGGTGGTGCCGGGCTGCCAGTAGGCCTTCGGCCGCCAGTGCACCGAGGTGTCGTCGTGGACCCAGGCCCAGGAGCCCTCGGTCTTCGGCGTGGTCTCGACGGAGAGCGTCTTCTCGACCGAGGCCTTGTCGGTGACCTTGCTCGGGAAGGTCAGCGTGATCGGCATGGCGACGCCGTAGGTCTGCCCGTCGAAGACGTTGATGTTCGCGCCCACCTGCTTGCGCGGTTTGACCGTGGTGAAGACGCCGCCGACCTCGACGGGCTTGCCGTCGGTGCCGGTGGCCTTGCCGGACCACGTGTAGGTCTTGCCGTAGCCGAGCTGTTCGGTGGTGGCCCAGCTCTTCTTGTCCTCGGTCGGCTGTCCCGCGACCTGTTTGCCCTCCGGGTTGGTCAGCACGATCTGGTCGAGCGTGCCGTCGCCGACGCTGACCTTGATCGGCTGGCCCGGCGCGACGTCTTGGGCACCCGCCGCGGGTTCGTAAGTCAACTTGGCGGGCGCGGGCGCCCGTCCGCCGGTCTCGCTGCTGATCGGGCCGCCGCCGTCGGGCCCGCTGGCCGACACGGTCGGCTCGCTGCTGCACGCCCCCAGCGTCAGAACGGCCACCAGCCCCAGTGCCGCGATCGCCGCGCGGCGGCGGGCGGTTTCAGTGAACCTCAAAGCTTCCCCTTTGCTCCCCTTGTACACCGATCATGACGTTCGGACCGCCCTCGAAGTTGACCGCACGGAGAGTGATGCGAGTCACAATCGGGTGGATCATAGTTCACGATCGGGGCATGGCCGACTTCGGTCCGTGTCCGGCGTTGACCTCAGGTCGGTGCGCGGCGACAGGGTAGTGAAAGGGTCCGACAGAAGAAGGAGCGCTATACGACGTTCCGGTGACCTTGGTACTTGGGGGTGCTTGGAGTCCCATCACGGGCTTCAAATATGGCCAGATCCCGGTACTCTGCAATCAGGCCGTCGTTTTGCGTGTTCGTGGCTTCACACTCGCGGAACTTCTGACGCGAGCCATGAGCCGGTGACGCGCTCTTCGCTCGACTCGTTGGAACCGCCCGGGACGGTCTGGGTGTCACTTCGGTGGCACTCGAAGCGGATGTGCAACGAGGAGTACAGCGGTGGCGCAAGGCACTGTGAAGTGGTTCAACGCGGAGAAGGGCTTCGGCTTCATCGCGCAGGATGGCGGCGAGGGCGACGTCTTCGTTCACTACTCGGAGATCGAGGGCCGCGGTTTCCGCACTCTCGAGGAGAATCAGCGAGTGGAGTTCGAGGTCGGTCAGGGACAGAAGGGCCCGCAGGCCCAAAAGGTCCGCGCGATCTGAGTCCGCCTTTCGGCGTTGCTCAGACTGAACAGAAAAGCCCCCGGCATTTTCTCGCCGGGGGCTTTTCCATGGCTTTGAAAGCTTCTTCGGGTGTGCTGTTTCCGTTCCGAGTTCGACGGGATCAGCGGGGGACGGGCTGCTCGAACGCGTCGGCGTCGAAGCGGAATTCGTCGGTGTGGGCTTCTTCGTGGCGCCGCTGCTGGGCCGAGTTGGCCTGCGATTCCCACGAGAGGCGCTCGAGGATCCATTCCTGCGCCAGCGCCTGCGGCGACAGGCTGCGTTCCCGGGCGGCGTCCTTGAGCTGTTCCATGGCGATGAGGTTCATCCGCAGCTGGAACACCTGCGCTTCACCGAAGCGCTTGCCGGTGCCGGTGCTCTCCGGGTCGTTGTCGGGGGCGAGGGCACGAAGGTAGCTGGTGAGCTCCGTGTCTTCGACGACCGCTTCGGCCTCCTTGGTGGAGGAGTTGCGGTGACGACCGGGGTTGACCGGCTTGAGGTTCGTGCGGCTGCCGCTACGACGGCTCAGGGAAGGAAGGGGCACCAGGCCACGATAACGGTTCGGTCTCGGCAAACCAACCACAGTGAGCCACGACACACCCATTATTTCGTCTCAGATGGCCTGACACCCCAAGAGAACGACGCGCCCAGTGATCACAAAACGCGATCATCAACTCGAACGAGAACGATTCACGCCACCCGAGATCGCTACTCACCCGGACCGAGTCCGGGGCCGCCAACCGCCACAGACCGGACCCTGGGGGCTTGGGGGGTGGCCCCCCAAAACACGGAGCGACCCCCGCGCCAGGGGGAGGAACGCGGGGGTCGGAGGGGATCTCCACAGGCGCTGACCGGGGGTGTGTCAGCAAAGCGATTGTCGCACGGTTTGCTGAGAAGGGCGAGTGGGCGCGGGCAGAATTCCGGTCGGGACGACACCTGTGGTTCCCCTGTGGTTCATGTGATGCCGGTGCACGCGTGATTGCTCTGCGTTGTGCGGAGCGTGGCGACAGGTTCACTCTCCGGGGGGCTGTGTGTCGCGGCCGGCTCTGGCTAGCCTCGCGGCCAAGCTGTTCGTTGGCCGTCTGGAGGAACCATGGGTGGGTCTGTGGAAGTTCGACAGTTCCTCCTTCGGTACGAAGGTGCCGATGGGGGAAGTTCGACAACGTTGGCGGGTGGCCTGCCGGCGCAGCGCACGGGTCAGGGGGATACCCAGCGGGTGTCCGACGACCAGGTGCGGCGTGCCCGGCTGGCGGTGGCCAACGGCGCGCTGGGTGTCGATGACTGTGTCCAGTTGCTGGACATGCTGGGGTTGACGTTGGACGAGGACGGGCGGGCGCCCGTCCAGCGCTGAGTTCGTTCGCGATGCCCGGTCGTGTGGTGTGTTCGCCACGTGGCCGGGCTTTCGTTTGTGCTTGACGAGGGGGCCGCCAGTTGTGTAACACTGTTATTATTCAACTGGCGGGAAGGCGGCAAGCGGCATGGGTGACGAAGAGGCGATCGCGACGGCGCGGGAGATCCGGGACACGGTGCAGGTCCTGGGTGGGAAGTTCATGACCTCTCCAGAGCTCGCCGAGGTCGAGGCCGAGGCGGGCCTGCCGCCGCGGACGCTGTACCTGCGAGGGCGTTCGGCGGTGCTGGGCGACCCGCCGCCGAAGGTCGTCGCGGAACTGTTCGGGATCTTCCCGCACTGGCTCTTCGAGTTCGCCCTGCCGCCCGCGATGGCGGCCCTCGACGCGGCCGCCGCGGTCCGTGCCTACTCGCGGTCATCGGCGCGGTGGGCGCGCGTCAACCTTTCGGGCACCGACGACCCCGGTCGCCTGGCCGATCTGCTCTTCCGTCTCGTGGACGCCGCGGACGCGAGTGGTCTCGCGTTGTTCGCCGGATGGCAACTCGCCGAACGGCCGGAGGACGACGTCGAGCGCCTGGCGTTCGCGCTCATGGTCTTCCGCGAGTTCCGCGGCGGTGTCCACTTCGCCGCCCTGCGCGCGGTGGGCTTGACGGTGCCCGAGGCCGTCGTCTCGGATCCGGAAGGTGGACGTGGGCGCCTCCTGCGCACCGCGTGGCCCGAGGAGGCCGCCGACGAACTGATCGCCAGGGCGGAGGCGAAGGGCGATCTGCGGCAGCGGTGGCGGCACGCCGAGCACCTGACCGACCAGCGTGTGGCCGAACTTCTCGCCGTCACCCTTTCGGATGTCGACCGGGAGGAGCTTCGGCGACGGCTCGGCGCCCTGCGGGACGCCTCGGCCCTGATATCCTGAAGTCACCGCGTTCTCGCAGGTCCCAGCCCCGCGAACAACTAGGGGACCCCCTGTGCGGGAGCTGAAACGAGCGTGTCCTATAGTTATGTTCGCTCCCGGGGACACCGGAGAGCGCGGGTCGGTCGGTTCGCCGAAACCGAACCGGGCTCCCATCGTCCAGCGGCCTAGGACTCCGCCCTTTCAAGGCGGCAACGCGGGTTCGAATCCCGTTGGGAGTACGCAGTACAGTTACAAAGCAGTATGCAAGGCCCTGTGGCGCAGTTGGTTAGCGCGTCGCCCTGTCACGGCGAAGGTCGCGGGTTCGAGTCCCGTCAGGGTCGCAAGATCGTTCGGCTCCAGGCCGGCGTTCCCGGCCAGGTAGCTCAGTTGGTACGAGCGTCCGCCTGAAAAGCGGAAGGTCGCCGGTTCGACCCCGGCCCTGGCCACCGCTCTTGAAACCGTCTTGACCCAGGTCAAGGCGGTTTTTCCATGCCTGCGGCCGATCTTGAGTCTGTCCACTGTTGACCGTGGTTGCCCTCCTTGGCCGCCGGTTGTTGCACGTGGGTTGCCCGGCAGGTCTGGGCCTGGTGTCGCTGGTCGAGGGCCGATGTTGCGTTCGTCGTGTGCCTGTTCGCCCCCGTTCCCCTCGTCCCTGCTGCTTCTAGCGCGGCGGCGGACCGGAGCGGCGCTGACCCGAGCAACCTGTCAGAGTGGGTTTTGGGTCGACCCGAGCGGCGTGCGTACAGAGCCTGGTGACCTACTTCGAGTTCCTCGAACTGCGCTACGAGGTCGAGCGCCCGATCGACGAGACGAACCGACCGCGGTGCGGGTTGGCGCGGAGCGCGCCGGAAGCCCGTCATGAGAATAAGCAGCCAGTCTCTCCCTCCAGTGACTGGCGCCGGGTTTTTCGTCGTTGGACCTGTTTCTCAGATAGTCAAGCGGGCGTGCAGGGCGGCGAGTTCGGTATCGGACAAGCCGTTCCCGAGCAGGAAGTCAGGCATCGTCAATGACGCGATCGTCGAGGTGAGCGATGCCTCGATGGTGGTGTTGCGGGCCGCAAGGTGCTCGGTCACAGCGGTGAGCTGGTCGCGGACACCGAGTTCGTCATACTGCTGCTTCAACCGGTCGTAGGTCAGCAGATAGTCGGCGATGATCTCGTCCGGCGCCGCTCCGGCCAGCGTGAGCAACACGAGGGCCAGCAGCCCGGTCCGGTCCTTGCCGCTGGCGCAGTGGAACACCACGCATCCCGGTGCGGCGTTGGCGATCGCCCGCACGGCGGTGACCACCGGCTCAGGGTGTTCCACGAGCATCGCCGGGTAGTACAGCGGCGAGGCCAAGTTGTCGATCTTTGTCCACTGCTCGTAGAACGGTGTGCCGATCGGATCCTGTGGGGCACGCACGGTCGCGATACCCGCCGGTCTCGGCGCGAGCTCCGGCTCGCGCTCGTCGGGATTGCGCAAATCGACCACCGTGCGGACCCCGTACGCCCAGGCGGCCGCCCACCCCGGCCTCGCTCAACCGCGTCGGCGCCTCCATCCGGACCACCGCACGCGGTCTGGCTCGGCCCAGCCCGCCCAGGTCACGAACATTGACACACCCGTCCCAAGAAAGCTCTCTGCCACCGGTCACAGTCACAAGACGCGTGACCCCCACCCTGAGTTGCACCCCGATCGGCCTGCGGAACGGAAAGCCCGTGAGTTCCGCCGCGAGAACTTTCAGCGTGCCTGAACTCGCCGCCGAAGCCGGAGCAGATTTCGGAATAGGTCAAGATGTCCACAATGGACTCGACGGTCATCGGAGTGTTTCAGGCCGACAAGCCGTCGAAGCCGGGTGCGACGGTCGTCGTCCAGGCCAGGCGGGCGGCGATGGCACGGTGGCCGCGTAAGCGATCACCCAGGAGGCTGGCGCTGATCTTGACCTCGAGTCAGGTAGAGGTGTCAGGCTCGGGTCATGACACTCGCAGCTGAACAGGTCGCCGAATGGACCGCCGACGCCCTCGACCTCGACGCGTATCTCAGCCGGATCGCCCAGGAGCGCGCGAACCCGTCCGCCGCCGCGTTGCGTGAGCTGGCGAAAGCGCACATCCTTGCCATTCCGTTCGAGAACGTCGACGTCGTTTTGGGGCAGCACAAGGGGATCGCGCTCGACGACGTGATCGGCAAGCTTGTCCGCCGTCATCGCGGCGGCTACTGCTACGAGCACGGCAGCCTGTTCGCCGCGGCCGCCGAGCAGCTCGGCTACCCCGTGCGCCGCCTGGTCGCGCGGGTGCAACCGCAGAAGAACGGGCCGTACACGCATATGACCCTCGCGATCGAGGCCGACGGTGTCCAGCACCTGGTCGACGTCGGTTTCGGGGCCGGGATGCTGGTTCCGATGCCGCTGGTCGACGGTGCCGTGGTGGATCAGGCCGGCTGGCCGCACCGGCTGGTCGCCGACGGCGACTGGTGGCGTCTCCAGAAGCAGGAGGGCGACGACTGGACCGACCTGCACGCCTTCACGCTCACGCCGATGCACCGGATCGACTACGAGGTCTACCACCACTACACGTCGACGCATCCGCGCTCGCCGTTCACCGGGCGCCTGGTGATCATGCGGCTGGAGGAAGGGCTCAGCCGCAAGCTGATCGGCGACGAGTTCATCGTCGAGCGGCCGGACGGGACCAAGGAGACCAGCACGATCCCGCCCGAGCGGCTCGATGCGACGCTGCGCGAGCTGGACGTCGTGCTGACCGAAGACGAACTCGCGAAGCTGCTGAAGATCTATCGGGGGTGAGGGCTCAGAGCTCGAATTCCGCGCGCTTGTCCTCGGGGACGAGGTCTTCGTACTCGCGGTGTTTCGCGATGAAGGAGCGCACGTACGGGCAGTGGGGCAGGACGGACCCGCCCTGCGCCCGGACGTCGTCGAGCGCGGCGGTCACGAGCTTGCCCGCCAGCCCCTGCCCGGCGAAGTCGTCGGAGATTTCCGTGTGCAGGAACAGAATCGCGTCCGGCCGGGTGCGGGTTTCCAGGAACCCGGCGGGTTTGCCGTCCACGACGATGTCGTAGCGGTCTTCACCGGATTTGATCTCGACACTCATTCAGCGACTCCGAAAAGTTCGTCCGGGGGCGCGGGGCGGCCCAAGTGGAAACCCTGCGCCTGGTCACAGCGCAGCTCACGCAGGACGGTGAGCTGGTCTTCGTTCTCGACACCTTCGGCGACGACGATCAGGTCGACGGCGTGCGCCATCGCGATGATGCTCTTGACGATCGCGGCCGCGTCGCGTGATTCCGCGATGCCGGTGACGAAGGTGCGGTCGATCTTGAGCGTGTCCAGCGGCAGCCGCTGCAACTGCGCGAGCGACGAATAGCCGGTGCCGAAGTCGTCGATCGCGAGTGAGACACCGAGATCACGTAAGGACGTCAGTACTTCGGCGGCCGCTGCCTGGTCTCGCATCAACGCACTTTCGGTGACCTCGAGGGTCAGCGCGTGCGGCGGGAGCCCGGTGGTCTTCATCGCGTCCTGCACTCCTGCCACCAGATGCGGATCGTCCAGCTGCCTGGCCGAAAGATTGACCTTGAGGTTCAGGTCGATGCCGAGCTGCTCGCGTCGCTTGGCGATCTCGCGCGTGGTCGTACGCAGGACGTACTTGCCGATCAGGTTGATCAGGTCGCTTTCCTCGGCGAGTGGGATGAACTCGGCGGGTGAGATCGTGCCGTGCGCCGGATGTTTCCAGCGCAGCAACGCTTCCACGGCGACCATCTCGCCGGATTCGATGTCGACGACCGGCTGGTACGCCGCCCAGAGTTCGCCGTTCTGCAGGGCTTCGCGCAGGTCCTGCTCCATCCGGAGCCGCCGCTGCATCCGTTCGCGCAGCTCGACGTCGAAGAACTCGTAGCGCGCGCGGCCCAGCGTTTTCGCCTGGTACATCGCGACATCCGCGTCCCGCAGCAGGTCCTCGGCGGTCCGGGTGTCGTCGTTGGCCGCGGTGACGATGCCGATGCTGGCGTCGATGTGCAGTTGCCTGCCGTTGACCGTGATCGGTTCGGTCAGCGCCTCGCGCAGATGCTCGGCCAGCGCCTTGATCTCGGCCGATTCGGTGATCTCCGCGGTGACGACGACGAATTCGTCTCCGCCGAGCCTGCCGACGAGGTCGTTCTCGCCGATCCCCCGGCGCAGTCGTTCACCCGCGATGCGGAGCACCTTGTCACCGACGGAATGGCCGAGGGAATCGTTGATCACCTTGAACTTGTCGAGATCGATGAACAGCACCGTGGTCAGCTCGGCGCGGCCCGCGCCGGACAACGCCTCGGCGAGACTGTCCAGCACCAGCGTCCGGTTCGCGAGTTCGGTGAGCGGGTCGTGCGTCGCCTCGTGCGCGAGCCGCTCACCGATCGCGCGGCGTTCGGTGATGTCGGTGAACGAGGCGACCACCGCCGTGGCCGAGGGGTCTTCCGGGGTCAGCAGCCGCGACGTCATCGAGATCCAGACATCGCCGCCGTCGGATCTCCGCAGCCGCAGCACGAGGCCGGTCTGCGTGACCCGGGTGCGCCGGGTCACCACCGACGGCATCCGGGCGGGGGGAATGCGGCCCAGCTCGTCGTACAGCTCCAGCAGCACGCACGGGACGCCGATGAGGTCGTCGTGGCCGACACCGATGATCCGGCACGCGGCCGGGTTGGCCGACTCGATCAGCCCGCCGGGCCCGATCACGATCACGCCTTCGTCGAGCGACGCGACCACCGTGCTGTAGTGCTGCTCGGCGCGCCGCCGGGCCGTTTCGTCGGCGCAGACCAGGACGAAACCGTCGTTCATCTCCGCGGCCGAGATGCGGATGGCCAGTGTCGAGCCGTTGCGGTGGCGGTGGGTCGTCCGCAGGACGCCGCCCTTGCGCAGCACCGTTTCCGGGTCGAGCGCGGCGCCGACGAGGTCACTCACCGTGCCGCCGATCGCCTCGTTCGCCGTCCAGCCGTAGACATTCTCCGCGGCCGGGTTCCAGCTGGTCACCACGCCGGTGCCGCTGGTCGCGATGATCGCGTCGCTGACGTGGCTGATCAGCGCGGCCTGGTAGCGCAGTGTCGCTTCGGCGGCCTTCTGCGCGCTGATGTCGCGCATGATGACCTGGAAAGCGGGCCGTCCTTCCCAGGTGGTCCGTACCGAGATGCTCTGGACCAGGTATTTCGTACCGTCGAGGCGGAGCATGACGGCGTCGGCGGGATCGGTCGACGCGCCCTGGCGGTGGAGTGACGCGATCCTGTCCAGCAGGGCCGGGAGCGACTCGTCGGCGACGAAGTCCATGATCGGGCGCCCGATCAGCTCGGCGGTCGAGGACGCTCCGAGCGCGGTGACGGCGGCCCTGTTCACGTACGTGACGACACCGGCTTCGTGGACACAGACCGCGTCGGGGCTGAGTTCCACCAAAAGCCGGTAACGGTCAGTGAGATCTTCGAGGGCTTGCCGATTCTCGCGGACGTCGGTCACGTCGGTGGCGATCCCGAGCAGCCCCGACGAGCCGTCCTCGTCGCCGATGGTGCGGGCGCGCAGGCGGATCCAGCGGATCTCGCCGGCCGGGTTCCGGAACGACTGCTCGAGTTCGAACTCACGCCAAGGCGGGGAAGTGCGGGTGCCGGAGGTCAGCGGGGCCACCAGATCGGCGAGCCTCGCCTCAAGATCAGACTCAGTGAGCTCCGCTTCGGAGAGTCCGGCTCCACCCAGCAGGTTCTCCAGCCCTGGCAGCCAGGACAGCGTCTCGTTCTCGAAGTCGTACGACCAGATGGCGGCGTGGTCGCCCGCGAGGCCGAGATCGCCGACCGGCTCGTTCCCGAGCGGTGCGCCTGCCGGACCCGCGGAATTTCCGGCTCCCGGCACGGCGAGGGCGTCAGCCTCCATGATCCGTCCGAACCCCCTCTTCCGGTGCTGGCACCGTCGATTACACCACCCATGGAGGGCGCTGTATACGCGAACCGGAGGGCGACCAGTGCTGATATGCGCGAAAGCATATGAATACACGTTGCGTGACCGACACCCGCTATGGTGTTCCATCGGGTGAATTATTCTTGGACAACCTCACCCATTCGGCGGTGAGCTCGGGTAAAACTACTGTCGGCCTGTTCCCAGTGCGAAAGGTTCAGCTGGTGGATGACGACGACGTTTCGGTCGCCGACCTGCTCATTCGCGAGGGCTGGGACGACCACGAGGAGTCACGGGCAAAGTCACGCTGGAGAGTTATCGCGGTAACCATCGGCGTGGTCGTCGCCTGCGGCGCGGCCGCTGTTCTCTTCGGGTTCGATTCGGAGCCCGAACAGAATGCGCAGCCGAACCAGATCAGCGTCATCGAGATGCCGAAGCGGCCTTCGGAGAACAGGGGAGCCGACGCCACCTCGGCGGTCCAGACCATCGAGACGGGCGGAACCGGTGAGAGCAGCGGCGCAGGGACCTCGTCGCAGCCCGCCAAGACGACGTCCAGCCGCCGCACGTCGAGTTCGGCCGCGCCCACCTCCGACTCGCCCGACCCCACGACGCCGACCTCGTCGAACAAGCCCGCTGATCCGCCGCGGACGACAGGGTCGACGGGCGCGCCTAAGCCGCCCAACCCGACTCCGGCACCGCCCACCACGACGCCCACCGAAGAGTGCAACCTGTGGCCGAAGTGGCTCTGGTGTTAGGGCGTCTTCTTTTGTAGCACTATGTACGGGTGGATATCTCGGCGCTGAGCAACCCATACGACTATGCGAACCCGGTCAGCGACGAGAACGTGTTCGCCGGGCGCAGGCCGGAACTGTCCCAGGTCGCCACCGTCCTCGCGGCGGCCGACCCGGACAAGCCGGTCGGCTATGTCGCCGTCCATGGTCAGCGCGCCGCCGGAAAGACCAGCTTGCTCAACATGATCGAGCTAATGGCGAAAGAACGCGATTGTCCGGTGGTCCGGCTCGATCTGGTACCCGCCGACGCTGGATTGCTGCCCTTCGTCGGGAAGTTCTACGAGGAAGTGCTCGGTGCTGTGAGCGAGGTCGCCGACCTCGGACCGGCCACGCCGCGGCGGATCCGCCGGATCGCCGGGGGCGAAGTCCCGGAAGACGATTTCCCCTTGGAGTTTCCGGAGAACCTCGCGCAAGCACGGTCCGGTGCCCCTCTCTCCGAGATGGCGCTGCGCACCGACCTCACTTACCTCGTGACACGGGCCGAGCGACCGATCGTCGTCCTGGTCGACGAGGCCCAGCTCATCGCGGACAACGAAGACGTCCTCTCCCTCCTGCGCACCCTGGGGATGCAATTACGGGGGTTCGTCTTCGTCCTGGCCGGGACGACGGAGCTGATCGATCGCATCAACGTGGTGTTCGACCATCTCCTGCGGCAATTCGAATTCGTCGAGGTCGCGCGATTCGCCGAGACCGCGGAGATCGAGGACTGTGCGGCGAGACCGCTCACCGCCGCCGGCCTCGACGTCGCCGAGTGTTTCTCCGACATCCGTGACACGGCGAACAACCTGGCGATGCTCACAGACGGCAACCCGTACGAGATCCAGTTCTACTGCCACACCATGTTCAGCCGATGGCAGCGAGGCGTGACGAAGACGATGAAGCTCACACCCGAAGCCCTCGACGACGTGCTGGCGATCATGGACAAGCGCAGACTGTCACGTGAGCACGCCTTGCTGGACGCCGTGAAAACACTCACCCACGAACAGCTTCTCGTGCTGAACGTGTTGTGTTCGGCCAGAGACAGGGCGACCCTCGCGGAAGCCTTGTTCGCGCACCATCTCTACGTTCGCGACGCGATGGCACCCGAGGTGCTCGATCGATGCCGGGACGATCTCGTCAAGGCGAAGATCATCGAGATCGACAACGGCCGCGTTCGGTTCGCCGGATCGATGTTCGATGAGATCTACATCCGGCTGTGGACGATGAGCGGGCGTGGTGCGGAGTCTGTTCACTCGCATACGCAGCTGATGAACAGTCTGCCGTTCAACCACCTGATGAGCAGACAGCTTGATTTCCTGCTGTGCGATCTCACGGCGACGACCAGGGGAACGCTCCTCCGGACGTGTTGCCCTGGTATGAGCCAGGACACCCTGGGCGTCGGACTCAAGGCACTGGCGTCTCTGTCGATGGACGCGCCCGGCAATCACACCGTCGCCTACCTCTACGAGGGGATCGTCCGTGCCGGGTTCCCGGCCGCGCTCGACATCACCGAACTGACCTGCGTGTTCGGGGACAACACCGCGATCAGGTGGATCACGTCTGCGGATATGGCGGACTTCGACATCGAGCGTGAGCCAGCCTTCATCGCGACCCGACGGGCGGTGGAACGCCACGGCGGCCGGAT
This sequence comes from Amycolatopsis sp. cmx-11-51, assembly GCF_047608665.1. NCBI lineage: Bacteria > Bacillati > Actinomycetota > Actinomycetes > Pseudonocardiales > Pseudonocardiaceae > Amycolatopsis > Amycolatopsis sp. cmx-11-51. Next base: position 767,935 of record NZ_JADNQO010000001.1, on the reverse strand, counting down.
CTCTGTCGAACGCCTTCGGCAACCCCTGGCTCCCTGGCCCCAGCTGCGAGAATGGCTCATCCAGACCGAGGTGGCCGACTTGATGACCGGACATTCGGACTACCAGCTGGCCGGCGCGTTCACTGCCTTCGAGGAAGGAGATCTCGCGAAATCGATCGAGTTGTTCCAGACCGCGCACCGGTTGCGGCCGAGATGGCGATCGGCGAACGACTGCGCCTTCGTGCTGCTTTGCTCGACTGACCCAGGCGAGGCGGCACGATGGGCGGTGAACGCCATCGAGCTCGCGGATACGGCGGACGAGCGCTCCCTGAGCAGGTACAACCTCGCGATCGCTGAAGTTTTCCTCGGAGAGCACGGGAAGGCGGTCGCGAATTTCCAGCTGGCCGCGGACGAGATAAAGGACTCTTACGATTGCTCGTACCTGTTTGTTCCGGAGCGGGACGAAAGCGGGACACTGGTCGTGAAACAACACGAGACGATCGACGTCGGGAGCGCGATCCGGTTCGCGCTCATGGCTCTGGTTCCCTCAACTGAGCCGGACACCGTTGTCGGCCAGGACGAAGCCGGTGGGCCAGCGGGTGGCTGAGTCGGCCACCGCGCCCGACATCTTGGCGTCGTGGAGTGCGGCTTCCCTGAGGTCAGCGCCTTTGAGATCGGCTTCACGCAGGTTCGCTCCACTGAGATCTGCCCGGCGTAGGTGGGCTCCGCAGAGGGTGGCACCGGTGAGGTCGCTGCCTGCCAGGCTCGCGTCGGACAGCTTCGCGTTCCCCAGGTCGAGTCCGGTGAGTACGGTCCTGGACAGGTCGACCGCACCCGGCCACTTTCGTGCGGCCAGCACCGAAACCGCCGCGGCGACCTCATGGGCCACCGGCGTGGTGGTGGCACGTTCGCGCACGAACGCCGCAAGGATCTCGCCAATCCTGCGGGCCTCCGCCGGGTCGTCTTCGGCGACCCGGTCCAGTGAGTAGATCCCACCGAGCCGGAGCGCGGACGAATCGGCGTCTCCCAGTTGTTCCACGGCCTTCGTGAAGGCTTCGGTCACCGCCGTCCGGTGGCTCAACCGGTGTTGACCGCGGGCGATCAGCATTTGCCGCCAGGCGGTGACGGCGCCGATGACGAGCAAGGTCCCCGCCACCGCTTGCAGGAGCGACGTGCGAACGTCGGATTCGGCTTTGATCCGTTCCGCCACCGAGAGTCCGCTCGTACCGGACAGCACCTCGCGGGGAAGGGGACCGAAGGTGAGCAACACGACGGTGACCAGAGCGGCGGCGAGCGACACCACGGCGATCCAGCCCAGCACGCGAAGGGTGAGGCGCATGCCGGTCATCCTGCCGTGTTCAGCGCGCCTTCAGTAGATCTGGCTCCCGCAGCTTGCCGAGGTGGTTGAACAGCAGGTTCAGTGTGAAGGCGACGATCGCGGCGACCGTGATGGGGCTGCCGCGGATGGTCTGCAGCCACGCCGGAAAGTGCTGGAAGAAGATCGAGTTGCCGAACTGGTCGTCGAGAACGCGGGCAGCAGGCCGACACCGAATCGACGTTCTGCGCGAAAGCCGTGTCCGGGAACGTGTTCATCGCGCCGCCGAGGCTGGCCGAACGACCGTCGGCGGCGAGACCGCGCGCGAGGTCGGAGTCGGTGTAGGTCACCAGCATCACGACGCACATCGAGAGCACGGCCGCGACCACGCCGAACGCGAGCGCGATGTCGGCCGGTTTCGCGTAGGCCGACGCCGGGGGCGATCAACGAGATGCCGATGACGACGAGCAGCGTGCCCGAAACCATCGGCGGGAAGAACCGGATCATCTTGGCGAACGGTTTCGCGATGAGCAGGCCGAACACCCCCGACGCGATCATGATCATCGGATTGACCACGATGAACGTCGCGCCCGCCACCACCGGCAGCCGGATGCCGAAGAGCCTCCCGATCCCGAGCGCCGGTATCGGCGTCGCGATCCCCGCGGCAGCGGAGGACGCTAATCGACCGGGTGGACCTCGGCTGGGACCGTAGCGCGTCCGCCGTATGAGGATCACGTTGCGAAGGGGCGGTCGAAAGGGCTGGATCTGTGTTGAATGGACACCGGGCACAACGGAAGGAGCGCCGATGGAGACCGTCCTCGTCATAGGGGCCGGACAGAGCGGGTTCGGGGTGGCGACCTCGCTGCGGGACAAGGGGTTCGACGGGCGGGTGGTGCTGATCGGCGACGAACCCGGCCTGCCGTACCAACGGCCTCCGCTGTCGAAGGGCTACCTCGCCGGGACGGCGGGCGACGCCCAGTTACGTCTGCGGCCCGAAGACTTCTTCGCGGAGAAGGGCATCGAGCTGATCCCTGGCCGCGTCGCGTCGGTGGATCGCGAGGCCGCGAACGTGGTGCTCGAGGACGGAAGTGCACACGGGTACGACCATCTCGTCCTCGCGACGGGAGCGAACAACCGCGTGCTGCCGGTACCTGGGTCCACTTTGGATGGTGTGTTCACTTTGCGCACCAAAGACGACGCCGACGTCTTGCGCGCGGCACTGGAAAGCGCGAAGAACGTCGTCGTGGTCGGGGGCGGGTTCATCGGGCTCGAATTCGCCGCGCACGCCGGGCGGCCCGTGACGATCGTGGAGGCGCAGGACAGGCTGATGGCACGTGTCGCGACTCCGGAGGTCTCGGCGTTCTTCGCCGCTTTGCATGAGGGCGCCGGGCATACGATCCTGCTCGGCCAGGGCGTCGCCGCGTTGCGTGGCGACGACCGGGTGGCCGAGGTGGAATTGAGTGACGGCAGCCTGCTGCTCGCCGATCTGGTGCTGGTCGGGGTCGGGGTGGAGCCGAGGACGCGGCTCGCCGAGGAGGCGGGGCTGGCGGTGGCGAACGGTGTCGTCGTCGACGAACATCTGCGCACGAGCGACCCGAAGATCTCGGCGGTCGGGGATTGCGCGAACTTCCCGTGTGTCCAGGCGGGGACGGCGACGCGGCTGGAGTCGGTGCAGAACGCCGTCGACCAGGCGCGGGCGGCGGCCGCGGCCATCGCCGGCGAACCCGCGCCCTACGACAGCCTGCCGTGGTTCTGGACCGATCAGCTCGGCGCGAAACTGCAGATCGCCGGGATCCTGACCGGGGCGGAAGAGACCGTCGTGACCGGGGACCGGGAGGGCGGGAAATTCTCGGTGCTGTCGTTCCGCGACGGTGTGCTCGCCGGTGTCGAGTCGGTGAACCGCCCGCCGGACCACATCGCCGCGCGCCGCCTGTTCGCCGCGGATCCGGCGCCGCGGTTCGAGACGCTGGAGGCCAACGGCTTCGACCTGAAGGCGACCCTTGCGTCAACTCGCGGTTGACGATCGAGGATCGTCAACCTAAAGTTGACGATATGACGAATCCGGTCCGGCTAGACGACCTCATCTCCCACATCAAGCAGCAGCATCCCGACGGCGACGTGCTCGGCCAGCTGTTCGACGCGGTCTTCCTCGGCGAGCGCCTCGGCGAAGTGGCGGACCACCTGATCGGCCACTTCGTCGACCAGGCGCGGCGCTCCGGCGCGTCCTGGACCGAAATCGGCAAGAACATGGGGGTGTCCAAACAGGCCGCCCAGAAACGCTTCGTCCCCAAGGAATCCGGTGGAGGCACCTCACTCGAAGACCTGGTGAAGGTGTTCAGCCGCTACACCGATCGCGCCCGGCACGTCGTCGTCGCGTCGCGGGACGAGGCCGTCGCGGCGAAGAGCCCGCAGATCGAGCCCGTGCACCTGATCCTCGGTCTGCTCGCCGAGCCCGCCGCGCTCGCCGCCGGGGCGATCGTGGCGCAGAACGTGACCCTCGACGCCGTCCGCGAGGCCGCGGTGGCGGGGCTACCGGAACCCGCCGCCGAACCGGCGGAGGCGGCGAAGATGGTGTTCGGCGCGCGGAGCAAGAAGGCGCTGGAGCTGACCATGCGGGAGGCGCTGCGGCTCGGGCACAACTACATCGGGACCGAGCACATCCTGCTGGCCCTGTTCGAAATCGAGGACTTCACTGTGCTCAGCGAGCTTGGGCTCTCGAAGGAGAAGGTCGAAGCGACGATCTTGGGGGCACTGGCGGAGATCGTCGCCGCCAGGGAGGGCTGAAGGGGACTTTCCCCGCATCTGATGAGGCGAAAGCGTCCTTCACCGCATCACATGAGGGGAAAGTCCCCTTCAGCTTTATCCACAACACCCCAGTTATCCACAGGTCGCGGAATCGCGGCTAGGCAGGCGCTGGAACCGGTCGCAAGATCGAGGAATGAAAAAAGGATCATGGGGCGACGACCCCGACCTCCTGATGGAGAACAGCGACCATGGCGTCATCCGGGCGATGCGCCTTCAAGAAATGGGGGTTTCCTCGACCACGACGTATCGGAGATGCGGGCCCGGCGGTCCATGGACGAGACTTCTGCCGGGGATCGTCCTCCTCTTCAACGCACCACCCACTCGCGAACAGCAGATCGCAGCCGCGATGCTCTACGGCGGCGAGACTGCCCTGATCACCGGCAGTGTGGCTTGTCGGGCTTACGGCCTACGCGATTTACCCGATACCGGCGAAGAGGTCCATCTCCTCGTTCCGCACGAACGGAAGCTCCACAATTACGGTTTTGTGGTAGTCGAGCGAACTCAGCGGATGCCACGGCTGGTGACCCGAGGTGGACGGCCGCTCGCGGAAGTCACCCGTGCGACCCTCGACCTCTGTCGCAGACAGACAGAGGTCCGGCCCGTCAAAGCCTTGGTGAGCGAAGTGGTTCAACGCAAGTACAGCTCTTTCGAGCGGTTGTCTCACGAGTTGGCTCACGGTAGCCAGCGTGGCAGTGCGCTGCCTCGGCACGTTCTCACGGAGCTGGCTTTCGGGTCGGAGTCGATCGCGGAGATCGATGCACGACAGGTCTGGGCACGGTCAGGCTTGCCGGAGCCGATGTGGAACAAGAAGTTGTACACCACATCGGGCGAATACATCGCCAAGCCGGATGGCTGGTTCGACGATGTCGGGCTGGCCTGGGAGGTTGACTCGCTGTCGTTCCACCTCAAGGCCGTCGACGGGTTCGATCGGACACTGGCGAGAAATGGGCGGTACGCCGCGGCTGGCGTGCTGGTTCTCCAGACGTTGCCTTCGCGCCTGCGCACCGAGCCGGACAAGGTGATCGAGGAGTTGCTGGCCGCGCATGCGGCCGCAGCGGCGAGGGTTCGCCCGGACGTCCGGATCGCGAGTTAGCGAAGGGGCCCTTCACCGCATGTGATGCGGTGAAGGGCCCCTTTGTGGCGTCTTATGCGGGGAAAGTCCCCTTCAGCTCCGTCAGGCGGAGGATTCGGGACGGTTGTCGGCCGCCCAAGCGGTGTGGAACGAACCTTCGCGGTCGACCCGGCGGTACGTGTGGGCACCGAAGTAGTCCCGCTGCCCCTGCACCAGCGCGGCGGGGAGCCGCTCCGCACGCAGACCGTCGTAGTAGGCCAACGCGGTCGAGAAGCCCGGGGTCGGGATCCCGAGCCGCACCGCCGTGGAGATCACCGAACGCCAGGAGTCCTGGGCGTCCTCGACGGCCTTGCGGAAGCCGCCGGACGTCAGGAGCGTCGGAAGCGCGGGCTCCTCGGCGTACGCGGCGGTGATGTCGTTCAGGAACTTCGCGCGGATGATGCAGCCGCCGCGCCAGATGGACGCGACCTTGCCGAGGTCGATGTCCCAGCCGTACTCGGCGCCGCCCGCCTGGATCTGGTTGAAGCCCTGGGCGTACGCCACCACCTTCGACGCGTACAGCGCCTGCTCGACGTCGTCCGCGAAGGTGTCCAAAGCGGACCCCGTCAGCGGAGTACGCGAAGGACCACCCAGACCGCGGGAGGCCTCACGCAGGGTCGACGATCCGGACAGCGACCGTGCGAAGACGGCCTCCGCGATCCCGCTGATCGGCACGCCCAGGTCCAGTCCGATTTGGACGGTCCAGCGGCCGGTGCCCTTCTGCTCCGCCTGGTCCGCCACGATGTCGACGAACGGCTTGCCGGAGGCGGCGTCGGTGTGGGCCAGCACCTGTGAAGTGATCTCGATCAGATACGAATCCAGCCGTCCGGAGTTCCAGGTCCGGAAGACGTCGGCGATCTCGGCGGGGGAGTAGCCACCCGCGCCGCGCAGCAGATCGAACGACTCGGCGATCAACTGCATGTCGGCGTACTCGATGCCGTTGTGCACCATCTTCACGAAGTGCCCGGCGCCGTCCGCGCCCACGTGCGTGCAGCACGGCTCGCCGTCGACCTTCGCCGAGATGTCCTCGAACAGCGGCCCGAGCGACTGGTACGACTCCTCGGACCCGCCCGGCATGATGCTCGGCCCGTGCAGCGCGCCCTCCTCGCCGCCGGACACCCCGGTGCCGACGAAGTGGATGCCTTTCTCACGCAGCGCGGCCTCCCGACGCCGGGTGTCCGCGAAGTGCGCGTTGCCCGCGTCGACGATCACGTCGCCCTTCTCGAGGAGCGGGACGAACTCGTCGATCACGGCGTCCGTCGGCGCCCCGGCCTTGACCATGATCACGACCTGGCGCGGCCGCTCCAGCGCGGCGACGAACTCCTGCGCCGAATACGCGGGGATGAAGTCGCCCTCGTCGCCGAACTGCTCGACCAGTTCCTTCGTCCGCTTCTCGGAGCGGTTGTGCAGGGCCACCGTGTGCCCGTGCCTCGCGAGGTTCCTGGCCAGGTTGCGGCCCATGACCGCCAAGCCGGTGACCCCGATGCTCGCCTTCTTGCTCATCCGCACCCTTCCGCTTCGATTCCCCTGCCGAGCCTATCCCCGTTGAGGGATACGGCGCCGGGGCGAGAAGGCATCGAACGCGAGTTGTCCACAACCGGATCCACCTGTGGGCAACTCGGCTCGACTACCCCGGACCGACGGTGGGCACCGATACGCTGGGTGCGGGGCCGTCCCCCAGGGACGGGCGGGGGGCTGGGGTTCGGGCGCGCGGGGATTTTCGGTGTGTCGCGAAAGCCACTTTCGGGACGTCACATGACTCGAAAGTGGCTTTCGCGACACCCAGGTCCCAGGTCCGGGGTTGCAGGACGCTGCGGCCGGCGGTTGTCGGCGAAGGCGCAGTCCGGTCAGGAGAAGCAGTGGATCGGGGTGCCGTTGTAGGTGACCATGTCCGCCATCGCGGCCCCGAGATCGATCGGCGCGCCCCAGTCGAGACCGTCCAGTTCGGCGTAGGCCCGGTGCAGGTTCCCGGGCAGTCGTTCCTGTTCGGACAGTGCGTCGTAAGGCCCGAGATCGGCTTCGCGAGCGGCCTGGAGAGGCGTCAGGCCGGCGGCCTTCCCCTGTGAGGCGATCCGCTGCAGGACACCGAGGTATCCGTCGACGACGTCGATCGCCTCGGGCCCGCACACCGGACCGTGGCCCGGCACGATCGTCTCCGGCTCCAGCTCACGGACCAGGTCCAGGGCCTTCCGCCAGCCGGCGGGCGAACCCATCAACGCGAACGGGCTGCCGCCGTTGAAGATCAGGTCCCCGACGAACAGCACCCGCCGCTCCGGCAGCCAGACCAGTACGTCGTTGGTGGTGTGCGCGGCGTGTCCCGGGTGGATCAGCTCCAGCCGGACGTCGCCGGCGTGCACGGTCAGCCGGTCGTCGAACAGCACCTTGGGGAATCCCCGAGCTCCAGATGACCCCAGTCGCTCCCGGTGAACGCGTTGTCGTAGGTGTTGATCCCGGTCGCGACCATCACCTCACGCGTCTTCCGGTGCCCGACGATCGTCGCACCGGTCGCCAGGTAGTTCCCGTTCGTGTGATCGCCGTGGTGATGCGTGTTGACCACAGTGGTCACCGGCGCCCCGCCGGTCGAAACCGCCGTCTCCAGCAGAGCGCGCGTACGCCGCTCGGTCGAACACGTGTCGATCACCACGGTGTGATCGCCCGCGGCGACGAACCCGCAGTTGTTGATCCACCAGGAGCCGTCGGGCTGGACGTACCCGTAGACATCGTCGGTGACCCGCTGGGCGATGGGGGATTGGTCCACCCGGTCACTATGCCGGACGAAGGTGCCCGGTATGTGACGAGATCGTTCCGCCACCAGGGTGATGTGCCCGGTGACTGGTGTTTTCAGCCGTTTCCTGGAACGCTGCGCAATGTCATCATCGAACCCCGCAAGGTGCAGTACCCTGGGTGGGTTCGAAGTGTTCGCGCGCAGGACGGCGGGAAGCCGCTGTCCTGGCTATGTGGTCCGGGAGAGCAAGGCTGATGGCCAGCACCGTCACCTCGCGCCGGAAGCAGCTCGGAAACGAGCTCCGGCATGCCCGCAACGCCGCGCGGATGACACAGCAGCAGGTCGCCGAGGTTCTCGGCTGCACCCAGGGCAAGGTCAACAAGATCGAGTCCGGTGCCGTCGGGGTCAAACTCGGGGATGTGCGATCGATGCTGAACGCGTTCGGGATCAACGGCGACGAGGCCGACACGCTGATGAACCTCGCCCGCGCCGCCGCCGGGCAGCGTGGTCACTGGTCCGGCTACCGATCCGTGGTGCCGCACTGGTTCCGCACCTTCACCGACCTCGAACCCGCGGCCGCGGAGATCCTCACCTGGCATGGTGAGCGCATCCCCGGCCCGCTGCAGTCCGAGCACTACATGCTCAAGCAGTTCACCGAAGCCGGCGCCACCGACGTCACCTCGCTGGTCCGCAACCGGCTGGACCGCAAGGCCGTCTTCGAGCAACAGCAGCCGCCGTACTACCGGTTCATCATCAGCGAAGGCGCCCTGCGCCGCGCTCCCGGCGGCTCCGCCCCCGCCGTGATGCTGGACCAGGTCGAGCATCTGCTGGCACTGGACAAGCATCCGCGCGTGTATGTGCACGTGTTGCCGTTCAGCGCGCGGCTCGCCGCCGTGCCCAACGACTTCACCATCATGCGTTTTCCCGACCGCACCAGGGATTTCGTCTACATCGAGCATTCCGCGGGCGGGTTGTACCTCGACGACGTCAAGGATTTCAACATTTTCGTCGATTCTTGGGACCGCCTGCGCGGCGCCGCGCTGGAGCGCCAGGAGACTCGGCAATTCCTCAAGGAACTCGCCGAGCTGTACCGCAATCAGATGCAATCCTGAGAGCACCCGGCCTTCCTTCGGTAGGGTTACCGGCGTCAGCGCGGTCGAGTGGACAGGGGCTGAACGTGGACCCGCAGTTCCTGCCCGAGGGTGTCGATCTCGAGCGGCCCAACGCCGCCCGTATCTACGACTGGGCACTCGGGGGAACCGCGAACTGGGCGGTGGACAGGGAATTCGGCGAACAACTGGTCAAGACATTCCCGCTCATCCGCTCCCTCGCCAGGGCCAACCGCGCCTTCCTCGGCCGCGCGGTGCGGCATTGCGCGGAGAACGGCGTGAACCAATTCCTCGACCTCGGTTCCGGCGTGCCGACGGTCGGCAACGTCCACGAGATCGCCGACGAGGTCGACGGCGACAGCCGGTGCGTGTACGTCGACAACGAACCGGTCGCCGTCGCACACGCCAGGATCCTGCTGGAGAAGTGCGGCGACCCCGGCAGGCACGCGGTGCTCGGCGCCGACCTGCGCGACGCGGACGACGTCTGGGAACGCGCCGTCGACACCGGCGTGCTCGACCCGGCGAAACCGGTGGCCCTGCTCACCGTCGCGGTCCTGCATTTCGTGCCGGGCCCCGAAATCGCCACCGTCGTCGCGCGGTACCGGAAGCTGCTGCCCGCCGGGTCGTTCTACGTTCTCTCCCACGTCACGATGTCCGGCGTGGAAGGGGACGAGCTGGAACAGGTCCAGAGCGTCGTGAAGCAGTACGAGCAGTCGAGCACACCCGCCTCCTTCCGCGACAGGGAAGAGATCTTGGGTTTCTTCGGGGATTTCGACCTCGTGGCGCCGGGTCTGGTCCCGGTCGGCGCGTGGAGGCTGGACGACTCCCGCTCGCCTACGCTTAGCTGCACCATCGGCGGGGTCGCCCGCAAACCCGCTTTGTGACGAGGTGTGACCGCATGACGACGCAGCAGGATCCCGAAGCCCCCGAAGGTGTCGATCTCGAACGCCCCAACGTGGCCAGGGTGTACGACTGGTTCCTCGGCGGCTCGGCCAACTGGGCCGTCGACCGCGAGTTCGGCACGCAGGTGCTCAAGCAGTTCCCGGAGGTCAAGACGTTCGCCAGGGTCGGGCGCGACTTCCTCGGCCGCGGCGTCGGCTACCTGGCCCGCCAAGGGATCACTCAGTTCCTCGACATCGGCTCCGGGGTCCCCACCGTCGGCAACGTCCATCAGATCGCGAGCGCGATCAACCCGGACTCCCGCGTCGTCTACGTCGACATCGAGCCGGTCGCCGTCGCGCATTCCCAGCTGCTGCTGGAACGCGAGGGACTGCTCGGGCGGCACGCGGTCCTGCAGGGCGACGTGCGGGACCCCGCCGACATCTGGAAGCGCGCCCTCGAAACCGGGGTGCTCGATCCCCGGCAGCCGATCGGGCTGGTCCTGGTCGGCCTGCTGTACTTCCTCGGACCGGACGAACCGGTCCACGAGATGGTCCGGCGCTACCTCGACCTGCTGCCGTCCGGGTCGTACTTCCTGTCCTCGCATCTGACCGAGGACGGCGTCACCCGCAAGGCGAACGACAACCGGGAGAACGTCCAGGAGCTGTACAAGAAGACGAGTGCGCCGTTCCACCTGCGTTCCCGCGCCGAGTTCGCCGCGTTCTTCGACGGACTGGAGATGGTCGAGCCGGGGATCGATTGGATGGCCGCCTGGCATCTGGACGAAGCGGCTTCCCGCGCGAGCGACAGGTTCGCCGACGATCCGACGTTCACCGGCGGGCTCGGCGGACTGGGCCGCAAGCCCTGAGACCCCCGGAAGTCAGGCCCGGCCGGTCAGATGCCCGATCAAGGGCGAAATTTCGAACTGACCTTCGAACGGACGGCCGGTCCTGATCAGGTCCCGGTGCGCGCCGCGCCGGCCGGGGAAATCGACTTCGGAGTTCCACGGTGGCTGCTTGCGCAGCGGGGCCTGGATGAGGCTGAACCCGAAACGCTGACGGAGTTCGAGCCCGATGTTGCGGTGCTTCGCCGAGGCAAGGCGTTCGTCCTCACGGCGGAACAAGAGCGTGGTGAGGCGGACGGCCATTCCGGTCACACCCCCCGGCTCGGACGCGGCAACCGCGCCTGCTCGGCCGAACCTACGAGGCCGAGACAACGCTCACAGGGCATCCCCGAACCGACGGGGATCCACTCCAAGTGGTCGAAAGGCATCGCCGCGCCACAACGGGTGTGCAGGAACTCGGGGTGTGAACCCCGGGAGTGCAGGTCGAAGAGATGCGCGGAGCGGCGGCTCTCGCCCGCCGTTCCGGCCATGAGCCTGCCGACGGCGAGTACCGTCGCAGGCATGGTGTCCTGAATGATCACGCTGATCCTCCCCCACGAGGTCGGCGGTGGGTGGTCATGCGCCGCGGGGTGCTGCCGCCCTGCCGTTCACCTGCCGTCGGTGTCCTGCCGGAAAGGCGAAACTCCCTGCTGAACGCCACCTCGGTGACACCTGCCACCGAGGTTTTTGCGTACTGCGAGCGATTCACCAACAACCGAGCCCCGGCCGCTGCGATTAATCCTACTCCTGGAATAATCTTCATGTCGAGAGTGGGCGGAGTTGATCACCCACTTGGCCGTGCGGGATAGTCCCGTTGAAGCAGGGAGAAGACGGGGCCGTGACGGTTCGCGCAGGTCGCGACCCGCACCCCCGACCGACGTTCGGAGGTACGACCAATGGCCGATTATCCATCGGCGGCGGATTACGATCCGACCACGGCCGTGTCGCTGTTCGACGACGCCGTGTGGGAGAAGTCCTTCGCGAGCGAGCCCAACGGGGGGAACTGTGTCGAGGTCAACCTAGGCAGGGAAGGGCTGGTCGGGGTACGTGACACCAAATTGGCCGAGAGTCCCGTCTTCGTCTTCGATTCCGGTGAGTGGAACGCCTTCCTCAAGGCGGTCAAGGCCGGACAGTTCGATTTGAGTCCATGACGAGAGGCTCGCGTGCCCCATCGGGACACGCGAGCCATCCGATCTTCGGTCACTTCGAGTCACACTGTGGCCGGGATCCCGTCAGCGCGCGACGAAGAGCGCAGCCTGGATTTGGTGCGCCGCCACGCGATGGCGATCAAGACGGCAAGGACGATCAGCGGGATCAGGCTGATCGACCAGCTCACCGCCATCGGCGGCCCCGGCTGTTCGAGCACCGTCAGGTCGCGGAGTTCCCCCACGCCCTTGCCCGCCGGCCCGTCGAGCTCGAACCGGAACGCCCACGAGCCCTCGGTCTGCAGGGCCCGGATGTCCAGCCCCCATACCTCCAGCTTCCGCGGATGCTTCGCCAGCGGTTGCGGACGGCCCAGCCGTCCGGTCTCCGGATTGACGAACGCGAGCGTCCCCGACTTCCCGGCGATCCCGTCGTCCGGGATGAACGTGAAATCCAGTGATTGCATGGCACGCAACGGCCAAGTGCTGAACCCGACCGTCATCCCGTACGGGCCGATCTGCACCCGTTCGGTGTGGACGATGTTCACCGGTTCGTAGGCGTTCGCCGCGGGGGTGGTCGCGAACAGCAACCCGATCGCCGCCGCCAGCGCCAGCAGTGTCCTACGCATGCGCGTTGTCCTCCTTCGCCGGGGCCAGCAGCCGCAGCATCCCGCCGAACCGCCACCCGGCGAATCCGCCGAGCAGCCCGAGCACCGCACCGAAGGCGCCCGTCGCGAACACGACCGCCCAGTCGACGGAGCCGCTCTCGTAGACGATGGTGTCCTGGATCGGCATGCTCGCGCCGACCAGGAGACCGCCGATCCCGCCCGCCAGCACCGAAACGCGGCCCGCGGACCAGCCGCGCCGCGAAAGCAGGTAAACCGCTTCGAGCACGGCCGCGATCGGCAGCAGCGCCATCGGCATCATCGAGGGCATCGCCGGTACGCCGTCGATGTAGTCCCGCATCGGCAGGCCGACGGCGCTCGCGTACGCCTCCGCGGCCCACGGTGAGAACCACCAGGTGATCGCTTGGATGACCGCCAGCGACGCGGCGACCCGGACCGCTCCGCCAGGACGCCCCCAGAACCCGGCGCCCGCCGAAACCAGCAGCACCGAAAGCAGCGCGACGCCCACGGAGACGACGTCGACCAGGTCGACGTCGATCTGCTTGAGCCCCAGCACGGTGACCATGCTGAACGCGATCAGCACACCGAGGGTGCCGACCACGCCGAGGGTGCCCCAGCGGTGCTCCCGCGCGGCCGCGAACACCATGACCGTGCCGATGATGCTCAGCGTGATCGACAGCAACAGCCCGATATGCGGTGGCGAGTCGATCACCGCGTCGAAGCCGTACAGGCCGTGCCACCACTGGTCCCACAGGCCGTACAGCAGGAACATCGCCGCGCCGGTCCCGGTCACCAGGTAGCCGGCCGGCGCGGCGAAGACCTTGCCGAACACGTTGATCGCACGACCGCCGACGCGCGCGTCGGCCTGGCGGCCCGCCCGGCGCGCGGCCGTGGTCATCAGGACGACCACGAGGCTCGCGAGCCCGGAGATCGCGCTGCCCGAATACAGGAACAGATGCGGCATCGTGAAGAACGTGTCCGGGCCGACGTCGCCGTGCCACTGGATGTCCCAGGTCAGCCCGATCAGCGAGACCACCGACCCGGCCAGCACCGTACCCGCCGGCACGAGACCGGTGCGTGCACTGCGTGCCACCGAGGCGACCCTCGCCCCTCCCGCGGTGAGATCCATTCCCGACCTCCCTCTCTTACTTGACCAGCAAAGGAAAAACGTGCTGCGTGCGCCGGACGGCCCGCGCAGTGAAACGGTGATCTCCCATTGCCCCGGCATCGGCAGCAGGACGTCGCCGGTGCGATACCGGCCGGGTGCCTCCGCGATCGCGGGCGACGGCGCGAGCGCGTGCCCCATCTGCGGCATCACGGGCTCGAGGGTGACCACGTCCGGTGCGGCGCCGGTGACGGTCAGGGCGAAGACATTGCCGCCCTGGTGCGGATCTTCGACCGACAACCGCACGGTGTACGGGCCCTGGGTCGAGCTCTGTACTTGTTCCCCATCTCCGCTCGGCCAGACCAGCCAGGCCACGATCGCCGCCACGAGCACGGCGACCACCGAGATCAGCAGGACTGGCTTGCGTCTTTGCGTGTCCACTGTGGACGTCACTGGGGGGTGCCTCCTTGCGGGACTTCGAGCTGCATGGGCACGGTCAGCACCGTGTAGTCGCGTTCGGCCTGCAGCCAGATCCGGTACTTGCCGGGTGCGGCGAAGGTGTAGGTGAACGGGACGTCGGGGCCGTAAGCGGCGACGGTCTCGTCCGGTTTCCCCGGCATACCAGGCGATTGCGGGATCATCGAGTGCACGTGGGCCCAGGTCGGCGCGGCAGCGGCGTCCGCGCCGACCCGGCGGTCGCCGGTTATCGGGCCGACGACGATCAGGTGGCCGAGCATGCCCAGCCACGGTTGGAGATCCGCCTTGCCGAACCGCGCGGTGATCGTCGTCGGCGGGCCAGGTTCGACGTCGACGTCGACCGGGTTCCCGTCGATCATCCGCGTGCCCGCCCCCGTGGGCGCGGGTTCGGCGGGGGAGTCCGCTCCGGGCGCGACGACCATCGTGGTGCGTGCCAGTTGCACGCCACCGCCTCGCCGGGCGAGTTCCGCGGCGACGGCGTAGGTGCCTGCCTCGGGTGGCGTGAACTTCACGCGGTAGTCACCGGGGCCGACGCGCACCGGATGCAGATGCCAGAGCCTGCCCGTCGGTGAAATGACGACGAGGTGGATCAAGGCGTTGTCGTGTACCAGAAGGTCGTCGACCGGGCGGCCGGTCGCGCCGTCGGCCAGCGCGACCTGGATTTCCGCGAGTCCGCCCGATCGCGCGTTCGGCGACCGTACGGCCAGGTTCACCGGCGGCCGCGAGAAGTCCACCGTGGACATCTGCGCGTTCGCGTACGGGTCCTGGATGTTGTCGATCGTCGGATCCAGTGCCGCGCCCGGCGCGGGCGGCGGCGGGGTCGACGCCGAGAGCATCGCCCCGGTGATCGCGACCGCGAGCGCGGCGACCATGCCACCCGCCGGGATCAGCGCGAGCTGTGGCCGTCTGACGCGCATCGCCACGACGAGACCGATCACCAGGAACACCCCCGCGGCGACGAAACCGCCGAAGGTGGCCTTCTCCCATGGGGGGATGACCCTGGCCGGGACGATGAACGGGATGGAAGCGGTGTCCGTCCCGTCGTCGAGGCCGAGTTCCCACGGCCCTGGCTGGTCGACGCGCAGCAGTACCGGATGGGCGCCGGGTTTCCCGTCCAGCCGGACGGTGGCTTCGGAGAACGTCGTTCCCGCGGTGGACGCGCGCAGCTTCAGCGTGCCCGGCGCGCTCCCGGTGTGCGTGACGACGTCGACGTGCAGTGGGCCGGGCGCGATGTCCATCCGCCGCAACACGACGGTGAGATCCCGGGTGCCGAGCGTCTGCGCGACCTGGACGTCCGCCCCGCTCGACACGCCGTCCGCCTGGGCCGTGCCGCCCAACAGCAACGAAGCCAGCGCACAGAGCACGAGTACGCGGGCGATGACCGACGGCGCCGCGCGCCGCCCCCTCGGTGAATTCCCCATCCCGCCTGAAGCTAACGGCCGGGGCCGGGGAAAGCGTCACGGCGCGGGGTGAATCGGGGTCCCCCGTACAGGGGACCAGCACCCTTACTCCGGTGGGGGCTGAAGGGGACTTTCCCCGCATGCGATGCGGGGAAAGCGCCCTTCGCCTCGTCTTATGCGGGGAAAGCGTCCTTCAGCCCCCACCGGGCCCGCCACTGCCACCCAGGAAACGGTACGCGCGTGGATGGGCGCGGAATCAGACGTTGAGCCTGCCGATCCGGCGGACGAGCGACGAACGCAACGTCGTCGGCACCAGCCCGCCGAAGAACCTGACCACCGAGCGGAACCGGTCGAACCGGCGCCGGTCCCGATCAGTCCACTGTAGACCGAGCCGGTCACGCAGCGCGGGCGGAAGGGTGCCCCGGATGACGAACATCTGCGCCAGGTACTGCCATCGCCGCAACCGGATCCAGCGTTGGTCGGGCAGCCACCGCCACGGCTTCTTCACCGTCCGGATCGTTTCGAACAACGTCGAAATCGTCTCGTTCGGGCCGAAGTCGTCGACCATATCCGCGTAGTACCGCTCGAATTCCGCCCACGTCGGCGGCAGGTCCTGCTCGCGCAGGCCGAGAAGCCGTCCGATGTCGCACATCTGCGCGTAGTACTCGTCCAGTTCGGAAGGCGTCATCGGCTTGCCGTAGAACCGTTGCGTGTCAACGGGAACCATGACGAGCGTGGCGTGCACCCAGGCGTACGCGCGCGGGTGCAGCGCGCTGTACCCGCGGCCGTCGGCGTCGACGCCGGTGAACGACCGGTGCAGCGCGCGCAACCGGTCGGCCTCGTACCTGGCGCCTTCCGGGCCGCCGTAGACGTAGATGGACAGCGACGCGGCCGTGCGCACCAGCCGTGTCCACGGATCCTCGATGTAGTCGGAATGATCGCGGACCCCCGCGGCGACCACCGGATGCGCGACCTGCAGCACCAGCACCTGCCCGGCCAGCAGCCCGGCCCGGAAGTCCCCGAAGTACTTCCACGCCGCCGTCCCCTTGACGATCGGCGGACCGCTCATGACGCGCCGCGGATGAGCATCATCAGGGGCAGGGCCACCGGAACGCCGTCGTCACCCGTGGCGAGCCTGCGCAACTGCAGTCCGGCGATCAACGCCACGACCGGACCGGTCAGCCGTTCCGGCGAGGGGACGCCCAGCGTCCGCAGGATGACCAGCGCGAGTTCGTCGTAGGCGGCGAAACACCGCGCGGCCGCGTCCTGGAGTCCGGAATCACGCGCGGCCTGCAGATACAGCTCGTGCGCGCCGAGTTCGTCGGTGCCGAAGGGCAATTTCGCGATCACCTGCTCGACGACCGACGCCGCTTCTTCGACGCTCAAGCCCTTCTCCCGGTAGGCGTCGACGAACCCCGTCAGCTTCGAGGTCTCCTCCTCGGCGAACAGCAGCATCGCCTCGCGCAGCAACGCGGTCTGGCTGGGGAAGTGATAGGTCAGCGTGCCGAGCGAGACGTCGGCGGCGGTCGCGATCCGGCGGTTGGTCAGCCCGCCGACGCCCTGTTCCCCGACCACCTCGAGCGTGGCGTGGAGAATCGTCACGCGGGTGTTCACCAAGCGGTCTCGGGTTTGCGGTCCTGCCACCGTTCGACCTCTTCCAGTTGCGCGGCCAGGGAGATCAGCCGTTCTTCGGAGTGCGACGGGCCGAGCAGCTGCCCGCCGAGTGGCAGGCCTTCCTGGCTCGGCCCGGCAGGCACGTTGACCCCCGGCCAGCCCAGCACGTTCCACGGCCAAGCGTAAGGGCACGCGGCGATCATGGCCTGATCGGTCTGCCAGCCGGTGAGCTCGTCGAAGGTGCCGATCCGCGGCGGCGGCGTCGCGGTGGTCGGCGTGAGCAGGACGTCCACCCGGCCGAACACCGAGCCGATCTGTCGCTGCAGCAACGGTTCCGTGGCCCGCGCGAGCCGCAGCGCCGGACCGGCGAGCGCTGAGCCTTGCCGCGCGTTGGCCCGCGTGCGCGGGTCGAGCCGGGCCTGATCCGGGACGCGACGGGACCAGTCACGCACGCCGACGAGCGAACGCGGCAGGAAGGTAAGGCCGATCAGCCGGTAGTCCGGTTCGACCTCGACGATCTCGTGGCCGAGTTCGGCGAACCGCTCCGCGAGCCGGACGACGGCCGCGTGCGCTTGCGGGTCGAGCCGGGTTTTCGTGGCGGTGAAAGGGATCCGCGTGGACAGCCCGATGCGCATCCGGCCCGGTTCGCGGCGGGCGGCCGCCTGGAACGCGGTCCCGGTCCCGGCCGCGACGTCGAGCAGCAGGGCCGCGTCGGCGACGGTGCGCGCGAGCGGGCCGACCACGGTCAGCCCGTGGAACAGCTCACGTTCGGTCGGGACGCGGCCCCGCTGCGGTTTGATCCCGACCAGATCGGTCCACGCGGCCGGGATCCGGATCGACCCGGCCCCGTCGGAACCCAGCGCGGCGGCGATCACCCCCGACGCGATGGCCGCCGCCGCGCCGCCTGAGGAACCGCCAGGAGTCCGCTCGGGATCCCACGGATTGCGGGTCGCGCCGAACGCCGGGCCTTCGGTGAAGGGCCACTGGCCGAGTTCTGGAGTGTTGGTCTTGCCGATGAGTACCGCACCTGCCCGGCGGAGTGCCGCGACGGGCGGGGAGTCCGCCGTCGCGGGGGAGAAGTCGCCGTCGCAGCCGAACGCCGTCGGCAGGCCGGTGACGTCGAGGTCGTCTTTGATCGCGGTGGGGACGCCGAGCAGGGGAGCGGTTTCACCGGCGGCCAGCCGCCGGTCGGCGTCCTCGGCCTCGCGAAGGGCTTCTTCGGGGCGAAGGCACTTGAAGGCGTTGAGAGTCGGCTGGCTGGCTTCGGCTCTTTCGAGCGCCAAGCGCGTGAGCTCGACAGACGTCGTGGTCCCGCTGGCGAGCATCGAGGCCTGTTCGGCGAGGCCGGTGAACGCGAGGTCCGGTTTCGAGGTGGTCATGACTCCCCCTGCGTATCTCGTTCGTTCAAACGAACGATACCACCGTGTGGCCTCGGTGTGGTTACGTGACCTGCATGAACTTCGATCGCTTTCCCCGCGTCGACCTCGGTGGCCTGCCGACGCCACTGCATCCGGCACCCCGGCTGGGTGAGGCACTCGGCCTGCCGAACCTGTTGCTCAAACGGGACGACGTGCATCCGCTCGGCGTGGGCGGCAACAAGCTGCGCAAACTCGAGTTCCTGCTCGGTGCGGCGATCGAGGCGGGCGTCGACACGGTGATCACCTTCGGCGCGCTGCAGACCAACCACGGTCGCCAGACCGCTGCTGCCTGCGCGAAGCTCGGGCTGCGGTGCGAACTCGTGCTCACCGCGAAGGTTCCTCGTGACGGCGACGCGTACGAACGGTCCGGCAATGTCTTGCTCGATCACCTCTTCGGCGCGAACGTGCACGTCTGTCGCGACGGGGAGGAGACCGGCGGGACCTACGACCGGCTGATCACCGAGGCCGCGGCCGAGGGCCGCAAGGTGGCCACGTTCCCCGTCGGCGGCTCCGACGCCGTCGGGGCACTCGGGTACGTGGCGGCCGCGCACGAGATCGCCGGACAACTCGCCGACCGCGGCATCACCAAGGCGCGGCTGGTCGTTCCGCACGCCAGCGGCGGGACTTCGGCCGGGCTCATCGTCGGGACGGCGAACCTCGACTGGCTGACGCTCGACGTCGCCTGCGTCAGCCATCCGGTCGACGAGGCCCTGGACAACCTGGCCGACCTCACCACGGCGGTCTCCGTGCTGCTGGGAACTGGGCCGCCGTCACTCGAAGGTCTGCGCATCGACGACCGCGCGATCGGCCCCGGCTATGGGATCCCGACCGTCGAGACGTGGGACGCGGTTCGGCTTTTCGGCCGCACGGAAGGGATCGCGCTCGATCCCGTGTACACCGGCAAGGTGGCCGCCGCGCTGGTCGATTGGGCTGCCGAAGGCCATTTCGCGGCCGAGGAGCACGTCGTTTTCCTGCACACGGGTGGTCTGCCCGGCCTCTACGGTTACGCCCCGGAATTCACCGACACGGTGAGCCGCTGACGCGACCTTCAGCATCCCGCCGATCAGGAGCACGTGCGCCACCAGCGAAAGCCGTTGCGCGACGCCGACCGGCGCGATGTCGGTCAGCGTCCTGAAGAACGGGATATCGGACAGGCGCACGAAGATGAAGGTGAGCCCGAAGACGATCAGCCCGGCCGCGCTGCCCCAGGCCAGGCGGCCGATCTGCCGGGCCGCGGGGGTGCCGCGCAGGTTGTCGCGCAGGGTGAACCCGGCGGCGGGCAGGCTGAGGAACGCGATGAGGCACGCGTACAGATGGATCTCGCCGCTGACCGGGTCCGGGAATTCGGGGTAGCTCGCCGGGAAGATCGCGGCCGCCGCCAAGCCGAGCGACCACAGCACGAAGAGCACCTTCGTGGTGTGGCTGAGGTGGATCCCGGCGGCGGCCAGGGCGCCGAGCGCGGTGAGCGAGCCGATGGACAACGACAGCACGCTCGCGCCGAGCATGCCCGTGCCGCGATCGACGTAGGCGTAACTCGACAACGTGTCGAAGACCGGATCTCGTGAACTGATCAGGTGCAGCACGACCATCGTGGACACCGCCCAGCCGATGGCCACCGCCGACGCGATCAGCCAAGGTCTGGCACGCGAGGGCCCCCCAGGGAACGTCATGCGTCGAGTGTGCTCGCGAGACCGCGCATTTCCGATCCGGGAAGCCCCCGGTTCTACCCTGGGGCTACCCCTAACTCGACCAGTACCAGTAGCTGGTCATCGTGCCTTTTCGCCCGGGGCCAGCGGTCGCCGTCCGGGTCCGTTTTCTCCGCCGTGCGCACCGCGTCGAGTACCGCGTCCGGACCACGCTCCCGGCTGATGGCGAGCACTTCCGGCCAGTCGAACAGCGCGTACTCGTCGACACCGATCGCGACGCCGTCCGTCGCCAGCAGCAGGGCCTCGACCTCCGAGCGCGGCCAGCTGCGGCGTACGGCCTCGACAGCCGCCTTCGGTTCCGCCTCGGCGACCCAGAAGCCGTCCGGCGCGTTGCGTTTCGCGCGGACGTCGGCACCGGTGCGGAGCTGACCACCGTCGCGGAGCGAGACCAGTCTGTCGTCGGTGAGGGGATCGGCGCCCGAAGGCCCGAAGGCGATGATCGGGCTGTCGGCGAGCACCAGCCCGTCGACGGTGTCGTCCGTCCAGCGTGCGATCGCGACCGTGCTCGACGGCGAGTGTCCCGGCGCCAGACCTTCGCGGCGCGCGACGTCGGCGATCGACTCGGCCAGCAGGACCGTGAGATCCGCGTGGGGGTCCATGGTCAGCGCCTGCGACAGGGTGTGCACGAGCAGGCTCGCGTACCAGCCGCCGGACGGCAGATCCGGCCGCGGCGAGGTCGCTCCGTCGAGCACCACCACGGCGTTGGCGAGTACGGCGACGTGGTCTTCGGTCGGGCGCGATGCTCCGTCCGCGCCTACTCCGTCCCTTTCCGCCACTGCGATTTCGACCATGACAAGACCCTAACTGTCAACCGGCGTTGACACTGCCGACATGTCAACGTAGGTTGACGTCATGACCGAAGCGACAGACCTGGCCGCGCGAGCCGGTGACCGTGATCCCCGGGTGGGGTTGCGCGCCGTCGCCGCCTTGCGCCGGCTGTTGGAGCAACTCGAGGCCGTGCAGGTCCGCAGCGCGCGGGTGCACGGCTGGTCCTGGCAGGAGATCGCGGCCGAGCTGGGGGTCAGCAGGCAAGCGGTCCACAAGAAGTACGGGAGGCACTGATGTTCGAACGCTTCAGCACCGAAGCCCGAGAAGTCGTGATCGGGGCTCAGCGCGTCGCGTCGGACGAGAAGTCCGCGAACGTAGACGCGTTCCACCTGCTGACCTCGCTGTCCCTGAACACGGGCCTGCTCGCCACCTTGGGCTGCCCGGCGGAAGAACTGGCCGACGACCTCCGGCGGGTCCGCCGCCGGGGCGGGATGAGCGACGCCGATGTCGAAGCCCTGAGCGGGTTCGGCATCGACGTCGAGCACATCGTCGAACGGGTCGAGCAGACCCACGGCGAAGGCGCGCTGACCGGTGGGACGCGGAGCAAACGCGGCCACCGGCCCTTCACGCGGGAGGCGAAGAAGGTGCTGGAGAAGTGCCTTCGTGAAGCCATCGACGTCGGGGACAAGCGCATCGACGCCGAGCACTTCCTGCTCGCGCTGACCTCGCTCCCCGGGGTGGCCGCCGACGTCCTCGCCCAGCGCGGCATCGACTACCTCGCCGTCCGGCGCCTGCTGGAGCGGCGCGCGGCCAGCTAGCGGGGGCTGAAGGGGACTTTCCCCGAATGTCACGTGGGGAAAGTCCCCTTCACCGCGTGAGGCGCGGGGAAAGTCCCCTTCAGCTCTTGGCGCGCTCACGCCAGGTGACCAACGGCAGGAACGCCTGCGTGAGCGGCCCGATGGCGAGCGCGTAGAGCACCGTGCCGACGCCGACGGTGCCGCCGAGCAGCCAGCCTCCGGCCAGCACGGTGATCTCGATGAGGGTCCGGACGAGGCGGATCGACTTACCCGTCCGGGCCGCGAAGCCGGTCATCAGCCCGTCGCGGGGGCCGGGGCCGAGCCGCGCGCCGACGTAGATCGCGGCGGCGAGGCCGTTGAGCACGACGCCGGCGACCAGGTTGAAGATCTGCCAGCCGAGCACGTGCTGATCGGGAAGGAAGATCCGCACCAGGTCGACGGTGACCGAGATGACCACGATGTTCGCGACGGTGCCGATACCGGGCCGCTGCCGCAGGGGGATCCAGAGCAGGAGTACCGCGACCGAAGCGAACGCGGTGACCGTGCCGAAGGAGAGACCGGTGATCTTCATCAGGCCTTCGTGGAGCACGTCCCACGGGTCGAGGCCGAGGCCGGACCTGGTCAGCATGGCCATGCTGCCGCCGTAGAGGGCGAGCCCGCCGACGAGCTGGAACGAGCGGCGGGTGGTGTCGTGGGAGATGCCCACGGGACGGAGGTCGAGTGTAAGTGCCACGAATACACCATCAGGGGTAAGTGGCTTTCTTGACCATGGCCAATCTGCAAGAATTGGTCTCATGAAACCGCTGATCCCGCTGACTGGACGCGTTTCGGGCGCAAAATTGGCCACTTTACTGGGGAGCTGGCGTCAGAGTGGTTCTCGTCACGGCGCGGCGGACCTCGCGGCGGCGGTCGAGCTGCTGATCCTCGACGGCAGGCTCCCTCTCGGCACGAAACTCCCGGCCGAACGGGAGCTCGCCGACGCACTGACGGTCAGCCGCACGCTGATCGGAGCCGCGCTGGACAAACTGCGGGCCGACGGCCTGGTCGCCAGCCGTCGCGGGGCCGGTTCCTGGATCGCGTCCCCCGGCGGCCGGGGCCGGGACGTGCCGCTGCCGACCGGGGAGGACCTCATCGACCTCGCCCAGGCCTGCCCGCCCGCCATCGCCGGCCTGGTCCCCGCCGTGGACGCCGCGCGGAAGGCACTGGCGGACCACCTCGGCGAGAACGGCTATCACGTGCGTGGACTGCGGGTCCTGCGCGAGCGGATCGCCCGCCGCTACACCGAACGCGGCCTGCCGACCAACGCCGACCAGGTGATGATCACCAACGGGGCGCATCACGCGTTCGTGCAGGTCCTGCGCATGCTGGCCGGTCCGGGTGACCGGGTGCTGGTCGAGCAGCCGACGTACCCGAACGCGCTCGAAGCCATCGGCGCCGCGCACGCCATCGGAGTACCGGTGCCGCTGGACCCGGCCACCGGCTGGGACGTCGTCGGCATCGAAGCCGCGCTGCGGCAATCCGCGCCGAGGCTCGCGTACTTCGTCGCGGATTTCCAGAACCCGACAGGGCTGCGGCTGGACGCGGCGGGCCGGGAGCGGCTCTCGGCCGCGCTGAGCCGCGCGCGGACGCCGTCGATCATCGACGAGACACTGGTCGAACTGGACCTCGAAGGCGATCCGGCCGACGGCCCGCCGCCGCTCGGCGCGTTCGCCGGCGACCTCGGCATCACGATCGGCTCGGCGTCGAAGTCGCATTGGGCCGGGCTGCGGCTGGGCTGGATCCGCGCTTCTGAGGACGTGATCGGCAGGCTGGTCGCGGCCCGTTTCGCCGTCGACCTGGGGTCTCCGGTCTTCGAGCAACTCGTCCTCGCCGAACTGCTCGACGACGGCGGGGCCGCGCTGGCGCGCCGCCGCGAGGAGACGCGGGCCCTGCGCGACGCGTTGACCGGCGCGTTGAACTGGTACTGCCCGGACTGGACGTTCACTGTGCCGCCGGGCGGGCTTTCGCTGTGGTGCCGTCTGCCGGAGCCGATGAGCACGCGGCTGGCCGTCGCGGCGGCGGGTCACGGGGTGCAGGTGGCGCCGGGCTCCCGGTTCGGCGTCCACGGTGGACTGGAGCGCTGGCTAAGGCTGCCGTACGCGCTTCCGGCCGACCGGCTCTTCGAGGCCGTGCGACGGCTGGGCGCGGCCGCCGCTTCGGTGGCCGTTACTTCCGCCACGGCCGCCCCGCTGGCCGTCCAGGTCACCTGAGTCCCGCGTTTCGTCCTCTAGTTGCGGTAGTTCGCACCGCCAACTACCGCAACTAGAGGACGAAACGCGGAGGTGGGGAAACGGAAATAGCCGGTGCGCCGGCGGGGCGGCCGATGCTCCAGGGAGGGCATCGGCGCCGCACGACCAGCGCACCGGCTATCCGGCCCGCTCCGAGGCCGAAACCTCGCAAGCGGGCACCGCGGCGGTTACCCGGCACAGCCCCTCGACGTGCCGGGAACCGCCCGCGGTTACAGGTGGTCTTCGAGCTTGACCGGCTCCTGCTCGGCGCGGTGAGCAGAAACCCACGAAGTCCACCCGGTGCTGGTCCCGGCGCCGCAGGGGCAGCGCGGCGCCGGGGCCGGGATCCGAACCGGCCGGGCGCGGTCGGCCGTTCGGAAAGACGGGAAAACCTGACTGAGGGCAGGCTGAAAAGCGACTTGTGCCAGGGATTTCAGAAGACGCCGAAAACCGAAGTCGATCTTGGTTTGGACGTGGTTCTCCCCGGCGACCCGGTCAGGTCAGTCGGGGGAGGTGGTGGGAAGCGCGGCTTCCCTGCCGGTGCGCTCGCCTTCATGGTCGCAGCCGGTTCCGAGGAGTTTCAGCTGCGTGGCGGGGATTCCGGAGTCGAGCACGGCGAGCGGCCCGCGGCCGCCGCCGGAGTGGTCGTGCCCTGGCTGGGCGCTCGTCGTGGGCGCGAGCGGGGCGACCGGGGTGTTCGGCAGGCCACCGCCGCCGCCTCCAGAGCCGCCGCCGTCCGGGGACACGTGCGTCTCGGACTCGGCGGGCGCCGCCGGAGCGGGCCGGTCGTGGGACTTGACCCGGGTGGGCAGGGCGACGTGGTGGTTCTGGTTCTGGACGGCCGTCGCCGGAGCGGGCGTCTCGGCGGGCACGAACGGACGCGGGTCCGGGGTGATCGGCGCGGGCGTGCTCGGCGTGGTGACCTCGGCGGGCACGGCGATGGTGACCGAGCCACTCGCCGACTCACCCGAGCCGCCGCCGAAGACGGGGTCGAGGGTGTCCCCGACGCCCGGCAGGATCACCGGCTCGCCCGCATCGCAGCACGGGCCCGGCATGACGATCGGCGCGATGACCTTTTCGCCGATTCCGCCGACGACCCCGCCCACGGTTTCGACGGCGCCGCCGACCGTGTTCGTGACGATGTTCAGCACGCCACCGATGAGGCCGCCCAGTAAACCGTTGGCCGCCTGGGGCTTCGCGGTCTTTTTGACCGGTTCCAGAGAAGCGGACTTCTCGACGGAACTCGCGCTCGAAACGGCCTTTTCCTCGACGGCGGCCTCAGGCTCCTCGCTCTCTGCGGGGACGGGCTCTTCGTGCGGTGATTCGGCCTTCGAGGTACCGGCCTTGCTCGAGTCCGATGTGGACTCTTTCGGCGTAGTGGTCGTTTCGTTCGACGGCTGGACCACCGAGGTCTCCGGCGTCGCGGAAGTCTGTTCCTCGGCCGAAGCCGGGGTGCTCAGGACGGCGCCGAGGATCCAGCCCGTGAGAGCGAGCCCGCCCGCGAAGAGGATTCGCGCTCCCGCTTTCGGGGGCACGAGGCCGCGACGACGCACGACTGCCGGACCACTCACAGCAATCACCACCGTTCACGCCTGAAACCCACGTTCTCCGCGTGAGTTCGATCTTGCTTGGGGTCTTTTCCGGTCAGGTCGCAGTTCCCCCGGGGCTGCACCAGTTTTAGCACCGGAGGGGAGTGTTTCACTTCAGCCGCCGTCGATCCAGCCCGTTAGGCGGAACGACGCAACCGGCTCCGGTGCCTGGAGTACCGAAGTTGATCACTCTCGGTGTGTGCCCGGCGGTCATCCGGGCCTGGGTGGAACTACTCAAATCCTCGGTGACCTGACCTTTTCCGGATCCTCGCTGCGGTGCGTGCCGTCGAAGTCGCGTTCGGTGATCGGGATGGCGGATGCGAGCCGCCGGGAGGGGAGAGTCCGCGATGTGGGACGTGAAAGTAGTTTCGGCAGCGGTGCTCAGCGCGCTGAAGACCTACCGGCTGAGCGAAGCCGACGCCAAGGACGTCTGTCAGGAAGCCTGGCTGGAACTGCTCCGCGCGCCGGGCGTGTTGCGTGACGAAGCGAACCTCCGGGCGTGGCTGACGACCACTGCGCGGCGTCGCGCGCTCCGGATGATCACCAGGAGCAGGCGTGAAACACCGCGTCCGCTCCCGGGGCCGGACACGACCCCGGAGGCCGAGGTCGTCCGCGCCGAACGCGACCGCGCGCTGTGGGCGGCGGTCGATTGCCTACCGGACTTGCACCGGCGGCTGATCTGGCTGCTCGCGCACCGGCCGGAGCTGTCCTACGCCCAGCTCGCGGGGGAGCTGGGGATCAGTCCTGCCAGTATCGGCAGGGTGCGAAGACGGTGTCTGGACCGGCTCGAAAGGGCTCTCGAAAAGGGCGGCTGGGCCTGAGGGACATCGGACGGGTCACCGCAGTTTGCGTAAGCGGGTGACCGCTTCGTCGATGACCTCATTGCGTTTGCAGAACGCGAAACGCAGCAGGTGGTTCCACTCTTCCGGGTGATCGGTGAACACTTTTACGGGCACGGCCGCCACGCCCACCCGTTCGGGGAGCTCCCAGGCCAGTTCCGCGGCGTCGTCGAAGCCGAGCGGGCGGACGTCGACGCAGATGAAGTACGTCCCGGCGGTCGGCCGGACCGCGAACCCCGCCTCCGCGAGGCCCGCCGCGAGCCGGTCCCGTTTGCCCTGCAGGCTCGTGCGCAGCTCTTCGGCCCACGGCAGTTCGTGGTCCAGCGCGTGGGCGACCGCCGGCTGCAACGGGCCGCCCGAGACGAAGGTGATGAACTGCTTCACCGCTTTCACCGCCGCGACCAGTTCGGGGCTCGCGCAGACCCAGCCGATCTTCCAGCCGGTGCAGTTGAACGTCTTGCCCGCACTGGAGATCGAGACCGTGCGGTCTCGCATTCCGGGCAGGGTCGCGAGTGGGAAGTGTTCGGCGCCGTCGAACACCAGATGCTCGTACACCTCGTCGGTGATGGCGATCAGGTCGTGCTGCACGCACAGCGCGGCGACGGCTTCCAGTTCAGTACGCGTGAACACCGTTCCGGTCGGGTTGTGCGGCGAGTTGATCAGGATCGCCCTGGTCCGGTCGGACACCGCGGCGCGCAGGCCCTCGACGTCCAGCGCGAACCGGCCGTCGCGTTCGACAAGGCCGACGACGCGCCGCTCCGCCCCCGCCATGGCGACAGCGGCCGCGTACGAGTCGTAGTACGGCTCGATGACGATGACCTCGTCACCCGCTTGCGTCAGCGCGATCAGTGACGCCGCGATGGCCTCGGTGGCCCCGGCGGTGACCAGGATCTCCGTACCGGGGTCGTATTCGACGCCGTACCGGAGCCGGTGCCGCGCGATCGCCGCGCGCAACTCCGGCCGTCCGGGACCCGGCGGATACTGGTTGGCGCCTCCGAACAGCGCGTTCTTGGCGGCGTCGAGCATTCCGGCAGGCCCGTCGGTGTCGGGAAAACCCTGGCCGAGGTTGACGGCTTCGTGGCGGACGGCCAGTGCCGTCATCTCCGCGAAGATGGTCGAGGTGAAGGGCTGGAGGCGGGGTACGAGGACAGGTTCGCGCACGATCAGCCATCCTCACGGACAATGGGCGTGTGGAGCAACTGACGCCCGCCAAGGTGACCCCAGCCGATCCACCCGGTGGAACCGCCGCCGAGGAGGAGAAGCGCCGTGGCCTGCGCAAGATGAAGATGGTCGCGTTGTCGTTCCTGCTCGGTGCGACGGTGATCTTCCTGCTGACCAGCTGGGCCGAGGCCGCGGGCTGGCCGGGCTGGGTCGGCTACGTCCGCGCCGCCGCCGAAGCCGGGATGGTCGGCGCGCTCGCGGACTGGTTCGCGGTGACGGCGCTGTTCCGGCATCCGTTGCGGATCAAGATCCCGCACACCGCGATCATCCCGAACAAGAAGGACGCGCTGGGCAGCAGCCTCGGTGACTTCGTCGGCTCGAACTTCCTGTCCGAGTCCGTGATCCGCGAGAAGCTGAGCCGGGTCGAGATCTCGAAGCGGCTCGGCGGCTGGCTCTCGCAACCGAAGAACGCCGAACGCGTGACGTCCGAGCTGGCCACCGTCGTGCGTGCCGCCGTCAAGGTGCTCCGCGACGAAGACGTCCAGGCGATCATGGAACAGGCCGTGGTCAAGCGGATCGTGGACAAGCCGTGGGGTCCGCCGCTGGGCAAGATCCTGGCGGGCGTGTTCGCCGACGGGGCGCACCACAAGCTGGTGGACCTGATGTGCGACCGCGCCTACGAATGGGTGCGGGACAACCACACGACGATGCTGCGCGTGGTCTCGGACCGGGCACCGAGCTGGTCGCCGAAGTTCGTCGACGGGATGCTCGCGGACAAGGTCTACGGCGAGGTGCTCTCCTTCGTGTGGGCGGTGAAGACCGACGTCAACCACCCCATGCGGCTGGCGCTGGACAAGTTCCTCGGCGAGTTCGCCCAGGACCTGCAGACCGACCCCGAGGTGATGGCGCGCGCCGAGCAGGTCAAGGCCCAGATGCTGGGGCACGACGAGGTGCAGAAGCTGATCGGCTCGGCATGGGCGACGGCCAAGGAGATGCTGCTCAACGCCGCCGAGGACCCGTCGAGCGAGCTGCGGCGCCGGGTGCGCACCGGACTCGAGGCACTGGGCGGGCGGCTGGTCTCCGACGACCACATCCGGTCCAAGGTGGACAACTGGGTGGAGGGTGCGGCGGCCTACCTGGTCACCAACTACTCCCGCGAGATCACCGGGATCATCACCGACACCGTGGAGCGTTGGGACGCGGATGAGACCTCGCGCAAGATCGAGCTCCAAGTGGGCCGGGATCTGCAGTTCATCCGGATCAACGGCACGGTGGTCGGCGCGCTCGCCGGCCTGGTCATCTACGCGGTCGCGCAGCTGCTCTTTTGAGCGGCGGCACTTATACCACACTCTGGAGGCCACGCCGGGAGTTGTCCACAGGAAGTGGAGTCATCCCCAGGGTTATCCACAACATTTCACGTTTTTGGCCTAACGGTGTGCACAACACCTGGGGGTAACTCGGGGGTGGGTGACCCCAGAAGTTGTGGTCGCGGGCGGCTGAAGGGGACTTTACCCGCGTGCGATGCGGGGAAAGCGCCCTTCGCCGCGTGAGATGAGGGGAAAGTCCCCTTCAGCGCTCAGGTCGAGACGTCCGCCGTCCGCGCCCGCCAGGCCCGCGCCTTTTCCCGGTTCCCGCACGCCCGCATCGAGCACCACGTCCGCGACCGGTTGCGCGATTCGTCGTAAAACGCCCACAGGCAGTCGTCCGCGGGGCAGATCTTGAGCCGGATCCATTCGCCGAGCACGGTCAGCCGGGTCGACGCCGCCATCACCGCCTCGCTGACCGATTCCGCGACCAGGAGCGGGCCTTCCGGACCCAGGACGATCTCCGCCGGTGCGCGCAGGCCGAGCCGGGGCAGGCGCGGATCGCCGATCGCCGAGCGCAGCGCGTCCCGGGTTTCGCGCGCGGCCGCGGGGGTATCCGCGCGCAGCCGGTGATCGCGGGCCCAGCGTTGCCAGGTCTCCAGATCGTCCAGGAGGTCGGAGCCGCGTTCGACGTTCACCGTGTTCAAAAACTCGACCACCAGGGACGCGTCGGTGTTCACCCCGCCCAGTGTACGGGCGAGACCTGTTGTCATCGGCTGCGATAACCCGCATACTCGGTTCGCTGGTTACTCGATCATCGTGGAGGCTGAACCATGGGTGCGATACCGACCTTCGGTGCGGTGGCCCTCGACTGTCCGGACCCGGTCGCGCTGGCGGAGTTCTACCGCGAGCTGCTCGACTGGAAGGCGGCCGAGGTCGCCGAAGACGGCCATTGGGTGACTCTGCGGAACCCGGAGGGCGGCGCGCGGTTCTCGTTCCAGCGCGTGCCGGACTATCGGCCACCCGCGTGGCCGTCGGCGGAGAACCCGCAGCAGGCGCACGTCGACCTCGACGTCACCGATCTCGAAGCCGGTCACGAGCGTGCGCTGGCCATCGGCGCGAAGCTGCTCGACGACTCCCCGAAGAGCTTCCGGGTCTACGCGGATCCGGCCGGTCACCCGTTTTGTCTGTGTGCCTGCTGACCTCGGGCGCGAAAAATGCGTAACCTCTGATACGTGATTTGTCCGAAGTGTCAGAACGCCATGAAGACCGTCGACAAGAACGGTATCCACATCGACCAGTGCCAGGGATGCCGCGGCATCTTCCTGGACCGGGGCGAGCTGGAGGCCATCGCCGGTGCCGAGAACTCGCATTACGGCGGGCATCAGCCTCCGCCGTACCAGGGAGGTGGGCACGCGCCGGCTCCGCATTACGGACGGCCGGACTCGCCGCGCCCGCATCGCGGCGGGTACGCCGACTCGCCGAAGGGCTACCGGGGTGGCGGTTACGCGGATTCGCCCAAGGGCT
The DNA here is from genome assembly GCF_047608665.1 of Amycolatopsis sp. cmx-11-51. Lineage (NCBI taxonomy): Bacteria > Bacillati > Actinomycetota > Actinomycetes > Pseudonocardiales > Pseudonocardiaceae > Amycolatopsis > Amycolatopsis sp. cmx-11-51. Next base: position 737,389 of record NZ_JADNQO010000001.1, on the reverse strand, counting down.
ACCGCGGCCACGCCGACTCCCCGCACGGGTACGGCCACCAGGGCAAGCGTCGTAAGGGCGGCTTCCTCGAGGGCCTCTTCGACTGACCGTGGTCCTCGATCTCAAGATCTGCCCGGCCTGCGGTGATCGCGCCGAACGGCCACACGTCGAGAGCGGGCTGCTGGTGTGCGCGGACTGCGCGCACCGGTGGCCGTTCCGGCGGCTCCCGCTGTTCGCGCTGACCGGGCCGAGCGGGGCGGGCAAGTCGACGGTCGGGCCGCGTCTGGCGGAACGGCTCGGTGACCTTGCGCTCGTGGTCGAACAGGACGTGCTGTGGACCGGGGCGTTGCGCGACGACGTCCCCGGCCATCCCGCGTTCCGCTCGACCTGGCTGCGGATGGCGGCGATGCTGCACCAGAACGGGCGGCCGGTCGTGCTCTGCGGCACCGTCGCGCCGCCCGAGTTCGAGCAGTTGCCCGAGCGCGTCTTCTTCTCCGACATCCACTACCTGGCGCTCGTCAGCGAGCCCGAAGCCTTGCGCAAGCGCTTGCTGGCCCGGCCCGCCTGGCGCGAGTGGGACGAGGAGCGGGTCGAGGAAATGCTGGAGTTCAACGCGTGGCTGCAGCGGGAAGCGCCGTCGCTGGATCCGCCGGTCGAGGTGTTCGACACCACCCATCTCCCGGTGGACGCCGCCGTCGATCGCGTGGAGACGTGGGTGCGGGGCCTGCTCTCACGGTCGTAGCGGCCAAGTCCTGCCCTCGGGGGAGTCCAGCCAGATCACCTGGTCGTCGCCGTCGAGGCTGAGCCCGAACCGGTCCCGCCACGGCTGACCGAGTTCCAGCCAGTCCTCCTGCGCGCGCTCGACCAGCTCCCAGAGCCGCCGCGGCCCGCCTTCCGCCACTTCGAACTCGCGCCCCCGCTTCCGGTGCCGCGCCCATGAGCCGTCGGGGTGGACGAGGGCGGCGTTCTGGCCGTCCCGCAGCGTCGACACGCCGGGAAGCTGGAGTCCGGCGAAGAACTCGAAGCGGCTGCGGACTTCGGTGATGGCTCCCAGCGGCAGCTTGGTCGGCCGCCAGACGATGTCGCCGTCCGGCAGCTTCGACGGCTTGAACCGATGCGCGCGCAGCGGCATGAAGCGACCGTCGCGGGCGAGCACGCGTCCGTGTCCCGTCGCGCCTTCGCCCGCGACGATCCGGACGAGCCCGCCGCCGATCGGCCGGTTCAGCGTGGTGACAATCAGTCCGCCCGGCACCGTCTGTTCCAGCCACGCGGGCGGGATCGACGACACCGAGCACGTGCACAACACCCGGTCGTAGAGGACGCCGGCAGGGAATCCCTCGGCGCCGTCGGACGCGGCGCAAGACGGCGCGTATCCGGCTTCCGCGAGCCGCTCGCGCGCGGCGTCGACCAGCTCCGGGTCGATGTCCACCGTGTACACGAGCCCCGAGCCGAGCCGTTGGCAAAGCAGGGCGGCGTTGTAACCGGTCCCGGTGCCGATCTCCAGCACGCGGTGCCCGTCGGCGACCCGGAGCTCTTCGAGCATGATCGCCATGATCGACGGCTGGCTGGACGAACTCGTCGGCGTTCCCGGCTGCGCGCCGAGGTAGCGCGCCCGTTCCCAGAGTCCGGAGTCGTCGTCGAGCTGGACGACCAGGACCTCGGGGGAGTAGGCGCGCCTCAGCCAGCCGTCGTCGCCGTTCTCCACCGCGGCCCAGCCGTTCGCCGCCGGGACGAAGAACCGCGGCAGGAAGACGTGCCTCGGCACGGTGCGGAACGCGGTCATCCAGTGCGCGTCGTGCAGCACGCCTTCGGCGAGCAGATGCTCGACGAGGCGTCGCCGCAGTCGCGTCGCACTCGACATCCCTCCACCGTAGCGGGGTGAGCGGCAACACACCCGATAATTGCAAGCAGAGTGCTTGCAATAGCTAGCACTCGCGCGTAGCGTCGAAGATGTCGCGAGGAGGTGACCGTTGTCAGACACCACCCGGGATCAGCCCCCATCGGGCGGACCGATGGAGAAGGTCGCGGACATCGCTTCCGACATCGGCGAGTACATCCGCCAGCAGCGCAGCAACGCGAAGATCTCCTTGCGGCAGCTGTCGAAACTCGCCGGCGTGTCCAATCCGTACCTGAGCCAGATCGAGCGCGGGGTCCGCAAACCCAGCGCGGAGATCCTGCAGCAGATCGCCAAGGGCCTGCGTATCTCGGCCGAGGCGCTCTACGTGCAAGCGGGAATCCTCGATCTGCCGACGGGCGGCCCGGTCGGCGACGCGATCCGCGCCGACACCGAGCTGACCGAGCGGCAGAAGCAGGTCCTGCTCGACGTCTACGAATCGTTCCGCCGAGAGAACGCCGCCGCGAGGCCCGAACCGGCGGAAACCACAGACACAGCACCAGTCAAAGCAGAAGCCGTCGAATCCAAGGAGTCAGCATGACCACGGCCACGAACAGCAAGACCGACCGCAAGAACACCGCCCTCGACCAGTTCCGCACGCCGCTGCTCGCCGCGCTGGGCGCCGGGAACCTGGCCAGCCAGGCCGTCGTCGACGCCGTGAACAAGGCCAAGGAGAAGGTCGTCGAGAGCGGCGAGACCGCTCGCAAGAACATCGAAGAACTCCCCCACGACGTCGAGGGCCTCCGCGAGAAGCTGGACCCGACCGAGCTGCGCAAGGTCATCGACGAGTACACCGAAGCCGCGCTGAAGCTGTACAACAAGCTGGCCGAGTCCGGCGAGCAGGCATGGGACAAGATCGCCGGGCAGCCGCAGGTCAAGAAGGCCATCGAGCAGCTCGAGGACGCGACCTCGGACACCCGTGAGCGCATCGACACCGTGCTCGGCAAGGTCACCAAGAGCACCCGCTCGGTGGGCGAGAAGGCCGCCCGCAAGGTCTCCGATGTCGCCGTCGACATCGCCGGTGAGGTCGAAGAGATCGGCGACGACCTCGCGCACGAGACCCGCTCGGCTTCGCGCAAGGCCGCCGACAAGACCGCGCCGAAGACCACGGCCCCCGTGCGCCGCACCACCAGCAGCCCGGTCGCCAAGAAGCCGGCCACCGCGCCGAAGACGACCGAGAAGTAAGGTCCGCGTGAACTCGCACGCCCCTGGTACCGGCTTCGGTACCAGGGGCCCGGGTCATTCGCCCGGTTTGACGTAAGCTGACTTCGTGTTCGTTGCCACCTGGATCCTCATCGCCATCCACTGGGGCGGCGCACTGACGGGGCTGTTCGCTTTCGTGCACGCGCTGCTGCAGCGCGCGGACGCGTATTCGGCCGCCGACCGCAAGACCAAACCCATCTGGATGCTCATCACCGGCGGGTCCACCGTCGTGATGACCCTCTTCGAGTTCTACGGCGGCGGCATGATCCTGTGGCTGCCCGCGCTCGTCGCGGTCCTGGTCTACCTGGTGGACGTCCGCCCGAAGCTCATCGAGGTCCAACGCGGCGGCCGTAACTGGTGACGGAGACGCCGCGCGTCGCGGCTACATTCAACGGCGTGACTACCTGGACCATCGCCGGAAGCCTCACCGTCGTTCCCGCCCTCTCGCGCACGGACCTGCTCGCCGAGCCCGTCGCCAAAGCACTCGCCTCCCTCGCTGATCCGGACGCCGTCGGCGTCGTCGAGATCGACGCCGGACTGGCCGACACCGCCGCCTTCTGCGAGGCGTACGGCTCCCCGCTGTCGGCGTCCGCGAACTGCGTCGTCGTCGCAGGCAAGCGCGCCGGTGAGGTCCGGTTCGCCGCCGCGATGATCCTCGCCACCACGCGAGCCGACGTGAACGGCGTGATCAAGCGCCGCCTCGACGTGCGCAAGGCGTCCTTCGCCCCGATGGACGAGGCCGTCTCGCTCACCGGTATGGAGTACGGCGGCATCACCCCGGTCGGCCTGCCCGAGGGCTGGCCGATCCTGATCGACCAGCGCGTCGCGGACGAACCCGAACTGGTCATCGGCAGCGGGGTCCGCGGCGGCAAGCTGCTGATCTCGGGCTCGACTCTCGCCTCCCTGCCCGGCGCCGAGGTCATCGAAGGTCTCGCGCGCCCCGTCGAGTGAGACTGTCCACGAAGGACTTCGACTTGGACTCGGCGTTCGAGGCTGAAGTTCTCGAGATCGACCCCGCTCTGCTGGCGAGGCTCGGTGAGAATCGCGCCCGAGTCCTCGCCGCGCTGGACGAGCGACCCGTCTACGGCGTGAACACCGGCATGGGACGGCTCGCCGGGGTCGCGCTCGGCACGCCCGAAGGGCACCAGCGGACTCTGCTGATCGGCCGTGCCGTCGGCGGTCCGCCCTGGCTCTCGGCCGACGAGGTGCGCCGGCTCCTGCTGGTGCGCCTACGGGATCTCCTCGCACCGGAGGCGGGTGCGAGCCCGGAGCTGGTGACGTTCCTCGTCGACCGGCTGAACGAGGGATTCACCCCGGCCGTGCCGAGGACGGGACTGGGCAGCGCTGGCGAGATCATCCCGCTGGCGCACGCTTTCCAGACCTTCCTCGGTGTCGGGACCGTGCTGGTCGACGGCGTCGAGACGCCCGCGTCGGAAGTGCTGGCGAGGCCGTACGAGCTGGGCCTCAAGGAAGGCGCGACACTCATCCAGGGTTCGCCACTGGCCGAGACGCTGGCGGCTTTCGCACTGGCCGGGGTACGGCGGCTGGTGGAGCTGCAGACGCTGACCGCGGCGATCGCGATCGACGTCCTCGGTGCGCCGCAAGCGGTCTATCACCCTTCGCTGGCGGGAGACGATCAGGTTCTCCGTGCGGTGCTTCTCGAAGTGAGCGGGCTGATCCACGGTTCCGTCGAACGGCCGGAGGTCGTGCAGGCACCCGTTTCCGTACGGGTCGCGCCGAGGGCGATCGCCCATCTGACACGGGTCGCCGACGAACTGGGCGAGGTCCTGCTCAGGTCGATGCCGACGGACTCGCCGTCGTTCCTGGACGGCGAATTCGTGTCCACGACGGGTTTTCACGCCGTCGAACTCGGACTGCGGATGGACGCGGTGACGGCGGCGCTGGTGCATCTCGGCGAGGTCGGCGTCAAGCGGATGCACCGGTTGCTGGACGAGCGGTTCAGTGGACTGCCCGCCCAGCTGGCGGTGGATCCGGGGCCGCAGGCGGGGCTGGTGCCGCTGCACAAACGCGCGGTGGGGGAGCTGCACGCGTTGCGGCGGCTGGCCACGCCGGCCACCTTGGGCTCCGTCGAAACTTCCGCCGGACAGGAGGACGTGCAGGCGTTCGCCTGGGCGGCCGGGAATCAGCTTCGTGACGCGTGCGCGCGGATGTCCGCCATCACGGCCTGTGAGCTGATCGCGGGTTCGCAGGCGCGGTGGCTGGCGACAGGTGACGGGCCGCCCGGCCTTCGGGCGGCGTACGCGCGGATCCGGGAATTGGTGCCGCCAGTGACCGCGGATCGGTCCTTGGGGCCGGAAGTGACTGCTCTTGTCGCCGCGTTTTCCTCCTTGGGATTCGGGCCGTTCTGACGACGGGATCAGGACCGGACTTCCGCGCGGGACTGGATCGCCAGCCCGCGCGGAATCACCACTCGGGTGATGAGCGCGAAGACGGCCTCGCACGCCAAAGCCAGTACGACGACGGCGATGCCGCCCGCCAGGATCTCGCCGTGGCCCGGATCCCCGAGCGCGAAACCGTCCACAATGTACCGTCCGAGCCCGCCGCCGTCGTTGACGATCGCGCCGATCGCGACGGTCGCCACCAGTTGCAGGAACGCGACGCGGGCACCCGCGAGGATGACCGGTGACGCGAGCGGCAACTCCAGGCGCAGCATGATCTGCCACTCGCGGTAGCCGGTTCCCCGCGCGGCGTCGACGGTTTCCTGCTCCAACTGGATGACGCCCGCGTACGTGTTCGTGAACAACGGCGGCAGCGCCAAGGCGACGAGTGCGAGCATCAACGGCCAGAACGTCGTGTCGACTTCGAGCCGGGAAGCCAGGAACCAGAACAGGATCACCAGCCCGAAGCTGGGAATCGCGCGGCCGATGTTCACCGCGCTCGTCGCGAGGAACTGCGCGCGGCGGTAGTGCGCCAGCCACAACGCGGGCGGGATCGTCAGCACGGCCGAGATCACCAGAGCCAGCAACGAGAAGTGAAGATGTTCGACCGTCCGGTACGGGACGCCTTCAGGATCGCTCCAGCTCCAGCGGTTCGGTTCGCCGAACCACTCGATGGTCTGGTCGATGATGCTCATCGCGACGCCGCCTTCCGCGACCACGGCGCGAGAGCGCGCCCGCCGAGCCACAGCAGCAGATCCACCACCACGGCGAGGACCACGGAAAGCCCGACACCGACGATGATCGACGTCGGATTCGGGGTCGAGGTCTGGATCCCGTTGCGGATGAAGTACCCCAGCCCGCCCTTGCCGAGCATGGAGGTCACCGTCACGAGCCCGATCGTGGTCACCGCCGCGACGCGCAGACCCGCGATCACCACCGGCAGCGCGAGCGGCAGTTCGACCTGCCACAGTAACCGCGAACGCGTGAAACCCATGCCTATCGCGGCTTCGCGGACTTCCTTGGGCACTTGCTCGACACCCGTGACGATGTTGCGAATGAGGATCAGCAACGTGTAAGTCGCCAACGGGATGACCGCGGTGGTGAAGGACGTCAGTCCGGTGAAGGGCACCAGAACGGCGAAGGCGCCGAGACTCGGGATGACGTACAGCGAACCGGCCGTGCTCAGCGCGACGACGTAGAACCACCGGCGACGCAACGAAACCACGGAAACACCGACCGACACCACCAGTCCGATGGCGAGCGCCACCGCGGTCAGCGTGATGTGCTCACCGAGCCGATCGAGGATCTCGTCGAGATGGCGGTCCACCCACCGCCATTCGAACAGCGGCCGCCCGCCTTGGGCGGGTACGGGGAACACGGAGGAGGCTCGCACCGGCCGACCCTACCCCGTTCGGGCGGCTCGATTCCGCTCTCTGAGAGCACACGGGGCGGAACTCTCAAAATGTGGATTCTGTCGTGACCCGGGGATACTGTCCATTTCTCTGATCGAGTCATAGGAGTGTGTGCACGTGCGCTGGACACGGAATGTTCGAGTGGGCGCGGTGCTCGCCGCCGCCGTCCTCGGTATGACCGCCTGCGGGGGTGGCGACGACGCAGCGGCTCCGGCCGCGCAGGGCAAGGGCGGGGCCCCGATCGTCGTCGCCTCGTTCAACTTCACCGACAGCCTGGTCCTCGCCGAGCTGTACGCGAACGCGCTGGAGGCCAAGGGCTATCCGATCACCCGCAAGCTGAACCTCGGTTCGCGCGAGCTGATCTATCCGGCGCTGAAGTCCGGCGAATTGCAGTTCATCCCCGAGTACCAGGGCGCCGCCATCACCACCGGCTTCGGCAAGGACGCCGCGAAGGACGCGGCGGGCGAGCACGAGCAGCTCAAGAAGCTGTTCGAGGCCGACGGCATCGGCCTGCTGGACTACTCGCCGGCGGAGGACAAGAACACCTACATCGTGAAGGCCGACCTCGCCAAGGAGAAGGGCCTCGCGAAGATCAGCGACCTGTCCAAGGTCGACAACGTCATCGTCGCGGGTGGTCCGGAGTGCGAGAAGCGGCTTCCTTGCTTCAAGGGCTTCACCGACGTCTACAAGCTGAAGGCCACCTTCCAGACCGTGCAGGAAGCGGGCCCGCGTGTCGAGCAGCTGCGGTCCGGCAAGGTCACCGTCATCCCGGTCGACTCGGTGAGCCCGCTCGTCGGCGACCCGCAGTTCGTGGCGCTGGAGGATGACCTCGCCATCGTGCCGACCGAGAACGTCGTGCCCGCGGTGAACAAGAAGGTCCTCGACGAACGCGGTGCCGACTTCGCGGCCGTCGTCAACGCCGTGAGCAAGGCCCTCGACACCGTGCAGCTGCGTGAGCTGAACAAGCGCGTCGACTCGGACGGCGAGAAGCCGGGCGACGTCGCGAAGGACTGGCTGAAGGAAAAGTCCCTCATCTAGTGTCGCGTGATCCTGCAGGTCTTACCCGTGATCAGACGGCGATCTCCGGAGATCGCCGTCCAATCACGCGTAACCGCCGTCTGATCACGCGAAATCGCCGTCCGAGGAACGAAACCAAACGTCAAGCAAGCAGGGTCACGCGACACTAGCCCCACCTCAAGTGAGATGAACGGGACTTTCATTGCAAAATCTGCGATGAGAGTCCCGTTCATCTCGTTCTGGGCGGGCCGCCCGTGCCGGACGCGAGGCCCGGTGGAATCGTGGGTGCTGTCGTTGCACACGGGTGAAAGGGAATGGGATGGGAAAGGTCACGGCCATCGCGGAGCGCACCATCGAGGCGCCGGCCGACAAGGTCAGGGCGCTCGTCGCCGACTACACCGAAACCCGGCCGAAGCTGCTGACAGAGCACTACCGCGACTACGAGGTCACCGAAGGTGGCGTCGGCGCGGGCACGAAGGCGAGCTGGAAGCTTCAGGCGACGTCGAAGCGCGTGCGCGACGTGGCCGCGACGGTGACCGAGCCGTCCAAAGGCACCCTCGTCGAGACTGACGCGAACTCCAGCATGGTCACCACCTGGACCGTCCGCGAGGTGCCGGACGGCAGCCTCGTGCGGATCGAGACGAGCTGGGACGGCGCGGGCGGCATCGGCGGCTTCTTCGAGAAGACCTTCGCGCCCGGTGGCCTCAAGCGGATCTACGAGGGAGTTCTCGGCAAACTCGCCGAGGTCGTGTAGTACTCGCCACAATCGGAATGGTCGCCCCGGTTAGCCTGTTGTACCCGTCGTGAATACGGGGCGATCGCCCCGCTTGTGGTTCGCAACAGACTTGGAGTTACCTCGTGAACGCAACCGAGATCCGGCTCGCCTCCCGTCCCCACGGTGTCCCGACGCTCGAGAACTTCGAGATCGCGGACGTCGTGATCCCAGTGCCGGGCGAAGGGCAGATCCTGGTCCGCAACCAGGTGCTGAGCGTGGACCCGTACATGCGCGGCCGGATGAGCGACGCGAAATCCTACGCCGAGCCGTACGAGGTCGGCAAGGTCATGCACGGCGGCGCCGTCGGTGAAGTGCTCGAGTCCACCGTGGACGACTTCGAACCGGGCGACATCGTGCTGCACGGCCTCGGCTGGCGTTCCCACGCCGTGGTCGCCGCGAAGCACGCGGTGAAGGTGGACCCCGAGGCAGCGCCGATCACGGCGTACCTCGGCGTCCTCGGCATGACCGGGCTCACCGCGTACGCCGGACTGCTCGACGTCGCGGAGTTCAAGGAGGGCGACACCGTCTTCGTGTCCGGCGCGGCCGGCGCGGTCGGGTCCGTCGTCGGCCAGCTGGCGAAGCTGAAGGGCGCGAAGCGGGTCATCGGCAGCGCCGGCACGGACGACAAGGTCAAATGGCTGACCGACGAGCTGGGCTTCGACGCGGCGTTCAACTACAAGGACGCCCCGGTCATCGATCAGCTGCGCACGGCGGCGCCCGAGGGCATCGACGTGTACTTCGACAACGTCGGCGGTGACCACCTCGAAGCGGCCATCGACTCGATCAACCTGCACGGCCGGATGGCGATCTGCGGGATGATCTCGGTCTACAACAACACCGAACCCGCCGCGGCGCCGCGCAACCTCGCGTCGATCATCGCGAAGCGGTTCACCATGCGCGGCATGCTCGTGGGCGACCACTTCGCGCTGCAGCCGCAGTTCGTCAAGGAGGTCGCGCCGCTCGTCGCTGACGGCGAACTCAAGTACTCCGAGACCATTGTGGACGGTATCCGCAACGCGCCGCAGGCCTTCCTCGACCTGCTGGGCGGGGCGAACACCGGCAAGATGCTGGTCCGCGTCTGACCCCCGCCCGGGTGATGAACGGGACTTTCCTCGCAGAATTCGCCAGGAAAGTCCCGTTCATCACATGCTCAGTACTGCGTCGTGAGCGCGCCCTTCGTCAAATCGGCGTCGAGCTGCTCCGCCGAGATGTCCAGGTTCATCTGGTCACGGAATATCCGGCCGGCGCTCGGGATACCGGAGCGGTCCGGCCAGGTCTCCGGCTTCCACAGCGAGGACCGCAGGAACGCCTTGGCGCAGTGCAGGTACAGCTCCTGGACCTCGAGCATGATCGCCAGCCGCGGCCGTTTGCCTTTGACCACGAGGTCGTCGAAGAACGGCGCGTCCGCGACCAGTTTCGCGCGGCCGTTGATCCGGAGCGTCTCGTTCATGCCCGGCACCAGGAACAACAGCCCGGCGTGCGGGTTCTCGAGGATGTTGGTCTGGCTGTCCAGCAGCTTGTTGCCTGGCCTGTCGGCCAATACCAGCGTCTTCTCGTCGAGCACCAGCACCGAACCGGCAGGGTCGCCGCGCGGGGAGACGTCACAGGTCCCGTCGGACGACGCCGTCGCCAGCAGGTAGAACGGCGAGTGCTCGATCACCGTGCGCGCGTGCTGGTCGATCCGGGAGAGGATCTTCCCTTTGGTCGTGTCCTTGGCGTGGCCCAAGTGCTCGCGTAGCGCTTCCCGCGTCTCGATCACCGTGATCTCCGAAGTCCCCATGACCCCAGTGAACCATCAGAAGACGACGGTGCGGTTCCCGTGCACCAGAACACGGCCTTCGAGGTGCCACCGCAGCCCGCGCGCCAGCGTCACCTTTTCGATGTCGCGGCCCTTGCGGACCATGTCGTCGACCGAGTCGCCGTGGTCGACCCGGATGACGTCCTGGTCGACGATCGGGCCCGCGTCGAGGTCGGCGGTGACGTAGTGGCAGGTCGCGCCGATGAGCTTCACCCCGCGGGCGTGGGCCTGGTGGTACGGCCGCGCGCCGACGAACGACGGCAGGAAGCTGTGGTGGATGTTGAGCGCCCGTCCGGCCCAGGCCTCGCACAGCTCCGCGGGCAGGACCTGCATGAACCGGGCGAGGACGACGGCGTGCGGGTCGTGCTCGTCGACCAGTTTCCGGACCTCGGCGAACGCGGACGCCTTGGCGGCGGCGTCACCGGTGGGGAACGGGACGTGGTGGAACGGGATGCCGTGGGCGCGGGTGATGTCGCCCAGCGACGCGTGGTTGCCGATGACCGCGGCGACGTCGACGTCCAGTTCCCCGGACGCGACGCGGCCGAGAAGGTCGTAGAGGCAGTGCCCGGCCTTCGAGACGAGGATCACCGCGCGACGGCGCTCACCCGTGTCGCTGACCTGCCAATTCGACTCGGCCGAAAGTGACTTCGCGACGTCGGCGAAGCGTGTGCGCAGTTCGGCTGCGTCGAACGGGAGCGAGTCGGCGCGGACGACCTGGCGGGTGAAGAACCAGCCGGTGTCCGGGTCCGTGTGGTACGCCGCTTCGACGATCCAGCCGCCGTGCTCGGCGAGGAAACCCGAGATCCGGGCGATGATGCCGGTGCGGTCGGGGCAGCCGAAGGAGATCACGTAGCGGCGTTCAGGGTTCGACACGAACTCCATTGTCGCCGGTCTCGGCCGCGGCGCGGCGCCGGGTCAGGATGCGCACGCGGATCCGCCGCCCGACCTCGATCGCCGCGACCAGCAGCAACCCGAGTGCGAAGGACAGCAGAAGGCCCTTCTCCGGCTGGTCCGCGAAGGCCGCTCCACCGACGAGACCGATCAGGACGCTGTACACCGCCCAGATGCTCGCGCCGAGAGCGTCGAGCGGGATGAACTTGCGCGGCGGGTAGCCGAGGCTGCCGTTGGCGAGCCCGCTCGCGACGCGGCCGCCGGGCAGGTAGCGGGCGGCGAGGATCAGCGGGACGGTGTTGCGCTGCACCTGGATCTTCGCCCATTCGTAGCGCCGGATCCCGTCCGGACCGCGTTGCAGGCGCGACAGCGCTCGCGGGCCGGCCGCGGCGCCGACGGTGTAGCCGAGGCAGTCGCCGAGCCAGGCCCCGACCGCGGCGACCGCGGCGAGCAGCGCCAGCCGCGGCGGATCCGGGCCGATCAGGACCGCGACGGTGATGACCGTCGTCTCACTCGGCATGAACGGCAGGAGTGCGTCCAACCCGGACACGAGGAACACGATCACCCACAGCCAGGGTGATCCCAGCGAGCCCCGAAGCAGCTCGGTGACGTACTCCAGCAGTTCCACGGTCCCATGGTGATCACCGCAGGTCGCTTTGGGGTGACGGAGCGGGGTTCGGCCGATGAATTCCTAGCCGGGCGCCACGGCGGACCAGGGGACGGTGAGTTCGCCGAGCCGCCACCGCGACGGCCGGTTCAGCACCGGCCAGCCCCGGGCGGTGAGCAGATGCACGGTATGCGCCCAGCGGGCACGGGCGCCGAAGTTCTGGTGCGGTGCCGCCGTCGCCCAGCAGATGTCCAGAGTAGACAGTAGGTCATGGACGCGTTCGCCGGGAACGTTGCGGTGGATGAGGATCTTGGGCAGGCGTTCGGCCACTGTGGACGGACGTTCCAGGCTGGCGAGGTGTACTGACAAGGTCAGCGCGTGCGGGCCGTCGTGCCCGACGGCGACCCAGGTGCTCAGCCGTCCGATCTCGTCACAGGTGCCCTCGACCAGGAGCCCGTCCGGCGCCATCGCGTCCAGCATCCGCGACCAGGCCCCCGAAACCTCGGCCTCGTCGTACTGCCGCAGCACGTTGAACGCGCGCACCAGCACCGGCCGTGTCCCGGCGAGCTCGAAGCCGCCGCGCCGGAAGTCCAGCCACGGCCGGTCGACGGCGGATTGCGCGACGGCGACCCGTTCGGCGTCCAGTTCCAGGCCGAGCACGCGGACGCCGCGCCGGACCGAGCGCAGCCGGCGTGCCATCTCCACCGTGGTCACCGGTGAGGCGCCGTAGCCGAGGTCGACCACGAGCGGTTCGTCCGCGCGGCGCAGCAGCCGCGTCACGGCCGGGTCGCTCGCGAGCCACCGGTCCACGCGGCGGAGCCGGTTGGGGTTGGTCGTCCCGCGTGTCGGTGCCCCGACCGGTTTCAGTGCTCGGCCAGCCACTTCGCGACGAATTCCGCCTCGCGTTCCAGCAGTTTGGTGACTTGTTCGGCGATCACGGTCTCCAGCTTCCCGCCGACGAACGGGAGCCGCACCTTGACCTGGCCGCTGTTGACCAGCGTCGTCTGTTCGCCTTCGCCGGTCAGCGACGTCTTCGCGGTGATCTCACCGGGCACGCTTTGCACGGACGCCGTCGCGTTGCCGGTGTATCCGGCTCCGGAGGACCGCCAGGTCTGCTCGCGCTCGACGACGAGGTCGCCCCGGTGCAGTGTCCGGACGGCGGACGGGAGCTTGTCCGAGCTGATGCCCTGACGCAGCCTGTAGCGCACCCCGTCCTCGGCCGGGACGTACTCCAGCAGCTCCGCGTTGTCGCCGCCGATCTGCTCCAGCCGGGCACGCAGCGCGGCTTCGCTCGCCACCGCGTCCCATGCGCTCGCGAGGTCGGCGGCGAAGGCTGTGCGGTGCTCGATACGGGATGCCATGGCGCCAGACAGTACCGTTCATGGGCGTGAGCACTGCCGAAACTCCCACTCAGCACGCCGCCCTCGCCGAGCACACCACGCTGCGGCTCGGTGGCCCGGCGCGGCGCTACGCCGAAGCGACGACGGCGCGGGCCCTGGTCGACGCGGTCCGCGAGGCCGACGACGCGGGCGAGCCGGTCCTGCTGCTCGGCGGCGGTTCGAACCTCGTCGTCGCCGATGAAGGCTTCGAGGGTGTGTTGCTGAAGGTCGGCAACACCGGCTGGACACGTGACGGAGATCTCGTCGAGGTCGCGGCGGGGCAGAACTGGGACGGTTTCGTCGAGGGCCTGGTCGCCGAAGGCGCCGGCGGACTGGAATGTCTCTCCGGCATCCCCGGTTCGGTCGGCGCGACGCCGATCCAGAACGTCGGCGCGTACGGCTGCGAGGTGGCCGAGTCACTCGTCTCGGTCGATCTCTACGACCGCGCCGCCCGCGAGACCCGCACGTTGACCGCCGAGGAACTCGGCTTCGGCTACCGCACGTCGATCCTGAAGGGGACTGACGCGGGCGTCGTGCTCACGGTGCGCTTCAAGGTCACCGATGACGGCTTGTCGGCCCCGATCCGCTACGCCGAACTCGCCCGCACGCTCGGCGTCGAGATCGGTGACCGAGTCCCGGCGGCCGAAGCACGCGAAGCAGTCCTCGGGCTGCGTCGCGGCAAGGGCATGGTGCTGGACGCGGACGACCACGACACGTGGAGCGCGGGCTCCTTCTTTACCAACCCGATCATCGGGGAGGCGCAGGTCGGGAAGGTACTGGCGGGGATCGTGGACGTCGTCGGCGAGGACGTGCGCGTGCCGCGATACCCGGCGCCCGGCGGCACGAAGCTGTCCGCGGCGTGGCTGATCGAGCGGGCAGGGTTCGTAAAGGGGCACGAGGGGCCGGGTGGCCGGGTGTCGCTGTCGACGAAGCACACGCTGGCGCTCACGAACCGAGGTAAGGCGTCCACGGCGGATCTTCTCGCGCTGGCCCGCGAAGTGCGCGACGGCGTCGAGGCTCGCTTCGGCGTCTCGCTGCACCCAGAACCCCTGCTCATCAACTGCGCACTCTGACCCCTCCCGCGTTTAGTCCTCTAGTTGCGGTAGTTGCACACGCAACGACCGCAACTAGAGGACTAAACGCGGGGACCGGGGAACCCGCCGGGCGAAGGCCAGGCGTTTCGGTATGCAAACCGGAGAAACGCGAACAACCCCACGCCACCCCTGCGCGTCTATCCCCGTGAGGGGCGAGGGTGAGTTCCGTCGCCGCGGGTAACGTCGGAGAGGTCCTCAGCGCTGAGCGGGTAGAAGCTCGCGGGGGGCCAATGGGAGGTTGACGGTGATCGAACGGCGCACGGTGTTCAAGGCCGCGCTCGCCGCGGGTGCGGCCATGCTGGCCGCTGCCTGCTCCAGCGAAGCGGGCGGCAACGCCAAGGCGGAGGGCAGCGGTGGCGAAGGAGAGGCCTCGGCGCCGCCGGTCGCCAAGATCACCGCCGAACCCGCCGTCGACGCCAAGGACGCCTCCGTGGTGACGCCGGTCGTGGTCAAGGTCGCCGACGGCAAGCTCACCGAGGTCAAGGTCACCGGGGATGCGGGCAAGGACGTCAAGGGCGAGCTTTCCCCAGACGGGCTCACCTGGACCGCTTCCGAGGTACTCGGCTACGGCAAGACGTACACGTACGCCGCGAAGGCCACCGGCAGCGACAACAAGCAGGCCGAGCTCAAAGGCACCTTCACCACGGTCAAGCCCGCCAAGGAGGTTCGCGCCACGCTGAACCCGGCCGACGACGCCGAGGTCGGCGTCGCGATGCCGATCAGCGTGAAGTTCGCGTCCCCGGTCAAGGACAAGGCCGCCGTCGAGAAGGCGCTCAAGGTGACGACCGACAAGGACGTCGAAGGCTCCTGGGGCTGGCTGTCGGAGGTGCAGGTCGACTGGCGGCCCAAGGAGTACTGGCCCGCCAACATCACGGTCAACGTCGAGGCGAAGCTCTACGGCGTCGCGCTCGGCGGTGGCGCGTACGGCAAGGCCGACGTCACGACGAAGTTCAAGATCGGCCGCAACCAGGTGGTCAAGGTCAACACCCCGGACCACACGATGAAGGTCTACCGCGGCGGTTCGGAGTCGGCGAGCTACCCGTGCTCGAACGGGCTCGACGGCGACGTCCAGCGCAACACCCCCAACGGCACGTTCATCGTGATGACCAAGGAGCCGACGGCCCGCTTCGACAACGCGCGCTACGGCTACACCAACGTCAACAAGAAGTGGGCCTGCCGGATCTCGAACAACGGCGAATACATCCACGAGAATCAGGACAACGCTTCGAACATCGGCAAGGCCAACACCTCGCACGGCTGCGTGAACCTGCTCGAGGCTGACGCGAAGAAGTACTTCGACTCGGCGATGATCGGCGACCCGGTCGAGATCACCGGCTCGAAACTGAGCAGCCCGATCAAATCGGACGTCAAGAACTGGTTCTACGACTGGAAGTCCTGGAAGGCCCTGTCGGCGATCAAGTAGTCCTTCGGTCTCTTGAGTGGCAAGGACGGTTCGACTCTCTGATGGCCACTTACGACCGCGCTGACCCGCGCGGTGTCGCCGCCCTGGTCGCTGGGGCCGGCCGTAGTGACTGGTGGTCTTACCGAGGCCGGAGACGGTGTTCACGGACCAGCACCCAGCGTAGGTGCCTGAAATACGCCCGGCTCCAACCGTCCTTGCCACTCACGAGCATCGCGCGGGCCCATAAAGTGCGGGTATGAAGACCGAGGTAGTCGGCTACGGCGGAACGCGGATCGGCCTGTGGGTCGAAGGCGCCGAGAACACCCGTCCGATCGTGTTCGTGCACGGCTGGGCCCAGTCCGCCAAGGCCTGGGCGCCCCAGATGGCCGATCCCGCGCTCTCCGAGCGGTTTCGCCTCGTCGCGATGGATCTGCGTGGTCACGGGGATTCCGAGGTCCCTTCGGCGGGTTACGACGACCCACGGGTCTGGGCCGAAGACCTCGCTTCCGTGCTCGACTTCGCCGGTGACGACGCGATCGTCGTCGGCTGGTCCTACGGCGGGCTCGTCATCACCGACTTCCTTCGAGTGCACGGTTCCGCACGGCTCGGTGGTGTCGTGCTGGTGGGCGCGATCACAGAAATCGGCAAGAACCGGCCCGGCGGCAAGGTCGGCCCCGCGATGCGTGAGGCCATCCCGGCGGTGCTGTCGGACGATCCGGCGGTCGCGATCCCCGCGTTGGTGCAGTTCAGCGCGCGGATGACCGCCTCGCCGGTGTCCGGGACACTGACCCAATCGCTGCTCGGCGCCTGCCTCTCGACACCGCCTTCGGTGCGCTCCGCGCTGTTCCGGCGCGACGTCGGTAGCGAGGACGTTCTTCGCGATCTGGACAAACCGACACTGATCGTCCATGGTCTCGCGGACGCTGTGATCGATCCGACTTGCGCGGAATACGCGGCCGGGAAGATTCAGGGGGCTGTCCTGCGTTGGTTACCTGAGGTGGGGCATCTGCCGTTCGCCGAAGCAGCGGACGAGTTCGGTGATCTGCTGCGCGGGTTCGCCGATCAGTAGGACTTCAGGAGTGTTGACCAGGTGACGTTCCCTCTGCACGGGTTCGATGCCGCGCCAAGGCGCGTCGCGGTGCTGTCGTTGCACACCTCTCCGCTGGAACAGCCGGGTACCGGCGACGCCGGCGGGATGAACGTCTACGTGAGCCAGACGGCCACCGAGATGGCCCGCCGCGGCGTCGAGGTCGAGGTGTTCACGCGGGCGACGTCCTCGGACCAGCCCCCGGTCGCCGAACTGGCGCCCGGCGTCCTGGTGCGGCACATCCCGGCCGGGCCGTTCGAGCCGCTGGGACGCGACGAGCTGCCGGCGCAGCTGTGCGCGTTCACCGCCGGGGTGCTGCGGGCGGAGGCGTTCCACGAACCGGGCTACTACGACCTCATCCATTCGCATTACTGGCTCTCCGGCCAGGCGGGCTGGCTCGCCCGTGACCGCTGGGGGGTACCGCTGGTGCACACCGCGCACACCCTGGCCAAGGTCAAGAACGCCGCGCTGGCCGAGGGTGACACCCCCGAGCCACGCACCCGCGTGATCGGCGAAGAGCAGGTCGTCACCGAGGCGGACTGCCTGGTCGCGAACACCCGCGTTGAAGCCCGTGAGCTGATCGAGCTGTACGACGCCGACCCGCACGCCGTGCACGCCATCCCGCCGGGGGTCGACCTGGATCGCTTCACGCCGGGTTCGCGCCCGGCGGCGCGCCGGGCGCTGGGCCTGCCGCAGGACGCGATCGTGCTGGCCTTCGCGGGCCGGATCCAGCCACTGAAGGCACCGGACGTCCTCCTGCTGGCCGCGGCCGAAATGCTGCGCGAGCGGCCGGAGCTGGCGGCACGGCTGGTCGTGCTGATCGTCGGCGGTCCGTCCGGGACCGGGCTGGAGCAGCCGCAGGCCCTGCGCGAACTCGCCGTCTCCCTCGGCATCGAGGAGCAGACCCGGTTCATGCCGCCGCAGCCCGGCCGATCGCTGGTCAACGTCTACCGCGCGGCAGACGTCGTCGCCGTGCCGAGCTACAACGAGTCGTTCGGACTGGTCGCGCTCGAGGCGCAGGCCTGCGGGACACCGGTGATCGCGGCCGAGGTCGGCGGGTTGCCGGTCGCGGTCCCGCACGGCGTTTCCGGGCTGCTGGTGCCTTCGCACGATCCGAAGGAGTGGGCCGGCGCGCTCGCGAACGTCGCGTTGCGGCCCGGCTGGCGTGCCGAACTTTCGGCCAACGCCGTCGTCCACGCGCAGCGCTTTTCCTGGCGCCGTACGACGGACCGGTTGCTGGACACGTACGCTCAGGCGACCGGCGCGTTCCGGCGTGCCCTCGAACAGCGCGCGGAGGTGGCGGTTTGACGCTCGACGAGACCTTGCGGTCCTCTTTGGACAACGCGGGCCTGGAGTACGACAGGCGTGGCGAGGGCAGGTACTTCGTCACGCTGCCCGGTACCAAGAAGTTGCAGACGAATTGCTGGCTGGTCGCCGGGGATCACGCGTTCTCCGTCGAGGCCTTCGTCTGCCGCCGTCCCGATGAGTCCCATGAGGACGTTTACCGATTTCTGTTGCGCCGCAACGCGAAACTGTACGGCGTGCACTACACGGTCGACGCCATCGGCGACATCTACCTGGTCGGCCGGTTCGGTCTGGACACGGTGACCGAGTCCGAATTGGACAAGATCCTCGGGCAGGTGCTGGAGGCCGCCGACGGCGATTTCAACACGCTGCTCGAACTCGGGTTCGCCGAGTCGATCAAACGCGAATGGGACTGGCGGGTGTCGCGCGGCGAGTCGCTGGCGAACCTGCAGGCGTTCAAGCACCTCGTCGAGCCCGCGAACGGACACGAGCCCGGAGCCTTGACCGACTCGTGACCCGAACGGTGCAACGGCACTGAAGTCCGCTCCGTCTCTTTCCGCGGCACTGGAGGGAGAAGGACTTATGCGCAAGCGAGTGAGATGGATCGCCGCCGCCGGCATCGTGCTGGCACTGGCGGGCTGCTCGGCGAACGATTCCGGCGGCGAATCCGCCGCGATGCCGATGTCGTCCGACGGAAAGCAGGCGGTGCCGAACCAAGGCGCGCCGAATCAGGACAAAGGCGGCAAGGCAGGGCAGGAGAAGGCGCCGGTGCCCGCCGGGCAGCCGGGGGTCACCGACCGCAAACTGGTGCGCACGGCGAGCATGGAGCTCACCACGCCGAACGTGGCCGACCTGATCTCGCAGGTCCGCGTCATCACGCAGGGCGCCGCCGGCTACACCGGGCAGGAGAGCACTCAGGAGAAGCGGGCGACGATCAGTGTCGTCGTCCCCTCCGAACGCCTCGACGGTGTGCTGGACCAGTTGGGGAAGCTGGGAAAGCTGGTCCGGCGAGAGGCCACCGCGACGGACGTGACCGAGCAGCTCGTCGATGTCGACTCCCGGCTCGCCACCCAGCGGGCGAGCGTCGAGCGCATCCGCGCGTTGCTCGCGAGGGCAACGTCGGTCGCGGAGATCACTTCGGTCGAGAGTGAGCTGACGAACCGTGAAGCCGAACTCGAGTCGCTTCAGAAGCGTCGCGAGAGCCTCGCCGGAAGTGTCGCCATGTCGACTATTTCCCTGCAGGTGAAGGCCGAGGAAGTCGTGGTCGCGGAAGAGTCCCGCAACGGGTTCCTCGACGGGCTGGCAGGCGGCTGGGACGCGTTCCTGACTTTCGGTGGCGGCCTGCTGGTCGTGCTCGGGGCGATGGCGCCGTTCCTGCTCGTCTTCGGTATTCCCGCGGTCGCGCTGGTGTGGTGGCTGCGCAAGCGGCGCCGTCCGGCGGCGCCCGCGATGGCGACGGCGTCGGATCTGCCGTCCGCACCACCGCTGGACTGAGGTATCCAAGGCGCCGGTGAAGGCAGGATCGCGGTCCGTGAAGGACTCCTTGAGGGACCCAGAGTCCCTCAAGGAGTCCTTCACGGACTCGGAACACTCGGCAGGTCGCCCCAGTGGTCCACCAGTCACCACGGTGGCGTGGGAAGGACCCTTCCGGCGGGCAAGCCCGCGCGGGCCCGGGAAAGACTAGGCGGGACGGCTCGAGGGAGGGGGGAGTCGCGATCTCGAGCCGCCCCGCTGAAGTTCCCGCCAAGGTGGACCCGGTGACGAGGGGGATGCCAACGGGGCCGGCGGGCGCCGCGACTCGGCAGGGGGGAGACGAGTCGCGGTCGTCGCCCGCGGCGAGCCGGGGAGTGCGTGGAATCCGGCCGCGCGGGACTTAGTCAAACTGTCAGATCTCCACCTGTAATCACAAGACTACTGGTTACTCCGTTAGAGTGAAATTCGAAAACCGGGATAACGGAGTGCAGCCTGATTTCCGGAGATCGGGACTTGTTGGCAACCCGTCTTCTGGACGGGTGAAGGTGTTACTCGCAGGTAATGCACTCTCCGTAGATCCCGGCCCTCTGACCGGCGCTTCCGCCTGCTCTGGCAGGCTGAACCCCATGGCTGAGCTTGGGACTCTGGTGCTGCTGCGTCACGGGCAGAGCACGTGGAACGCCGAAAACCTGTTCACCGGCTGGGTGGACGTGCCGCTGTCGGAGCAGGGCGAGCAGGAGGCGCGCAAGGGCGGGCGGCTGCTCGCCGAGTCCGGCCTGCTGCCGGACGTCCTCCACACGTCGCTGATGCGCCGGGCGATCTCGACCGCCAACCTGGCGCTCGACGCCGCCGACCGGCACTGGATCCCGGTGAGGCGCGACTGGCGCCTCAATGAGCGGCACTACGGCGCGCTGCAGGGCAAGAACAAGAAGCAGACCCTGGACGAGTTCGGTGAGGAGCAGTTCATGCTCTGGCGCCGCTCGTACGACACCCCGCCGCCCCCGATCGACCCGGCCGACGAGTTCAGCCAGGCGGGCGACGCGCGTTACGCCGACCTCGGCGACTCCGCCCCGCTGACCGAATGCCTCAAGGACGTCGTCGCGCGGCTGCTGCCGTATTGGGAGTCCGCGATCGTGCCGGATCTGCGCGCGGGCAAGACCGTGCTGGTCGCCGCGCACGGCAACTCGCTGCGGGCGCTGGTGAAGCACCTCGACGGCATCTCCGACGACGCCATCGCCGGGCTCAACATCCCGACCGGCATCCCGCTGCGCTACGACCTCACCGAGGACCTCAAGCCGGTCACCGCCGGCGGTACTTATCTCGACCCGGAAGCCGCCAAGAAAGCCGCGGCCGCCGTGGCGAACCAGGGCCGCTGACCTCTCGCAATTCGTCCTCTAGTTGCGGTAGTTCGCTCTCGAATCACCGCAACCAGAGGACGAATTGCGTCAGGGGAGGGGCTGGACCGTCTCGACACCGGCGGCCTTCCAGCCCTCCGGCAGGTGCCGCAGGCGCAGGACGATCGGCAGGTACTTCTTCGTCACCTGGCCCACCGCGTCCGTGACGTTCGTCGCCGCGTAAAGCAGCACACTCGCCTTGTCGTCCACGACCTCCATGACCGCGGCGACGGGGTTCGGCGCCATCGACGACTTCGTGCCCGCGGCCCGGATCTGGCTCACCTGAGTCGCTTTGCCTTGCTGGAACTGCGTCAGCAGCTGTCCGGTCGAGACGGACTCGTAGCGGGCGAAGCTGCCTTCGGGATCGGCCGGATTCACGCTCAACAGGACCTCCGCGACACGCAGAGCGCCGTCGCGCGCGGAGTCCCGCACTCTCGCGATCACTCGGTCTCCCACGCCCGGTTTCTCCGGGGCGAGCGGCGACCCTGCCGGGTTCACCTTGACCTCGCCGATCCGCCAGCGGTCGCCCTCGCGCACGACCGCGAGCAGCACCGAAGCGAGGCCTTTGCTGGTGGTGCCCGCCCGGCTGCTGCTCTGGTCCAGCACGGTCAGCACCTGCGCCTTGTCCGCCGTCTGCTCGACGGCCGCCGAGACGATCACCCGCGTCACCAGCTTGATCGGCTCCGCCGAGTTCCGGACCTCGGCCAGCAGCTTCGCGATCTCTTCGCGCGCCGCGGGCGTCAGGTTCTCGGTGGTCGCCTTCTCATAGGCGGGCAGGGCCGTGCTGTCGTAGGAGAACACCGCTTCGACGGCTTTCTTGACCGACGTCAGCACCGAAGCCGTGCCCGCCGGGTTCACCAGCGCGAGGTTCGAGGGCGGGCTCGCGGGTTCGGGGCTGGCGGTGCCGGAGACGGTGGTGGTGCAGCCCGCGAGCACGAGCAGCACGGCGAATCCCGCCCAGCGCCTCACAGGAGGCCGAGCTCTCTCGCCCGCGCGTCGACCTGGAGCCGCGAAGTCACGCCGAGCGCGACCAGCAGTTCCGAGACGCGCCGCTGATAGGTGCGCACACCCATGCCGAGGCTCTTCGCGGCCTTGTCGTCCTTGCAGCCGGTGGTCAGGAACTCGAGGATCTGCGGTGCCTCCATCCGGATGTCGGCGAACCGCGCGTCGAAGGTCTCCAGTGTGGCGGCCGCCTGCCAGGCGGTTTCGAACAGGGACAGGATGCCCTGGACCAGCTCCGGGCGCGAGATGACGCTGTAGGAGCGCACTGCCTTGCCCTCGTCGCCCGCCATGATCGCGACCCGCTCGTCGAGCAGGATCGTCTCGTTGATCTCCTCGGTCCCGATCCGGATCTGCGCGCCGAGACCGGAGAGGTGGTGCAGGTGCCGCGCGGTCTGCTCGTTCAGCAGGACACCGGGGCGGTACAGCTTGCGGATCCGCTTGTCGCGCACCAGCCGCTCGCCCTGCCGGGTGAGCGACGGCCGGGAAAGCGCCCAGGTGTACAGATCGTCGGCCGCGCACGCGATGTCGGTCGCCGCGACGAACAGATGAGCCGTCCGGTCGAACAGCTCTTCTTCTCCGCGAATCAGGGAGATGTCACTGACGAGTTCCACCGCGACAGTCTTCCAACATTCCCCGGCCGCCGTGACGGGAACATCGCTTTTCCCGGCGCGCGGGCGACGCGGGTGGCGGAGAGTCGCGACGAAAGTAGGGATCCGGACGCGAGCCGCCACCGGTGTCCCCGGTTCGGGTGATCCGCCTCACCCAGG
Organism: Amycolatopsis sp. cmx-11-51; assembly: GCF_047608665.1. NCBI lineage: Bacteria > Bacillati > Actinomycetota > Actinomycetes > Pseudonocardiales > Pseudonocardiaceae > Amycolatopsis > Amycolatopsis sp. cmx-11-51. The sequence continues at coordinate 714,511 of NZ_JADNQO010000001.1, read as the reverse complement.
AGATCTCGACATGGGATCGGTCACATGAACGGCGCCTAACCTGCAGGCGAACAGGGTGTCCCCAGGTGTCATAGGCATCACGAGTACGCGGCCGGGACTAGGCCAAAAGACTACCCACGCCCTTACGATCCCCTTGTGACCACGCCTGTTGCACTCGCCCTTGCCGTCGGCGGACTGATCGTCGGTGTGGTCGTCGGCTTCCTGATCGCGAGGGGCCGCGCCCGCCGCGAGGAACGGCGCCCGACCGGACCCACCGTCGCCGAACTGCTCGAACGCCTCGTGCGGTCCAGCAACAACGGTGTCGTCGTCCTCAACAAGTTCGGGGACATGGTCCTGCACAACCCGCGCGCCTACGAGCTGGGACTGGTGAAGGTCAACCAGGCCGATCCGCGGGCCCGCAAGGCCGCCGAGCAGGTGGTCGAGACCGACGACCCGATGGAGATCGACCTGTCCCCGGTGGAGGCGAGGGGCCGCCAGCCCGAAGCCGTCCTCGGCGAGGTCCGCCCGCTCGGCGACGGGTTCACCGTGGTCGAGGCCGTCGACCACTCCGAGGCCATCCGCCTCGAAGCCGTCCGGCGGGACTTCGTCGCGAACGTCAGTCACGAACTCAAGACCCCGGTCGGTGCGATCGCGTTGCTCACCGAGGCCGTGCTCGACGCCGCGGAGGACACCGAGGAGGTCCGCCGCTTCGGCGGCAAGATCCTCCGCGAGTCGACCCGGCTCGGCCAGCTCGTCACCGAACTGATCGCGCTGTCGCGGCTGCAGGGCGCCGAGCGGCTGCCCGATCTGAACGTGGTCGAGGTCGACGCCGTCGTCCGCGAAGCACTCGGCCGGACGACACTGTCGGCGGAATCCGCCGAAATCACCATCACCACCGATTCGGCCAGCGGGCTGCTCATCGAGGGCGACCGGACGCTGATGGTCACCGCTCTGTCGAACCTGCTGGAGAACGCCGTCGCGTACTCACCGGCGGGCAGCCCGGTGTCGATCAGCAGGCGGCTGGTCGACGGGAAGGTCGAGATCGCGGTGACCGATCGCGGCATCGGCATCGCCGAGGACGAGCAGCAGCGTGTCTTCGAGCGGTTCTTCCGCTCGGACAAGGCGCGGTCGCGGTCGACCGGCGGCACCGGGCTCGGCCTGGCGATCGTCAAGCACGTGGCCGCCAACCACGGTGGTTCGGTCGGCCTCTGGAGCCGTCCGGGCACCGGGTCGACGTTCACCCTGCGGATCCCCGCGCACATCGGTGCCGAGCCGGCCGCGACCGCGAAACAGGCTCCGCCGGCATCCCGGCCGGAGAAGACCCCCGAGCGGACACCCCGTCTCGTGGCAACAGGGCAAGAAAGCCCCGACCATGGAGGAAACCTGTGACGAGGGTTCTCATCGTCGAGGACGAAGAGTCGTTCGCCGACCCGCTCGCGTTCTTGCTGCGCAAGGAGGGCTTCACCGCCGCCGTGGCCGGAACGGGGCAGCAGGCGCTCGAGGAATTCGACCGCAACGGCGCCGACATCGTCCTGCTCGATCTCATGCTCCCCGGAATGAGCGGGACGGACGTCTGCAAGCAGCTCCGGCAGCGCTCCGCTGTGCCGGTGATCATGGTGACCGCGCGCGACAGCGAGATCGACAAGGTCGTCGGACTGGAACTAGGCGCCGACGACTACGTCACCAAGCCGTACTCGGCCCGCGAGCTCATCGCGCGGGTGCGGGCGGTGCTGCGCCGCGGCGGTGAGCCGGGCTCCGAAGGCGAGCTGGCGCCGCTGGTGCTGACCGCCGGGCCGGTGCGGATGGACGTCGAGCGGCACGTGGTGACCGTCGACGGCCAGGAGGTCTCCTTGCCGCTGAAGGAGTTCGACCTGCTCGAGTACCTGCTGCGCAACGTGGGCCGCGTGCTCACCCGCGGGCAGCTGATCGACCGGGTGTGGGGCGCGGACTACGTCGGCGACACCAAGACGCTCGACGTCCACGTAAAGCGCCTGCGGTCGAAGATCGAACCGGACCCTGGATCGCCTCGGCACCTGGTCACGGTGCGTGGGCTCGGCTACAAGTTCGAGACGTGAGCTGAAGGGGACTTTCCCCGCATAAGACGCGATGAAGGGCGCTTTCCCCGCATCCCATGCGGGGAAAGTCCCCTTCAGCCCCGCCCGTTGCGATACAGATCACGGTTACGGTTTCGTGACCTGACGTGCGGGCGGGTACCGTAGACGCTCGTGCGCCTTGGGGTACTCGACGTCGGTTCCAACACCGTCCACCTGCTCGTGGTCGACGCCCACCGTGGCGCCCACCCGACCCCGATGCATTCCGAAAAGGCCGTCCTCCGGCTCGCCGAGCAGATCACCCGCAACGGTGACCTGAGCCGCGCGGGCGCGGACAGCCTCGTGCAGGCGGTCGAATCGGCGAAGGCGGCGGCCCTGCGCCTCGGTTGCGAAGAGGTCATGGCGTTCGCGACCTCGGCGGTCCGCGAGGCCAAGAACGCCCCGAAGGTGCTGGCGAAGGTCCATGACGAAACCGGTGTGGAGCTGAAGGTGCTTTCCGGTGTCGACGAGTCCCGGCTCACCTTCCTCGCCGTCCGCCGCTGGTTCGGGTGGTCGGCGGGCAAGCTGCTGGTGCTCGACATCGGCGGCGGCTCCCTGGAGGTCGCGATGGGCCGTGACGAGGAGCCCGAACTGGCCGAGTCCCTCCCGTTGGGCGCGGGCCGGACCACCCGGACGCGGTTCCAGCACGACCCGCCGACCCGCTCCGAGCTCATCGCGACTTCGGCGTGGCTCGAAGAACAGCTCGCCCCACTCGCGAAGAAGGTCGCCAAATTGGGTGAACCCGATCGTGTCGTGGCGACGTCGAAGACGTTCCGGTCACTCGCCAGGCTGACCGGAGCGGCGCCGTCGGCGAGTGGGCCGCACGCGCGCCGTACCCTGACCGACACCGCGTTGCGCCAGCTCATCGCGTTCATCTCCCGGATGACCGCCCATGACCTGGCACAACTCGAGGGGGTCAGCGCGAGCAGGTCGCATCAGCTGGTGGCGGGCGCGCTCGTCGCACAAGCCACCATGCGGGCGCTTTCCCTGGAAGAACTGGAGATCTGTCCGTGGGCACTGCGAGAAGGTGTCATCCTGCGACGGCTGGACCATTCGAATGGTGCGGACGAGACTGGGGGCGGCAGCGCCCGATTGGACTTCGTCGAAGGAGAACGGGCACGGTGAAGAGGTGACGGAAACGCGGATGACGGTGGATAGCGCGCGCGACGCCGCCGATGCCCCGTCGCGTGCCGGTTCACAACGGCTGGAGCGCGCATTGGACAACACGGTATGACGGACGAAACACAGAGCGGCCCGCCCCAGAAGACCGTGGCGGAGCTGCTCGCGCAGCACGGAGCCCAGCCGGAAGGCGGGCGCCGCAGGCGACGCCGCGCGGCCGACGACGACGAGGACGAGGCTCCCGAGCCGCCACGCGGCCGCCGCGCGCCCTCGGTGAGTGACACCGCGCCGCAGGCGATCATCGACAGGGTGTCCGGCGACACCCCTCCGCCGCCGTCGCGACCGCCACGCCGTTCGCGCCCCCAGGACTCGGGCGCGCGCCCCGTTCCGCCGCCGCAGCAGGATTCCGCGCCGCTGCCGGTGCCGCCGGACGTCGCGTCCACCCCGACCAGGCAGACACCGCCGGTGCGCTCGCCGAAGCCAGGCCAGCCGCCGCAGGAATCCGGGCAGTTCGCACGCCCCGCTCCGCCGCAGCAGTCCGGCCAGTTCGTCCGGCCGACTCCGCCGCCGGAGCAGAGCGGCTACCAGCAGCGTCCGCCGCAGCAGTCCGGCCAGTTCGTCCGGCCGACTCCGCCGCAGGAACAGTCCGGCTACCAGCAGCGTCCGCCGGATTCCGAAGGCCTGCCCCCCCGCGGCCGTTCGCGGCCCGCGGACCCGGAGGAGACCCGCGGCGCGGTGCCGCCGGTCCGCCGTCGCCCCGAGCCGCCCGCCGGACCCCCGTCCACGGGACTTTCGGCGAGACTCGACGGCGGGGCGGACGCTCCGCCCGAGGACGTCCAGGAAGCGCCGGGGCCGATGGCCAGCGGCGCGTTCGCGACCCCGCCCGCGCAGCCGGCGCGGCGCCGCCGTCCGCCCGCTCGTCCCGCCCAGCCCAAGGGCGAGCCGAGCACCGAGCAGTTCGCCGCGGTCGGCGACGACACCGAATCCGAAGCACCCGCGCCCGTCGAGCCCGCGGTGCCGCCCGCCGGGCTCGCCGGATGGCGCAAGCGCAGGCAGAAGGTGCAGTCCGAGGACACCGAGATCGGCGGGATCCCGCCGGTACCGCCCCCGGTCGCGCCCGTCGAACCGGACACCGACCCCGAACCGGACCCATTCGGCGCCGGGCCGTCCATCATGGAGTCTTCCCACCCGCCCCATCCCGCTCCGATGCCGTTCGTGCCACCGCATTCGCTCGACGACCGCGACCGCCGGTCGGACGACCTCGACGAGTACGAGCGCGAGTTCGCCGACCCGGCGTACCCCGACGGCGGTCCGGACTTCGCACGCGACGACTACGGCTACCGCTCCGACGAGTACGAAGACGACTACGACGAGCAGGACGCGGACGTCGTCGAAGAGGCCGAGCCCGAGGAGCCTGCCGAGAACGCTTCGCCGGGGAAGCAGTGGCTGGCGCTCGCCGGTCAGCTCGCGCTCGGCGTGGTCGGCGGCGCCGGGGTCTGGCTGGGCTTCAACTGGCTGTGGGTGAACATCCCCGCCGCCGCGCTGGTCGCCGCGCTGCTGGTGATCGTCGCGCTGGTGTGGATCGTCCGCAAGATCCGCCGGGCGGACGACCTGCAGACCACGGTGCTCGCGGTGCTGGTCGGGCTGGTGGTGACGGTCTCACCGGCCGCACTCCTCCTGGTCGCGCGTTAGCGGCTTCGTGAAGGATGCCGGAATGGCAGCTCGCATTCCGGTGGGTGTCTCGACCGCGTCCGTCTGGCCGTTGAAGGCGGGCGTGGCCTTCGAGATGGCCGCCGACCTCGGCTACGACGGCGTCGAGGTGATGATCTGGGCCGACCCGGTCAGCCAGGACGTCTCCGCGCTGCGCCGCTGGTCGCGCCGCACCGGCGTGCCGGTGCTGTCGATCCACTCGCCGTCGCTGCTGATCACTCAGCGCGTGTGGTCGCCGGATCCCGAGGTGCGCCTGCGGATGTCCGTGGACGCGGCACTGGAACTGGGCGCGCGCACGGTCGTGGTGCATCCACCGTTCCGGTGGCAGCGCCGCTACGGCGACACGTTCGGGGACCTCGTCGACGAACTCGAAGAAGAGAGCGGCATCGAGGTCGCCGTCGAGAACATGTTCAAGGTCCGCCCGCCCGGTGGCTCGCGGACGTCGCGCGTGTCGGCCTTCCGGCCCTCGATCGACCCTACGGACGTAGGGTTTCGCCACTACACGCTCGACCTGTCCCATACAGCGGCAGCCGGTATGGACGCCCTCGCGCTCGCCGAACGGATGGGAAAAGGGCTCACGCACGTCCATCTGGCGGACGGCACGGGCCTCCCGAAGGACGAGCACCTGGTGCCCGGACGCGGGATCGAGCCTTGCGCCGAACTTCTCGAAAAGCTCGTGAACAGCGATTTTTCCGGGCAGGTCGTGCTGGAGATCAACACCCGCCGCTCGCCGGGCGCGGCACAGCGGTCGAGAGATCTCGCGGAGTCACTCTTGTTCGCGAGGCTTCACCTCGGTCAGTGACAAAGATCGTCCCCAGGTGCGGAGATTCATTCCTCCCTGCGCTCGAGGCGCTGGTACACGTAAAGTTCCGACCGTGAACCAGCTGCGTTTGTTGATCTCCCGCACCCCGATGGATCGGCTCGTGGCCTGGGTCAGTGCTCGGTGAGCGCGGCTGACGACACGAGCACCTCCTTCGACGCGGCATGTGCGACGCGCTCACTGGGTGACGGCACGTTCACAGCGGTACTGCGCACGGAATGGTCGATCGGCGGGCATCCGCACGGCGGCTTCCTGATGGCACTGATGGCGCGGACCGCTCTCTCGCTCCTTCATGAACGCGGCGAGCCGCCGTCCGAGCCGCTGGCGATCAGCGCGGAGTTCCTGCACCCGCCCGCGGTGGGGCCGGTGCTGCTGCGCACCGACGTCCGGAAGGTCGGAAGGCGCGCCTCGGTCGTCGCGGTCCTGCTGGAGCAGCGGGGCCGCAGCTGCGTCGAGGCCAGGGTGACCACCGGACGGCTGCCGATGCGGCGTCCGGAGTGGACCGGCGTCCCGACCATGCCCGCGGAGCCCCCGCCCGGCGCGGTGCCCGTCACCGGTGAGACGTCCGAAGGGATGTTCAACCTGGCGCAGGGCTGCGAGGTCCGGCTGGATCCGGCGAGCGCCGGCTACCTGCACGGCCGGATCGGCGACCCGCCGAAGATGCGGCTGTGGGTCCGGCCGCGGCACGGTCCGCCGGATCCTTTCTTCGCCCTGCTCGCGGGGGACGTGAACCCGCCGGTGGTCTACAACCTCGGTCGCGTCGGCTGGTCGCCGACCGTCCAGCTGACCGCGTTGCTGCGCACCCGGCCGGCGCCGGGCTGGCTGCGGGTGATCGTGCAGGCCCACTCGGTGCACGAGGCCTGGTTCGACTCGGACGCAACCGTGGTGGACTCGCAGGGCAGGCTGGTCTGCCAGGCGCGTCAGCTGGCGCTTGCCCCGGCGCCCGGGGGCTGACGGCGGTTTGGCACGCTGAACCGCATGAGCGAGCTTGCGAGCGGATCAGTGACACAGTGCCCGCTCATGCGCCGTGAAGTGACCCGGTACGAGGAGCAGGCATGAGTGTGATCGCGGTTCTGGGTGCCGGAAAGATCGGGGAGGCCCTGCTCTCGGGCCTGCTGCATGGCGGCCACAGCCCCGGCGACCTGCTGTTCACCGAGCGGTATCCGGTGCGCGCGGCCGAGCTGACGGAGCGCTACGGCGTGCGGGGGGTCACCGTCGCCGACGCCGCGCGCCAAGCCGACGTGCTGGTCGTCGCGGTCAAACCGCAGGACATCGACCCGGTTCTCGCCGACCTCGCGCCGCTGCTCGGCAGGGAGTCGCTGGTCGTCTCGCTGTGCGCGGGCCTGCCGACCGCCCTGTACGAGCGCAGGCTGGCCGACGGCGTCCCGGTGGTGCGGGTCATGCCGAACACCCCGATGCTCGTCGGAGAGGCGATGAGCGCGGTTTCCGCGGGTGCGTACGCGACCGCCGAACACATCGCGCTGGTGAAGGACCTGCTTTCGCACGTCGGACAGGTCGTCGAGGTGCCGGAGTCGCAGCAGGACGCCGTCACGGCGCTGTCCGGGTCTGGGCCCGCGTACTTCTTCTACCTGGTCGAGGCCATGATCGACGCCGGGATCCTGCTCGGCCTGCCCCGCGCGCTCGCCGGGCAGCTGATCATCCAGTCGGCGGTCGGGGCGGCGAAGATGCTCGCGGAGTCCGACGAGCACCCGGTACTGCTGCGCGAAGCCGTCACTTCACCCGCCGGAACGACCATCAACGCCATCCGCGAACTCGAGAAGCACGGCGTCCGCGCGGCGCTGCTGGCCGCCATCGAGGCCGCGAAGGAGCGCTCGACCGAACTGGGCGCCGCTCACGAGAGCTGAAGGGGACTTTCCCCGCATAGGAAGCGGTGAAGGACGCTTTCGCTGCTTAAGACGCGGCGAAAGGGTCCTTCAGCTCCTGGATACAGGCCCATCTCGGTGACTCGCGTCGCTTTAGTCACACGTGTCCCGCTACTCTCAAGAGAGCACGTGCGTGTCGATACCACAGGTGGGGAAGCCGCGTGGCGCGACACGTGTCGAAGGGCACGGTGATTCATGCCGTCGAACAAGAAGGATGATCTGCCCTCAGTGGGTCAGGTCCAGTTCCTGACGGTCGCCGAGGTGGCCACGCTGATGCGGGTCTCCAAGATGACCGTCTACCGCCTGGTTCACTCGGGCGAGTTGCCTGCGGTGCGCGTGGGGAAGTCGTTCAGAGTGCCCGAAAAGGCCGTTCACGAGTATCTGCGGGGCGCGTACTTCGACGTGGGCTGAGGCCCGCTTCGCGGGGCACAGTATGCCCGCCGGAGAGCGTCTTCCGGGGCGCGAGTACCCTGGAAGACCGCTCGTGCCTGTGCGCTCCACCCGTTGGACGCTGCGCCGGGCAGCGTGACCGACGACGAAGGAAGGAGCGCTCACGATGGGCTCTGTGATCAAGAAGCGCCGTAAGCGCATGTCGAAGAAGAAGCACCGCAAGTTGCTGCGCCGGACGCGAGTTCAGCGTAGGAAGGCCGGCAAGTAAGACACAGCCGGTGAGTGGCCCGTCCAGTTTCTGGGCGGGCCACTCCCATTTAGTGGACGTCGTCCGCCCATTCGAGTGAGCCGTGCCTCCCCTCTGCGAGCGCCCGGTTAATAGCATGTAAGCGCTGAGTCGACTACCCCTAATGAGCGGTAACATCTCAAGGGCAGCCGCGCGATGCTTCCATTGAGTGCGGGTTCGCGCACGCTCGGTAGATCAAGTTCGCGCTCGAGGTCGTCAGGACTCCGTGATCGAGTCCGAGAACCGACCAAAGCCGCAGGGAGTCCTATGCCGTCGAACATCGTGCTCGTGACCGGGGTCGGGGGAGACCTTGGCGGGAAACTGCTCGCCAGACTCGGCAACAATCCGGAGTTCGAGCGGGTGATCGGCGTGGACACCACGCCTCCGCAGAAGTCGGTACTGCAGCGCATGGGCCGCGCCGAATACATCCGCGCGGACATTCGTAACCCGCTGATCGCCAAGGTGATCAGCACGGCCGAGGTCGACACCGTCGTGCACGCCTCGTGCACCGTGCATCCGGCCGGGCCCGCTCGCCGCACGGCGATCAAAGAGCTCAACGTCATCGGCACGATGCGGCTGCTGGCGGCCTGCCAGCGCTCGCCGCTCGTGCGCAAGCTCGTGGTGAAGTCGACGGCCGCGGTCTACGGCGCGGGAGCGCGTTCGCAGGCGGTCTTCACCGAGGATTCCGAGCTCATCCCCACTTCGACCAGCGGATACGCCAAGGACGCCGTCGAAATGGAGGGGTACGTGCGCGGGCTCATGCGCCGCCGTCCCGACATCACGACGACGCTGTTCCGGTTCGCCAACATCATCAGCCCCGAGATCGACACCGTGCTCTCGCGCTACTTCGCGCTGCCGGTGGTCCCGACCGTCTTCGGCTACGACGCGCGGATCCAGCTGCTGCACGCTTCGGACGCTTTGGCCGTCTTCGAGCAGGCGACGCTGGAAGACAAGTCCGGCGTGTTCAACGTCGGCTCGGAAGGGGTACTCACCCTGTCACAGGCGATCCGGCGAGCCGGCCGGGTCCAACTGCCGATGCCCAGCGGTGTCGTGCCGTCGATCGGCAAGGTCCTACGGGGAGCCCGCGTGGTCGACTTCTCCGCCGACCAGGTGCGGCTGTTGAACTTCGGCCGGGTCGTGGACATCGCGAAGCTCAAGAAGGACTTCGGCTACACGCCACGGTGGACGACGCGCGAGGCGTTCGACGACTACATCACCGGCCGCGGGCTCAGGCCCGTGGTGGACGGCGGCAGGCTGGCCGGATTCGCCGGCAAGGTCCTGGTGGCCGCGGCCACCGGGCAGGCGGGGCACCGGTGAGCAGGCCACACGAGAACGACCCCCGAAACTCTCACGAAGGCGAGGCGAAAGACGTGAGCGGCGCTGAAGCGCAGGTCATCCCGTTGCGCGGCCCCGGCAGAGAGAAACCGGACCGGGCGGCTCAGGCGGAGCGGGATCTTCGCGAGTCCGAAGAGGCGCGAGTACAGCTGGAACGGGAGCGCCGGGCGGACGCGCCCGTCGTCGAGTTCCCCGGCTCGGCGCGGGTCTCGCCCGCCCGGACCCGCCCGGCCGACACGGACCTCCTCCCGGCCTCGCTCCGGACGGCGCTGGGGTTCCTGCGGGACCGGCTGACCGGTGACTACACCGTCGACGAGTTCGGCTTCGACGCCGAGCTCACCGAGACCTTGCTGCTGCCGCCGCTGCGCGCGCTGTTCGAGAAGTGGTTCCGCGTCGACACCTTCGGCGTCGAGAACCTGCCCGCCGACGGCGGCGCGCTGCTCGTGTCGAACCACTCCGGAACCTTGCCGCTCGACGCGCTGATGACCGCCGTCGCCGTGCACGATTACGTCCCCGGTGGCAGGCACCTGCGCGGCCTCGGCGCGGACCTGGTGTTCCAGGTACCGCTCGTCGGCTCCTTCGCCCGCAAGTCCGGGCAGACGCTCGCCTGCAACGCAGACGCGGAACGCCTGCTGCGCAAGGGAGAACTCGTCGGCGTCTGGCCGGAAGGGTTCAAGGGCATCGGGAAACCGTTCTCGTCGCGGTACAAGCTGCAGCGGTTCGGCCGCGGCGGTTTCGTTTCCGCGGCGCTGCGGACCGGAGTGCCGATCATTCCCGTGTCGGTCATCGGCGCGGAGGAGATCTACCCGAAGGTCGGCGACCTCAAGCTGCTCGCGCGGCTGCTCGGCCTGCCGTACTTCCCGGTGACGCCGTTCTTCCCGCTGCTCGGCCCGCTCGGCGCGATCCCGCTGCCGACGAAGTGGAGCATCGAGTTCGGCGAGCCCATCCGCACGGACACCTACGACGCGGACGCCGTGGACGACCCGATGCTGGTGTTCACGCTGACCGACCAGGTGCGGGAGTCTATCCAGCAGTCGCTGTACAAACGCCTTTCGCAGCGGAAGAGCGTCTTCAGGGGCTGACCCCCGGCGCGTTTGGTCCCCTAGTTGCGGTACTTGCACACGCAAGGACCGCAACTAGAGGACTAATTGCGGGAGTGGCGAGGTGTCAGCGGCGCCGGTAGGCCATGCCGGCCGCGACGGCACCGGCCACGGCACCCGCGCCGAGCACCGAGGGCACGCCGATCTTCGCGGCCTTTCGGCCGGTCCGGAAGTCGCGGATCTCCCAGCCGCGCGCACGTGCGACGTCGCGAAGTCCACCGTCCGGGTTCACCGCGACCGCGGTCCCGACGACCGACAGCATCGGGACGTCGTTCTGCGAGTCCGAATACGCCGTGCAGCGCTTGAGATTCAGCCCTTCGCGTGACGCCAGCGCCCGGACGGCGTGTGCTTTCGCGCGGCCGTGCAGCAGGTCGCCGACGAGACGGCCGGTGTAGACGCCGTCCCTGGTCTCCGCGACCGTGCCCAGCGCGCCGGTGAGGCCGAGGCGCCGCGAGATGATGGCCGCGAGCTCGATCGGGGTCGCGGTGACGAGCCAGACGCGCTGCCCGGCGTCGAGGTGCATCTGCGCGAGCGCCCGCGTGCCGGACCAGATCTTGTCCGACATCAGCTCGTCGTAGATCTCTTCGCTGATGTCGGTGAGTTCCTGCACGGTACGACCAGCCACAAAGGACAGTGCGCGCTCGCGGTGGGTTTTGATGTCCTCTTTGTTCTCCCGGCCGCCGAGCCGGAACTTCACCTGCTGCCAGACGAATCCGGCCAGATCGGCGGACGTGAAGAACTTGCGCGCGGCCAGGCCGCGGGCGAAGTAGAAGATCGACGCGCCCATCATCATGGTGTTGTCGACGTCGAAGAACGCGGCCGCGGTCAGGTCCGGCGGGGCGGGCGGCGCGGGCGGTTCGAGGGCTTCGGCGGACGCGGTCGCCATGGCGGCCTCGGCCGACGCCTCGCCCGCGAGCTCGGCCAGCCGTTCGAGCTCTTGACTCTTATCCTTGCCCCGCCAAACTGACACGCACACCGCCTCCGGAATCCCAGGTGCCTACGCACAGCGTAGCGATCGCTTTACCGGCACGTCCCGGGTGTGGCGCCTCCCTCATCGACGGAGCGTCAGCCAATGATTATCGGCGGTAACCCCGGGATGAGCGGCGGAATCGAAATCAGCGGCGGCGGTGGTGTGGTGGTCGTCGGGGGTGGTGTCTTCGTCGTTGGGGCGGGCGTGGCCACGACGGGCGGCGGCGTGCTTCCCGAGGGTGGCGCGAGCGGTCCGGTCGGGGCCGCGGTGTCCACGCCGGACGACGGCGGCGCGGAAGTCGGCGTCGGCGATCCGGTCGGCGCCGAGGACGGCGCGGACGGCGTCACGGGCGGCACGACAGCGTCGGGGGAGCCGGGGTCACGGACGCAGTCACCGGCTGCCGGGAGCGCGCCCAGCTCGTCGGACGAGCCCGTGGTGATCGTGTAGCAGACCAAGCGGGAGCCGAGATCCGTCGTGCGTGCCTGGACCTTGTCGAGCAGGACGCGGACGGCGGCGAACTTGTCGCGTGCCCCGGCGGGGGCTTGCCCGACCTGAAGGCCGAGCCGGTCGGACTGCTGTCGCGCCCAGATGCGGAGTTCGGACAGCCGGATCTGGCCGCCTTGATCGGTGACGATCGACGTCAGCTGGGAGACGCCGGCGCGCAGATCGGTCTCGAAATCGGCGAGGCCGGTGAAGTAGGCGCCGGTGGACGCGCCCTGCCGGGTCAGTTCGCCGAGTTCGCCGACGCGGTTCGTGGCGAAATCCAAATGTTTCTTCGCCTTGTCCTGCTCGTCGAAGGTGAGACTGAGCGCGGTCGATTCACCCGCTCGTTTGATGCCGTAGAGCGGATCACCGGGCAACGCGTCCTTGGACAACAGCAGGGTGATGCCGCCCAGCGTGAGCACGAGCGCGACGGCCGCCGCGGCGAGGTTGGCGATGGCACGACTGCGCCGCCTCGGCAGCTCCTCGGCTTCGGCGAGGCGTCCGGCGATCTCGTCGCGGATCCGCTTCCGGGTTTCGGCGTCGGGGGCGCCACTCGCGCCCAGTTCGCGCAGACCGCCGACGAGTGCGAGTTCCAGCTCGAATTCGTCGTCCCGTGGTGCGGTGGCGTCGACAAGGCCCGCGAAGCGGTCACCGTCCGCTCGCTCCCGTGCGGACCATCCCGGCACGCCCACGGCGAAGTCTCCATCTGCTCAGCCCGGTCCTGACACCGGTCTGGCTGGGAAACGAGCGGGAACGCTCTGGGGTTACGGCAAGGCCCGGTGAGGGATGAATATTAGGACATCGCAGCGATGCGGAGCATCTCCGTTGAGGGCGGTGGTGGATATATCGGCGGGTTAACGCAAACCGGTGGGCAGAAGTTGTGCCAAACGGCGTACCGCGCGGTGCTGGAGGGCCTTGATGGCGCCTTCGTTGCGCTTCATGATGGCCGCGGTCTCGGCGACCGAGAGTCCTTGCATGAACCGCAGCACGATGCACTCGCGCTGGTCTTCACCGAGTTCGGCGACGCAACGCAGCAGTTCGGCACGGGTGGCGCGGCTGATGGCCTGCTGTTCGGGACCCGCGACAGCCTGTACGCCGACGTTGCCGATCGGTGCCCCGTTCGGCTCGGCGACCTCGTCGGTGACGACCTCGAGGCGGAACCGGCTCGACTTCACGTGGTCGAGGATGATGTTGCGCGCGATGGTGACGAACCAGGCGCCGACGTCACGTCCCTGATAGCTCACCGACGTGATGCGGCGCAGCGCGCGCAGGAAGGTCTCGCTGGTGACGTCCTCGGCGAGGTCCCGGTCGCCGAGGCGGAACAGGACGTAGCGGTAGACGACATCGACGTAGCGGTCGTAGAGACGGCCGAACGCGGACGTATCGCCGCCTTGCGCGGCACTCACCAGCTCCCACGCTTCGACCTTCGCGGCTTCGGCCGCGGCGTCGGTGCTCTCCTCGGCTTTGGGCCTGGACGACGGCACCGAGGGGCACCCGCTCCGGCGGAGGATGTGGCCCGCCAGCATCGAGACGGGGTTCGGCACGGGAAGGGTCACGGTGCACCTCCCGTTCCGGACAGGGAAGACCGGCCCGCATGTCCCACGGCCGCGTGGGCCTGCAAGATCTGCACGTCCGGACTCCTTTTCTCACCATCGAGTGATCAACACCACTCGACGACGATCAGCAGCATACGTCTAGTTACCGCGAAGTAGGTAGCGGTGCCTGGGTCACGGAACTGCGACGAAAGCGAGTGGCACCCATGACGGTGGTGGAGATGACAAACTGACAACGCCGTTCACCGAGGGAAGAGGTTCGCAGTTGAACGCGGAGCAGGTTGCCGAACGAAGCGTGCCCACCTTGCTCGCCGAGGCCGCCCGACAGTGGCCCGGCAAGGCAGCCGTCCACGAGACCGGCGAAGGGGTCTCGCTGACGTGGGCGGAGCTCGACAACGCCGCCCACGCGCTGGCCCGTGCCCTGCTCGACGCGGGAATCGAGCGTGGCGACCGGGTGGCCTTACGGCTGCCGACGTCGGCCGCGTTCGCCGTCTCGTTGTTCGGGGCACTCCGGGCGGGCGCGGTGGTCGTCCCGATCTCGCCGCAGGCTCCGTTGGCGGAGCTGAACGGACTGCTGGAGCACAGCGGCGCGCGGCTCGTCCTCGAACGCGAACCGACCGAGGAACTCTTCGATGAAGTGACAAGCCTCTCACCACCTGTTACCTCGAATGGAGCAGTCGTACCGGCCGAGGCGGCCGGGGCCGGTGAGGACATAGCGGTCATTTCGTACACCTCCGGAACGACCGGCCCGCCGCGCGGCGTGATGCTGTCGCACCGGGCGCTGCTGGCGAACCTCGACCAGCTGAGCCGGATCGTCCCGACGCCCCTCGTGCACGGCGACCGCGTGCTCATCACCATCCCGCTGTTCCACGTCTACGGCCTCGGGCCAGGGTTGTTGCAGACCACGTCGGTGGGCGCGACCGCGATCCTTTCCGAGCGCTTCCTCGCCGAGCGGACCCTCGCCGACTGCGCCGAGCACCGGGTGACCTCGATCGCCGGCGTGCCCGCGATGTACGCCGAGTTCGCCGCGATGGACCCCGACGAACTGGGGGCCGGCCTCTCCACCGTCCGGCGGATGACGTCGGGAGCGGCGCCGCTGCACCCCAAGATCCTCACCGCGCTTCGCGGCGCCACCGGGCTGGACGTCTACGAGGGCTACGGCCTCACCGAATGCGCGCCCGTGGTCACCACGACGCTGGTCACCGGTTACCCGAAGCCGGGTTCGGTCGGGCGGCCGCTGCCCGGCGTCGAGGTCCGGCTGGTCGACAGCGACGGCGACGCGACGCCCGTCCCGCAGGACCCGGACGAACTCGGCGACGCCTTCGACGAGGACGGCGGCACCGGGCTGGTGTCGATTCGCGGCGCGAACCTGTTCTCCGGTTACTGGCCCGACGGCTCGCACGGGCCCGGCGAAGACGGCTGGTTCCGCACCGGCGACGTCGGCTACCTCGACACCGACGGCGACCTGCACCTGGTGGACCGGGCCAACGACTTGATCATCGTCAACGGCTTCAACGTCTACCCGCACGAGGTCGAGAACGTGATCTCGATGCTGGACGAGGTCGTCGAGGCGGGTGTCGTCGGCGTCGTCGACGAGCGCACCGGCGAGGCGGTGAAAGCCGTCGTCGTCCCGGCGCCCGGCGCGTCGCTTTCGGAACAGCAGGTCGTCGAGCACTGCGCGGAGCACCTGGCCGGGTACAAGGTGCCGCACACCGTCGAGTTCGCGGAGTCGCTGCCGCATTCGGCCACCGGGAAGCTCCGGCGTATCCGGCTCAGGTAAGGATGGAGCCATGGCGCACCAAGTGACCGTCATGACCCGCACGGGCTGTCATCTGTGCGAGGTCGCGGAACAGGACATCGAGCGGATCTGTGGCGAACTGGGTGTCGCCTGGTCGGCGCGGGACGTCGACAGCGACCCCGAATGGCGGGCCGAGTACGGCGACCGCGTGCCGGTGATCCTGATCGACGACGCCGAGCACGGCTACTGGCGGGTCGAAGAGGACAGGCTCCGGAAAGCACTGGCGTAACACACTCGTAAGGGCGAACGGCCGACCTGGGAGCCAATCCGCTCCGAAGATGGAGTCGTGGACGAAGAACGCAGGCTCACCTTCCCGCAAGCCGCTCTGACCGGGCTGCTCGCGCTCGCCGCCACGCTCGGCGTCGGGCATCTCGTGGCGGGCTTCGTCGGGTACACGGCCTCGCCGTTCGTCGCCGTCGCGAACTTCGTCATCGACCACAGCCCGCACGCCGTCGTTGCCTGGGCGGAGCGGACGCTGGAGACGTGGGACAAGCCCGTCCTCAAGATCGGCCTCGCCGCGGTGCTGGTGCTGATCGCGCTGCTCGCCGGGCAGTTGTCGCGGAGTAAACCGCTGCCGGGCCAGCTCGTCGTCGGCGTCCTGGGCGCGGCCGGGGTCGCCGCCGTCTACGTGCGCACCGACCTCGGGCAGGTCTCACTGCTGGCACCGGTGGCCGCGACGGTCGCCGGGATGGTCGTCTTCACCTGGCTGCACCGGTTCTTCCTGCCGCGCGTGTTCTTCGACGTCCGCGAGAGTGAAGGGCCGGGCCGGCGGAAGGTGCTGATCACCGGCGCCTCCGTCGCGGTAGGGGCCGGTGTCGCCGCGTTGGCCGGGGAGTTCATCGGGACCAGGAAGAACGCCGAGGAGTCGCGCGCCGCTGTCGGCAGGCTTGTCGCGGCGAGAACCGCACCCCCGATCCCGCCCGACGCGGACTTCGTGAAGTTCGGCACCCCGCCCTATCTCACTCCTTCGGAGGATTTCTATCGGATCGACACCGCCTTGGTCGTCCCGCAGGTCCGCACCGAGGACTGGAGCCTGCGGATCCACGGGATGGTCGACCGCGAAGTCACCTATACGTATGACGACATCCGCTCGCGGCCGCTGCTCGAACGCGACGTCACGCTGTGCTGCGTCTCCAACGAGGTCGGCGGCCCGTACATCTCCAACGCGCGCTGGATCGGCATCGACCTGCGCGACCTGCTGAACGAGGCGGGTGTGAAACCCGGCGCCGAGCAGATGTTCGCGACCAGCGTCGACGGCTGGACCTGCGGAACCCCCGTCGAAGCCGCGCTGGATCCCGGTCGCGGCGCGATGCTCGCCATCGGCATGGACGGCGAACCGCTGCCGATCGAACACGGCTTCCCCGCGCGGATCGTGATCCCCGGGCTGTACGGCTACGTGTCCGCCACGAAATGGGTGACCGAACTGGAGATCACCACCTGGAAGGAGCGCGAGGCGTACTGGCTCGACCGCGGCTGGGGCCGGGAGGGGCCGGTGAAGACGCAGTCGCGGATCGACACGAAGGTTTCCGCCGTGACCGCGGGGAAGGTCGTCGTGTCCGGGATCGCGTGGGCGCAGCACACCGGCGTCGCGAAGGTCGAGGTGCGGGTCGACCAGGGGCCGTGGCGGGAGACCGTCCTGTCGGCCGAGACGTCGAAGGACACCTGGCGGATGTGGTGGACCGAGGTCGACGTCACCGCTGGTCGGCATCAGGTCGCCGTCCGTGCCACGGACCAGTCCGGCCACACGCAGACGGAAGAGCGGGTCGGAACCGTGCCCGACGGGGCGACCGGACTCCACACGGTCTCGGTCAACGCGCACCAGAGACGCTGACCACAGCGCTCACCAGTGACTTTGTGCCTGCGTTCACAAGTGGCTACCGTAGATACGTCGCCTCCGAAAGCGCCCGTATCGAACCGGACTCAGCGTTTCGGGTCAAGAGCCGATTTCCTGGTTCAGGCGAATCATGTCGTCAGCAGGACCAGAGGAGCGGACAAGCGTGGTGTCGCAACGAGGCCGGCGCACCCGGGTGACACCGGACGCCGACAACGCGCCCACCGCGGAGATGCCGGCCGTCGAGACCGCCGCCGAGCCGGAAGCGGTCCGCGCGAAGTCGATCCCCGAAGCCGCGGTCGCCCGCCTCGCCGTCTATCTCCGCGTCCTTTCCGGGCTGGCCGAGCAGGGTGCGACGACGATCTCCAGCGAGGAACTCTCACAGGTCGCGGGCGTCAACTCCGCGAAACTGCGCAAGGACCTGTCCTACCTCGGCTCGTACGGCACCCGCGGCGTCGGCTACGACGTCCAGGTGCTGGTCAGCCAGATCGAGCGGATCCTCGGCCTGACCCGCAAGCACAAGGTCGCCGTGGTCGGGATCGGTAATCTCGGGCACGCGCTGGCCAACTACGGCGGCTTCCCGGGACGCGGGTTCCCGGTCGAGGCCCTGTTCGACCTCGACCCGGACCTGGTCGGTGTACCGGTCGGTGGTCTCCCGGTCTCGCATCTCGACGAGATCCCCAAAGTTTGCGCCGAACGGCAGATCTCCATCGGCGTCATCGCCACTCCGCCCACCGCCGCGCAGTCGGTCTGCGACCGGCTCGTCGCAGGTGGCGTGCAGTGCATCCTGAATTTCGCCCCGGTGGTGCTGCAGGTTCCGGCCCATATCGAGGTGCGCAAGGTCGACCTCGCCGTCGAACTGCAGATCCTGTCGTTCCACGTCGCTCGCCGCGCGGATCTGGCCGCTAACGGCAATGGCGGAGGGGACGCTGGCCCGAAGGGCGACGAGAATGGCAGCGTGAACGGCCACGGCAATGGAATGGTGGTGCGCTGAGAATGAGCGTGTTGGCGGTCGGGCTCTCGCACCGCAGTGCCGAGTTGAACACCCTGGAGCGCGTCGCGGTCCCCGCGACCGACGTGACCAAGGTGCTCCACGAACTGCAGCAGGCCGAGCACGTCAGTGAGGCGATCCTCGTCTCGACCTGTAATCGCATCGAGGTCTACGCGGTCGTCGAGACCTTCCACGGCGGCCTGAACGACGTCTCCGACGTGCTCGCCCGCCAGGCCGGGATGCTGCCCGCGGACCTCTACGACTCGCTGTACGTGCACTACGCCGGCGCCGCGATCGAGCACCTGTTCTCGGTCACCTCCGGCCTGGACTCGATGGTCGTCGGCGAGACGCAGATCCTCGGCCAGATCCGGTCCGCGTACGCCACCGCGCGGGACGCCGGCACCGTCGGCCGCACGCTGCACGAGCTGATCCAGACCACGCTGCGCGTCGGCAAACGCGTCCACACCGAGACCGGGCTGGATCAGCTGGGTGCGTCGGTCGTCTCCGAGGCGCTGCGTGCGGCTTCCCCAGACCTCACCGGCAAGCACGCGCTGATCATCGGCGCCGGTTCGATGGGCGCGCTGACCGCGTCCCACCTGCGTAAATCCGGGATCGGCGAGCTCGCCATCGCCAACCGCACCGAGGCGAGGGCCGCCCGCCTCGCCGCCGCGAGCGTCGAGCAGGGCGTTCCCGCCAAGGCCGTGCAGATGAGCGGGATCGCGGCCGCGGTCGCCGAGGCGGACGTCGTCGTCTGCTCCACCGGCGCGCAGGAAGTTGTGTTCACCACCGCACACGTCCCGGCCCGCGCCGGTCGCCCGCTGGTCGTCTGCGACCTCGGACTCCCGCGTGACGTCGAGCACGACGTCGCCGGACTGGCCGACGTCACCGTGGTCGACCTCGAGACCATCCAGCGCCGCATGCGCGACAAGGGCACCCCGACCACCGACCGGCAGACCGCGAAGGCCACCGGCATCGTGCTCGACGAGGTGCGCGAGTACCTCGCCGGTCAGCGCAGCGCCGAGGTCACCCCGACGGTGACGGCGCTGCGGCGCCGGGCCGCCGAGGTGGTCGACGCCGAACTGCTGCGGCTGGACAACCGACTGCCGGACCTCGAAGCCGGGGTTCGCGAGGAGGTCGGCCGCACGGTCCGCCGCGTGGTCGACAAGCTGCTGCACGCGCCGACCGTGCGGGTCAAGCAGCTGGCGGCCGAGACGGCCGACACCGATTACGCCAACGCGCTGCGCGAGCTGTTCTGCCTCGATCCGCAGGCACCCGCCGCCGTGGCGAGTCCCACCGCTACGAAAGACAGTGATCAGTGAGCAGAGTCATCCGGATCGGGACGCGCGGCAGCAAACTCGCCCTCGCGCAGACCGGCACCATCGCCGACGCCCTGCGTGCCACCGGGGCCGAGATCGAACTCGTCACCGTGACGACCCCCGGTGACAGGTCGTCCGCACCCATCCCGACGATCGGGGTCGGCGTGTTCACTTCCGCGCTGCGCGAAGCCTTGCTGCGCGAGGAAGTCGACGTCATCGTGCACTCCTACAAGGATCTGCCGACGAAGCCGGAGGCGGGCATCGTGCTCGCCGCCGTGCCGCGCCGCGAGGACCCGCGTGACGCGCTGATCGCCCGCGACGGGCTGACTCTCGGCGAGCTTCCGCCCGGTTCGACCGTCGGGACCGGCTCGCCGCGGCGCACCGCGCAACTGCGTGCGCTCGGTCTCGGTTTGGAAATCGTGCCGATCCGAGGCAATATCGACACCCGCATGCGCAAGGTGAGCGACGGAGAGCTCGACGCCGTCGTCCTGGCGCGTGCCGGACTGGCCAGGATCGGCCGGGCGGAGGAGATCACCGAGACCCTCGACCCGATCCAGATGCTGCCCGCTCCCGCGCAGGGTGCGCTGGCGGTGGAGTGCCGGGCCGGCGACGTGGACATCGAGCACCTGCTCGGATCCACAGTGGACGACGAAGGCACCCGTGCCGTGGCGACCGCCGAGCGGGCGTTGCTCGCGGCGCTGGAAGCCGGGTGCAGCGCACCGGTCGGAGCGCTGGCGGAGATCGTCGAAGACCTGGACGCCGATGGCCGGGTCGTCGAGCGGATCTCGTTGCGGGGCACCGCCGCCGTCGAAGGAGACGGGGACGCGGTCGACATGGTGCGCGCCTCCGCGCTCGCCGACATCCGCGATGCTGAGCAGCTCGGCCGGACATTGGCCGCAGAGCTGCTCGACCTGGGGGCCGGCGCGCTGTCCGGCCCCGCCCAGTGAGCTGAGAGAGACAGTTACGGCCGCGAACGACCGCGGCCGCCTAAGAGGAGAACGCACAGATGACCCCCGCGCGTAAGACCACCGGGCGTGTCGCCTTCGTGGGCTCGGGCCCCGGTGACGCCGGTCTGCTGACCGTCCGCGCTCAGGAGCTGCTCGCCAAGGCCGAGGTCGTGGTGACCGACCCGGACGTCCCTTCGGGCGTCCTGGCCTTCACCGCCGAAGGCGCCGAAGTGCGCCCCGCCGTCGGTGAGGCCACCGAGGTCGCCAAGGACCTGGTGAACGAGGCCAAGGCAGGACGGCTGGTGCTCCGGCTGATCGCCGGTGACCCGCTGACCCAGCCCGCCGTCGTCGCCGAGGTGCAGGCCGTTTCCCGGACCAGCGCCGTATTCGACATCATCCCTGGCGTCTCGCCCGGCGCCGCCGTCCCGGCGTACGCCGGTGTCGCGCTCGGCGGCACGCACACCGAGGTCGACGTGCGCGGTGACGTCGAATGGGCCGCGCTGGCCGCGACCCCTGGCCCGATCGTGCTGCACGCGACGTCGGCGCACCTCGCCGAGGCCGCGTCCGCGCTGACCGAGCACGGACTGCCGTCGACCACCCCGGTCGCCGTTACGTCGAACGGGACTATAAATACCCAGCGCACCCTGGACACCACGCTGGCCACCGTCGCGAACGAAGCGGGCGAGCTCGTCGGCCCGCTCATCGTGACCATCGGGCAGGCCGTCGGCCAGCGCTCGAAGCTGTCGTGGTGGGAGTCGCGTGCGCTGTACGGCTGGAAGGTCCTGGTGCCGCGCACCAAGGAGCAGGCCGGTGAGATGGCGGAGCGGCTTCGCGGCCACGGCGCCACCTCGCACGAGGTCCCGACCATCTCGGTCGAGCCCCCGCGCAGCCCCGCGCAGATGGAGCGTTCGGTCAAGGGCCTCGTCGACGGGCGCTACCAGTGGATCGTCTTCACCTCGACCAACGCCGTCCGCGCGGTGTGGGAGAAGTTCGAAGAGTTCGGGCTCGACGCCCGCGCTTTCTCCGGCGTGAAGATCGCCTGTGTCGGCGAATCGACCGCCGCGAAGGTGCGCTCCTTCGGCATCATCCCCGAGCTGATCCCGGAAGGTGAGCAGTCCTCGGAAGGCCTTCTCGCCGAGTTCCCGCCGTACGACGACGTTCTCGACCCCGTCGACCGCGTGCTGCTGCCGCGGGCGGACATCGCCACCGAGACCCTTTCGGCGGGCCTGCGGGAACGCGGCTGGGAGATCGACGACGTGACCGCGTACCGCACGGTGCGCGCCGCACCGCCGCCTGCCGAGACCCGCGAGATGATCAAGACCGGCGGTTTCGACGCGGTCTGCTTCACCTCGTCCTCGACCGTGCGGAACCTCGTCGGCATCGCCGGCAAGCCGCACACCCGCACGCTGGTCGCGTGCATCGGCCCGAAGACCGCGGAAACCGCCGTGGAGTTCGGGCTGCGGGTCGACGTCCAGCCCGAGAAGGCCGACGTCCCGCACCTGGTCGACGCACTCGCCGAGCACGCCGCCCGGCTTCGCGCCGAAGGTGCGCTTCCGCCGCCGCGCAAGGCGAAGCGGGCCCGTCGCTCCTGACAGTTCGTTGAAGTACATGAAGGCCCCCTTCCTTGCTCCAGGCGCAAGGAAGGGGGCCTTCATGTACTTGGGACCCTCGCAAGTAGTTGCCTACTTGCGAGGGTTGGTCACCTCGGTACAGGGGTCGTGAGTGGCGATTCGGGTCTTTTTTAAGGGGTAAGGCGTCGCGAAAGCTCCGGACCCCACGTCGAGATCGACCTCACTCGCCGGTGTCCTCAGCTGAAGAACTTCACCACCTCCGTGTAGGCGAGGTAAGCGAACATCGCGAGACAAATCCCCAGCAGCCCGTTCGAGATCCAGCCGGACCGCCCTTCCCGCGGCACCCGCGACGTATTCATCAGCACCAGCAACGTCCCCGCCAGGAACGGCATGAACAACGCGCCCAGTACGCCGTAGATCACGGTGAGCTGGAAGGGCTGATCCAGGAACAGCAACGCCATCGGCGGAAAAGTCAGCCACAGCACGTAAGCCCGGTACATGGGGCTGCGTTCTCCGGCCTTCTTCTCATACGCCTCGACACTTTCCGTCTTGTTCGCGGGGAGCCGCAGGATGCGCCACCAGTCCGCGAAGAGCAGGCTCACGCCGTGCCAGACGCCGATCACCGACGTGAACGAGACCGCGAAGAAGCCGATGAGGAACGGGATCCGCGCCCACTGCCCGTAGTCCGCGGCGAGCGTGTCACCGAGGAACAGCAGGCCCTTGTCACCCGAGATGATCTTCTGACCCAGCAGCAGTTCCGCGCCGATGATCAGCATCGCGATCACGAAGATCCCGGTCATGACGTACCCGACGGCGTTGTCGGTGCGCATCATCGGCAGCCACTTCGCCGAACGCCAACCCTTCGCGAGCGTCCAGTAGCCGTAGGCGGCCATGGTGATCGTGCCGCCGACGCCACCGACCAGACCGAGGACGTAGACGAGCGAGCCGTCGGGCAGGGACGGGACGGCGCCTTCGAACAACGCGGTGAAGTTCGGCATGACGAGGATCGCGGTCCCGACCACGGTCACGAACATCACGCCGGTGAGCACCGTCATCAGTTTCTCGATGATCGCGTAGCGGCCGAACCACACCAGCGCGAAGCCGAGCAGGCCGCAGATCATCCCCCAGTACCGCACCGAAAGCGCGGGGAAGAGCGCGTTCAGCGGCAGACCGGACGCCGACATCGCGGTCGCGCCGTAGACGAATCCCCAGATCACGGCGTAGATCCCGAAGTAGATCAGCGCCCAGATCCCCAGCGTCCGCCAGCCTGCCAGAATCGTCCGGCCCGACGTCAGATGCCAGCGGCCGACGGCTTCGGCCAGCGCGAGTTTGAAGATCGTCCCGACGAGCACCGCCCACAGCAGCGTGTACCCGAAGCGCGATCCGGCCACCATCGTCGCGACGAGGTCGCCCGCGCCGACCCCGGTCGCCGCGGCCATGATCCCTGGCCCGACCTGGCGCAGTCGTGCGCGCCAGCCGACGGGCGGTTCTTCCAGTTGGTCGGTCACCGTTGACATGAGGTGGAACGTAACGCGCGTCACACCGATGGCAAAACGGGCAAAGGTGATTCTTTGCCATCCCTTAGGTTTCGCCGCCCGACCGGACCAACGAGCCGTTCATCGCGCCTGCGGACCGGTTCTCAAGCGAGCCGGAGTACCTTCGTAAGGGTGTTTCCTGAGCATCGTCCCCGCAGGCTCCGTACCACTCCGGCCATGCGCAGGCTGGTCGGTGAGACGACGCTGAGCCCGCGCCAGCTGATCCTCCCGATGTTCGTGGCCGAGGGCATCGACACGCCCCACCCGATCTCCAGCATGCCGGGCGTCGTCCAGCACACTCGCGACACACTGCGCAAGGCCGCCGTCGACGCGGTCGACGCCGGTGTCGGCGGTCTGATGCTGTTCGGCATCCCGAAGACCCGTGACGCCGAGGGCACCGGCGCGATCGACCCGAACGGCATCCTCAACGTCGCCCTGCGCGACCTGAGGGCCGAACTCGGCGACTCGACGGTCCTGATGGCCGACACGTGCCTCGACGAGTTCACCGATCACGGCCATTGCGGCGTCCTTGACGCCGAAGGCGGTGTCGACAACGACGCGACCCTGCGCTTGTACGCGGAAATGGCATTAGCGCAGGTGGAAGCGGGCGCGCAGCTGCTCGGGCCCAGCGGGATGATGGACGGGCAGGTCGGCGTGATCCGCAGCGCGCTCGACCGGGCCGGCCGTACCGACGCCGGCATCCTCGCCTACTCGGCGAAGTTCGCCAGCGCGTTCTACGGCCCCTTCCGTGAGGCAGTCGACTCGCAGCTGAAGGGCGACAGGAAGACGTACCAGCAGGACCCGGGCAACGTGCGCGAAGCGTTGCGCGAGATCGAGCTGGACATCGCCGAGGGCGCGGACATGGTCATGGTCAAGCCCGCACTGTCCTATCTGGACGTCATCAGGGCCGCGGCCGAAGCGTCGCCGGTTCCCGTGGCGGCGTACAACATCTCGGGCGAGTACGCGATGGTCGAAGCCGCCGCGGCGAACGGCTGGCTCGACCGCGAGCGCACGATCCTCGAAGTGCTGACGTCGATCCGCCGTGCGGGCGCGGACATGATCCTCACCTACTGGGCAGCCGAAGCCGCTGCTTGGCTCGACTGACCGGCCGGACCACGTAGGCTGCCGACCGTGAGCGACAGCAGAGCCGACGAAACGGACGACGAGCGCCGCAGGCGGGGGAGGGCACCCGACCCGATCCTCCCCGGCCAGGAGGCGCCGAAGCCCACCGTGCCGAAGCCGGTCGCCATCTCGTTCTGGCTGTGGATCACCACCGGTCTCTTCCTGTTGGCAGGGCCGGTCTACCTGCTGATCGGCAGGCAGACGGTGATCGACGAGTTCTCCCGGCAGAACGCCGAACAACGCGACCCCGCGCTGAAGGTCGATCCGGCGCGGATCGTCGACGGGGTCGACGGACTGATCCTGAACCTGTTCGTCGGGGCGATCACCTTCGCCTTGCTCTTCGCCCTATTCGCCTACAAGGCCAGGGAAGGAACGCGTTCGGCCCGGACGGTGCTGACCGTTCTCGCGGTCGTCCTGGCGCTCATCGGGCTCTTTTACCTCGCCGGCGCGATTTTCGTGGTCCTTGGCACGTTGCTGGCGGTGATCGCGCTGATCCTGATGTACCTGCCCAGCGTCGCGGGCTACTTCCCGAAGGCCGGGCGCGAGCTGCCATGACGCCCGAGCCGACTCTTTACGGCGAACCCGGCGTCGGCTGGACGGCGTTGCTGTGGGCACCGCTGTTCGCCCTCGCCGGGCTGCTCGCCGAACTGGCGACCGGTGGGCCGGTCCACTGGCTGGCGTGGATTCTGGTCGCGGCGGGACTGGTGCTGATCACCGTGCCGTGGGTGTACGCCCGCCGCCGGTACCTCTCGCTCGAAGTCACCGCCGACGGTTTCCGGCAGGGCAGGGAGACCCTGGAGGCGGCCCGGATCACCGAGGTCCTCGAAGACGACGAGGCGCCGGTCGGTTCGCGGGTACTCGGGGGCGGCTGGACGATCCCCAAGAAGCACGGAGAGGTCGGGTTGAAGCTCGACGACGGCTTCTTCGTCCGCGCCTGGGCCAAGGATCCGGACGCCCTTCGCGAGGCTCTCGAGGATTTGGTGCGTGCTCGCACCACAGAGTCATGAGAAGCTGCTCACTGTGATCGACCTTCCCCAGCCGACCGGGGCCGACCTGTGGCCATCGGAGGACACCCGGCCCTCGGCCCGGCTGCACAAACCCCTGCGCGCTCTGGTGGGAGCCGTCGAACTGATACTGGCCGCGCTCGCGGTGTGGGGTGCTTTCGCGTGCTGGAAGGCCGGTGTCGTCCCGGTCCTGATCAGCTACGGCGAAACGACGACCCTCGAATCGCAGCGCTACTTCGGTGGTCCGCTCGCCGGTGCCATCGGGCTGGGCGTCCTGGCCGCGATCCTGGTGGTGGACGCGATCCGCCAGTTCCTGCTCGCCGTCCGGGCCAAGGGACGCAAGCCGAAGGTACCCCAGTACTGAGAAACCCGAGCTCAGTTGAGCCAGACGACGGCGGCGTTGACCGCCGTCGAGAACAGCAGCCACAGCAGGTACGGCACGAGCAGCCAGGCCGCGAGCCGCGATCGGCGGACGAACTCCATCATCGTGATGGGTACGACGAAGTCCAGCACGACGACGTCGGCCAGTGCCAGGACATGCGCGCCGCCGGCGAAGAACAACGGCGTCCACAGCAGGGTCAGCAGCAGGCACACGCCGTAGAAGGCGAAGCCGCGCGTTTCGCCGTCGGTCCGCCAGTAGCACCAGCCCGCGACGGCGACCATGAGGAGCAGGGCCGACCACATCGGACCGTAAAGCCAGCCCGGTGGCGCCCATGACGGGCGGGCCAGCGCGGAGTGCGTCTCGGAGCGGGTGGCCACGGCCAGCGCGGCCACGCCGCCCACGATCGCCGCCATGGCGACGAACCCGGCCAGCGCCTGCCAGCGCAGGCGGCGGTGATGGCTCGGCGGCGGCACCGTGGACACGTTGATTCCTCCGCGAGGGTTCGACAGGAGTGCTCCCACCCTAGTGGGGCCGGTCACGCCGCGCCCGGAACCGCGAGGACTCGGCGAGGGGTGTCATCCGGGATTTGCGAGACTGGGGGCGTGACTACCGGAGTCGATCAGTCCAAGGCATGGTTCGAACGAGCGAAAGCCGTGGTCCCCGGCGGGGTGAACTCCCCGGTGCGGGCCTTCAACTCCGTCGGCGGCACCCCGCGGTTCATGGTGCGCGGCGAGGGTCCGTATCTCTGGGACGCCGACGACAACCGCTACGTCGATCTGGTCTCCTCGTGGGGGCCGATGATCCTCGGGCACGCGCATCCGGCCGTCGTCTCCGCCGTGCGCGAAGCCGCCGTCAACGGGCTGTCGTTCGGCACACCGACCCTCGGCGAGGTCGAACTTGCCGAGGAGATCATCGGGCGCGTCGAGCCGGTGGAGCAGGTCCGCCTGGTCAACTCCGGCACCGAGGCGACGATGAGCGCGATCCGGCTGGCCAGGGGGTTCACCGGCCGGGCGAAGATCATCAAGTTCGCGGGCTGCTACCACGGCCACGTCGACGCGCTGCTCGCCGAAGCGGGCTCCGGCGTCGCGACGCTCGGCCTCCCGACGTCGCCCGGCGTCACCGGCGCGCAGGCGGCCGACACGATCGTCCTGCCCTACAACGACCTCGACGCGGTCCGGAAGTCCTTTGTGGACAACCCCGGTTCGATCGCCGCGATCATCACCGAAGCCGCCGCGGGCAACATGGGCGCCATCGCCCCGGCCGACGGCTTCAACGCCGGGCTCAAGGAGCTCGCGCACGAGCACGGCGCACTGCTGATCATGGACGAGGTGATGACCGGGTTCCGCGTCTCGAAGGCGGGCTGGTTCGGCCTCG
Organism: Amycolatopsis sp. cmx-11-51; assembly: GCF_047608665.1. Lineage (NCBI taxonomy): Bacteria > Bacillati > Actinomycetota > Actinomycetes > Pseudonocardiales > Pseudonocardiaceae > Amycolatopsis > Amycolatopsis sp. cmx-11-51. The sequence continues at coordinate 686,922 of NZ_JADNQO010000001.1, read as the reverse complement.
AAGGCGTCGCCGGTGATCTGTACACCTTCGGCAAGGTCATGTCCGGCGGGCTGCCCGCCGCGGCCTTCGGCGGCCGCGCCGACGTGATGGCGAAGCTGGCCCCGGGCGGGCCGGTGTACCAGGCGGGGACGCTGTCGGGGAACCCCGTCGCCGTCGCCGCCGGGCTCGCGACCCTGCGCGCGGCCGACGACGCCGTGTACGCGGCCCTCGACGCCAACGCGAAGCGGCTCGGCGACCTGTTCGACCGGTCACTGACCGAGGCCGGGGTCAAGCACTCCGTGCAGTACGCGGGCAACCTGGTCAGCGTGTTCTTCAGCGACGGCCCGGTGACGAACTATCCGGGCGCGCGAGCCTCGGAGACCTGGCGGTACCCGGCGTTCTTCCACGCACTGTTGGACAACGGCGTCTACGGGCCGCCGAGCGCGTACGAGGCTTGGTTCGTCAACGCGGCCATGGGCGACGCCGAATTCGAGATCATCTCCTCCGCGCTGCGCGTGGCCGCTCGCGCCGCGGCCGAGGCGGTCCAGGCGTGAGCGAGACGACGATCGTGCACCTGCTTCGCCACGGTGAGGTGCACAACCCGGACAAGATCCTGTACGGCCGCCTGTCCGGCTTCAAGCTCTCCGACCGCGGCCAGCGCCAGGCGCTGACAGTCGCCGAAGCCGTCGCGAAGCACGACATCACGCACGTCGTCGCTTCGCCGCTCCAGCGCGCGCAGGAGACCGCGGCGCCGATCGCCGCCGCGCACCGGCTCGACGTCGACACCGACGCCCGGCTCATCGAGGCGGACAACCAGTTCGAAGGCGAGCGCGTCGCCGTCGGCGATGGCGCCCTTCGCCAGCCGAAGCACTGGCCGAAGCTGGTCAACCCGTTCCGGCCGTCTTGGGGCGAGCCGTACGTCGAGATCGCGCACCGCATGCTCGGCGCGATCTACCGGGCGCGGCAGGCGGCCGAGGGTCACGAGGCGCTGTGCGTCTCGCACCAGCTGCCGATCTGGACCGTGCGCCGGTTCCTGGAGGCAAAGCGGCTCTGGCACGACCCGCGCGTCCGGCAATGCTCGCTCGCTTCGCTGACCAGCCTGGTCTTCGAGGGCGAGGAACTCGTGCGGATCGTCTACAGCGAGCCCGCCGGCACGACCGACCCGAAGGTGACCGGGGCATGAAGCGGACGCTGGCGGTCTTGGCGGTGCTGTTGCTCGTCGTCACGGGCTGCACGACCGGCAAGGACGCCGTCGTCACCGGCGGCAGCTTCAACTTCGTGTCGCCGGGCGGGAAGGTCGACATCACCTACGACGTCGCGGACCGCCAGCAGTCGCCGACGCTGTCCGGCGACGACCTCATGAACGAGGGCGAACAGCTCTCGATCGCCGACTTCCCCGGCAAGGTCGTCGTGCTGAACCTGTGGGGCCAGTGGTGCGGGCCGTGCCGCGTCGAGGCGCCCGAGATGCAGAAGGTCTACGACCGGACCAAGGCGTCCGGCGTCCAGGTGGTCGGCATCGACCTGCGCGACAACGACCGGACCCCGGCGCAGGACTTCATGCGGGACCGGAAGCTGACGTACCCGTCGATCTACGACCCGTCCGGGCGGACGCTGCTGCAGCTCTCGGGCTACCCGCGCAACATCATCCCGTCGACGATCGTGCTGGACAAACAGCACCGCGTCGCGGCGGTGTTCCTGCGGGACCTGCTGGCTTCGGACCTGCTGCCCGTCGTCGAACGCCTGGTCGCCGAACCCGCCTGACGCCATTTAGTCCTCTGGTTGCGGTCCTTGCACGCGCAACTACCGCAACCAGAGGACGAAACGCGGCTGGCCGAGGGGTGAACCGCCCGCCGAGTTCCGGCGCCCCCTCACTCCTGTCGTACGGGCTGGCTATCCTCCTCATTCCGCCGCGTGGAGCGGCTCTGAACTGGGGAGAAGGAAATGACGACTGCTTCAGACGTATCCAGATCCGGACAACGTGACGCCGAGGCCATGATCGCGGAGGCCAAGAAGGCGCTCTGGGTCATGGTCGGCGTGCTCGTGGTCCTCTGGCTGATCCAGATCTACAACGCGCTCGACGGCTACGAGCTCGCCCTCGAATACGGGACACGAGCGCGGGAGATCAGCTCGCTGCCGACCGTGCTCACCGCGCCGCTGATGCACGCCAGCTGGGGACACATCGAGTTCAACTCCGGGCCGCTGTTCATCTTCGGGTTCCTCGCGGCGTATCGCGGAGTGAAGAAGTTCCTCAGTGTCACTGTCCTGATCGCGGTGACGAGCGGCCTCGGCGCCTGGGCCCTGCACGACTCCGGCACCGTCGGCGTCGGCGCGAGCGGCCTGGTGATGGGCTACTTCGGGTACGTGCTCGTACGCGGGATCTTCGACCGGCACAAGATCGACATCGTGATCGGCCTGGTCATGGCGTTGTGCTTCGCGTACCAGTTCACGAACCTGTTCCCGCAGGACGCGGGGGTCAGCTGGCAGGCGCACCTCTTCGGGTTCCTCGGCGGCCTGGCAGGCGGCTGGGTGTTCCGTGACCGCCGTCCCAAGCCGGCGCCCGCCGCGTCCGCTTTCCCGACCATCTCGCTCACGCCGCCCGACACCCTCAAGTAGTCCTCTGGCTGCGGTAGATGCACGCGCAACTACCGCAACCAGAGGACGAAACGCGGGACGGACGCGTGTCCCGCTCTTTCTCCGCCCCTGCCCGACCGCAAGTAGTCCTCTACTTGCGGCAGGCACCGCGACGGGCGGGACGGACGGGACCAACGTCCTGATCGGGTGCGACGTAGGTCCCGTTGGGCAAGCCCCGGCGTTCTCACCTCGACCACACTGCCTACGCTCCTTTGCGTGAACGCTGTAACTCCTCGAGAGGCGTGGCCACGTTGGCGACGGGGGTAACCGAGCTGGCGCTCTCCGGGCCGCTGCTGCTCGCCGCGGGTGTCGCGCTGCTGGCCGGGACGATCTCCTTCGCGTCGCCCTGCGTCGTCCCGCTGGTGCCGGGGTATCTCGCGTACCTCGCGGCGCTGGTCGGCGCGGACGCCCCCGCGGTCAGCCCGGACGAGGAGCGCAAAAAGGGCCGTTACGCCGTTGTCGGCGCGGCGGCGCTGTTCGTGCTCGGGTTCACCGTCGTCTTCGTGGTGACGCTGGGGACGCTGGTGTGGATCGCCGACGTCGTCCAGCTCAACATGGACCTCCTCCAGCGCCTCGGCGGCGTGCTGACGATCGCGATGGCGCTGGTCTTCCTCGGCTGGATTCCGGGACTGCAGCGTGAGTTCCGTTCGCACCGCGTGCCGCGCGGCGGACTGTGGGGCGCGCCGGTGCTCGGCGCGGTGTTCGGGCTCGGCTGGACGCCGTGCATCGGGCCGACGCTGTCCGCGGTCACCACCCTGGCCAGCGCCACCGGCGGCGCCGCCGTCCGCGGTTACGCGCTGATCCTCGTGTACTGCCTCGGCCTCGGCGTCCCGTTCCTCCTCATCGCGGTCGGTGCCCGCTGGGCCGTCCGCGCGACGGACTGGCTGCGCCGCCACGGCCGTCAGGTGCAGGTCTTCGGCGGGGTCCTGCTGATGATCGTCGGCATCCTGTTGGTGACCGGGCTGTGGGGCGACATGATCGGCTGGATCCGGAACACCCTCGTGAACGACCTCAGGCTGCCCTTGTGACCACCGAATACCGCCAGACACCGCTGAAGCGGGTCCTCGCCTTCCTGCGCAACACCTGGCGCGGGTTGACGTCGATGCGCACCGCTCTGGTGCTGCTGTTCCTCCTCGCGCTCGCCGCGATGCCCGGCGCCCTGCTGCCGCAGCGGAACCTCAACGTCGCCAAGACCGACGAGTACATCGCCGCGCACGGCTGGTGGGGCGAACTGCTCGACCGCACGCAGTTCTTCGAGGTCTACGGCAGCGTCTGGTTCTCGGCGATCTACCTCCTGCTGATGGTCTCGCTCATCGGCTGCCTCGCGCCGCGCAGCCTCGACTACGCGAAGGCGATGCGCGCGAAGCCGGTGCTCACGCCGCGCAAGCTCACGCGGATGCCGCACCACCTGTCCACCACGACCGATCGGACTCCCGACGCGGTCATGAAGGACACGCACGCGCTGCTCAAGAGATGGCGCCGCGTAGAGCGCGAAGAGGCCGACGGCGTCCGGAGCATCTCCGCCGAACGCGGGTACCTCCGCGAGACCGGCAACCTCGTCTTCCACTTCGGCATGCTCGGCCTGATCGTCTTCTTCGCGCTGGGCAAGCTGTTCGGTTACGAAGGCCAGGTCATCGTCCAGGCCGACAACAGCCAGTGGTGCAACTCCGGGATCCTCGGTTACGACACCTTCAACGCCGGTCTCCGCGTCGACGGCACCGACCTGAACCCCTTCTGCATCCGCCTGAAGGACTTCGAGGCGCGCTACACCGACGCCGGGCAGGCGAACTACTACCACTCCACCATGGAGTACCAGTCCGGCGAAGACCTGCGGACCGGCGCGTGGAAGCCGTACGGGCTCGAGGTCAACTCGCCACTGCGCACCGCGGGCGACCGCGTCTACCTGCTGAACTTCGGCTACTCCCCGAAGTTCACGGTGACCTTCCCGGACGGCACCGTCCGCACCAACATCACGCCGTGGCGTCCCGCCGACGAGCCGACGAAGCTCTCCGAAGGCGCCACGAAGATCGACCAGCCCGGCATCACCGACCCGATCGAACGCCGCACCCGGCAGCTCGCGATCACCGGTCTGCTCGCCCCGACCGCGTTCATGCACGGCAACGTGCTGACGTCGTCGCGGCCCGAGGCGAAAAAGCCGGCCGTGGCCGTCGACATCTACCGCGGTGACCTCGGCCTCGACGCCGGCCGCGGCCAGTCGATCTTCCAGATCGACCAGTCGCTCGTCGAGGACGGCAGGCTCAAGAAGCTCACCCGGCAGAATCTGGACCAGGGCCAGGAGACCGTGCTGGACGACGGCACGAAGGTCCGCTTCGACGGCGTGCAGGAATGGGTGGCCATCCAGGTCTCGCACGACCCGGTGCAGGGCTGGGTGCTGGTCTGCGCGGTCGCGATGCTGATCGGGCTGGCGGGATCGTTGCTGGTCAAGCGGCGCCGCGTGTGGATCCGGGTGACCCCGGCGCGCGACGGCGGGACAGGTACCGTGATCGAGGTCGCCGGGCTGGCGCGCACCGATCAAGCGGGCTACGGCGAAGAGTTCCAGCGAATCAGCGACAAGCTGGTCCAGGGGCAGAGAGGCAACTAGAGGTCATGCCGATCATCAACGAGACGCTGTCCCAGTACAGCGACTACTCCTATACCACCGCGACGGCGATCTACGTCATCGCGTTGATGTTCGCCCTCATCGAGCAGGGTTTCGGCGCGAAGGGCCGCCTCGCGGCGGAGCGCAGCATCCAGCGTTCCCGTGACCTGGTCGGCGCGGGTGGTCCGCCGTCGACGCCGCCGGCTTACGGGACGCCCATCGAGCCCCCGCGCGAGATCGGCCGCCCCGAGCGCATCGGCCGCATGGGCACCGCGCTGCTGGTGCTGGCCGCGCTGCTCCACCTGGCCGCGATCGTGCTGCGCGGGCTCGCCGTGCACCGCGCGCCGTGGGGCAACCTCTACGAATACGGCATGGCCACGACCTTCGTCGCCGTCGTGACCTGGCTCGTCATCATGCGGAAGTTCCCGGTCCGCCACCTCACCGGCTTCCTGCTGCTGCCGGTCGTGATCCTGATGTTCGTCAACGGCACCATGCTGTACACGACGGCCGCGCCGGTGCAGCCCGCGCTCCAGTCCTACTGGGTGATCATCCACGTTTCCGCGGCGATCATCGGTTCGGGTGTCTTCCTGGTGCCGGGTGTCGCGAGCGTCCTGTACCTCTTCCGCGCCGCCCACGACGACGACCCGGCGAAGTTCGCCAAGTTCGGCTCGAAGCTGCCCGCCGCGGACGTGCTCGACCGCATCGCCTACCGCACCACCATCTTCGCCTTCCCGGTCTTCACCTTCGGCGTGCTCTGCGGCGCGGTGTGGGCCGAGGCGGCGTGGGGCCGGTTCTGGGGCTGGGACCCCAAGGAGACCGTCGCTTTCGTGGCGTGGGTGGTCTACGCGGCATACCTGCACTCCCGTGCCACCGCGGGCTGGCGCGGGAAGCGGGCCGCGATCATCAACATCGTCGGATTCTCCGCGACGATCTTCAACATGTTCTTCGTGAATCTGGTGACGTCGGGTCTGCACTCCTACGCCGGGGGCTGACCGTCGCCGCTGCACGCGAGCCGACTACCGTCAATACTGAGGTAACGGGGGAAGACGTGCGCGGAGGAGGAATTCAGCGGTGACCGGACCCAGCGAAGAATCGGCTCCTGGCCACCCCGAACCCACCGAGGAAGTCCAGCCTTCGGAGTTGTTCTCCGAGGACAGGACGGACTCGGCGCCGCATCCGGCCGCGGGTTTCGAGGCGGAACCGACGCAGGTCGTCCAGCCGCAGTACCCACCGCAGGTCCAGCAAGCCCAGCAGGTCCAGTACGCGCAGCAGCCCGCTCCGCAGCAGCCGCTGCCACAACAGCCCGCGCAGCCGCTGCCGCAGCCGTCGCACGGGCAGTACCAGCAGCCCTACGACCAGAACCTGCCCCCGCTGCACCCTCAGCAACAGCCGCCGCAACCCCAGCAGGCGCCTCAGCAGGCCGCCCAGTACCCGCCTCAGCAGCAGTACGCACCGCCGCAGCAGGCTGTCCAGCAGCCTGCGGTTCCGGGGCTGCCGCAACCGCAGGGCAGGCACGCGCTCCCTGACGAACTCGCCACGGCGAGCCTGGTCAAGCCGCAGAAGCGCAAGCCGCAGTCGGGCTGGCGCAAGGCGCTGTACGTGGGCACGGGGAAGCTCCTCAACCCAGGGGAGAGCCCGGCGGACACCCGCAAGCGTGAACTGATCGCACAGATCAACCAGCCGCTGCGCGGGTGCTACAAGATCGCGATGCTGAGCCTCAAGGGCGGCGTCGGCAAGACCACCACGACCACCACGCTCGGCTCGACGTTCGCGTCGCTGCGCGGTGACCGGGTCGTCGCCGTCGACGCGAACCCGGACCGCGGGACGCTGTCGCAGAAGATTCCGATCGAGACCACCGCGACCGTCCGGCACCTGCTGCGGGACGCGGACAAGATCACCAGGTACAGCGACGTCCGTTCGTACACCTCGCAGGGCGGAAGCAGGCTGGAGATCCTCGCCAGCGAGCAGGACCCGGCGGTTTCCGAGGCGTTCTCCGAGGACGACTACCGGCGCACGGTCGACCTGCTGGAGCACTTCTACAACATCGTGCTCACCGACTGCGGGACCGGTTTGATGCACTCGGCGATGAAGGGCGTCCTGGACGTCGCGGACGCGCTGGTGGTGGTCTCTTCAGGCTCCGTGGACGGGGCACGCAGTGCTTCGGCCACACTCGACTGGCTGGAGGCACACGGCTACGGTGACCTGGTCAAACGCTCCGTCGCGGTGATCAACTCGGTGCGGCCGAAGGGCGGCTCCGTCGACCTCGACAAGCTCTCCGCGCACTTCGGCGCGCGGGTTCGGTCGGTCTGCCGCATCCCGTTCGATCCGCACCTGGAAGAGGGCGCCGAGATCGAACTGGACCGGCTCGACGCGGACACCCGGCTCGCGTTGCTGGAACTGGCCGCCACCGTCGCCGACGGCTTCGGAGGCCAGCAGTACCGCCAGGTCCAGCCCTAGTCTTTGTCTTCCTCTTTACCTTTGCGCTGCTGCTCACCGAGCTTGCGCAGGAAGTCGGGGTCGTCGTCCGGGGCCAAGGTCGGCCGCGTCGAGGGCACCCCGACACGCTCGATCCCGAACGCGCGCCACAAGACAACGGCGACGGTGAGCGCTCCGATGGCCGCGAGCAAATAGATCATGCTCGGTCCCTTTCCGCGTGGAGGACGTTGCTCAGTCCCACGAGGCTAGCCTCTTTGCCGCGTGCGGGGGGACTCATGGATACCCCAATGTGACGAAGGGTCGCTTTGCGCCCTTCGTCACTGGAGTCTTATTTCAAGGGCTTGTGCCTTGAAAGCGCGAGGTCAGACCTTGCGGGCGGGCTCGCTGGCGTCGGTGGTGAGTTCGGCGAGGAGCTCGTTCACTTCGGCCTCACGGAACCGGCGGTGCCCACCGGGAGTGCGGATCGAGCCGATCCGGCCCGCGGTCGCCCAGCGGGTCACGGTCTTGGGGTCAACCCGGAACAGGGCCGCCACTTCGCCGGGGGTGAGCAACCTTCCGCCCATCGTCGCGGTCATTTTCCGCCTCCTTCACAGCTCCACTGCTAACCGGAAGCCGTCGTGCCGGGTAGCCAACACGGCAATCGTTGCATCTCACCCGTCAGGTACTCGAACGGTTGTCCAACAGTAAAGAGCCCTTAAAGGTCAAAACCGACAACCGCGACATTGTCACGGATGTACGAAAACGCGCCCTGGTCCTGCGAATCGGGCCGTGGCACCTAAGGTGTAGCGGTGGACCAGGTGGATCGGAAGATCATCGCGGCATTGCGTGAGAATGGCAGGGCTACCTACGCCGACCTCGGCCGGTCTGTCGGGCTCTCGGCCTCATCGGTGCACGAGCGGGTCGGCAAACTCGAGGCCGCCGGCGTGATCACCGGCTACCACGCCATGGTCGATCCGAGCACGGTCGGACTCGGGGTGACGGCGCTGGTCGGCATCCACCCCACCGACACAGCGAGCGACGAGGACGTCGCGGCCGCGCTCGGGGCGCTCGACGAGGTCGAAAGCTGCTACGCCGTCGCGGGTGACGAGGCGTTCGTCGTCAAGGTGCGGGTGGCGACCGTCGACAACCTGGAGGCGACGCTCAACCGCCTGCGGCGCATCCCCGGCGTCGGCCGGACGAACACCACCGTCGTGCTCTCGACCCGGTTCGAAGGACGGCCCAACAGCGCGGGCCTGGAGGACGGCCGCAACGGCAACGCGTAGCCTGCGTTGATGTGAGCGACAATCCGGAAACCGCCGATCACCTCGCCCGTGACCTGACGCTGTACGTGCTGGCCAGGTTCTTCCTGGTCGGGGTCATCGGTGGCGGGTTGCTGCTGGCCAACGTCCCGCTGCTGGTCGCGATGCTGATCGGCCTGGTCGTGGGGCTGCCGCTGGGCCTGCTGCTGTTCCGCTCGCTGAACGCGCGCGTGACCGCCGGGCTCGCCCGCCGCAACGAAAAGCGCGCTCGCGCTCGTGCCGAACTGCGCTCCCAGCTGCGCGGCGACCGGGTGGACGGGACAGCGTGAGCCGGCTGCACAGCCGGAGCTGGGTCCGCGAAGCCGTCCGCATCATCGAGGCCGACGCGAACCGCAGCGCGGACACACACCTGCACGTCTTCCCGCTGCCCGCGGACTGGGGCATCGATCTTTACCTGAAGGACGAGTCCGTCCATCCAACCGGCTCGCTCAAGCACCGGCTCGCGCGTTCACTGTTCCTGTACGGCCTGGTGAACGGCCAGATCGGGCAGAACACCGTGCTCGTCGAGGCTTCCAGTGGTTCGACGGCGGTATCGGAGGCGTACTTCGCGCGGATGCTCGGACTGCGGTTCATCACCGTGGTGCCGCGGAGCACTTCGCCGGAGAAGATCGCGCTCATCGAGTTCTATGGCGGCGAGTGTCACTACGTGGACCGCGCGCCGGACATGTACCCGGAGGCCGAGCGGCTCGCTTCGGAGTGCAACGGCCACTACCTCGACCAGTTCACCTACGCCGAGCGCGCGACGGATTGGCGCGGGAACAACAACATCGCCGAATCGGTATACGCGCAGATGCAGTCCGAGCGGCACCCCGTGCCGACCTGGATCGTGGTCGGCGCCGGGACCGGCGGCACGAGCGCGACCTTCGGCCGCTACGTGCGCTACAAGCGCCACACCACGAAGATCGCCGTCGTCGATCCGGAGAACTCTTCGTTCTTCGGCGCCTGGGAGACCGGCGCGCTCGACTACGCGACCGGCATGCCGTCGCGGATCGAGGGAATCGGGCGGCCACGCGTCGAGCCGTCGTTCGTGCCCGGCGTGATCGACGAGATGCTGCAGGTGCCGGACGCCGGTTCGCTGGCGGCCATCCGGCTGCTGCGTGAACGCACCGGGCACTGGGCGGGCGGCTCGACCGGGACGAACCTCTTCGGCGCGTTCACGCTGATCTCGCGGATGATCTCGGAGGGCCAGGCGGGCAGCGTCGTCACGCTGCTGTGCGACGGCGGCGAGCGGTACGCCAACACGTACTACAACGACGAGTGGCTGGCGCGGAAGAACATCGACATCGCGCCGTACCAGGAGATGTACCAGGAGTTCCTGATGAGCGGGAAGTTCCTGCCGCAGCTGTAGCGGGCCTCGTGAGTGGTAAAAAACGGTTCTTCACGGACCCCTACCACTCACGAGACGCTAAAGGGCCAGTGCGACCGCGGTCAGGATCGCCCACCCCAGCATCGCGAGGCCGGTGTCCCGCAGTGCCGGGATCAGCGCCCGCCCCTGCGCGCCACCGCCCACGGCCTTGACCGATTTCACCAGCAGCGGCGCGGTCAGCAGGCCGAGCAGCGCCCACGGCGTCACGAACGAGAGCAGCACGCTGACGACGTACGGCACCGCGATCAGCGCCAGGTAGAGCCGACGGGTGCCCTTGTCGCCGAGCCGGGTGGCAAGCGTGCGCTTGCCGGACTCGATGTCGGTCGGGATGTCGCGGAGGTTGTTGGCGGTCAGGACGCCGGTCGAGAACGCGCCGACGGCGACCGCGCAGCCGAGCGCCGTCCAGCTGAGCCGTCCGGTTTGGACGTACACCGTGCCCAGCACGCCGGCCAGCCCGAAGAAGACGAAGACCGCGATCTCGCCGAAACCGTAGTAGCCGTAAGGCTTCTTGCCGCCGGTGTAGAACCAGGCGCCGAGGATGCAGACCGCGCCCATCGCCAGCAGCCACCACAGCCCGCTGATCGCGACGAGTACGAGCCCGAGGACCCCGGCGAGCCCGAGGGCCACGAGGGCGGCCGCCAGTACGGCCTTCGGCTTCGCGACACCGGAGCCGACCAGGCGCAGCGGGCCGACGCGGTTCTCGTCGGTGCCGCGGATGCCGTCGGAGTAGTCGTTGGCGTAGTTGACGCCGACGATCAGGGCGAGCGAAACCAGCAGCGCGAGGACCGAACGGGGCCAGGAGAAGCCTTCGAGCGCGACCGCCGCGCCGACTCCGGCGACCACCGGCGCCACCGCGTTGGGCAGCGTCCGCGGGCGTGCCCCTTCGATCCATTCACCAGCAGTCGCCATGCCGCCATTCTGGCCCTGGCGACTACCGACCGGTATGCGGGGCTCGTCACCTGCTCGCGGTGCCGAGCCACCGCGAACACGGGACGGGCCGTGCTATTTCAGATCCTTGACGGTGCCTTCGAGTGTCCAGGTGAGCGTGCCGCTGTTCGGAACGGCGGTTTCCGGGTCGTCCGCCAGCGCGGGCCCGGCCAAAGCGACCAGACCCATCGTGACGGCGGTGCAGGCCAATACTGTGCGTGTCCAGCGCGTCATGCCTTAGACGTAAACCCGCGGGTAATGTTCATGTCAACAACGTCCCAGTGATCGGTGGGGAATTCACGACCTTCGTAGGAGATTCCGGACGGCCGTCCTGTCGACCTTTCCGGGGCCTCGCAGCGGCAGTTCGTCGGTGAATTCGACCCGCTTCGGAGCGGCCGCCGCCCCGGCCTCGTCGCGGCACGCCGCGCGCAGGGAGTCGACGTCGCAACCAGCGCCGACGACGAGTGCGACGACCGCTTCGCCCCACTCGGGATCAGGCACTCCGACCACGCACGCGTCGCGGATTCCGGGCTGCGCGGTCAAGATCTTTTCGACCGCCGCCGCGGCCACCTTCACCCCGCCGGTGTTGATCATGTCGTCGATCCGCCCGAGGATCTCCCAACGTCCATCGGGCGACAGCCTGCCGCGGTCGGAAGTGCGGAACCGGCCTCCCTCGAAGGACTCGGAGGTCAGGTCAGGTCGCAGTCGGTAGCCGTGGGCGAGCACCTCACCCGTGATGCAGACCCGCTCGTCCTCGAGTTCGACGTGTACTCCATCCAGCGGTACGCCGTCGTAAACGCAACCGCTCGCGGTCTCGCTCATGCCGTACGCGGGGACGATGTTCACGCCCGCTTCGGCCGCGCGCTCCCGTAGTTCGGTGGTCGTCGCCGCGGCGCCGACGATGATCGCGTCGAACGCGCGAGCCGCCGCCAGCCCCGGCCCGCCCGCGTCGAGCAGCCGCCCCAGCTGGGTCGGGACGAGCGCGGTGTAGCGCGGCCCGTCCACCGCGAGGAGGGGCGCGGCGGCTTCGGCGAAGTCGTCCGGCCGGAAACCGGAGGCGTGCAGCACCGACGGAGCCGTCCCGGCCAGCAGGGAGCGGACCAGCACCTGCAGCCCGCCGATGTACTGCGCCGGGGTCGCGAGCAACCAGCGTCCCGGTCCGCCGAGCCGCTCGTGGGTCGCGCGGGCCGACGCGGCCAGCGCCGAGGCCGAGAGCAGGACGCCCTTGGGTTCGCCGGTGGATCCCGAGGTGGCGATGATCACCGCGGTCCCTGGTTCGGCCGGGCGCGCCGGCTCCATCGCGTCCCGCAGGGCCTCCGACGCGTAGGGGAGGACCGCCGGACCACCACCGAGCGCCTCGTCCAATGCCGAGGTCAGCTCGGTGATCGACGCCGGACTCCCGTCCACCCCTACCGCACGCATCCCGCCAGCCTATGCCCGCAATTCGTCCTCTAGTTGCGGTGGTTCGTGTTGCCAACTACCGCAACTAGAGGACGAAACGCGAGGGGGTCAGTAGTAGTACGGGAAGGCCGACCAGTCGGGGTCTCGCTTCTCAAGGAAGGAGTCGCGGCCTTCGACGGCCTCGTCCTGCATGTAAGCCAGCCGGGTGGTCTCACCGGCGAAGAGCTGCTGGCCGACCAGACCGTCGTCGGTGAGGTTGAACGCGTACTTCAGCATCCGCTGCGCCGTCGGCGACTTGCCGTTGATCGTCCATGCCCAGTCCAGCGCCTCGGTCTCGAGGTCCGCGTGCGGGACGGCGGAGTTGACCGCGCCCATCGCCCGCATCTGCTCGGCCGTGTACTCGCGGCCGAGGAAGAAGATCTCCCGCGCGAACTTCTGCCCGACCTGCTTGGCGAGGTACGCCGAGCCGTAGCCGCCGTCGAAGGAGCCGACGTCGGCGTCGGTCTGCTTGAACCGCGCGTGCTCGGCCGAGGCGAGCGTGAGGTCGCACACCACGTGCAGTGAGTGCCCGCCACCGGCGGCCCACCCCGGTACCACCGCGATGACCACTTTCGGCATGAACCGGATCAGCCGTTGGACCTCGAGAATGTGCAGCCGTCCGGCCCTCGCTGGATCGACCGTGTCGGAGGTCTCCCCATCCGCGTACTGATACCCGGAGCGTCCGCGAATACGCTGGTCACCACCGGAACAAAACGCCCAGCCGCCGTCCTTCGGCGACGGGCCGTTGCCGGTGAGCAGGACGCAGCCGACGTCCGAGCTCATCCGTGCGTGGTCGAGCGCGCGGTACAGCTCGTCGACGGTGTGCGGCCGGAAGGCGTTGCGGACCTCAGGACGGTCGAACGCGATACGCACGACACGTTTGCCTGAGCGGCTCTCAGCGGAGCGGTGATAGGTGATGTCGGTGAAGTCGAAACCTTCGACTTCCGTCCACAAGGCGGGGTCGAACAGCTCGGAAACCTGGGCGTCATCCACGTTTGGGAGAATAGGACGTGTGGCCGTGAGTCGTAGTGTGAAACCCGAGGTCTGCCGGTGAATCCTTCCACCGCGCAGGCCAGGGTCATCGTCGACGAACTCGTTCGCAACACCGTCTCGCACGTCGTCCTCTGCCCGGGTTCACGCAACGCGCCGCTGTCGATCGCGCTCTACGACGCGGCGGCGGCCGGGCGCCTTCAGCTGCACGTCCGGATCGACGAACGCGGCGCGGGCTTCCTCGCCCTCGGTATCGCCGCGCGGACCGGCCGTCCCGTCGCCGTGCTGTGCACCTCGGGCACCGCGGCCGCGAACTTCCACCCCGCCGTGCTGGAGGCCGACCGCGCCGGTGTCCCGCTGATCGTGCTCACCGCGGACCGTCCGCCCGAGCTGCGGGCCGCCGGTGCGAGCCAGGTCATCGACCAGCACCAGCTCTACGGCAACGCCATCCGCTACTTCGACGAGCTCGCCGTCGCCGAACGCCGTGCCGGGCAGAACTCGTACTGGCGCGGCCAGATCTGCCGCGTCTGGAACGCCGCGTACGGCGAATGGCGCTGTGGACCGGTGCACCTGAACATCCCGTTCCGCGAGCCGCTCGTGCCGGACATCGACGACGACGGTGAGTGGTACGAGTCACTCGAAGGGCGGCCCGACGGCGCCCGGTGGACCGAGCTGCCCGACTTCGGCGCGCTTCCCTCGTTCGTGGTGCCTTCGGCCCGTTCCGGCCTGGTCATCGCGTGCGACACCGGCGTGCAAGCCGCGAGCGAATGGGCGGAGCTGCACGGCTGGCCGGTGGTCTCCGAGACCGGCGGTATCGGGCTGGCCGGCGCGACGGCGATCTCGTCCGGCGCGTGGCTGCTCGGCGTCGAGGAGTTCATCTCGCGGCACAAGCCCGAGCAGGTGCTCTGCATCGGCCGTCCGACGGTGTTCCGGCAGGTCCAGCGGGTTCTGTCCGATCCCGACGTCGAGGTGCTGCTGGTCCGGCCCGATTCGGACTGGCCCGCGCCCGCGCACAACGTCCGGCAGGTCGGGCAGTGGTTCGACGAGCCGACCAAACCGGCCGATCCGGAGTGGCTCGCCAGCTGGCAGCGCGCGGACAAGGCGGCGTCGTCGGCGGTGGCCGAGGCGCTGGCCGTCGAACCGTGGCCGAGCGGGCTGCGGCTGGCCCGCGAACTGATCGACGCGATGCCGGAGGGGTCGCTGCTGGTCGTCGGCTCGTCCAACCCGACCCGCGACGTCGCGCTCGCCGGGCGGCTGCGGCCCGACGTCCTCGTGCACCGCAACCGCGGTGTCGCCGGGATCGACGGCATGGTCTCGACCGCGATCGGCGCCGCGACCGTCCACAGGGGACATTCGTACGCCCTGCTGGGCGACCTCACGTTCCTGCACGACGCGAGCGGCCTGCTGACCGGGCCGGCCGAGCAGCGTCCAGACCTGACGATCGTGGTGCTCAACGACGACGGCGGGGGCATCTTCTCCCTCCTGGAGCAGGGCGCGCCCGAGCACAACGCCAGCTTCGAGCGCGTTTTCGGCACGCCGCACGGCGCCGATCTCGGCGCGCTTTGCGCGGGCTACCGCGTCCCGCACGTCGTCGCCGAGACGCTCACCGAGTTCCGCGCCGCGCTGAAGCCCGCGCCCGGTCTGCGGGTGGTGGAGGTCCGAGTGGACCGAACGCGCCACCGCGAGCTGCACGCACGCCTCCGTACGGCGGTTTCGTCGGCCGTGCGCGCTGTTTGAATCGGCCTGCGCGCGCAGCGTGTCCGTTGAGGATGGCGGCGGGGGCATGGACGGAGACTTCCGTCTCGGTCCAGAGGGTAGGAACCCCTCCTTCGGACGTGTCTCCGCGGTGATCATCTGGCTACGTTCGAGCGCGCTGACAAATCCTGGGAGGGATTCGCAATGCGCTTGAAGACTCGCGCCGGCTTCGCCGGATTGACCGCGGGCGTCGTCTCGGTGCTGCTCGTGGGCTCCGCGGCCGCCGCACCCGCGCCTGGCTCGATCGGCGTCGGCGACCCGTACTACCCGCACGCCGGGAACGGCGGCTACGACGTCGGGCACTACGACCTCCGGCTGACCTACCAGCCGTCCACCGATCTGCTGTCCGGTGCCACGACGATCCTGCTCACCGCGACGCAGGATTTGTCGAGGTTCAACCTCGACTTCGGCCTCAAGGTGTCGAGCGTCCGGGTCGACAACCGGCCCGCGCGGTTCGCGACGTCGACCGACGGCACCGGTGAGCTGACCGTCACGCCGTCAACACCGCTGAAGAAGGGCAAGACGGCGACCGTCGTCGTGGCCTACGCGGACACGCCGTCGAAGGTGAAGATCGACGGCTTCACCGCCTGGAAGAAGACCCCGGACGGTGCGCTGGCCGTCGACGAGCCGCAGAGCGCGGCCTGGTGGTTCCCGTCCAACGACCACCCGACCGACCTGGCCACCTACGACGTCTCGGTGGAGGTCCCGAACGACGTCGCGGCGCTGTCCAACGGCTCGCTCGTGCGCAAGACCGTGCAGCGCCCTGGCTGGACGCGCTGGAACTGGCGCAGCACCAAACCGCAGGCGACGTATCTCACGTCGCTGGAGGTCGGCAAGTTCGAGGTGAACGAGCAGACCACGCCGGACGGCAAGCCGTTCATCACCGCCTATGGCGCCGACCTCGGCGAATCGCTCGGCGCGGCCAAGGCCAGCATCGAGCGGACGCCGGAGATCACCGAGTTGCTCGCCTCGAAGTTCGGCCCGTACCCGTTCGAGGCGCAGGGCGGTGTCGTCACCACCGGCATCACTTTCGCGCTGGAGAACCAGACGCGGCCGGTGTACGGCGCGCGGGCCTTCCGGTCCGGCTCCAACACCTCGATCGTCGCGCACGAGCAGGCGCACCAATGGTTCGGCGACAGCGTCACGCTCGGCAAGTGGAGTGACATCTGGCTGAACGAAGGCTTCGCCTCCTACGGCGAGTTCCTGTGGTCGGAGGAGACCGGCGAGGGCACGGCCGACGAACTCGCGCAGTACATCTACGACTCGGTGCCAGCCGAGGACCCGTTCTGGCAGGTCCTGCCCGCCGACCCGGGCGTGGACAACCAGTTCCACGGGGCCGTCTACGACCGCGGAGCGCTCGCGGTGCACGCGTTGCGCAAGGCTGTGGGCGACGACACGTTCTTCCGGATCCTGCAGACCTGGCAGCAGGTGAAGAAGAGCAAGTCGGCGGTGATCGGAGAGTTCATCGCGCTCGCGGAGAAGATCTCGGGCAAGCCGCTGTACGACCTGTTCCAGACCTGGCTGTACACCAAGGGCAAGCCCGCCGTGAGTCCTAACGGGACCGCGGCTTCCGCGCTGCGGGCCGTTTCCGCCCCGGTGGCGCCGAAGTCCTATCCGCAGATCAAGGCGACGCACGAATTCCTCGCCGAGCGACATGCCCACTGACGGGTAGCGCTACGCTCGCGGCGTGACGGCCAAAGCGGAGCGAGTGAGGCGCATCGGGTGGGTTGCCGCCCTTCTTGTCGCCTCACTCGTCACCGTGCTCTGCGTCTCGCTGCTGTTCGCCGCGTTCCGCAACGACGGCGCGATCGAAGCCGAACTCGGCCAGGCGACCGCGCAGGTCGAGTCGGTGACGTTCGACCGCACGATCATCAACTACGCCACTCCCGACGGCATCGTGCACAGCCCCGCCAACGGCGTCCTCTACCCGGCCGGACTGGCCGCCGGGCAGCTGGTGAACATCGAGTACGACGTCGGCGACCCCGAACTCGCGCGGGTGGCGGGCCGCTCGGCGGCGAACACGCTGCTGCCGCTGGGCAGCATGATCTTCTTCACCTGGCTGGTCGCCGGTCCGCTGCTGTGGTGGATCCGGCGGCTGAACGCCCGTTCGCGCGCCGAGTCCGCCGCCTGATCACGCGAGTTCGCCTTCCAATCACGCATGTTGTCCACCTGATCACGTGTGTTCGCCGCCTGATCACGCGAGTCGTCCGATGAGACATGCGGGCCCGCTGTGCGGAACCGGCGAACTTGCGTGATCGGCCGGACGACACGCGTGATTGAACGGATAACTCGCGTGATTGGAAGGCGAACTCAGCCGACCGACTCCTGCCACCAGCCCAGGACCTCGTCGGCCACTCCCGGCGCCGCCACCAGAAGCGCGTCGACCGGCAGGGCCGAGTCTTCCCCGTGCCGGTCCAGCACCACGGCCCCCGCCTCGATGGCCAGTGCGACCGAGCCGGCGACGTCCCATTCGCGGTAGCTGTGCAGTACCGCCGCGGCCGCGTGCCCCAGCGCGACCTGCGCGATGGCCAGCGCGGCCGAACCCAGCACCCGGACGCCGGCGTGCGCGGCGGCGGCCCGTTCGATGAACTGGCCCATCCCCGGCCAGACACCCTTGCGCGTGAGTTCCGTGCAGACGATCGCCCCGGCGGTCACGCAGCGGTCGGTCAGCCTGATCGGCTTGCCGTTCGCCCTGGCGCCGCGGCCGCGCGCGGCGGCGTAGATCTGGGCGCGATACGGGTCCGCGACCACCCCGACCACCGGCCCGGAAGCGTCGATCAGGGCGAGGCTGTACGCGCACCAGGGGACGCCGGCGACGTAGTTCGCGGTGCCGTCCACCGGGTCGACCACCCAGCGGTAGTCGGCGACGTCGGCACCGTGGTCGGCGCCGAACTCACCGCCGACGACGGGGATGCCGGGGAACTCCGCGGTCAGCACGCGGCGGGTGTGGCGTTCGAGGATCCGGTCCGTGTCGGTGACCCAGTCGAAGGGCGAGTCGTGCAGATCCGGCTGGGCGCCCCGGCCCGCGGTCGCGGTGATCACGTCGGTCGCGTCGTTGGCCAGCCGCCCGGCCACTTCGAGGGCCCTCGACAGCAACCCGGGCTCGACGGGTTGCGGCGGCCTTGACGACAGGAGGGTCATGCCTGCCTAGTGTGGCCGAAACTGGTTTCCGGAACACGACCTTGAGATGACATGTCGTCTGTTCCGTTTTTGTTGGCGTGGGTGTCACAACCGGATGCGAAGGTGAGCATCGTGCGAGTCGCGATAGTCACCGAAAGTTTTCTGCCACAGGTGAACGGCGTGACCAACTCCGTGCTCCGCGTCGTGGAACACCTCCGCGACCGCGCGCACGACGTGCTGATCATCGCCCCGGGCCCGGGTCCCACGGAGTACCTCGGCGCCCCGGTCGTGCGCATTCCCGCCCTCGACTTCCCCGGGGTGAACTCCCTCCCGATCGGCGTGCCGACCAGGACGGTGCTCACCGCGCTGGCCGATTTCGGGCCGGACGTGGTGCATCTGGCGTCGCCGTTCGTGGTCGGTGCCCGCGGTCTCGCCGCGGCCAGACGGCTGCGGGTGCCGTGCATCGCGGTGTACCAGACCGACATCGCCGGTTTCGCCGCCGCGTACGGCTTCGGCCTCGCGGCCCGCGCGGCCTGGCGCTGGGTGCGGCGGCTGCACTCGCGGGCCGACCGCACGCTCGCGCCGTCGTCGGATTCGGTGGAGCAGCTGAAACTGCACGGGATCCCGCGGGTGCACCGCTGGGCGCGTGGCGTCGACATCGAGCGGTTCTCGCCGGTCCACGCCGATCCCGCGTTGCGTGCCGAGCTGGCGCCGAACGGTGAGCTACTGGTCGGCTTCGTCGGCAGGCTCGCGCCCGAAAAGGAGGTCGAGCGGCTGACCGCGCTCGCCGGGGTGGACGGAATACGCGTGGTCGTCGTCGGCGACGGGCCGGAACTGCCGATGCTGCGCGAGCGGATCCCGGGGGCCGCGTTCCTGGGCGCCCTGTACGGCGAAGAGCTTTCCGCCGCATACGCGAGCCTCGACGTCTTCGTCCACACAGGACCGCACGAGACGTTCTGCCAGGCCATTCAGGAGGCGATGGCGTCCGGGCTGCCGGTACTCGCGCCGAACGCGGGCGGGCCGAAGGACCTGGTCCTGCCCGGCCGCACCGGCTACCTGCTGCCCGCGGACCGGGCCGGGTTCGCGACGGCACTGGTGGACAGGGTGAACGACCTGCGTGACGACGCGCTGCGCGCCAGGCTGGGGGATAAGGCGCGCAAGGTGGTGCTGGGCCGGACCTGGCCCGCCGTCTGCCGGGAACTGGTCGGCCACTACGAGGCCGTCCAGGGCAAAGTCGCCCGCGCGGCCTGAACCGATCGTCCACTCTGGACGGTCGCCGCCGGTCCGGCGAGTGCTCTCCGCACTCAAGTGATCACTTTGTATCCATTTTGTACACCCGGCATTCATCGTCCCCTCAGCCATCGAGCGAGAGGACGGCACGTGAGGTTCGAAGTACTGGGGACGTTCTGCATCTCTTCCAGTTCACGGTCGGTCCCGCTGCGCGGACGGATGAGAAGAACACTGCTCGGAGTGCTCTTGGTCCGGGCGAACAGCTTCGTGCCGGTGGACGTGCTCACCGAAGCCCTGTGGGAGAGCCGCTGGGAGCCGCGGGCGGTGCCGAAACTGCACTGGCACGTCCACAAGCTGCGGCAGGCCCTGCCCGAGGGCGAGCGGCTCGAGTTCGACAACGGCGGCTACCGGCTGCAGGTCCACCCCGGCGAACTCGACGTCGAGACCTTCGAGACGCTGGGCGGCCAGGCCCTGAAGTCGTCGAATCCCGCGCAGCGCGCGTCGCTGATCCGGCAGGCACTCGGCCATTGGCAGGGCGCGCCGTACGAAGGCCTGGACGTCCCGCTGCTCTCCGACGAGAGCATGCGGCTCGTCGAGCACCGGCTGGTCCTGCTCGAAGCGCTGTACCAGGCGGAACTGGCCCTCGGGCAGCACGCGAGCGCGGCCGTGGAACTCGCGGACCTGGTGCGGCGGCACCCGCTGCGGCAGCGCGCCCAATACCTTCTGATGGACGCTCTCTGGCGGGCCGGGCGCACGTCCGACGCGTTGGCGGCCTACCGGCGCGCTCGCCGGGTGTCGATCGGTCAGCTCGGCCTCGAACCGGGGCCGGAACTGCGGTTCCTGGAGCGGCGGATCCTCGCGGGTGAAGCGGCGGGAGCCGGTGTGTCACCGGCCCCCGCGCTATTCGACCAGGTCATATACGTCAGATGACGCGGAGGTAGAGGTAGACCGTCGACCCCTTGTGGGACTTGTCGAAGTTCTTCTTGGTGCCTTCACCGCCCGCGCGGACGGTACCGAAGCTGGCGTTGTCGTAGCCCCAGGAGCCGTAGACCTCGGCGGCCTTGCCATCGGCGTCCGTGTCCTTGACCCAGCCCTGGACGCGGATCCTGCCTGCCCCGCAGGTGATGGTCCAGCCGGCCGCGCCGCCGCCGACGGACGGTGCCTTCGTGTCTCCACAGGTTCCCTGGATGACCACGACGCCATCGGTGGAGGCGGGAGCAGCAATCGACGGGGCGGCGCTCATCAGCGCGCCGCCGATGACGGCGCCGGTCAGCGCGGCCGCGGTGGCCGTCTTCTTCACGAAGCTCATCTCGTTGCCTTTCTCAACCGGCGGGCTGTTTCCCGCCGCTGAAAACAAGGTTGCCCCCCTTGGCTTTGCCGTTACTTTGCTTTCCGTTTGCCTTGGTCGAATGGTCTCCACGACTTCGTGCGGGCGCGGAGTGGGTTCACCACAGGACACCCTGACCCCGAGGTCTAGATTCAGAGCCATGTCCCGAGCGAGTCTTGACAAGGATCCGCACGAAGTCGCCGCCATGTTCGACGACGTCGCGGACGGCTACGACCGCGCGAATTCGTTCATGACCTTCGGCTTCGACCGCCGCTGGCGCACCACCACCGCACGGGTGCTGGACGCCGTGCGCGGCGAGAAGGTGCTGGACCTCGCGGCGGGCACCGGCGTGTCCACCGTCGAGTACGCGCGCAACGGGGCCTGGTGCCTGGCCGCGGACTTCTCGGTCGGCATGCTCAAGGCGGGTAAGCACCGCGGCGTCCCGATGGTCGCCGCCGACGCGTTGAGGCTGCCGTTCGCGGACGACAGCTTCGACGCGGTGACCATCTCGCTCGCGCTGCGGAACTTCGTCGACACCAAAGCCGCGCTCACCGAGATCGCGCGCGTGGTCAAACCGGGCGGCCGTCTCGTGATCTGCGAGGTGTCGACGCCCACACTGCCACCGATCCGGTTCCTGCACCGGAAGTTCATCGCGAAGCTGCTCACCTGGATCGGCAGCCGGACCTCGTCGAACCCCGAGGCCTATTCCTACCTGGCCGAATCCATGCTGGCGTGGCCAGACCAGCGGACGCTGGGCGAGATCATCGCGAGCGCCGGCTGGACCGAGGTGGAGTGGCTGAACCTCACGTTCGGCGTCGTCGCCATCCACCGCGCGAAGAAGCCATCGGTAACTCCGTCTTCCTCCCCGCCGCCACCCTCACCGGACGGGCTTCGCCCGGCTGTAGATTCGTAGGCATGACCCGTCGCAACGCAGACCACGACGCCGAAGTCATCGTCGTTGGTGCCGGACCGGCCGGCTCCACCGCCGCCACGTACCTCGCCCGCGCGGGCGTCGACGTGCTGCTGCTGGAGAAGACCGAGTTCCCGCGCGAGAAGGTGTGCGGCGACGGCTTGACCCCGCGTGGCGTCAAGCAGCTCATCGACCTCGGCATCGACACCAGCGAGGACGCGGGCTGGGTGCACAGCCGTGGCCTGCGGATCCTCACCGGCGAGCTGACGCTCGAACTCGACTGGCCGGATCTGACCAGCTACCCGCCGTACGGCGTTTCGCGTACTCGTCAGGACTTCGACGACCTGCTCGCGAAGACCGCGGTCAAGGCGGGCGCGCGGCTCTACGAGCGCACGACCGTCATCGGCGCGATCACCAGCCCGGCCGGTCGCGTGATCGGCGTCGAGGCGAAGGTCGGCCCGGAGAAGACACCGGTGAGTTACCGCGCTCCGCTGGTCCTGGCCTGCGACGGCGTTTCCGCGCGGCTCGCGCTGAGTGTCGGCATCCAGAAGAACGAAAAGCGCCCGATGGGCGTCGCCGTCCGGCAGTACTACAAGAGCCCGCGCCACGACGACCCGTTCATCGAGGGCCACCTGGAGCTGTGGGACCGCTCGGACCCGCGTGACCCGAAGCTGCTGCCCGGCTACGGCTGGGCGTTCCCGCTCGGCGACGGCACGGTGAACGTCGGCCTCGGCATGCTGTCGACGTCGGCCGCGTTCCGCGGCACCGACTACCGCGCGCTGCTGCGCCAGTGGCTCGACGGGACGCCCGAAGAATGGGGCTATCGCGAGGAGAACGCCATCGGCAAGATCGGCGGCGCCGGTCTCCCGATGGGCTTCAACCGCACACCGCACTACCGCGACGGGCTGCTGCTGCTCGGGGACGCGGGCGGCATGGTCAGCCCGTTCAACGGTGAGGGCATCTCGGCCGCGATGGAGTCCGCGCAGCTGGCGTCGGAGTTCGTCGTACAGGCCTTGGCGCGGCGCGAAGGACCGTCGCGCGAGCGGGCGCTGGAGGGTTATCCGCGCGCGGTCGGTGAGCTGATGGGCGGCTACTACCGGCTCGGCAACGTGTTCGCGAAGCTGATCGGGAAGCCGAAGATCATGCACGCCGCGACGAAGTACGGACTGCGGATCAACTCGATCCTTCCGCTGGTCTACAAGGGACTTTCGGGCTGCTACGACGCCAAGGGCGGGGACGGCGTGGATCGCCTGATCGCCGCGCTGGCCCGGGCGACGCCTACTCCACGCTGACACGCTCGTGAGTCCGTGAAGGCCTCCTTAAGGGACCCAGAGTCCCTCAAGGAGGCCTTCACGGACTCGCCGTTCAGGCCGCGCCGCACGCGGCCGGTCTTACGTCCCACCTGCGCCGCTCCACACGTCTGGACCAATCGCCGGTACTCCGGGCAGTGGTATCGGTCACAGGACAGAACCGGTCAATACCCGCATCGGAGTCGATCTTGGGAGCGACGTCGCAGGTCATCGGTATCGCACGCCGGAAGTAACCGTGCCGGCCGGGTGGTCAGGTTAGGGCAGCCTTAAAGCACGGGGGCTAGGGACAAGAATGTGAGTCACGTCCTACACTCCCCCCATGCTTTGTGAATCGCTTCACATCCTCGACGAGAGGCTTGTGAACTATTTCACAAGCAAGGAGGCCGTCATGCACGGCCCGTAAGGGTTGCCTAACCCTCGGCGGTGTGACCCAGGTGACTTAGGGTGCCGATCGAGGGAAGCGGTGAACCCCGACTCGAAAACCGCAGCGGCGCGGAAAGGATGGCGAAAACCCGTGCTGATGTTGCCCGTGCTGACCCAGGCGAGCACCCCTTCGGTGCCCAACCTGAACATGTACCTCCCCCTGGTCCTCCTGTTCGTCCTTGCTCTCGGCTTCGCGGTGCTCTCGGTGCTGCTCGGCCCGCTGGTCGGCCCGAGCCGTCCCAACAGGGCGAAGACCGCGGCCTACGAATGCGGTATCGAACCGTCGCCGCAGCCGGTCGTCGGCGGCGGCCGGATGCCGGTCGCGTACTACATCACCGCGATGCTGTTCATCCTGTTCGACATCGAGATGGTCTTCCTCTACCCGTTCGCGGTCTCCGCGGACGCGCTGGGCATGTTCGGCCTGGTGGAGATCGTGCTGTTCATCGCGACGGTCGGTTTCGCGTACGCCTACGTGTGGCGTCGCGGCGGCCTGGATTGGAACTAGAGAAGCATGGGCCTCGAAGAAAAACTCCCCAACGGCATCCTTCTCGCGAGTCTTGAAGGCCTGGTCAACTGGGCGCGCAAGAACTCGATGTGGCCTGCCACCTTCGGTCTCGCCTGCTGCGCGATCGAGATGATGACCGTCGGCGGTTCCCGGTACGACATCGCCCGCTTCGGCATGGAGCGCTTCAGCGCGACACCGCGCCAGGCGGATCTGATGATCGTCGCCGGCCGCGTCACGCAGAAGATGGCGCCGGTGCTCCGCCAGATCTACGACCAGATGGCCGAGCCCAAGTGGGTACTGGCGATGGGCGTCTGCGCCTCGTCCGGCGGGATGTTCAACAACTACGCCGTGGTGCAGGGCGTCGACCACATCGTCCCGGTCGACATGTACCTCCCCGGCTGCCCGCCGCGCCCCGAGATGCTGCTCGACGCGATCCTGAAACTGCACGCCAAGATCCAGGACGAGCCGATCAACGCCCGCCGCGCCGCGATCCGCGCCGCCAGTGGTGAGCGCACCGAGCTGATCGCCTCCTCGATCAAGTACGCGAAGAAGTGAGCGACGTGCCCGACGAAAACGCAGAAACGCCGGAGATCGGCGGCGAGCAGTCCAGCGCCGACCGGCCCGAAGGCGGCCTCGAGCCGCAGGGTGTCCGTCCGGCCGAACCGGTCGTCACCGGTAGAGAGCGCCAGGGCATGTTCGGCGTGCGCGGCACCGGTGACACCTCCGGCTACGGCGGCGTCCGTCTCCCCGCGTACAACCCGCCGCCGGCGGAGCGCCCGTACGGCGGGTGGTTCGACGAGTTCGCCGACGAGTTCTACGCGGCTTTGGCGGACAACAAGGTTCCGGCCGGCGCGGTCCTGCAGACCACGGTCGACCGTGGCGAGATCACCTTCTACGTCGCCCGCGAGCACCTCGTCGAGATCGCGCGGACCCTGCGCGACGACACCGGTCTCCGGTTCGAACTGCTCAGCTCGGTGTCCGGTGTCGACTACGGCGTCGACGTCCCGCAGCGGCTGCACTCGGTGTACCACTTCACGTCGATGACGTACCGGCGCCGCATCCGGCTGGAAGTCACCCTCGACATCGAAGACCCGCACGTCCCGTCGTTGGTCGGGCTCTACCCGACCGCCGACTGGCAGGAGCGGGAGACCTGGGACATGTTCGGCATCGTCTACGACGGTCACCCGGCGCTGACCCGCATCCTCATGCCGGACGACTGGGACGGCCACCCCCAGCGCAAGGACTACCCGCTCGGCGGGATCCCGGTCGAATACAAGGGCGCGGAAATCCCGCCGCCGGACCAGCGGAGGTCGTACTCGTGAGCACCGAAAACCTCTCCGACGTCACGACGGGCACGGCCACGGGACCTCAGGGCGCGGACAGCACCGACGACGTCGACTACGCCGACTCCCGGGACAGCGCCGACAGCACCGAAGTCCCCGAAGCCGATTCCCGGGACACCACCGAAGGCCGCGTCTACAGCGTTTCCGGTGGTGACTGGGAAGACGTCATCGAGGATTCCCGCCACGACGAGCGCATGGTCATCAACATGGGCCCGCAGCACCCGTCGACGCACGGCGTACTCCGGCTCGTGCTGGAGATGGAGGGCGAGACCGTCACCCAGCTCCGCTCGGTCATCGGGTACCTGCACACCGGGATCGAGAAGAACTGCGAGTACCGCACGTGGACCCAGGGCGTCACCTTCGTGACGCGCATGGACTACCTCGCGCCGCTCTCCACCGAACTCGCGTACTGCCTCGGGGTCGAGAAGCTGCTCGGCATCCAGGCCCCGCGCCGCGCCGAACTGCTGCGCGTGATGCTGCTGGAGATCAACCGCATCGGCTCGCACCTGGTCTACATCGCCACCGGCGGGATGGAACTGGGCGCCACCACGGCGATGACGCTCGGCTTCCGTGAGCGTGAAGAGGTCCTGCACCTGCTGGAGCACCTCACCGGTCTCCGGATGAACCACGCGTTCATCCGCCCCGGCGGCCTCGCGCAGGACATGCCCGCCGACTACCAAGAGGTGGTCAGCGCGTTCGTCAAGACGATGGACGAGCGGCTTCCCTTGTACGACAAGCTCTTCACCGGTCAGCCGATCTGGCGTAACCGGCTCAAGGGCGTCGGCTACCTGCCGGTGGACGCCTGCCTCGCGCTCGGTGTCACCGGCCCGGTGCTGCGCAGCGCCGGTCTCCCGTGGGACCTGCGCAAGACCGAGCCGTACTCCCGCTACGACGAGTTCGAGTTCGACATCCCGACCTCGACCGACGCGGACTGCTGGGCGCGGTACCTGATCCGCGTCGAGGAGATGCACCAGAGCCTGCGGATCATCAAACAGTGCCTGAAGAAGCTCGAGCCGGGCCCGGTCATGGTCGAGGACAAGAAGGTCGCCTGGCCCGCGCAGCTCTCACTCGGCAGCGACGGCATGGGCAACTCGCTCGAGCACGTCCGCAAGATCATGGGCCAGTCGATGGAATCGCTGATCCACCACTTCAAGCTGGTCACCGAGGGCTTCAAGGTCCCGGCGGGCCAGTCGTACACGACGGTCGAGTCGCCGCGTGGCGAACTCGGTGTGCACCTCGTGTCCGACGGCGGCACCAGGCCGCTGCGGGTACACGTGCGCGAACCGAGTTTCGTGAACCTGCAGTCGATGCCCGCGATGGCCGAAGGCGGCCTGGTGGCGGACGTCATCGCCGCCATCGCCTCGATCGACCCCGTCATGGGGGGAGTGGACCGTTGAGCACCCAGCCCGGAACGACACCGACACCCGAGCCCGGCACCGATTTCGCCGAGCAGACCCACGTCGCCGCCGGCGGTGACGTCGACGTGATCGCGATCGCGCCGGATCCCGCCGAGGCGGAAGGGTTCCTGGAGAACGCGAAGCTCGAAGACATCTTCGATGCCGACACCTACGCCAGGGCGCAGAACCTGATCTCGCGCTACCCGCAGTCGCGGTCGGCACTGCTGCCGCTGCTGCACCTGGTGCAGTCGGTGCAGGGATACGTGAGCCAGGAAGGCATCGCCTTCTGCGCCGCGCAGCTGGACCTGTCCGACGCCGAGGTCAGCGCGGTCGCGACGTTCTACACCATGTACAAGCGCCGCCCCTGCGGCGAGCACCTGGTGAGCGTCTGCACGAACACGCTGTGCGCGGCCATGGGCGGCGACGCGATCTACAAGAAGCTCCAGACGCACCTCGGTTCCGAGGAGAAGCCGCTGGGGCACAACGAGACCGCGGGTACGCCGAACGAGCAGGGCTCGATCACCCTCGAGCACGCCGAATGCCTCGCGGCCTGTGACCTCGCCCCGGTCATCCAGGTCAACTACGAGTACTTCGACAACCAGACCGAGGACAAGGCCGTCGCGCTGGTCGACGCGTTGCAGGCGGGCAAGAAGCCCGCCCCGACGCGCGGCGCGCCGTTGACCAGCTTCAAGGGCGCCGAACTGCAGCTCGCCGGGTTCTTCCCGGAGGACGCGCAGCAGTACCGCACGGACGTCGACGGTCCTTCGCAGGCCGTCGAAACCCTGCGGGGCGCGCAGGTCGCGCAGGACCGCGGCTGGACGGCACCGGCCATGAAGGACGTTCCCTTGCCGGAGGTGCAGAAGAAATGACCGCCGATCCCATCACCCCGGTCCTCACGAAGCGCTGGCTTTCGCCCAACTCCTGGACGATCCAGTCCTACGAAGCCCTCGAGGGCTACACCGCGATCCGCAAGGCCCTCAAGGGCACTCCCGAGCAGATCGTCCAGCTGGTCAAGGACTCCGGCCTTCGCGGCCGTGGCGGCGCGGGCTTCCCGGCCGGCATCAAGTGGTCCTTCATGCCGCCGAACGAGGACAAGCCGCACTACCTCGTCATCAACGCCGACGAGGGCGAACCGGGGACCTGCAAGGACATCCCGCTGATGATGGCGGACCCGCACTCGCTCATCGAGGGCTGCATCATCGCCTCGTACGCGATGCGTTCGCACCACTGCTTCATCTACGTCCGCGGCGAGGCGCTGCACTGCATCCGCCGTCTCAACGCGGCCGTGCGAGAGGCGTACGAAGCGGGCTACCTCGGCCCGAACATCCTCGACTCCGGATTCGGCCTCGACATCACCGTGCACGCGGGCGCCGGGGCGTACATCTGCGGCGAGGAGACGGCGCTGCTGGACTCGCTGGAAGGCCGTCGCGGCCAGCCGCGGCTCAAGCCGCCGTTCCCGGCCGCCGCGGGCCTCTACGCCGCGCCGACCACGGTGAACAACGTCGAGACCATCGCCAGCGCGCCGTACATCATCAACGGCGGGTCCGACTGGTTCCGCCAGATGGGCCGCGAGAAGTCGCCCGGCCCGAAGATCTACTCGATCTCCGGCCACGTCGAGAGGCCCGGCCAGTACGAATGCCCGCTCGGCACCACGCTGCGCGAACTGCTCGACATGGCGGGCGGCATGAAGGACGGCGTCCCGCTGAAGTTCTGGACGCCGGGTGGTTCGTCCACGCCGATGTTCACCAAGGAACACCTCGATGTTCCGCTGGACTTCGAGGGCGCGGCGGAAGCCGGGTCGATGCTGGGCACGACGGCCGTGCAGGTCTTCAACGAAACCGTTTCCGTGCCGTGGGCCGTGATGAAGTGGACGCAGTTCTACGAGCACGAGTCCTGCGGCAAGTGCACGCCGTGCCGTGAAGGCACGTACTGGCTGGCGCAGATCCTGGAGCGCATGGTCGAGGGCAAGGGCACCGAAGAGGACATCGACACCCTCCTCGACGTCTGCGACAACATCCTCGGCCGCTCGTTCTGCGCCCTCGGTGACGGCGCGGTCTCGCCGATCCAGAGCGGGATCAAGTACTTCCGCGAGGAATTCCTCGCGTTGTGTCAGGTAAACAAGCGCGAACTGGTGGGGGCGCAGGCATGACGATCGCACCCGACAAGCCCGGAACATCCACTGAGGACACTCCGGTCCCCGAGGGCCACGTCAAGCTGGTCATCGACGGTGAAGAGGTCATCGCGCCCAAGGGCGAGCTGCTGATCCGCACCGCCGAGCGGCTCGGCACGGTCATCCCGCGCTTCTGCGACCACCCGTTGCTCGACCCGGCGGGCGCCTGCCGCCAGTGCCTGGTCGAGGTCGAAATGGGCGGCCGCCCGATGCCGAAGCCGCAGGCCTCGTGCACCATGACCGTCGCCGACGGTATGGTCGTGAAGACCCAGCTGACCTCGGCCGTCGCGGACAAGGCCCAGCAGGGTGTGATGGAGCTGCTGCTCATCAACCACCCGCTGGACTGCCCGATCTGCGACAAGGGCGGCGAATGCCCGCTGCAGAACCAGGCGCTGGAGCACGGCCGTACGGAATCCCGGTTCGTCGACGTGAAGCGGACGTTCCCGAAGCCGCTGCCGATCTCCTCGCAGGTGCTGCTGGACCGGGAGCGCTGCGTGCTCTGCCAGCGCTGCACCCGGTTCTCCCGCGAGATCGCCGGTGACCCGTTCATCGAGCTGCTCGAACGCGGCGTCCACCAGCAGATCGGCACGGCTGAGACCGCCGACGTGCTGGACCTGGCTTCCCGGACCACGTCCGGCCAGCCGTTCCAGTCGTACTTCTCCGGCAACGTCATCCAGATCTGCCCGGTCGGCGCGCTGACGTCGGCCGCGTACCGGTTCCGCTCGCGGCCGTTCGACCTGGTGTCCGCGCCGAGCGTGTGCGAGCACTGCTCGTCCGGCTGCGCCGAGCGGACCGACTTCCGCCGCGGCAAGGTCATGCGGAAGCTCGCGGGCGACGACCCCGAAGTCAACGAAGAGTGGCTCTGCGACAAGGGCCGGTTCGCCTTCCGCTACGCCAACGCCGACGACCGCATCCGCCGTCCGCTGGTCCGCAACGCCGCTGGCGTGCTGGAGGAGGCTTCCTGGACCGACGCGCTGCGTGCGGCCGCGGCCGGACTGGCCGAGGCACGTGACGGCAGGGGCGCCGCGGTGCTGACCGGCGGCCGCCTGACCGTCGAGGACGCCTACGCGTACTCGAAGTTCGCGCGGATCGCCCTGGGCACCAACGACATCGACTTCCGCGCCCGCCCGCATTCGGCCGAGGAACTGGGCTTCCTCGCGTCGCACGTGGTCGGGACGACGCCGGAAAGCGGTGTCACGTTCGGCGAGATCGAGCGGGCACGCACGGTGCTGTGCGTGGCGTTCGAGCCGGAGGACGAGGCGCCGATCGTGTTCCTGCGGCTGCGTAAGGCGGCCCGCAAGAACCGCACCCGCGTCGTCCACTTGGGACAATGGACCACCTCCTCGGTGCGCAAGACCTTCGGTGAGCTGCTGGCCTGCGCGCCGGGCAGCGAGGCCGCCGCGATCGACGGCATCGCGCAGCACGCGCAGGACGTCGACGCGGCACTGACCGCCGAGGGGTCGGTGATCCTCGTCGGCGAGCGTGCCGCCGAGGTCCCCGGTCTCTTCTCGGCCCTGCACCGCCTGGTGGAGCGCACCGGCGCCCGGCTCGCGTGGATCCCGCGTCGCGCGGGTGAACGCGGTGCCCTGGCGGCGGGCGCGGCGCCGACACTGCTGCCGGGTGGCCGCTCGGTCACCGACGCCTCGGCTCGCGCCGAGGTCGAAAAGGCCTGGGGCGTCACGCTTCCCGCTACCGAAGGGCGCGACACCACCGAGATCCTCAATGCGGTTACCGGGAACGACCTCGACGGCCTGCTCGTCGGCGGCGTCGACCCGGACGACCTGCCGGACCCGGATCTCGCCCGCCGCGCGCTCGGGAACGCGAAGTTCGTGGTGAGCCTGGAACTGCGTCGCAGCGCGGTCACCGAGCACGCGAACGTCGTCCTCCCGATCGCCCCGGCGGTCGAGAAGGCGGGCAGCTACCTGAACTGTGAAGGCCGTCGCCGCGAGTTCGCCGTCACCCTCGAAGGCACCGGCGCCCTGCCGGACTGCCGGGTGCTCGACACCCTCGCCGTCGAGATGGACGCGGACATCTTCACCCAGACTCCGGCCGCCGCCGCCGCCGATCTGGCCAAGCTGCCTGCTAGGAACGGCTCTTTCCTTGCAGAATTTGCCAGTAACGGACCGTTCATTGCACGCGCCGAGCCCAAGGACGGCCAGGCCCTCCTCGCCACCTGGCGTCAGCTGATCGACAACGGATCGCTGCAGGACGATGAGCCACACCTCAAGGGCACCCAGCGCGAGGTCGTCGCCAAGCTTTCGGCGAAGACCGCCGAAGGCCTGGGCGGCACCGTAAAGGTCTCCACCGAACGCGGTTCCATCACGTTGCCGATCGAGGTCGCCGACCTGCCGGACGGCGTCGTGTGGCTTCCGGGCAACTCCGACGGCTCGGCCGTCCGCGCCGCGCTCGCGGCCGGACACGGCTCCGCCGTCAACCTCACCGGAGGTGAGAAGTGACTCCGTTGCTCAGCCAGATACCGGACGCCACCGAGCGGGCGGCGCTGCTGGCGGACGACCCGTTGTGGCTGATCCTGATCAAGACGGTCGTCATCCTGCTGATCGGCCCGATCCTGACGATCTTCCTGATCGTCTGGGAGCGCAAGGCCGTCGGCCGGATGCAGAACCGCCCCGGCCCCAACCGGGTCGGGCCCGGCGGCTACCTGCAGTCCCTGGCGGACGCGATCAAGCTGCCGTTCAAGGAACAGATCATCCCGGACACCGCCGACCGCAAGGTGTACTTCCTCGCGCCGGTGATCTCCGCGGTGCCGGCGCTGATCGCGCTGGCGGCGATCCCGTTCGGCCCGGTGGTCTCGATCTTCGGTGAGCGGACCGTGCTCCAGCTGGTCGACCTGCCGGTCGGCGTGCTGGTGATCCTGGCCTGCTCCTCGATCGGCGTGTACGGCCTCGTGCTGGCCGGTTGGTCTTCCGGATCCCCGTATCCGCTGCTCGGCGGGCTCCGCTCGGCAGCGCAGGTGATCTCCTACGAGATCGCGATGGGTCTGTCCATTGTGGGCGTCATCCTCTACGCGGGTTCGATGTCGACCTCGCAGATCGTCGAGTCGCAGCAGACCGGCTGGTACTTCTACCTGCTCCTGCCGAGTTTCGTGATCTACCTGATCTCCATGGTCGGTGAGACCAACCGCGCCCCGTTCGACCTCCCCGAGGCCGAATCCGAGCTGGTCGGCGGTTTCCACACCGAGTACAGCTCGATGAAGTTCGCGATGTTCTTCCTCGCCGAGTACGTCAACATGGTGATCGTTTCGGCGTTCGCGACCACGTTGTTCCTCGGTGGCTGGAAGTTCCCGTTCGTCGGCGCCGAGCACGCGCTCAACCAGGGCTGGCTCCCGCTGCTCTGGTTCACCGCGAAGCTGTTCATGCTGCTGTTCGGCTTCATCTGGCTGCGCGGCACGCTGCCGCGGCTGCGGTACGACCAGTTCATGCGGCTGGGCTGGAAGGTCCTGGTGCCGGTCAACCTGGTCTGGATCGTGGTGATCGTCTCGGTCCGCGCGGTCAAGAACTCGGGCGGGCTCTCCACCCCGCAGATCCTCATCGGCGGCGGCGCGCTCATTCTCGTCGTCGTCATCCTGAGCCTGCTGCTGCCGGACAAGAAGGTCCCGGACGACGACTACGTCCCGTTGACCGGTGGCGGGTTCCCGGTGCCGCCGCTCGACCTGCAGGTTCCGGATCAGACCCCGCGTCAGAAGGCCCTCGCGAAGGCCGAAGCCCGGGCGGCCAAGCGCAAGCCCGCGGCGGTTTCCAGTGGAAGGGAGGCCGGCGATGGGGATGTTTGATCCCATCAAGGGTTTCGGTGTCACCTTCGGGATGATGTTCAAGAAGGTCGCCACCGAGGAGTACCCGGAGGCCGGCGCCCCCGCCGCCCCGCGTTATCACGGCAGGCACCAGCTGAACCGGCATCCGGACGGGCTGGAGAAATGCGTCGGCTGCGAGCTGTGCGCGTGGGCCTGCCCGGCGGACGCGATCTTCGTCGAAGGCGGCGACAACACCGAGGAGGCACGCTTCTCACCCGGTGAGCGATACGGCGCCGACTACCAGATCAACTACCTGCGCTGCATCGGCTGCGGGTTGTGCGTCGAGGCCTGCCCGACCCGGTCACTGACGATGATCAACTTCTACGAGCTGGCCGACGACGACCGGCAGCGGTTGATCTACACCAAGGAAGACCTCCTCGCGCCGCTGCTGCCCGGGATGGAGCAGCCGCCGCATCCGATGCGGCTCGGTGAGAACGAGCAGGACTACTACGTCAACGGCCCCGAACTCGCACGGCAGCCGGCTGAGCCGAAGGAGCCGGTCAAGTGATCACGGCTTTCCTCGCGCAGACCGACGTCTCGGCCGGGATCACCACCGGCGAGACCATCGCCTTCTGGGTGCTCGGCCCGCTCGCGCTGCTCGGCGGGCTCGGCATGATCTTCTCCCGTAACGCCGT
Source organism: Amycolatopsis sp. cmx-11-51 (assembly GCF_047608665.1). Taxonomy (NCBI): domain Bacteria; kingdom Bacillati; phylum Actinomycetota; class Actinomycetes; order Pseudonocardiales; family Pseudonocardiaceae; genus Amycolatopsis; species Amycolatopsis sp. cmx-11-51. The sequence continues at coordinate 653,323 of NZ_JADNQO010000001.1, read as the reverse complement.
GCACTCGGCGCTATGGCTGGTCCTCGCGATGCTGTGCCTCGGCGCGCTGTACATGATCCAGCAGGCGCCGTTCCTCGGCTTCACGCAGATCATCGTCTACACCGGCGCGATCATGATGCTGTTCCTGTTCGTGCTGATGATGGTCGGCCGCGAGAGTTCCGACTCGGTCGTCGAAGTCCTTCGCGGGCAACGGGTCATGGCGACCCTGCTCGGCATCGGCGTCGGCGGGCTGCTCGCGGCGGGTCTCGCCCGCTCGCTGGCCAACGTCACCCCGGCGCTGCCGCTCGACCCGGCGAGCCTGGACGGCGGCGGCCCCGGCGGCCTGGGACGGCTCATCTTCACCAAGTACTTGTTCCCGTTCGAGCTCACCTCGGCGCTGCTGATCACCGCCGCGCTCGGCGCGATGGTGCTCGCCTTCACCGACCGGCACGCCAAGGGCGGCAAGAAGTCGCAGAAGGAACTCGTCGTCGACCGGTTCACCGGCAAGCACGACCGGCCTTCGCCGCTGCCCGGCCCGGGTGTCTTCGCGACCGCCAACTCGATCGCCACCCCGGCACTGCTGCCGGACGGTTCGATCGCGCCGGAGTCGCTTTCGGACATCATCGAGTCGACCTCGGCCTCGCGGCTGGAAGACGAGCGCAAGCAGGTCACCGGCTCGACCGACGACGCTGTAGGCCCGCACGCTCTCGTGGGCAAGCCTGAAGGGGAGAAGGAATGACCCCGACGTACTACCTGCTCCTGTCCGCGCTGCTGTTCACCATCGGCGCGGTCGGGGTGCTGGTGCGCCGCAACGCGATCGTCGTGTTCATGTGCATCGAGCTGATGCTGAACGCGGCGAACCTGTCCCTGGTCACGTTCGCCCGGATCAACGGGTCGCTCGACGGTCAGGTGATGGCGTTCTTCGTGATGGTCGTGGCCGCCGCGGAGGTCGTGGTGGGGCTGGCGATCATCATGGCGATCTTCCGCACCCGGCGCTCGGCCTCGGTCGACGACACCAACCTGCTGAAGTACTGAGGGTGCCGCCTCATCCCCACCACCCACCCTTGACGGACGCGCTCCGCGCGACTGATTGGATTCGAGAGTGACCGCATCATCGTGGCTGCTGGTGGCCTTCCCTGCCCTCGGCGCCCTTGTTCTTCTGCTGGCCGGTAAACGCGCCCGCCCTTGGGGACACCTCCTCGGCAGCGCGACCGTCTCACTGTCCTTCGTCTACGGCCTGATCCTCTTCTTCACGGCCGACACGAAGAACATCGCGGACGTCAAGCTGTTCTCGTGGATCCCGGTTTCGGCGCTGCAGGTCGACTTCGGGCTCCGGATCGACGCGCTGTCGCTGACGTTCGTGCTGCTGATCACCGGCGTCGGCATGCTGATCCACTTCTACTCGATCGGCTACATGGCCGAGGACCGCGACCGGTCGAGGTTCTTCGCCTACCTCAACCTGTTCGTCGCCTCGATGCTGATCCTGGTGCTGGGCAACAGCTTCCTGACGCTGTACCTCGGCTGGGAAGGCGTCGGCCTCGCGTCGTACCTGCTCATCGGCTGGTACCAGGACCGCCCGTCCGCGGCCTCCGCGGCCAAGAAGGCGTTCCTGATGAACCGCGTCGGTGACGTCGGGCTCGCGCTGGCGATCTTCCTGATGTTCAAGTACGTCGGGAGCACCGGTTACGCCGAGGTGTTCGGCGCGATCGACAGGATCCCCACCGGCGCGATCACCGCCATCGCGATCCTGCTGCTGCTGGGTGCCTGCGGTAAGTCCGGTCAGTTCCCGCTGCAGGCCTGGCTTCCGGACGCGATGGAGGGCCCGACCCCGGTCTCGGCCCTCATCCACGCGGCGACGATGGTCACCGCCGGCGTCTACCTGGTCGCCCGCGCGCACGAGATCTTCAACGCCACCCCGGACGGCAGGCTGGTCGTCACCCTCGTCGGTACGGTCACGCTCTTGATCGGGTGCGTCATCGGTTGCGCCTACGACGACATCAAGAAGGTCCTGGCGTACTCGACGGTCAGCCAGATCGGCTACATGATGCTCGCCGTCGGCCTCGGGCCGATCGCGTACGCGCTTGGCATCATGCACCTGGTGGCACACGGCTTCTTCAAGGCCGGACTGTTCCTCGGGGCCGGTTCGGTCATGCACGCCATGAACGACGAGGTCGACATGCGGAAGTTCGGCGGGCTGCGCAAGCACCTGCCGGTCACCTTCTGGACCTTCGCGCTCGGTTACCTGGCCCTGATCGGCATCCCGCCGCTTTCCGGCTTCTTCACCAAGGACGCGATCATCGAGGCGGCGCTGAGCCAGGGCGGCTGGCGCGGCTGGGTGATGGGCGGTGCGGCACTGCTCGGCGCCGGGCTCACCGCGTTCTACATGACGCGCCTGATGGTGATGACCTTCTTCGGCAAGGAACGCTGGAAGGAGATCAAGAGCGGCGACGGCCGCGACTTCCACCCGCACGAATCCCCCGCGGTGATGAAGTGGCCGATGATCGTCCTGGCGATCGGCTCGATCGGCGCCGGTGCGTTCTTCGCACTGGGCGACAGGTTCGCCGAGTGGCTCTCGCCGGTGGTCGGACCGCTCGAAGAGGGCGGCCACAGCGTCATCCCGCACGCGCTGGTCCCGATCCTCACCGTGGCGCTCTCCGTACTCGGTGCGGTGGCCGCCTGGCTCTTCGTCGGTCGTAAGGACGTTCCGGTGGAACGCCCAGAGCGGGTCTCCGCCGTGGTCAAGGCCGCGCGCAACGACCTCTACGGCAACACCCTGAACGAGACGCTGGTCGCCCGTCCGGGCACCTGGCTCGCCCGCGCGCTGGTCTACGTGGACAACCGCGGGGTCGACGGCGCGGTCAACGGCCTCGCCGCCGCGCTCGGCGGCGGATCCGGTCGCCTGCGCCGTCTGCAGACCGGCTTCGTCCGCTCGTACGCACTGTCCATGCTGGGCGGCACATTCCTGCTTCTGGTGGCACTCCTGCTGGTGAGGTTCTCCTGATGACTTGGCTCCTGGCAACCATCCTGGTGCCGCTGGTAGGTGCAGCGGTCGTCGCGGGGATGAAGAAGAACGACAGGCTGGCGACGTTCACCGCGCTCGGGGTGTCCATCCTGACCTTCCTGCTGGTGATCCCGCTGTGGGCGAGCTATTCGCCGACGGGGGACCGGATCCAGCAGAAGTCCTCGATGGACTGGATCCCGAACTTCGGCATCCACATCTCGTTCGGCATCGACGGCATCGCGCTGGTGATGATCGCGGTCATCGGGCTGCTGGTGCCGATCGTGGTCGGCTCGCTCGGCCTGACCGACAAGCTCCCGGCCGGGCGCTCGGCGGGCGGGTACTTCTCGCTGATCCTGGTGCAGCAGTCGCTGACCATCGCGGTGTTCGCCGCGACCGACGTCTTCCTGTTCTACGTGCTGTTCGAGATCATGCTGATCCCGATGTACTTCCTGATCGGCGGCTACGGCGGCCCGAACCGGCAGTACGCGGCGGTCAAGTTCTTCCTGTACTCGTTCCTCGGCGGCCTGATCATGCTGGCCTCGGCCATCGGGGCCTACTCGATGGCGTCGGACGAACTCGGCAAGGGCACCTTCGACTGGGAAACGCTCGTCACGGTCGTCCGCGACGCTCCGACGGGCACGCAGATCTGGCTGTTCCTCGGGTTCTTCCTCGCCTTCGCGATCAAGGCGCCGCTGGTGCCGTTCCACACCTGGCTGCCGGACGCCGCGGGCCAGGCGCCCATCGGCGTCGCGGTGCTGCTGGTCGGTGTGCTGGACAAGGTCGGCACGTTCGGGTTCCTGCGCTACTGCCTCCCGATGTTCCCGGAGGCCAGCAAGGAACTCGCGCCGTGGGTACTGGTGCTCGCCGTCGCGGGTGTCCTTTACGGATCGATCCTCGCGGCGGGGCAAAGCGACATGAAGCGATTCATCGCCTACGTGTCGATCGCCCACTTCGGCTTCATCGCGCTGGGCATCTTCACCTTCAACGAGCAGGCGATGGTCGGCTCGGTGTCGTACATGCTCAACCACAGCCTCGCCACCGGGATGCTGATCGTGGTGGTCGGGCTCATCGTGACGCGCGGCGGATCCACCAAGATCTCCGACTACGGCGGCATGGCGAAGGTGACCCCGCTGCTCGGCGGGATGCTGCTCATCGCCGGTCTGTCCACTTTGTCCCTGCCCGGCACGAACTCCTTCATCAGTGAGTTCCTGGTGTTGCTGGGGTCCTTTGTGGACTACCCGGTGTACACGATCATCGCGACGGTCGGCATGGTGCTGGCCGCGGCGTACGTGCTCTGGCTCTACCAGCGCGTCATGCAGGGCCCCGTCCGCGGTGACGCGTTGTTGTCGCCGGCCCCGACGGGGCCTCCCACCCCGGCCATCGATCGGTCGCCGGCTGCGACCAGTACCGCGATCGCCCCCGAACTCGGTGCGACCAAAGCCATCAAGGACCTCGGCGGCAAGGAGATCGCGATCCTGGCGCCGATGGTCGTGCTGATCATCGCGCTCGGGTTCTATCCCAAGCCGGTGCTCGACACGATCACCCCGTCGGTGCAGGCGACCATGTCGTCCGTGCAGGGAGGCAAGTAAACCGTGCTCTTCTTGACTCAGGCGCCACCGGTGAAGGTGCCGTCGATCGACTACTTCGCCGTCACGCCGATCCTGATCATCCTCGGCGCCGCATGCGTCAGCGTGCTGTTCGAAGCCTTCCTGCCCAAGCACATGCGGTGGCCTTCGCAGGTACTCCTGTCCGTGCTCGGGATCGGGGCGGCAGGCGTCTTCCTCGTCTGGTACGCCAGTTCGTCCGCGCCGAAGGACGGCATCACGACGTTCAGCGGCGCGATCGCCGTCGACCGGCCGTCGCTGTTCCTGTGGGGCACGCTGCTGGCGCTGGCGCTGGGCGCGCTGCTGCTGATCGCCGACCGCTCGGTCGAGCCGGGCGGCGCGTTCGTCGCGCAGGCCGGTATCCGCCCGGGCACCTTGCAGGACCGCGCGCAGGTCGGCACCACCGGCATGCAGACCGAGGTCTTCCCGCTGACGCTGTTCGCGCTCGGCGGCATGATGTCGTTCGTCGCGGCCAACGACCTGCTGACCATGTTCATCGCGCTCGAGGTGCTGAGCCTGCCGCTGTACCTGATGTGCGGTCTCGCGCGGCGCCGTCGCCTGCTCTCGCAGGAATCCGCGGTCAAGTACTTCCTGCTCGGCGCGTTCTCGTCGGCGTTCTTCCTCTACGGTCTCGCGCTGCTCTACGGCTACGCGAACTCCGTGAAACTGTCGGACATCGCCAACGCCGCCGCCGGTTCGGACCGGTCGGACACACTGCTGTTCGCCGGGCTCGGGCTGCTCGCGGTCGGCCTGCTGTTCAAGGGTTCGGTCGGCCCGTTCCACACCTGGACTCCGGACGTCTACCAGGGCGCGCCGACCCCGGTCACCGCGTTCATGGGCGCCTGCACCAAGGTCGCCGCGTTCGGCGGAATCCTGCGGGTGTTCTCGGTGGCGTTCGAATCGACCAGCTGGGAATGGCGCGGCGTACTCTGGGGCGTCGCGATCATCTCGATGCTGATCGGCGCGGTGCTGGGCCTCACACAGACCGACGTGAAGCGCATGATCGCCTACTCGTCCATCGCGCACGCCGGGTTCCTGCTCGTGGGTGCGATCGCGATGACCGAGGAAGGCCTGTCGAGCACGCTGTTCTACCTGCTGGCCTACGGCTTCACCACGCTCGCCGCCTTCGGTGTCGTCTCGCTGGTGCGGGACTCGAACGGCGAGGCGACGCACCTGTCCGCGTGGGCGGGGTTGGCGAAGCGGTCTCCGGTGTTGGCCGGGGTGTTCACCTTCCTGCTGCTCGCACTGGCCGGGATCCCGCTGACCAGTGGGTTCGTCGGCAAGTTCGTGGTGTTCTCGGCGGCCCTGTCCGACGGGATGGCGCCGCTGGTGGTCGTCGCCCTGATCTTCAGCGCCGTCGCCGCGTTCTTCTACCTGCGGGTGATCGTGCTGATGTACTTCTCCGAGCCGTCGCCCGACGGTCCGACCGTCACCGTGCCCGGCGCGTTCACCACGACGGCGATCACGCTCGGTGTCATCGTCACGCTGGTGCTCGGGCTGGTCCCAGCGTTCGCCCTCGACTGGGCGGGCTCCGGCGGTTTCGCCCTCAAGTAGTTCTTTCGGTACGAGAAGGCCCCCTTGCCGTCGTGAGGGGGCTTTTTCGTGTCAGGCCGGACTTCGATAGTGGTCCATGACCAAGAACAGCAACGCCTCGATCACCGCCCCTTGGTGCTGGGGCGCAAGAAGTTCATCGCCTACCTCGATGAAGGGGCGCTGCCCCGCCAGATCGGCGGGCGTCGGGTGATGGCGAACCAGCTTCGACATCTCGTCTCGATGGCCGAACGGTCCACCATCGAACGGCGGGTGATCCCCTTCTCGGCCGGTGGTGTACTTGGAGCATCGGCGATCCGGGCTTTTCCTGCATCGGCCCGACGATGTCGAGCCCTACCTTCAGTCCACTGTGGACGCGATGGCACTGGATCCCGTGCGATCGGTGCGCCTGCTCGAGTCGTGCTTAGTGATCGAGGCTCGCCCGCAACGCGGCGACCTTTTGGGCCAGTAGCGTGGGTTCGCCGGGCAAGACGGTGATGTACCGGTTCCGGGGCGAACCGGCCACGTGCATGGCGACCCGTCCGGCGTCGAGGTCCAGGTACGTCAGGCCGTCAGTGGCTTCGATGCGTTTTCCGCCGTCGGGGCGCTTGGCCGCGGCGAAGAACCCGACGCCGAAATACGGCTGCTCGAAGACCTCGTCCAGGCGCCGCGCCTCCCGGCTGCGGGGCTCGGGTTCGTCGTAGAGGTCGCTCCCGGCACCGAGCTTGAAGTTGTCCTGTGGCAGGGAAAACGGGGCGAATCGCGCCGGCGGGTACTCGGGCAGGTTCAGCACGAGCGCCGCCGCGCGATCGGCGGTCCGCACGCTTTTCAGCCACACCCGGCCGCCCTCGCAGATCGCGGTCACCGCCGCCCGCCCGCGAACGGCGACGAGCGCGCTGTACTGCTCCGTCTCCGTCCGCACGGTCGCGTAGTACTCGGTGTTCGGCCGGTCCAGTATGTGAAGGACGTCCTCGAAGTCACTGGTCAACCGCCTGCCCTCGGTGAACCCGAGCCCACCGAGTTCCTCGAACGCCGCCCTGTCCTCGCCGTTTCGTGCCGACGGCGGGATGTAGCGCAGGCCGCCCGCGAAGATGAGATGCGGATCTCCGCAGCCCGCGTGACGGAACGCGGTCAGCAAGGTGTCGAGCGTGATCTCGACCGGGCGCGCGAGCACCACGTGCCTCCCTCCCCTGGGACTGTGGTGCTAGATCTTCTTTTCGCCTATCACCGGCGGCATCGGCTTTTCGGTGTAGCCGCCGAAGGTCTCGTCAGGATCTGGGTTCTGGAGGTACGCTGGCGCCTTCTTCTCCTTGTCGTCCTCGCCCTTCCCTCGGCCCGCGCCGGGCGCCATCGGCATCCCGTTCGCCCCGCCCCGGCCCGCTGCTCCGGCCGCTCCCGCGGTGCCTCGCCCGCCGACGCCCTCGCCCGGCATCCCGGCGCCGCTGCGGCCGCCCATGCCGGGCTGCCCTGGACCGCCTGGCACGCCTGGGACACCGCCTCGGTAGCCGCCACCCGGACCTCCCGGCGACCTACCACCCGTTCCCGGGCCGCCGGGTCCGGGGCCACTCGTTCCTGGACCGAACGGCCCGTATCCGGGTGGGAAGGTGCCGGGCGGGTTGTACCCGGTGCCCGGCTTGCCGGTCGGCCCGAAGTCGAGGTTCGCCGCCGGTGGCACGATCGGGTTGGACTGGGGCGGTGTGTACGAGTTCGCGCGGGTTCCGTCGTCGGGCTGCTGCGCGCCCGGATGGGGCTGGACAGGGTGTGGCTGGACGGGCTGGGACTCGCCCGGCTGGGGGCCGTGGCCGGGTTGGGGGCCGCTGTGCCCAGCGTTGCCTTGACCCGGATCACTCTGGCCGGGCCCCGGCCCACCTGTTGCGCCGGGCCCACTCGGTCCGCGATACGGCTCGCCGATGCCGGGCTCGCGCCCATCCTCGCCGAACCCCTTCGTTGACGGCTTTCCGGAGCTGCCGTCATCCAGAGTCACGGAACCGCCGGGATCGGTGAGCTGCGCGTACTGGGCGGGCAGCTCGTCACCATTGGAAGTGCTGGCCGAATGGTAAGTCGCGAAGGTGTCGATGTTGTGCTGGCTGTCGGCCTGGTAGCCCTTGACCTTGTCGAAGTAACCGACGGGCTTGCCCTCCATCAGGTCGATCGCGTCCTGAGCCGTGGGCTGGGGCTGCTCCGGCGGCACCGGCTTGACCGAGTTCTTCGCCGACCCGAACGCGCCCATCTGCGCGGTGATGGCGCTCTGAGCGCGGGCCAGATGCATCGCGTCATCCATCGAGGCTTCGACGAGCGGCTTCGTCGCGTCCACGGCCGCGCTGCTCGCTCCGCCTTGCCAGCCTGAGGCGGTCTTCTGGGCAAGCACGGTGAGCCTCTGCGCCCGTTCGTGGTGCTTGACGGTCAGGTTGTAGGCACGCGCCTGTGCCTCAGACAGTGACCCGGTGCCTTCGCCACCTGTGACCTGTTCGTAGATCTGGGCGGCGGTGAGTGGTCCTGCCGGCATCAGTTGCCCCCTCGGATGGTGGCCAGCACCCTGATTGCACCTTCACGTGCAGCAGCACAGGGATCCTTCTTGCCGACGTTCGCAGTGGATTGCGTTGCTGCGATGCCGACCGTTTCGGTGTCGCTGATTCCCAACGACACCGAGCAGGCGCCCTCAGCGCGGCGGTCGACGACGCCGTAAGCGGTCACTGGGTATCCGTCTATTGACTCGAGCGGTTCGACCAGTTTGTAGGTGTTCCCCTTGGCCGCATAGACGCTAGCTGTGCCGCCGTCTGGAGAGCTGCCAAAGATCACGTTGACGCGGGGTTGAGCCGTTGAAGGAATGGACCACCTGCATGCCGGGCCCGCTTCACCGTCTGGACGAGGCACGGTTTCGGTGTTAGGCGACCCGAGGAGGTCTTCGACCTGCGTCTTGGTCAGCGCGGTGCAAGGGTCCTGCTTGAATCGCGTCACATCAATCGGGTGCTCGACCTTGGGGACACCTGAAGGCAGGCTGGTCGAGGTTGAGGGGGGTGAGCTTGATCCACCGCTTGTGGGCGTGGGCGTGCCATTGGTGGTGGGGTTGGAACAGGCCGCGAGGGCGAGAGTGGCCAAGCTGAGCATCAGGGCGGTGCGTTGCATCAGAAGATGCCCTTCGGCTGCTGGTTGATGACCGTTTTGGCATGCTCGTCTACGGTGGCGTACTTGCCGAGAGCAGCTATGTACTTAGCGGCCATGTTCTTGCAGTAGGTGATGCGCTGATTGAGAGCTTCCATGAGCGCAGTACCGGACTGTTGCGTGATCGTGGCATTGTCCCCGCTCGCGTACTCACAGCCCGGAGGTCGGACCTTGACGATGAACTCTGCATGTTCAAGGTCGTCGGTGTACTCCTGGGCTAAAGCATTCCACTCGTTCACCAGTTCGTGAAGCGTCGCCTCGTCGTACTTGAACCCCGCGCCGTCCGCTACCGGTGTGCCGTAGGAGCCGCCGGTTGGCGGGGCTTTGCAGATCGAATCCGGGTTGAAGCCTGGCTGGTAGACAGGTGATCCCTCAGGCACGGCCATGCACCCCCGCCGCCCAGAATCGATCCCCGCTGAATGGGCGAACCCGCCCCGAAGTCACCGTCGTCATGTGCCCCTCCCGTGGCTACAAGGCGCGTTATCCGCGATGCACCCTGCGTAATCCGACGCCGGGAAGATTACCAGGGTTCCGGAGGCGGCGAACACGTCCGCATAAAGTTCCGTTCCCTCCTGAATAGCGTGGTGGATGATGGTGACTATCCGTGAAATCGATCGTATGAATGGTCCCGAATGGCGGGGTACATGCTGCTGAGTGACAGGTGACCTGCGCATACTCTGCGTAATAAAGTTCGAAGAGTGATTCTCGGCGCAGTACTCGTCGGGCTGTTGACGGCATGTATGGATTCCGTGGCCACGACCCCACCGCGACCGCAGTTTCCGAAATGGCAGCCAACCGCAGGAAGGCGGGCGATACCCGGCCCGTTACTCGCGAGCCCAAGGTGAAGGACGGCAGGAAGCACTGTTCGCTCGTCCGCGACGAGTACGAGGTACTCATCGTCCACGACATGGACCCGCGGCACACGTCGCTCCGGAACGACGGAGCCGTAGTCGACCTGGGCGGGGTGAAGGCCTGCCAGTTCGAAACCCGCCGTGAGGGCGGAGTCAGCGGCTGTGCGGTCACAGTCCCGGTCAGCTTCCACCGGGCGATCAAGTTCGAGATCGGCCCCGGAAGCCGGAGCAAGGACTGCGAACTCCTCCGCGACTTCGCCACCGCCGGTGCGGCGAAGCTTCCTCGCGAGCTGGTCTATCCGCCGGACGGTCAGGACAACGCCCGAGTCGGGGCCTGCGCGAACTAGGTCTCCACAGCGGGGGCGAGAACTGCGATCCGGCCATGAACGCCCAAGTGCCCGCGGGCGCGGAGCTGATCCTCGCCGCCGGCGCGGTGTTCCGCGACGCGGTCAAGAAGACTTTCGGGCTGGACTTCGAGCCGATCGCCACGCCGGGGACCTGTTACTTCGTCGAGCCACTGCGTCGGCTGCAGATCGAGGCCGGGGCCACCGCGAAACGGTGGCGCGCCGGGGGAGTGGCTCGCGGATCCGGACGGGACCTTCAAAGATCACCAGCGGACTTCGTTCAGCGGAAACCCGGGCTTCACGTTCCGCTCCAAGGACGATCGCGAGTTCTTCCTTTACGTCTCGCCGCTGGGGAATCTCGACGCGCGCGGAAATCTCCGGTTGACGATCTCGCCCGAGTGGGAGCGGGGCATCGACGATTGGGAGCGTTCGAAGGCGGTCTCGGCCGTGGACGTCGCGGGTGCGGACTGTGATGGAATTGGCGAATGGCGACCCACTTTCGGGTGACCAGGTGACGTCCGCGCCGTCGTAAGCTTCCTTCATGTACATCGAGCGGGTCCGGCTGGAGAACATCCGCGGCTTCAGCGGTGCCCGCACCGTGGACCTCCGGTTGCCCGGCCCCGGTTGGGTGGTGCTCGCCGGGCGCAACGGCTCTGGCAAGACCTCGCTGCTGCGCGCCATCGCGGTCGCGGCGGCACCGGACGTGGCCTGGGGGCTGCTGTCGGACGCCGGGAGCTGGATCTCGACGGACCAGACATCCGGGTCGATCGAGCTGTCGGTGATGCGCGAGGAGGGCCCGGCGCCGGTCGAGGTCCGTTGGCTCGACTCCGGCCTGCTGCCGATCTCCGGACTCCCGCCGGGCCAGCCGTTCTGCGCGGCCTACGGACCCTTCCGGCGGCTCGCGGGCGGCAGCGGGGAGGCCGAGTCGTGGATGCGCGGCGCCGGGTCGCTGGCGCGGATGGCCAGCCTGTTCCACGAGGACGCCTCGCTCGCCGAGGGCGTCACCTGGCTGATCAACCAGCATCTTCGCGCCCTGGAAGGAAAAGCGGGCGCCCGCGAGTTGAAGGACGCGGCGCTGGAGATCCTCGGTGACGGGCTCCTGCCCGGCGGCTACCGGATCCGGGACGTCGACTCGGACGGGCTCTGGGTCGAATACCGGGGCGATCGTTTCCCCTTGCGCGAGATGAGTGACGGCTACCGCACGGTGACCGCGCTGGTGGTCGACCTGCTCAAGCAACTCGACGGCGCGGGCCTCGATCACGAGAGTCCCGGTGTCGTGATCATCGACGAGGTCGACGCCCATCTCCACGTGTCGTGGCAGAAACGCATGGGCCCGTGGTTCAAGGCGCATTTCCCGCGGATCCAGTTCATCGTCACCACGCACAGTCCGTACGTCTGCCAGGCCGCCGATCCCGGCGGGCTCATCCGGCTTTCCGGGCCGGACGAGGAAGTCCCGCCGAGGGTGGTCTCCGAGGAGCTGTACGAACGGGTCGTGTTCGGCACGGGGGACGACGCCGTGCTCTCCGACCTCTTCGGCCTGGACACGCCTTATTCGCCGCAGGCGGTCGAACTGCGCGAACACCTCGCCGAGCTCGAGTTCCAGGTGGCTTCCGGGCGGGCCGACGCGAACGGTGTCCGGGAATGGGAACGTCTCCGGGACATGCTGAGCAGCTCGCCGCCGAGCCGGGTCGACGAGGTGGCCAGGCGGTTGGAGGCCGACGATCGGTGATCGGGATCCGCCGGATCGCGCTGCCGGAGCGGGTGGTGGCCGACCTTGAAGACCTGACCACGCGGATCCCGTCGGGTGACAGCAAAGAAGCGCGACGGCTTTGGCGGGTTTCCCGTGCTGTGCGGCGTTCTTTGCGGGCGGGACTGGACGTCATGGCCGCCGGTCGCGGGTACTGCATGTACTGCGGTGACGGCCTCGGGTCCACTGTGGACCATTTCGAGCCGATAGCGCGGAATCCGGGGCGCGCGTTCGACTGGCTCAACCACGTGCTCGCTTGCGAATACTGCAACAGTCACCACAAGCGCGACCTGTTCCCCGTCGACGACTACGGCAACAGCCTGCTGATCGACCCGACCGCCGAAGACCCGTTGGAGCACCTGTTCCTGGTGTTGTCGATCGGGACCTATCGCGCGCTGACCGAAAAGGGCGAGCAAACGATCAAGGTGTGCGGCCTGAACCGCGCGCAACTGGCGCGTGGTCGGGAAACGGCGGTCACCCAGGTGAGCGCGCTCGTCACGGGCTGGTGGACCGCGCGCGAACTGGACGACGACGTGAAGCGGCGCGCGATGGTCTGGACCCTGCTCGACCAGCCGCACGCCGACGTCCTGCACGCGATGCTCCGGCAGGCGGGGATGCCCGGCGCCCGCGCCGTGTTCCGTAAGGACGACGAACTCATCGACCTGCTTCGCGCCCCGGAACTCGCTGAAGACCTTCAGCTCTCCGGCGGCGCGGTGTAGGCGGCGAGGGTCGCGTCGGCACGTGTGCGGGCGGTGGCCGCGTCGGTCCCGTTGGCGACGTCGGCCTCGTACCAGGCCTCGCTGCTCAGCGTCATGAACCGGACGCCGTCTTCGCTCACCATCCAGGCCATGGCGGCCTCGGGGTCGTTGGCCTCGCCGGATTCGAGGTGCAGTGCGAGGCCGTGCAGCATCATGTCCCAGCCGATGCCGACCGCGCCCGGGCCGAACTGCTTCCAGTGCTCGCCTGCGACGGCGGTGTGGTCGAGTTCGAACCGCGTCCGCCCCTCGGCTTCGGCACTCAACCGGACCTCGACCCAGCTGATGTCACCGCCGTACTCCCAGGTCACGGCGAAGCTCTTCGGCGAATCGCAGCGTTCGACCGTTCCGCCCGCGTTGCCTTCGAACTGGTACTTGCCGCCGACGCGCAGTTCGCCGCTGATCGGGAGGAACCAGCGCGGGATACGTTCGGCGTTGGTGCAGGCGTTCCAGAGGTCGTCGAGGTCGGTGTCGTAGACCTGGCAGACGGTGGCCGTCACCGCCTCGCCCGCTTCGACCACGCGCTTGCCCAGCTCGCGCTGAACGGAGTTGAGGTGGCTGGTCACGTCGACCATGGGTGTCCTCCTTGGCTCGGCTGCGGCCAAAGTATCAGCGTAGACTTATATAAGCCAGGGTAGAAAAGAGACGCCCGGGATGGCCTCGGGCGCCCCTTTCCCTGGCGTGATGGCTTAGGGGGTGGGGGAGCAGGCCGCGCGCCCGATGACCACTTCACCGGCGATGCCGGAGGCGGGGGCGAACTTGATCCGCAGCACGGTCAGCCCGATGCTGCCGTTGCCGGGGAGGTGCTGTTCGGCGAAGATCACCTCGGCGAGCAGGGTCCCGTCGGCTTTGGTGAGCGGCTTGACGTAGCCCGCCGGCACCGGCTGCGGCAGGGTGCCGAGCCCGCTCGCCGCGCTGTAGGTCCAGCTCGCGCTCGTGTTCTTCTGCGTCGCCGAACAGGAGACTGTGTAGTTGCCGACGGCGATGCGCGGCCCGCCCGCCGAGGCCAGTGCCGACAGCTCGAAGCCCTTGCCCTTGGCTTCGGACTTCGTCGTGGTGATGCCATTCATCGAGGTGGCGACCGTGGTCACGCACGTCGTCGTGCCGCCACCGAACGTGATCCCGGTCCTCGCCACGGGACCGGACGAGTTGCTCGTCGGTCCCTCGACCGCGCAGTCGCCGAGTGACGAGATCGAGACTGGCGCGGAACTGCCCTTGGTGAAAGCTGCGGAGCCGAGCGAGGCGACGCCCGCGGGGTTGGCCGCGGCGGCAGGTGTCACTCCGGCGGCGAGACCGGCCAGCAGCAGCGCGCCGACCAGGCCGGCCCGACTTGCGACGGTGGCGCGCATGGGCGTTCTCCTCACGTGATGGAGACCGAGCCGGGTTGGCCGTTCTTCCTCGTGTCATCACTATCTGCGTGTCGGATTCGATCGTTGCGCGCGTGCCGGTCGTTTCACTCGACCGTGGATCATGGACACCCATTGGATATTCAGGTTCGCATTCGGATACAGTTCTGTATATTCGAGTTCATGCCGACCTACCGCGTCCTCGTCAACGGCAAGTTCGACCACCCCGACGCCGACACCCGCGCTCGGCTTCTCGCCGAGCTGGATCAGCACCAGGCGATCGGGTTCACCGAGGACGGCTTGTTCACCTACAGCGCCCACCTCGGCGCGTTCACCTTCCGGATCACGCTGGTGGGCGAAGAAGAGCGCGACGTGCTCGACGAGGCCGAACTGAAGGTCATGGAACTGCTGGACGCCAAGGGCTACCCGTACCGCGACGTCGCGGGAAAGGCGACCTGCATGGACGACATCAAAGTTCGGCGCCGCTGACCTCAGGCTTTCAGGAAACCTCGCTCGCCGGGGCCGCGAAGGTGTTGCACGCCGAAGTGTCCTTTGCGTTCAAGCCGCGCTTCTGCCACAACGCGCCGTTCTTCGCCGAACCGTGGGTCTCGCTGTCCGCGGCCTCGAGCCCGGTTTGCTTGAGCGGGGTGAGGAGCTTGGCGGCGATCGAGCCGCGGCCGGCGGCATTGGCCAGGAACAGGGTGCTGAAGCAGTCGGCCTGCAGTTCGAGCCGCCTGCTCAGGTCGAGGATCTTCGTCTGGTCACCGTCGGCCTCGCGGTAGAGCGCGTCGTGCTTCGACATGATGCCGGACTGCTCCTGGACGTGGTGCCCGTACTCGTGGGCGAGCAGGAACAGCTGGGTCAGCAGGTCGGGGCCGCCGTATTCGAGCTGTCTCGGCAACGGGACGAAGATCGTCGGGCCCTCGGAGCAGTAGAAGCCCATGGCCTCCGCAGCGGGCGGAGGAGCGCCGCAGGGAGTGGTCTCGACGTCGTCGGTGGTGACCTCGACCGGGATCCGCGGCTCGTCGACCTGGGTCAGGGTGGGATGCCACGCCTGCTCCAGGCAAGGGAGCAGAGCCAGGTAGAACGCCTCCAGCTTCTCCTTCGCGCGCCCGAGTCTCGGCAGCTCACAGGTCACCTTCGGCATGGTCACGCCGGGAGCGACGAGGGGGTTGTCCGCCGTCTCGTACTTTCGGATCGGCACGGGCGGACGCGAGGTCGAAGGCGCGGAGGAAGCGGAAGGCGCCGAGACGGTCGGCTGGCGGGTCTGTCCGGCGCCGGCCTTCGACTCCTTCACGCCGCCCACCACCAGCGCGGCGACGACCAGCATCACCACCATGAACACGGCGAACAGGATGACGGTGATCCACACCGTCGAACGCTGCTCCCGATGGTCTTCGGCGGGAGGCGCCCACGCCGGTCTTTCGCCGGAATCATCCGGTGTCGTCATGCTTTTTCCCCAGTTCGTGCGATGAGCCGCAGGATACTCGGCGGGGGTGTCATATTCGTCACCGTTTCCCCTGGACAGCACGTCAACAGGCCCGAGTGGGTAGCCACTACGCTGGAAGCAATCCCGAACCGGTGTCAAAGAGAGCGGAGCCGACGTGTCTGTGTCTTCACCTGCCCCAGGTGGTGCCATCGAGGACCTGCGCGCGTCCGTGGGGCTCCAGATCGACGACGAACAGCTCCTGCGCACCCTCGCGACCGGTCTCGCCGACGTCGAGACCCTCCTTCGTGAAGTCGTCCGCAGTGACGTCAAGGCCGTCGAGGACGCCGCTTCGCATCTGGTCGAGGCCGGGGGCAAACGTTTCCGTCCGCTGTTCACGCTGCTGTCTTCGCAGTTCGGGCCGAAGCAGGGCGACCAGGTGGTCACCGCCGCCGCGGCGGTCGAGCTGGTGCACCTCGCGACGCTGTACCACGACGACGTGATGGACGAGGCGACGATGCGCCGCGGCGCGGAGAGCGTCAACGCCCGCTGGGACAACACCATCGCGATCCTGACCGGCGACTTCCTGTTCGCACACGCCTCACGGCTGGTCGCGGACCTCGGCACCGACGCGGCCCGGATCATCGCCGAGACCTTCGGTGAGCTGGTCACCGGCCAGATGCGCGAGACGGTCGGCCCGGCCGACGGCGACGACGCGGTCGAGCACTACCTCACGGTGATCGCACAGAAGACCGGTTCGCTGATCGCCACCTCCGGCCGTTTCGGCGGGATGATGTCCGGTGCCCCCGATGAGTACATCGACGCGCTTCGACGCTTCGGCGACATCATCGGGACGGCGTTCCAGATCTCCGACGACGTCATCGACATCGCCTCGGCCTCGGACGAACTCGGCAAGGCGCAGGGCACGGACCTCCGCGAAGGTGTCCGCACGCTCCCCATGCTGTACGCGCTGGCCGATCCGGCCACCGACCCGCGCCTGGTCGAGCTGCTTTCGGGCCCGATTTCGGACGACAAGCTCGTCGCCGAGGCCCTGGACCTGCTGCGGGTCTCGTCCGGACTCGAACGCGCACGCGAAACTCTTTCCGACTACGCTCGTCGGGCGCGTGCCGAGCTCGCGGCGCTGCCCGTGTCGCCGGCCCGGGACGCCTGCGCATCGGTCGCCGACTACTTGGTCGAGCGAACGCATTGACAAGGGGCAGGTTAGATGTCCATTTTCGGACAGGTTTGGCTGTGGAGCCTGCTGGCGTTCGTCGTCGGCGCGTTGCTCACCTGGCTGGTACTGGTGCTTCCCGCGCGCAAGCGCATCCGTGAGCTGGAAAGCTCGCTGACCACCGCGCACGCCGAAACGTCCCGGTTGCCCGCCGGGGTGAGCTTCGGCGCGGGGGCCGCGGCCGCCGCGGGCGGGACCGCGTACTTCACGAAGCCGTCGCACGACGAGCTGGACGAGGAGTTCGCGGCCGCCGAGAAGCCGACGCCCGCGTACCCCGAGACCCTCACCGAGCAGGAGCCCGCGCAGCCGTGGTCCGAACCTGTCGAGGAACAGACCCCGGAGCCCGCTCAGGACGTCCACGAGGACTTCGCCGAGGAGCCGGGGCCGGAGCACGTTCCTGCCGCGACGCAGACCTTCGAGCCCGAAGAAGAGTACGAGGCCGAGTACCGCACCGCGCCCGAGGCGGACCTGGAGCCTGATCCGGAGCCCGCCGCCGAGCGGACGCAGTTCATCCCGGCGGCCCTGCTGGAGCCGGAACCAGAGCCCGAGCCGGAGAACCCGTACGCCACCGCGGCGACCGAGTACCTCCAGCCCGCGTCGAAACTGGACGTCGAGCCGGAACCCGAGCCCGAGCCGGTATTGCCGAGCGAAGTGCCGTACCGGTCCCGCCTGGAGATGCAGCTGGACCCGGAAGGCGTCGAGACGCAGCCGGAGCCGGTCTCGTTGTTCAACCCCGCGTCGCGCGTGGACACGGAGCAGGCGCCCATCGAGACCAACTGGTTCGAGCGGGAAGAAGAGCTGCAGAACCCGCCCGCGTACGCCTTCGGTTCCGACGAAGAAGCGCAGGCCGGCCTCCTCGGCTCGGAGCCCGAGACGCCCGCCGAGGCCACCCAGGTGTTGCCCAAGCGCACGCCGCGAGGAGGCGCTGTGCGCGGCGGTTTCGAGCCGCCGCAGCCGATCCAGCCGTCGATGCGGGCGATCGAGCGCCGCGAGCCTGACCTGTCCGGTGGGCGGAGCGGCTCGCTGTTCGAGCCCGCCGTCCAGCCGGGCGACGCGATGCCCGCGCCGGAGCCCCCGCCCGCACGGCAGACCGCCGCTCCGGTGGCCGAGTCCGTTCCGCCCGGCCCGTTCGGTCCCGGTTCGGCGATGCCTCGGCCGGGCGGTGGGCGTCCCGCCGACGACTTCGCGGTCAAGGCCAGCGTGACGGCCCTGCGGTACTGCACCGAGGACTCGCCTTCGTTCCCGAAGATGGTCGCCGAGGTGTGGTTCCGGACCGCTTCGGACGCGGAGCGCGTGGGGTTCCGTCCCCTCAGCTGAGTCCCAGAGATGTGATGAACGGGACTTTCCTTGCGAAATTCGCAAGGAAAGTCCCGTTCTATTACGTTTCCGCACCCCAGTGTCAGCTGAGCACGGTCCAGGTGTCCTTGCCCCGTAGCAGCGACTGCAGGTTCGGCGCCTTCGCCGCGCGCGCCTCCTCGACCTGGGCACGTGCCTGGTCGTCGTAGGTCGGCCGCGAGACCTGACGCAGGATGCCGGTCGGCACGTGGTTCAGGTTCTGGTCACCGAGCCGCGACAGCGCGAACGCGTACGCGGTGTCCTGGATCGCCGGGTCGTGCACGACAAGGTTCTCCTCGCCGATGTTCGCGACCTTCCCGACCTCCAGTCCGCCCCAGCCGCCGCGTGTGACGCCGTACTCGCCCTGCGGCCCGAACTTGATCGGCTCGCCGCTCCGCAGCGCGATGAGCCGGCTCGCGGCTTCGTCCTTGTCCTTGAGGACGTCGAACGCGCCGTCGTTGAAGATCGGGCAGTTCTGGTAGATCTCCACCAGTGCCGAACCGCGATGCTTCGCGGCGGCCTCCAGCACCTCGGTGAGGCCCTTGCGGTCCGAGTCGAGCGCGCGGCCCACGAACGACGCCTCGGCGCCGATCGCCAGCGAAAGCGGGTTGAACGGGGTGTCGACCGAGCCCATCGGGGTGGACTTGGTGACCATGCCCGGCCCGGACGTCGGCGAGTACTGGCCCTTGGTGAGGCCGTAGACCCGGTTGTTGAACAGCAGGATCTTGATGTTCACGTTGCGCCGCAACGCGTGGATCAGGTGGTTGCCGCCGATGGACAGCGCGTCGCCGTCACCGGTGACGACCCACACCGACAGGTCCGGCCGCGCGGTCGCGAGGCCGGTCGCAATCGACGGCGCGCGGCCGTGGATCGAGTGCATGCCATAGGTGTCGAGGTAGTACGGGAACCGGGACGAGCACCCGATCCCCGAGATGAACACGATGTTCTCGCGTTTGAGGCCGAGCGTCGGCAGGAACGACTGCACGGCGTTGAGCACGACGTAGTCCCCGCAGCCGGGACACCAGCGGACCTCTTGGTCCGACTTGTAGTCCTTCGCCTTCTGCGGTTCGGTGTCGGACGGCACGAGATCCAAGCCGCCGAGAGTAGGAATCCCCAGGTCAATCGCGGTCACTTCGCCGCCTCCGTACTGGTGATGATCTCCGTGAACACGCCTTGCAGCTCCTCTGCCTTGAAGGGCAGCCCGGCGACCTTGGTGTACGACTTCACGTCCACGAGGTACTTCGCCCTCAAGAGCATCGAAAGCTGCCCGAGGTTCATTTCGGGGACGACCACGGTGTCGTACGAACGGAGTACGTCACCGAGGTTCCCCGGGAACGGGTTGAGGTGCCGAAGATGCGCCTGCGCGATCGGCATGCCCTCCTTGCGGACGCGGCGGCACGCGGCGCCGATGGGCCCGTAGGAGGAGCCCCAGCCGAGCGCCAGGACGCGTGCCCCGCCGCCGCTCGGGTCGTCGACGACGAGGTCCGCGACGTCGATGCCGTCGATCTTGGCCTGCCGCAGGCGGACCATCTTCTCGTGGTTGTCCGGGTCGTAGGAGATGTGGCCGGTCTTGTCGGCCTTCTCCAACCCGCCGATGCGGTGCTGCAGACCGGCCGCGCCCGGCACCGCCCACGCGCGGGCGAGGGTCTCGGGGTCGCGTACATACGGCCAGAACTCCCCGGAACCGTCCTCGGCATTCGGCTCGGTGGCGAACTCCACCCGCAGATCCGGCAGTGTCCGGACATCCGGGATCAGCCAAGGCTCGGAGCCGTTCGCGATCGCGCCGTCCGACAGCAGGAAGACCGGCGTGCGGTACTTCAGCGCGATCCGGGTGGCTTCCAGCGCCGCGTCGAAGCAGTCCGCGGGGGACAGCGGCGCGACGATCGGGACCGGGGACTCGCCGTTGCGGCCGAACATCGCCTGCAGCAGGTCGGCCTGCTCGGTCTTGGTCGGCAGCCCTGTCGACGGGCCGCCGCGCTGGACGTCGACGACGACCAGCGGCAGCTCGGTCATCACCGCGAGGCCGAGTGCTTCGGACTTCAGCGCGACACCGGGCCCGGACGTCGAGGTGATGCCCAGTGCGCCGCCGTAGGAGGCGCCGAGCGCCGCGCCGATGCCGGCGATCTCGTCCTCGGCCTGGAAGGTGAGGATGCCGTAGTTCTTGTGCTTGGACAGCTCGTGGAGGATGTCCGACGCGGGGGTGATCGGGTACGTGCCCAGCAGGATCCGCAGGCCGGACTGCTGCCCGGCGGCGACCAGTCCGTACGCCAGCGCGGTGTTCCCGGTGATCTGGCGGTACGTGCCCTGGTTCAGCTTCGCCGGGGCGACTTCGTACGTCGTCGCGAACGACTCCGTCGTCTCGCCGTAGTTCCAACCCGCCCGGAAGGCCAGGATGTTGGCCTCGGCGATGTCGGACTTCTTCGCGAACTTCTCGCGCAGGAAGCGTTCCGTGCCTTCGGTCGGCCGGTGGTACATCCAGGAGAGCAACCCGAGCGCGAACATGTTCTTCGCGCGCTCAGCGTCCTTTTTGGACAGTCCGGTCTCTTCGAGTGCGCCTCTGGTCAACGTCGACATGGCCACCCGGTGGACTTGATAGGCCGAAAGGGTGTCGTCGTCGAGGGGGTCGTTCTCGAAGCCGACCTTGACCAGGTTCCGCTTCGTGAAGTCGTCGGTGTTCAGGATGATCGTCCCGCCTGACGGAACATCGGCGAGATTCGCCTTCAGCGCCGCAGGATTCATCGCGACCAGGACGTCCGGCCGGTCGCCCGGCGTCAGGATGTCGTAGTCGGCGAAGTGCACCTGGAAGCTCGAGACGCCCGGGATGGTCCCCTGTGGCGCACGGATCTCCGCGGGGAAGTTCGGCATGGTGGACAAGTCGTTGCCGAAGGCGGCCGCCTCCGAGGTGAACCTGTCGCCCGTCAGCTGCATGCCGTCACCGGAGTCGCCGGCGAACCGGATGACCACCCGGTCCAGCTTGGCGACCTCGGTGGGCCTCACGGCCGACAAGGAGCCGTCGCCGTTCGCGCTCGTGCTCATAAGTCAGGGATTCCCTCTCTCCCGACGTGCGTCGTCCCCGGCAGCGCCGGAGACCGGCGTGCCTCGCCCGGCGATGTCGGCCAGGTCACAGGTGCCATCTCCCGAGGTTAGTCCTCGGGACACTTCCCAGGTTGCCGTATGCAATGGCCTGGACCTACTTCTCGAGTGTCCTGAGCTCGTCGCTGAGCGGGGGTTTTCCGGTTTATGTGTTACCGATGGTAACGGTTAATGATCTGCCTCGATTGTGAGCCGTATCTCCCTCCAGCGTAGTGAAGTCCGGTCGAGGAACGGTCATTGGCCGGTCATCGCCGCCCTGAGCTTGGCGAGCCGTTCGGTGAATGCGGGCGCGGCGAGTGACGCGAGCTGCGGCGCGATCTCGGCGTCTACGGCGGCCGAATGGTCGGTCAGTGAAGCAGTGTGCCGAAGCGTGCGCTTCGTCACGAGAAGGACGTCGCGAGGCGCGTCGACGGCGGGTCGTGCCAGCTCACGGGCGGCCTCGATCAGATCTCCTTCGACGAGGCGGAGTGCGAGCCCGGCTTCTACAGCGGCTTCGGCGCTGACGACTTCTCCGAAGAGTGTCATCGCCGCGGCCTTCTGCGGGCCGACGAGCCGTTGGATCATCCAGGTCATCCCGCCGCCGGGGTGGATGCCCAAGTCGAGAAATCTGGCCACGAACTTCGCCCTCGGTCCCACGATGCGGACGTCCGCGGCGAGCGCGAGGTTCAGTCCGGCGCCAACGGCCGCACCGCCGACCGCCGCGATCGTCGGCAAGGAACACCGGGCCACCGAGAGAAAGCCGTCGTAGATCGCGCGGAGCCCGTCCTCCCGTGCGCCGGCGAGTGTGTCGAGGTCCGCGCCCGCGCAAAAGGCCGGTGGTGCACCGGTGATGACCAGTGCGTGGACACTCTCGTCGGCTTCGGCACCCGCGACGGCCTCGGACAGTTGGGTGGACAGGGTGAGGGTCAGGGCGTTGCGGGTCGAGGGCGCGTCGATGGTGAGCACGGCGACGCCGCCGTCATGGCTGGAGCGGATCTGATCGGTCACGGTGTCGAGGGTTTCATGCCTCGGGGGTCGGCGGCCGTTCCAGTAGCCGGGAAAGGACGACGGTGGAGACCGTGCGGTCGACGATCTCCAGGCCGCGCAGCCGCTCCAGCGCGGTCTCCAGATGGTGGATGTCCGAAGCGCGCAGGTGGACGATGGCGTCGGCCGCGCCGGACACCGTGTACGCCGCGACGACCTCCGGCAACGGTTCCAGCCGGGCGCGGATCCGGGCCGGGGTGATGTTGCCGTTGCAGGTCATCTCGACGAACGCCTCGGTGCCCCAGCCCAGCGCCTCGGGGTCGACGACCGCGGTGAAACCGCGCAGGACCCCGGTTTCGAGCAGTCTGTCGACCCGTCTTTTCACTGCGGGCGCGGACAAGCCGACGACTTTCCCGATGTCGGCGTAGCTGGACCTCGCGTTGGCCATCAAACATGAAACGATTCGCTGGTCGATGGTGTTCACACGCAATGTTTAGCAGGTATATGCGCAGCGAACAGCGATTGATTGCGGAATTGGGTAACCTTACCCTTCGAGTATGCCGGTACTAGAGCAGCCCCGTGTGCCCACGACGCGCCGCTACCTCATGTGCCCGCCGCGATACTTCGCGGTGGATTACGTCATCAACCCGTGGATGGACCCTTCCGTCCCGGTCAGCGTCGACACCGCGATGGCGCAATGGACCGAACTCCGTGACACCTACCGACGCCTGGGCCACACGGTCGAGGAGATCGACGCCAAGCCCGGCCTGCCCGACATGGTCTTCGCCGCGAACTCCGGCACCGTCGTCGACGGCCGCGTCCTCGGCTCCCGGTTCCGCGCCCCGCAGCGCACCGCCGAGGCCGAGCACTTCCGCCGCTGGTTCGTCGAACACGGTTACCGCGACCTCACCATGCCCGAGAAGATCAACGAGGCCGAAGGCGACTTCGCCTGGACCGGCAAGGTCCTGCTCGCCGGCACCGGCTTCCGGACCGACCCGGCCGCGCACGCCGAAGCGCAGGAGGTCCTCGGCGTCCCGGTCGTCTCGCTGCGGCTGATCGACCCGAGCTATTACCACCTCGACACCGCGCTGTTCGTGCTCGCCGAGGCCACCGACGCCGCGCCCGCCCAGATCGTCTACTACCCGGAGGCGTTCTCGGCCGGGTCGCGGAAGGTGCTGGAGCGGATGTTCCCGGACGCCGTAATCGCGGACCGGGCCGACGCGGCGTGCTTTGGGCTGAACGGGGTGTCCGACGGACGCAACGTCGTCCTGCCGGTCGAAGCGACCGCTTTGGCGGCTCGGCTGACCGAACGCGGCTACGAGGTCGTCTTCGTCGACATCTCCGAGCTCAGGAAGGCGGGTGGCGGCCCGAAGTGCTGCACCCTGGAGATCCGCAAGTAATCCGTTCGTGGACACCTTGCGCGATCATGTAACTACTCCATTCGCCAACTCGATTAATCGGGAAACACTCGGTCCCGAATGAGGTGCGGATGGTGATCCTGGCGATCGGCGGCGTGGGCAGACCCGTGCGCGCGCTGGATCCGGGCGAAAACGAAACGTGGGTGACCGTCGAGCAGTTCGAGCGGGTGCTCGACGCGGTGACCGGATGTGAAGACGTCGGGCTCACCTTCGACGACGGCAACTCTTCCGACGTCGAGATCGTGCTGCCGAAACTGCTCGAGCGCGACCTCACGGCGGAGTTCTTTCCGCTGGCCGGCCGCATCGGCCAGCGGGGCTTCGTCGACGCCGACGGCCTCCGCGAGTTGGTCGAAGCGGGGATGACGATCGGTTCGCACGGCTGGGAGCACCGTGACTGGCGGCGGCTCGACGACAGGCACGCCCAGCGTGAACTCGAAGTCGCGCCGAGGCTGCTCGCCGACCTGAGCGGGAAGCCCGTCCGCGCGTACGTGCCGCCGTTCGGCGCCTACGACCGGCGGGTGCTCAGCAGGCTCCGGCGTTCCGGCGCGACGAGGATCTACACCACGGAAGGCGGCGCGACGTCACGCGACGGCTTGTTGCGTCCGCGGACCAAGGTCCGGTACGACGTCGACCAGGAGTGGATCGACGGCGTACTCGCTGATCGGGCCGGCCTGTACCGTCGAGCGGGACGGGTGCTGGCCCGAGTCTCCAGGCTTGTCCATCGTCCAGGGCTGACCGAACCTCGCGACGTGTGAAGCCCCTTTTCGAGTACATGAAGGCCCCCTTCCCTGCGCTAGGCGCAAGGAAGGGGGCCTTCATGTACTTCCGCCAGGCGAAGCGGCTGTGCCGGGGTGAGGTGGGAATTGGGACACTGAACGTCCCGACTCCCGCATCGTCAGCCCGCGGGCCAGGTACGACGCAGGTAAGCGAAGCCCAGTACGGAACATTCCGGCGTTACCAGAAGGCAACCGCGAGGACGTTCCGGCGTGTACGGCAGATCGAGACAAAACCCTTACGTCCCGCCTGTAGCGTTTCCGACCGCTTGAGCGATGAGTAATTCCCTTGCCGCACAGGCATTCCGTCAAAAGCAGGCGAACTCGCGGCGGCGGTAACGAACCCGGTCCTCCGGCCGACCAACTCCTCAGCGGCATGCGGCTGGAGGAATTCGTCATGAAGATCAGTGTCTTCGGGCTCGGTTACGTCGGTTGTGTGTCGGCGGCGTGCCTGGCGGGGCGCGGGCACGAGGTCGTCGGGGTCGACGTGAACCCGGTGAAGATCGACCTCATCTCCAGCGGCAAGGCGCCGGTGGTCGAGGAGCGCATCGGCGAACTGACCGCGGAGGTCGTCGCGAGCGGTGCGCTGAGAGCGACCACCGACGTCAGACAGGCGATCGCGGACAGCGAAGTGTCCCTGATCTGCGTCGGTACCCCGTCGGCGCCGAACGGCAGCCTGTCGACGGCGTTCCTGGAGCGCGTGGCCGATGAGATCGGCGAAGCGCTCAAGACCAAGACGCAACGGCACACCGTCGTCTTCCGCAGCACCATGCTGCCGGGTACCTGCCTCGACCTGCTGGTCCCCATCCTCGAGAAGTCGTCCGGTCTCACCGCCGGCGTCGACTTCGGTGTCGCGGTGAACCCCGAGTTCCTGCGCGAGGGCAGCAGCGTCAAGGACTTCTACGACCCGCCCAAGACCGTCATCGGCGAGCTCGACGAGGCCAGCGGCGACGTCGTGGCGGCGCTTTACGAAGGGCTTCCCGGCGAAGTCTTCCGCGTGGCGATCCCCGTCGCCGAGATGACGAAGTACGCCGACAACTCCTTCCACGGGCTCAAGATCGGCTTCGCGAACGAGCTGGGTGCCATCTGCCGCGCCTTGGGACTCGATTCGCACCAGGTGATCGACGTCTTCCTCGCCGACCGCAAGCTCAACATCAGCCCCGCCTACCTCCGCCCCGGGTTCGCCTTCGGCGGCTCGTGCCTCCCCAAGGATCTGCGCGGCCTGGTCTACGCCGCGCAGCGCGCGGACGTCGCCGTCCCGATCCTGGCGCACGTCCTGCCGTCCAACGACGAACACCTCCAGCGTGCCTTCGACCTGGTCGCGCGCACCGGCAAACGGAAGGTCGGGCTGTTCGGCCTGTCCTTCAAACCCGGCACCGACGACCTTCGCGAAAGCCCGCTCGTCGAGCTCGCGGAGCGCCTGCTCGGCAAGGGTTACGACCTCCGCATCTACGATGCCAACGTAAGCCTTTCGCGGCTGATGGGCGCGAACCGCGAGTACATCGAGGGCAGGCTGCCGCATCTCGGCCAGTTGCTGGCCGGCTCCGTCGCCGAGGTCATCGACCACGCCGAGGTCTGCCTCATCGGCTGCACTGACCCGGACGTCCTCACGGCGCTCCCGGCGGGCGGCGGCCACACCATCATCGATCTCGTCCGCGTACCCGACGCCGACCGGCGCCGGACTGAAGAGGGATATGTCGGTCTTGCCTGGTAAAGCTCTCATCCTCGTCGAGAACCTTTCCGTCCCCTTCGATCGCCGTGTGTGGCAGGAGTGCCAGACGCTTTCGGGCGCCGGCTGGGAAGTCCACGTCATCTGTCCACAAGGGACGAAGCGGGACGCCGAGGCCGAAGTCACCATCGACGGCGTCCACATCCTGCGGTACCCGCTCAAGGCCGCCACCGGTGGTCCGGCCGGATACGTCCAGGAGTACGGCTCCGCGCTGTGGCACACGCTCCGGCTCGCCCGCAAGGTCGGCCGGGTGGACGTCGTGCACGCCTGCAACCCGCCGGACATGCTGTTCCTGGTCGCGCTGTACCTCAAACGCCAGGGCGCGAAGTTCATCTTCGACCAGCACGACCTCTGCCCCGAGCTGTACCTCTCGCGCTTCGACCGCGGCGAGGACTTCCTCTACCGCGCGGTCTGCGCGCTGGAGCGCCGCACCTACAAGACGGCGAACGTCGTCATCGCGACCAACGAGAGCTACAAGGACGTCGCGGTGCAACGCGGCGGCAAGTCACCGGACGACGTCTTCGTCGTGCGCAGCGCGCCCGTGGTCGAGAGGTTCCACCTGGTCCCGCCCGAGCCCGAGCTGAAGAAGGGCAAGCCGCATCTGCTGGCGTACCTCGGCGTGATGGGCCCGCAGGACGGCGTCGACTACGCGTTGCGTGCGCTCGCTTCGCTGCGTGACGAGGTCGGCCGCGTTGACTGGCACGCCGTGTTCATCGGTTCCGGTGACGCCTTCGACGCCATGGTGGCGTTGTCCAAGGAACTCGAGCTGGACGACCAGGTCGAGTTCACCGGCCGGATCTCCGACGAAGATCTCCTGCGCTACCTGTCCTCGGCCGACGTCTGTCTTTCGCCGGATCCCCTGAACCCGCTCAACGACGTGTCGACCATGAACAAGATCATGGAGTACATGGCGATGAGCCGTCCGATCGTCTCCTTCGAACTGCGGGAGGCCCGTGTCTCGGCCGGGGAGGCCGCGCTGTACGCGCCGGCGAACGACGAGCCGGAGTTCGCGAAGCTGATCGCGCACCTGCTCGACTCCCCGGAGGAGCGGGCGAAGATGGGCGAGCTGGGCAGGGAGCGCGTCGCCGGTCCGCTCTCCTGGAAGAACTCCCAGAAAGCCCTGCTCGCGGCCTATGCCGCCGCGGTCCGTTGATCGACTCCCCGGTCGCGTTTCGAACAAGACTCGGGCAATCCTGTAACCAACGCCGCGTTCGAGCCGACGGGATTGATGCCGCACGAAAACGCGCCGATGGGAGATCCCGGTTTGACTGACGATACGGTGCGCCTGTCCATGATCGGGCAGGTTCTGCGCGGACGATGGCGGACCTTGGTGGTCCTCGCCGTCCTCGGTGCCCTCATCGGCGCGGGATCGTCGGTGATCCTTTCCCCCGGCTACCGGACCACGTCCAGCGTGCTGCTTCAGGGCCCGCGCGAGGCGGACGAACTGCTCACCCAGGCCGAGGTGGCGACCAGCTCGGTCGTCCTCGACCGGGCCGCCGCCGTCCTCGGAGACGGTGAGACCGGGGCCGATCTGCGGGACAAGGTGGCCACTTCGGTCGCACAGGGCAATGTGATCACCATCGAGACCACTGGTGACACCGCCGAACAGACGCAGCGGATGGCGGACCAGCTCGCGCAGGAGTTCGTGAAGTACTCCACGCAGATCATCGCCGGTTCCGGCGACGCCGCGGTGCAGCTGGCGCAGGAGCGTCGCGAGACGTTGCGGCAGCAGGTCGCGCAGACCAACCAGCGGATCAGCGAACTCTCCGCGAAGGTCAACGAGGGCAAGACGACGGTGGAGAGCGTCCAGCTCCGCACCGAACTGCAAGGCCTGCGCTCGTCGATCGAGTCGGCGATGTCCAGCCTGAACGCGGCCGACACCGCCAGCGGTCTCGGCAACATCGTCGTACTGGGCTCGGCCGAGCTGCCGTCCGCGGCCGCGGCACCCACGGTGGGGCAGCTCGCGCTCGGCGGCGCGGTGTTGTTCTTCCTCATCGGCCTGTTCGGGCACCTCTTCACCGCCCGCACCGACCGGCGGCTGCGGGACGAAGCGGAGATCGCCGCGGCGCTCGGCGGCCCGGTGCTGGCCACCTTCGACGTCGTGGACGAGCAGCCGGCCGGGACCGGTTTGCGGGCCAAGCTCCTCCGTGACGACAAGCCGTGGAACATCCCGCGGGTCGACGTGTTCGCCGACGAGCTCGACTCCGACGTCCAGTACCGGCGCCTGCTTTCCCGGCTCCCGCACCGGCGGCTGCTCGTGCTGACCGCCGACGGTGACCACGCCGGGCGGGCGGCCGCCGAGCGGATCGCCGGTCTCGCCGACCGGTGGTTCACTCCTGTGACGGTTTCCCCGGTGCGGCCCGTCGTCGGAGACACCGACGCCGAAGGTGTCCTCGTGGTGTCGAGCCTCGGTTCCCGGCCGGCCTGGGAGCTGGTCGGGATCGCCGAAGCCTGTGCCGACGCCGGTGTCACCGTGGTGGGCACCGTGCTGACCCGTCCGGTCCGGCCGACCCGCACCCGATCCGGCGCCTCCACCCCCACCGATCACGAAGCACTGGCAGGTACAGCGTGACCAGCGCCGAAAAAGCGAAGTCCGAGCCGCTCGTCGACCTCCAGCGGCTGGTCGTCTCGGTACGCAGACGCCGTCGACTGTGGCTGGCCACCGCGCTGGTGGGGCTGATCGCCGGCGGGCTGGTCGCGCTGTTCCTGCCGTCGCCGCCGACCGCCGTGGCGCAGATCCTGGTCATCCACCCCGACGACTCGCCGACCGACAGCGGGACGCTGATGCGGACCGACGTCGCCGTGCTCCAGACGACGAAGATCGCCAACGAGGCACTGAAGAAGCTGAACAGCACCCAGGCACCGGAGGAATTCCTCAAGGACTACGAGGGGCTGGGCCTGACGAACAACGTCCTCCAGCTGACGGTCAAGGGAAAGAACGAGGACGAGGCGCTGGCCCGCGCGCAGGCGATTTCCGACGCCTTCATCACCGAGTACATCGCCCGCAACCAGGCGGCCGCGGCGGCGACCCAGAAGGCCTTGCTGGATCAGCGTAACCTGGCCCAGAACGAGCTCACCACGATCGAAGGCGGGATCGTCGCCGAAGAGGCCAAGGGCCGCAACGCCAACCCCGCCCAGCTGGAGCGGTTCTACTCGCGCCGGGCCGAACTGAACTCGAAGATCTCCGACTACGACGGTCGCGCGCAGGAAGCGGGCATCGGGACGCCGAAGGTGGCCGCCGGGACGCAGATCGTGGACGCACCGCGGATCCTGCCGCATTCGCTGCTCAAGACCCTCGCCACCGACGCCGGGATCGGTTTCGCGCTGGGATTGCTCGCCGGACTCGCGCTCGCGGCCGTCACGAGCGTGGTGAAGGACCGGCCGGTGCTGCGCCGCGAGATCTCGCGGCACCTCGGCGCCTCGGTCATCGCGCAGTTGCCGAAGCCGCCGCGTTTCCTGCGGGTCTCGCACGCGGCCACCCGGCGGCAGCGGGTCGCGACGACCCTGGTCCGTGCCGTCCGGCAGGAGGGCGGTTCGGTGTCGGTGCTCGACCTCGGCGCCCGCAAGGTCACCGCCGCGCTCGCTGTCGACATGGCGCGCGAACTGGCGGAGAAGGGGCCGGTCTCGCTCGTCGACGACCTGCCGAAGGTGAATCTTCGCGAGCTGGCAGGCGAAGGGCCGGTCCAGGTGCTGGAGCGCGGCGACGTGCCGGCGGCCGGTAAGGAACGTCGCATCGGCGTCGGGTCGATCGAACCGGGGACGGCGTGGACCGACCTTGAATTCCTCGGCGCCGAAACGATCCTCGTCGTCCAGACCGGGCACGCGAACACCGAATGGCTGCACACCGTCGCGCGGCAACTGGCCGACCGGCGGATCCCGATCGTCGGGGTCGTCGTGGTGGATCCCGATCCGCGCGACCACACCGACGGGACGCTGTGGGACGGCCTGCACACCGCGTTGCGGGGGCGCGCCGGTGCCGTGCCGTCGCCGGTGCCCGTGCCCGCGCGGCCGGTGGCGCCCGCCCGCCCGGTCGTCCCGCAGCGGAAGGTCATGGCCGAGCGGGTCGCCAGGCCCGCGCCGAAACCGGTCGAGATGTTCCCCGACGAGGACGCCCCGGTGCGGCGGCTCTCGAGGGTGGTGCCGGTCGAGACGGACGCGGAACGCACCGTCGAGTGGGTGCTGGAGCCGCCGAGGGAGAAGAAGAGCGCGCGTCGACGTCCTCCGACGCCGTACAAGCGGCCCGAAGACCACGACAACAACGCCGACCAGCCGACCAAACGATTCTCGCCCGTGTCACCGGACAACGCCGAAGCGCTATAGGGAGCGAAAGTAGATGTGCGGCATCGCAGGGGCCTACTTCTGGCCGGACGGGGGACCGCTCACCGATCGGCTCACCAAGATCATCGCCCATCGCGGACCGGATGGTTCGGGCCGGTACGACCATCGTGCCGGTGCCGGGGAAGTCCATCTAGGACACCGCAGGCTGTCGATCGTCGACCTGACCGAGACCGGCGCGCAGCCGATGGTCAAGGACGGCCTCGCGCTGACCTACAACGGCGAGCTGTACAACTCGCCGGAGCTGCGGAAGGAACTCGAAGCGGCGGGCGTGCGCTTCCGGGGGACGTCCGACACCGAGGTCCTGCTGGAAGCCTGGCGCGAGTGGGGCACCGACGGCTTGCACCGCCTTCGCGGCATGTTCGCGTTCGGCGTCTTCGACGAGCGCACCGGCGCTTTGACCTTGGTCCGAGACCAGC
Organism: Amycolatopsis sp. cmx-11-51; assembly: GCF_047608665.1. Lineage (NCBI taxonomy): Bacteria > Bacillati > Actinomycetota > Actinomycetes > Pseudonocardiales > Pseudonocardiaceae > Amycolatopsis > Amycolatopsis sp. cmx-11-51. The sequence goes on along the minus strand of NZ_JADNQO010000001.1, from coordinate 622,282 downwards.
TGGGCATCAAACCCCTGTTCATGGTGCGCCGAGGCAAGGGCGTCGCGTTCGCCTCCGAGCTGAAGGCCTTGGCCACCGAACTCGGCGGCTCGCTGACCGTCGACGACACCGCGCTCGTCGCCTCCCTGCTCTACTACTGGGTCCCGGACGGGCGTTGCGCGTTCACCGAGGCCGAGAAGCTGCCTCCGGGCAGTTGGGCGCGCTTCCGGCCGAACGGCGACGTGGAGCGCGGCACCTTCTGGTCACTGCGCCAGGTCGCCGAGGAAGGCGCGGACTACGAGGGGGAGTTCGACCTCAACGCCGTCATCGAGGACTCCACGCGCAAGCACCTGATGGCCGACGTGCCGGTCGCGACGTTCCTTTCCGGCGGCCTCGACTCCAGCTACCTGACCGCGCTCGCCGCGCGCGAAAACCCCGGGATCTCCGCGTACACCATCGGTTTCCGGGCAGAGGACGCGAAGTTCGAGGCGATGCCGGACGATCTGATGTACGCGAAGAAGGTCGCCGCGAAGTTCGGTGTCGACCTGCACGAGATCGAGATCGCGCCGCAGGTGCTGGACCTGCTGCCGCGGATGACCTACCACCTCGACGAGCCGATCGGCGACCCGGCCGCGATCAACAGCTACCTGATCTGCACCGCCGCCCGCGAGGCGGGTGTCAAGGTGATGCTGTCGGGCATGGGCGCCGACGAGCTGTTCGCCGGGTACCGCAAGCACCTCGCGAACAAGATCGCCGTGCGGTACCAGCGGGTTCCCGGTCTGGTCCGCCGCCCCATCGAGTCCGTTGTGGACAGACTGCCGGTGGCGACCTCGAAGCGCGGGTTCCGTTCGGTCCGGTTCGCCAAGCGGTTCCTCTCGTTCGCGGAACTGCCGGAGGAGACCGCGTTCCGGCGCAGCTACACGATGTACGACCAGGCCGAGCTCGTGGGGCTGCTGAACCCGGATCTCGCGGGCGCTGTCGACGACGTGATCACCGAGCACGCGGACACCTATCACGACAACACCTTGTCGGACTTCGTGAACCGCATGTGCCTCGCCGATTCCCGGCTGTTCCTGCCGGGGCTCAACCTCGCCTACACCGACCGGTCCAGCATGGCCGCCTCCACCGAGGTGCGGACGCCGTTCGTCGACATCGAGGTCGTGAAGGCCGCGTTCCGGATCCCCGGTGACAAGAAGATCGTGAAGCGCCAAGGGAAAATGGCGTTGAAAGAGGCAGCGCTGTCGATCCTCCCCGCCGAGATCGTGCACCGGCCGAAGGGGCTGTTCAGCGCACCGCTGCGGGCCTGGATGAGCCGCGACCTCGCGCCACTGGTGCGCGAGGTGACGAACGAAGGCGAATTGGTGAAGGCCGGGTTCCTCCGTCGTGAGGCCCTGCAACGGCTCGTCGACGAAGACGCGTCCGGGCAGCAGGACCGGTCCAAACATCTCTGGCACATCTTGACCCTCGAGTACTGGTATCGCGGCGCCCTTTCGGCCCGATCCACCCCAGCTCGGCCAGGTGGGTCGTGAGTGGTCTGGGTGTCGCGAAAGCCACTTTCGGGACATCAGATGTCCCGAAAGTGGCTTTCGCGACATGTCCGTGCGCTACTCACGACCAGCCCGACCCACGCGATACCTCCGCCTCCACATCTCACCTTGCCTTACCCCCATTAGGAGCGACGTGAAGCAGGTAGTGCAGAACTACAAGAGCGGGGAGCTGGCGCTCCTCGACGTTCCGGTCCCCGCGTGCAAACCGGGGGGTGTGCTGGTCCGCACCGCCTATTCGCTGATCTCCACCGGCACCGAGATGATGAAGGTGTCGGAGGCGAGTCTTTCCCTGGTGGGCAAGGCGAAGGCGCGGCCGGACCAGGTCGCGAAGGTGATGCAGAGCGTCGCGACGAACGGGCTGGGCGCCACCTACCGCAAGGCGATGAACAAACTCGACTCCTACACCCCCTTGGGGTATTCGCTCTGTGGCGTGGTGGAAGAGGTCGGCTCGGGGATCCACGACGTCGCCGTCGGGGATCTCGTGGCGTGCGCCGGAAACGAGCACGCGCTGCACTCGGAACTGAACTGGGTGCCCAAGAACCTGTACGCCAAGGTTCCCGACGGCGTCGACCCGAGGCATGCCGCGTTCGGCACGGTCGGTTCGATCGCGATGCAGGGCGTCCGGCGCGGTGAACCGCAGATCGGCGACATCGCGCTGGTCATCGGGCTGGGCCTGATCGGCCAGCTGGTCGTCCAGCTGCTGGTCGCCTCCGGTGTCCGCGTCGTCGGCGTCGACCCGGACCCGACCCGCTGCGCGCTGGCCGAGCAGCTCGGCGCGCTCAACTGCGGCGACCCGGGATCCGGTGTCATCGACACCGTGGTCGCGGAGCTCAGCGCCGGGCACGGCGTCGATCAGGTGTACCTCGCCGCGGGCGGCAGCACGAACGAGCCGGTGGAGCTGGCCGCGAAGCTGAGCCGCGACCGCGGGCGGGTGATCGACATCGGCAAGTGCTCGCTGAACCTGCCGTGGAACGCCTACTACGAAAAGGAACTCGACGTCCGGTTCTCCCGCTCGTACGGCCCCGGCCGCTACGACCCGGAGTACGAACTCGAGGGCAGGGACTACCCGATCGGTCAGGTTCGCTGGACCGAGCGCCGCAACCTCGAATGCGTCGTCGACCTGATGGGCAGCGGCCGTCTCGACGTCGAGCCGCTGATCTCGCACACCTCGGACTTCTCCGACGCCGTCGAGACGTACCGGAAGCTGAACGAGGGCGAGCTCAAGGCCGTCGCGGTGCTGTTCGAATACGAGAAGCGGACGGCAGGCGTCGGCGAGCAGGCCGTCACCTCGGTTTCCGCGCCCAAACCCTCGGCCGTTCGCGCGGCGCCGAAGGCCGGTGGCGTGCGGATCGGGTTCATCGGCGCGGGTAACTACGCGTCCTCGATGCTCCTGCCGCGGCTGGCGGAGATGGAGCACGTCCACCTGACCGAGGTCGTCACCACCTCCGCGCTCTCGGGCGCGAACGCCCAGCGCAAGTTCGGCTTCGCCCGCGCCACCACCGATCTCGATACGATGCTCGAAGACTCCGCCATCGACGCGGTGTTCATCGTGACCCGGCACAGCTCGCACGCCGAGCTGACCCGGCGGGCGCTGCTCGCGGGCAAGGCCGTCTTCGTAGAGAAGCCTCTCGCGCTGTCGGAAAAGGAACTCGAGGTCGTGCTCGGTGCGATCGAAGACTCCGGCAACGACCGGTTGCAGGTCGGCTTCAACCGCCGGTTCGCCCCGCTGCTGAACGAGTCGGTGCTCAACTTCGGACCGCGGATCGGCCCGGCTTCGGTGCGGTACCTGGTCAACGCCGGTCAGCTCGACGCCGGCAGTTGGTACAACCAGGCCGACAGCGAGGGTTCGCGCTTCGCGGGCGAGGGGGGTCACTTCATCGACACGGTCAGCTGGCTGCTCGGGTCCGACCCGGTTTCGGTGTACGCCACCGCGACGCCGGGGCATCAGGACCTGCAGATCCTGCTGCGCTACCCGGACGGCTCGACAGCGTCGATCGCCTACACCACCAGCGGTTCGTCGGCGTTCCCCAAGGAGACGATCGACGTCACCGCCGACGGCAAGGTGCTGAAGTTCGACGACTTCGCGCGTGCCTCGGTGTTCGGCCGCAAGAAGTGGGCCAGTTCCCGCATCCCCAAGGGGCGTGACAAGGGTCAGGCCGCCGAACTCGAAGCGTTCGTCAACGCGCTGAAGACCGGCGTCTCGATGCCGGTGTCCGTCGACTCGCTCGTTTCGACGACGCTGGCCACGCTCGCGGTCAACCGCAGCCTGGAAACCGGTTCGCCGGTGCGGATCAACGCCGCTGAGCACGGTGGCGGAGCTGAGAGGACGTCGGGGAAGTGACCACACGCGTGAACCCGCCCGGCCGTGGGCCCCGCTATCGCGGTGGCAGGGCGCCCTCCGCGTCCATCGTGACGTGTTCTACCGACCAGCGCCCTGCCGACGTCGATCGCGGCCGCGGGTTCACCGACAAGGACACGGAGGGCCTTGGCTGATGGATCCGTCCTGGTACCTGCGAAGACTGTCGAGGATGGGGCCCGCCGAGGTCGCGGGCCGGGTCACCGACGTCGTGCGCAAACGCCAGTGGCGCGGGGTCGCGGGCGAGCAGGCGTCCTGGCTGCCGGACCGGCGGTTCACGCGGGTGCCGGGCGAAGACATCCTCGCCAGCGTCTCCGGTGAGGCGGTGAAAGGTTTGCTCGTCAAGGCGGACCGGCTCATGGACGGCCGTGCCGAGTACTTCGGTGTCGAGCGAGACGACCTCGCCGACCCGGATTGGTCGTACGACCCGAAGACCGGACGCCGAGCACCGTCCGATGTGTACTCCTTCGACATCCCGTATCGGAGCGAGGACGCCGTCGGTGACATCAAGCAGATCTGGGAGCCGTCCCGGCATCAGCACCTCACCGTGCTGGCCGCCGCGTACGCCCTGACCGGTGAGGACCGGTACGCCGAGCGTGTCGCCGCGCACCTGAAGTCGTGGTGGGCGGCGAACCCGCCGATGCGCGGGGTGCACTGGGTCAGCGGGATCGAACTCGGCATCCGGCTGCTGTCGTGGGTGTGGGTCCGGCGGCTGCTCGACGGCTGGGCGCAGGCACCGGCGCTGTTCGAGGACAATCCGGTGGCGCTCACCCAGATCTGGCAGCACCAGCGCTGGCTTGCCGCGTTCCCGAGCCGGGGTTCGTCGGCGAACAACCACGTGATCGCCGAGGACGCCGGGCAACTCGCCGCCGCCTGCGCGTTCGACTGGTTCCCGGAATCGGGCCAGTGGCGGGATTCGGCGCTGGCGTCGCTGGACAAGATGTTGCGGCACAACACCTTCGACTCCGGTATCAACCGTGAGCTCGCCACCGAGTATCACGGGCTCGTCCTGGAACTGGGGCTCGCCGGTGCGCTGGAGGCGAAGGCCACCGGTGTCGTGGTGCCCGAGTCGACCTGGCTCGTGCTGCTGCGGATGACCGACGCGCTGGCGTCCATGGTGGACAACCGGCTGCGGCCGCCGCGGCAAGGTGACGCCGACGACGGCTTCGGTCTCATCGTGGATGGCGCTGTCGGTGACGAAACCAGCCGCTGGGCGTCGTTGCTCAACACCGGATCAGTCCTTTTCGGACGGTTGGACTGGTGGCCGGAGGTACCCGGCGGGGATGTCCGTACCCCGCTCTTCTCCGCGCTGGCCAGGGACATCCAGGTCGGCTCGCGGCGCCCGGTCCGGCGGCGGGACGACTTCGCCGACGCCGGGATGACCATCCTGCGTGGCGGCGAGATCTGGTGCCGCTGCGACGGTGGACCGCACGGCTTCCTGTCCATCGCCGCGCACGCGCACGCGGACGCGCTGTCGGTGGAGGTCCGGCACGACGGTGTCGACATCCTCGCCGATCCTGGAACCTACTGCTACCACGGTGAACCGAAGTGGCGTTCGTATTTCCGGTCGACGGCCGCGCACAACACCCTCGAACTCGGTGACACCGACCAGTCCGTTTCCGGTGGCCCGTTCCTGTGGACGAAACACGCCGTCACCACCGTGATCGGGGCCGGAACGCCGTCGCGCTGGAGTGCCGAACACGACGGCTACGCCCCGGCGGTCCATCAGCGGTCGGTGGAACTGGAGGAATCGACGCTGCGGATCCTGGACGAGGTTCGCGGCGGTGAGGCGCGACGGTGCCGTCTCGCGTTCCACTTCGGCCCGGCCGTCGAGGTCGCGCTTTCCGGCGGGACGGCGACGCTGTCGTGGACGGTCGACGGCCAGGAGCGGCAGGCTTCGCTCGAACTGCCACCGGAACTACGCTGGTCGGCACACCGCGGCGAGACCACTCCGCCGCTCGGCTGGTACTCGGCCGGGTTCGGCCGCCGCGAGCCCGCGTGGACGTTGCTCGGAGCCGGAACCGTGGGCGCCGAGGGCGCGTTGTCCACCCAGCTCACCTTCGACACAGGTAACGAGGATCCCCCATCGTGACCGCACGACCGCATCGTCTCCGCCGGGCAGCGTTAGTGGTGCTGCTCGGCCCGCTGGCGCTCACCGCCTGCACGACCCCGGCCGACGAGGCAGGGCCCGGACCGGATCCGGCCAAGACGCCGTCCGGTCCGACCGCGCAGGTGTGCGACAAGTTGCCGCCGGGTCCGGCGGAAGCGCCGGCGGGGGCGGTGAAGATCGACCCGGCGGTGCCGAACGACCTCGCCGCGAAGACGCGGTCGAGCCCGGCCGGGACGACGTTCTGGCTGGCACCGGGGACGCACAAACTCGGCGACGACCGCTACGACCAGGTCAACCCAAAGCAGGGCAACGTCTACGTGGGTGGCCCCAAAGCGGTCCTCGACGGCCGGAAAATCAACCAGTACGCCTTCTCCGGCAACGCCACCGACGTCAAGATCCAGTACCTGACCGTGCAGGGCTTCGCCGCGCCGCACGACGAGGGCGTGGTCAACCACGATTCGGCCGACGGATGGGTCATCGAGCACAGCGCCGTCCAGGACAACGACGGCGCGGCGCTGATGGCGGGCGCGCGGCAACAGGTCCGGGGGAACTGCCTGCGGCGCAACGGGCAGTACGGGATGAACGCGTACGCGCAGAGCAACGGGATCACCGGGCTTCTCGTCGAGGGCAACGAGATCACCGGGAACAACACCGGCGACTGGGAAAGCAGGATCGACGGCTGCGGCTGCACCGGCGGGGTCAAGTTCTGGTCGGTCAACGGCGCCGACATCCGGGGCAACTGGGTGCACGACAACCGCGGCGTCGGACTGTGGGCCGACACGAACAACAACGACTTCCTCATCGAGGGCAACGTCATCGAGAACAACGACGGCTCCGCCCTGATGTACGAGACCAGCTACAACGCCGTCATCAGCGGCAACACCCTCCGCCGCAACAACTGGGTGGACGGCAAGGGCTACATCGACCGCGGCGACAGCTTTCCGGTGGCGTCGATCTACATCTCCGAGTCCGGCGGCGAGCCGAGGGTGAAGGCGCGCACGGACAAACTGGAGATCTCCGGCAACTCGTTCGAGAACAACTGGAACGGGGTCACCCTGTGGGAGAACTCCGACCGGTTCTGCAACAGCGCGGCCAACACGTCGTCCGGCTCCTGCACGCGGCTGGTGCCCGAACAGGCGAACTGCGCGCAGCCCGCGATCGCGGCTGGCCCGCTGAACCACGACTGCCGGTGGAAAACCCAGCGCGTCGAGATCCACCACAACCGGTTCGTGCTCGACCCGGCCGTCGCCAACTGCGAAGAGAGCTGCGCGCGGATGGCGATGCTCGCGAACTTCGGCACGTTCCCGGACTGGTCGCCGTACAAGGGCGAGGTCGTCCAGCAGGCGATCACCTTCGACCAGGGGAACCGGCTCCACGACAACACCTACTCAGGGCCGTGGAACTTCGTGGCCTTCGAGCCGAGCCGGGTGCTGGGCTTCGGTGAATGGCAGGGCGCGCCCTACCGTCAGGACCAGGGCAGCAAGTTCGCCCGCGCGGGAGGTGGCTGACTTGCTCGATCCCGTGGTCCGGACCGAAGCGGCGATCCGCCGGAGCACACCCAAGGCGGTCGGCATCGCCTGGACGTTGCTGATCATCAACACCCTGGGCTCGACAGGGGCGAAGACGGTCATTCCACTGCCGAGGTCGGTCAGCCAGCTGATCACCATGGGCTCGCTGGGTGCCGCTTTCCTGATCGCACTGGCCTTGAACAGCAGGCTGCGGGTCAGGCCGAGCGCCTACCTCTTCCTGCTCACGGTGTTGCTGGTGCTGAGCACCGCCGCGAGCCTGAACCTGGAAGGCGGGTTCGGCGCGCTGTTCCGCTGCTTCCGGTTCACCCTTTTCCTCGGCACCCTGTGGTTGCTGACCCGCTGGTGGAACGGCGGCCTCGACCTCGTCCGCCAGCACATCCGCACCTACGGCGCGGTGCTGGTGACGGTGGTGATCGGGCTCGCGCTGAGCCCGGGCAACGCGATGCCGTTCGAGTACGGCGGACGGCTCACCGGGACGCTGTGGCCGTTGACCCCGCCACAGGTCGGCCAATACGCGGCCATCGTCATCGGCCTCACGACCTTGTTGTGGCTCGGCGGGAAACTGGACCGGCGGAACGCGCTGATCGTCATCGTCCCGACCTTCGGGATCCTGCTGCTGACCCACACCCGCACCGCGATGCTCGGCCTGGTGGCCGGAACCATCGTGGCGCTGATGTCGCAGTGGATGTCCAGCGCCCGCGCCCGCAAGGTGTTCACCGGGCTGGTCCTCGGCGGGGTGTTCGCCGCGGTGGTGCTGGGCGGGCTGCTGCAGACGTGGTTCCTGCGGGGGCAGTCCGAGGAGAACTTCTCCAGCCTCACTGGCCGGGCGAAGGTGTGGGACGCGCTGCTCAGCGCGCCGCGCACGACGCTGGAGTACCTGTTCGGCGTCGGCCTGACCGACAAGTCCTACGACGGTCTCCCGATCGACAGCAGCTGGCTCGCGGTTTACCACGAGCAAGGCTTCGTCGGGATCGCGATCGTGGCGGCGTTCCTGCTCGTGCTGGTCGTGGTCGCGGTGCTGCGGCCGCCCTCGCCCGCCAGGGCGTGCGCGATCTTCCTGATCACCTACTGTCTTTCCGCCTCCTACACCGAGGCGGGCCTCGGCGACGCGTCGCCGTACCTGCTGCACCTGGCCCTGGCCGCGTCGCTGCTGGTACGTGTGCCCGCCGACGACCCCGAATTCCTCAAGGAGCCCGCGTGAAGGTCCTCGTGATCCACAACCGGTACAGATCCGAGCAGCCAAGCGGTGAGAACAACGTCGTCGACCAGGAGATCGCGCTGCTGGGCGAGGCCGGGCACGACGTCGGCCTGTTCGAGCGGCGCAGTGACGACATCGCGGAGATGTCCCTGCCGCGCAAGGCCGTCGTCCCGCTTCAGGTGCCGTGGAACCGGGTCGTACGCGCGGAACTGGCCCGGCGCCTCGCCGAGGACCGGCCGGACGTCGTCCACATCCACAACACGTTCCCGCTGCTGTCGCCTTCGGTGCTGGCCGCGTGTGCCGAGGCCGGGGTCCCGACGGTCGCGACCGTGCACAACTACACCCTGATCTGCCCCCCCGGCACGCTGTATCGCGAGGGCTATATCTGTACCGATTGCGTGGGACGCAAGCCGATCCCGGCGGTGCGGCACGGCTGCTACCGCGGCTCGCGGCTCGCCACCGTGCCGATGGCGGCGAGCCTGCTGCTGAACCGCAACCGCTGGTGGTCCGGGGTTTCGCGGTTCTTCTGCATCTCACGGGCGCAACGCGAGGTGCTGATCGCCGCCGGGATGCCCGCCGAGCGGCTCGCGGTGAAGTACAACTTCGTCGCCGACCCGGGCAAGACGCGCAAGGGCGCGGGGGAGCATGTGCTGTTCCTCGGCCGGATCACCGAGGAAAAGGGCATCGGCCTGCTGATGAAGGCTTGGGACCAGCTCGCCGCGGTGGGCGGCCCGGTGCCGCCGCTGGTGATCGCCGGCACCGGCCCGATGCAGGACGAGGTCGCACGCTGGGCACACGGCCGCGACGACGTCCGCTATGTCGGGCTCCAGTCCAAAGAGGAGTGTCGAGACCTGATCGCCCGCTCGAACGCCGTCGTCGCCCCTTCGGAGTGGCTGGAGGCGTTCGGCCTGGTCGTGGTCGAGGCGATGGCCGCCGGAGTCCCGACGGTCGCCGCTGCCCACGGCGCCTTCCGCGAACTGGTGGAAGACGGCGTCACCGGCCTGCTGCACGAACCCGGGAACCCCGAGTCGCTCGCGGCACGGCTGCGGGAGGTCGTCGGCGACGCCGAAGGGAACCAGGAGATGGGCTGGGCGGCCCGGCTGGTGTACGAACAGGAATTCACGCCGAAGATCGGCCTCGAGCGGCTGATCGGCGGCTACCAGGCCGCGATCGACGCGTGATCGCCGGCCCGCCCGCTCTCCCGCCGCGGGTGCGGGTCCCGCTCTGGACTCTGGGCGCCTGCGGCTTCCTCGTCGCCCTCATCCTCGGCGTGCGTTACGCCGGAACCTCCCACACCGCCGGACTGGACGCCCTCGTGCTGCCGGTCGTCGACCGGGTCGAAGGCCCACTCTGGTACCTGGCGACCGCGATCGACTTCGCGGGCGAACCGGTGGGCGCGGTGGTGGTCATCGCGTTGTTCGGCTGGCTGTGCTTGCGGCACCGGCGGCCGCGGACGGCGATCCTGCTGGTGGCCGCCTCCGGGGTGACCGTGGCGCTGACCACCGGCCTGAAACCCCTGACCGGCAGGCTGATCCACGGCGAGTTCCTCTCCTATCCCAGCGGGCACACGGCTTTCGCGGTGACCGTGGCGACGGTCGTCGCGCTGCTGGTGATCGACGTGCGCGGTCTTGGGCCTCTTGGCGGGACCGGGGTGCTGGTGGGGCTGGTCGCGTTCTCGGCGCTCGCGATGGGGTGGGCCGAGGTGGCGCTGGGGGCGCACTACCCGACGGACACTTTCGGGGGCTTCGGGGTGGCTGTCGCGGTGGTGCCGGTGGTGGCGTGGGCGGTGGACCGGCTCACGCGGCCCGCTTGACGCCGTCGAGCAGTTCCCGGCTGACATCCAAGTGGCCACGCGTGCCGCGCGAAGCTCGGTCGCCGAGAGTCCGTCGAGTTTGTAGAGGATCGCTGCCCGCATTGGGGCCGAGGGGCAGCGATCGGGTATCGGGAGAGTGCCTGTAAAGGCTGCAATCTCCTCACGCTACGCGGTTCGCCTGATCGCGACGTTCGGCCGCGGGTGCCTCTGCGCGGACCAGAACGCGGCTTGAAGCTCGCTGAGAACCCGGTCCGGCTCGGTGCGCAGCCTGGACGGCAGCGTCTGAAGCACGACGATTCCCGCGGCGACGTAACGAGCGTTGCGGGCGACGGTGGCACGATGGTCTTCGAGGCTCGTGTGGTGGCGGTAGGAGTCGATCTCCCAAGCGAAGGCGATCTCGTCGCACCAGAAGTCCGGAGTGGCGATGTAGTTCCCGTCCGCGTCGAAGATCGGGACGTTCCAGTGGCCCGGTGGGAGACCGGAGCGTTGCCAGAGGTGCCACGCGTCGGCTTCGGCGACGGATCTCGCTCCGGCGAGTAGTGGGGTCAGGGCCTTCCTGGGCAGGGCGGTTCCGGCTCGCCCTGCTTGGTCGAGTTCGTGGGAGAGCATGTCGGTGGTGCAGAAGCGGCGTTGGACGGCCTCGGCCATCAGCGCCTGGATCTCGTCTCCGTTCGTGAGCCTTCGGGCGGCGTCGATGACGGCTCGGGGAACGGGCGCGACCGGGAGGCCTCCCCGCAGGTGAGGACGGGGAAGGCGGTGAGTCCGCTCCACGTGGGCGAACTCGACGTCGGCGACACCGTGGTTGGCCGGTATGAGGACATGGATTTCCTCCTGCCGAGGCACCCTCTCCAGACCATGGCGGCGGAGCGCCCAAGTGCCGGTGAGTACCGCGTCCCGTCGAGCGTGGAGCAAGGCGGCGCGGATCCGGTGCTCGTCGGTCGGGGTACCACTGCTTAGCAGCACGATGCCGGGCAGCAGCGTTCGCCAGGGCCCGCCCGTGGCGCACCGGCGGGAGATGGTCCGGCGCGGCACCCCGATCTGTTCGAGATCGGTCGCGCGGACCACTTCCGGCCGGTCCGGAGCGGTGAGCAAGGGGTGAGTGGTCCAGATTCCTCGTCGCACCCGAGCACTATGCGACCGGCCACCGACAATACCTGCCTTACGTGCATGAAAGTCCCAGTCACGAGATCATGTCCGTGACGATGTAGGAATTGGGACACTCAACGTCCCAATTCCTACATCGTCACGTGGCCTCCCCGCTCGTGCCCGAACTTTCGTTGAACATGAACCACGGTTGTACCGAAAGGTCCGGTCACGACCTCAGCATTCACCGTCCCCAAAAGAACTACAAGCATCCTGCGAGTAAGGAGCCCCCTGCCACCCCGAAACGCCCAAGGTCCGCGAAGTGTCATGAACGACAAAACGCCAATCCCCCGCATAGGCGTTGTCGTACCACCGGTTCTCCTGCCGAAAGGTGACCGCGTCCGAAACGGAAGAACCGCGATAAGGCGACCACTCCGGATAGGTCCCGAAATTCGCCAATACAGCCATCCGCCCGCACAACCCCGTGCACGCCGAGCCGATCGAGAACTTGTTGCCGTGAACGGAAACCCGCTGCGTCTTCCACCGGCAGTCGTCGTACAGCGGCGGCGACGCGATCCCCGGCGCCGAACAGGACGAGACCGAAGGGACCAAACGAGTACATGAGCCAGACGATGTGTTCGCCGGGCTGTTGCAGAAACGGTCCGCGTTCTCCCACAGGGTGATTCCGGCCCAGTTGTCCTCGAAGACGTTGTCGACGATCTCCACCGAGGAAGTCCGGGCACGAATACGCGGCTCACCCCCGGACTCGGAAAGGTAGATCGTCCCGACCGGGAAATTGTCACCACGCGCGGCGAAAGCGCGACCCTGCACAAGGGTGTTCCGCCGGAAGGTGTTCCCTCGGACCACGAGGTTGTAGGAGATCTCGTAGAACAACGCCTCCGCCTCGTTGTCCTCGATCAGGTTGTCCTCGATGACGAAGTCGTTGTTGTTCGTATCCGCCCACAGGCCCGCGCCGTGGTTGTGGTGGACCCAGTTGCCGCGGATGTCGGCGCCGTTCACGGCCCAGAATTTCGCGCCGCCGCTGCAGCCGCAGCCGGGGTTCTTCTTTTCCCAGTCGTCGGTGTTGTTCCCGGCGATCTCGTTGCCCTCGACGACCAGTCCGGTGATGCCGTCGCCGGCGCGGTAGGCGTTGATGCCGTACTGCCCGTTGTTCCGCAGGCAGTTCCGCCGGATCTCCTGGCGCGGACCCGCCATCATGGCGGCGCCCCGGTTGTCCTCGATGGTGTTGCCTTCGATGAGCCAGTGCTCACCGGAGTCGTGGTTCACCACGCCCTCATCCCGCGGCGCCGCGAAACCGCGGATCGTGAGGCCACGGAGGACGACATCGCGCGCCTGCTGGGTGAACGCGTAGCGGTTGACACCGCCACCGTCCAAAACAGCGCCGGGAGCGCCGAGATAGGCGTTGCCGTCTTTCGGGATGATCTGGCCGAACTCGTCCGGGCTCAGGGTGTGCTCGCCCCCGGCCAGCCAGAACGTCGTGCCGGCCGGGAGCTCGCGCGTCTTCGTGGAAAGGTCGGTCCCTGGTTCGACGACCACGGCGCCGTCGGGTTTCGAAGGGCTCACCGGTCCCGCGTCGCAGACCGCGACAGGAGAGACCTCAGCCGGTAGAGCCGTGATGACTCCTGTCGCGAGCAGCAGCAAAGTGACCAGGAACGCGGGCATGCCTGAAACGGTAAGCCACTATGGACGGTCCCAGACGGACACTTACAGGTGAACCTTCAGCACGTCTCCATCTCCCCGAACCCGCTGCAGGTGTCCTGCAGATAGGGCGCGGCCTGCCACTGCGCCGCGGTCAGCCGCCGCGACATGTCATGGGCGACGAACGTCCAAGGTCCGTAGTACTTGTTGTCGTGCCACCGGTTCTCCTGCCGGAAGGTGATCGCGTCCGAGATCACGGCGGCCCGGTACGGCGACCAGGCCGGGAAGGTCCCGTAGTTCGAGAGCACCGCCATTCGTCCGCAGAGGCCGAGGCAGCCTTCCATCGACGAATCGAACTCGAACGTGTTCTCGTGCACCGAAACGCGCTGGGTCTTCCATCGGCAGTCGCTGTACAGCGGCTCGGTGGCGATGCCCGGATCGGAGCAGGAGGACGTCGGTGAGATCAGCGCCGTGCACGAGAGCGTGGAGGTGTTGGCCGGGCTGTTGCAGAATCGGTCGGCGTTCTCCCACAGCGTGATCCCCGACCAGTTGTCGGAGAACATGTTTCCCCGGATGTCGATCTTACTGGTCCGGGCGGGCAGCCTCGGTTCTCCACCCGATTCGCTGAGGTACACCGCGGCGACCGGGAAGTTGTCGCCCTTTGCGGCCTTGCTCCGGCCCTGTATCAGCGCGTTGCGCCGGAACGTGTTCCCGATCAGGTCCAGGTTGTAGGAGATCTCGTAGAACAGCCCTTCGGACGCGTTGTCCTCGATCAGGTTGTCCTCGATGAGGAAATCGTTGTTGTTCGTGTCGGCCCAGAGCCCGACACCGTGGTTGCCGTGGACCCAGTTGCCGACGATGTCGGCCCCGTTGACGGCCCAGAACTTCGCACCGCCGCTGCATCCGCAGCCAGGGACCTTCCTTTCCCAGTCGTCGGTGTTGTTCCCGGCGATCTCGTTGCCCTCGATCACCAGATCGGCCAGCCCGCCGCCGAAACGGTAGGCGTTGATGCCGTACTGCCCGTTGTTGCGCAGGCAGTTCCCGATCACCCGCTGGCCGGTCCCGGTCATCATCCCGGCGCCGCCGTTGTCCTCGATGATGTTGCCTTCGATGACCCAGCGTTCGCCGGAGTCGTGGTTGACCACGCCCTGATCACGTTCGGCGACGAAACCGCGGATGGTCAGCCCGCGGATCACCACGTCCTTGGCCGAGGTGGTGAAGGCCGCGCGGTTGAGCCCGCGTCCGTCCAGTACGGCACCGGGCGCGCCGAGGTAGACGTTGCCGTCCTTGGGCATCACCTGCCCGAACTGGTCGGAACTCAGGATGTGCGTGCCGGGCGCGAGCCAGAACGTGCTCCCCGGCGGGCTGAACCGGGTCTTGTCGGTCAGATCGATACCCGGTTCGACGACCTGGGCGCCTTCCGGTGCGGAAGGGACGCCGACGGTCGTGCCGCACACCCCTCGGGTCGGCTCTGGAGTCGCCACCGCTGTGGATTCAACGGCGACCTGGAGCAGTAGTACCGACAGTGCGACGCAGAGCGCGCGTGAGCCGGCCGAGCGATAGGCGATCCCTGAACTCATACCCTTCTCCGAAACACCGGCTTCACCGGACGGCCACCCAGCCACGGCGCCGGATCATCCGCGTCGAGTGCTTTGCGATACACGAGGCAGGCCTGCGAGACCACTTCGACAGTCCGGTTGATGTCTTCTTCGGACAATGCGCTGCTGACCACGAACGACGGTCCGAGGATGCCACCCGTGACCAGTTGCCGCAGGAACAACGTTCGGTAGTCCTGTGACGGTTTTTTTTCCGCGTCGAGCGTGCCGAAGACGAGGTTGCTCGCCCGGCCACGCACGACGACGTGTTCCTCGACCCCCGCCGAGGCCGCGACTTCGCGGACCCCGGCGGCGAGCCGGTCGCCGAGCGCGTGCAGCCGCGCGGCGATACCTTCTTCGGTGTAGGTCTCCATGACCGCGATCGCGGCGGCCAGCGAATGCGTCTCGGCGCCGTGCGTGGTGGACAGCAGGAAGACCCGCTCCCCGGCGGTACGGAGGCCACCGAGTTCCATCAGTTCGCGTTTGCCTGCCAGCGCCGAGACGGCGAACCCGTTCCCGAGCGCCTTGCCGAACGTCGAGAGGTCCGGCGTGACACCGTAGAGCCCTTGCGCTCCGGCCTCGGACCAGCGGAAACCGGTGATCATCTCGTCGAAGATCAGTACGCAGCCGTACCGGTCGGCGAGTTCCCGCAGGCCGGCGAGGTAGCCGGGCGGCGGTTCGAGCTGGGTGGACGCCTCCAGGACCAGGCAGGCGATCCGGCCTTCGTGTTCCCGCAGCACCTGTTCCGTCGCGGGCAGGTCGCCGTAGGGGAACGACATGGTCAGGTCGGTGATCTCGCCGGGGATACCCGACGACATCGGCGTGGTGCCGATGAACCAGTCGTCGATGGAGAAGAAGGCGTGGTCGTGGCAGATCGCCACCAGCGGCCTGCCAGTGGCCGCCCTGGCGAGCTTGACCGCGGCCGTGGTGGCGTCGGAGCCGTTCTTGGCGAACTTGACCATTTCCGCGGTGGGTACGGTCTCGAGGAACTTCTCCGCCGCCCGTTCCTCCATAATGGACGGACGGGCGAAGTTGGCGCCCCGGTCGATCTCGCGGTGGGCGGCTTCGCTGACCCGCGGGTGCACGTGCCCGAGGCTGACCGCGCGCAGCCCTGAGCCGTACTCGATGTATTCGTGCCCGTCGACGTCCCAGACGTGCGCGCCGCGCCCGTGGGAGATGACCGGTGCCAGGTTCTCCGGGTACTGGTCGTCGCCCTTGGCGTAGGTGTGCGCGCCTCCGGGGATCATCGCGTGGAGGCGCTCATTGGCCCGCATGGACTGGGGAAGCTGACGGGACACTTCGAATCACCTCGTGTTCTGTAGTACCGCGGAGAGCGGGAGGGCCCGGCGGTCCCGCTCCGAGACGAAGGCGGCCGGAAGTGGCCAGTCGATCGCCAGCTCCGGGTCGTCGAAGGCGATCGCCACGTCTTCGGCGGGATCATGCGCGCGGTCGATCCGGTAGGAGACGTCGGCGTACTCGGTGAGCGCCTGGAACCCGTGCGCGCACCCGGCCGGGATGTACAGCGAAACCTGCGTCTCCCCGGACAGTTCGAACGTCTCCTTGCCGAGGTAGGTCGGCGAATCCGGCCTCAGGTCGACGACGACGTCGAAGACGGCGCCCCACGAACACCGGACCAGTTTCGCCTCACCCGCACCCGAGCGGAGGTGCATCCCGCGCAGCACTCCTCTTCGAGACCGGGAAACACTGTCCTGGAGGAACCCGTTCGGGTCGATTCCCGCCGACCGGACGACGTCGGCGTCGAACGTGCGGCTGAAGAAGCCGCGTTCGTCGGCGTGCGGTGTCGGCTCGAACAGGTACGCGCCCGCGATGGCGGGCACCGGGATCGTCTTCATCGGACTCCCATCGGCAGGAAGGCGGCCGACAGTTCGGAGAACTGCTCGTCCAGCAGTCGTACTTGCTCCGCGCCGCGTTTCACCAGGGTTTCGGTCAGTTCGCCCGCGCGGCTCTCGAGTTCGGCGAACTGGCGCACCAGTTTGTCGAGGTCGATCTCCTTGGCGCGCTGGCAGAACTCTCCGAGGCCCAACGCGGCCATGAGGACGTCGTTCTTGCGGGCGTACCCGACGGACAACGTCGGTTTCGCCAGCTTCAGCGCGCACAGGACGTTGTGGTACCGGGTGGCGACGACGGTCTCGACCGCCGACATCGCCCGCAGCACGTCGTCCAAAGTGGACGTGTCGGCGGCGGTGACCAACGGGGAATCCAGTTCCGTCATGATCTCGTCGACGACCTGCCGGTCGGCTCGATCGCCGATGAACAACCGCACCGGGCGGCCGTCGGCGACCAGTCCGGCGACGAACCGGGTCATATTGTCCACATAGGACTCATAGATCTCGCCGGCGCGGGCCCGGTCGTCGTTCCCGCCGTGGTAGGCCATCACCCCGACCCCGACGGAGCGGGGCAGCACCGGTTCCGACGGCGCCGAGAGGGCGAAGGCGAGATCGGGGTAGACACGGTCGTCCGTGACGTCCACCCCCATCGCGCGCATCGCGTCCCGTGACGGCTCGTCCCGGTAGGACCGGAACGCCGCCAGCCACGCGGCCCGGCCGATGATCGACCGGGTGATCCGGTGCGTGCTGACGTTGGCGCCGACGCTCACCAGCGCGACCTTGGTGCCGACCAGCCTGCCGGACGCCGACAGCAGCAACAGGGCGTACGGGAAACCCCACGGGCGCAGGGGAAGGGTGGATTCGAGGACGCCCATCCCCGGCACGATCACGACGTCCTGGCGCCGCACCCACGTCGCCGTGCGGACGACGTCGACGAGTTTGCCGAACCCCTTCATGACGATGGACAACGGACCCGAAGCTGTCCGGTACTCACCCTGGTACCAGTTCAACGCGGTCGTCTCGAGTCCGTAGCGTGACGCGACGATTTCCGGACCGCCGCACATCACGCTGAGCGCGGCAGCGGGATGCTCCGCGCGCAAATACCCGAGAACCGCCTCGAAGGAACCGTCGTTGCCGAGATTCCCTGATCCGAGGAGACCGAACAGCCCGATTCTCACGGGCGGGGTCAAGGGACTCGTCCCTCCTGGCCGGCGACGACTGAGACCACGGAAACCTCACGCGGCCCCGTTTCGGCCTCGGCCTGGACCGGCATCCGTCCCATGGCCGGGTTTCCCGCCCGGTTCAGCATCCATTGCCGCAGGTACCGGAAGCACTCGCGCTTCTCGGCGCCGGAGATCGGCGCGTTGCGGATCGCGTTGACGTAACCCAGGACGTACTCGCCGAGCAGCCGCACCATCGGGTGACGCAGCTTGTCGGCCCGCTTCGGGTCGAGGTTGGTCGCACGCCTGCGCACGGTCGGATGCTCGTGTTCGGAGCGGCCGGGGTGGTCACGCCGGAAGTACAGCCAGTCGGGCACCTGGTGGAACCGGCCGTGCAGGGCGAGTTCCGAGATGATCGTGCGGTCCGCGTGGTGGTAGCTGTCCAGCGGCGCGACGCGGCGCAGCACCTCGGTGCGGATGACCGCGCCGTCGTCGTCCCCGCCGGGTGCGAACAGCGTGCTGCGGAAGCGTTCCGCGGCGTGCGGCGAAACCGTGTTGAGCGGGTACTCCAGCGCCTGCGTGACGACGGCCTTCTCGTCGATCATCGCCGTCCACGAGTGCGAGAGGACGAACTCGGGGTGCTCGTCGAGCGCCTCGACACAGCGCTCCAGCAGGTCGCGCGCGTAGAGGTCGTCGTCCGAGGCCCACTTGAACAACTCGCCGCGGGCGACGTCGACGCAGTAGTTGTGGTTGGGCGCGCAGCCGATGTTCACCGGCTGGCGCACGTAGCGAACGCGGGAGTCCAGTTTCGCGTACTCACGGCCGATCTCTTCGGTGCGGTCCACGGACGCGTTGTCCGAGATGATCAGTTCGAAGTTCTCGTAGCTTTGGCCGAGGAGTGCGTCCAGCGATTCGGCGAGGTAGTCCTCGCCGTTGTAGACCGGGAGCCCGATGCTCAGCCGAGGAGCGGTGCTCATGACGTCCTCATTTCTTCCTTCTCCGAAGTCAGATGTTCTTTGAGCGCGGCATGCAGCTGAAGCCACCACACCGCTGACCCGCTGGTGATCGCCAACGCGACCCCCCAAGCGGATCCGGACGCCCCGGCCAAGAAGGCGCCAATGAGCCCGAAACCGACGTAGCCGGCCGAGTTGATCAGCTGGGCGCGAAGGCTCCTTTTCGCAGCGCCGAGCGCACGCAATCCGGCGGCCGCCCCGGTGTTGAACCCCGCAGCGGCGATACCGATGGTCACCGGGAGGATCAGTTCCGAAGCGGGATCCCAGACGTCACCGAGCACGAACCGGCCGGCGTCGTGGGGTACCAGAAGCAAGGCGAGACCCCAGAGCAGGGCCGCCGCCGCCTGGCCGGCGCCGAGAACGGCGCAGAAGTTCCGAAGGCGGTGCGGGGCCCGTTGGAGCACCCGCGCGCTTTCGGCCACCGTGACCAGGGAAAGTCCCATCAGAAGGGCGAAGAACGGTCCGAGCAGCAGTTCGGCGCCGCGTACCGCGCCGACGCTCGCGAGCCCGGCGATCGCGCCGAGGCCGTACATCCGCAGCTGGGTCGAACCGGCGTTGCTGACGTTTTCGACCACGTATCGGGCGCCGAGGTCGCGGTGCCGTTTGAGCCACTCGAGCGTGCCGCGCGGATCCGGCCGGACCCCCGCCTGCAGACAGCCGTACCCGGCGGCGACCGCTCCGGAGAGGCCCCACGCCAGGATGAAGGCGACGACCGTGTCGAACCACCGGTTCGCGACGAACAGTGCCGGGATCAGCGCGATGCCCCAGACGACGTCGTTGACGAACGCCTTTTTCCCGTGCCCGGCGGCGAAGAAGGTGAACCGCCAGGCGTCCTGCAGCAACAAGGTGGGAATGACGATCCCGAGTGCGACGAACGCGCCGCCGATGTCGTCACCCACCAGGAGCCCGGCCGTCACGCTGACGACACCCGCCACGACGCCCGCGGTGAGCGCCGTCCCGGTCGCCCGTGCCGTCGCCGCCCGCCAGGATTCGGTGGACACACCGGAGAACCGCACCATCAGCGGGTCGGTCGTCAGCCCGCGCGAGAGGTTGAGCACCACGCCGTAGCTGACCCAGGCGAGGCTGAACATGCCGAACGCCGTGGTGCCGAGCGAACGCGCGACGTAAAGGCCGACCGCGAAATTGGTGATGCTGGAGACGGCCTGGTCGCCCAAGCCCCAGCTGAGCCGTCCGGCCATGGCCCGGACGGCTTGGGAACGCAGAAGTGATCGCATCGGTTTCTAATCCTTGAGCAATCCGGCGTCGTGCAGCGCCTCTGCGGCGGCGGCGACGGAATCGAACGGCAGCCCTGCCCGCTCGGCGACGTCGAGCAGGCTGTGCTCGCCGTCCGAGAGGTTGAGCACCCAGAGCATGGCCATCTGGGCTTGTTTGGCGTCGCTCCTCCCGCCGAGCGAGTCGTACAGCCCGCGCTTGCCGAGTTGCGGCTCGCCGTAGGGACTGAGGTTGACGTAGCTGCGGTTGCGGTCGAGGACGGCGTGTACGTCCCGCAGGGTCTGGAGGGTCTCCTCCATGGCCGCGGCGGACACGAAATCGAGGTTGTCGGCCGAGGTGTGGTACTCGGGATAACCCGCGTACGGCGTCCTCGTCAGCGATCCGACACCGAGGTTGAAGCCGGGGGAGCAGAACTGGCGCTCGTCGTACCCGTACGGCGAGAAGTCCACGATCTTGTGCTCGCGCTCGGCGAGGACATGGGCGAGGACGCGGTCGATCTCGGCGTCGCCCCGGCGGCTTCGCTTGTAGGTCAGCGATCCCGGGTCACCGGCACACGCCAGCACGAGCCCCGCCTTGATCCGGCCGACGCGGTCGTTGTTGCGGGCGAGCCAGGTGATGGCGCCGATCGTGCCCGGCATGAACAGGAACCGGTAGGTGTAGTGCGGCTTTTCGAGCGCCTGCGCGAACGCGGCCGCGATCGCGATCCCGGCGACGTTGTCGTTCGCCAGCGAGGGGTGGCAGGTGTGACAGGAGATGATCACCTCGTCGGTGACCTCGCCCGGCACGACGTGTTCGGCGTAGGTGAGGTGCCCGTCGTCCAAAGTAGAATCGATGTGCACTTCGTACTCGCCGTCCGGCATCGCGTCGAGGGTGTCTTGTGACAGGCAGAAACCCCAGGTCGGCGAGTAGTAGCTGGTCCGGTACGGCACCCAGGACGGCCGGTCGGCCACGGTGTGCAGGTGTTCGCGCAGTTCCGCCAGTGGCATCTTTTTCGATACCGGGACGCTGTAGCCGACGACGTGCAGGTTCGACTCTTGGAAGTCGACCACGCGGCGGCCGGAGGCGTCCTTGATGTACGCGTCGCGGATGTTCCACTCCTGCGGCACCGTCCAGTCCAGTACCCGGGTGCCGGTGGGGACCTCGTGGATCTCCAGCGGGATGTGCTCGCCGACGATCTCCAGCGTGCGGCGGACGCCGTCGCCGGTGATGCTGCGGCACAGCGGATACAGGCGCTCGACCAGCTTCTCGAGGTCGGCGCCCGTCTCCAGTTCCCGGTGAGTCATCAGCGACGTCGCAGGGTGTCGTCGAGCTCACCGGCGGCGGTGCGGTCCTGCAACCGTGCCAGGCGGGTGAACAGGCGCTGGAAGCCGTGTTCGGTGAGGCCGTGGGTCCGGTAGGCCTCGATCAGTTCGAGCGCGCCGTCCTTGACCGACCAGTCGCAGTCGAAACCGGGGATGGCCGCGCGGAACCGGGAGAAGTCCACCCGGTAGGACCGCGGGTCCGCGCCCGCCTCGCCGGTGATCCGCAGCGTCGAGCCGGGAACGGCCTCGACGACCTCCTCGGCGATCTCGGCGACGGTCACGTTGTTGCGTTCGGTGCCGATGTTGAACGCCTTGCCGTGAATGGCTTCCTTCGGTGCTCCCAGCGCCGCGGTGAAAGCACGGGCGATGTCTTTGGCGTGCACCAACGGCCGCCACGGCGTGCCGTCGGAGAGCACCAGCACCTCGCCGGAGAGGTGGGCGTGCGCGGTCAGATTGTTGAGCACGATGTCGCCACGCAGCCGCGGCGAGAAGCCGAACGCGGTGGCGTTGCGCAGGTACACCGGGCTGAAGTCGTCGTCCGCGAGTTCCTGGACGTCGTCCTCGACCCGCACCTTCGACTCGGCGTACGGCGTCACCGGGCGCAGCGGCGCGTCCTCGTCGACCAGGCCGTCGCCACCCGAGGCGCCGTAGACAGAGCACGTCGAGGCGTAGAGGTACCGCTTGACCCCGGCTTCCTTCGCCAGCTTGGCGAGCCTGACCGAAGCGTGGTGGTTGATGTCGTAGGTCAATTCCGGCGCCAGCGAACCGAGCGGGTCGTTGGACAGCGCGCCGAGGTGGATCACGGCGTCCACGCCGGACACGTGCTCGGCCGTGACGTCACGAAGGTCGACCTGGTAGCCCTCGGGGTCTTCGGGCTGGGGGCCCAGCACGCAGGTGTCGTAGAGACCGGAGTCGAGGCCGATCACCTCGTGGCCGGCGGCGGCCAGCACCGGGGCCATCACCGTGCCCAGGTAACCCTGGTGCCCGGTCAGCAGCACACGCATGGCTTTCAGCCTTTCGAAGAGAGGTCGAGCGTGAGTTTCTTGAGGTCGAAGGCCTCCGCATAGCGCTGCCCGCATTCGATACCGCGAATGCGGGCGAGGCCGAGGAAAGCTTCCCGGTCGTACCACCGGCGGTGCCGCTGCGAGGCGTAGTGCTCCTGCAGCAGGCGGACCTTCTCCTCGGCCCGCTCGGGGGAAAGCGGGACGTACGCGCATGCTTTGCCGAGGTCGCCGTCCCATTTGGCGATCTCGTACTCCAGCTGGAGATGCGTGCGGAACACCGTCGGCACCAGCGTCGCCAGACCGCGGTGGTCCTGATGCGCGTCGGCCGTGCGCGGCGAGAGGACGAGGTCCGGGTCGGTGCGGAGGCGCAGTTCCTCCAGCCCGTTCTTGGCCTCTTCCCAGTGCGCGGGGAACCGGCCGTCGGGCAGCTTGAGCACGGTGACCTTGACGTCGGCTCCTCGGCAGAAGGCCGCGAGCGCGGCCCGCTCCTCGGCCTCCCGCTCGGTGCCGCCGCCGGACAGGACGAGCGCGTCGACCCGGACGCCCGGGTTTTGGTCGCAAATGGTCAACAAACTGCCGCCCGCCCCGATGGCGATGTCGTCGCAATGCGCGCCGAGCGCGACGATCCGCTCGATCCCGCCGGTACCGAGAGCGATCACGCCGTGCCCGCCGTCGCGGGTTCGCGCTCCCACCGCGCCCACGGGCGGTCTCCGCGCGCGTAGGCGTCGTCCAACTGGACGCGTTCCTTGACGGTGTCGGTCGGCTTCCAGAACCCGCGGTACGGGTACGCGAGCAGCTTGCCCCGCTTGGCGAGTTCGCCGCAGCCGTCGGCCACCAGGTCGCCGCCCTCGGGGATGTGGTCGAAGACCTCCTGGCGCAGCACGAAGTACCCGCCGTTCTCCCACAGCGGCATCTCGCTGACCGGGGTCAACGAGCCGATCAGGCCGTCCTCGCCCATTTCGACGCAGTGGAACGACGATTGCGGCGGTACGACCATCATCGACGCGCCGGCGTCGGTGTTCGAGAACCGCTCGATCATCTCCGGCAGCGGGGCGTCGGTGAGGACGTCGGCGTAGTTGGCGAGGAACATCTCGTCACCCTCGAGGTACGGGCGCACCCGGCGCAGCCGCTCGCCGATGGCCGATTCGAGACCGGTCTGCACGAAGGAGATCGACCAGTCCGCGATATCGGTCGACGACAGTTCCGCCTTGCCGCCCCGCAGGACGAAATCGTTGGAGTCCGTTTCCTGGTAATTGAGAAAGAATTCCTTGATGTGGTGCGCACCGTAGCCGAGGCAGAGAATGAACTCGGTATGGCCGAAATGCGCGTAATAGCGCATCACGTGCCAGATCAGGGGTCTGGGGCCGACCATGGCCATCGGCTTTGGCACATCGGACGCGTCACCGTTGCGCATCCGCATGCCGTAGCCGCCGCAGAAGAGGACTACCTTCACGACTTCACCTCGACGATTTCCAGGTGCGGGATGGGGAAAACCAGTTTTCCGCCCCAATCACCGACAAAGGACAATTGGGCGGTCAGTTCCTCCCGGAGGTTCCACGGAAGGACGAGCACGTAGTCGGGCCGGTCCGCTTCGATGCGCTCCGGCGGGAGGATGGGGATCCGGGTGCCGGGGGTGAACCGGCCGTGCTTGTACGGGTTGCGGTCGACGGTGTACCGCAGCACGTCCGGCCGGATACCGCAGTGGTTCAGCAGCGTGTTGCCCTTGCCGGGAGCGCCGTAGCCGACGACGGTCTTGCCTTCGAGCGCCGCGTCGGTGAGGAACTTGTTCAGGTCGAGCCGGACCTTGGTGACCCGCTCGGAGAACTCGGTGTAGCCGGACATTTCGTGCAGCCCGGCCGCCTTCTCGGCGTCGAGGATCCGCGTCATCCGCTCGCTCGGCTCGCCCGCGACGGCGTCCGGGCGCGCCCACAGCCGGATGGAACCGCCGTGGGTTGGCAGGAGTTCGACGTCCACAACGGACAAACCGCCCCGTGAAAGGGCCCGGCGCGCGGATTCCACCGTGTAGTATTGGAAGTGCTCGTGATAGATCGTGTCGTACTGGTTCTCCTGGATCAGCGTCAGCAGGTGCTGGACCTCGATGCTGACCCAGCCGTCGTCGGCGACGAGGGCACGAAGACCGTGCGTGAAGCCGATGATGTCCGGAATGTGCGCGTAAACGTTGTTCGCCACGACGAGGTCGGCGGAACCGTGCTCCTCGCGGACTTCACGTCCGCTCTCGGGACCGAGGAAGGCGGTCTTCGTCGGCACCCCGGCGTCACGCGCGGCTTGGCCGACGTTCACCGAAGGTTCCACGCCCAGACAGCGGATTTGCTGTGCCACAACGTGTTTGAGCAGGTAGCCGTCATTGCTGGCGACCTCGACGACGAACGAGGAATCATCCAGTCCGAGCCGCTCGACAGCGCCGTCGACGAACGTCTTGGCGTGTTCGACCCAGGAGGCGGAATACGACGAGAAGTACGCGTATTCGGTGAACGTCTCTTCTGGGGTGATCAGCGGCGGGATCTGGGCGAGCTGGCATTCGGTGCAGACCTGCAGGTGCAGGGGGTAAGTCGGCTCCGGGTCCGCGAGCTGCTCCGCGGTCAGGAATCGCTCGCACGGCGGCGTCGCTCCGAGGTCGACGACGCTGGCGAGATGGGCCGAGCCGCAGAGTCGGCAGGTGGTCATCGAAAGGCTCCTAGGCTCGCGTCACGTATCCCAGACGTCGGCACCCCGGGTCGCCTCGTTACATGCCTTTCAGAGCTCTCGTGCTTCTGTCTCCCAACCGAAACCTGACGTCTCGGCCATCGGCGCCGACGTGTCCGCCATCCGGGCGCGGGCCATGGTGACTGAGGGTGAGTTCGGAGCACGAACCGCTGCTCACGTTCCTGATGGCCCTGTTCGTGAAGGCCTCCGGGCTTGGCATCGCTAATACCTGAAGGGGTCGAGCGTGTGCCGGGGGCAGGTCCCTGAACCTCCGTTGATCAAGCTCCGCAACCGGTATGACCCCGCGACGATGGAGGAACGGGGACACTCAACGTCCCATTCCTCCATCGTCAGCCTCGCACAGCGACGAAGAGCCGCCTGACCTACCAGACCTCGGCTTTGCCTGGACCCTGACCTTCAGAGTAGGGAAGGGGCCCTTCACGGACCTGCCTCACACCGTCAAGAAACCACCAACGCGTAGTCCGCATCGGTCGCCGAAGTCTCCGGGTGCCCGTCAGCGTTCACCTGCGTCGCCACGACCTCCACCGTCCACGTACCCGCGGCCGGCTTCTCGAGGATGACGTTCTCCACCGTGTCGATCGTGTTCGGCGACCCGCCCTCGGTCGAGAAATTGCCTGCCTTCAACCCGTTGTTGCCGTAGTACACCGTCCCGTTCGGCGCGGTGACCTTCAGGGTCAGGTCGTTGACCCTGGTGACCGACGCGGTCGGCGAGCCAGCCGGGTCGGTGTAGGCCAGCGTCGCCTTGAACTGCTTGGACCCGTTCACCGCGACCGTGTACTTCTTGGACTGCCCGGTGCTCAGCAGATCCGTCTCGTTGACCAGCACCGGCAGTTTCCACCCGTTCGCCTTGGCCTGCTCGTGCAGGTACCGC
Organism: Amycolatopsis sp. cmx-11-51; assembly: GCF_047608665.1. Classification (NCBI taxonomy): domain Bacteria; kingdom Bacillati; phylum Actinomycetota; class Actinomycetes; order Pseudonocardiales; family Pseudonocardiaceae; genus Amycolatopsis; species Amycolatopsis sp. cmx-11-51. The sequence goes on along the minus strand of NZ_JADNQO010000001.1, from coordinate 596,260 downwards.
ACGTTCGCGGTGCCCCAGCCCTGGTGCGTCCGGGTCAGGTCGTGCGAGGTGCCGCTGAACGCGAACTGGTCGGCGCCGTTGATCAGCAGTGCCTTCGCGGTCGCGGCGTGCGGGCGGCTCGTGAAGACGTCGCGGCCCTTGCCGGGGGCGCCGTCGAACACGCCGTCGGCCCACATCTGGAACAGCAGGCCGGCGTTCCCGCAGGTGATCGGGGTGGCGCCGCTCGTACCGCCGAACGACGTCGTGTACGAGGTGTCACTGCCGGACGACGTCGTGTCGATCCGGTCGTAGTAGTTCGACAGCTCCGGTTTGATCCGCCCGTCGGCGGCCGGGCCGATACTGGCGCCGCCGTTCCACTTGTCGTCGGTGCGGCCGAGCGTGTTGTAGTGGTACTGCCCGCCGACCGACAGCACGTTCTTCGACCAGGCCTGCGGCCGCGACCGCTGGGTCCCCGCGTTGCTCTGCGACTGGCAGATCAGCAGGTCGTGGTCGAAGACGATGCGATCGAGCTCGGCCGAAACCGAGTTGTACGCCGTCGTCAGCCCGCCGCCCCAGCTGTTGCTCTGGAACACCGCGCGGTACTTGCCAGCCGGGTCGACCAGTTCCTTGGTGTGGGCATAGCGGTCCGGTTTGCTGTAGGTGGCGAAGATGCCCTGGGCTTCGGGCAGCAGACCGCGTTGCGGCGCGCTCACGCCGGAGGCGAAGATCTGCCCGTACGTCGAGGTGCCGTGGCTCGTGTCGCTCGAGTTCGAGCCGTGCAACACGGTCGGCCGCGCCTTGAACTCCTGGTGGGTGGCGCGCAGCCCGCCGTCCATCACCTCGCCGCGCACGCCCTGGCCTCGATAGCCGCCGACGCTTTCGATGTGGTTCGCGCCGCTGCTTTCCCGCGCGTTCGCCATGTCGGTCCCAGGGGCGGTGATCGCGCCGACGGCGAGCACCTCGGCACCCTGGGCCACGGAGGCGACCTGACCGGAGCCGAGCTTCGCGACGATGTGCTGCCCGCTCTGCGAGATCGCCTCGATGCCGCCGCCGAGCCGCAGGATTCGCTCGGCGACCACGCGCTGGTCCCGCGCGTCGGATTCCACCAGCGTCACCAGGTAGCTGCCGGTCGCGGCCAGTGAGATCTCCACCTTGTCGTCCGGCCGGTATTCGCCGAGCCAGCGGACGAAATCCACTTTCGTGACCGATTCCCTGTTCTCCGGCTGCAGGCGGACCACGTAGGCGAAATCGGGAATGTAGGTCCCGATTCGCACGCCGAGTGCGCGCAATCGCCCGCGTTGCACGTCGGTCAGCGCGCCCCGGACCTGGAGCAGGTAGGCGCCCTTCCAGTCCTGGCTCACGGCCGTCCGCTGGGTGAGCGGGTCGAAGGTTCTGCTGGCCAGCCGGATGAACTGGGGGTCGGCCCCGGCTGGGGCGGCGACGGCGACCCCGCTCGTCAGCATGAGTGCGCCGATCAAGGGTGCGAGAAGGCGGACAGACTTCGACCGTGGCATGAATACCTCCGGGGATCTCTGCGAGGGAGAGGTCTTTCGAAGGTACCGGCCGAAAAGCGTGATGATCAGCCGCTGAACGGCCCAGCCGTGTTCCAGTGTCGCGGGAAATGGAGCATAAACGGTTGAAAACCCGTTTCAGCGGGCGGCGAAATTGCGTCGATCGTCCCGCTGAACCGCGTCAGCCGTTTGAGGTGACACCGGCCCGGTTCACTCCATCAGGGCTTCGGAAAGTTCGCGGATCGCGGTGGTCTCGGCGGTGTGGATGTCCCGGAGCAGCGTGCCCATCGCGGCGAAGCGGTCACCGATCTCGACGTCGGTGAACGGCATTTCGTCGTTGTAGTGCGCGCGGAGTTTCCACATCTCCTCGCCCGCCGACGCGGCCGCGTCCTGCCCCGCGTCGCCTTCGCGGACACCCGCCGACACCGCGCTGACCAGCCCGCGCATCCAGGCGAACTCCGCGTTCGACGCCGGAACGGCGGTCTCGGCCAGTTCCGCCCAGCGTTCGGCGATCCCGCGCCAGGTCGACGCCTGTTCGCCCAGTGCGGGGAGATCGAGCAGCCCGGAGGACTCGGTGAGCGCGTCGGCGAACAGCGCGCGCAGATGCCCGCCCTCCATCCCGGCCGGGGTGACGCTCTCCCACACGGTGAGCAACGCCCCGACGAGCCCGCGCCGCTCGCCGAACGCGCGCGGCCAGCCCTTGGGATCGCGTTCGTCGGTCATCGCCTTCGCCCAGCGCCCCCAGGCGGGCAGCGAGAACGACTTCGACGACGCGGAGAGGTTTCGCGCGCAGTCCGTCAGCCCGCCGCGCACGGCCGCCCGCCAGTCGGCGACCTCGCCGGGTTCGATCGTCGCGAGCAAGTTCTTGTACGAGCCGACCCGTCCGCGCGCGGCGTCGAACGTCTTCCGGTCGACGGTCAGCGGGGCGAGATTCCGGTCGTCGACGAGCACCCGGCCGTCCTCCTCGCCGTACGCGACGACGAAATGCCCGCCGCCACCGGACATCTCCGGCGGCAGATGCCAGTAGCCGAGCGACTCGCGGTCGGGAAGGACGATCACCGGTCGACCCGCTTCGAGGTCCGCGGTGAGCCGTTTCGCGGCGGCGCGTTTGCCGCCGGTGGTGTGGAGGCCCGCCCGCAGCCCGAGACGGTCCACTGTGGACTTCAGCCACTCCTGCGGATATTGCCATCGCGTACGGAAGCCGAACACGATCGTCGACATCGTCTCGTGCGCGAAGTCCCACAGGATGTAGCCCGCCCCGATCCCGCCGGACGCGGCGAAGATCAACGCCTCGCTGGGAGCCTTGCCGTCCGGCCCTTCGACACCGTGGTGCGCCAGTACGGCGGCCACCGCCGACACGTCCGGTTGCAGTCCGCCACGCAATTCGTACTCGCTCACCCCGCCATCATGCCCGTGGATGGCGAGGTGAGCGAGTAGCGTCAGAGCTTCTCGCCCCGCGCCCGATGTCTGGGGTGTGATAAACGGTCTTGGTGATTTCGGCGTCGTCACGGCCTCGTTTTCGCAGTGCTGCTTGAACACGTCGAGCGTCGGGATGGCCTGCGCGAGCAGGGCACACCGGTGTTTCGCGCGTTCGGTGTGCGCGGCGAGGAACCGAGTGCGGTGCAGGCCTCGATCATGTCGTTCTCGGGCCGGCCTTCCTGGCGACGGCCGCCAGATCGGCGCCCAGCGCGCTCGCCCCGTCCGGCCACGTGAGGTCCGGGACTCGCAAACCCGGAGTCACTCCACGCGAGACCTCAAAGATCCCTGATCAAGGAAACCCTGCCGCGTAAGGGATCCGTAACGTACACCGTTTTGGTGCGCTGATCGATCGCGACCGCGCCCCGGGTTCACCCCGAGTGACAGGTCACCGGTGAGCAGGTCACACGGTGTTCGTGCCCTGGTGGACCGCGACGGCCGACGATTCCGAGCGCAGCAGCACGGTCGCCTTCTCCTCGCACGCGCTCGCGTCCACAACGGACAGATGATGGATCGCCGAATTCGCGACGAACACCGTACCGCTCCCGCGGTGCACGGCGACCTGACGCCGTCGAGGACGGCGAGTGTCCCGGTGAGGTCACTGACCGCGTAGATGCGGTTCGCTTGCTCGTCGATGTCGACACTGGACGCTCCCGGCGGGCGGATTCGTGACGAAGACACGGTCGGTCACGGCGTCCACCGCCAGCCCGGTGGGCTCGCCGCCGACCGGGATCATCGCGCCGACGGTGCCGATGGACGGGTTCGAGACGTAGGCGAAGCCGGTGACGGAATTCACCGCGACCGCCTCCGGGGCGCCCCCGACCTCGACGAGGCTCTGGCCGCCGGTGCGAAGGCGAGCGCGGAAGCGCCTGCCGTGGCCGGCGAGAGCAGGGCGCGGCAGCTCAGTTCGGGCCCTCGCGCAGGCGTACGGGCGAAGGAACTCAGCGCCCCCCGACCGCGTTGTTTCCGATGAGTAACCTCCCCTCGTCCGAATACCCGGAGAAAGAAAGGAGCAGGACGCCGTGCACAAACACCGGAACGGGCTGAAGACCGTCGTCCTGCTCGGCACGCTGTCCGCGCTCATCGTCGGGATCAGCGGGTTCTTCGGGCGGGGTGCGCTGGTCATCGGCCTGGTGGTGGCGCTCGGGGTCAACGCCTACGCCTATTTCAACTCCGGGAAGCTGGCGCTGCGGGCCATGTGCGCCCGGCCGGTCTCCGAGGCCGAGCATCCGGCGATGTACCGGATCGTGCGTGAGCTGGCGACCACCGCGCGTCAGCCGGTGCCGCGGCTCTACCTCAGCCCCACGTCGGCCCCGAACGCGTTCGCCACCGGCCGCAGCCCCCGGCACGCGGCGGTGTGCTGCACCACCGGCATCCTCGATCTGCTCGACGAGCGCGAATTGCGGGCCGTGCTGGGGCACGAGTTGTCCCATGTCTACAACCGCGACATCCTCATTTCCTGTGTCGCGGGCGCGCTGGCGAGCGTGATCAGCGTGATTGCCAACATCGCGATGTTCACCAGCGTCTTCGGCGGCGGAAACCGCGAGGACGGCGACAGCCCGCTGGTCGCGTTGCTGCTGGTGCTGATCGGGCCGATCGCGGCCGCCGTCGTGAAGCTCGGCGTGAGCCGGTCGCGGGAGTACCAGGCCGACGCGTCGGGCGCGGAACTCACCGGCGATCCGCTCGGGCTGGCGTCGGCGCTGCGGAAACTCGACCGGGGGACGCGCGCGGCGCCGCTCGTGCCGGAGCCGAAGCTGGTGTCGCAGTCGCACCTCATGATCGCGAACCCGTTCCGGCAGGGCGAGGGCCTCTCGAAACTCTTCTCGACCCACCCGCCCATGGCCGAACGCATCCGGCGCCTCGAAGAAATGTCCCGCCGCTCCTTCTGACCCCACCCCCCTCCCTCCCCGCGTTTAGTCCTCTAGTTGCGGTAATTCACCCTCGAACTACCGCAACTACAGGACTAAACGCGGTAGTTGCGTGCGCAAGGACCGCAACTAGAGGACTACTTGCGTGGGGGCCGCCGACGTCAAACGGCGGTTGCCCGCCCACGGCCGCGAGCCCGGCGAGCTGCTGACCATGCCGGCCGCGCCCTTCGCCCTCGGCGGCACCTGCGGAGCACTTGATCAGCCGGTAGCGCCTTGCGTGCGCGCGACGTTCATCAGGTACTCGCCGTAGCCGGACTTCGCGAGCTTCGCGCCGAGCGCGAAGCACTCCTCCGCGTCGATGAAGCCCATCCGCAGCGCGACCTCCTCGAGACAGGCGATCCGGACGCCCGTCCGGTGTTCGAGGACCTGTACGAACTGGCCCGCTTCCAGCAGCGAGTCGTGCGTGCCGGTGTCGAGCCAGGCGAACCCGCGACCCAGATCGACCAGGGTCGCGCGGTCCTGCCGCAGGTAGGCGAGGTTGACGTCGGTGATCTCGAGTTCGCCGCGCGGGGAGGGCTTGAGGTCACGGGCGATCTCGAGGACCTGGTTGTCGTAGAAGTACAGACCGGTGATGGCCTTGTTCGACTTCGGCTTCTCGGGCTTCTCCTCGATGGAGAGGAGTTTGCCGTCGGCTCCGATCTCGCCGACGCCGTAGCGCTGCGGATCCTTCACCGGGTAGCCGAACAGGACGCAGCCGTCGAGCCCGGTCGCGGCGGCCTGCAGCCTGCTGGAGAAGCCCTGGCCGTAGAAAATGTTGTCACCGAGCACGAGCGCGACTTCGTCGTTACCGACGAAGTCCGCGCCGATGACGAACGCCTCGGCCAGCCCGTTGGGGGCGGCCTGTTCGGCGTAGCTGAAGCTGAGCCCGAACTGGCTGCCGTCACCGAGGAGCTTGCGGAAGTTCGGCAGGTCGGAGGGGGTCGAGATGATCAGGATCTCGCGGATGCCGGCGAACATCAGCACCGAGATCGGATAGTAGATCATCGGTTTGTCGTAGACCGGCAACAGCTGTTTCGAGATGGCCTGGGTGATGGGATGCAGCCGCGTCCCGCTGCCCCCCGCCAGCACGATGCCCTTCATCCAGCGCCCCCGCTTCGTAGTCGTCCGACCTACGACTTCACACTACCGGGTGGACCAGAACGCCGGGCCCTTCGCAAAGATCCGTTGGGGGCTCGACTAGGGTACTGGTGTCAGGCGTTTCTGCGCGGCCTTGAGCGCCGTGCTGCTGGTGGCCTGCTCGGCCGAACACGGGTCGCGTCGTCCCGCGGGCCGCGTCCGAGGGCCTACGTGATTCCTCCGGCGCTCCCATCCCGCCGCCCGGCCTGCGGAGAAGCACTCGGGCAAGGGGAGTGCGACGGTCACCATGGCCTGGCCGATGCGCCTGGGCTTCGTGACCTTCGACTGTCCGAAGTGCTCCGGGCACGTCGCGGTCGACACCGAGAACGAGCTGATCGTCAACGACAGCGGCCCATACAAGGGCACGCAGTGGATCAACGACATGCCCGGCTACCGGGCGAAGGCGTTCACGATCAAGGCGAACGCCGCCTGAACACTGACCATCACCGACGAAAGCGGCCTGCCCGTGCTGGAGCCGGGCAAACCCCTCTTGGGAAGGAGCGAGGCCGTCTTCTCTGTGCCCGACACCGTCTCGTCGGTCGCCGTCATCACCGAGAACAGCGGCCGCACCACGGTGTGGGTGCACGGCGACGACTTCTCGGATCTCCCCGTGAACCAGCTCGGCGACTACCAGGGCGACGTTCCCGTGCCCGGCCCCGCGTTCGTGTCGATCGGAGGGGACGGGACCTGGACGGTCACCGCGTCGTAGGCAGGACGAAGGCCACCTTCGGTGCTCCCGAAGGTGGCCCTCTCCGCTGGAATCAGCGGTAATTCGTGAACTGCAGCGCGATCTCGAAGTCCTTGCCCTTGAGCAAGGCGATCACGTCCTGCAGCTGGTCCTTCTTCTTGCCGGACACCCGCAGCTGGTCGCCCTGGATCTGCGCCTGGACCCCCTTCGGGCCCTCGTCGCGAATGAACTTGGCGATCTGCTTCGCCTTGTCCGACGCGATTCCCTGCAGGATCTTGCCGCTCAACTTGTAGATCTTGCCGGACAACGCCGGCTCGTCCGCCTCGAAGGCCTTCAGGGAGATACCGCGCTTGATCAGCTTCTCCTTGAACACCTCGACCGCCGCCAGCGCCCGCTCCTCGGTCTCCGACTCGATCGCGATCGCCTCCTCGCCGGACCAGTCGATCTTGGTCCCGGTACCCCGGAAGTCGAACCGCGTACCGAGTTCCTTGCTGGCCTGGTTCAGGGCGTTGTCCACCTCCTGGCGATCGACCTTGCTCACCACGTCGAAAGAGGGATCCGCCACGTGTTCTCACACCTCGTACTCGCTTGTCAGGAGCTTCCACCCTAGCCCTGTGTAACCCGGTTGACGGGCCCGCCACGGCCTTGGGTATTCTTTCATCTCGACCGGGCTTGCCCGGCCACGGCGAGTTGCCCGAGCGGCCAAAGGGATCTGACTGTAAATCAGACGGCTACGCCTTCGGGGGTTCGAATCCCTCACTCGCCACACCAGAGCGGCCCCGCGACCAGGTCACGGGGCCGCTCTTGTTCGTGCCGTGCGCGGCTCCGTGCGGTCGGCCGCTCCCAGGTTCTCCGGGGGCACCCGTCGCTGAAAGCTCTGGTCACGCGGTCGCGAGCGGACACCATCGCGTGTTGGAGGAGTGCTCAAGAGCGGCCTAGTGGTCCGACCGATCTCGGCGGTGAGGCCAGTCCGGCGCGACAGTCCTGGTGGCCACCCCCTCCGACGCCACCATTGCCTTACCCCTCGGCATGTCCCTTGCCCCTCTCCTGGCGCAGGAAGAGATCCTCGCTTTCTTAGCGGGGCCTGGTTCGCGAATGGGGCGGCGCTGTCTCTTGGTGTGGCTGCGACCCCCTCACTATGCAAGTCACACCCGGACGGCTTTCCTCGGCTGAGACGCCTGTCTACGCCGATCCGCAGCGCAAGTCGCACCTGCTCTAGCGACCATCCGAGTGACCTGGCCGGCGCGGCTCAGGTCCCGACGAGCGGGCCGGGCGGCCGGTGTTCTTCCTTCTTCTTCTCGACCGGCATCTCCGGCGCACGGGTCTTGCCGGCCTTCTCGGCGAGTTCCGGGGTCGAGTTCGAGTTGGCCAGCGAGAGAAGCTGCGCCAGTGTGAGACCGGTCCGGCCTTCCCAGCTGGGGATGTGGTCCTTCCACTCCAGATCGGCGGCGTTGCGGGCGTCGATGTGGGCGAACAACCTGTTCATCCGCCCGTTCAGTGCCTTCACGGCGTTGCGGTAGTTCTCCATAACCTTGTTCAGTTGCTGCTCGAACTGCCACATCACGCCGGTGATCCCGCCGTCGGTGGTGATGTGCGTTGAGTCCCCGCCCTGGCTTTGGGAGGGTGCTCCGGAAGCAAGGCCGCTCGTCCCCCAGAGCAGCCTGAGCACGTCGAGGCCGAGCTTCCCGTTGGGAAGGGTGCCGATCGCGAGCTCGGCCACCTTGCCGCAGAAGAGCATGGCCTCGCGGTTGTCGCCGCCTTCGTCGAGCCGGTCCAGTGCCGAGTCCAGCGACATCCCCAGCTGGTGCAGGTCGTTCTTGCGGGCGGCCTGGACCGCGAACGCCGCGTCGAGCAGCCCGGACGCCTCGGGCAGATAACCTTCGGCGTCGTCGATGTTTTCGGATCCGCCCGCGAAGTACCCCAGGTGACTCTGCACCAGGTTGAGATACGTGGTGTATTCCCGCGACGCCTCCCCTGACCAGTGGGTGACCAGCCGGTCGCCGATGCCTTTCAGGATGTTCCGGGACTCCTCGAACGCCTCCTTCTTCCGGAGGATGTCGCCCGTCGCCCCCGAGAACGCGCCGAGCTCGCCGTCCACGGCGTACTTCAGCCAGTCCCGCAGCGGGTTCAACAGGAAAAGGGTGTCGTCAGTGGCACCGGGTACCGCGGGCCACTCGCTGCGGGCCTTCTCGCACAGGCTCTTGTACATCGCCGTGAAGGCGCCAGAACTGATGTCGGTCATCGAAGTCCCCTACTTCCCGACGATTTCTCGTTCGATCCGCTCGTACATCTCGGCGATGGTCTTGAGCCGTGACGCCGCCACGTCGAGCGAATCGCCGATGCCCAGCCCGCCCGTGATCAGCAGCGCGATCAGCTTGTTCCGGTTGCGGCCCAGCTCGGTGGCCTCGTCGACCTCGGACCCGAACGCTTCGACGGGCGAGGTGTAGAGGTCACGCATCGACGTCGACGCCGTTCGGACCAGGTTCTCGGCACTGGGCATCCCGTGGCCGCCCTTGTCCGTGGCCATGGCTTTCAGATCGTCGATCTCGACGCTGAACCCCTGGGACTGTGGCATTTGACCCCTCCGTGTCACTTGGTCCGGTCGAACCGCAGACGTGCGAAGACGCTCGTCGGTTTCCTGGATCGCCCGGTCGGGCAAGTATCGATCGCGTCTGCAAACGCGGGTGCTCACCGGTGGTGGTCCGGCCTCTGCGGCCACGCCGGATGGCTGGTCGGCGCGGCCAGGTCCTCAAGGTAGGTGTACTCGCTGAAGTCGTCGTCCGTCGGGGCCGCTTTCCTCGCGCGCGGAGGTTCGGCCGGTGCGGGCGCGGGTTTGACGTCCGCGGCGACCTCGGCCAGCAGCGGCCACAGCTTTTCCTGTGCCTTCGGGGTGAACAGTGCCTGTGCGAGCGGATGCGGGCACGTTCCGGCGGCGACTTCCTCCCAGCTGAACTTGCCGTCCTGGACGCAGTCCGCCGCACGGGTCAGCCGCGGCGGGGCATCGGGCCGGGCGGCCGCGCGGCGATACACCTCGGCCGTGAACTTCGACGCGTCGACCATGACCGCCACCTCCGTCGTTCTCCAGCCGCTACACCGGAGTACGACGACCCTACCGAGCGGTCGGTGAGCACGTCATTCCGACGAGGACCGGTAGCGCAACAGCACGATCCCCGAGGTGAACGTCCGTTCCTCCACCAGCCGAAGCTTCGGAACGCTCGTCGCTGCCTCGAACAGCCGGCGCCCTTCCCCGACCACGACCGGATAGACGAAAAGCCGGTACTCGTCGACGAGCCCCTCGGCGATGAGTGCCCGCACCAGCGAGATGCTGCCGGTCGTCACGATGTCCTTGCCCTCGGCGGCCTTCAGCCGCTCGATCTCCGAACGCAGGCCACCGGAGAGCACTGTCGTGTTCTCCCACTCCGGCTCGGTCAGCGTGCTGGAGACCACGTACTTGCTCACCGAGTCGAGATAAGCCGAGATGCCCGTCTTGTCTTCCGTCTGTTTCGGCCAGTAGCCGCGCATGTCTTCGAAGGTGACGCGCCCGAGGAGGAACGCGTCGGCGTTTTCACGGTGTGCGTGGAGCGTGGCCAGGACGTCCGACAGGTCGACGTCCGGATCGCCGTCGCCTGGGCTGAACCAGTCACCCGCCAGTTCGATCACGCCGTCGATTGTGCTGTTCTCCGTCACGACCAGATCCCGCATCAACCGACCGTACCGCCGACCCCCGACAAGAATGGACCGATGACCGAGCCGCTGCCCTGCCCCCGCCCTCGAACTCGGTGAAGATCCGTACCTTCCGCTCATCGGCAGCCTTCCCGCATGCCACGAGGGCAGGAAGCCGAAGACTGGGAGCGACGGCAGCAAAGCCGTCATGCCGAGGGAAGGGACTTTCCGTTCGTGATCATTGAAGCCGAGAAGGCGGCTACCGGCACGAAGGACTACTGCCCGCCCACCAGGAGTTCGGCGGCACCGCGCGGGACACGCACCTCTACGTGTCGCCGTGAACCGCTCGCCTCGATGCGTACCAGGTCTCGCCCACGGGTTCGCCCGCCATGTTCCAGCTCCATGACACCGTCGGCGTGACGCGCGAATAGATGCCGGGGCCGACGATTCCCACCCGTTCGATCGGATCGGCGGCCTCCCCGTAGATCCGGACACCACGCGCGATGAACGGGTCGGACGAGACCATATCGTCGATGACCAGGGCGACTTTCCGTTGTCCCGCTTGGATGTTGCGGAACTTCCGGGTTGTGAGGACCGACTCGCTCCCGCCGCCGACCCAGACGTGGGTGCCGTCGAACTCGAACGCCAGTGGGACGACGTCGGGCTGCTCGCCGTCCGCTGACAGGGTCGCGAAGCGGGCTAAAGGTTGCGAACGTAGGTACGCGATCTCTTCGTCGGTGAAGGTCACTAGGATGCTCCTCTGGTAAAGGGGGTTCCATGTTCGCGATCACGCCGTTGCACCTCATCATCCTGCTCTTGGCGGTCGCCTTTGTCGCCGCTGTGGTCGTCGCGGTCGTGCTGGCCACCAAAAAGCGTTGAGCTACTCGCGGATCGCGTAGTCGCCGAAGGCTGGGTCAAGCAGTTCGAAAGCCCGCTTAGTCGCCTTCGTCAGCGTTTCGGCGATCTCGTCGTTGCTCTCACCGGCATGGGAGCGCCGGAGGACCTCGCGGAAGAGGACGCGGTCGATCGCGTTGAGTTCGGCGGCCGCCATGACCGGAGTGACGTCGTCCGCGTCGGCGCCGGTCTCGGCCGCGAGGAGCTTCGCAAGCGCCTCCTCGCGGAGTTCGTGCAGCTCACGCAGTCGTGCGGTCAGGGTCGGGCTCTCCAGCACCATCTTCGCGAAGACCGGCCCGGTGAAGCCGATTACGGGCGAGTGCTCCGCTACGGCGTCCAGGAAGGTGCGTCGTAGCGCGGCCAGCGCCGACTCGCCGGCCTTCCTGGAGCCGACGGCGTTCGCCAGCCCGTTTGTGAACTCCTCGTGCTGGTCCAGCGCCAGATCCTCTTTGCGTGCGAAGTAATTGGTAACAGTCTTCTTCGCGACTCTCGCCGCCGCGGCGATCTCGGCGATCGTCGTCTCCTCGAAGCCCTTCTCGATGAAGAGGAGTGTCGCCTGGTCGGAGATCAGCTGCCGCGTCTCCTGCTTCTTGAGCTCTCGCAAACCCACATCCGTGCTGGTCATGAGTAAACTTTACCACCGTAGTAAAAATATCCTTGACGTCGAGTAGTTCGAGTGTAAAATTACGTCCGTACTACCGCTTGAGAGAAGAGGCTCCTTGACCGCTCGAATCCCCCAAGGCAACGAAGACATCGACCGCGCCCAGGTCCGCCGGAACGACCGCCGTCATCAGCGGCCGTTCCCAGGCCGCTCGACGCCGGTGCGCCGCTCGATCGGCGTCCCGCGCCGCCGGTCGTACTGACCGACCAGCACCTCCGAAAACTCACCGCCGACCGAAGGGGATAGCCCATGAACGTCCTAGCCTCCACCGTTTCGCTGACCGTCGATGACGTCGCCGCCTCCAGTCGCTTCTTCACCGAGCACTTCGGCTTCACCGAGCAGATGGCCGCGGAGGGTTTCGTCTCCCTCGGGCATGAGACCGCGAAGGTGGCCATCGTCCTGCTTCAGGCGGGGATCGAGGTCCTGCCGGAGAACCTGCGGCAGCAGCGCGCGGCCGGCGTGATCGTGGCCTTCACGGTCGAGAACCTCGAAGCCGAAGAGAAGCGCCTGCGCGACGAAGGTGTCGAGATCACGTTGCCGTTGCGGGAAGAGCCGTGGGGAGAACGTCTTTTCATGGTCACCGACCCGAACGGTGTACCCGTGGAACTCGTGGAATGGGTGCAGCAGTAAGGAATCGCCGAAGCGGGACTCGGTCCACAGTGGACATTTGTGGATCGAGCCCCGCTCTTCCTCGCGGGAGCTACTTCATCGTGGCGAGCTGGATCAGGTTGCCGCAGGTGTCGTCGAAGACGGCGGTGACCACCGGCCCCAGGTCGACGGCGTCCTGGGTGAACTCGACGCCCAATCCCTTGAGCCTCTCGACCTCGGCGAAGACGTCGTCGACGGCAAACTGGGTGACCGGGATACCGTCGCTGACCAGCGCTTTCTTGAACGGGCCCGCCGCGGGGTGGCCGTCCGGCTCGAGCAGCAGCTCGACGCCGTCCGGGTCGGCGGGGGAGACCACGGTGAGCCAGCGGGCGTCGCCGGTGGGCACGTCGTGCTTCTTCTGGAACCCCAGCTTCTCGGTGTAGAAGGCGAGCGCCTTGGCCTGGTCGTCGACGAAGACGCTGGTGATGTTGATGCGGATCACGGGTTCGGTTCCTCTTGGTCGATGGGCCACCGCTCGACGATCGAGCGCAGCGGACTCGTGTCGATGTGGTGGAACTTGTAGCGGCCCTGCCGCCGGGTGTGCACCAGGCCCGCCTGTTCGAGCATCGCGAGGTGCTGCGAGATGGCCTGGCGCGAAGAGGCCAGGCCGTGCTTCATGGTCAGCCGTCCGCAGATCTCGAACAGCGTCTGACCGTCCTTCTCGGTCAGCTCGTCCAGGATGACGCGTCGTGTCGCGTCGCCGATGGCCTTGAACAGATCGGGATCGACGTCCACGGACCAGTTATAGGCAAGTCGTCACTTGCCTGTCAAATCGGGGTCAGGAGCCCAGGTAGCGCAGGATCGCCAGGACGCGGCGGCTGTAGCCGGCGGTATTGGCCAGCCCGAGCTTGTCGAAGATGGCGTTCACGTGCTTCTCGACGGCGCTCTGCGACACGTACAGCGACTCGGCGATTCCGGCATTCGTGTGGCCCTGCGCCATTTTTTCCAGCACTTCGTGTTCGCGTGCGGTCAGCTTCCGGAGCGGATCGGTGTGCGTGGTCCTCGCGAGCAGCCGCCTGACGACCTCCGGATCGAACGCCGCCCCGCCCGCGGCGACCCGGTCGAGCGCGTCCAAGAATTCGCCAACTTGGGCGACCCGGTCCTTCAGGAGGTAGCCGACACGTTCACCGTCGCCGGTGATCAGTTCAGCGGCGTAGCGCTTCTCGACGTACTGCGAGAGCACCAGCACCCCGATCTCCGGCCACCGTTTCCGGATCTCGAGCGCCGCGCGGAGCCCCTCGTCGGTGTGGGTCGGCGGCATCCGCACGTCGGTGACGATCACGTCCGGCTGAAACGCGGCCGTCGTCGAGAGGAGCGCGTCGCCGTCGCCGACCGACGCCACCACGTCATGTCCCTCTTCGACCAGCAGCCGGACCAGGCCTTCCCGCAGTAAAGTCGAGTCCTCGGCGAGGATCACTCGCACGGCAATACCGCCGTCACCACGGTCGGACCGCCGAGCGGACTGTGCACGGTGAACTCCCCGTCCGCCGCCGCGACGCGCCGCGCGAGGCCGGAAAGGCCGCCGCCGGACTCCCGCGCCCCACCCGTACCGTCATCGGTGATCCGCACCCGCACACTGTCCCCGTTCCGCTCGGCCTCGATGTCGATCAGCGTCGCCGCGGCGTGCTTGATGGTGTTGGTGACCGCCTCGGACGCCACGAAGTAGACGACGGTCTCGATGGCCGCCGGTGGCCGTTCCGGCAGGTCGACACGCAGGTGGACCGGCACCCCGGAGCGTTCCGCGAGCGCCTCCAGCGCGGGGTGCAGCCCGTCCGAGTCCAACGCGATCGGATAGACCCGCCACGACACCTCACGCAGGTCCTTGAGGGCTCGCTGGGATTCTTCGTGCGCCTGCCGGAGCAGCTCCGACGCGTTGTCCGGATCGCCGGTGCGCCGTGCCCGGCCGAGCAGCATCCCGAGCGCGACGAGCCGCTGCTGGACGCCGTCGTGCAGGTCCCGTTCGATCCGGCGGCGCTCGCCATTGACCGCTTCGACCACCTCGGCGCGGCTGGTCGAGAGCTCGGAGACCCGGCGGCGCAACTGTTCCTTCTTGCTGGGCCCGAAGAACCGCCTCGCCAGCTCGCGTTCCAGTGTCGTGACCCCAAGGAGTCCCTGTATGGAAAGAAAAATAAGCAGCGCGCCGAAGAGTGTGGTGGTGACGGGGTCGTACCAGTCGGCCGGGGCCTCGCCGCCGGGTGCTCTGCCGCTGAGAAGCTGGTACCCGATGATCACGCCGGATCCGGCACCGAACAGGATCAGGACGAAGATTCCGGCGCTGAGCAGTCCGAGGACGCACCGCGGGGCCAGGTAGGCCATCGCGCGGCGTCCGGTGTAGTCGGTCGCGTTCTCGGCGCCGAGGTATTTCTCCAGCCGTCGCCGCTCCAGTTCGGACAGTGCGCGGGCGCCGGCGAAGACGGATGGCCGCAGCGCGGGAATCGCGAGCGCGATGCCGCCGAAGAGGACGTAGAAGAACTCCGCGACCGCGGTCATGGCGCCGATCGCCAGGCCCAACGTGCCGCGGAGTGCTTTGCGCGGGTAGCGGCGCATCGCTGCCGAAACAGGCATAACGCCAGGCTAGCGGGGTGTCCGAAGATCGGTATTGCGGTTTTCCGCAGTGATCTGTGCTGCTTCACCGCAGGGTGTGGAACTCGGGCAGTTCGTACGTTCGTTGAAACCGCAGACGACCACGAAAGGCCGCCATGAACCTCCTCCTCGCCGACGCCGCCGACGAACCGATGGGCGGCCTCGCCGGCTGGGCAGTGTCACTGATGGACTCACTGGGAGGTCCTGGAGCCGCGATCATCGTCGGGCTGGACAACCTGTTCCCGCCGATTCCCAGCGAACTGGTGCTGCCGCTCGCCGGGTTCTCCGCGAGTCGGGGAACGTTCACCCTGGCGGAAGCGCTGGTGTGGACGACCTTCGGCTCGGTCGCCGGCGCGATCATCGTCTACTACCTCGGCATGCTGCTCGGCCGCGACCGCACGCGTCGCTGGATGGCGAAGATCCCGCTGGTCAAGACCTCCGACTTCGACAAGACCGAGGCCTGGTTTCAGAAGCATGGTGCCAAGGCGGTGTTCCTCGGCCGGATGGTGCCGATCTTCCGCAGTCTCATCTCGCTGCCCGCCGGGATCGAGCGGATGCCGTTCTGGCGGTTCTTGACTCTGACGACGGTGGGCAGCCTGATCTGGAACACGGTGTTCGTCCTGGCCGGGTACGGGCTGGGGGAGAGCTGGCACCTGGTGGAGGAGTACGCCGGATTCTTCCAGTACTTCGTGATCGCGGCCGTCGTGCTCGCGCTGGCACTCTTCGTGGGGACCCGGCTGCGCGAGAAGAACCGCACCAACGCCTGATGTCGTACAGGGTGCCTGGATCCAGGCACCCCGTACGCGTGTTTCAGGAGCGGAAAGGCCCGGTCACCTCGTAGGTGATCCCGCCCGAGGACGAGCCGGAGGTACCGCGTTGCGACGAGAAGTACAGCCGGTTCCCCGCCGGGGTGAACGCGGGACCGCAGATCTCCGACGAGCTCTGGCCGGAGATACGCAGGAACGGCGCCACGATGTCGTTCGGCGTGATGATGCAGATCTCCATGTTCCCGCCGTCTTCGGCGACGAACAGGTCACCCGACGACGTCCCGGTGACGTTGTCGACGCCGGTCAGCGGCGCCGAACCGGGGCTGACCAGCGAGTCGTCGTAAGCCAGCTCGTACGTGCTGTTCGTGAGGTTGAGCTGCCAGACGCGGTTGTCACCCTTGGTAGTGAACCACGCGGTGTCGTTGGCGTAGTGCAGGCCTTCGCCGCCGCTGAACCGTTTCGCGCCGGACACCTGGTTGCGCGTGGCGGTCGGGGAGCCGTCCGGGTCGGGCACGTTCGCCCAGGTGAAGCTGCCCGACGTCGCCGTGCCCGCCTTCAGCACCTGTAGCGTTCCGGCGGAGAGGTTGCCCCAGGTCGTGGGGACGAAGCGGTAGAAACAACCGTCCGAGGTGTCCTCGGTCAGGTAGACGACCTTGCGCACCGGGTCGGCAGCGGCGGCCTCGTGCTTGAACTTCCCCATCGCGGGCCGCTGGACCGCCGCCGAGGCAGGACCGTTCGGCTGGCACTCGTAGACGAACCCGAGGTCGATCTCCTCACAGGAAAGCCAAGTGTTCCAAGGAGTCTTGCCGCCCGCGCAGTTCTGGCGCGTATTCGACAGGATGCGGTGGGCGCCGGTGATGTTCCCGCTCGCGTCGAATTTGACCGCGCTGGCGCCGCCGCCCGGGGTGATCTCCGAGTTCGACACGTAGATCCAGCCGCTGCCGTCGGCGAACACCGCGCCGCCGTCCGGGGCGCTGTGCCAGGTGTAACCGGTGCTCGCGACCTTCTGGCCGGAGCGCGCGATGACGCGGCTGGTGAACCCCGCGGGCAGCTGGATCCCGTTCGCGTCGGCCGCCTGGAGCGCGCCGTACGGGCTGGGGCCGTTCTGCGCGGGCGCGGCCAAGGCCGTCCCAGAAAGCCGGTTGCCGAACGCCGTGACACCGGCGCCGACCACGGCCGCGCGCAGGAAATTCCGTCGCTTCACTCATGCCTCCAAGACATCCGCTGATGTGGTGGTGCGGGAAAGGAGCGGATCGGAGGTTACGGGTGGAACGGGACCTCCAGGTGAATTCGCGGCGTATTCGCCGCGAGAAGAGAACTTTCGTAGGAAACCTTCACTCAGAACGATTTCCTTCGCTTTGCGCAGACCAGGGGCGTCGTCTCCGCCGCGCTGTTCCGCGATGTCGATGGCGAGGAGTATCCGATCGAGCGGGGCGCATCCTCCATTGCGGTGGTGGCGGCGTCCGATCAGGTGACGCCAGGCGGCGAGATGATCGTCGAGTCCCGGCTCCCCTGGAACGGCCCGCAGTAACGCGCGGAGCAGGACTCGCATCTGGGTTTCGTTGCTGGGCAAGGTGTTCCGGGCCAAGGTGTCGGCCAAGGTGCTGCGTGACTGACCGGTCGTGGCGGCCAGCGCGCGGATGCTGAGGCCGCTTCGGTCGCGGAGTTCGCGCAGATGTCCCATGAACTCCGATTCGGTGTTCACCGGCGTGCCCGCGCCGACACGGGACGGCCGAGGACGGCACCGAGCAGGGTGACCGCGATCCCCGCCGCGATCGGTGCGCTCGTGCCAGCGAAGGTCAGCAGGGTGGTGAATGCGGTGAGAATGCTCAGACAGACAATCTGACCTGCCGAAACGCACCTGCGCCTCGGCAGCAGGGGGTACAGAATTCCGTGACTCATGACCTCGCCCTCTCGAGGCTCGGTGGCCGCACCCGGCGGGGTGGCACGAAATGTACGTTATCAAACCGTGATATGAAGTTTAAGCCTGATTAATGTCCGGATCCGTCCGGATCTTGAAATGCCGAAAGCCCCGGATCCTGAGCGGGACCCGGGGCCTCGGCCTCGCGCTGTTACGCCGCTTGGGCGACCGGAGCCGTCGCCGGGGCCAGCGCGATGTCCAGCACGTCACGGACGTTCGCGACCGTGTGGACGTCCAGCTGGGCCAGCACCTCGGCCGGCACGTCGTCGAGGTCCGGCTCGTTGCGCTGCGGGATGATCACCGTCTTCATCCCCGCCCGGTGCGCGGCGAGCAGCTTCTGCTTGACCCCGCCGATCGGCAGCACGCGCCCGGTCAGCGACACCTCACCGGTCATCGCGACGTCCGATTTCACGACCCGGCCCGAAAGCAGGGAGGCCAGCGCGGTCGTCATCGTGATGCCGGCGCTCGGCCCGTCCTTGGGCACCGCGCCCGCCGGGACGTGCACATGGATGCCGCGGTCCTTCAGGTCGCCGACCGGCAGTTCCAGCTCGGCGCCGTGGGAACGCAGGTAGGACAGCGCGATCTGCACCGACTCCTTCATCACGTCACCCAGCTGACCGGTCAGTGACAGCCCGGTCGAGCCGGACTCGGGATCCGCCAGCGACGCCTCGATGTAGAGGACGTCACCACCGGCGCCGGTCACGGCCAGACCGGTCGCGACGCCGGGGGTCGACGTGCGCTGCGTCGACGCGGGCAGTGAGGACTCCGGCAGGTGCCGCGGGCGGCCGAGGTAGGTCTCGAGCCCGTCGGCGTCGATGGTCAGCGGCAGCTCGACCTCGTCCAGCGCGACCTTGGTCGCCACCTTGCGCAGCACCTTCGCGATGGTCCGGTTCGCGTTGCGCACCCCGGCTTCCCGCGTGTACTCGGCGGCGATGCGGCTGAACGCGTCGTCGGTCAGCGTGACGTCGTCCTTGACGAGGCCCGCGCGGTTCAGCTCGCGGGGGAGCAGGTGGTCGCGGGCGATGGTGACCTTCTCGTGCTCGGTGTAGCCGTCGAGGGTGACCAGCTCCATCCGGTCCAGCAGCGGACCGGGGATGGTTTCGAGCGCGTTCGCCGTCGCGAGGAACACGACGTCGGACAGGTCCAGCTCGACCTCGAGGTAGTGGTCGCGGAACGTGTGGTTCTGTTCCGGGTCCAGCACCTCCAGCAGTGCCGCCGTCGGATCGCCGCGGTAGTCGGCGCCGACCTTGTCGATCTCGTCGAGCAGCACGACCGGGTTCATCGAGCCCGCTTCCTTGATGGCGCGGACGATCCGGCCGGGCAGCGCGCCGACGTAGGTGCGGCGGTGACCGCGGATCTCGGCCTCGTCACGGATGCCGCCGAGCGCGACGCGGACGAACTCGCGGCCCATCGCCTTCGCCACGGACTCGCCGAGCGACGTCTTGCCGACTCCGGGAGGGCCGGCGAGCGCGAGCACCGTGCCAGCCCCTCGCCCACCACCACCCTCAACGGAGCTTCGCCCTGCCTCGATCCCGCGGCGTCCGCCGACCGGGCCGAGACCCGACTCCGCGCGGCGCTTGCGGACGGCCAAGTACTCGATGATGCGTTCCTTCACGTCGTCGAGACCGGCGTGATCGGCGTCGAGGATCTTGCGCGCGGCGGCGATGTCGTGGACGTCGGTGGTGCGGTTGTTCCACGGCAGCTCGAGGACGGTGTCCAGCCACGTGCGGATCCAGCCGCCCTCGGGGGACTGGTCGGACGTCCGCTCCAGTTTGTCCACTTCGGACAGTGCGGCCTTCTTGACGGCGTCCGGCAGTTCGGCGCCCTCGACGCGGGCGCGGTAGTCGTCGTCGTTGGCGGTGCCGTCGAGTTCGCCCAGCTCCTTGCGGATCGCTTCGAGCTGGCGGCGCAGCAGGAACTCCTTCTGCTGCTTCTCCATGCCCTCCTGGACGTCCTTGCGGATGGTGTCGGTGACCTCGAGCTCGGCCAGCTGCTCGCGGCTCCACTCGAGGGCCTTTTCGAGCCGTGCCGAAACATCGAGCGTGGAAAGCAGCTCGAGCTTCTGCTCGGTCGTCAGGTAGGACGAGTTGCCCGCGAGGTCGGCGAGCGCGGACGGGTCCTCGACCTCCTGGACCGCGTCGATCATCTGCCAGCCGCCACGCTGCTGGAGGATCGCGAGGACGACGCTCTTGTACTCGGTCGCGAGCTTCGCGGAATTGTCGTCGGTGGTCTCGGTGGCGACCTCGACGTGAACCCAGCGGGCGGCACCGGGGCCGTCGGCGATCCGGCCGACGACGGCGCGGCGGGTACCACGCAGCAGCACCGCGGTCTTGCCACCGGGCACGCGGCCGATGCGCTCGACGGTCGCGATGGTGCCGAGCTCGGCGTACTCGCCGTGGACACGGGGAACGATCAGCACCTCGGCCTTGCTGGCCGCGCCGGACCGGATCCCCGGGAAGGAAGTCTGGGCAGGGGTGTTGGCCTGGGCGGACTCCACCGCGGCGCGCGTCTCCGTGTCGGCGAGGTCGAGCGGGACGATCATGCCCGGCAGCACGACGTCGTCATCGAGCGGGAGGACGGGCAGGAGGCGGTTGTCGGTCATCTGTGCACTCCTCGGTTAGTTGAGTCTGCCTAGCTCAACTCTCCGATCGACCCGTTTGTTTCCTTCTCGCGTTCGCCGTCAGCGATACCCACCCCTCCGACCTCCGTGCCCCAACGCGGCACGGTTAGCCCGCGAAAGGCGACGCGTCGCCCCTGGAGGTCGGACCTTTGAAGCGATCAAGCGTCACTAAGGCCCCCTTAGAGACGTAGAACGTCGCCACGGGGCCCTCAGGCCATCCGCTCCCCGGTCCTCCGACGTCTACGACCCAACGCGTGACACTTAGCCCGCTAAAGGCGACGCGTCGCGGTCAGAGGTCGGAGGTCAGGGGTGGGTGGCGACACCGCACCAGGCGAATGGCCGGGCGCCTTCCTCGTCTCGCCGCAGTTCTCGCACCGGCCGCCAGTCGGGCAGGTTGACGACGCCGGGTTCCAGCAGCGGCCAGTCCCCGAAGAGGGGCTCGATCTCTTCGCGGTCCCGCATCCACACGGGGTTGCTCGTCTTCCGGTACTGCTCGACCATCCAGCGGAGTCCGTCGGCGTCCTCGCCGGTCTGGCCCCCGAAGCTCATGTGCGACAGTCCCAGCCAGCTGCCCGGCGCCAGCGCGTTCCGGTAGGTCGCGACCAGCGCTGGCGGATCGTCGTGCGGCCCGGCGAAGTGCAGCACGGCCATCATCATCAGGCACACCGGCTGCGAGAAGTCGATCAGCCGCAGCGTCTCCGGATGCCGCAGGACGTCCTTGGGCCGCCGCATGTCCGCATGGACGATCCCGGCCCAGTCGGTCGCCTTATGCCGTTCGAGGATCAGTTCCGCGTGCGCCACCGCCACTGGCTCGTAGTCGACGTACACGACCTTCGCCGTATCGCCCGGCTCCAGTTCCTCTTCGACGATCTCGTGCACGTTCCCGGCGGTCGGGACACCGGAGCCCAGATCGACGAACTGCCGGATCCCGGCGTTCAGCGCCGCGCGCACGACGCGGTTCATGAACTCGCGGTTGTGCCGCGCGCCCGGTTTGACCCACCGCCACTGCCGTTCCAACGCGCGGGCGAACTCACGGTCGACGGCCCAGTTGTGAGTCCCGCCGAGGAACCAGTCGTAGATCCTCGCCGCGGACGGCTTTTCGGTGTCGACCCCGGTCGGCGCCACCGGGGCCGCGTCATCGTCCCTGGTCACAGAAACCCCCTGATCCTCGACGATCAGCCTAGCGGGGTCAGGGCACCGCCGGCCGCCGCTGCCAGTACGTCCAGAGCGGCCGGTAGCCCTGCGCGTACCAGAACGGCGTCGAGCGCGGATTGGCCAGCGCGTGGTGCAGCAGCACGGCTTCGGTCCCGCATTCGTCGAAGACCTGGTGCGCGTGCGCGGCGAGCGCCGACCCCACCCCGCTCGACCGCGCCGGTTCGGCCACCGCCAGCGACGACAGGTAGCCGACCCGGTCGGCCGCGACCCGGTCGCCGATCCACGACGTCTCGTCGGGGAACTGCACCCGCACCATGCCCAGCGCGCGCCCGTACAGCTCGGCGATCCACAAGGTCGGATTTTCGCGGCCCAATTGTTTCGACAGGTCCGCGGTGATCGCTTCCTCCGCGCCCTCGCGCAACGTGACAGAACCGAACTGCGCGTCATAACGCTGCAATTCCAGCTCGAGCCCGACGGCGGTTTCGAGATCATCCGCTTCGGCGGGCCGGATGTGCACTCCGGGAGTGGCGGGCGCTCCCGTCACGGCCAGCCGATCGGCTGGACGGACCGCGATCACCAGCACCGGGGCGAATCCGCGGCGCAGCAATTCGGCCGAGCCGGGCGAATCGCGGCTGGGCCGAACCACGGTCGCCGCCGTTTCGACATCCCCAGGTGGGGCGACCGCCTTCAGATGTTCATCCCATTGGGTGAGTAATGCGTCAAGGGCCGCCTCCGGGCGGGGGCCGGTGAGCCGGGCTTCGAGGCGATGCTCGACGAGGGCCCGCCACGGAGAGTCAACAGAATCGAGGCCCGCCTCGGTCCGTACCGACATTCCGGCAGCGGCCGAGTCGCCCTCTGTCGCGGAGAGTGACACGGAGCCTTCGACAGGCTCCAGTGCAGGCATTTCGGGGAGCAGGGCGTCCACGGTGGCGAGCCGCTCGGCATGCCCGGCGGCGATGGCGTGGCTATTCATAGGACTATTCAAGCCCCTGCCGACGGGTCCGCCGGGAACTTCACGAGATTGGCCAGGCCGTGGCGCCAGGTGACTTCCGGTAGTCGGAAGGAACGCGAATAACGCTCCCATTTCACCCCGTGGTCCACGCAGGTCAGCGCGACGCGCCCATTGTTAACCCTGGGGTGATCTCATACTGTCTCGAATGGGACTCGGGTACGCCCTCCGGGGTACTGTATTGCCCTCGTCTCCGAGGTTGCGGTAGGACAAGACCGGTTGGGCAGCCGGGAAGGAAGGTCGGATGCCGGACACGAACGGCAAGCCCGGAAGCGCCGCACAGGCGGCACCGGGCAAGGGAGGGGCCGTTACGGAGGCTCGTACCGACGAGCGGCGATTCCGCGTCTACACCTTCACCGTCCTCACCATGGGCATCGCCGCCGCGGCCGCGGTCAGCCTGTGGCTGGACTTCGAAGCCTCGGACGACTTGTTGTGGATCGGGCCGATCCTCGCGCTCGCCTTCCTGCTGGCCGAACAGCTCGGGATCAACGTCGACGTCCGCAGCGGTATTTCGTGGACGATCTCGTTCACCGAGATTCCTCTGGTCATCGGATTCTTCGTCGCACCCTTCGAAGTCGTCCTCGCCGCGCATCTCGCGGCGGGCATCGGCACCCTGCTGGCACGCAAGGTCGCCGGCCGCGTCCTCTACAACGCGGGCGCGTTCCTGTTGGAGATCACCGGCGCGTTCGCCGTGGCAGGACTGGTGAAACAGGCCTCCGGCGCCCACGACATGACCTGGATCGCCGCGCTGGCAGGCACTTTGACCGCGCCGCTGGTCAGCACGCTGCTCGCGCTCGCCGCCGTTCGCGTGCTGCGCCGCCGCATGCGGGTCAGCACCGCGATCCGGCTGACCGGCCGCATCCTCGTCGTCGGATTCGTCAACGCCTCGGTCGGTCTTTCCGGTTATTTGGTCATATCCGGTACTCCGAAGGCCTGGCCGCTCGTACTGGCCGTCTTCCTCGGGCTCACCGCGTTGTACTGGGCGTACTCCGATCTGCTCCGCGAACAGCGCGACATGGAAGCGCTGTCCGACGTCAGCCTGATGGTCGCGCGCTCCGGTCAGCAGGCCGCCGCGCGTCCCGCCGGGCGAGCCGACGAACTCGTCGGCGGCGTGGACGTCCGCGAGTGGGCGACCATCGCCGAACGCATCAAGGACCAGCTCGCCGCCGGCCGCGTCGTGCTCAGGCTGCGGCTGGAACCCAAGGACACCATGCGGATGGTCGTCGCGGGTGACGAACTGCCGCCCGTGGACCCGGCCGCCGACGACCCGTTGCTGCGCCTGCCCGGCGCGCACGTCCGGCATTTCCGGATCACCGAAGCCAATCCCGATGTCCGCTCCGCGTTGCTCGACCGCGGTGCGCAGGAGGCGCTGGTCGTCCCGCTGCGCAGTGCGAACCAGCTCCTCGGCGTCGTCGAAGCGCACGACAGGCTGTCCCGCTGGCGCGGTTTCGGCAAGTACGACGTCCAGCTGCTCGGCACGATGGCCAGCCACCTCGCGACGTCACTGGACAACCGGCGCCTCCTCGCGACCCTGCGCCACGACGCCTACCACGATCCGCTGACCGGCCTGCTCAACCGGCCGGGCTTCCGCCAGGTCGCCAAGGAACCGTTGCGGGAACAGGTCGACGCGGTCGTACTGCGGGTCGACCTCGACGTCTTCTCCACCGTCAGCGACGCGCTCGGTTACGTGTGGGCCGACAGGATGGTCATCGCCGCCGGTCGCCGGATCCGCGACGCGCTCGGCCCCGACGTCCCGCTCGCGAGGCTCGAAGGCGCGTCTTTCGCGGCACTCCTCGTCGGCTGTGCGCCGGAACGCGCTCAAGCCGCCGCGGAACTGCTCCGCGCGGAACTCGTCGCCCCGTATCCGGTGGACCGGCTTTCCGTCGAAGCCAACGCGATGATCGGCTACGCCACGTCCTCCGCCGAAGACGACGACCAGGTCGACGTCGACGGGCTCCTGCAGCGCGCCGACGTAGCCGTCCGCGCGACCAAGGGCGGGGAAGAGGTCCGCGGCTACATGGCCAGCATGGGCCAGATCTTCATGCGCCGGTTCCAGATGGTCACGCAGTTCCGGCAGTCGCTCGAAGAAGGCCAGCTGAGCGTTCACTACCAGCCGAAGATCACCTTGCCGAACCGGCAGATCCAGGGTGTCGAGGCCTTGGTGCGCTGGGTGCACCCGGAGTTCGGCAGGCTCGGCCCGGACGAGTTCGTCCCGGCGATCGAAGCGGCGGGCCTCATCGGCGTCCTGACGTCCTTCGTGCTCGAAGAGTCGCTGAAGCGCGTGCGGAAGTGGCTCGACGAAGGCCTGCGCATCTCCGCCGCGGTGAACCTGTCGGTGCGAAACCTGGCCGACGAGGACTTCCCGACGAAGGTCGCCCGTGAACTCGACCGCTTCGGCATCCCGCCGGAGTTGCTCACCTTCGAGCTGACCGAATCCGGCGTGATGTCCGACCCGCAAAAGGCACTGCCGATCCTGCGGGAACTGCACTCGCTGGGCATCGTGCTCGCCGTCGACGACTTCGGCACCGGCTACTCGTCGCTGGCCTATCTGCGGCAGCTCCCGGTCGACCAGGTCAAGATCGACAAGAGCTTCGTCCTCGGCATGGGCACCGACCTCGGCGACCTCGCCGTCGTGCGCTCCATCGTCGAACTCGGCCATTCGCTCGGCCTCACGGTCGTCGCCGAGGGCGTCGAGGAAGACGTCGCGCGGGATCAGCTCGAGGCGATGGGATGTGACGTGGCACAGGGTTATCTCATCTCGCGGCCGCTACCGGAGGACCGCTTGGAGGCGTGGCTGCAGGCTCGCACGGCGCGCTCGCCGGGTCGACACTCCGAGACCGTTCTAACCCTGCTGACCTGAGGTTTTGCGGTAAAGTGACCCCTCCTTCACGGGGTCACGGAGGTGTTGCTAATCTTTCCAAGTCCTCGCGAGAGGGCAAGGCCCCTTTAGCTCAGTCGGTAGAGCGTTTCCATGGTAAGGAAAAGGTCTACGGTTCGATTCCGTAAAGGGGCTCGCAACCTCAACCGCGTCACGCAAGCGTGTCGCGGTTAGGGTTATGTAAGGGCGGTGTAGCTCAGCTGGCAGAGCAAGCGGCTCATAATCGCTGTGTCGCCGGTTCAAGTCCGGCCACCGCTACGCGGTAATCCTGGGTATCCCAGGCCTAGTAGAGAAGGAAATGCTGTGGCTGCCACTGACGTGCGACCGAAGATCACGCTCGCGTGTGAGGAGTGCAAGCACCGCAACTACATCACCAAGAAGAACCGGCGCAACAACCCGGATCGCCTGGAGATGAAGAAGTTCTGCCCGAACTGCGGTACGCACCGGACTCACAAAGAGACCCGCTGAGCGTCTGGCGGTTCTACAAGTCTCACCCGAAGCCGTCCTGGTCACCAGGGCGGCTTCGGGCATTTTCGGGTTCGGTAGCCTGATCGGGTGGCCTTGGACCAGTCGTTCACCGGGCGGGTGTACCCGCCGACCAGTACCTATGAAGTGAGTCGCGAGAAGATCCGGGAGTTCGCCGACGCGCTCGGCGACGCGAACCCGCTCTACCTCGACGCCGAAGCGGCGAAGGCGGCCGGTCACCCCGACGTCATCGCACCGCCGACGTTCCTCACGATCATCAACCTCGCCTCGATCAACGCGATCGTCACCGATCCCGAGCTGGGGCTCGACTATTCGCGGATGGTGCACGGCGACCAGCGGTTCACCTACGCGCGGCCGGTGCACGCGGGCGACGTCCTGTCGCTCACCACGCACATCGACAACATCATGACCCGCGCCGGGAACGACTTCATCAACCTGCGCGCCGAGATCTCCGGCGCCGACGGCGGCCCGATCGCCACTACGCACGCCCAGCTCGTGGTCCGAGGGGAGGGCGCGTGAGCACGTTCACCGCCGGAGAAGAACTGACGCCGCTGACCATCGACGTCACCAGGGACCAGCTGGTGCGCTACGCCGGCGCTGCGCTGGACTTCAACCCCATCCACTGGAACGAGGCCTTCGCCAAGGAGGTCGGCCTGCCGGACGTCATCGCGCACGGCATGCTGACCATGGCGCTCGGCGCGCGGCTCGTCACCGACTGGCTAGGCGATCCCGGCCGCCTCGTCGACTACTTCGCGCGCTTCACGCGCCCCGTGGTCGTGCCGAACGACGGCACGGCGACGATCGAGTTCACCGGGAAGGTCGCCGTGGTCAACGACGACGGCACGGCGCGGATCGACATCACCGCCAAGTTCGACGGCAAGGCCGTCCTGGGGAAGGCCCAAGCGGTCGTCCGCGCCTGACCTCACGGCAGCTTGAGCAGCTTCCCGATGACCTCAGCCATGCCCTCCTCACCCCGGGCGTTCGGGTGCAGCGGCGCGGCGGGCACCGCGGGCGCCGGGCCCTCGACCCATCGCCGGTTCGCGGCAGTGCACATGTCCCGACCCTTGCTCGCGGTCGACATGTCGGCGAAGCCCGCTTCGTGTTCCTTCGCCGTCTCCTGCAGCGTGGTGTTCAGCCGCTCCAGCGACTCGCGGAAGTAGGCGACGTCCCCCGCGCCGACCGGCAGGACCGGCCAGCAACCACTGTCGTCGTCCGGAAGCACCGTTGGGTACCCGACGACCACGATGCGTGCTTCGGGGGCCTTCGAGCGAATCTGGTCCAGGACCCCGCCGAGCCGGTCCGCCGCGGCGGTGATCCGCTCCGCGAGTTGGTCGCGGCCGCCCGCGGTCAGCCGGGTCTTGCAGGGCGAAGCGGTCTGGTGCTGCGTCGCGCATTGGCCCGCGAAGCCGACGAAGCCCACGTCGTTGCCGCCGATACCGACGGTCACCAACGTCGTGTCGCCGTCGATGGCGTCGAGCTGCGGAGCGTTCGTGCCGTCACGGGTCTTCTGCTCGCCGGTGAGGTGCTCGGTCGTGGCGCCACCGCAGCTGACATCGACGAACTCGGCCGGACGCAGGCTCGCGGCGAGCAGGCTCGGATAGTTGTTGTCCGAGCGGTCGCAGCCCGTCGGCGCTCCCACAGGTCGTCCCGTGCCCGGCGAAGCCGTGTACGAGTCACCCAGTGCTACATAGCGGCCCGCGCCATCCGATGTGGTGACCCCCGCCGGTGTCACCGACATCCCGCGCTCCCACAGGTGGTAGGCGATCCCCAGGACGGACAGCACGATCACCAGGAACAGACAGCCGCCGCCAGTTCTCCGCTGCGTCACCCATTCGTTGTACGCGACCTGGGTCACGTTTGTCATCGGTCCGACCGTCGGTGAATTGTTCAGCTCGACGGCGGCGAAGCCTGACCCCTTTCCGCGGACCTCAGTCGTTCGGGACGAGACCGCGCAGCTCAGCGGCGAGATCGAGGGCGTGCGTGACGTCCCGAGCGAGGTAGTGCGGGTCGACGAAGGCCTCGGTGACCCCGGTTTCGGCGGCCGCCTCCAGCTGCGCCGCGACGTCCTTGAGGTCGGTGCCCGGCTTCGGATTGATCCGCAGCACCCGCCGCAGCGCGCCAGGGTCACGGCCGGCCTTCTCGGCCGCGCTCACCACGGTCTCCCAGAGCTTCGCGAGGTAGGGCGCGGGCGGCCCGGCGGGCAACCAGCCGTCCGCGCGCCGCCCGACGCGGTCCAGCGCCGCCGCCGACAGCCCGCCAAGCAAGACCGGCGGATGCGGGTTCTGCGACGGCCGCAGTCCCACCTTCGACGCCGGGATCTGCCAGCGCTCGCCCTTGTGCTCGACGGGGTCGCCGGTCCAGAACTCCCGAAGGACGTCGAGAAGCTCCTCCAGTTGCTTGCCGCGGGCCTTCCACGGCGTGCCTGTCGCGGTGTACTCGTCGCGAAGCCAGCCGGTGCCCAGCCCGACGTCCAGCCGGCCACCGCTCACCTGATCCAGTGAAGTGAGCATCCGGGCGAGCACCACGGCCGGATACACCGTCCCGGTCAGCGTGCTGGTACCGAGCCGGACCTTCGTCGTGACGCTCGCGGCCACCGTCAGCAGGATCAGCGGATCGGCGAAGGTGACGAATTCGGGCGGATAGGGCCGTTCCGGGGTGCCGCCGGGATAGAAGTCCGACGGCGTAACCGGGGCCAGAACCCGATCTCCGACCCACAAGGACGCGTATCCGAGTTCCTCCGCGGCCGTGGCGAAACCGGCGACGGCGTCCATTGTCGCGAGGGTTCCGTACTGCGGAAGGGCGATTCCCAGACGCATCACGGTCACCGTGCTTCCGCGAGCAGTCGGCCCATCCTGGTGATCCCCTCGGTGAGATCGTCTTCGGCCAGCGCGTAGGAGATCCGGAAGTACCCGGGTGTCCCGAACGCCTCGCCGGGTACCACGGCGACTTCGGCCTCGCGCAGGATCAGCTCGGCCAGCGCCACCGTGTCGGCCGGTCGCTCACCGCGAATCTCTTTACCTAGCAAAGCTTTCATCGACGGGTAGACGTAGAAGGCGCCGAGTGGCACCGGAGTTTCGACACCGGCGATCTCGGAAAGGAGCGAAAGTGCGGTCTTGCGGCGAGAGTCGAACGCTTCGCGCATCGCGAAAACGGCGTCGAGCGGACCGCTCACCGCCGCCAGCGCGGCCCGCTGCGCGACGTTCGAAACGTTGCCGCACAAATGCGACTGATACGCCGTCGCCGCCTTGACCACGTCCTGCGGGGCGAGCAACCAGCCCACCCGCCAGCCGGTCATCGAGTACGTCTTCGCGACCCCGTTGAGGACGACCGTCCGGTCGGCGAGTTCCGGGACCACGACGGGCATCGAAGGCGCTTCGGCGCCGTCGTAGACCAGGTGCTCGTAGATCTCGTCGGCGATGACCCAGAGGCCGTTCTCGTAGGCCCAGCGCCCGATCGCCTCGACCTGTTCACGCGGGTACACCGCGCCTGTCGGGTTCGACGGCGAGACGAACAGCAACACCTTCGTGCGCGGCGTCCTGGCGGCTTCGAGCTGCTCGACGGTGACCAGATAACCCGTCGTCTCGTCCGCCGTGACCCGCACCGGGACACCGCCGGCGAGGGCGATCGACTCCGGGTAGGTCGTCCAGTACGGCGCGGGCAGCAGCACCTCGTCGCCGGGATCGAGCAGGGTGGCGAACGCGGAATAGACCGCTTGCTTGCCGCCGTTGGTCACCAGGACGCGGCCAGGGTCCGCTTCGAACCCGGAGTCGCGGGCCGTCTTCGCGGCGATCGCCTCACGCAGCTCCGGCAGCCCGCCCGCGGCCGTGTAACCGTGGTTCACCCTGTCCCGGACGGCCGCTTCGGCGGCTTCGAGCACGTTGGCCGGGGTGGGGAAGTCCGGCTGCCCCGCGCCGAACCCGATCACCGGACGGCCCTGCGCCTTGAGCTCCCGGGCCTTCGCGTCGACGGCCAGCGTGGCCGACGGCGTGATGCCGCCGATGCGGGCGGAGACGCGTGGAGCCGGCGAAGCCGAGGGTGGGGGAGCGCTCATGGCGACATCGTGGCACGATCATGGGGTCGGCCGTGGGGGAGTTTCCTCACGGAAGGCTGCTCCGCGCCGCTTTGAGGGGCGCGGTTGCGAAGCTGTTCGGGGGTTGCCGTAGACTTCTGGTCTCGGAACGCACTACGGTCATCCCCGCCACGGCGGTGGGGACGATGGAATGCGTCCTCGGGAGCCCCAGAGCATCGGGGTTCCGAAGGGGTGTAGCTCAATTGGCAGAGCAGCGGTCTCCAAAACCGCAGGTTGCAGGTTCAAGTCCTGTCACCCCTGCGTAAACGAACTGGTGAAGGCGGAGGAGTGGTCGTGAGCGACAGCGACGCCAGCGGTGAAAAGGCGCAGGACGGCGCCGGGCGGAAGCCCGACGAACAGTCCCGCCCGGTGACCGCCGCTGCCCGGCGTGAGCGCCGTGCGTCCGCGCGCCCGTCCGGTAAGTCCGACGCCAAGTCGGATGACAAGACCCGCCCCGCCGGCAAGGCGAAGGCCGGGGACAAGACCGAGAAATCCAAGGACGCCAAGAGCACGGCGACCCCGAAGCGCGACCGCAAGCCGAAGCAGGCGTCGATCTTCGCCCGGCTGATGCGCTTCATCCGCGAGGTCTGGGCCGAGCTGCGCAAGGTCATCTGGCCGAACCGCAAGCAGATGGTCACCTACACCGCGGTGGTGCTGGTCTTCGTGGTGTTCATGGTGGCGCTGGTGAGCGGCCTCGACCTGGCCTTCAAAGAGGTCGTCGGTGCCGTCTTCGGCAGCTGAGGCAGCCGGTCGCGGTGCTTGAGCGCACCGCACGGTGGCCTGCGCCACGGCAACCGATCAACTGAGAGGACGGAACGTGACCTCCGACAACGGCACAGCAGCCGGTCATGAGCTGACCGAGCTTTCCGACGAGCAGGTGCACGCGGCACTCGGCGACGAGCAGTCCGAGCACCTGGACTCCGTCGAGGTGCCCGCCGCAGGCGACGAGGTCGACGAAGCCGGAGATGTCGCGGAGGCCGAAGAGGCTTCCGTCGAGACCGAAGACGACGACACCGCCGCCGAGCCCGAGCCCGACGAGAACGTCGACCCGGTCGAGAAGCTGCGCGCGGAACTCAACGCCGCTCCCGGCGAGTGGTACGTCGTGCACTCGTACGCGGGTTACGAGAACAAGGTGAAGACCAACCTCGAGACCCGTACCCAGACGTTGGACGTCGAGGACTACATCTTCCAGATCGAGGTCCCGACCGAAGAGGTCACCGAGATCAAGAACGGCCAGCGCAAGCAGGTGCAGCGCAAGGTGCTGCCCGGCTACATCCTGGTCCGGATGGACCTGAACGACGCCTCGTGGAGCGCGGTGCGCAACACCCCGGGCGTCACCGGGTTCGTCGGTGCCACGTCGCGTCCCTCGCCGCTGACGGTCGAAGAGGTACTGAAGTTCCTCGCGCCCAAGGTCGAGGCCGCCACTCCCGCCAAGTCCGGCAAGGGTGAGGCCGCCGCGTCGGAGTCGCAGCTGGGCGGCCCCGCGGTCGAGGTCGACTTCGAGATCGGCGAGTCGGTCACCGTCATGGACGGCCCGTTCGCGACGCTGCCCGCGACGATCTCCGAGGTCAACGTGGACGGGCAGAAGCTGAAGGTCCTGGTGTCGATCTTCGGCCGGGAGACCCCGGTCGAGCTGTCGTTCAACCAGGTCTCCAAGATCTGACGGCCGCCAGACGGCCGGCAGTCCCCGCGTACTGGCAGGTGTGCGGGGGACTCAAGTCAGTAAGAAGGAACCAACGAAATGCCACCCAAGAAGAAGAAGCTTGCGGCGATCATCAAGCTGCAGATCAAGGCGGGTGCGGCCAACCCCGCGCCGCCGGTCGGCCCCGCGCTGGGTCAGCACGGCGTCAACATCATGGAGTTCTGCAAGGCCTACAACGCCGCGACCGAGTCGCAGCGCGGGGACGTCGTCCCGGTCGAGATCTCCGTGTACGAAGACCGCTCGTTCGACTTCAAGCTCAAGACGCCGCCGGCCGCGAAGCTGCTGCTGAAGGCCGCGGGCGTGGAGAAGGGCTCCGGCGAGCCGCACAAGACCAAGGTCGCCAAGGTCACCTGGGACCAGGTCCGCGACATCGCGAAGACCAAGGAATCCGACCTGAACGCGCACGACGTCGACCAGGCCGCGAAGATCATCGCCGGCACCGCCCGTTCCATGGGCATCACGGTCGTCGACTGACGCTGTTTTCAGCACCACGTGGGAGAGCCAGTGCTGGCTCACGCACCACACTGATCCGTTTGAAGAGTTAAGGACAGAAGCATGACCAAGCACAGCAAGGCCTACCGTCAGGCCCTCGAGCTGGTGGACCGCGAGCGGCTGTACGCCCCGCTCGAGGCCGCGAAGCTGGCCAAGGAGACCTCCAAGACGAAGATGGACGCCACCGTCGAGGTCGCCATGCGCCTCGGTGTCGACCCTCGTAAGGCCGACCAGATGGTCCGCGGCACCGTGAACCTGCCGCACGGCACCGGTAAGACCGCTCGCGTCATCGTTTTCGCCGTCGGTGACAAGGCCGCCGAGGCCGAGGCCGCCGGCGCGGACGTGGTCGGTACCGACGAACTGATCGAGCGCATCCAGGGTGGCTGGCTCGACTTCGACGCCGCGATCGCGACGCCGGACCAGATGGCCAAGGTCGGACGTATCGCCCGTATCCTCGGCCCGCGTGGCCTGATGCCGAACCCGAAGACCGGCACCGTGACCCCCGCGGTCGCGAAGGCCGTGACGGACATCAAGGGCGGTAAGATCAACTTCCGCGTCGACAAGCAGGCCAACCTGCACTTCGTGATCGGCAAGGCGTCGTTCGACACCGAGAAGCTGGTGGAGAACTACGCGGCCGCGCTGGACGAGGTCCTCCGCGCCAAGCCGTCGTCGGCCAAGGGTCGCTACCTGAAGAAGGTCACGATCTCCACGACGATGGGCCCGGGTGTCCCGGTCGACCCGGCCCGGACTCGCAACCTCCTCTCCGAGGACGCGTAAGGCTGAGTTAGACATCACTGAGAAGGGGCGGTCCCGCTACGGCGGGGCCGCCCCTTTTTCGTGTTTGCTGGAGGGCATGCCTACTTTCGCGTCGTTCGACGGGCTCCAGCTGAGTTACACCGTGTGGGAGGGCGAAGGACGCCCGGTGCTCCTTCAGCACGGCTTCGCCGCTGACACGAACGCCAACTGGATCGCGTCCGGCGTCGTCGCCACGCTTCAGCAGGCGGGGCTGACTGTGCTCAGCCTCGACGCGCGTGGGCACGGGCGGTCGGCGAAACCGCACGACGAGGTGAGCTACGGCGACGACGCGATGGTCCGCGACGTGTCCGCGCTGCTCGACACGCTGGGCCTCGACGAGGTGTCGATGGTGGGCTACTCGATGGGCGCGATGATCGCGCTCGGCGCGGTGGCCGCCGATCCGCGGATCCGATGCCTCGCGATCGGTGGGGTCGGCTCGGGGATCGTCGACTTCGGGGGTGTGGACACGCGGGTGGTCACGCCGGAGGCGATCAGCGAGGCTCTGCTGGCGGAGGATCCCTCGACGCTTCCGCGCGCTTCGGCGCCTTTCCGGGTCCTGGCCGACGCTCTGCGTGCGGACCGCGTCGCGCTCGCCGCCGCCGCGCGCGGGACCGCGAACCCGAAACTGGACCTGACGGCCATCGCCGTCCCGACCCTGGTCCTCGCCGGCGACAACGACCCGCTGGCCGCCGAACCCGAACGCCTGGCCGCCGCCATCGCCGGTGCCCGGCTCGTCCGCGTCCCCGGCGATCACCTGACCGCCGTCACGCACCCCGCCTTCGGCTCCGCGCTGACCGGCTTCCTGACCTCGCACGACCTCTGACCGGCGTCGACTTTAGCCCCCTAATCGCGATCCGGCGGGCACTTGCGTTTCGCCCCCTAATCGCGATCTGGGGTGGACCAGGCCCAGGTCAGTTGCCGGTGGGCGGAGGCGGGCAGGGCTCGGGAGAGTTCGTGTGCCCGGTGATCAGCCACTGGCCCATCTCGACTTCCTGCAGGGTGAAGCTGCCCAGCGGGGGGCCTCCGCTGATGCTGTACCAGCACGAGTGGATCGTCAGGTTCTGCCGTGGGACCACACTCGACTTCGGCTTCACCGCGTAGATATACGTCGTGCTGTCGGTGACTTTGGCGTTCAAGGCCAGGACAGCGGTGCCGCAGTCCGGGTAGCCGAGATTCCGGGCGAACTCGGTCTGCGCCTGCTCGCTCATCGACAGGCAGGCCTTCTGGACCCGGAGGGCAGGCTCGTACCGCTTCCCGATGGTGTCGTAGATGGCCCGCACGGCTTCCCAGGGGTTGGTCGAAAGCACCTGGTTGGTGTGGTGTTTGCCGCCTCCGCCCTGAACGAACGTCGCCGTGTCCTGCCCGGCGTCGCTGGGGAAGATCTGCCGGTAGGCGATGGTGGCCCCGACGCAGATCAGCACGATCACGATCACCCAGGCCAGGAGCTTCCCACCCAGACGCCGCAGCCAGCGCGGCACGCGCGGCTGTGGGGCCCTGACGAGTTCGCCGGGAGGAGGTCCCGGAGGTGACGGCGGCTGTCCGTGATGCTGGGTCACGGGCTGCGTGGGCTGGGTCGGCACGAGGCCCTGCTGCTGGGCCTCGGTGAACTTCAAATAGTCCTGGAACTGCTGAAACTGCTGGAACTGGCGCAGTTGCTCGTCGTTCAGCTGGGGCGCGGGCTGACCTCCCGCCTTGGGCTCGATGTCCGTGCCGGGCTCACTGCCCGGCTTTCCGTCATCACGCTGCTCCGCCACGTCACCATGATGCCCCGCCGGACCCCCGACGCACTCCGCCGGTCGCGTTTAGCGGGCTAAACGCGACCTGGGAGGGCCCCGTGCGGAGGCCGGGAGAGGGTCGCGTACTCTTGTCAAGGTTCTACCGAAGACCGCTGGTCTTCTCCTGGTCATCTGGCCTGGAGAACGAAGGCCCCGCTAGGGCGGGCGACCCGCGCAGGAGGAACGAGGCTCGCTCGCGACGCATTCTGTCGCCTGCCCTGACGCCCCGCGCCTGTCTGCGCTGGGGCGTTTCGTCGTTTCAGGGCTCTCAAGGCCAGTGGACCACTAGCCAAGAGAGGAGGCGACCATGGCGAAGCCCGACAAGGAGGCGGCCGTCGCCGAGATCGCGGAGAGCTTCCGCAGCAGCTCGGCCACAGTCGTTACCCAGTACACCGGCCTCTCCGTGTCCCAGCTGTCCCAGCTGCGCCGCGCTCTCGGCACCAGTGCCAAGTACCGGGTCGCGAAGAACACCCTCGTCAAGCGTGCCGCCACGGACGCGGGCATCGAGGGCCTCGAAGACCTGTTCGTCGGCCCGACCGCCATCGCCTTCGTCGAAGGTGAAGCTGTTGACGCCGCGAAGGCGCTTCGCGACTTCGCGAAGGACAACAACGCGCTTGTGATCAAGGGCGGCTTCATGGACGGCAAGACGCTGTCCGTGGACGAGATCAACAAGATCGCCGATCTCGACAGCCGTGAGGTCCTGCTCGCCAAGGCGGCGGGCGCGTTCAAGGCGAAGCTTTCCCAGGCCGCCGCGCTGTTCCAGGCGCCGGCGTCCCAGGTCGCTCGCCTGGCTGCCGCGCTGGAGGACAAGCAGCGCAACGCCGGTACCGAAGCAGCCGAAGCACCCGCCGAGAGCTGAACACCCCCCAC
The DNA here is from genome assembly GCF_047608665.1 of Amycolatopsis sp. cmx-11-51. Classification (NCBI taxonomy): domain Bacteria; kingdom Bacillati; phylum Actinomycetota; class Actinomycetes; order Pseudonocardiales; family Pseudonocardiaceae; genus Amycolatopsis; species Amycolatopsis sp. cmx-11-51. The sequence continues at coordinate 560,574 of NZ_JADNQO010000001.1, read as the reverse complement.
CCCGAACTTTTAGTTCGTTTCAGAGAGGAAAGCCACCATGGCGAAGCTGAGCACCACCGAGCTGATCGACGCCTTCAAGGAGCTCACCCTTCTTGAGCTGTCCGAGTTCGTGAAGGAATTCGAGACCACCTTCGACGTCACCGCGGCCGCCCCGGCTGCCGTTGTCGCCGCCGCCCCGGGTGCCGCTGCCGCCCCGGCCGCCGAGGAGCAGGACGAGTTCGACGTCGTCCTCGAGTCCGCTGGTGAGAAGAAGATCCAGGTCATCAAGGTCGTCCGTGAGGTCGTCTCGGGTCTGGGTCTGAAGGAGGCCAAGGAGCTGGTCGAGGCCGCTCCCAAGGCCCTCCTGGAGAAGGTCGACAAGGAGGCCGCCGAGGCCGCCAAGGAGAAGCTCGAGGCCGCGGGCGCCAAGATCGCCATCAAGTGATCTCTGGCGCGTCAGCGCCTACCGCAGCACCGTCGAAGGGGCGGGCATCCACCACGGATGCCCGCCCCTTCGCTGTTTCCGTCCTCCTGCCCGGTCGACTTTCGCGGGCTAAGTGCGACGCGTAGCCACGCTAAGCACCTGGGTCCCGGAGCGCGTTCAGCCCCCTAATCGCGATCCGCGCGGCAAGAGCGGGAGGCGAGCTGGAGGGGTCCGGTAGGAGGCCCGCTGACCTGCGTTTAGCCCCCTAATCGCGACGCGGCAAGGCGCCGACCTGGGCAAGGGGCGTTGTGGGTCTGCGCGTGGGGGTGACGTGCACTACGGTGCTGCAAGCGGTGCACGGGTCGGTAGCGGACCGAGCGAAAAGTTACCCGCGGGTCTGGCCAGAAAAGAAAACTGGTGAGTAACCTGTTCGCACTCAGCTCGTTACACCTGGTTGACGCGGGTATCGCTGCGCGGACGCGTGCGTTCTCTCGAGCCAGTGGCACGAGACGGCAGTGCGCGACGACGCGGAACAGCTCCTGGAGGTGCGATGGGTGCCGAGGTGGTCATCGAAGGTCTTTCGAAGTCCTTCGGTAAGCAGGCCATCTGGCGGGACGTCACGCTGACCCTGCCTCCGGGCGAGGTGTCGGCGATGCTCGGTCCGTCCGGAACCGGTAAGTCCGTCTTCTTGAAGTCGATGATCGGTCTGCTCAAGCCGGACCGTGGCCGTTGCATGATCAACGGCGTCGACATCGTGACGTGCTCCGAACACCAGCTCTACGAGGTGCGCAAGCTCTTCGGCGTCCTTTTCCAGGACGGCGCGCTGTTCGGTTCGATGAACCTCTACGACAACGTGGCGTTCCCCCTGCGCGAGCACACGAAGAAGTCGGAGACCGAGGTCCGCCGGATCGTCCTCGAGAAGCTCGAGATGACCGGTCTCAACGGCGCCGACAAGAAGCTGCCCGGTGAGATCTCCGGCGGTATGCGCAAGCGCGCCGGGCTCGCCCGCGCCCTGGTGCTGGACCCGCAGATCATCCTGGTCGACGAGCCGGACTCCGGCCTCGACCCGGTCCGCACCACCTACATCTCCCAGCTCTTCCTCGACGTCAACGCGCAGATCGACGCGACGTTCCTGATCGTCACGCACAACATCAACCTCGCCCGCACCGTCCCGGACAACCTGGGCATGCTCTTCCGCAAGGAACTGGTCATGTTCGGCCCGCGCGAGGTGCTGCTGACCAGCGAGGAGCCGGTCGTCAAGCAGTTCCTGAACGGCAAGATGGACGGCCCCATCGGCATGAGCGAGGAGAAGGACTCGGCCCAGCTCGCCGCCGAGCGCGCGATGTTCGAGGCCGGTCACCACTCGGGCGGTGTCGAGGACGTCAGCGGGGTGCCGCCGCAGATGCAGCCGACGCCGGGTGTGCCTACGCGGATGGGCGCGGTCCGCCGCAAGGACCGCGTCATGCAGATCCTGTCCGGTCTCCCGCACGAGGCGCAGCAGAGCATCATCGAGTCGCTCTCCCCGGAGGAGCAGCAGCACTACGGTGTCCGCCCGCAGCGGCTCGCCGCCGCGGGGCATCGTTCGCAGCAGAGCGACGGCTCGATGCCGAACCACCATCAGGGTCAGCTGCCCGACGACCAGGTCGCCCACATCCCGCATCCGGGGAGATCGGGCAACCACCGCATGCGGCCACATGATCCGGGGTCAGGTGGCTCGTGAGCTCACCCGCTTCATCGGCGAAGATTCCCGGGATCGGCATGTTGCGCGAGACCGGGAACCTGTTCGCTCTCGGCCTCGACATCGTTCGTGGCATCTTCCAGCGCCCCTTCCAGCTGCGGGAGTTCATCCAGCAGGCCTGGTTCATCGCCAGCGTCACGATCCTGCCGACGGCGCTCGTCGCGATCCCGTTCGGCGCGGTCATCTCGCTGCAGTTCGGTTCGCTCGCCCGCCAGCTCGGCGCCCAGTCGTACACGGGCGCCGGGTCGGTGCTCGCCACCGTGCAGCAGGCCAGTCCGCTGGTCACCGCGCTGCTGGTCGCGGGCGCCGGCGGTAGCGCGGTCTGCGCGGACATCGGCGCGCGGACGATCCGCGAAGAGATCGACGCCATGGAGGTGCTCGGCGTCTCCGCGGTGCAGCGGCTGATCGTGCCGCGTGTGCTCGCGATGATGCTGGTGGCGCTCCTGCTGAACGGCATGGTCAGCGTCATCGGCGTGCTCGGTGGTTACTTCTTCAACGTCGTCCTCCAGGGCGGGACGCCGGGCGCGTACCTGGCGAGCTTCTCCGCGCTGGCCCAGCTGCCGGACCTCTGGGTCGGCGAGCTGAAGGCGCTGATCTTCGGCTTCATCGCCGCGGTCGTCGCCTCCTACCGGGGACTGAATCCGTCCGGCGGCCCGAAGGGCGTCGGCGACGCGGTGAACCAGGCGGTCGTCATCACGTTCCTCATGCTGTTCGTGGTGAACTTCGTGATCACGCTGATCTACCTGCAAATCGTGCCAGGAAAGCTGGACTGACGCATGACCTTTCTCGCACGTGCCAAGGGAGTGGCCAACCGTCCTTTGCAGACACTGGACAACCTCGGCGACCAGATGTCGTTCTACGGCCGCGCGTTGCTGTGGACGCCGCGGACGTTGCGCCGCTACACCAAAGAGGTGCTGCGGCTGCTGGCCGAGGTGAGCTTCGGTTCCGGTTCGCTCGCCGTCATCGGCGGCACGGTCGGCGTCATGGTCGGCCTGACCCTGTTCACCGGTGTGCTCGTCGGCCTTCAGGGTTACTCGGCGCTGAACTCGATCGGCACCTCGGCCTTCACCGGCTTCCTGACCGCGTTCTTCAACACCCGTGAGATCGCGCCGCTGGTCGCGGGTCTCGCGCTGTCGGCGACGGTCGGTGCCGGGTTCACCGCCCAGCTCGGCGCGATGCGGATCTCGGAGGAGATCGACGCGCTCGAGGTCATGGGCGTGCCGAGCCTGCCGTACCTGGTGACCACGCGGATCATCGCCGGTTTCGTCGCGGTCATCCCGCTGTACGTGATCGGCCTGCTGAGTTCGTATCTGGCGTCCCGGCTGGTCGTTATCTATATCTACAACCAGTCAGCGGGTACCTACGACCAATATTTCGACCTGTTCCTACCACCACAGGATGTGCTCTATTCGTTCATCAAGGTGCTGTTGTTCAGCGTCTTGATCATCCTGTCCCATTGTTATTTCGGATACCGGGCCTCCGGTGGCCCCGCCGGTGTCGGCGTTGCGGTCGGTAAGGCGGTCCGGCTGAGCATCGTCACGGTGTCCATCATGAACTTCTTCATCGGTTTCGCGATCTGGGGAACCGACGTCACGGTGAGGATCGCAGGATGATGCAGGGTTGGGTGGGTTGGTGAACACACTGCGGCGCAGGTTGTTGGGCCTGCTCTTGGTCGCCGTGCTCATCGGCGGGGTGGCGTTGAGCATCGCGCTGTACCAGCGCGCGTTCACGCCCGTGGTGAGCGTGAAACTCCAGTCGGGCAGCATCGGGAACCAGTTGCTGAAGCAGTCGGACGTGAAGGTCCGCGGGCTCATCGTCGGTTCGGTCAAGGACATCGCCGCGACGTCGGAGGGTGCCGAACTCACACTCGCGCTGAATCCGGAGTCGGCGAAACTGATCCCCCAGAACGTTTCGGCGCGATTCCTTCCGAAGACGTTGTTCGGTGAGCGCTTCGTTTCCCTCGAAATCCCGGACGCCCCTTCGGCGAAGACGATCGCCGAGGGTGACGTGATCACCCAGGACCGCACGTCCAGCGCCGTCGAACTCGAGCAGGCCTTCGCCCATCTGATGCCGGTGCTGCAGGCGGTCCAGCCGCAGAAGCTGTCGAGCACGCTTTCGGCGATCTCCACCGCGCTCAACGGCCGCGGCGATCAGCTCGGTGACACGCTCGCGCAGCTCGGCACCTACGTCGGCGACCTGAACCCGCACGAGCCCCAGCTCCAGCGGAACCTCAAGGAGCTGGCGGAGTTCTCGGACAACCTCGGTGCCGTCGCCCCGGATCTGGTGCAGACCTTGGACAACCTGAGCACCACCACACGCACCGTGGTCGATCAGAAGATGAACCTGCAGAACCTCTACGGCAGTGTCACCCAGGCCTCGGTCGACCTGCGGACCTTCCTGCAGAACAACGCCGACAACCTGATCCGCCTCGCCGACAGCGCCCGCCCGACGGCGGAACTGCTGGCGAAGTACGCGCCGTCGTACCCGTGCGTGATCGGGCAGATGGCCGCCAGCCTGCCGAAGATCGACAAGGCGCTGGGCAAGGGCACCAACCGGCCCGGTCTGCACGCGACCATCGAGGTCACCGTCAACCGCGGTCCGTATCTGCCGGGCAAGGACGAGCCGAAGTTCGAGGACAAACGTGGCCCGCGCTGCTACGACCTGAAGCAGTTCCCGGACCCGTTCCCGCAATACCCGCCGGACGGCCCGATCAAGGACGGCAGCACGGTCAAACCGCCGTCCCGGTCGGCCAACGACGGTCTCTCGCCCTCGAACGGTTTCGCCAGCGTCGGTGGTTACAACGGTGGGGGAGCGCCCGGCGGTAGCCCGTCCTACAGCACGTCCGAATCGGACTTCCTCGCGCAGCTGGTCGCCCCGCAGGTCGGCATGGCCGCCGCGGACGTGCCCGGCTGGGGCTCGCTGCTCGTCGGACCGCTCTATCGGGGAGCGGAGGTGCACGTCAAGTGAGGGGTCTGCTCGCACCGCTGATCAAGCTCTGTGCCTTCGTCGTGATCACCGTGCTGTTCACGACGATCCTCGGGATCAGCATCGCCAACATCAACACCACCAGCACCAACGCCTACAAAGCGCGCTTCAGCGACGCGACCCTGGTGCTGCCCAACGACGACGTCCGCATCGCGGGCGTCCGGGTCGGGCAGGTCAAGGAGGTCCGCATCGTCGACCGCCGCCAGGCCGAGATCGAGTTCGAAGTGGACGCCGGTCGCAAACTGCCCGCCGGGGTGACCGCGCAGATCAAGTTCCGGAACCTGGTCGGCCAGCGCTACCTGTCGCTCGGGCAGGGCACCGACTCCTCCGGCAAGACGCTGGCGCCCGGCGGGAACATCCCGCTGGAGCGCACCACGCCCGCGCTCGACCTGACGCAGCTGTTCAACGGCTTCAAGCCGCTGTTCACCGCGCTCAACCCGGACGACATCAACAAGTTGTCCTACGAGGTCATCCAGGTCCTGCAGGGTGAAGGCGGCACGATCGAAAGCCTGCTGCGGCACACCGCGTCGCTGGCCACCACGATCTCCGACAAGGACCAGGTGATCGGCGAGGTCATCGACAACCTGAACTCGGTGCTCGACACGGTCAACGCGCATACGCCGCAGCTGAACGACCTGATCGTCAAGCTGCAGCAGCTGGTCTCCGGACTGGCCGCGGACCGCGAACCGATCGGCGACGCCATCGATTCGCTCGGCACCCTCGCCCAGACGACGTCCGGTCTGCTCGGCGAGGCCCGCGAGCCGCTCAAGCAGGACATCGCCGCGCTCGGCACGCTGACGAAGAACCTCAACGACAGCCAGCCGATCGTCGAGCACTTCATCCAGTTCATGCCGCAGAAGGTGACGGCGCTGACCCGCACCGCCGACTACGGCTCCTGGTTCAACTTCTTCGCCTGTGAACTGACGGGAGCCGTCGCCCTGCCTCCGCTGATCAACGAGCCGATCAACCTGCCGCTGCTGCCGGTGAACCGGGCGAGGTGCACGGCATGAAGTCGTTCCAGAAACGCAATCCGATCCCGATCGCGCTGGTCGGTATCTCGGTGCTGCTGCTCGGTTTCCTCGCCGCGCTCAACTCCGAGGACCTGCCGGTGATCGGCGGCGGGACGACCTACAGCGCGGACTTCAGCGAAACTTCGGGCCTGCAGGAGGACAACGACGTCCGGGTCGCCGGGGTGAAGGTCGGCAAGATCTCCGAGATCAAACTCGACGGCGACAAGGTCAAGATCTCCTTCAAGGTCAAGGACGCCTGGCTCGGTGACAAGACCAGCGCGGCGATCAAGATCAAGACCGTGCTCGGCCAGAAGTACCTGGCGCTCGACCCGCAGGGGCAGCGCACGCTCGACCCGAGCGCGACCATCCCGCGTGACCGGACGATGTCGCCGTTCGACGTCCTCGACGCCTTCCGCGGGCTTTCGCAGACCGTCGACGACATCGACACCGCACAGCTGGCGAAGAGCTTCGACGTCATCACGGAGACCTTCGCCGACACCCCGGCCGACGTGAAGGGCGCTCTGAACGGCCTTTCCCGCCTCTCGGACACGATCGCGTCGCGGGACTCGCAGCTGTCGACCCTGCTCGCGAACACGCGGCAGGTCTCGCAGACGCTCGTCGACCGTGACGCCGAGTTCCAGAAGCTCCTGTCCGACGGGAACAAGCTGCTCGGCGAGGTGTCCCGTCGCAAGGACGCGATCACCGCCCTGCTGGACGGCTCGCGCACGCTCGCCACCCAGCTCAAGGGGCTGGTCGACGACAACGACGCGCAGCTCGACCCGGTGCTCACCCAGCTCGACCAGCTGACCTCGATGCTGCAGCGCAACCAGGACGCCCTCGGCCAGGGCATCGCGCGGTTCGCGCCGTTCATCCGGGTGTTCACGAATACGATCGGCAACGGCCGCTGGTTCGACAACTACATCTGCGGACTGGTCCTGCCGTCGTTCGGGCCGATCAACGAGAAGGGGTGCTACGAGAAATGAGTACCCGTCTCGGTCAGAGCCTCACCCGGGGCTTCACCATCGCGATCGTGCTCGCGCTGGTCGTCGCCGGCGCACTGTGGTGGACGCTCAAGGACGCCGGCCGCAACCACGTGACCGCCTACTTCGCCGGTACCGTCGGACTGTACGAAGGCAACAGCGTCCGCATGCTCGGTGTCGACATGGGCAAGGTCACCAGGATCCAGCCGATGGGCAACCAGGTCCGCGTCGAACTCGAATACGACCGTTCGGTGGCGGTGCCCGCGGACGCGAAGGCGATCATCGTGTCGCCGTCGCTGGTCAGCGACCGCTACGTGCAGCTGGCCCCGGCCTACCAGGGCGGCCCGCGGATCGACGACGGCGCCGTCATCGGCCTCGACCGCACCGAGGTCCCCCTGGAAGTCGACGAACTCGCCGCCAGCCTTTCGCGGGTCAGCAAGTCGCTCGGCCCCAACGGCGCCAACAAGAACGGTTCGCTGTCGAACCTGCTCGACACCGCCGCGAAGAACTTCGACGGCAACGGGCAGGCACTGCACGACACGATCACGAAACTCGGCCAGGCCGCGGGCACGTTGTCCGGTAACTCCGGCGACCTGTTCAAGACCGTCGAGAACCTCGGCTCCTTCTCCCAGACACTGGTGAACAGCGACTCGCAGGTCCGCGACTTCGAGCGGCAGCTCGCCGACGTCAGCGGATTCCTCGCGGGGGAGCGGGAAAACCTCGCGGCCACGGTGAAGCAGCTGTCCGACACGCTCACCGCGGTGCAGGCGTTCATCGAGAAGAACCGCGACCGGCTCAAGTCCAATGTGGACAAGCTGGCCAGTGTGACCAAGGTGCTCGTGGACCAGCGCGGCGCACTCGCCGAGATCCTCGACGTCGCCCCGGTCGGCCTCGGGAACCTGGTCAACACCTACAACGCCTCCTCGGGCACGCTCGACGCGCGGGCCAACCTCAACGAGCTCACCCAGCCGCCGCTGGTGATGGTGTGCAACCTGCTCAAGCAGACCCCGGACGCGCTCGACGTGCTGGGCGACGCGTGCAAGGGGATCGCCGGACTGGTCGACGGGCTGGTGCCGCTGCCGTCGATCGCGCAGGTGATCCAGTCCTCGCAGGCGGGCCAGCTGCCGCCGCTTCCGCTCCCCATCGCGGGGCAGCTCTACGGATCGGCGGCGAAATGATCAAAAGGACACTCGCCCTCGCGGCCGCCGGAACGGTCGCCGCGCTGACGTTGAGCGGCTGCGCCTTCAGCGGGATCTACGACATCCCGCTGCCCGGTGGCGCCGAACTCGGCGACCACCCGTACACGGTCAAGGTGCAGTTCCGGGACGTGCTGGACCTGACCCCGCAGGCCGGGGTGAAGGTCAACGAGGTCGCCATCGGCCGTGTCGAAGCGATCGGGCTGACCCAGGACGGCTGGAACGCCGAGGTCACCGTCCGGGTCAACGGTGACGTGAAGCTGCCGGCGAACGCGCTGGCCAACGTCAGGCAGTCGAGCCTGCTCGGTGAGAAGTACGTCGAGCTGGCCGCACCCGCGGACGGTCAGGGCAAGCTGGCCGACAACGCGGTGATCCCGCTGGCGCGTACGAACCGCAGCGTCGAGGTCGAAGAGCTGCTCGGCGCGCTTTCGCTGCTGCTCAACGGTGGTGGCGTCGAACAGCTCAACACCATCACGAAGGAACTCAACAACGCCACCAGTGGCCGCTCGCCGGAACTCAAGGCGCTGCTGAACAACACCAACCAGCTGGTGACGAACCTGGACAAGCAGTCCGCGAACATCACGCGGGCACTCGACGGGCTGAACCGGCTCTCGCTGACCCTGAACGGCCAGAAGGACAAGCTGGTCGGCGCGGTCGACAACCTCGGCCCCGGTCTCGGCGTGCTGGAACAGCAGCGCGGTCAGCTGGTCACCATGCTCAACGCGCTCAACCAGCTCTCCGGCGTCGCCGTCGACACGGTGAACAAGAGCAAGGAAGACCTCGTCGCCGACCTCAAGGCATTGCAGCCGACGCTGCGGAAGCTCGGCGAAGCGGGTTCGGATCTGCCCAAGGCGCTGGAGATCCTGCTGACCTTTCCGTTCAGTGACGCCGCCTACGACGGCGTCAAGGGCGACTACTTCAACCTGTTCGCGAAGGTCGACCTGAACCTGAACGAGATCCTCAAGAACCTCGGCCGCAGCCGTGAGAACCCGCTCAAGGACATCGTCCCGGTGCCGGGACTCACCGGTGGGACCGAGGGACCCGGCGTGAATCCGCCGCTGCCGATCCCCGACAGCGTCGGCGGCGTCGGCGGCGTCGCCGGCAACCAGGCGAGCGCGCCGCAGGGCGGCGGACAGCCGCGACAGACCGGACCCGCCGGGATCTTCGGCCTGCTTTCGGGAGGTGCGGGCTGATGCTGATCCGTCGGACGAAGCTCCAGCTGGTCGCGTTCGCGATCATCTCCGTCGTCGCGATCGTGTACGCGCTGATCCGGTTCGCCGGTCTCGGCCAGGTCTTCGGCGACGAGGGCTACACGGTGAAGCTCGAACTCAAGCAGTCGGGCGGCATCTTCCAGAACGCGGAAGTCACCTACCGCGGCTTCAACATCGGCCGCGTCGGCGAGCTGCGCCTGACCAAGGCCGGGCTGGAAGCCGACCTCGACATCGCTCCCGACGCCCCGCAGGTGCCCGCCGATCTGGACGCCGTGGTCGCGAACCGGTCGGCGGTCGGCGAGCAGTTCGTCGACCTGCGACCCAAGGGAGAGAAGGGCCCGTTCCTGAAGCCGGGATCGGTCATCCCCGCAGACAAGGTCAAGACGCCGGTGCCCACCGAGCAGCTCATCGGTGACCTCGACAGCCTCGCGGCGTCGGTGCCGACCGACTCGCTGCGCAAAGTCGTCGACGAGTCGTACAACGCCTTCAACGGCACCGGCCCGGACCTGCAGCGGCTGCTCGACACCGCGCGCAGCTTCACCACGACCGCGCAGGAGTATCTGCCGCAGACCATCCAGCTGCTGGAAAAGGGTGGGCAGGTCCTCGAGACGCAAAACGACATGGCGAGCTCGATGAAGTCGTTCAGCGCGGACCTGAACAAGCTCTCCGGCACGCTGAAGAACTCCGACGCCGACATCCGGAAGCTGATCGGGATCACCCCGCGGGTGGCGACCCAGATCAGCGAGGTGCTCGCGGAATCGGGGCCGGGACTGGGCGCGCTCACCGCGAACCTGCTCACGACGTCGAACCTGCTCGTGACCCGGCTCGACGGACTCGAGCAGGGCCTGGTGACCTATCCGATGCTCGCGGCGGGCGCGAACACCGTCGCCAACGACGGCACCGCGCACCTGGGCCTCGCGCTCAACCTGTTCAACCCGCCTTCGTGCACCAAAGGCTACATCGGCCTCGACAAGTACCGCGAAGGCACCGACACGACGGTGCGCCCGCCGAAGGACGACGCGTACTGCGCCGAGCCGAAGGGCAGCCCGATCAACGTGCGCGGTTCGCAGAACGTGCCGTACAACGGTGTCCCGCAGATCCCGTCGCAGGGCGACGTCGCCGCCAACGCCGGCCGGTCGGCCGAGGAGCTGGCCAGCCTGCGCGCGGCGCAGGGCATGCCGAGCGTCCTGCAGAGCCCGGGTGTCAGCCTGGCCAGCCTCGGGGCGCTGCTGGGCCTGCCCGGCTGAGCCCGAGACCGTATACCTACCCTGGAGTGTCATGAGTTCTTCTCGATCGCGGACCCTGGTCCTGGGGGCGGCGGCGTTCGCCCTGGCCGCCTTCGTCGCCGCTGCGCTCTTCGGGATCCAGTGGGCAGTGGCCGCCTCCGACGACAACGCCGATCTCGCGCGTTCGCGTGACGACGTCGTCAAGGCGGGCGGCACCGCGATCAAGGCGTACACCGAGGTCGACTTCGAGAACCTCAACGAGTTTTTCGAGCGGCAGAAGACCGTCTCCGACGAGAAGATGGCCGAACAGCTGAAACAGCTCGAGCCGACTTACCGCAAGGCGCTCGGCGACGCGAAGACCAAGGTCGCGACCACGATCCAGGACATCGCCGTCGAGGAACTCGACGACCACGAGGGCAAGGCGAGCTTCCTCGCCGCCATCACCACGCAGGTCACCCAGGGCGACAAGGCGAGCTCCAAGGCGTTGCGCCTGGAGGTCTCGATGACCCGGGTCGGCGATGAGTGGAAGCTGTCCGGGATCGACAACGTGCCCCTCGTCGCGGCCGGCCAGTAAGAGCGTCACCCAGAACGGAGTCCGTAGTGCCCTCCTCCCGCCGCCAGCCCCCTCGCAGCACTCCGCCGGTGCGCCGCCCACGGGTGGCCGGTCTGCGACGGCCTGGCTCCTCTTCCGTTTCCGAGGTCGACACGGCTCCTTCGGTGGAGGAGACGCCTGAGGTGAAGCCGTCGCCGCGTCCGTCGCCGAGGCCTGCTCCGCGTCCGGCGCCCGAGCCTGCCGAGGCCGTTGAGGAGCCTGCTCAGGCTGCTGAGCCTGCAGTGGCCGCTGTCGAGGCTCCTGAGAGCACTGAGGCCCCTGAAGACGAGGTTGTCGCGAAGCCGAGTCCGCGTGCGAAGGTCCGGGCGGCCGCCAAGGCGAAGCCGGACGACATCGAAGAGGCCGAAGCCGAGGTCGCTTCCGAGTCCGACGCTGACTCCGACTCCGACTCCGACTCCGACTCCGACTCCGATGAGAAGCCGGAAAAGGCGAAGAAGCCGGTCTCCACGCAGCTGATCCTGGCGGGCGCGCTGGTCGTCGTCGGGCTGCTGCTGGCCGCGTCCGCGGTGCTGTTCAAGATCCAGGCCGACGACGTGTCGAGCTCGACGGACAACACCGCGCTGCTGGACGTCGCGAAGACCGCGCAGGTCAAGGACCAGGTCGCGAAGGCGACCGAGGCGCTGTTCTCGTACGACTACAACAACATCGCGAAGACCGAGACCGCGGCGGGCGATCTGCTGGTCAACGACGAGGTGCGGGCGAAGTACAACCTGCTGATGGGCGAGGTCAAGCGACTGGCCCCGCAGCAGAAGATGGTCGTGACCTGCAAGGTCACCCGCAGCGCCGTCATCCGGCTGGAAGGTGACCGGGCCGACGTGATGGTGTTCGTCGACCAGAGCTCGACGCGGGCCGACACGAACAAGACGACCGCCGGGAGCGCGCAGCTGCACTTGAACGCGGAACTGCAGGGCGACAAGTGGAAGATCACGGCGATGAACACCTACGCCGCTCCGCCCAACCCAGCCGCTTCCCCAGCCCCCTCCAAGTAGCCCCGCCCCGGAGCGCGTTTAGCCCCCTGATCGCGCTCCGGTCGCCGGGCGACCTGCGTTTAGCCCCCTAATCGTGATCTGGTGCTCCGGCGCTTCGGTCAGGAACGCTGCTTGCCCCGGGGTCCGGTCGTGTCGCGTTTAGCGGGCTAAACGCGACACGGGGCCGCCGTGAGTTGGGTCAGGGTGTGATGATCGAGTTCCCTCGGTTGAGCTGAGGGATGGGGCCTTCACGGATCGGGACCGGCGACCAGCCGAAGCCGAACCACTCTCGCCCTGACCCGAATCGCCACTGACGACCCCGACGGCCACCGCCCACCGCGCCATCCCCGTACGCGGCCCTCAGCGCGCACCCGGCCGCCCTCGACGGGGGGCTCGCTACCGCGTCGTGTTTAGCCCCCTGATCGCGATCTGAGGGCCTCCCTGTGAACCGCCCCAGAAGACGCACCGGCCACAGCCGCCACAAGTCCCAGCCCGCCCAGGAGCACTCCGCCCCCCGACCCGGTGACTCTCCGGAACGGCCCCCGGCGGGTCGCGATTAGCCCGCTAAACGCAGGTCGGTGCCCCAACGCCGTCACCTGCGGGTACGGGCGGTAACCAGGATGGCCGTCCTGTGAAGCCCTCGTCGCGGCGCTACTTCGACGCTGCGCCAACCGGCGGGTCCGCCGCGCGGCATCTTGACTCAGAGCCCGCGTGGGGTCACGCTTACTGCCAACGGCGAGAACCGGCGGTGCCCTTGCGGGAGGGACGGTCCGGGGAAGCCGAGGAGAGGCATACCTGAAGACGTCGCGACGCAGGCTGGGCCCCATCAGGAGTGCCCCCTGGACATACCGTGACGTTCGGGCTAGACTGCTTCTTTGCGCTGCCCTCTTTCAGGCTGCCCGGAGCCGGTAGTTAGGATAGTGGGCACACGGCACCCTTGACAGTCCGCATCAGCTGTTGCTGACGCGGCTGCTCACCGCTCATTGTCCCCGGAAGGACGCATCTTGGCAGTCTCTCCCGCGAACCAGGCCACTGCTGCGACCACCTCGGCTGTATCTCGCTCGGAGTCCACGGGAATCCCGGGAGCCCCCAAGCGGGTCTCCTTCGCAAAGATTCGCGAGCCGCTCAACACCCCGAACCTGCTCGACGTGCAGATCAGGTCCTTCGAATGGTTCACCGGCGACGAGGCGTGGTTCGAACGCCGCGTCGAAGAAGGTGAAGAAAACCCGGTCGGTGGCCTGGAAGAGGTCCTCAACGAGATCTCGCCGATCGAAGACTTCTCCGGATCCATGTCGCTGTCCTTCTCCGACCCGCGCTTCGACGAGGTCAAGGCCTCCGTCGAGGAGTGCAAGGACAAGGACATGACGTACGCGGCCCCGCTGTTCGTGACCGCCGAGTTCGTGAACAACAACACCGGCGAGATCAAGAGCCAGACGGTCTTCATGGGCGACTTCCCGGTGATGACCGACAAGGGCACCTTCGTCATCAACGGCACCGAGCGTGTCGTCGTGTCGCAGCTGGTCCGCTCGCCTGGTGTGTACTTCGACACCAGCGTCGACAAGACCACGGACAAGGACGTCTTCAACGTCCGTGTCATCCCGAGCCGGGGTGCCTGGCTGGAGTTCGACGTCGACAAGCGCGACACCGTCGGCGTCCGCATCGACCGCAAGCGCCGCCAGCCGGTGACCGTGTTGCTGAAGGCGCTGGGCTGGACCACCGAGGCGATCCGCGAGCGTTTCTCCTTCTCCGAGACGCTGCTCGCCACCCTCGAGAAGGACCACACCGCCGGCACCGACGAGGCCCTCCTCGACATCTACCGCAAGCTGCGCCCGGGCGAACCCCCCACCAAGGAGAGCGCGCAGACGCTGCTGGAGAACCTGTTCTTCAAGCCGAAGCGCTACGACCTGGCCAAGGTCGGCCGGTACAAGGTCAACAAGAAGCTCGCCCTCACCACGCCGTACGACACCGGGACGCTGACCGAAGAGGACATCGTCTCGACGATCGAGTACCTGGTCCGGCTGCACGCGGGCGAGGACAAGGTGACCGTCGGCGACCAGACCATCCCGGTCGAGACCGACGACATCGACCACTTCGGCAACCGTCGTCTCCGCACCGTCGGCGAGCTCATCCAGAACCAGATCCGCGTGGGTCTGTCCCGGATGGAGCGCGTCGTCCGTGAGCGGATGACCACGCAGGACGTCGAGGCGATCACGCCGCAGACCCTGATCAACATCCGTCCCGTCGTGGCGGCGATCAAGGAGTTCTTCGGTACTTCGCAGCTGTCGCAGTTCATGGACCAGAACAACCCGCTGTCGGGGCTGACGCACAAGCGTCGTCTGTCCGCCCTCGGCCCGGGTGGTCTGTCGCGTGAGCGCGCCGGCATGGAGGTCCGTGACGTCCACCCGTCGCACTACGGCCGCATGTGCCCGATCGAGACGCCGGAAGGCCCGAACATCGGCCTGATCGGTTCGCTCTGTTCGTACGCGCGGGTCAACCCGTTCGGTTTCATCGAGACCCCGTACCGCAAGGTCGTCGAGGGCCGGGTCACCGACCAGGTCGACTACCTCACCGCGGACGAGGAAGACCGGTTCGTGAAGGCGCAGGCCAACGCGCCGATCTCGGATGACGGCACCTTCGTCGAAGACCGCGTCCTGGTCCGTAAGAAGGGCGGCGAGGTCGAGCTGATCGACCCGCTGGACGTGGACTACATGGACGTCTCGCCGCGACAGATGGTCTCGGTCGCGACGGCGATGATCCCGTTCCTCGAGCACGACGACGCGAACCGCGCGCTGATGGGCGCGAACATGCAGCGTCAGGCCGTGCCGCTGCTCCGCAACCAGGCGCCGTACGTCGGCACCGGCGTGGAGCTGCGGGCCGCGGTGGACGCCGGTGACGTGCTCGTCGCCGAGCAGTCCGGTGTCGTCGAGGAACTCTCGGCCGACCTGATCACGATCATGCACGACGACGGCACGCGGAAGAGCTACGGACTGTACAAGTTCCGCCGCTCCAACCACGGCACCTGCTTCAACCACCGCCCGATCGTCAACGAGGGTGACCGGGTCGAGCAGGGTCAGGTCATCGCCGACGGCCCGTCCACCGAGAACGGTGAGATGGCGCTCGGCAAGAACCTGCTCGTCGCGGTCATGCCGTGGGAGGGCCACAACTACGAGGACGCGATCATCCTCTCCGAGCGCCTGGTGCAGGACGACGTGCTCACGTCGATCCACATCGAGGAGCACGAGATCGACGCCCGCGACACCAAGCTGGGCGCCGAGGAGATCACCCGGGACATCCCGAACGTCTCCGAGGAGGTCCTGGCCGACCTCGACGAACGCGGCATCATCCGCATCGGTGCCGAGGTCCGCGACGGCGACATCCTGGTCGGCAAGGTCACGCCCAAGGGTGAGACCGAGCTGACCCCGGAAGAGCGCCTGCTCCGTGCGATCTTCGGCGAGAAGGCCCGTGAGGTCCGCGACACCTCGCTGAAGGTGCCGCACGGCGAGACCGGCAAGGTCATCGGCATCCGCGTGTTCTCGCGAGAGGACGACGACGAGCTGCCCCCTGGCGTCAACGAACTGGTCCGCGTCTACGTGGCCCAGAAGCGGAAGATTCAGCCGGGCGACAAGCTCGCCGGCCGCCACGGGAACAAGGGTGTCATCGGCAAGATCCTTCCCGCCGAGGACATGCCGTTCATGGAGGACGGCACGCCCGTCGACATCATCCTGAACACCCACGGTGTCCCGCGACGGATGAACATCGGCCAGGTCCTGGAACTCCACCTGGGCTGGCTGGCGTCGCAGGGCTGGAAGATCGAGGGCAACCCCGACTGGGCGAAGAACCTCAACGAGGAGCTGTACGACGTCGACCCCGGCACGAACACCGCCACCCCGGTGTTCGACGGTGCCAAGGAAGACGAGCTGACCGGCCTGCTCGGTGCCACCAAGCCGAACCGCGACGGTGAGCGCATGGTGAAGCAGAACGGCAAGGCCACGCTGCTGGACGGCCGCTCCGGCGAGCCGTACCCGTACCCGGTCGCGGTCGGCTACATGTACATCCTGAAGCTGCACCACCTTGTCGACGACAAGATCCACGCCCGGTCCACCGGTCCGTACTCGATGATCACGCAGCAGCCGCTGGGTGGTAAGGCGCAGTTCGGTGGCCAGCGCTTCGGTGAGATGGAGTGCTGGGCGATGCAGGCGTACGGCGCCGCATACACCCTGCAGGAGCTCCTGACCATCAAGTCGGACGACGTGGTCGGCCGCGTGAAGGTGTACGAGGCGATCGTCAAGGGGGAGAACATCCCCGAGCCGGGTATCCCCGAGTCGTTCAAGGTGCTCCTGAAGGAGCTCCAGTCGCTCTGCCTCAACGTCGAGGTGCTGTCCAGCGATGGCGCCGCGATCGAGATGCGCGACTCCGACGACGAGGACCTCGAGCGCGCCGCCGCCAACCTCGGCATCAACCTGTCCCGCAACGAGTCGCCCTCGGTGGACGACGTCGTGCACTGACGGCTGTCCGAGGCGGGGCCTGCCTCCCGTGGGTCCCGCCTCGACCGCCAACCCCTCTAGTCGACTCAACCCCAAGGGGATGCAAAGACGTGCTGGACGTCAACTTCTTCGATGAGCTCCGCATCGGCCTCGCTACCGCCGACGACATTCGTCAGTGGTCCTTCGGCGAGGTCAAGAAGCCGGAGACCATCAACTACCGGACGCTCAAGCCCGAGAAGGACGGCCTCTTCTGCGAGAAGATCTTCGGCCCGACCCGGGACTGGGAGTGCTACTGCGGTAAGTACAAGCGGGTCCGCTTCAAGGGCATCATCTGCGAGCGCTGTGGCGTCGAGGTCACCCGTGCCAAGGTGCGCCGTGAGCGGATGGGCCACATCGAGCTGGCCGCTCCCGTCACCCACATCTGGTACTTCAAGGGTGTTCCCTCCCGCCTCGGCTACCTGCTCGACCTGGCGCCGAAGGACCTCGAGAAGATCATCTACTTCGCGGCCTACGTGATCACCGGTGTGAACACCGAGCTGCGGCACACCGACCTGCCGACCCTCGAGAACGAGATCGGCGTCGAGCGCAAGAACCTCGAGACCAAGCGTGACGCGGACATCGAGGCACGGGCGCAGAAGCTGGAAGCCGACCTGGCCGAGCTGGAGGCGGAGGGCGCCAAGTCCGACGTCCGCCGCAAGGTCAAGGAAGGCGGCGAGCGCGAGATGCGTCAGCTGCGTGACCGCGCCGGTCGCGAGCTGGACCGTCTCGAGGAGGTCTGGACGACCTTCACCAAGCTCGACGTCCGTCAGCTGATCGCCGACGAGCTGCTCTACCGCGAGCTCATCGACCGCTACGGCGAGTACTTCACCGGCGGCATGGGCGCGGAGGCCATCCAGAAGCTGGCCGCCGAGTTCGACGTCGCGGCCGAGGCCGACCACCTGCGCGACACCATCCGCAACGGCAAGGGGCAGAAGAAGCTCCGCGCGCTGAAGCGGCTCAAGGTCGTCGCGGCCTTCCAGATGACCGGCAACGACCCGCGCGGCATGGTGCTCGACGCCGTCCCGGTGATCCCGCCGGACCTGCGCCCGATGGTCCAGCTCGACGGTGGCCGGTTCGCCACCTCCGACCTGAACGACCTCTACCGCCGGGTCATCAACCGCAACAACCGGTTGAAGCGGCTGATCGACCTCGGCGCGCCCGAGATCATCGTCAACAACGAGAAGCGGATGCTGCAGGAGGCCGTCGACGCGCTGTTCGACAACGGCCGCCGCGGCCGCCCGGTCACCGGTCCCGGTAACCGCCCGCTGAAGTCGCTGTCCGACCTGCTCAAGGGCAAGCAGGGCCGGTTCCGTCAGAACCTGCTCGGCAAGCGTGTCGACTACTCCGGCCGTTCCGTCATCATCGTCGGCCCGCAGCTGAAGCTGCACCAGTGCGGTCTGCCGAAGGACATGGCGCTCGAGCTGTTCAAGCCGTTCGTCATGAAGCGGCTGGTCGACCTGAACCACGCGCAGAACATCAAGTCCGCCAAGCGGATGGTGGAGCGCTCGCGCCCGCAGGTGTGGGACGTGCTCGAAGAGGTCATCACCGGCCACCCGGTGATGCTGAACCGTGCGCCGACCCTGCACCGCCTCGGTATCCAGGCCTTCGAGCCGCAGCTGGTCGAAGGCAAGGCCATCCAGCTGCACCCGCTGGTCTGTGAAGCGTTCAACGCGGACTTCGACGGTGACCAGATGGCCGTGCACCTCCCGCTTTCCGCGGAGGCGCAGGCCGAGGCCCGCATCCTGATGCTGTCGGCGAACAACATCCTTTCGCCGGCGTCGGGCCGCCCGCTCGCCATGCCGCGGCTGGACATGGTGACCGGTCTGTTCCACCTGACCCGTCTCACCGAGAAGGCCGAGGGTGCGGGCAACGCGTACTCCTCGCCCGCCGAAGCGATCATGGCGTACGACCTCAAGGCGCTGAGCCTGCACGCTCCGGTCAAGATCCGCATCGTCGACCGTCAGCCCGCCAAGGCCGACGAAGCGGCGCTCGCGGAGAAGGGCTGGGAGCCGGGCAAGGCCTGGCTGGCCGAGACCACCCTGGGCCGCGTGCTGTTCAACGAGCTGCTGCCGGCGGACTACCCGTTCATCAATGAGCCGATGCCGAAGAAGCGTCAGGCCCTGATCGTGAACGACCTCGCCGAGCGGTACTCGATGACGCAGGTCGCGCAGACCCTGGACCGCCTGAAGGACGCCGGTTTCTACTGGGCGACCCGTTCGGGCGTCACGGTCGCGATCTCCGACGTGCTGGTCCCGACGGGCAAGAAGGCCATTCTGGACGAGTACGAAGGCAAGGCCGACCAGGTCGAGAAGCGGTACCAGCGTGGTCAGCTGTCGCACACCGAGCGCAACAACGAGCTCGTCAAGGTGTGGACGCAGGCCACCGAAGAGGTCCACAAGATCATGGAGACGGCGCTGCCGGACGACAACCCGATCGCGATGATCGTGAAGTCGGGCGCGGCGGGCAACATGACGCAGGTCCGGTCGCTGGCCGGTATGCGTGGGCTGGTGTCGAACCCGAAGGGTGAGTACATCCCGCGTCCGATCAAGGCCAACTTCCGTGAAGGCCTGTCGGTGGCGGAGTACTTCATCGCGACGCACGGTGCCCGTAAGGGTCTGGCGGACACGGCGCTCCGTACCGCCGACTCGGGTTACCTGACCCGTCGTCTGGTGGACGTGTCGCAGGACGTCATCGTCCGCGAGGTCGACTGTGGCACCACCCGCGGCATCAACATGCCGATCGGTGAGGACATCGGCGACGGCAAGGTCCTGCGTGACCAGCACGTCGAGACCAGCGTGTACGCGCGGAACCTGGCGACCGACGCGGTCGACGCCAAGGGCAACGTCGTGCTCAACGCCGGTGACGACATCGGCGACCCGGCACTGGACAAGCTCATCTCGAGCGGGATCGCCAAGGTCAAGGTGCGTTCGGTGCTGACCTGTGAGTCGGCCGTCGGTATCTGCGCCACCTGCTACGGCCGGTCCATGGCGACCGGTCAGCTCGTCGACGTCGGCGAGGCCGTGGGTATCGTCGCGGCCCAGTCGATCGGTGAGCCGGGCACGCAGCTGACGATGCGTACGTTCCACCAGGGTGGTGTCGCCGGTGACGACATCACGACCGGTCTGCCCCGTGTCCAGGAGCTGTTCGAGGCCCGGGTCCCGAAGGGCAAGGCGCCGATCGCCGACGTCGATGGCCGCGTGCGCATCGAGGAGAGCGAGCGGTTCTGGAAGATCACGCTGATCCCGGACGACGGCAGCGAAGAGATCGTCTTCGACAAGCTGTCCAAGCGTCAGCGGCTCGCGAACACCTCGAACGGCCCGCTGGGCGACGGTGACCGCGTCAACGTCGGTCAGCAGCTGCTCGAAGGCACACCGGACCCGCACGAGGTCCTGCGGGTCATGGGGCCGCGCGAGGCGCAGATGCACCTGGTGGACGAGGTCCAGAAGGTGTACCGGGCGCAGGGTGTGTCGATCCACGACAAGCACATCGAGGTCATCGTGCGGCAGATGCTGCGCCGCGTGACGATCATCGACTCCGGTGCCACGGACTTCCTCCCTGGCGAACTGCCCGAGCGGACCAAGTTCGAGGCGAAGAACCGGGCGTCGGTCGCCGAGGGTGGCGAGCCGGCCTCGGGTCGCCCGGTGCTGATGGGGATCACGAAGGCCTCGCTGACCACGGACTCGTGGCTGTCGGCGGCTTCGTTCCAGGAGACCACACGTGTCCTGACCGACGCGGCCATCAACGGCCGTTCGGACAAGCTCGTTGGCCTCAAGGAGAACGTGATCATCGGTAAGCTGATCCCGGCCGGTACCGGGATCAACAAGTACCGCAACATCCAGGTGCAGCCGACCGAGGAGGCGCGGGTCGCCGCTTACGCGATCCCGTCCTACGACGACGGCTACTACACCCCGGATGTGTTCGGCTCCACGCCGGGCGCCGCGGTGCCGCTGGACGACTACGACTTCGGCCGCGACTTCCGCTGATCGAAGCGAAATCCACGAGAAGGGCCCCTGCCGATTCGGCGGGGGCCCTTCTCGTTTTTCGGGGCAGTTCCGGTTCTGACGCCTCTGTTCGAAATGCATGTTGGCAGTCCACGAATCTCGCTCGAGTGATCGCGTTCTACGCGGGCCGGCGTATCCGCAGAGGTCCGCCGCGGCGGATACGGGGCCTTCGGCGCCATCGGCGGTCTTCCGGAGTGCGCCGGGCAGTTCCACGGCGCCCAGCGCCCTTCTGAACGTCTTCGGCGTGGCCCTGTCTCACTTCGTCCGGGAGCCCCGCGGACCCACCGAGAGTACATAACGAACTCATAACGCCCCAATGGTCGCCGGACGCGGCTCACTGGTCCGTTGTGACCTGCGGTAGTGCCGCCAGGTGGCCTAATTCCCAGTGCTCGGAAAATCGCCACCTGTCCGGCCTAATGGCGCATCCGCATGCTGGGAAATTCACTCTGTCGTGGTGTCTCCCATTCTTTGATCACCAGATTGACACCTGGGCGGGTTCACACGAGTATTTCGCCCATGCAATCCCCAGTCGCCTTGGTGTGGCGCCGGCACGTTGACTTGCGGCAGCAAGCAAGCGCGCTGTGTATGGATTCCTGAAACGGATGTGCCCGTTCTTCGTGCGCTGACGTTTTCCGCTGTGCCGCAACGGTTCCCTGCTTGAACCGGCGGTTGATTGCTTTCCCTTGATCCGGGCCGGTGACGCCTGCGCGAAAAGGGGAGAGATGTGCCGATTGTCTGGCGCTTCGGTAGCGAAAACAGGGAGAAAGAATGCTATCCAACTCGCCCAGGTGGCGAAAAGTGGTGATAGGCGCCATCGCGACGGCGCTCGCCGTGGGAACGGTGACCTATACCGGCTCCGCCACGAGTGCCTACGCTGATGTCCAGGTCGTCAAGGACGCGAAGAAGGCGGCTGACGGCAAGGAGTACTGGGTCCAGAACCACCTTGTGTCCAAGGATGTCGCGGCGTCCAGGAGTGCAGACGGGCAGCGCAAGAAGTGGCTGCTGGTCTGGGCCGGTGACGAGAACATCGCCGACACCCTGGTCAAGGACATCAAAAATCTGCCGGGTTCGCTCGGCGGCGGCCTCAACAAGATCAAGAACGCGTTGCCCGGTCCGGACTTCCTCGCCGTGATCGACGCGACGCAGGGTTCGCCGACCTACGGCAAGGTCGTCAACACCGCCACCGTCGGCCCGCTCGTCGAGAACGAGCCGCACCACATGCAGTACGTGTGGCACAAGGGCGACACGATCTACGCCGGTGCGCTGTTCGCCGCCGCGACGTACGCCTTCGACGTCTCCGCGTTGCCGCAATTGAAGCTCAAGGGCGTCAGCCTCCCGACCCAGACCCTCGGCGGTTCCGTGCCGGACGCGTACTGGGTGCTCAAGGACGGCACCGCGTACGGCACGTACATGGGCGGCCCGGTCGTGCCGGGCCCGCACACCTACGCCAACGGTTCCACCGTGGTGGGCAACGGTTTCGCCGGCAGTCCCGGTGAGGTCGTCCGCTTCGACCAGAACGCGCGGGTGCTTTCCGAGTCCCCGGCGGCCACACCGCAGGGCGACAACAAGAAGCTGTGCGACAACCTCCCGCAGCTGGACAAGCCGACCTGCGCCAACCCGCACGGCATCCAGGCCCGCGAGGATCTCGACACCCTGGTCACCAGCGACTACGCCGAGCCGCGGAACATCATCCTCGACCCGGTGAAGCAGCCGTCGCCGTACCTGCGGCGGCCGACCGTCCGCACGTGGGACATCTCCGACCGCGACAAGCCGAAGCTCAAGGCGGTCTCGTACCTGCCGGACGGTCCGAGGGCGGACCCGGCGGACCCGCTGCACGCGGAAAGCCGCGCGGTCATGGAGACCACGGTGACCAACTTGCCGGGCCACAAGGGCGCGTTCGCCCAGACCATGCAGGGCGGCGCGGTGTTCTATACGCCGGACATCACCGCCAAGGAGCCGCACTGGATCCAGGTGTTCGACGACGGCGCCGCGAACAAGGCGATCCACCCGGACAACGATTCCAACGGTGGCGGCTCGAACGGCGGCTGGATCCAGACCAGCCCCGACGACAAGTACCTCTACCGCGCGATCACCGGCCGGTCCAAGGGCGCGCTCGGTCCGGACGACCCCGGCACCACGGGTGGCGTGTACGTCCTCGACATCCAGAAGTTGCTCGCCGCGGGCGACAAGGTCGAGAACATCAACGGCCGGATCGACACGAAGGAGAAGTCCCAGCAGGGTGGTGGCGGCGACCTGCCGACCGTCGTCGGCGCGGCCGCGATCAACCCCGGCACGCCGGGTGGTGGCCCGCACTGGGGGGCGTACGACAACTTCGTCCTCGGCGACGACGGCTACTACCGCGAAACAGACAAGCCGCAGCACCTCGCGGTGTCGAACTACTTCGTCGCACGGTCCGGTTTGGACGGTGACCACAAGGTCAACCTGCTGAACCTCGGTCAGGACGGGAAGCTCGCGGTCGACCGGAACTTCCGGGACGAGTTCACCGGAGGAGTCGGGATCAACTTCAACCGGAAGACCTGGCCGCACGGGTCCTTCGGCAACGCCAAGCCGCACTCCGAACTGTTCGTCGTGGCTGACGCGGATCTCAAGTAACCCTGCTCGGCGCGGAAGTCCGTGGGTGGTGGGCGCACCCCGTCACCCACGGCTTCGCCGATCTACTCGGAGAAGGTCCCCATGGATCACCACGTCATACCGGCGAGTTCGGGTTCGACCGGAGTCGGCATCGCCTTGGTCCTGCTCCGGCTCGGCCTGCTGCTGGCGACCGCTTTCCTCGCCGGCACCGGAATCCTGCGCCCGCTCGTGGGCGAACTGCCGAAACGCCTGTACCTCACCATCGTCGCGCTCGGCGGGGTTTCCGCCGCGCTGGCGGCGGTTTCCGCTTTCGCGACCGACGTCAACGTCATCGCGCTGATCGTGCACCTCGTGCTCGTGCTGGCCATTCCGATCCTCGTCAGGTGGCCGTCCGCCGGGCGCTGGGCGTCCCTCGTGCTCGCCGCGTTGGTGGTGCTCGAAACCTCGCTCGGGCGGACCGGCGTCGAATTCGCCATCGACACCGTCTACGTCGCGGCGGCGGCCTTGTGGTTCGGCGTCACCGTTCTCTCCGTCTGGGTGCCCGCCGGCCGGTGGCGCCAGACGAACTTCCGGCTCGGCCCGCTTTCCCTGACGCTGGGCGGACTTCTCGTCGTCGCTGGTGCGGTCCAGCTGTTCTCCTCGGGTCTCGGGTTGGACCGACGGATCTACGAAACGCTCTTCGGCATCACGTTGCTGGTGATCGCCGTGCTGCCGGTCGTCGCCACCGTCGTCGCCGGATTCTTGTTCTCCGGACCGGAATCCACGCGTGCTTACCAATTCGGCGCGGTGGCCGTGACCGTCGGTTTCGTCGCTTGGAGCGCCCTCGCGGCCATCCCTAAACCGCCCGCTCCACCGATTCCCGGAGTCGCTCTGCTCGCCTACGCGTCCGTCGGCGACCGACAGTTCCCGGTGCTGGTGAGCCCGCAGCGGCCCGGCAAGAACCTCGTCCATTTCCCCGCGAGCGCGGGCGACGACCTGTCCGCCGGAATCGAAGGCGGCCTGATCGGCAAGGCCATCGTGCGTCCCGGTGCCGAGGGCACCTGGGCCGAGGTCGACCTGCCGAAGGGGCGCGGCGACCTGATCATCAGCCGCGGCGGCGAGAAGACGACGATCGAGGTCGACGCGGGTGAGGAACAGGGCCCCGCGATCGAGGACGTTGACGCGCCCGAGTGTGCTTCGGCCGCGCTGGGCGGCCTGATCGCCGACCGCCGCGAAGTCCTCACCTCATGTCCCGCGGACACACTTTCCGGCGAGGACAGCGGTTCGCTCGTGAAACTCGTCGAGTTCCTCGCCGGGCGCAAGCCTTCCGCGCTCACCCTCGTCGAGGACGCCTCGCCGCGCGGTACCGCCGCCGCGAAGCTGGTCCGGGAGACCGCCGCACGCGTCGGCCTCCCGGTACAGGCCGAGGCCGGGCCGGACACCGCGCTGTTCGTGGTGTCCGGCTGGGCGGGCGGCTATACGGCGATGACCCGCGCGGCCGAGTCCCAGCGGCTCAAGCCGACCCACCAATACGGCCTGTACCTCGCGCCCTGGCTGCTGAACGGCCCGATCGTCAACTCCGTCGCGAGTTCCTCGCTGCCACTGAGGTTCGACCCGCGCGAGCAGGTCGCCGTGAGTTTCGCGGTCGCCGCGGGCAACGCCTTCGGCGGCGAAAGCCCCACCCTCGGCGGCTTCCGCACCTGGCTCGGAGACCAGTGGAGGTCGATGAACGGCGACGTTCAGATCTTCGCGGCGGCACAGGTCAACGCCATGCCGATGTACCCGGGCGAACCGCACGCGGTCGGGATGATCGCCGACCGGAACTACGCGGGGCAATGGATCCCCGACGGCACGATCGTGCCGGTCAGCTCGGTACTCCGGTGAAGGATTCCGCTCGATTCCAGCAGCGGTAAGGAAAAGGAGAAGAGATGAAGCGAATCGCGGCCCGTGTGCTGCTGCCGCTCGCCGTCGCGGGCGCGCTGTCCGGACTTGCCGGCGGGGTCGCCTCCGCCGACCCGTCGCCGGGCCTGCCGACCGGTGGCGGCGGCCCCGCGGTCTGGCTGATCCCCGGCCTCGACCTCGGCGGCCTGCTCGGCGGAGTCGTCCCCGTGCCCACCGAACTCCTCGCCCCGATCTACGGGATCATCACGCCGATTTCGTAAGAACCCTTATCAGTAAAGGAGAATCTCATGAAAAAGACCTTCGTCCGCGCGGTCACCGGTGCGGCGCTCACTGGCCTCGTCGTACTCGGCTCGGCCGCTCCGGCGCTCGCCGTACAGGCCGCCCCGAGCGATGTCGTGGTCGTCGACGAACCCGACACGAGCGACCTCGACAACATCTGGACGTTCGCGCCGCTCGGCGTCCCGGTGCTCGGCCTCCTCCAGTCCCTCAACGGCGTCCCCGGCCGGCTGCTGCCGTCCTGACTTCCGGGCGGCGCGGCTCTCGGGCCGCGCCGCCGCTTTCGTGAGAAGAACCGATGGCAGGCAGACAACTGATCGGGCACATCACCCATCGTGGGGATCGTAATGGCCGCACTCGCGACCTGTGGTGCTGCTCAACGGCGCGGCGACTTTAGCGGGCAAAGTGCGATCCGGGGCCTGGTGCGGGGCCGGCCCCGGCGTGGCGACTTTAGCGGGCAAAGTGCGATCCGGTGGCCGGGGAAAATGGGTGGCCGGGTTGGGCAGAATGGGGCCATGAGCTGGAGCTTCGAAGTCACCCCCGTCGATCACCCGGACGCCGCCCAGTTGCTGCGCGAGTACCTGGACGAAATCGCGTCGCGGTTCCACGGGCGCCCGATCGCCGAAGACGAACTCGACGCCCTGCTCGAGGAGCACCACAGCAGGTACCTGGTCCCGCCGGCCGGCGCCTTCCTTCTCGCGTGGCGCGACGGGGTGCTCGCCGGCTGTGCCGGGCTCCGGATCGTCTCGCCCGAAATCGTCGAGCTCAAACGAGTCTTCCTCCGACGTTCCGAGCGGGGCAGCGGCGGTGCGGCGCTGCTCGTGGCCGCCGCCGAGGACGTCGCCCGCGGTCTGGGGGCCACGACCATCCGCCTGGACACCCGTAGCGATCTGGTCGAGGCGAGGGCCCTGTACGCGCGCCTCGGCTACGACGAGGTCGAGCCCTTCAACGACGACCCCTTCGCCCACTGCTACTTCTCGAAGTCCCTGGTCGAAGCCCTGTCGGATCGCGTTTAGCCCGCTAAACGCGACGCGGGCGCGGAGCGTAGGTCGCCTTCGTGAGGAGGGCACCGGCGAGGGCGGGGGCCAGGCCGATCAGCAGCAGGAAGACGCCCGCGTCCTTGCCTTCGATCAGCGGATGCCACCACAGCGGTGTCACGGAGATGTCGACGACGTCACCTCGCTCCGGAAAGGTCCCGAACGACATCCACCGCAGGTCCTTGACCTCGTGCGTCTCGCCGTCGAGTTCGTAGGTGCCGTCCACCAGGTTGCCGTTGCCGCAACTGGTGCAGTTCGACGTGCCCGCCTCCGCCAGGAGGGTCGCGGTCACGGTCAGCCGCGCCTCGGGTGCGAGCCCGGTCAGCGCGGTCAGTGAGTTCACCGCGAGCGCCAGCCCCGGCAGCACCAGGGCGAGCGCGACGACCGAGCGCGCCACCAGCGACAGCGAGGACAGCGGCTGACGGCCCCCCGCTTCCCGGCGCCGGTTGAGCGGGCCGCGGAGCCCGGCGAGCGGCCCCCGCCTGCTCCCGAGCCATCCGGCGTCACTGGTGTCGGAAGCCGCCGCGACAGAACGGAAATCCGCGTCGCTCCAGTCCACCGTGGACGCCAGGACCGCCAGACGGCGGGAGTCGGCGAACATCGTCTCTTCGGTCAGCGTCCCGGCTTCGGAGACCCACAGTGAGCCGCCATGGAACGCCACTTCGCGGACCCGGAACCACGAGTCGCCGTTCAGCAGTTCACAGACGGCGGGGGAGAGCAGGGCGCGGGCGAACTCCGGATCGGACGTCACCACGGTGAACCGGCGGTCGAACTCCGTGCCCGTCTCGAACCGTCGCAGCAGCGCGTCCGGCTTCGGTGCCCCGACGGTGTTCCGCGTGATGCGGGCGTCCTCCAACGGTGTGAACCGCTCCGGCTCGAAAGCACCTGTCTTGGGTGTGATGACGACCGATGGCACGACAGGCGTCCGAAGCTGGATCAGGGCGTACGCCCCATCGGTCAGGTCAGCTGTCCTGGCTGCCCCCGGGAAATCGTCGGAACCACCGAGCCGGTACTCGACCCCGAGCAGCCGATGCCCGTTGTGGCCGAACTCGACCGCCGTCACCACGGATTCAGGAAACGTATAGGCGACAGCGATTCCCCGCGAGGGAAGCACCCCGAAGCCCGGCTCACCGGCCCCGTCGAGCCTGCCGATCCAGGTCTTCTGCCGGTAGCCCCGCCACGCCGCCAAAGTCGCGATGACCAGCGGGAACGCGAACCAGAGCCAGCCTGGAACCGCACTCCCGGACCCCGCCGAAAGCCAGTACAACGACGTCTCGGAGACGAGGATCCCGCAGAGGGCGTAGCTGACGGCCGCCGCCGTGGGCCGCCGTCCATCGAAGCGCCCGCCGAGCAGCAGCAACGCCAGGGCCAGGGTGTACCCACCGGCGACGAGCCACGGCCCGGCCAGCTGATCGTCCATCGGGCGACCCTACTGGTCCATGTCGAGGTTCTCGCGGGTCTCCTCTTCGGTGTGGTGCCCGCCGGTGCGGCCGTACTCCTGCCCGGCGATGGTGGTCCTCGAGTTGTCGATGGTCTTGTTCACGAAGTCGAAGCCCGCCTTGCCCGCGTACGCCGAACCCTTCGAGATATCGGCGGGGTTGACCCCGACCACCTGCTTGATCGCCTGGTTCGGCACACCCTTGAGGACGTCCTTCGCGGCATCGCCGAACGTGCCGAGCTGGGTCCCGGAGCCCTTGGCGAACGCGCCGACGATCGACTTCTCCTGACCGGGCGTCATCCCGATCTTGCCTGCCTTCGTCAGCTTCGAACCCTGTTTGACCAGGTCGTCGGTCCACTTGAGCAGGAAGCCCATGAACTTGTCGAGCAGCTTGCCGAGCTTGCCGAGGTGCTTGGTGATCTTGCCCATCGCGCTCGCGGCTTTGGCGATCGTCGCGGTCATCGCGGCGGCCACCGAGGAGCCGAGGCTGACGACAGACGCGGCCAGCGCGGGCAGCCAGATGTAGATCGCCCAGGTGACCAGCTCGGAGATGATCGACTTGACGACCTCTTCGATGACGGTCATCACCATCGACCACATCTGCAGTGTCTCGGCCACGGTCCCGGCGCTGTTGCCGATGCCCTTGATGCCGACCGCGAAGTCGCCGAGCGCGTTGCGGGCCGCGTCGCCGGCCTCGCCCACCCAGTCCTTCAGCGAGTCGTCACCGGTCTTGACGAAGTCGTCGGCCAGTGTGACGAAGCCCTTGGCGATGTTGCCGAAGTTTCCGGCCGCGGTCTTGAGCGCCGGGCCGTCACCGGTGACGAAGTGCAGCGCGTCCTGCAGCGGCTGGATCAGCTCGATCAGGATGTTGAGGCCGTTGCTGACCAGCCAGCCCACCGGGTCGAGCACGAAGCCCGCGAGATCCGCCCCCGCCCCCGCGATGAAGCCCGCGCCGTCCTGCACCAGCTGCCCACCGGCGGCCGCGAGGTCGCCGGGCCCCTGCGCGGTACTGAACTTGTCGTAGGCGTTGGCGACGGTCGTGACGCCCTTGCCGGCGACAGGCACCTTCTTCGCCGCGTCGAGCGCGTTCTTGCCGAAGCTGTCGTCACCCGTGATCTTGACGCCGCCTGCGACGCTCGCCTTCTCGTCGGTCATGCCGTCCCCCAGCTCACTTCGGTCCGTCGATCTTGGCTTCGTACTTCCCCAGGGTGATCGTCGCGTCGTTCTCGAAGCCGTTGTAGATCGACGCGGCCTGGTTGAGCTTCCCGGAGAAGGCGTCGACCCCGGTCTTCATCAGCTCGAGCAGCTCACGCAGGTCGGCGAGCTTGCCGGTGTAGGTCTGCTTCACCGCGAGCCCGATCAGGCCCCACGACTTGTCGGTGACGTCGGCCTGGTCGACGAGCCCGCCGAACTTGCCGGCCTCGTCCTTGTAGTAGCCGAGGTTGTTCGCGTAGTCGGTCAAGGCCTGCGTCTTAACCTCGTGTCCTCCGGGGCCGCCCATCAGCGTTCCTCCTGGTCGTCGAACAGGTTCTTGAGGAACTGGTCACCGGCCGAGTTCCCGCCCGCCGCCGACGGGCCGGGAGTCGGTTCGTCCGACCGCCGTAGCACCGTCTCCTCGCTGAAGTCGTCCTCGTTCCGAGGGCGGCGGGCGGGGCGGGCGGTGTCCGCCGGTGGCTCCTCCGACAGCTGAGACCGCAGATCGTCGGCTGTGGTTCCCAACGCTTCCGCTTGGGCTTCGAGAACCTGTTCTTCGACGTTCAGATGGAACGTCCCGCCGAACTGCTCGTCGACGATCCCGGCCTGCTTCCGCGCCGCGTCGGCCACCGCGGTGTGCAAAGTGGACAGAAGGGTGGCGGCGAGCTGTTGTGGTTGCTGCCGAAGGGCTTCCGGGGACAGGCGGATGTCCTTGACCGACCCTCCCGGGCCCGCGACGACGGTGACCGAACGATCCGGCGACGTGGCCACCGACTCCAGTTCCGCCAGTTCCGCCTGCATTTCGCCGACCTTCGCGAACTGAGTTTCGGCCTTGTGGATCTTGGACTGGAACTTTTCGAATTCCGCGACCAGCTGTTCGAACTCGGCCGACATGGAGCCTCCCCGTGCCTGTGCGTGTGACCGGTGTCATCGTGACCCATTCGCCGGTTTGACGCGATGGTGTGCTTTCCGGATCCATCCGGGTCACCCGTTAGGGGAAATAGGTACCGTGGTTCGCTGAGTAAGGCGGTGTCAGTGGAGCGAGGGGAGGCGTCGTGGACGCCGAGCAGCAGAAAACCGCCGAGGAACTCCGGCCGGGGAGTCACGCGGCGCCGGAGGGGGCTCCCGTGCATCCGTTGATCGACCTCGGCCGGGATCCGCGCCCCGGCCGGGCGGACCACGCCAAGCCCGACGAGGAATGAAGGCTGGGCGCGTAGCGCTGCCGTCGAGGGCGGTGACGGGGGCGTGGATGGAGAACCATGCCGAAACGCCGTTCCATCAGGGTGGCCGCGGCGTGACGCCCAGCACGATATAGTTATCGACCCCCCGATTTGGTCGGTCAGGAAGTGGCCGGGTATCTTTGGAGACCGTGCCCGGCAGGCGTCGGGCCGTCCCGTGTGCCGTGCGGCGTGAACGGGGTGCTCAGGCATCCGGTTCGAAGGCTTCGCCCACAGGGGATCCGACGGAAAATCCCTACGGGAAGTTACCGGTCGCAAGACCGTGACGCGGGCCGACACGCCCGACCGCGGGGGCCGGAGACAGACACGTAGTAGCAAGATCGCGAACAGAAAGCTGGTCCATTGCCCACGATCCAGCAGCTGGTCCGTAAGGGCCGCCAGGACAAGGCTGCCAAGCAGAAGACCGCGGCCCTCAAGGGGAGCCCGCAGCGGCGTGGTGTGTGCACTCGCGTGTACACCACAACCCCCAAGAAGCCGAACTCGGCGCTTCGCAAGGTCGCTCGTGTGAAGTTGACCAGCGGCATCGAGGTCACCGCCTACATTCCCGGTGAAGGCCACAACCTGCAGGAGCACTCGATGGTGCTCGTGCGTGGTGGTCGTGTGAAGGACCTTCCGGGTGTCCGTTACAAGATCATCCGCGGTTCGCTCGACACCCAGGGTGTCAAGAACCGTAAGCAGGCGCGCAGCCGGTACGGCGCGAAGAAGGAGAAGAGCTAATGCCCCGCAAGGGTCCGGCCCCCAAGCGGCCGCTGATCTCTGACCCCGTCTACGCATCCCCGCTGGTCACCCAGCTGGTGAACAAGGTGCTGAAGGACGGCAAGCGGTCCCTGGCCGAGCGCATCGTCTATGGCGCTCTCGAAGGCGCTCGCGAGAAGACCGGCACCGATCCGGTCGTCACGCTGAAGCGCGCCCTCGACAACGTGAAGCCCACCATCGAGGTGAAGAGCCGTCGTGTCGGTGGTGCCACCTATCAGGTGCCGATCGAGGTCAAGCCGGGTCGCTCCACCACTCTCGCGCTTCGCTGGCTGGTCTCCTTCTCCGCGGCCCGCCGCGAGAAGACCATGATCGAGCGCCTGCAGAACGAGCTCCTCGACGCGAGCAACGGCCTCGGCGCCAGCGTGAAGCGGCGTGAGGACACGCACAAGATGGCCGAGTCCAACAAGGCCTTCGCGCACTACCGCTGGTGATGACCGCCCGGCTGCCGATCAAAGCCTTGCCGGGCCCCAATTTTGAGACAGGGGAACACTCTCGTGGCACGTGAAGTGCTGACCGACCTGAACCAGGTCCGCAACATCGGCATCATGGCCCACATCGACGCCGGTAAGACCACCACCACCGAGCGGATCCTGTTCTACACCGGGGTCAACTACAAGATCGGTGAAGTCCACGATGGCGCCGCCACCATGGACTGGATGGAGGAGGAGCAGAAGCGGGGTATCACCATCACCTCGGCTGCCACCACCACCTTCTGGGCCGATCACCAGATCAACATCATCGACACCCCGGGTCACGTCGACTTCACCGTCGAGGTGGAGCGATCGCTGCGCGTGCTCGATGGTGCCGTCGCCGTCTTCGACGGCAAGGAAGGTGTCGAGCCGCAGTCCGAGCAGGTCTGGCGTCAGGCGGACAAGTACGAGGTTCCTCGTATCTGCTTCGTCAACAAGATGGACAAGCTCGGCGCGGACTTCTACTTCACCGTCCGCACCATCGAGGAGCGCCTCGGCGCCCGCCCGCTGGTCATCCAGCTGCCGATCGGCGCCGAGAACGAGTTCGAAGGCGTCATCGACCTGGTCCGCATGAAGGCGTTGACCTGGCGCGGAGAGGTCCAGAAGGGCGAGGACTACGCCGTCGAGGAGATCCCGGCCGAGCTCGCCGACAAGGCGGCCGAGTACCGGGAGAAGCTGGTCGAGGCCATCGCCGAGACCGACGACTCCCTGATGGAGAAGTTCCTCGAGGGTGAGGAGCCGACGGAAGCCGAGCTCAAGGCCGGTATCCGCAAGCTCACCGTGAACCGCGAGGCGTACCCGGTGCTCACCGGTTCCGCCTTCAAGAACAAGGGCGTGCAGCCCATGCTCGACGCGGTCATCGACTACCTGCCGTCGCCGCTGGACGTTCCGGCCGTCGAGGGAACGCTGCCCGACGGTGAGACCGTCGTGTCGCGCAAGCCGTCGACCGAGGAGCCGTTCTCCGCTCTGGCGTTCAAGATCGCCGCGCACCCGTTCTTCGGCAAGCTGACCTACATCCGGGTGTACTCGGGCAAGGTCTCCTCCGGCGCGCAGCTGATCAACGCCACCAAGGAGCGCAAGGAGCGCATCGGGAAGCTCTTCCAGATGCACTCCAACAAGGAGAACCCGGTCGAGGAGGCCCAGGCGGGCCACATCTACGCGGTCATCGGCCTGAAGGACACCACCACCGGTGACACCCTCGCCGACCCGCAGAACCCGGTCGTCCTCGAGTCGATGACGTTCCCGGCGCCGGTCATCCGCGTCGCGATCGAGCCCAAGACCAAGGCCGACCAGGAGAAGCTGTCCCTGGCGATCCAGAAGCTGGCCGAAGAGGACCCGACGTTCCAGGTCAACCTGGACGAGGACACCGGCCAGACGATCATCGCGGGTATGGGCGAGCTGCACCTCGAGGTGCTGGTGAACCGCATGAAGTCCGACTACAAGGTCGAGGCGAACATCGGCAAGCCGCAGGTCGCCTACCGTGAGACGGTGCGCAAGACGGTCGAGAAGCTCGACTACGTGCACAAGAAGCAGACCGGTGGTTCCGGTCAGTTCGCGAAGGTCATCGTCAAGCTCGAGCCGCTTGAGTCCACCGATGGTGCTCTTTACGAGTTCTCCAACAAGGTCACCGGTGGCCGCGTTCCGCGGGAGTACATCCCGTCGGTCGACGCGGGCGCACAGGACGCCATGCAGTACGGCGTGCTGGCGGGCTACCCTCTCGTCGGGTTGAAGTTCACCTTGCTGGACGGTGCGTACCACGAGGTCGACTCGTCGGAAATGGCCTTCAAGATCGCCGGCTCCATCGCGATGAAGGAAGCCGCGAGGAAGGCCAGCCCGGTCATCCTCGAGCCGCTGATGGCCGTCGAGGTCACCACGCCCGAGGACTACATGGGCGATGTGATCGGCGACCTCAACTCCCGCCGTGGCCAGATCCAGGCCATGGAGGAGCGCGCCGGTACCCGTGTCGTCAAGGCACTGGTGCCGCTGTCGGAGATGTTCGGCTACGTCGGTGACCTGCGGTCGCGTACCCAGGGGCGTGCCAACTACTCGATGGTGTTCGACTCCTACGCAGAGGTTCCCGCGAACGTCGCGAAGGAAATCATCGCGAAGGCGACAGGGGAGTAGTTCCCTCTCGCTCGCGGGCATAAGGAAAACTCCTGAACGTCCGCACCACCCACCGAGAAACGAATCTCCGTCTGACGACAGCCACGTCGGCCGGTGAGTAAGCAAAACAGTCCAGGAGGACATTCCAGTGGCGAAGGCGAAATTCGAGCGGACCAAGCCGCACGTCAACATCGGGACCATCGGTCACGTCGACCACGGTAAGACCACTCTGACCGCGGCGATCACCAAGGTTCTGCACGACAAGTACCCCGAGCTGAACACGGCGTCGGCGTTCGACCAGATCGACAACGCGCCGGAAGAGAAGCAGCGCGGCATCACGATCAACATCTCGCACGTCGAGTATCAGACCGAGAAGCGTCACTACGCCCACGTGGACGCCCCCGGTCACGCGGACTACATCAAGAACATGATCACCGGTGCGGCGCAGATGGACGGCGCGATCCTCGTGGTCGCGGCGACCGACGGCCCGATGCCGCAGACCCGTGAGCACGTGCTGCTCGCGAAGCAGGTCGGCGTGCCCTACATCGTGGTCGCGCTGAACAAGGCCGACATGGTCGACGACGAAGAGATCCTGGAGCTCGTCGAGCTTGAGGTCCGCGAGCTGCTGTCCTCCCAGGACTTCCCTGGTGACGACGCTCCGGTCGTCAAGGTCTCCGGCCTGAAGGCCCTCGAGGGCGACGCCAAGTGGGGCGAGAGCGTTCTCGAGCTCATGGCGGCCGTCGACGAGAGCGTGCCGGACCCGGTGCGCGAGCTCGACAAGCCGTTCCTGATGCCGATCGAAGACGTCTTCACGATCACCGGCCGTGGCACGGTCGTGACCGGCCGTATCGAGCGTGGCCGCGTCAACGTGAACGAAGAGGTCGAGATCGTCGGCATCAAGGAGAAGTCGACCAAGACCACCGTCACCGGTGTCGAGATGTTCCGCAAGCTGCTCGACCAGGGCGAGGCCGGCGACAACGTCGGTCTGCTGGTCCGTGGCATCAAGCGCGAGGACGTCGAGCGCGGCCAGGTCGTCGTGAAGCCGGGCACCACCACCCCGCACACGGAGTTCGAGGGCTCGGTCTACATCCTGTCGAAGGACGAGGGTGGCCGTCACACCCCGTTCTTCAACAACTACCGCCCGCAGTTCTACTTCCGTACGACGGACGTGACCGGCGTGGTGACCCTCAAGGAGGGCACCGAAATGGTCATGCCGGGCGACAACACGGACATCAGCGTTGTGCTGATCCAGCCGGTCGCCATGGACGAGGGTCTGCGTTTCGCCATCCGTGAGGGTGGACGGACCGTCGGCGCCGGCCAGGTCACCAAGATCAACAAGTGATTCAACGCCACCCGGGGGTCTGATACACCCCCGGGTTCCAGGCGTCAAATCACGTGTGCGACACTATTCAGGTTGCTCGTCCTGGGGCGGCCGAACTCGCGGTTCTTCGGAAACCGGGTTCCGGCCGCCCTGGTATGAGCGGCCACGGTCCGTGGAGCTCTTCCTTCGGGTGAGGCCAGCGGGCGCGGCGGTTGAGACGGCACAGCCGGATCGCTGCCTCCTCAGATGAGGAAGACCAGCAAGACGACGATCCCGCGGGATCCGTCTGTGCGTCGGGCGCGACACGCCCGACCGCGTGGACCGGGGACAGGGCCGTTGAACTGCGAGAACCCCGGCCCAGCCGAAGGTTTGAAGAGACAAAGCGGCACGAGACGACAAGGAACGCAGCCACCATGGCGGGACAGAAGATCCGCATCCGGCTCAAGGCCTACGACCACGAGGCGATCGACACCTCGGCGCGCAAGATCGTCGAGACGGTCACGCGCACCGGCGCCCGTGTTGTCGGGCCGGTGCCGCTGCCCACCGAGAAGAACGTTTACTGCGTCATCCGCTCGCCGCACAAGTACAAGGACTCGCGCGAGCACTTCGAGATGCGCACGCACAAGCGTCTGATCGACATCCTCGACCCGACGCCGAAGACGGTCGACGCGCTCATGCGCATCGACCTGCCGGCAAGCGTCGACGTCAACATCCAGTAGCGGCTGGCGAGCGGCGGAGAGTAAGAGACTCATGTCTGACAGGCAAATGAAGGGCATCCTGGGCACCAAGCTCGGCATGACCCAGGTCTTCGACGAGAACAACCGGGTCGTCCCGGTGACCGTCGTCCAGGCCGGTCCGAACGTGGTCACCCAGGTTCGGACCCAGGAAACCGACGGCTACAAGGCCGTGCAGCTGGCTTTCGGCGCGGTCGACCCGCGCCGGGTGAACAAGCCGCGCACCGGCCACTTCGACAAGGCGAGCGTGACCCCGCGTCGTTTCCTTGCGGAGCTGCGTACCACCGACGCCGAGACCTACGAGATCGGCCAGGAGATCACCGCCGAGGTGTTCGAGGCCGGTATCGAGGTCGACGTGACCGGTACCAGCAAGGGCAAGGGTTACGCCGGCGTCATGAAGCGTCACGGCTTCAAGGGCCAGGGCGCGAGCCACGGTGCCCAGGCCGTGCACCGCAAGCCCGGCTCGATCGGTGGCTGCGCCACCCCGGGCCGCGTCTTCAAGGGCCTGCGCATGGCGGGCCGGATGGGCAACGACCGGGTCACCACGCAGAACCTGACCGTGCACGCGGTGCGTGCCGAGGACGGCCTGCTGCTGATCAAGGGCGCCGTGCCCGGTCCCAAGGGCGGCCTGCTGTTCGTTCGCAGCGCCGCGAAGGGTGGTAACTGATCATGACCAGCGTCGAGCTGAAGACCCCGGCCGGTAAAGCCGACGGCACGGTCGAGCTCCCCTCGGAGATCTTCGACGTGCAGGCCAACGTGCCCCTCATGCACCAGGTCGTGGTGGGCCAGCTGGCCGCCGCGCGCCAGGGCACGCATGACACCAAGACCCGCGGTGAAGTCCGCGGTGGTGGCAAGAAGCCTTACCGCCAGAAGGGCACCGGCCGCGCCCGCCAGGGTTCGACCCGTGCGCCGCAGTTCACCGGTGGTGGCGTCGTCCACGGCCCCACGCCGCGTGACTACACCCAGCGGACCCCGAAGAAGATGAAGGCCGCCGCCCTGCGTGGCGCCCTCTCGGACCGGGCCCGCGCCGGGCAGCTGCACGTCGTCACCGAACTGGTGACCGGCGAGAAGCCGTCCACGAAAGCCGCCAAGGCCGTTATCGCCGCCGTGACCCAAGCCAAGCGCGTTCTCGTGGTGCTCCACCGCGACGACGAGCTGAGCTGGAACTCCGTGCGGAACCTGGCCGAGGTCCACATCATCACGCCCGACCAGCTCAACACCTACGACGTGTTGGTCAACGACGACGTGGTGTTCACCAAGGCCGCTTACGACGTGTTCGTCGCCGGTCCCGTCAGGGGCAAGGGCGCGAAGGCCAGCGCGCGGTCGAGCGAGATCGAAGGGAGTGACGAGCAGTGAGTGCGATCGCCATCCCCGATCCCCGCGACATCTTGCTCGCGCCGGTGATCTCCGAGAAGTCCTACGGGCTGCTCGAGGATCACAAGTACACGTTCATCGTCCGCCCGGACGCCAACAAGACCCAGATCAAGATCGCGGTCGAGAAGGTGTTCGGCGTCAAGGTGGTCAGTGTCAACACGGCCAACCGCCAGGGCAAGCGTAAGCGGACTCGCGCCGGCTTCGGCAAGCGCAAGGACACCAAGCGCGCCATCGTGACTCTTTCGGCTGAGAGCAAGCCGATCGAGATCTTCGGCGGACCCACCGCGTAAAGGACTGAGCTGACACATGGGCATCCGCAAGTACAAGCCGACGACCCCGGGTCGTCGCGGTTCCAGCGTCTCCGACTTCGCCGAGATCACTCGGTCCACCCCGGAGAAGTCGCTGCTGCGTCCGCTGAGCAAGACCGGCGGCCGTAACTCCAGCGGCAAGATCACCACCCGCCACAAGGGCGGTGGCCACAAGCGTGCGTACCGGCTGATCGACTTCCGCCGGAACGACAAGGACGGCGTTCCCGCCAAGGTCGCGCACATCGAGTACGACCCCAACCGGTCCGCTCGTATCGCGCTCCTGCACTACGCCGACGGCGAGAAGCGCTACATCATCGCTCCGGAAAAGCTCAAGCAGGGTGACACGGTTGAGAACGGCCCCCGCGCCGACATCAAGCCGGGTAACAACCTGCCGCTGCGCAACATCCCGGTCGGCACCGTGATCCACGCGATCGAGCTCCGCCCCGGTGGCGGCGCGAAGATGGCGCGGTCCGCCGGCGCCAAGGTGCAGCTGGTGGCGAAGGACGGGCCTTACGCCCAGCTTCGTCTCCCGTCGGGCGAGATCCGGAACGTCGACGTGCGCAACCGCGCCACCATCGGCGAGGTCGGCAACTCCGATCACTCCAACATCAACTGGGGCAAGGCGGGTCGTAACCGCTGGCGCGGCAAGCGCCCCACCGTCCGTGGTGTCGTCATGAACCCGGTCGACCACCCGCACGGTGGTGG
Source organism: Amycolatopsis sp. cmx-11-51 (assembly GCF_047608665.1). Taxonomy (NCBI): domain Bacteria; kingdom Bacillati; phylum Actinomycetota; class Actinomycetes; order Pseudonocardiales; family Pseudonocardiaceae; genus Amycolatopsis; species Amycolatopsis sp. cmx-11-51. Next base: position 522,293 of record NZ_JADNQO010000001.1, on the reverse strand, counting down.
TGAGGGTAAGACCTCCGGTGGTCGTCACCCGGTGAACCCGAACGGCAAGCCCGAGGGTCGCACCCGTCGCCGCAAGGCTTCGGACGCGATGATCGTCCGTCGTCGCCGTACCGGCAAGAACAAGCGCTGAGCAGGGAGGTAGAAGCACATGCCACGTAGCCTTAAAAAGGGCCCCTTCGTGGACGACCACCTGCTCAAGAAGGTGGACGTTCTCAACGAGTCGGGCAAGAAGACCGTCATCAAGACTTGGTCGCGACGCTCCACGATCATCCCGGATTTCCTGGGACACACGATCGCGGTGCACGACGGTCGCAAGCACGTCCCGGTGTTCGTCACCGAGGCGATGGTGGGTCACAAGTTGGGCGAATTCGCCCCGACTCGGACCTTCAAGGGCCACATCAAGGACGACCGCAAGTCGCGCCGCCGCTGAGCGGGCACGAGAGAACAAGGAAGCTAGCGATGAACGCCCAGAACGACGTGGCCGAGGCATTGCCGACGGCTTACGCGCGGGCTCGCTTCGTCCGGGACTCGCCTACCAAGGTGCGCCGGGTGATCGAGCTCATCAAGGGACGTAGCGCCGCCGACGCCTTGGCCGTGCTCCGGTTCGCCCCGCAGGCGGCCAGCGAGCCGGTCGCGAAGGTGCTCGCCAGCGCCGTGGCCAACGCCGAGAACAACCTCGATCTCGACCCTGACACCCTTTGGGTCAAGAACGCCTACGCCGACGAGGGTCCGACCCTCAAGCGCATCCGTCCGCGGGCCCAGGGCCGCGCGTACCGGATCCGTAAGCGGAGCAGCCACATCACCGTAGAGGTGGAGTCGCGTCCGAAGGCCGAGGCCAAGAAGGCACAGGGCAAGAAGAAGGCAGGTGGCCGGTAGTGGGCCAGAAGATCAACCCGCACGGCTTCCGCCTGGGTATCACCACGGACTGGAAGTCGCGTTGGTACGCCGACAAGCAGTACGCGGAGTACGTGGCCGAGGACGTCAAGATCCGGAAGCTGCTGTCCACGGGCATGGAGCGCGCCGGCATCTCCAAGGTCGAGATCGAGCGCACCCGTGACCGGGTCCGCGTCGACATCCACACCGCCCGGCCGGGCATCGTCATCGGCCGTCGTGGTGCGGAGGCCGACCGGATCCGCGGCGCGCTGGAGAAGCTGACCGCCAAGCAGGTCCAGCTGAACATCCTCGAGGTCAAGAACCCCGAGGCCGACGCCCAGCTCGTCGCTCAGGGTGTCGCGGAGCAGCTGAGCAACCGGGTGGCGTTCCGCCGCGCGATGCGCAAGGCGATCCAGACCTCCATGCGTTCGCCGCAGGTCAAGGGCATCCGCGTGCAGTGCGGCGGTCGTCTCGGCGGTGCCGAGATGTCCCGCTCCGAGCACTACCGCGATGGCCGCGTCCCGCTGCACACGCTGCGCGCCGACATCGACTACGGCTTCTTCGAGGCCAAGACGACGTTCGGTCGCATCGGTGTGAAGGTGTGGATCTACAAGGGCGAGCTCGTGGGCGGCCTCAAGGCCCGTGAGGCGCGCGACGCCGCCGCGGCCGCCGAGCGTGCCCCGCGCCGTGACCGTGGAGACCGTCCCGCCCGCCCGCGCCGTTCCGGTGCGTCGGGCACGACGCCGACCTCGACCGAAGCCGGACGGGCCGCCGCTCGAGAGGCAGATGGCAGCGCCGCTGCCGCCGCCAAGGGCGACGCCGCCCCCGCGGCCACCGAGGCCCCGGCTGCTGAGACTGCAGAAAAGACGGAGGGCTGACACGTGCTCATCCCGCGCAGGGTCAAGCACCGGAAGCAGCACTCCCCGAAGCGCCACGGTGCCGCCAAGGGCGGTACGAATGTGAGCTTCGGCGAGTACGGCATCCAGGCGCTTGAGCACAGCTACGTGACCAACCGGCAGATCGAGTCCGCTCGTATCGCCATGACGCGTCACATCAAGCGTGGTGGCAAGGTGTGGACGACCATCTACCCCGACCGCCCGCTGACCAAGAAGCCGGCGGAAACCCGTATGGGTTCCGGTAAGGGTTCGCCCGAGTGGTGGGTCGCCAACGTGAAGCCGGGTCGCGTGATGTTCGAGATCAGCTTCCCGAACGAGGAGACCGCCCGCGAGGCGCTCCGTCGCGCGATCCACAAGCTGCCCATGAAATGCCGCATCGTGACCCGTGAAGGTGGTGAGTTCTGATGGCGAAGGCAGGTGCCGCTCTGGCATCGGAGCTTCGTGAGCTCACCGCGGAAGAGCTCGTTCTGCGTCTGAAGGAATACAAGGAGGAGCTTTTCAACCTCCGCTTCCAGATGGCGACCGGACAGCTCGACAACAACCGCCGTCTGCGTACCGTCCGCACGGACATCGCGCGGATCTACACGGTCATGCGCGAGCGTGAACTCGGCCTGTCCGTTTCCCCTGACGCCGAGAGTGAAGGTGCCGCATGAGCGAGCAGCCCACCGAGGCGGCCGGCCGCAACGACCGCAAGGTCCGTGAGGGCTATGTCGTCTCGGACAAGATGAACAAGACGATCGTGGTCGAGCTCGAGGACCGCAAGAAGCACCGGCGCTACGCCAAGGTTCTCCGCAGCACCAAGAAGGTCAAGGTGCACGACGAGAACAACGAGGCGGGCACGGGCGACAAGGTCACCTTGATGGAGACCCGCCCGCTGTCGGCGACCAAGCGCTGGCGCCTGGTGCAGATCGTGGAGAAGGCCAAGTAAGTAGGGCTCTTTTTGAGTCCCTTAGTTCCGCAAGGCTCGCGCTTCGGCGCGAGAACCAGCGCGACATACAGGAGTTGACGTGATCCAGCAGGAGTCGCGGCTACGGGTTGCCGACAACACGGGCGCGAAGGAAATCCTTTGCATCCGCGTTCTCGGCGGTTCGGGGCGGCGCTACGCGGGTATCGGCGACATCATCGTCGCCACCGTGAAGGACGCCATGCCGGCCGCCGGCGTGAAGAAGGGTGACGTCGTCAAGGCTGTCATCGTTCGCACGCGCAAGGAGCGCCGTCGTCCGGACGGTTCTTACATCCGCTTCGACGAGAACGCTGCTGTGCTCATCAAGAACGACAATGAGCCCCGCGGCACCCGCATCTTCGGCCCGGTGGGCCGCGAGCTGCGCGACCGAAAGTTCATGAAGATCATTTCGCTCGCGCCGGAGGTGTTGTAGAGCATGAAGGTGAAGAAGGGCGACACGGTCGTCGTCGTCGCCGGCAAGGACAAGGGCGCCAAGGGCAAGGTCATTCAGGCCTACCCCGAGCGCGAGCGCGTGCTGGTCGAGGGCGTGAACCGGATCAAGAAGCACACGCGGATCTCCCAGACCCAGCGCGGCGCGCAGTCCGGCGGCATCGTCACGCAGGAGGCGCCCATCCACGTCTCGAACGTGATGGTCGTCGACTCCGACGGCAAGCCGACCCGGGTGGGCTACCGCATCGGCGAGGACGGCAAGAAGGTCCGGGTCTCGCGCCGGAACGGTAAGGACATCTGATCATGACCACCGCAGAGAAGATCGCCCCGCGCCTCAAGGTGCGGTACCGCGAGGAGATCAAGGGACAGCTCCAGGAGGAGTTCTCCTTCGAGAACGTCCACCAGATCCCGGGCGTCGTCAAGGTCGTCGTGAACATGGGTGTCGGTGACGCCGCCCGTGACAGCAAGCTGATCGAAGGCGCCATCCGCGACCTGTCCGCGATCACCGGGCAGAAGCCCGAGGTTCGCAAGGCTCGCAAGTCCATCGCGCAGTTCAAGCTGCGTGAGGGCCAGCCGATCGGTGCGCGCGTCACGCTGCGCAACGACCGGATGTGGGAGTTCCTCGACCGGCTGCTGACCATCGCGCTGCCGCGTATCCGTGACTTCCGCGGGCTTTCGCCGAAGCAGTTCGACGGTAACGGCAACTACACGTTCGGTCTCAACGAGCAGTCGATGTTCCACGAGATCGATCCGGACGCCATCGACCGCCCGCGCGGTATGGACGTCACTGTCGTCACCACCGCCAACACCGACGACGAGGGCCGCGCGCTGCTTCGCAAGCTCGGCTTCCCGTTCAAGGAGAACTGAGTCGATGGCCAAGAAAGCACTGGTCCACAAGGCCGCGAAGACGCCGAAGTTCAAGGTTCGCGGTTACACGCGCTGCCAGCGGTGCGGTCGCCCGCACTCGGTGTTCCGCAAGTTCGGGCTCTGCCGGATCTGCCTTCGCGAGATGGCACACGCGGGCGAGCTGCCCGGTGTCCGCAAGTCCAGCTGGTAAGAGTCTTTTTTAACTCCCACTTCGCCACAGGCCCCGCGCTCCGCAGGGAACCAGGGCGAGAAAGGTTGACAGGTCACCATGACGATGACCGACCCCATCGCAGACTTCTTGACCCGTCTGCGTAACGCGAACTCGGCTTACCACGACGAGGTCGTGCTTCCCCACTCGAAGATCAAGGCGAACATCGCCGAGATCCTCAAGCGCGAGGGCTACATCGCGAGCTACCGCGACGAGCCGGGCGAGAAGCACAAGAACCTCGTCGTGGAGCTGAAGTACGGCCCCAACCGTGAGCGCAGCATCGCCGGCCTCCGCCGCGTGTCCAAGCCCGGGCTGCGGGTCTACGCAAAATCGACCGAACTGCCGAACGTTCTCGGTGGCCTCGGCGTCGCGATCATCTCGACGTCCTCCGGCCTCCAGACCGACCGTCAGGCCAAGCGCAACAGCGTGGGCGGCGAAGTCCTCGCCTACGTCTGGTAAGGAAGGGGGCACAGACATGTCACGCATCGGAAAGCTGCCGGTCGCCGTCCCCTCCGGGGTCGACGTGACCATCGAAGGTCAGCAGATCAGGGTCAAGGGACCCAAGGGCACCCTTGAGCACATCATCGCCGAGCCGATCACCGTGGAGCGCGCCGAGGACGGCACGCTGCAGGTGAAGCGTCCCGACGAGGAACGCAACAGCCGTGCCCTGCACGGTCTCACCCGGACGCTGGTCAACAACCTCGTCGTCGGCGTGACCGCGGGCTATGAGAAGAAGCTTGAGATCCACGGTGTCGGTTACCGGGTGCAGGCCAAGGGTTCGGACCTCGAGTTCGCCCTCGGCTACAGCCACCCGGTGAAGATCGAGGCCCCGGAAGGCATCACCTTCAAGGTCGAGACCCCCACCCGGTTCTCGGTTTCGGGCATCGACAAGCAGAAGGTCGGCCAGATCGCCGCGGTCATCCGCAAGCTGCGCCGCCCGGACCCGTACAAGGGCAAGGGCCTGCGCTACGAGGGTGAGAAAATCCGCCGCAAGGTCGGAAAGACGGGTAAGTGATCATGAGCGACACGACTACGAAGCGCAAGCCGGTCGGCAAGGACATCTCGACCCGCCGCCGCGTCGCGAAGGCCCGTCGGCACTTCCGGCTCCGCAAGAAGATCAACGGCACGGACCTGCGTCCGCGTCTGGTCGTCAAGCGGTCCTCGCGGCATATCGCCGTGCAGCTGATCGACGACCTCGCCGGCAAGACCCTGGCGTCGGCGTCCACCCTCGAGGCGGACGTCCGTGCGCTGGACGGCGACAAGAAGGCCAAGGCCGCCAAGGTCGGGGAGCTTCTCGCCGCTCGCGCCAAGAACGCCGGTGTCTCGGCTGTGGTGTTCGACCGTGGCGGTAACGCCTACCACGGCCGCATCGCCGCACTGGCCGACGCCGCCCGTGAAGCGGGGTTGGAATTCTGATGCAGATGCTCGTGAATGGAAGGAAAGCCTGATGCCGGGACGTACACGGCAATTCGGCGGCGGCCAGGGCGGACCCGGCGGGCAGGGCGGCAACGACCGCAATGAACGTCGTGGTGGCGGCCGGGATCGTCGCGACAGCGGTCGTGGCGGGGCCGGCCAGGACAAGACCCCGCACCTCGAGAAGGTCGTGACGATCAACCGCGTCGCCAAGGTCGTCAAGGGTGGTCGTCGCTTCAGCTTCACCGCCCTGGTGGTCGTCGGTGACGGTGACGGTCAGGTCGGCGTCGGCTACGGCAAGGCCAAGGAAGTTCCCGCGGCCATCGCCAAGGGCGTCGAGGAGGCGAAGAAGAACTTCTTCCGCGTTCCCCGCGTCGGTGGCACCATTCCCCACCCCATCCAGGGTGAGGAAGCCGCCGGTGTCGTGCTGCTCCGTCCGGCGTCCGCCGGTACCGGTGTCATCGCCGGTGGTCCGGTGCGCGCGGTGCTGGAGTGCGCGGGTGTCCACGACGTGCTGTCGAAGTCGCTTGGCTCCGACAACGCGATCAACATCGTGCACGCGACCGTGGCGGCCCTGAAGGGTCTGCAGCGTCCCGAAGAGGTCGCGGCCCGCCGCGGTCTCCCGCTCGAGGACGTCGCCCCCGCTCGGATGCTGCGTCAGCGTGCGGGTCAGGGGGTCTGACATGACTCAGCTCAAGGTGACCCAGGTCAAGAGCAAGATCGGCACGAAGCACAATCACCGTGAATCGCTGCGCACCCTCGGGCTGCGCAAGATCCGGCAGAGTGTCGTGCGTGAAGACACCCCCCAGGTTCGCGGCCTCATCCACACGGTCCGCCACCTGGTGGAGGTCGAGGAGGTCAAGGCATGACTGCCATCAAGATCCACCACCTTCGTCCGGCTCCGGGCGCGAAGCGCGAGAAGATGCGCGTCGGCCGTGGTGAGGGCTCGAAGGGCAAGACCGCCGGTCGCGGTACCAAGGGCACCAAGGCCCGGAAGAACGTGCCCGCCGGTTTCGAGGGTGGGCAGATGCCCATCCACATGCGGCTGCCGAAGCTGCGCGGCTTCAAGAACCGTTTCCGTACCGAGTACCAGCCGGTGAACCTGGGCGACATCGCCCGCGTCTTCCCGGACGGTGGCAAGGTCGGCAACGAGGAGCTCGTCGCGAAGGGCCTTGTTCGCAAGAACAAGCTCGTGAAGGTACTCGGCAACGGTGACCTGAACGGCGTCAAGCTGGACGTCACCGCCGACGCTTTCTCCGGCTCCGCCAAGGAGAAGCTCTCCGCCGCCGGTGGCTCCGCCACCACGCTCTGAGCTTTCTTCGCTCGCTTCACCGAAAGGCCCGCCCGGCTCCGCCCGGCGGGCCTTTCGCTTGCGCTCCTCCCGGCGGCTTCGACTTTCGCGGGCTAAGTGCGATCCGGTCCCTTCTCCCCGGCGCTCCCGCCGACTTGCGTTTAGCCCCCTAATCGCGATCTGGGGCCAAAGGCACAGAGAGCGACTTTCGCCCCCTAATCGCGCTCCGCCGGTCGCCCAGGTGCCCGCCGCTCAGATCGCGATCAGGGGGCTAAACGCACCAGGCGGCGAGCGTGGCGGGCGGGGGTCTGAGCTGGAAGGCTCGCGAGGTGAAACACCTTCCGGGCAGGATCCGCAGCCCTTTCAGCAGCAGCCGGTCGCGCCGCCGACGGTCATCTCGGTGTCAGGTCCCATGGACCCCGCAGGCGTGCCGGTCCGGTCTGACCAGCCCGAGCCTCGCGGGCAGGTCGCAGCGGGCCTGGCGGCTCTGGCAGTGGTACTGACCCTCGTCGGCTGCTTCTTCCCGTTCTTCACCACGGAGCATCGACTCGACTTCGATCGCAGCGACAAGCTCGTGATCGTGGTCGTTCAAGGCGCGTGGGAAACAATGATCAACCAGCCCGGGGGACGCAGCCTTACGATGTCGACGTCGCCTGTCGGTATTCCTCTCCTGATCGCCGCGACGATCCTGTTGGCGGCCACGATCGTCAGCGCCCGTGCCGCCCTCTTACGACGGCCGGGAACCTTGGATCGATGGTTCGTCACCATCGGGGCGGTATTCCTCCCAGGAGTCGTCTCACCGTCACCATGCTGGGATCCGGACAACATCTGGGAGAACCCACCGAATCGGCGATGACGCTCAGTGCGGGCTTATGGGCTCTGTTCGCGGCCGTGGTCGCCGCGGTGGGCGCGGCGGTCATGACTCACCGTGTCGAGGAGGTCGAAATGCCGGTGAGCGATGAGCCGGGGCTCGCGGACCTGCCCACTCCAAGGACGGCATTTACATCGCGGTGCTGCCGCCGGAACCTCAGCCGATGTCCCCTCCGGACTATTCAGCCTTCGTCCCTCCGCCGGATCCCGGCCCGAAAGCGCGCGATTAGCCCGCTAAAGGCGCTCGCGTCGGTCGACACCGTGGGGGTGGAGGTGGCCGATGACTGGGCGGTGGTCTTTTCGGTGCGGCGGTGCTCGTGGCTTTTACGCCAGGGGCGAACAATCAGCTCAGCCTGCACCACGGCATGACACAGGGTGGATGGAAAGGGCTGGTGGGCCTGTTAGGCCGATTGGGTGCATTCACAGTGTTGATCGCTACCGTCGCCGCAGGACTTGGGCAACTCCTCGCCGCCTCCGAAGTTGCACTCACAGTGATCAAATCGGTAGGTGTCCCCTATCTGGTCTGGATCGGCGGACGGCTGCCGTGGCCGACGTTCCGCGGTGAGCGGACCGCGCTGGTCCCGGGGCCGCAGGACACTGAATCCGTACCGGCCCCGCAGGTCGCGAGGAAGGAATTCGTCGTCGCGATCACGAACCCGAAGGCGATCCTCATCTTCGCCGCGTTCGTGCCCCAGTTCATCGACGCAGCTCACGGCTCCTTTTCTGCCCAGATCGCGACCCCCGGCGCCATTTACGTGGTCGCCGAGCTCGTCGCGGGCGTGACCTCCATCGGAGCCGGCGCGCTCGTGAAGTCGCCCGCAACGTCGATCGGGGTACCGGTGTCGTGTGCCTCGGCATGGCGGGAGCCCTCGCCGCGTCGAGCCTCTGAACCCACCCCCGATCACGGTGCGTTTAGCGGGCTAATCGCGATCCGATGGGCTCGGAAAGCACGGAACGACAAGGCGATCTGTCAAGGTTCCGGAGCGAGAAGCGGAAGCCGATCAACCTCGCGGACCAACCTTCGTTCGGAAAACCCACACGCACTGCGGACACGCCCTGTGAAGCTGTTAGAGTCGGCGACACGCTTCGGGACGAGTGTGCCCCGAAGCGCTCCTGGCTTGTGCCAGAAAGCTGTGTGTTCCTGCCGGCCCTAGGTCGGCCAAGCCGATCGTCGGTACGACAGCCGACGACGCCGAGGAGGTCCCCCGCGTGCTCAGCGCCTTCCGCTCGGCTCTCGCGACGCCGGATCTACGTAAGAAGATCCTGTTCACGCTAGCCATCGTCGCGGTCTACCGAATCGGTGCCACCATCCCGGCCCCGGGCATCTCGTACTCCGCCGTCCAGAAATGTACGGAAACCGGGTCGCAGGAGGGCGTCTATCAGCTGCTGAACTTGTTCAGTGGCGGTGCACTGCTGCAGCTGTCGCTGTTCTCGACCGGCATCATGCCGTACATCACGGCGAGCATCATCGTCCAGCTCCTCACCGTGGTCATCCCACGGTTCGAGGAGCTGAAGAAGGAAGGCCAGGCCGGCCAGGGCAAGCTGACCCAGTACACCCGGTACCTGACGATCGCCCTCGCGGTTCTGCAGGCCACCGGTGTGGTGGCGCTCGCCGACCGCAAGCAGCTCTTCCCGCAGTGCGACACCGCGATCATCCCGGACAACAGCGTCTACACGCTGGCCATCATCGTCATCACGATGACCGCCGGTACCGCCGTCATGATGTGGCTGGGTGAGCTGATCACCGAGCGCGGCGTCGGAAACGGTATGTCCGTCTTGATCTTCCTGAACATCGCCGCCCGCATCCCGATCGAGGGTGGCAACATCCTCAGCAGCGCGGGCCCCGTGGTGTTCACCCTCATCTGCGTGTTCGGCCTGGTGATCATCGCCAGCGTCATCTTCGTCGAGCAGGGCCAGCGCCGGATCCCGGTGCAGTACGCCAAGCGCATGATCGGCCGCCGCATGTACGGCGGGACCTCGACCTACCTGCCGATCAAGGTGAACCAGGCCGGTGTCATCCCGGTCATCTTCGCCTCGTCGCTGCTCTACCTGCCGGATCTGATCAGCCGCCTCGTCGCTGACGCCAACAGCAACGCCGGGTGGCAGGTCTTCATCCAGAACTACATCGTCAACCAGTCCAGCTGGGCGCACGTCCTGCTGTACTTCGCGTTGATCATCTTCTTCACGTACTTCTACATCACGATCACGTTCAACGTGGACGAGCGTGCGGAAGAAATGAAGAAGTTCGGTGGCTTCATCCCGGGTATCCGCCCGGGCCGTCCCACCGCGGAGTACCTCAGCTACGTCCTCGGCCGGATCACCCTGCCGGGCTCGCTGTACCTGGGCATCATCGCGATCCTCCCGAACTTCTTCCTGTCCGTTACCGGTAGCGGGAACAACCAGAACTTCCCGTTCGGTGGCACGGCTGTGCTGATCATGGTCGGTGTCGGTCTCGACACCGTGAAGCAGATCGAAAGCCAGCTGATGCAACGTAACTACGAAGGGTTCTTGAAGTGACGCGCCTGGTTCTTGTTGGCCCTCCTGGCGCGGGCAAAGGTACTCAGGCGGTAGCACTGTCGGAGAAGCTCCGGATCCCGCATATCTCGACCGGCGATCTGTTCCGCGCCCACGTGGGGGAGCAGACGCCGCTGGGCCAGGAAGCCAAGCGCTACCTGGATTCCGGTGAACTCGTGCCCGATTCGGTCACGAACGAGATGGTGCGTGAGCGTCTTGCCGAACCCGACGCCAAGGTCGGTTTCCTGTTGGACGGCTTCCCCCGCAACACGAAGCAGGCTGACGTCCTCGGTGAGATCCTCGGCGAGGTCGACACCGAACTGAACGCGGTCATCCAGCTCCAGGTCTCCGAAGACGTCGTCGTCGAGCGGCTGCTGTCCCGTGGCCGCTCGGACGACACCGAAGAGGTCATCCGTCGTCGCCAGCAGATCTACGTGTCCGAGACGGCTCCGCTGCTCGAGTACTACGCGGACATCCTGGTCACGGTCAACGGTGTCGGCTCGGTCGACGAGATCTCCGTCCGCGTGCTGGAAGCGCTGCGCGACCGCACGTGAACCTCGGAGGACTGCGTGTACTGCAACGGCTTCGTCGTGGGCGCATGATCGAACTCAAGACCCCGGGCGAGCTCCAGGCGATGCGCGCGGCCGGTCTGATCGTCTGGCGCACCCTCACCGCGGTGCGCGAGATCGCCAAGCCAGGGGCGACGACGGCCGATCTCGACGAACTCGCCGAGCAGACGATCCGCGACGCCGGCGCGGTGCCCTCGTTCAAGGGTTACCACGGCTTCCCTGCGTCGATCTGCGCTTCGGTGAACGAGCAGATCGTGCACGGCATCCCGTCGAAGACGCAGGCCTTGAACGAGGGCGACATCATCTCGGTGGATTGCGGCGCGATCCTCGACGGTTGGCACGGCGACTCCGCGGTCACTCTCGCGATCGGTGAGGTGTCGAAGGCGGATCTCGCGCTTTCGGCGGCCACCGAGGCGGCGATGTGGGCGGGGATCGCCGCGGTGTCATCCGGTGGGCGGCTCACAGACATCTCGCATGCCGTGCAGACCGCGGCCGAGAAGGCCGGCCAGGATGACGGCATCGAGTACGGGATGATCGTCGAGTACGGCGGTCACGGGATCGGGCGCCAGATGCACATGGACCCGTTCCTGCCGAACCTCGGTAAGCCCGGCAAGGGCCCGAGACTCAAGACCGGAATGGCGCTCGCGATCGAGCCCATGCTGACCGGTGGTGGTGGTGAGACCGTCGAGCTCGACGACGGTTGGACCGTCGTGACAGCGGACGGCTCGCGGGCCGCGCACTGGGAACACACCGTCGCCATCACCGATGACGGCCCGTGGGTGCTGACCGCCCCCGAAGACGCCTGACCCTCTCCGGCCCCAGATCGCGTTTAGCCCGCTAAACGCAAGTGCGCCCAGACCTGCGTTTAGCCCCCTAATCGCGATCCGGTGATCGCGATTAGGGGGCTAAACGCAGGTGGGCGCCAGGTCGCGGTTAGGCCGCGAAACGCAAGTCCGCCCGCTGGTCGGCGCAGTGCCCCGCCTCGCCTGAGGCGTCTGGGCGCTGCCCCCATCGGGTACACCTCGGGCCGCCGAGCACGCCGGGCAATAGGCCCGCCAGGTCGCGATCAGCCCGCTAAACGCAGGTCGGTGGAGGCGTATGATAGGGGAGGTCGCTTCCGGCGAGCCCGGGGCATGTAACACAGTTACCCCCCGTCTGGGCCTCGCGACACGGGTTGCGTACACTGTCAAGTCGGTGTACTCATCGCGCCCGGATCCTGCGCGCTCGTGAATTCTCGCGAACGAACATTGGACCCCGGGTGGAGTGTGCCGACGCACCACCCAGCCAAGCACTCAAGCTCTGACTGATAACACAGCGTAGCGACAGGAAATGCGGAGGACATGGGCAAGAAAGACGGGGCCATCGAGGTCGAAGGCCGCGTAGTCGAGCCGCTCCCCAACGCGATGTTCCGCGTCGAGTTGGAGAACGGCCACAAGGTCCTTGCACACATCAGCGGCAAGATGCGGCAGCACTACATTCGCATTCTGCCCGAGGACAGGGTTGTCGTGGAGCTCTCGCCCTACGACTTGTCTCGTGGTCGCATCGTCTACCGCTACAAGTGATCACGACGAGTTAGTACAAGCAGGAGAGCAGGAGACGTGAAGGTTCAGCCGAGCGTCAAGAAAATCTGCGACAAGTGCAAAGTGATCCGCCGTCACGGCCGGATCATGGTGATCTGCGAGAACCTGCGGCACAAGCAGCGGCAGGGCTGATCACTCGCACTCGTACAGAGTGGATTGACGGCTACACAATCTCCCCGCACCTGCCGGGCCGTGCGAACGGCCCGGTTCACCCCCGGACTTCAGGCCGGGGCCGGGACACCCGAAGCGCGAGCCGAGGGCACGACAGGCGAGTCGGTCCCGGGACCGGACGGGGAGCAGACCTGAAGACGAATTCTATGAAGGAGCATCAACGCCAATGGCACGACTCGCTGGCGTAGACCTCCCCCGCGAAAAGCGGTTGGAGATCGCGCTGACTTACATCTACGGCATCGGCCGTACCCGCTCGAAGCAGCTCGTCGCGGCTGCCGAGCTCAACGCGGACACTCGCGTCAAGGATCTGAGCGATGACGACCTCGCCAAGCTGCGGGTCTACATCGAAGAGAACTTCAAGGTCGAGGGTGACCTTCGCCGTGAGGTGAACGCCGACATCCGTCGGAAGATCGAGATCGGGTGTTACGAGGGCCTTCGCTGGCGTCGCGGACTTCCCGTCCGTGGTCAGCGGACCAAGACGAACGCCCGTACCCGTAAGGGTCCGAAGAAGACGGTCGCCGGCAAGAAGAAGGCTGGCAAGAAGTGAGCGTCCAGGGCAAGAAGGTCGTGCAGATGGGCGGCGTTCACCGCCGCGGCTCGGCATGTGTCTCGCCCAAGGCGCTTTACGCCCGCCCGATGGCGCTCCGCAACCTGTACACCGACGCCGGTTCGATCATCCGGCGCGGCCAGGCCGAAGCGGTCGCCGCTCACCAAGAGAACGCGCGCTAACAGGAGAACCCTCAGAACATGCCACCGAAGTCTCGTACTGCGGCGGGGGCCAAGAAGGTCCGCCGTAAGGAAAAGAAGAATGTCGCGCACGGCCACGCGCACATCAAGAGCACCTTCAACAACACCATCGTCTCGATCACGGACCCGACCGGTGCCGTGATCGCGTGGGCGTCGAGTGGTCACGTGGGCTTCAAGGGCTCGCGTAAGTCCACCCCGTTCGCCGCGCAGATGGCCGCCGAGAACGCCGCCCGCAAGGCTGCCGAGCACGGCATGAAGAAGGTCGACGTTTTCGTGAAGGGCCCGGGTTCGGGCCGCGAGACGGCGATCCGCTCGCTGCAGGCGGCCGGCCTCGAGGTCGGCACCATCCAGGACGTGACCCCGCAGCCTCACAACGGCTGCCGCCCGCCCAAGCGGCGCCGGGTCTGAGGAACGGGGAGGAGTAAGAAGAAATGGCTCGTTACACCGGCCCCGCGACGCGTATTTCGCGTCGCCTCAAGGTTGACCTCATCGGCGGCGACCAGGCTTTCGAGCGTCGCCCCTACCCGCCGGGCCAGCACGGCCGCGGGCGCATCAAGGAGTCCGAGTACCTCCTGCAGTCGCAGGAGAAGCAGAAGGCTCGCTACACCTACGGCGTTCTCGAGCGTCAGTTCGTCCGGTACTACAAGGAAGCCGTCCGGCGTCCGGGTAAGACCGGTGAGAACCTGCTGCAGATCCTCGAGTCCCGTTTGGACAACGTGATCTACCGCGCCGGCATCGCCCGCACCCGCCGTCAGGCGCGTCAGCTGGTGAGCCACGGTCACTTCGTGGTCAATGGCGTCAAGGTCAACGTGCCCTCGTACCAGGTCAGCAAGTGGGACATCATCGACGTGCGGCCGAAGTCGTTCGCGATGCTGCCCTTCGTCGCTGCCAAGGAGTCGTTCGGCGAGCGTCCCGTTCCCGCGTGGCTCCAGGTTGTTCCGTCCAACCTCCGGGTGCTGGTCCACCAGCTCCCGGAGCGCGCTCAGATCGACGTTCCGGTCCAGGAACAGCTGATCGTCGAGCTCTACTCGAAGTGATCCATCACCGGGCCGGGGAAACCCCGGCCCGGTGTGGGCACGGGCGGCGGCGCCCGGAGTGCGCCGCCGTTTCGCCATCCCTTTCGGTGTCATATGGCGGGCGCCGTTTGGAAAGGAATTAGGAAAGATGCTGATTTCCCAGCGGCCGGCTCTCGGCGAAGAGACGGTCAACGAGACCCGCTCCCGGTTCACCATCGAACCGCTGGAGCCCGGCTTCGGCTACACGCTCGGCAACTCGCTGCGGCGCACGCTGCTGTCGTCCATTCCGGGCGCGGCCGTGACGAGCATCCGCATCGACGGTGTGCTGCACGAGTTCACCACCGTTCCCGGGGTGAAGGAAGACGTCACCGACATCATCCTGAACCTCAAGGAGCTCGTGGTCTCCTCGGAAGAGGACGAGCCGGTCACCATGTACCTGCGCAAGCAGGGCCCCGGTGAGGTCACCGCTGCCGACATCGTGCCCCCGGCCGGTGTCACCGTGCACAACCCGGATCTGCACATCGCGTCGCTGAACGGCAAGGGCAAGCTCGAGATCGAGCTCGTCGTCGAGCGCGGCCGCGGTTACGTTCCGGCCCTGCAGAACAAGCAGGCGGGCGCGGAGATCGGCCGGATCCCGGTCGACTCCATCTACTCCCCGGTGCTGAAGGTGACCTACAAGGTCGAGGCGACCCGTGTCGAGCAGCGCACCGACTTCGACAAGCTGATCCTGGACGTGGAGACGAAGCCGTCGATCACGCCGCGGGACGCTGTCGCGTCGGCCGGTAAGACGCTGGTGGAGCTGTTCGGTCTCGCGCGCGAGCTGAACGTCGACGCCGAGGGCATCGAGATCGGCCCGTCGCCGCAGGAGGCGGACACCATCGCCGCCTACGCGATGCCGATCGAGGACCTGGACCTCACCGTCCGGTCGTACAACTGCCTCAAGCGCGAGGGCATCCACACCGTCGGCGAACTGGTCTCGCGCAGCGAGGCCGACCTGCTGGACATCCGCAACTTCGGCGCGAAGTCGATCGACGAGGTCAAGCTCAAGCTCGTCGGTCTCGGCCTCGCGCTGAAGGACAGCCCGCCCGGGTTCGACCCGACCGCGGCCGCGGCCAGCTACGACGGTGAAGGCTGGTCCGAGGGCGTCGACAGCATCACGGACGGAATTTCGGACAATGGCCACGACGATGGCCAGGACTACGCAGAGACGGAGCAGCTGTAGGGCCAGCTTCGGCTCCCTCACCGGTAGGGGTGGGGGAGCCCCGGCCTCCAGCTGTGAGCTGAACGAGGAGAACCGATGCCCACCCCCACAAAGGGACCCCGTCTCGGCGGGTCGCCCGCGCACGAGCGGCTGATCCTGGCCAATCTGGCCACGCAGCTGTTCGAGCACGGCAAGATCACGACGACCGAGGCGAAGGCCCGGCGGGTGCGCCCGCTGGCCGAAAAGCTGATCACGAAGGCGAAGCGGGGCGACCTGCACAACCGTCGTCAGATCCAGCGCATCGTGCGCGACAAGGACGTCGTGCACAAGCTGATCGCCGAAATCGGTCCGTTCTTCGCGGAGCGTCCGGGTGGTTACACCCGGATCACCAAGACGATGGCGCGCAAGGGCGACAACGCCCCCATGGCGGTCATCGAACTGGTGGCCGAGAAGACCGTCACCGCCGAGGCCGAGGCCGCGCGCAAGACGAAGTTCGCCAAGGACGAGCCGAAGGCTGCCGCCCCGGCCGCCGAGGAGACCACCGTGGCCACCGAGGCCACTGAGGCAGCCGACACGGCCGCCGCTGACGCTCCGGAGGCCACCGAGGCTCCCGCCGCCGACGGAGCCGCTGAGGCCCCCGCCGCGGACGCGGACAGCAAGAAGGACTGACGTCCTGACGGCACCGAACACCCCGGACGAGTCCGCCACTCCCACTGCGGAGGGCGGGCTCGTTCGTCTGCGTCTGGATGTCTCTTACGACGGCACCGATTTCTCCGGCTGGGCGCGGCAGCCCGGGCGGCGCACCGTTCAGGGACTCCTCGAAGAAGCGCTCGCGAAGCAGCCTCCAGGAGCCTCGGTCCCGAAGTCCGTCGTCGTCGCCGGCCGCACCGATGCCGGTGTGCACGCGGCCGGCCAGGTGGTCCACGTCGACGTGTCGCCTTTAGCGGGCAAAACGCGATCCGGTCGCCTTGAACTGGACGAGCAAGGTATTCCCGACCTGGGGCGGATGCGTCACCGCTGGAATCGGTACCTGCCGGGTGACGTGCGGGTGCTGGGTGCTCGGGTGGCCGCCCCGGGGTTCGACGCGCGGTTCTCCGCTGTGCGACGGCACTATCTTTACCGCGTCTCGGATGCGCCGTGGGGAGTGGATCCCTTGCGGCGTCACGACACCGTGGCCTGGGGACGGCCGCTTTCGATCGACGCGATGAACGAGGCGTCGGCGTCCCTCTTGGGGCTCCAGGACTTCGCGGCCTTCTGCAAGCAGCGCGAAGGCAGCACGACAATTCGCGAGCTGCAGCGGCTTGTCTGGCGGCGGACCGGACCGCACGCGGTCGAGGTCGACGTCTCCGCTGACGCGTTCTGCCACTCGATGGTGCGCAGCCTGGTCGGGGCACTGCTTCTGGTCGGAGACGGCCGTCGTGCGCTGGGTTGGCCCGGCGACGTCTTGGAGAGCCGCACGCGCGACAGCGCTGTCGCTCCCGCACACGGCCTGTCGCTGATGGCCGTCGACTACCCGCCGGACACGGAACTCGCCGCCCGCGCCGATCAAACGCGCGCCATGCGCACCCCCTCCTGACCCGGGCGCGGCACAGTTAGCGGGCTAACCGCGCCGCGGCGGGCACGCAGGACGGCCTCGACGATGCCTTCGAAATCGGTCGCCAGGTCTTCCGCGGTGACGATGACGAAGCGCCAGCCTTCGGCTTCCGCTCGTCTTCGGCGTTTCCGATCGTGAGCTCGTTGCGCTGGCGTGTTGTGCCAGCGTCCGTCGTATTCGATTGCGACCTTGTACTCCTCGTCTCCTAGATCGAGGCGAGCGACGAAATGACCCGTTCGAGAGATGACTTCGAACTGAGGTGTCGCCGTAATTCCGCCGGCGGCCAGCACGATGCGAACCTCCGATTCCGGGGGCGACTCCGCGCGAGGATCGGACAGTCGTAAAGCATGTCTGGCCAGGCGGATTCCTCGATTGCGGCGACCGTAGAACTCCCCGTTGAGATGTAGATCGCGCAGCTTCTCGGCTCTCATGAACTGGTCCAGATCGGGGACGCCGGTGCGGAGCCGTCTCACCCAACCGGATTTTCGAGGAGAAAGCCGCAGGAGCAGGTCCAGCGCGATCCGGGTCTTACGCGCGATACGAATGCCGTTCCACGGCCCCGATTCTTCGGGCCTGATCTCGGTACGCCGAATCTTGATTCCGTCTATCGGTCCGAAGCGGTATTTCTCCGGTACGACCATCTCGACCGGATCGTTGGGGTTGGCCAGCTCGATGCCTTGAACGGTCGCAGCCGATCGTCCGGTCAGCACGGCTTCCGGAGGCGCCAGTAGCGCGGCGCCTCGGCAGCGCAGCTCGTGCGTGACCTCCACGTCAGCGCGCGTGTAGACGTCCTGGAACAGCCTCCGCACGCTGGGACCGCGGAGGCGGCTTGCCGTGATGAGGCCTGCTTTGCGTGCCTCGGAGCCACGGAAGACGTCGGGGAGATGGGATGAATCGAATGGTTTGGTCATGCCGACACCGTGATCGAAAAGACCGACAACGCATGGCCGTCACAGGTCCTTCAGGGGCGACTTATCCACAAACCCCGGCTTATCCACAGTCCGCGCAGTTGCCCCTTGACGGACAACCTCCCCACCCGCTTCCCGAGCCAGGTCGACTTTAGCGGCCTAATCGTGAAACGGGGCGGGACGCAAAACGGGGACACTGTCCGATGTGGACAGTGCCCCGCAGAGCGCGATCAGGCTGCTAAAGTCGCCGCGCCGGCTTAGTCGCCGCGGCGTACGGGGCCCAGGATCTGCTGCTCTTTCGCAGTGGTGACCAGGCGAAGAGGGCGCCACAGGTTGCGTCCCAGTGCGACGACTTGGTCGTCTTTCAAGGCCGTGAGCTGCTTCATCATTTGCGGCGGGAGTCGCCAGATCCGCGCGGCCAGTTCGGCCTGTCCAGGCGGGAGCCGCTGCATCAGCACCAGGTCGGCCGCGTTCGCGGTCGCCCCGGCCTGCGGATGCAGATAAGGCAGCACGTAGACCGTGGTCTGCCACGGCGACCGCGGCGGGAACAGGTCCTGCGGTGTCGGGCCGCCGTCGGTCACCACCAGCAGCGGCGCGTCCTCGGACGGACGCGGCAGGTCCACCGGCGACAGCCGCCGGATCTGTACCAGCGGCGACGGCCTGCCGTTGGGCTGATTGCCCGCCGCCTGGGGGAGAACCTGCCACGCGGCCGGTCGCCCGGTCGCCACGACGACCCACGCTCCGACCGCCATCGCCCGCAACGCCACCTGGCGAGCCAGGTACAGACCTCCGACGAGAACGATCCGGGTCGGCGTCGAGCGGAGCGCGGAGATCGTCAGCGGCTCACCCTTGAGTCCGGAGCCGAGGACGATCCCGCCTCGGTCGCCGGACGGGCTGATCGCGTCGAGCATCGCCGGGTCGACGGTGAATTCCGGGGCGATACCGGCGTTCTGGCCGGCGTCACGCATACGGGTGCTCATGCCGTGCCTCCGATCGGCAATGTCGCGGAGAACCCGGAAATCTGCAGGCCGCGCAACGGCGTCAGCGCCACGCCCAGCCGGTCCGAGATGCCCTGCAGCCGCTGGTCGGCTGCGTCCAGTTCACGCGGGTTCCGCGCGCTCAGGCGCACGATGCCCCGCAGGCCGATCTTGCCTTCATCGGCGGACGGCGAGATCGACATCGCCACCGTCGCCGACAACGCGCGGACGCTGGTCAGCGCGTTCAGGCTGCCGCTGATCTTGCCCTTCGGCCAGCTGGTGATCGCGTAGCTCGCGTGTCCGATGCCCGCCGCGGTAACGCCGGTCCAGCGCTCCTGCAGGCCGACTTTCGCGGGCGAACCGGCGACCGCGGTCAGTTCCGCGGCCGAAATACTGGACCGCAGCAACTCGTCCGGGTCGAGAGGCCGGGTCGGCACGCCCTGCGACTCCAAGGCGTTGCGCACTCGCGACAGCGCACCGATCAGCGCGCGATGCGCACCGACGACGCCGCCGCCGCGTTCGCGGATGGCGGCCGGGCACCGGCGCGGGTCGAGCCGGATGGCGACCCACGTCGTCCGGCGCGCGGCCGCGGGGAGCGGGCCGAGTACCTCCATGTAGGAGCTGAGTGCCGGCGAGTCCGACGGAAGGGACGCACTGCCCGGGTAGCAGTGCCAGATCATCTGGATCGAGTCGAGGACCACGCCGCGGTCTTCCAAACACGGCGCGAGCGCGGACAGCGGCAGGCTCGGCGCGCCGCCGGCCTGGGTGATCAGCGCGGGCGCGGGTTCGACGAGCAGGACCGCGGTCCACGTCCCGTCGTTCCACGCGAGGCCGACCTGCTGGCGTTCGTGGTCGACGCCGTGCGCGACGACGAGATCGGGAACGGCGAGGCGAAGCAGGTTCACCCGGGCGTCGTCGGGGCCGGTGACGGCGTCCTCTTCGGTGGCGAGCGTCTCGATGCTGCTCGGCGGAAGCGGAGCCGCCACGCGATCGTGCGAACGGAACATGTACCGCATGGTGAGTCCAGCCCATTGGGTGAACCAGCGGCCGCCCCAGCGCAGGAACGCGATGATGATCGCGACCCCGAGCACACCGATCGCGACGTACTTCAGCTTCATGTCGATCGCGAGGAGAACGAGACCGATCGCGAGCCCGAGTTCGAGCACGACCAGGTTCGCCACGGGCAGCGGACCGAGGTTGATCCCGCCGGTCCGTCGCCGCGCCGGCGCGGCGATCCGCGGCGCGGGGGTGGCCGGAGGACCGGGCTGCGGGCCGGGGCCGCCGGACGGAGGACCGCCCGGGCCACTCGGACCACTGGGGCCTCCAGGACCACTAGGTCCCCCAGGACCTCCGGGGCCGCCTGGCCCCTGCGGTCCGCCAGGGCCACCGGGACCACCGGGTCCACGAGGAACCCCGGGGCCTCCCTGGCCGCCGGCCGGGCCACCAGGACCATTTGGTCTGCCGGGCCTTGGCGGCGGCCCCGGCGGGCGACCTGGAGGTTGAGACCCCGGAGGGCCGGGCGGACGTGGAGGAGTGGTGACGGACATCCGCGCTTTCTCTTCCCCTCGTGCGTGCTGCGTACCCGGAAAGCCGGTCCCGAGGAACTTGACACTAGCTGGGGTTGGTAGAAACCCCACACCAGACGGTCCCCGTACGGCTATCCTGCGGAACCGTACCGCGACGGGGAGGACTGTAGGTCGAGAATGCCATCAACACCGACTACTAAGTCTCAAGTTCAGGCTTATCAGTTCGTTCTGCGCCGGATGCAATCCGCGCTGGTCCGTCGCGACGCCGTCATGCTCCACGACCCGATGCGCACGCACACGCGCGCCACCATCGTGGGCATCGTGCTGGCCGCGCTGGGCGTACTGGTCTTCGTCATCTGGGGGCTGTTGAGCCCGAAACCCTCCGTTCCGGAGGCGGGCAACATCGTCATCGGCGAACAGTCCGGAACGGTTTACGTCGTTGCGGGGAACCCGAAGAAACTGATTCCGACCTTCAACCTCGCTTCCGCACGGCTGCTGATCATCGCGCAGTCCAAGCAAGGGGCGCAGCAGGCAGGCAGCAAGCCTTCCGGGCCCGCACAGGCCTCCGAAGTGAAGAACCCCACAGTCGTTTCGGACGAACAGCTGAAGAACATTCCCCGCGGTCAGCTCATGGGCATTCCCAACGGCCCGCAGCTGATGCCGACGGAAGGCCAGCGTGTCGCCCCGGACTGGGGTGTGTGCGACGAGGTCATGTACGACCCGACGGTGCCCAGGCCAGATCTCACGAAGACCGAGACGACCGTCTACGCGGGTGTGAAACAGCTCGGAAACCGTGAGCTCGGCCAGAACGAGGCATTGATGGCCAGGGGCGCCAACGGCAGGATCTATCTGATCTACCGGCTGGCGTCGAATCCCAACCTCCCGAACGCGAACGCCGTCAAGGCCGAGATCAAGCCCGACGCCAGTGCCGTCCTCTCCGCGTTGAAGCTGCCCGACCAGCCTCGCGGTATTTCCCAGGGCCTGCTGGACGCGATCCCCGAGGTGCCGGAGCTGAAGCAGCCGGACGTCACGGGCAAGGGCGAGAACCCCAGCTTCGAAATCGAAGGCATGAAGGTTGGTGACGTCTTCTCCACCGAGCAGGCCGAAGGGCGGAAGGACTTCCACCTCATCACGAGGGAAGGGATCCAGTCCATCTCCCCGGCCGTCGCGGACATCGTCCAGACCGGGAAGAACGACGGCAGCACTTCGGTCATGTCCGTGGCGCTGGGCAAGATCCGCAACGTCACGCGGGTGGCCGCCGGGCAGCCGGGCTTCATCGAGCTCGACGCCTACCCCCAGACCGTGCCGACGGTGCTCAACGCGACCCAAGGTTCCCGGGTGTCCTGCCTGAGCTGGTCCATCACCGGCGACGGCAACAGCCGGGACGGTCACACCGCGGTTTTCGTCGACGACAAGCTGCCGAAGGGCAGGAACGCAGACGGTTCCGCGCCCGGGGTCAAGATCGGTACTCCCGGCCCGGTCGGCGCGCCGATCAACAGCTTCTTCATGGAGCCCGGTTTCGCGGCGGTCGTCCAGTCGGCGACCGGCAAGGAGACCTTCGACAAGGGGCCGATCCAGCTGATCTCCGATCGCGGGATCCGCTACGGCATCCCTGACGCTGTCACGGCGGACTCGATCGGGCTCAACAAGCGCGTGCCCGCACCGGAGTCGATCGTCAGGATCCTGCCGGTCGGCGCGTCGCTGAACACGCAGGACGTACTTCGCGCGTTCGACACGGTGCCGATCGACGACAGGGCCGGATCGGTCGCCACGCAGGGGCAGCAGCCTCCGGCGGGAAACTGATCGCGGGAACCTTCGGGGCGGCACAAGCGTCTCAACGCCCAAGCACTGTCGGGTGAGTGGAGGGCGCAGTGGCCGGCCTGAAGATCGACGGCACCGTCGTCGGTGACTACGCGAAGCGGGTCGACGCGGCCGCCGGAGAACTCGAGCTGGCGGCCGCCGAGGTGACCGGAGACGGCATCACTGTCGAATCCCACGGCACGCTGGGGGAGGAGCTGGGCCTCGGCGCGTCTTACGGACGCGCGGCCGAGGCCATCCAGCGTCAGCTGGTGGAAGGCGCGGCCGCGCTGAGGTCGGCGTCGGAGGCCCTCCGCACGGTGACCGCGCGGCACGCCGGGCACGACGACGAGGCCGCCCAGATGATCAAGCACGCCGTGGAGCTCTGAACCGCATGATCGCCGAGTCGGAGAACCCGACCGATTCCATCCCGCACCCGATGGCGTCCGCGCGCCCTGCCGCTCCTGTGGCGGCGCCGAGCGCGTTTAGCCCGCTAAACGCGCCTGGCTCGGCAGGTGAGGACCTCATCGGGGATGCGGAGCCGCATCTCGCCTTTGTTTCGGAGCTGTCCGGCCATCTGGGGCTGATCGATCCGGTCGAGGCCTACCTGACTCCGCTGGCGGGGCGCTGGGAGGACCTGAAGGACGAAGCGGGACGGCTCCGAAAAGCGGCGATGACCGCGGCCACCGTGTCGAAGGAGCTGTCGGAGGACCTCGGCCGTCTCGACGCCGGGTGGTCCGGCAAGGACGCCGATGCGTTCGTCGCGTACATCGGGGACATCAACATCGCGGGCTCCGACGTCGAAGACGCCCTGAACACGCTGGCGGGTTCGCTCGACGAACTGGTGTTGTCGATCCGTCGCATCCTGGCCGACCTCGTCGAAGTCTTGGTCGACACGGCCGAACTGACCTCCGAGACCGCGATGCTGCCGGTCGGTGGCGTCCGGCGGGCGCGAACTCAGCTGGAAGAGGCGCAAGAGTCGGCCAAGGCGCTTTTCGAAGCCGGCCGCGACGTCCTCGAGGGCTTTGTGAGGCTTTGTGACGGGGTGGACGATCCCGATGCTGTTTCGCGGAGCATCGAGATCGCTCACCGGTACCCGCAGGACGAGTTCAAGCTCCATGACGATTCCACGGCGGCGGGTGCGCCGACCGTGGAGAAGGACGCCGCGGAATCGGATTCCAGTGCCGCGTCCGAGGAACAGTCGACTTCGCCGTCCGCGGCCGCCGACCCCGCCGACGGCCGGAAGACCGGGTCGCAGGAACCGCTGATCGAACAAGGACAGGCGCCGATCCCGGAGGTCGCGTCCGTGCAGGCTTCGCCGCCTCAGGGCCAGGCCGCGGCCGGGTCGGGGACGGGGATGATGCCCATGGGGATGGCGCCGATGGGGATGGGCATGGGCGGTGGAGGCCGAGCGGCTCACCAGTCGAAGACACGGCCCACCTCGAAGCCGTCCGATGTGGTCGGCGAGCCTGGCCAGGTCGTCCCGCCCGTGATCGGCGAGGACGACAGCCCGGCGAAACCCGCTCTGAAGCCCAAACCCGCCAAGTAGGTGCCCCACGCGCCCGAGCGACTTTAGCGGCCTAAGTGCGATCTGGACGGCTCGGAGGCGAGTCCAGGGCAGATCGCACTTAGGCCGCTAAAGTCGAGGCCTACGGGGTTTTGCGGCCTGGTGAGGTGGTCGGCCGGTTGCGGCGGACCGAGTGCACCACGAACAGCGTGACGAGCAGCGCCACCAGGCCCCCGCCGGTTCCGGCGAGCGCGACGATCATCGGGGCGGGATCGCGGTCGTTCGCGGGCGGCAGATCCGCGGGCAGCTGGACGGGCTTGGCCTTGTCCGCCTCCGACGGCACGATCGCCGTCAGTGCCGCGATCGGGTCGATGACCCCGAAGCCGACGAAGTTGTCCCGTCCGCCCGGCGCCGCGGGGTGCTGCGCCGTCGCCTTGATCCGGTTCATCACCTCGCGTGCCTGCAGACCTGGGAACTTCGCGCGCACGAGAGCGGCCACGCCGGCGACGTATGGCGCCGCGAAGCTGGTCCCCTGGATGGCACCCGGCTCTCCGTTGCCCTCGATGGTCAGGTTGGCCAGGCTGTTCGAGCCGTCCGCCGGGTCGAGGGAAATGATCTTGGTGCCCGGAGCGGCGACGCTGACCCAAGGTCCGTTGACGCTGAAGTCCGCGACACCACCGGTGTCGTCGATCGCCGCGACGGACAGGACGTCGTCGGCGAACCACGGCGGCGTGACGATCATCTTGGGGGATTTGGGGTCCGGCTGGTCGTTCTGCGGACATTTGTCGCCGACGTTGCCCGCCGCCGCGACGACGACCACGTCACGGTCGACGGCGTAGTTCACCGCCGCCTGAAGCTGCTGCTCGCCCAAGGTGATGCTGCCGGTGGCCGGACGACAGTTGTCGACCGACATGTTGATCACCCGGGAGCCCTTGTCGACGGCCCGGACCACAGCCTGCGCGAGCGTCTTCAGCGTCCCCGCGGTCTTGCCCTGTTCCTGCTGCCGTCCGCCCTTGTCCTGCCCCGGTGCCGTTCCGCCTGCTGCACCGTTTCCCTGTGAGGACGGCGGAAGCTGCGAACTGGGTTTGTTAGACGAAGCAGGCGGAGCGGAGCTGGATGCCGTGCTGGGCGGCGGTTCCGCCTTCTTCTCGGCCTCTTCGTAGTTCTGGCTGGACTGCCGGATCGACAGGATTGTGGCGTCCGGCGCGACCCCCCGGAACCCGATACTCGCGTCGGGCGGGTTCGCGGCGATGATCCCCGCCACCTCGGTGCCGTGGCCGTCACAGTCCTCGAGCCCCGGTGCCTTACCGGCGGGGGTCGCGACGTAGTCGCCCCCGGATTCGACACGTCCGCCGAAGTACGGGTGCGCGCTGACGCCGGTGTCGATCACCGCGACCTTGACGCCCCCACCGACCGACTTGGTGGCGCCACGCATCAGCTGGTGCACCTTTTCGATCTGCAGGTACTCCTGGCCCCACGGGCGGTTCTTGATGTCGACCTGGTCGCCGCCGAGCTTGCTGCGCTGTACGCACTCGGTCTTCTTCTCGTAGGTCTTGTCCGGCTTGCCTTCGTCCGCCGGTTTCTTGCTCCTGTCCACCGGCGGCGGAGTCGCGTAGTAGCCACCGGCGTCCGGCGCGACGCTGCTTTGCTGCGCCCACGCGGGAAGTGCGACCGACGCGGGCGAGAGAACACCGATACCGGCCGCCAGCAGCACCGTTCCGGTACGCCCGGCGAAGCCGAGGTGGCGGACGCGCGTCCCCCTGGACTTCCGCGCTACAGCCATCAGAGCATCATCCGATCGGGTCGTCACTTGAAGTTGAGGTGGCGCAGCGTCGTGTAGAGATCCATGACGCCGAGCGCCAGCGGGAGCACCGTCGCGATGAAGACGGCCTCGAAGATCTCAACCGTCCGCCGCAGCGGCGGCGAGAAGCGCTGGCTCGGGAAGATCACGCCGACCACGAGCGCGCCGGCGCCGATCAGCACCAGCGCACCGAACACGAACAGGACGCGGTTCAGCGGGCTCGCCGACCACATCCAGCCGAGCAGGATGCCCGCGCCCGCCACCATTCCGGTGGTCAGCAGCGCGATGGCCTGCGCGCCGTTCGCGTACGCCCGCGCCCGCAGAAGCAGGACCAGCGTGGCGACCACACCGAGGATCGGGCCGAAGATCGACGGCGACGTCGAGGCGATGATCGCGAACAACGCCGTGGCCGCGCCGCAGCCGGTCAGCAGGCCGGTCATGTACTCGTGGGCGACCGCGGTGCGACGCTCGATGGCGCGGTAGTCCGGGAAGCCCGAGTCTTCCTTGAGTTCCTCGGCGCTGCCGGGAACGTGCGGCGTCGGGAGGGCCGCGAGCTTGATCGTCGCGCGCGGGAGGATCGAGATGCAGGCCAGCGAGAACGCGGTGGCGCCGGCGGCGACACCGGCGATCGGGGTGTCGATGAGCGTCGCGGCCAGGAACGTCAGCGCTGAGATCGTGGCCGTCGTCGCGGCCGCGATGAAGGTGGTGATCCCTTGCCCGATGACGAGGATGCAGACCGCCGCCACGATGATCACGAGGGCGCTCGCGAGCAGCAGGTTCGCCCACAGGGACAGCCCTGGCACGATGTAGAAGCCGCTGACGAAGGCCAGCGGCAGGCCGCCCGTCGCGGCGATCAGGACGCCGGTCGCCTCGGCCTTGTAGGCCTTGGCCAGCGTCGCGCCGATCGCGACGCACGCGATCGCGCCGACACCGCCGGCGATCGCGGCGGCGAGGGCGTTGCCGCCGTAGAACGACCCGCTGGTGAAGAGCGCGAGGGCCGCGAAGAACAGCGCCAGGCCGCCCGCGATGTGCCCGAAACGACGCGCCGTCTCCTTGGTCCACGGACGGAAGCTGTCCGGGGACGACTCGGCGATCGCGTCGACGACGTCGTCGTACAGCGGCGGAGGCGGGTTCTCGTTGCGTTTACGCAGCTGCAGCAGTTCGCCGTCGACGACGCCGAGGGACGCGAGGGTCCGGCTCGGGTCGAGAGGCGCGTCGCCCAGCTTCGCCAGTGCCCAGCCGCCGTGGCGGGCGCCGCCGTCCGGCGTCGCCTCCTTCGCCATTTCCAACAGCATGGGCAGCAGGTCCGCCACCGCGACGTCAGCCGGCAAAGCCACGTCGATCCGGGTGCGTGGCGCGACCACCGTCACCCTGCTGAATACCGTCGTGCCCGTTGCCACTGCCTTCCCCCTGCCCTGAAAGTCTGGTCACCGGGGAACCTATACCGAACCCGGGTGCCCACATCATCGACTGCCGGAAAAAGACCGGCGAAAGTGCGCAGGCGCCCTCCGCGGCCCTCTCACCGGCGGCCGGGCGCGGCGACTTTAGCGGGCAAACTGCGACGCTTAGCGGCCCTAAGCATCCGGGAGGTCTCACGGCCGCCGGATCGCACTTAGGCCGCTAAAGTCGCCGCGCCCTGGTCTGGAGCCCGCGGGTTCGTTGGGGTCTGTCGGTCCGGAGCCCTACACTCCCCGGCATGCGTATGGCCCCGGTCGGGGTCGTTCTCGGCGTTGTCCGGATTTCACCGGTCGCGTTCGATAGGTTGTCTCGCGCACCCGTACGCGCACCAACGGTGGCCGCCATCGTCGAGTTTGAAGAGGGGTCCTTCGATGAGCACGCTGCAGTTCAAGAAGTCACCGCGCCTGGCGGCACCGCGCCCGCCGGGCGGCGAGGTGCATCTCGAACCGCCGCCTGAGGTGCCGCGCACCATCCCGGGCAACATCGTCATGAAGCTGCTTCCCGCGGTGATGATCGTCGCTTCCCTCGGGATGATGGTCTTCATGTTCACCACGGGTGGACGCAATCCCATGATGATGATGATGGGCGGCATGATGGTGCTCAGCACCGTCGGCATGATGGCCGGTGGCGCGGGCAAGGGCGGTGGCGCCAAAAAAGCCGAGATGGACGAGGACCGAAAGGACTATCTGCGTTACCTCGGCCAGATGCGTGACAGGGCCCGTGAGGCCATGGTCGACCAGCGCGCCGCGCTCGAGTGGGTCCACCCCGACCCGCAGACGCTGTGGTCGCTGGCCGCGAGCCGTCGCATGTGGGAACGCCGCCAGAACGACCAGGACTTCCTCCACCTCCGCGTCGGCCGCAGCTCGCACCGTCTCGCGACGCGGCTCGTGCCGCCGCAGACCGGTCCGGTCGACGAACTGGAGCCGATCGCGACGCTGGCCCTGCGCCGGTTCGTGCGCGCGCACTCGATCGTCCCGGATCTGCCGACCCAGATCACCCTCCGCGGATTCGCCGCGGTCAGCATGCAGGGCGACCGCGGCCTCACCCGCGGCCTCACCCGGGCGATGCTTGCTCAGCTGGTCACCTTCCACAGCCCCGACGACGTCCTCATCGCGGTCGCGACGGCGGGCCGCGCCAAGGAGGAGTGGGAGTGGGCGAAGTGGCTGCCGCACGCCCAGCACCCGGCGCTCGCCGACGGTATCGGCCAGCTGCGGATGATGGCGGGCTCCCTCGCGCAGATCGAGGAGTGGCTCGACGAAGAACTCCGTGACCGCCAGCGGTTCTCCCGCAACGCGACGCCCGCCCCGGACCAGCCGCACGTCGTCATCATCGTCGACGACGCCGAGGTCACCCGCGAGGAGCAGATCATCCTCGAAGAGGGTCTGGTCGGCGTCACCCTGATCGATCTTTCCGACTCCATCGGCAACCTCGCGGCCCGCCGCGGCCTGCGGCTGGTCGTCGAGGAAGACCGCCTCGGCGCGCGCAGCGCCGGCGGCGTCGAGTGGTTCGGCCGCCCGGACACGCTCAGCGTCGTCGAGTCCGAAGCGCTGGCACGACTCCTCGCCCCGTACCGCGTCGGCACCGCCGCGCAGGACGCCGCCGAGGAAGAGCCGCTGCTGTCCAACCCCGGTCTGCTCGAGCTGCTGGGCATCCCCGGTGACCCGATGACCTTCGATGTCCAGCAGGCCTGGCGCCCGCGCCCGATGCGGGACCGTTATCGCGTCCCGTTCGGCGTCGGCGAGTACGGCCAGCCGGTCGAGCTGGACATCAAGGAAGCCGCGATGGAGGGCATGGGCCCGCACGGCCTGTGCATCGGGGCGACCGGTTCCGGTAAGTCCGAGTTCCTCCGCACCCTGGTGCTGGGCATGCTCGCCACACACTCGTCGAGCACGTTGAACTTCGTCCTCGTCGACTTCAAGGGTGGTGCGACGTTCATGGGGCTGGACGCCGCGCCGCACGTCTCCGCGGTCATCACCAACCTCGCGGACGAGGTCACGCTGGTCGACCGGATGAAGGACGCGCTGGCCGGTGAAATGAACCGGCGCCAGGAAGCGCTGAAAAACGGCGGCAACTTCAAGAACGTCTGGGAGTACGAGAAAGCGCGCGAGAACGGCGCCGACCTCGACCCGCTGCCCGCGCTCTTCATCGTCTGTGACGAGTTCTCCGAGCTGCTGGCCGCGAAGCCGGACTTCATCGACCTGTTCGTCGCCATCGGACGGCTGGGCCGGTCGCTGCAGATGCACATGCTCCTCGCGTCGCAGCGGTTGGAAGAAGGCAAGCTGCGCGGTCTCGACTCGCACCTTTCCTACCGCATCGGCCTGAAGACCTTCTCCGCCGCGGAATCCCGCGCCGCGATCGGCGTGCCCGACGCGTTCGAGCTGCCGTCCGTGCCCGGTGGCGGTTACCTGAAGTACGACACCTCGACGCTGGTCCGGTTCAAGGCCGCGTACGTCTCGGGCCCGTACCGGCCCGCGGGCATCAAGGCGGCGGGCCCGGTCGCGACCGTGGTCCGCGCGGACAAGCGCCCGCAGCTGTTCGTCCCGGACTTCGTCGAACTGCCGAAAGAGCCGGAGCCGCAGCAGGTCGAGGCCGCGCCGGTCGAGCAGGCCAAGCCGGAGGAGGCCGTCGAGCCCAGCGAGCTCGACGTGGTCGTCTCCCGGCTGATCGGGCAGGGTCCGCCGGCGCACGAGGTGTGGCTGCCGCCGCTGAAGGAACCGAACTCGCTCGACACGCTGCTGCCGAACCTGAACCCCACCGACGACCGCGGTCTGTCCCCGGTCGGGTTCTTCGGCAACGGACGGCTGCAGGTGCCGATGGGTATCGTCGACCGCCCGTACGAGCAGCGTCGTGACCTGCTGTGGGCCGATTTCTCCGGTGCCGCCGGGCACGGTGTGATCGTCGGCGGGCCGCAGTCGGGCAAGTCCACCATGCTCCGGACGCTGATCATGTCCATGTCGCTGACCCACACCCCCGAGGAAGCGCAGTTCTACGCGCTCGACCTCGGTGGCGGTACGTTGGCCGGTCTCCAGGGCCTGCCGCACGTCGGTGGCGTCGCCGTCGCCCGGCGCGAGCCGGACAAGGCCCGCCGGATCGTGGCCGAGCTGACCACCCTGCTCACCGAGCGGGAAGGCCGGTTCGGTGCGATGGGCATCGACTCGATGAACGAGTTCCGCAACCGCAAGCGGCGCGGCGAGATCAAGCCCGAGGATGACGCCTTCGGTGACGCCTTCCTGATCGTCGACAACTGGAAAGCGCTGCGCGACGACTTCGACGAGCTGGAGATCTCGATCACCAAGCTCGCCACCCAGGGTCTTTCCTACGGCGTGCACGTCATCATCGCGGCGAACCGGTGGGCGGACATCCGCCCGGCGATCAAGGACATGATCGGCACCCGGTTCGAGCTCCGCCTCGGTGACCCGAGCGAGTCCGACATCGACCGCCGGGTCGCGGTGAACGTCCCGTCAGGCCGCCCCGGCCGCGGTCTGACCAGGGACAAGCTGCATCTGCTGACCGGTCTTCCGCGCATCGACGGATCGAGCAACCCCGATGACGTCGCCGCCGGTGTCGCCGACGCGGTGGCGAAGATCAAGGGCGCGTGGCGTGGCCGCCCGGCGCCGCAGGTCCGCCTGCTGCCCGAGATGGTCACCTACGACGAGGTGCTCGGCATCGACACCAAGCGCCACACGAAGCTGGTGCCGATCGGCGTCAACGAGGAAGACCTCCAGCCGATCTACCTCGACTTCGCGGCAGACTCGCACTTCTACGCTTTCGCGGACGGGGAGTCGGGCAAGACGAACCTGCTGCGGCAGATCACCCGTGGCATCACCGAGCGGTACACGACGCAGGAAGCGGTCATCATCCTCGTCGACTACCGGCGGACGATGCTCGGTTTCGTCAGCGGAGACCAGCTGCTGGGCTACGCGGTGTCCGCCGCGCAGCTGGACAGCATGGTCAAGGACGTCCACGGGTCGATGACCCGGCGGCTCCCCGGTCCGGACGTGACGCAGGAGCAGCTGAAGACCAGGTCCTGGTGGACCGGTCCGGAGCTGTTCGTCATCGTCGACGACTACGACCTGGTCGCCACGCAGACGAGCAACCCGCTGAAGCCGCTCGCCGAGTTCCTCGCGCAGGCGAAGGACGTCGGTCTGCACGTCATCGCGGTGCGCCGGAGCGGCGGCGCGAGCCGGGCGATGTTCGACCCGATCCTCGGCAAGCTGAAGGAGATCGCGGCGCCCGGTATGGTCATGAACGGCTCGCGTGACGAGGGCAACCTCGTCTCGAACGTGAAGCCGAGCCAGATGCCGCCGGGCCGAGGCAATCTCGTGACCCGGAAGCACGGCAAGCAGCTCATGCAGGTCTCGTGGATCCAGCCGGACTGATCTCCCGCTGAACCAGGTGAGGTCCCGGCTGGGCGAGGGGTGACGACGACGATCTGCGGGAGTGGCTTGTGACTGTGCGGGTAGCGGTGGACTTCGGGACATCGAGCACCTGCGTAGTCGCTTCGATCAACGGCCGCGAGCCTCAGGTCGTCGTGGTGGACGGGCAGCCTCTGATGTCGTCGGCGGTCTACGCCGCGCCGGACGGGACGCTGTTCGTCGGCCAGGAGGCGGAACGGCAGGCGGCGGTGGATCCGTCGCGCTACGAGCCGAACCCGAAGCGCCGGATCGACGAAGGCGACCTGCTGCTTGGCGACAACGTCCTCCGCGTGACCGATGTAGTCCGCGCCGTGTTGAAGCGCGCGGTGACCGAGGCACGCCGGCTCGCCGGTGACGCCGAGGTCGAGCTGCTCGTCCTGACCCATCCCGCCGATTGGGGCGCGACGCGGACCCGTCTGCTCCGGCAGGCCGCGGGCGGTCTCGCGCGCCAGGTCGCCCTCGTGCCGGAGCCGGTGGCCGCGGCGGTCTATCACGCCGCGACCTTCGCCCCGGCCGAGCTCAATTCCGAGCGCACCGTCGAGTTCAGCGGCAGGCCAGGTGACGCCCTCGCGGTGCTGGACCTCGGCGGTGGCACCGTCGACGTCTCCGTGGTCCAGCGCATGCCCGGCAGTCCGGCGGATCGCAGTTTGCCCGCTAAACGCGCCGGGTTCCAGGTGCTGGCCACCCGGGGGGATCCAAGCTTCGGGGGCGCGGACGTCGATCAGGCGCTCCTGGAGCACGTGGGTTCGCTGGTGTCGTCCGTCGACCCGCCGGAATGGCGGAAGCTGGTCGAGGGCCGCGAGCTCACCGACCGGCGCCGCCGCCGTGTCCTGCGACAGGACGTGCGTGGTGCGAAGGAGACGCTGTCCCGGCACGCGTACACCGACGTTCCGATGCCACCGCCGTTCGCCGACGCCCACGTGACCAGGGAGGACCTCGAGCGGCTCATCACGGGCCCCCTCGGACGCGCCGTCGAGCTGACCGTGGCCGCGATCGGCGATTCCGGGCTGCGGCCCAAGCAGCTGACGGCGATCTTCCTCGTGGGCGGGTCGAGCCGGATTCCGATGGTGTCGCGGCTCGTGCACGAGCGGACCGGTGTCGTGCCCACGACGTTGGACCAGCCGGAGACCGTGGTCGCGCGAGGCGCTCTGCGCGCGGTGCTGATCGACCCGGACCGCACGGGTTCGCTGGCAGGCTCAGCTGTCTCCCGCGTCGGCGCGCCCGCCCCCAACGACCGGCGCCCCGAAACCCAGCGCCCCCAGTTCCCTCGCCAGCCCGCCACGCCCCCGCAAAGCGCGTTTAGCCCGCTAAACGCGACGCGGCAGGGGCCGCCGTCGCCCCCGAGGGGACAGCACGGGATCACCACACCGCCACCGTGGCGGCCGGGTGAGCCTCCCCGGGACGCCAAACCCGCCGAGCGGGGCGGCAAGGCCAAGAAGACGCCCTGGATCATCGCCGCGGCCATCGTGGTCGTGGCCGCGGCCATCGGTGGCGTCCTCTTCGCGGTCAACAGCGGGGAGGACGTGCCGGAAGGCCGGACGCTCGCCCAGTACGACTACCGCTTCATCGCGCCGATGGACTGGATACAGACCGACGACCGCGTCGCCAAGCGCCAGGTGGTGATCCATCCGAACGACTCCCTCACCGGGGACGACCTCGTGGTCGCCCAGGAGTTCGTGATGAACTACGACGCGACGGTCGACAGACAGAAACTCGTCGATGAACTCGGGCGCGAGGCGGAGGACGAGCCGGCGCGATACAGCGGCTTCAACGGTTCCGCGAACTACGCCGGTAAAACCGTCATCTACTACCGCGAGACCAAGCCGAGTGCCCGCGTCGACTGGTACGTCGTCGCGCAGGGAAAGATCCGCGTCCACATCGGTTGCCAGTACGGCACCGGATCACCGCTCGAACAGCGGGTGAGCGCGGCCTGCGAGCAGGTCGTCAAAACGATGGCGGTCGTCAACTGAAGGGGGAGGCATATGCCACCCGAACCCGAGACCGCCGCCGAACATTTCGCGCGCACAGGGCGTGACGCGGTCACCTATGCCCGGCAGGTCGCCCGCACGGCCAAAGCGCGGTACGAACGCCGGCGCGGCGAAAACGCGGAACTGGCGAAGCAATTCGGCAAGGGACGGCTCGCGGGCGGTGAGACCGCGCCGACGCCCGCCGTCGTCCGGAACGCCGCCAAGCGGTTCCGCGCGGGCGCCGGTCTTCCGGTTCCCGCTTTGCCCTCGGCGGCAGACTTGGTTCCCTTTCGGCCACAACCGGCGACCAGACGGCCACGGGTGAGTGACGACGACGAGGACTTTTCGCAGTCGCGAATCATGAGCCGCGGCGATTGACCGGCCCCTGTGCACTTGCTAAGTCGCGTGGTGAAAGCGCTTTTCCGTACGGGAATCGCAGTGCGCCCGCCGGGTTCCCGCGTTCGGTTCCCGCCGGGAGCGTTAACGCAAGCAACTACTTGAAACCAACGAGCGACAAGGGGAACCAGACGTGGCAGTGTCTCCGTCGTAGGTCCGTACCAAACGAACTTCACCGAGTACGGATAAACCACGAACGAAGGGGGTAGCTCCCATGGCTGGCGGATTTACCGGGACAGTTGAGCAGTTCACTCAGTCCGAGAAGCGCGTGACCGAGGTTCGCGTTTCGATGGACCAGAACCTGAGCAAGCTTCGCGACAACATCGAGGCCACCCGCGCGGGCTGGACCGGTGACGCGGCGCTCGCGTTCAACAACGTGATGAAGCGCTTCGACGAGGCGGGCCGGGGTCTCAACCAGGCTCTCCAGAACATCGGTGACCTGCTCGAGCAGGCGGGCTCGAAGTACAACGCTTCCGAGCAGCAGCAGCAGGAACTGATCAACTCGGTCAACAAGGGCTTCGGCGTCCTCGGCTGATCTTCTCTCTACCCGTTCACAAACCAAGACTTTCTTGAGCACTGGAGGAAACCATGGGCGAAATTAAGGTCGATTACGCCACGATCCACGCGGCGGCGGACGACTGCACGTCGACCGGCGGTGAGCTGGAGTCCCTGTTCGGACAGCTGAAGAGCGACCTGGCGCCGCTGGTCAACACCTGGGACGGTGACGCGAAGACCGCGTACATGGCCGCTCAGCAGGAGTGGGACACCAAGTTCGACGAGCTCAAGCAGCTCCTCGCGCAGGTCGCCGGCGTGCTGCCGCAGCTGGCCGACGGCTACCAGAGCACGGAGCAGGGCGTCACCGGCCTGTTCTGAGTCTCACGCTCCGAACGAGCAACGGCGGGCAGGCATCTTCGGATGCCGAGCCCGCCGTTTCGTTTGTGTGAAAGAAAAGCCGCGACGGTGTGCCGTCGCGGCTTTCCCGCGCGTCAGTGCGGCGCGCCGACCTCGAACTCCGGGGTGGTGTTCAGCACCCGAACGGTGACCTTCTTCTGCTGCCCCGAAAGGTCGATCGAGCAATCGAACGTGGTGCCGTTCTCCACCGGTTGGCCGGAAGGACATGCCACGTTCTTCACGTCCGGCTCCCCGTAGTGCTCGCTCAGCACACGGGTGACCCCGTCCTGGACCGACTTCTGGTCGAGACTGTCACCCGCGAACGCGCCGAGCAACCAGGCCCCGACGCCGCCCGCGACCACGACGGCCGCGGCGATTCCGCCGATCAGCAACGTCTTCTTCGAAACCTTCGGCTTCTTTTCCGGCTGCGCACCGAAAGCGCCGAGTCCGCCGTAGTGGGAGGACTGGGCGGGCTGGAATCCTCCGCCGTACTGTCCCTGCGGGGGAGGGCCCGGAATCTGTTGCTGTGCTTGCCAATCCTGCTGCGGCGCGGGCTGCTGCTGCCACGCCGTGCCCGGCGCCGAGGCGCCGGTTTGTTGCCAGGGCCCGGAAAACGAACCGGTGACGCCGGGCTGCTGCTGCCACTGTCCCGTGTACGAGCCGGTGCTCGCGGCGTTGGGGTCGTTCTGCTGCCACTGCCCGGAATACGGTCCGGTGGCCTGCTCTTCCTGCTGCTGGTTCCCGGGATTCGCCGGTGGCTGCCACCACTGCTGCGGCTGTTGTGGTTGCTGCGGTCGCTGCGGCTCAGTCATGCCTCAGACGCCTTTCAACTCGTTGAACCGGCGGTTGAAGTCGTCCTTGGCCGCCTTGTCCGGCAGCACGGTGATCTGCGAGGCGTCCGGCAGCCTCGGCAGATCCTGCGTGGTCGCCTTGCCGGTGAAGCGGAAGTCGTAGCGCAGCTCGATCTTGTGTCCGCCGCCCTCGATCTTGGCGTCCATCACGATCTGGTTCAGCGTCCCGTCCGCGTTGAGGGAGACGGTGGTCCGCACCGGGGCCTTCTTCATCTCGTCCGTGATCGCCCCGCTGATCGACGGCGGCAGGATCTCCACCCGCCGTTCGATGAACTTCCCGAACGGGACGTCGGCGGTCAGCTCGATCCGCTTGTCCGGAAGGCTCTTGGCGCCCTTCACGATCTTCCTGTCCGCGTTGTAGGACACGGCGATCGCGTCGGCCATCTTGCAGGCGGTGATGATCCCGACCCACGCGCAGGGAATGGTCAGCCCGGTCTCCGACTTCGGCATCGAAACCCACGCCGTCGGAGCGAGGCTCTTGTACGCGGGCCCGAG
This sequence comes from Amycolatopsis sp. cmx-11-51, assembly GCF_047608665.1. Classification (NCBI taxonomy): domain Bacteria; kingdom Bacillati; phylum Actinomycetota; class Actinomycetes; order Pseudonocardiales; family Pseudonocardiaceae; genus Amycolatopsis; species Amycolatopsis sp. cmx-11-51. The sequence goes on along the minus strand of NZ_JADNQO010000001.1, from coordinate 486,101 downwards.
GTACGCGTATTCGACGGTCCCGTCACCCGGGGTGTACCAGTCGATGCTGTCGTCCGGGTTCTTCTGCGAGCGCTGGCGGCTGACCCGGCCTTCCGGGGATCCGGTGCGGGCCGAGGAGATCGTGCTGCGGACGTACTTCTCGTCGAAGCGGAAGTAGGCGCCCGATTCACTGGTGACGTCGCGCTGGTCGCCGATGGTGTCCTGCAGCTTGTTCATCGCCGCCTCGAACTTCGTGCCGACGTAGGTCGCCGCGTCGTCGCCCTTCGGCACGGCGGTGCCCGCCCGGGCCTGGCCGCAGGCGGTGGTGAGCGCCAGCACGGCACCCAGCACGCACAAGATGGTCGTTGGCCGTTTGTTCATCGCCGTTCCCCTGATCGAGTCCCCCGCGCGCGGTGCGCGTCCGGATCGTCTCATCCTCTCCCGCGAAGGACGATGCCGTGGGCGGTTCCGCCACACCGGCGGGGTACAGTTGCCACGCGCCCGCCGGGCGCCGGTCCTAGTATGGGACCCCGGACCGACCCCCGCTTCGCAGTAGGGTCGGGCGTGGGGGTATCTTCATATGTCGTTGTGCGCTGCGGCGCGTAAGCGCTAGGCCCGCACAGAACCCACACGCAATGTTGACGACGAGGTAGACCCTTGCCCACGTACAGCCCCAAGCCCGGCGACGTCACTCGTGCCTGGCACGTGATCGACGCCGAGGATGTCGTGCTCGGCCGGCTCGCGACCGAGGTCGCCACGCTGCTGCGCGGCAAGCACAAGCCGACCTTCGCCCCGCACGTGGACACCGGTGACTTCGTCATCATCGTCAACGCCGAGAAGGTCGCGCTCACCGGAAACAAGCGCGAGCAGAAGTTCGCGTACCGGCACAGCGGTTACCCCGGCGGTCTGCGTAAGCGTTCCTTCGGCGAGCTGCTCGACACCAAGCCCGAGCACCTGCTCGAGAAGGTCGTCAAGGGCATGCTCCCGAAGAACAAGCTCGGCCGCGCCCAGGGGAAGAAGCTCAAGGTCTACGCCGGCCCTGAGCACCCGCACGCCGCGCAGCAGCCGCAGGCGCGCGAGATCACCAAGATCGCGCAGGTCGCGCAGTGAGTGAGGAACAGTCTGTGACCAGCACCGAAGAGACCGCGACCGAGGCCACCACCGAGGCCGTCGCGACCACGGAGACCCCCGCTGTCGGCGACGCTGTCGCGACCAGCGAGACCCCGGCCGCCGCGCGTCCGTCGCGTGCCGCCGGTGGCAACGCCCAGACCGTCGGCCGCCGTAAGGAAGCCGTCGTCCGGGTCCGCGTCGTTCCCGGTACCGGTGAGTTCAAGCTCAACGGCCGCACGCTCGCCGAGTACTTCCCGAACAAGGTGCACCAGCAGCTCATCCGTGAGCCGCTGGTGACGGTCGACAAGCCCGACTCGTTCGACATCTTCGCCAACCTGCACGGTGGCGGGATCTCGGGCCAGGCCGGTGCGCTCCGTCTCGCGATCGCCCGTGCGCTCGTCGAGGTCGACGCCGACGACCGCCCGGCACTGAAGAAGGCCGGCTTCCTGACCCGTGACGCCCGCGCCACGGAGCGGAAGAAGTACGGCCTCAAGAAGGCCCGTAAGGCTCCGCAGTACAGCAAGCGCTGATCGCGCCTCTGGCGCAACCCGCGGAAGCGCCCATCCGTCTTTCGGATGGGCGCTTCCGTGTTTCCGGGGTCTCTCGGTCCCGTTTCCCCGTGGTCCCACCTGCCCCATGCGCCCCACCTGTTTCACGTTTAGCCCGCTAAACGCACTTTCTCGGGGCTCGCTAGGTTGTCGTGGTGGTTTCTCAAGGAGGTCGACAGATGGCTCGTCTATTCGGTACCGACGGCGTACGTGGCCTCGCCAACGAGGAGCTGACCCCGGAACTGGCGCTCTCGCTCGCCGCCAGTGCGGCCCGCGTCCTCGCCGCCCACGACCGTTCGCACCGTCCGGTCGCGGTCGTCGGCCGTGACCCGCGGGCCAGCGGCGAGATGCTCGAGGCCGCCGTCGTGGCGGGTCTCACGTCCGCCGGTGCCGACGTGCTCCGTCTCGGCGTCCTCCCGACACCCGCCGTCGCCTACCTGGTCGGCTCACTCGAAGCCGACCTCGGCGTGATGATCTCCGCCTCCCACAACCCCATGCCCGACAACGGCATCAAGCTCTTCGCCGCGGGCGGCCACAAGCTCCCCGACGGGATCGAAGACGAGATCGAGGCCGGTCTCGCCGCTCCCGTCGCCCGCCCGACCGGCATCGGCGTCGGCCGCGTCAAGGACGTCCCCGACGCGGGTGATCGCTACATCCAGCACCTGCTGTCCGCCACCCCGCACCCGCTCGCGGGCCTGCGCGTCGTCGTCGACTGCGCCAACGGCGCGTCCTCCTTCGCCGCCCCCGACGTCTACCGCAAGGCCGGCGCCGAGGTCATCGCGATCCACGCCGACCCGGACGGCGTGAACATCAACGAGCACTGTGGGTCGAATCACCCGGACGCGTTGCGCGCGGCCGTCGTCGAGCACGCCGCCGACCTCGGGATCGCGCACGATGGTGACGCCGACCGCTGTGTCGCGGTCGACGCCGCAGGTGAGCTCATCGACGGCGACCAGATCATGGCCGTCCTCGCGCTCGCCCTCGCCGAGACCGGCGAGCTGACCAAGAACACCCTGGTCGCGACCGTGATGAGCAACCTCGGGCTGCACCTGGCGATGCGCGCGCACGACATCGACCTCGTCACCACCGCGGTCGGCGACCGCTACGTCCTCGCGGAGCTCCGCGCGAGCGGGTTCGCCCTCGGTGGCGAGCAGTCGGGTCACGTCGTCCTTCCCGCGTACGCGACCACCGGCGACGGTCTCCTCACCGCGCTGCGGGTGATGAGCCGCATGGCGGCCACCGGCAAGTCGCTCGCCGACCTCGCCGCCGTCATGAACCGCCTGCCGCAGGTGCTGGTGAACGTGCCCGTGGCGGACAAGGCGGCGGTCGCCGTCTCGGCCGCGGTCCGCGACGCCGTCGATGCCGTCGAGGCCGAACTCGGCGAACAGGGCCGTGTCCTGCTGCGCCCGTCGGGTACCGAGCAACTGGTCCGCGTCATGGTCGAAGCCCCCGCGCACGACACCGCACAGGCGGCCGCGGACCGGCTCGCGGGAGTCGTCTCCTCCGCCTCGTAAGCCCTCTCGCGATCTTCCCGACTGGCTGCGCCCCGGTTACCGGCCCGGTACATTCCGTGTGCGTATACCTAGGGGAGGGTGACGGTGACGGGCAAAGGGCACAAGGTCGATCCGGCGCAGCTGAACGAAGCCGCCAAGGTTCTGCGGGACCTTCCCAAGCAGGCCTGTGAGGGGCCGATCGGGGCGGTCGAGCAGAGCAACGTGAGTTCCGGCAGTTTCGGGCCGGCGCACGGGGACTGCTTCACCGGCTATTCCACGAGCATGCGGCGACTGGCGGAATGCGCGCGCAGCTACGTCGCGGCGTCGGACGAGTTCGGCCGCAAACTCGCGGCGTCCAAGGACCTCTATCAGTCCAATGAGGACGCGAACGCCGCCGAGATGAGGAAGCACTGATGGGTCTCGCAGATGTCGGCGGGGACACCGGTCACGACATTCCCAGCCGTGCCGAAGTCGAAAAGATCCTCAACGACCCGAACATCGATCGCGACACGAAACGCGAACTCGCCCTCAACTACATCGACTACATCGAGGACGAGAGCCCGGAGAGCTGCGGTTTCGCCAGCGAAGCCGACCGGAACGGTTTCCGGGACTACCTCAAGTCAATGAACGGTGACTGGATCACCGAGAGCGACATCAACTCCAATGACGGCTACCTCGAAGATGTCCAAACGGCGTACAAGACCGCGCACGAGAAGTACGACGCGAACCAGGCCGCAGGGCGGCAAGGCGAACGCGACGCGCTGAACAAGGACGCGGCGAAAACGCAGGAAATCGCCGGTCGCGCCACCGAAACCGACCCGGGCTGCGCGAATTCGAACGACATCATGGTCCCCGGCCTGTCCGGGTTCAAGGTCTACGAGATCTTCCATCCGCTCTACGTCCGCGCGCTGAGCTTCGCGGGCGGCGGAGCGGCCATCGCCCTCGGCGAGCTCCAGCGGCTGTATCACGAGCAGGACAACATCCCGTTCACCCTGTTCAAGGCGAGCGCGGACGAACTGACCGCGCTCGGCACGGCCGTTTCCGGTTCTTCGGAGGACGTCTCCGGGAAGCTGGGGAACTCGCTCGGCACCTGGGAAGGCCCTGCGGCCGACCAGGCCCGCGCGTATCAGAAGGCCTACGCGGACAAGAACGGAAAGGTCGCCGAGGCGCTCAAGGCGGCGGGCGACGGACTTCTGCGGACCAACGCCTCGGTGGGCAGGTTCTGTCGTGAGAAGGTCGAGTGGCTGCAGAAGTGGTACACCGACAAGATCGGCGACGCCACGGCGCAGGACATCGAGCGGATCATGCGGATCGCCGGCGGTTCCTGCAGCCAGAACGACATCATCCACTGCATCAAGTTCCTGAGCATCGACGCCAAGAACGCCTTCAACGACGACTTGGGCGACATCGACCAGAGCACCATCGACGAGGTTCTCAAACCTCAGGCGGTGGCCTGGCTGAAGGATGTCTTCCTCGCCTGGTTCGGCAAGCACATCGAAAACTTCCAGCTGGTGTGCGAGAACACCCGCGACGCGATCAACGGCGCGTGGAAGGCGTACGCCGAGTCGGTCGGCAAGGTCGAAGAGAACCCCTACGCGGATCTCGGCAAGACCCCGGAGACAGGCGGCGAAAAGCCGGTGGAAAAGGGCGGTGGCGGCAAGGACACCGGGGGCGGCGGCCCGTCCTCCGGTGGTGGCGGCCCGTCTTCCGGCGGTGGGCAGAAGCCGCCGCCGAGCGCCGTCGAGTACCTGCAGCCGGAAAAGCCCGAAGTACCAGGGCAGGAGAAGAACCCGGTCACGGCCAAGCCGCTCGACATCGACCCGGCGACCGGGGAGCCGTATCCGATCGATCCGCGCACGGGCGAGGCGATCAAGGACCGCACCCAGCCCGAGACGATGACGGTCGAACAGGGTGACCGCAAGATCTCCATGGCCGAACCCGGCGCCGACGAGAAGATGGGCATCTCCGTCCAGGACGGCACCGGTCAGGCCAAGGACTACAGCCTCGACTTCGGCGACAGAAAGGCCACGCCCGGCGCCGACGACGCGGCAGGCGGGCCCGCGCACCGGGACACCGCCGAGCGGCTGGAGAAGCAGTCGGCCTCGCTTCCCCTCGCGAGCCCGGGACAGGTCTACCAGCCGGGCCCCGACGGCAAGATCCACATCGAGGACGGTGGCCTCAAAATCACCGCGGAACGGCCCAGCGGTCCCGGGGGGCCGACGTTGGTCACCGTCGACGACGGATCAGGGCATCCGTCGAAATACGCCTTGGGCGAAAACGAGCCCGCGGGCGGTCGTCACGCGAGTTCGGATCCGGCGGCGGGAAGGCACGCCGCGGACGGTGCCGCGCCGCGGCCGGTCCAAGAGGTCCCGCGTCAGCAGGCCGAGCAGAGCGTTCGCCCGCACGACGCGGTGATGTCCGGCGGTGTCGGCGGCGGGGCACCCGCTCCGGCGCCCGTGGACAGCGATTCCGAATCGACCACCGCCCAGTCGTTGAGCAACCCGTTCGACGGCGACGACAATGGCCTTGGCGACACGTCGGATCCCACCGGATCCGGTGGCGGCGCGTCCGTTCCGTCGCCGCCGTCCGGGCTCGGTGCCGCTCCCGGCGGGGGCGCCCAGGACCCGGCCGCGGCCGGAGCGGGGATGATGGGCGGCATGGGCATGATGGGCGGCGGAGCGGCCGGAGGCGGGCAGGGGTCCGGTGAAGACCAGCAGCGCACGTCCAGCGGATACCGGGTCGACGGCGGCCTGTTCGACACCGCGACGACGACGGGCGGCCGGATCAGCGGGTCGCTCGACGACGACGGCGTCATCGGCTTCCGCTAGCGGGTCAGGGGAGGGGATCAGTGAATCCTGAGGACGATCTCGCCAGACTCCGGCACAAGCTGGCCGGGCTGGAGCGCGAGAACGGCGACCGGATGTACCTGGTCGACAACCGGGCGACCAAGGCGATCGAGGAGACCCAGGCCGCGGGCGACAAGCTCAAGCAAGAGACGAGCGCGGCGCTGGCCGCGCGGCTGGAGCAGAAGCGGCGGGCGGAGGCCGCGGGCGGCTGGGAGACCGAGTCGACCCTCGGTGACAAGGCCGAAGATGACGGCGATTTCGGGTTCGAGGAGGACGAGGCGGAGAACGAGCGCCGCGCCGGATATCGGAGGGCCGAAGAGCCGCCGATCTCGTTCCGGCCGACTCCTGCCTCGCAGGCCCCGCCGCCCCTACCGCCGCCGCCGCCGTCGGCTCCGGTCCCGGTGCCCGAGGAGCGTCCGGCCGGGCGGCATCGGCGGTCGGCCGCACGGGGTGACGACGACGATTTCGCCGAAACCGACTGGCTGGCGACCTGAGCCGTCAGGCTCGCAGCGTCACGATGGCCCGCTCGACGCCGTGGAAGACGGCATGCGTCTTGTACTCCACGTCTTCGGCGACGTGGTCGGGAGTCAGGATCTCGGCAAGAGCGCGAAGGGCCACTTCGCCCTCGGCGACGGCGACTCGCGAGCCGGGGCAGGTGTGCCTGCCGAGGCCGAACGCGAGTTCGGCGTCGGGGCCCAGCGGGATGGCCAGTTTGTCCCCGGTCGTGAAGTCTTTGCCCGCCAAGGAGAACGGCGCGGTCACGCGGCGGGCGGCGAAGCGGGTCGGGGCGATCTCGTGGATCAGACCGCGTACGTCTTCGAGAGCGTCTGGGCGGCGTAAAATTTCAAGGGCGGCGAGGGCGAGGAAGTTCGTGGAGTTCTCGTACGCCGCGTGGGCGAGCATCACCGGCGTGATCATCAGTTCGTCTTCGGTGATCCGGCCTGCTTCGTGCGCTTCGCGGAGCAGCGCCAGCCCGCCGCCTTCGACGGCCGTCGCCTTGAGAAAGAACATCGCGACCCTGAGCGCGGCGGTGTCGGCTCCGCCTGGCCCGCCCGACCAGACGTCCAGGTTCGCGGCGGTCTCCGTAAGGTTCGTCAGCAGCTTCGCGCCAAGCGGCTCGACCGTGCCCAGCACCGCCTTGGTCACCCTGGCCGCCGCCGGCCTGGCGAAGTCGGCCACCAGGTCGAACCGAGCGCGCGACTTTAGCGGGCTAAGCGTGACGCGCAGGTCGGCGAGCACGGCGTCCGGCAGCGGCTCCACCAGGGCGATGACCTCCTTGACGACCGCGCGCAGCCGCCGGTGGTCCGCGCCGTCCATCAGCAGGAGGTTGGGGGTCTCGGCGGCGGCACCGCCTGGGTTCGAGCTGAGCTCGCGGTCGCGCAGGGCCTTGACGCGGTCCGCCGGATCGTCCAGCACGAAGAAGTCGTCCACGTTCGTATGATGCCCATGCCGCGGCCGGAGGAGGTGCCAGTGTCCGAAGAAATGCCCGAAGAAGTATTGCGGACCCCGCTCGTGCACCGCCTGCTCGAGCGCGCGGATGTTGAGCGCCCGGCGTACACGCACCTCGACTGCTCGAACCGGCACGAACTCGTCGAGAACACGCTGACCTGGGCCGAACTCCTCGTCCGCGTCCGCGCTGTCGCGGCGAAGCTGCGCGAGGTGATCCAGCCGGGAGACCGTGTCGCGATCACGGCACGACAGGACCTCTCCTACGTCGTCGCGTTCTTCGGCGCGCTGTACGCCGGAGCCGTCACGGTTCCGCTGTCCGCGCCCGACGTCCGCGCTCACCGCGAGCGGCTCGTCGGGGTCCTCAACGACTGCGACACCGACATCTGGCTCACCTCGGCTTCCCTGGTCGAGCGGCTCACGGAGTTCGCCGAGGCCGAGCCGGTCCCGGCGCCTCGCGAGATCGTCGCTGTCGACACCCTGCCGCTGGATCCGGCGGACCGGACCCCACCGTCGCCGGTTTCCCCCGAAGACCCCGCCTACCTGCAGTACACGTCCGGCACGACGCGATCACCCGCCGGTGTGATCATCACGCATCGGGCCCTCTCGGCGGCGTGCTGGCAGATCTGCGACGCCTACGACGTCGGCGAGCACACCACATGCGTCGGCTGGATCCCGTTCTTCCACGACATGGGGCTGGCGCAACTGCTCGCGGGGACGATGCACTCCGGCGGCCGGACGGTGTTCATCGCGCCGCTGGAGTTCATCCGGCGCCCGGAGCGCTGGCTGCTGCTGATGTCGGCTTATCCGAACACGCTCACGGCGGCTCCGAACTTCGCGTACGACCTGGTTACCGAGGCCGTGCCCGAGCCGAAGCGCGCCGAGTACGACCTCTCGACGGTGTCGATCGCGCTGAGCGGCAGTGAACCGGTCCGGGCGGCGACCGTCCGGAAGTTCCTCGCCGCCTATGAGCCCCACGGTTTCCCGCGCGGCGCGTTCCGGCCGTCCTATGGCCTGGCCGAGGCGACGGTCTACGTCGCCAGCGGCGACTCCAGTGGTCCGGTGGTGATCGAGGTCGACGGCCGCGAAGTCGTCGAGATCGGCTGGCCCCGGGGGCAGCGGGTCCGCGTCGTCGCCCCACCGGATCACGGTTTGCCCGCTAGAGTCGTCGCCCCACCGGATCACGGTTTGCCCGCTAAAGTCGACACGGGCGAGATCTGGGTCAAGGGGCCCAACGTGGGGGCCGGGTATTGGCGTCGGCCCGAGTTGACCGCCGAGGTGTTCGACGCCGAACTCGACGGGGAAGGCGGCTGGCTCCGCACCGGCGACCTGGGGTCGATCCGGGACGGCAGGCTGTCCGTGACCGGACGTCTCAAGGACCTGATCATCGTCGACGGCCGCAATCACAGCCCTCACGACATCGAAGAGACCGTCGCCGCCGCTCACCCCCTTCTCGGGCCAGAGCGGGTCGCCGCCTTCGCGGTCGACGGAGATGAAGGCGAGGGCGTCGCCGTGGTCGCCGAGCGTGCGCGGAAAGCCCCTGACTTCGACGAACCCGAGATCGTGCGGGCGGTCACCCGCGCCGTCGCCGAGCGTCACGACGTGGCGCTTCGGGCCTTCTTCCTGGTGAAACCCGGCGGGCTGCCGCGGACCTCCAGCGGCAAGGTCGCGCGTTCCGCGGCCAGAACGCGGTATTGGGCGCCGGATGGGACAGAATCCCCCCATGGCACCTGACGGGAGCGAGTACGTCGACGAGATCAAGGCTCTCGTCTGCAAGACCTTCGACGTCGATCCGGACACCATCGACGAGGACACGCCCTTCGCGGAAATGGGCGTCGACTCCCGGCGCCGTGTCCGGCTACTGGCGACGGTCGAGGTGGAGTTCGGGATCGACATCGACCTCGACGAGCTGGATCGCCTGGTCGACATCCGGGGAGCGGCGACCGTGCTCGCCGAGGCCGTCGAGGCAGGCGCGAAGCCCCGGAAACGCGGTCTACCAGGCCTCTTGCGCCGAAATCGTTTGAGTTAGCAAAGGTGTGAATGTCCCTGCGGCCTCGATGACCGGTGGGTACATTCTGTGTGCATATGCGATGGCACCTGATGCCGCCGGCGTGCGTCGTAGGTAGGACAACGAGGCGGATACAGCGGGACGAAGGGGGCACCGGTCATGCCGGACGGGGGCTACAAAGCCGATTCAGAGGCGATGCTCACGGCGTCGACGTCGTTGGAGCGCGCAGGTGAGAACACGACGTCCGAGGCGGGGAAGGTGGGGCCGACGCAGGTCCAGCCCACGGACTTCGGCCGGGTGCACAAGGATCACCAGAAGGGCTATGCCACCGGAATCCTCGCCATTTCCGACGCGATGAAGGGCTACGCGGGCCAGCTCGCCCAGCTCGCCGGTGGGGTCAGTACCGCGTCGACCCGCTACACCACATCCGACCAGGCGAACGCCGCGGCTGCCAACAAGGCGGGGACGCAATGAGCAAGTACACGTGGGAGCAGAAGAAAGCTCTGCTCGACGATCCGTACATCACGCAAGGCACGAAGAAAGCGCTGATCTTCGGTGGGGACGCGGCCTACGAGAAGGCCATCGCCGAACGTGACTCGAACGCGGGGGCGGACAAAAAACAGGCGGCCGAGACGAAACAGGCCGACAAGGACCTCGACGCCATGGCCCGGCCTGCCGCGGGTGGTTCCACGACCAAGTCGGACCAGGTGCTCGACCTCGGGAAACCGGCGCTGGACTTCTTTTCCGACTGGGCCGAGCAGGTCTGGAACAAAATGCCGGACAGGCCGTACGAAATCAGTTACAAGACCGACGTCTGGGATCGGTTCCACGAAAACCGCGAGATCAATTTCCAGGCGATGTTCGACGAGGTCGAGGATCTCGGTGACGCCAAGAAGGCCGTCGAACAGACCAGGACGGACGCGACTTCGGCGCTGACCACGCTTTTCCACGACTGGAAAGGTGAAGGCGCGACGGCCGCGAAGGTCAAATACGAGCAGCGAATCCAGCCCGACGCAGGGGAACTCATCGCGCAGATGGACGGCGCCATCAAGCTGGTGCCCTCGACCATCGACAAGATTTACACCGCGCTCAAGCTGAAGGTCGACGAAACGCTGAAGCTGCGTGTCGACAAGGTCGCCACCGCGCCGCTCTTCACGGCGAAGCAGGTCGTCGAGATCGCGAACGGCAAGGTCGATTCCAAAGAAAAGCTCATGGACGTCGCGACTTGGCTCGACTCCGCGTGTCCGGGAAACAATCTCGCCGAACGGCTGCGTGACGACGACTGCAAGCTGAACGACGAGAACAAGGATTACGCGATCGGGGCCGCGAAGCAGTGGCTGAAGGGTTCGTTCGCGAAAGAGTTCGGTGAACGCTTCGAGAACTTCAAGAAGCTCTGCAAGAACGCGACCGACACGATCAACACGCAGTATCACGAGCTTTCGCGGTTTATGGAGGACTACACGAATCCGTTCCCCGCGGCCGGATCCGGGAAGCCGCCCGCCGAGAAACCGCCGGTCAAGGATGACAATGGCGGCGGAAGTACTCCGCCCGGTGGTGGTGGCGGGACCCCGCCCGGTGGCGGGGGTGGCACTCCGCCCGGCGGAGGTGGCGGGACCCCGCCGGCGGCGTCGGTTCCCGAGGCGCCGAAGCCGGAGGACAAACCCGCTGACGGGACGAACCCGGTCACCGGGAAGCCGCTCGAGCTGGACCCCGAGACCGGCAAGCCGTACCCGATCGACCCGGCGACGGGCGATGCGATCAAGGACGGCATCGACGGTCAGGACACCATGACCGTCGAAAAGGGCGACAACAAGATCGAGATGACCGAGCCGGATAAAGACGGCAAAATGGACATCAAGGTCGACGACGGCAAGGGCAACGAGAAGGACTACAAGCTCGACTTCGACGACCCGAAGGGCGAGGACGGCAAGCCCGGCGAAGAGGGCAAAGACGGCGACTTCGGCCCGAAGGGTGCGGTCAAGGAAGGCGAGCCCGGCGCCGACGGCGTCTACCGGCCCGGCCCGGACGGCAAGATCCACATCCAGGACGGCAACCTCAAGATCACCGCCGAGCAGCCGCAGGGCCCGAACGGTCCGACCGTGGTGACCGTCGATGACGGCAAGGGCGAGCCGACCACTTACACCCTCGACGAAAAGGGTGAGAAGAAGGAACTCAAGCCCGGCGATGTCGTCGAGACCGACGACATCAAGAACGGTCTCGACGACCGGAATCCCGGCAATCCGCAGCCCGGCAAGGTCGACGAGGTTCGCACGATGCCCGCCCCCGCCGATGGTGGAGGCTTCAGCGCTCCGGGTGGCGTCGAGGTCGGCGCCGGTGTCAGTGGTGGCGAAGGGACCGCCGCGGTGTCCGCGGAGGCCGCGGCCGCCGGTGGTGCGGCGTCGGGTTCGGATGGTGACGGCACCGTGCCGACCGCCAGTGGTGGCGGAGGCGGTAACAGCTTCGAAGGCGCGCTCGGTGGCGTCGGCGACGGTGGTTCGGCGGGGTCGCTGAACGAAGCCGGCTCGCTGGAGGCGGGCATTCAGACCGGGGGCGGCGCGCAGCCGGCCGGGACCGACGGCGGTCTCGGAATGGCGCCCGGCGGGATGGACCCGGCCCCCGCGGGCGCCGGTGCCGGAAGCTCGTCCGCCGGAATGGGCGGCATGATGGGTGGAATGGGTGCCATGGGCGGCGCGGCCGGTGGCGGCGGCGGCGGGGGTGACACGCAACGCGGGTCGAGCCAGTACCGCGTCGAGGGTGGCATTTTCGAGACCAGTGGCGCGGGCGGCCGGATCAGCGGGTCGCTCGACGACGAGGGTGGCGACCGTTCGATCAGCTACGAGCGATGATCGGTAGCAGGGGAACGAGGAGGACCGATGAGCGCTGTTGACCGGCTGGCGGCCGCCATGTCCAGGCAGGACGCCGCCATCACGGAGCAGTTGGAGCAGCGCGGGCTACGGGAGCGGCATCTCGCCGACGCCAAAGCCCAGGCGATGGAGACCATGCAGAAGGACGCCGCCGTCCACGACAAGTACGCCGCCCACATGCAAGAACTGGGGAAGCGGAGCAAGGAGGCGGGCGGCTGGCTGACCGGCAAGACGACCGCCGACCGCAGTCACACGATCGGCTTCGACATCGAGGACGACGGCAAGCCGGAAGCCCGGTTCGCCGAGTTCGGCACCCGCCAGGGGCCCGACACGGCGCGTCCGGCGCCGCTGCCTCCTCCGCCGCCTTTGGTCGCGCCGGGGGTGCCCGGAATGCCGGCGACGGTGGACGTCCCTCCGCCTGCGGCGCCGACGCCTGCGCCCACACCCACACCCGCGCCGAGTGCCGGGGCGCCCGACGCACCTGGCGCGCCCGCGCGTCGCCGAGGTCGTCACGCCCGCGACGACAAGGGTTTCGACGACGACGACTTCTCGAACAACTCGTGGATGGTCGACTGACCCGCTTCACCGTACTTCGGGCCCGGCTCACCAGAGCCGGGCCCTTCCTATTCCCACTCCGCTCGCCCAGCCCACGTCGACTTTCGCGGGCAAATCGCGATCCGGCGGCAGGGCTCCCGCGCCCGGGCCGTGTCGACTTTCGCGGGCTAAGTGTGACGCGTAGGCATGCTAAGTACCCAGGTGCGGGTTGAGGGCCCGGATCGCGATTTGCCTGCTAAACGCAAGTCAGCGGGGGAGGGGGTCAGGCGGCGGGTTCGTCTTGGAGCTCGATCGGGGCGCGTTTGACGTCGGCGTCCAGCAGCGGCTGGTACTTCGTCGTCCCCGTCAGGTGAGTGAGGAAGAACGCGGTGAACAGCGCCCTCGTCAGTTGCTGGGTCCCGCGGTGCGGCTTCCCGTGCAGCAGCAGCTGGCTCCAGTGCTTGCCTTCGGTGACACCGAGGTGCGACGACTTCCCGAGCGTCCGCAGCTGCACCGGCCCGCCCCACGCGTCCGCGATGGCCTCGGCATGCCCGACCGGGGGCGCGACCAGGTCCTCGCCCGCGGCGAGATGCAGACCGGGCACGGTCACCGACTGGGCGGATACCGTCGCCGGCGGCAGCGTCTGTGCGGGAGTGATGGTCGCGACAGCTTGAATTCGCGGTCGATCGTCGTTCTCGACGGCCTGCGCGGCTGCCAGTACCGCCGAACCGCCTCCGGTCGAATGCCCCGCGAGGCCCAGTTTCGCCGGGTCGACGCTGATGCCGTCCGGTCCGAGACGGACCGTGGTGATCAGGTCGAGCGTGGTGAGCAGGTCGCCGGCCAGCAGCCGATGCGACGGCAGCGGCCCGCGCTGGGTGGCCGGAGCCGCCGCGACGATGCCCCAGCTCGCGAGGTGCCGGAGCAGGTGCCGGTAGCTCCCGGTCGGCTGCAACCAGCCGTGCCCGAACGCGATCGCGGGCAGACCGAGCCCCGAACGGGGCGTGAACACGACGCCGGGGAGCCCGACCAGGGCGAGGTTGCCGCGCAAAACCTCGTGCGGACCTGGGTGGGACAGCTCCGCGAGCAGCTGCTTGGGCTTGCTGGCCATGCTCGTGACCTTACTGCCCGCACCTCCGTCCGGCCCGCGCGCCGCCCCGGCGTTCGCCTTTAGCGGGCTAAACGCGACGCGTTTAGCCCGCTAAACGCGAGTGCGCGCCGCCCGCGCGAGGGGGCCGAATTTCTCTCGTTAGGCTGGCGGCCGTGTGTGGAATCGTGGGATATGTCGGACACCGCCCGGCCCTGGACGTCGTCATCGGCGGACTGCGCAGGATGGAATACCGCGGCTATGACTCGGCAGGCGTCGCCGTCCTAGACGGTGCCGGCGCACTGAAAGTCGAGCGCAAGGCGGGTCGCCTGGCCAACCTGGAGTCCCAGCTCGACACCGTCGGCAGGGAAGCCTTCACCGGCACCGCCGGGATGGGTCATACCCGCTGGGCCACCCACGGCGCCCCGGTCGACCGCAACTCGCACCCGCACCGCGACGCCTCCCAGCGTGTCGCCGTCGTGCACAACGGCATCATCGAGAACTTCGCCGCCCTTCGCGGCGAACTCGAGGCCGATGGCATCGAGATGGCGAGCGACACCGACTCCGAGACCGCCGCGCACCTCATTTCCCGCGCCTACATCGGGGGCGACACGAAGGGCGACTTCCCGGCCAGTGTCGCCGCGGTCTGCCGTCGCCTCGAGGGCGCGTTTACCCTGGTCGTGACCATCGCCGACCAGCCGGACACCATCGTCGCCGCCCGTCGTTCCTCCCCGCTGGTCGTCGGCGTCGGCGAGGGCGAGCACTTCGTCGCTTCCGACGTCGCCGCGTTCATCGAACACACCCGCGAGGCCGTCGAGCTCGGCCAGGACCAGCTTGTCGTGATCACCCGCGGGGGTTACGAGGTCACCGACTTCCACGGCGACGCCGCCCAGGCCAAGCCGTTCACCGTCGACTGGGACCTCTCGGCCGCGGAAAAGGGCGGCCACGAGTACTTCATGCTCAAGGAGATCGAGGAGCAGCCGGAGGCACTGGCGAACACGCTGCGCGGCCACTTCGACGGCGGCCGGATCATCCTCGACGAGCAGCGCATCTCCGACCAGGACCTGCGTGACGTCGACAAGGTCTTCGTCGTCGCCTGTGGTTCCGCGTACCACTCGGGCTTGGTCGCCAAGTACGCCATCGAGCACTGGTGCCGTCTCCCGGTCGAGGTCGAGCTGGCCAGCGAGTTCCGCTACCGAGACCCCGTGCTGGACCGCGCGACGCTGGTCGTCGCCGTTTCGCAGTCGGGCGAGACCGCGGACACCCTCGAGGCCGTCCGGCACGCGCGCGAGCAGAAGGCCCGCGTCCTGGCTGTCTGCAACACCAATGGCGCGCAGATCCCGCGCGAGTCCGACGCCGTCCTTTACACGCACGCCGGTCCGGAGATCGGCGTCGCCTCGACCAAGGCGTTCCTCGCGCAGATCGCGGCCAACTATCTGGTCGGCTTGGCGCTCGCGCAGGCCCGCGGCACCAAGTACCCGGATGAGGTCGCCCGCGAGTTCGCCGAACTCGAGGCCATGCCCGCCGCGGTGCAGAAGGTCCTGTCCACTGTGGACCAGGTCCGCGACCTCGGCCGCCGGATCGCCGACTCGAAGGCCGTGCTGTTCCTCGGCCGTCACGTCGGTTTCCCGGTCGCCCTCGAAGGCGCGCTGAAGCTCAAGGAACTGGCGTACATGCATGCTGAGGGCTTCGCCGCCGGCGAGCTCAAGCACGGCCCGATCGCGCTGATCGAAGAAGGCTTGCCGGTCGTCGTGGTGATGCCGTCGCCGAAGGGCCGCGCGGTGTTGCACTCGAAGCTGGTGTCGAACATCAGCGAGATCCAGGCGCGCGGCGCCCGCACGATCGTGATCGCGGAAGAGGGTGACGAGACTGTCCGCCCGTTCGCCGACGAGCTGATCGAGATCCCGGCCGTGCCGACGCTGCTGCAGCCGCTGGTTTCGACGGTTCCGCTGCAGGTGCTGGCCGCCGAGATCGCCCGTACGCGCGGGTACGACGTCGACAAACCGCGTAACCTGGCGAAGTCGGTCACCGTCGAGTAAGGACCGGAGGCGTCGTGCAGGGAATCTGGACCACGAAACGGATTCGCGCGGCGGAGGATCGGCTGCTCGCCGTCACTCCCGACGGCGAGCTCATGAGGCGAGCGGCATTCGCTCTGGCGGTGAACGCCGTCGAGATGCTGGCCGATCACACGGGTTCGGTGTCCGGGCGGCGGGTGACGCTGCTCGTCGGGTCGGGTAACAACGGCGGTGACGCCTTGTGGGCAGGCGCGTTCCTGCGCCGCCGCAATGTGGCCGTCTCGGCGATCCTGTTGAAGCCTGAGCGCGCTCACGGACCGGGTTTGGCCGCTTTGAAGCGATCCGGTGGCAAGGTTATGTCTGTTGAGGACGGTCCACAATGGATTGATCGAGCCGACCTCGTCATCGATGGGATCGTCGGAATCTCGGCGCGAGGGCCCTTGCGGGCGGATGCTGCCGCACTGATCGAGCGCGTGACCGCACCCGTGCTGGCCGTCGATCTGCCGAGCGGGGTGGATCCCGACACCGGCGCCGTCGACGGTCCGGCGGTCGTCGCCGACCGCACGGTCACTTTCGGCGCGCTCAAACCGGTACACGCTCTCGCTCCCGTGTCGTGCGGCGAGGTCGCCTTAATGGACATCGGATTGCGGCCGGAACTCGGCGTGCCCGATCTTCAACGGCTCGACACGGCGGACGTCGCCGCGGCGTGGCCGGTGCCGGGGCCGGTTGACGACAAGTACAGCCAAGGCGTGGTCGGGGTGGCCGCGGGATCCGCGACGTACCCGGGTGCGGCCGTGCTCGCTGCCGGCGCCGCCATGCGGGCGACGTCTGGGCTGGTTCGGTACGCCGGGCACGCCGCCGACGTGGTGCGCGGACGTTGGCCCGAGGTCATCGCGACGGGGTCGGTGACGGACGCCGGGCGGGTGCAGGCGTGGGTCGTCGGTCCAGGGATCGGAACCGGCAATGAGGGCCGGGATGTGCTGCGGTTCGTGCTCGGGCGGGGCGTGCCGGTGTGTGCGGACGCCGACGCGACGACGATCATCGCGCGCTCGCCCGACGTACTCGACGCGCGGGATCCGGACACGCCGCTCGTGCTGACCCCGCACGCGGGGGAGTTCGAGCGGCTGATGGGGTCGCCGCCGGGGGCGGACCGGGTCGCGGCGGCGCGGTCGGCCGCGCGGAAGTACGACGCCGTCGTGCTCTTGAAGGGGCACTGCACGGTGGTCGCGGCGCCGGACGGGCGCGCGCTGGTGAACACGCCCCGCGGATCGTGGCTCGCGACGGCCGGGTCGGGGGATGTCCTGTCCGGTCTTGTCGGCGCACTGCTCGCGGCCGGGCTCGATCCGTGGCTCGCCGCGGGGTCCGCCGCGCACGTCCACTCGCTCGCCGGATCCTTGGCCGCCGACGGCGCGCCCACCGCGGCGTCCGGCATCCTCGACGCCGTCCCCGACGCCATCCGGTCCGTCCGCTCCCTCGCCTCCTGACCAGGGCCCTGACGTGCGTTTAGCCCCCTAAGTGTGCTCTGCGGGCGCCCGCCCCCAGATCGCACTTAGGGGGCTAAACGCACGTCGGCGGGCGGAGGGGGGAGGTGAGGGGAAATGGGAGAGTTATCGAGTTACGTGTTAACTCTGGGCGAATAATCTGGTAAGAAGCTGGTGTGAGCGCCGACACCTACCCCGCCGAGACCGCGAAGGTCCGGGTCGTGAACGGTGTCGCCCATGTCTAAGACCAGGCCCTCGGACGCCGCCGTCGAGCACCGGCGCCAGGAGATCCTCGACCACGTCATCGCCACCGGCGAGGTCCGCATCGACGACCTCACCGCACGGTTCGGCGTCAGCCTGATGACGATGCACCGCGACCTCGACGACCTCGCCGAGCGCCGCCTCCTCCGCAAACTGCGCGGCAAGGTCGAGGCCTACCCGGCGACGACCATGGAGTCGGCCGCCCGCTTCCGCGACACTTTCAACCAGGCCACGAAGGACGCACTGGGCGAGGCCGCCGCGGCGCACGTCCACTCCGGTCAGACGGTCTTCGTCGATGATTCCACGACGCTTTTTCCGTTCGTCCGCCGCCTCGGCCAGGTCGAGGACCTCACCGTCATCACCAACTCGCTCGAAGCCGCCCGCATCCTCGGCCCGGCGAAGAGCGTCGAGGTCGTCCTCGCCGGCGGCCGCTACCACCACGAGTTCGATTCGTGCGCCGGTCCGGGCGTGGTCGCGATCCTCGACCGCACGCACGCCGACATCGCGTTCGTCTCGGTCGCCGCGGTCGCGGTCGGCCGCCTGTTCCACCCGGTCCAGGACTACGCGGAGCTCAAAAAGGCAGCGCTGCGCACCGCCGACCGCAACGTCCTGGTCGTCGACAACTCCAAGTTCGGCCGCACCGCCACCTACGCGTACGGCGATATCGGCGACTACGACCTCCTGATCACCGACGAAGAGGCGCCGACCGAGGAGATCGAGGCGGCGCTGCTCGCCGGAACGGCCATCGAGCAGGTCGAATGCGCACCGGAGGGCCCGGAATATGAGTTCTGACCTGGTCGCCGGAATCGACTCGTCGACCCAGTCTACGAAGGTGGTCGTCTGCGACGCGGACACCGGCGAGATCGTCCGCACCGGCCGCGCCGCGCACCCCGATGGCACCGAGGTTGCCCCGTCGGCGTGGTGGGACGCGTTCCGCGAGGCCACCGACGGCCTGCTCGACGGTGTCGGCGCGATCGGCATCGGCGGTCAGCAGCACGGCATGGTCACCCTCGACGAAGCAGGCGAGGTCGTCCGGCCCGCCTTGCTGTGGAACGACACTCGATCCGCGAGGGCGGCCGAAGACCTCGGCGGCGAACTCGGCCCCGAGCACTGGGCGAAGTCCGTCGGCTCACTACCGGTCGCCAGCTTCACCGTCACGAAACTGCGCTGGATGGCGGAGAACGAGCCCGAGCTTGCCGATCGCGTCGCCCGCGTCCTGCTCCCGCACGACTGGCTGACCTGGCGGCTGCTGGGCGAGGGCGCCGAGCCGGTCACCGACCGCGGCGACGCCTCCGGCACCGGATACTTCTCGCCCGCCGCCGGCGTCTACCGCCAAGACCTCCTCGCGCACGCGTTCGGCGGCCGTACCCCCGAACTACCCAAGGTCATCGGTCCCGCCGAAGCCGCGGGGCACACGTCGGACGGGATCTTGGTCTCGGCCGGAACCGGCGACAACATGGCCGCCGCGCTCGGCCTCGAACTCGCCCCCGGCGACGTCGTGGTCTCACTCGGCACGAGCGGCACGGTGTTCGGCGTTTCGGAGACCGCGAGCGCCGACCCCTCCGGCATCGTCGCCGGATTCGCCGACGCCACCGGCCGATTCCTGCCACTGGCCTGCACCCTCAACGCCGCCCGCGTGCTCACCGCAACTTCCGCGATGCTCGACGTCGAACTCGCGGACTTCGACAACCTGGCGCTCGCCGCCGGCGCGGGCTCCGATGGCCTCACCTTCCTCCCGTACCTCGACGGTGAGCGGACGCCGAACCTCCCGGACGCCACCGGCACGCTCTTCGGCCTGACCAGGGCCAACATGACGCCCGAAAACCTCGCCCGCGCCGCCGTCGAAGGCATGTTGTGCGGACTCGCCGCCGGTCTCGACGCCCTTCGTGAGCAGGGACTCGAAGTCCGTCGAGTGCTTCTGATCGGCGGTGGCGCGCGGTCGGCCGCCGTCCGCGCGGTCGCGCCGATCGTGTTCGGCGTGCCCGTCGTCATCCCCGAGGTCGCCGAGTACGTCGCGGTCGGTGCCGCGCGGCAGGCGGCCTGGGCCCTCGCTTCCAGCTCGGAACCTCCCCGCTGGCAGGAAGACCACGGCAACACCCCGCTCGAACCGACCGAGGCGGACCGCGCCGAGGGACACCGGATCCAGCAACGGCATCTCGAAGCCCGCGAACTCGGGCACGGCGTTTCCGCGAAACCGAAAGAGGACTGAACCGATGGCCACGATCACCTACGACAAGGCGACCCGGCGCTACGCCGGTTCCGAGCGGCCCGCCGTGGACGCACTCGAACTCGAGATCGCCGACGGCGAATTCCTCGTGCTGGTCGGGCCTTCCGGCTGTGGCAAGTCCACCAGCCTGCGGATGCTCGCCGGCCTCGAGGACATCGACGAAGGCGCCGTCTGGATCGGCGACCGCGACGTCACGCAGCTACCACCGCGCGCCCGCGACATCGCGATGGTGTTCCAGAATTACGCGCTGTACCCGCATATGACCGTCGGCCAGAACATGGGCTTCGCGCTGAAGATCGCGGGCCGTCCGGCCTCGGAGATCAAACAGAAGGTGCTCGACGCGGCCAAGCTGCTCGACATCGAGCAGTACCTCGACCGCAAGCCGAAGGCGCTCTCCGGTGGTCAGCGGCAGCGTGTCGCGATGGGGCGCGCCATCGTGCGTGAGCCGCAGGTCTTCCTGATGGACGAGCCGCTGTCGAACCTCGACGCGAAGCTGCGGGTGTCCACGCGTACGCAGATCGCCGCCCTGCAGCGCCGTCTCGGCGTCACCACCGTGTACGTCACGCACGACCAGGTCGAGGCCATGACGATGGGCGACCGGGTCGCGGTCCTCTCGGACGGTCTCCTGCAGCAGTGCGACACCCCGCGCGCGCTGTACGACAGGCCCGCAAACGCTTTCGTCGCCGGGTTCATCGGCTCGCCCGCGATGAACCTCGTCACCGCGAAGCTCACCGAAGACGGTGCCGAACTCGGCGGTGCGCGAGTGCCGCTGACCCGCGAAATCCTCGCCAAGGCCGACGGTGACACCGTCACCCTCGGCTTCCGGCCGGAATCGCTCGAAGTGACCACCAGCGAAGACGGCACGCTGCCGATCAAGGTGGATCTCGTCGAGGAGCTCGGCTCGGACGCGTACGTCTACGGCAAGCTCGCCGAGACCGACGCCGAAGGCACGAAGTCGAACGTCGTCACCCGGGTCGACCCGCGCAAGCCGCCGGTCATGGGCGACACCCTGCACCTGCGGGTCCGCTCCGACGAGTTGCACGTGTTCTCCGCCACCACCGGGGCACGCCTGTCCTGAGCCGGGTCCGTGGGAAACTGGTGGTCGTTATGACCGCCAGTTTCCCGCGTGCCGAGGTCGTCATCGACCTGTCCGCCATCCGGCACAACGTCGCCCTGCTCGCTTCCCGCGCCCAAGGGGCCCAGACCATGGCCGTGGTCAAGGCCGACGGCTATGGGCACGGCGCGTTCGAGATCGGCCGGGCCGCTGTCGAGGGCGGGGCCACCTGGCTGGGCACCTGCTCTCTCGACGAAGCGCTCGCGCTGCGCCGCGCCGGGATCGGATGCCGTCTCTTCAGCTGGCTCGATACCCCCGAAGCCGACTTCGCGCCTGCGGTCGCCGAAGGCATCGACGTTGCCGTCAGCTCCCTCGACGAGCTCGCGCGAGTGGCCGACGGCGCGCGCCGGGCGCGCGACTTTAGCGGCCTAAGTGCGCTCTGTCGGGTGCACCTCAAGATCGACACCGGGCTGTCCCGAAATGGGTGCCCACCTGCGGAATGGCCGGCGTTGGTGAAGGCCGCGGCGGCCGCCAAGCCGCTCATCGAGGTCGTCGCGATCTGGTCGCATCTCGCCTGCGCCGACGAGCCGGGTCACCCGTCCATCGACGCGCAGGCGAAGCGGTTCGACGAGGCCTACGACATCGCCCGCGCGGCGGGCCTGGACCCACTGCGCCACCTCGCGAACTCCGCCACGGTGCTGACCAGGCCGGATCTGCACTTCGACCTCGTGCGTCCCGGGATCGCGATCTACGGGCTGAACCCGGTGCCCGTCACCGAGGATCTGCGCCCGGCGATGACCTTCAAGTCGTCGGTTGTGCTCACGAAACGGATCGCCGCCGGCGAGTCCGTGTCGTACGGCCACACCTGGACGACCGAGCGCGACACCACCCTCGCCCTGGTCCCGGTCGGATACGCGGACGGCGTGCCGCGGTCGCTGTCCGGGCGGATGGACGTCTGGCTCGGCGGACGTCGCCGTCCGGTGGCCGGACGCGTCTGCATGGACCAGCTGATCGTCGACTGCGGAGAAGACGAACCGGCCGTCGGCAGCGAAGTGGTCCTCTTCGGCCCGGGCACGTTTGGCGAGCCGACGGCCCGGGAATGGGCTGACAAGCTGGGGACGATCGACTACGAGATCGTGACTTCGATGTACCGCCCGCGAATCCACCGGACGTATCTGGAGGCAGGCTCGTGACACCTTCACGACGACTGCTGGCCATCGTCGGCGGCGTCGGGGCGGTCGCCACCGGCACCGCCGCCGCGATCGCCGTCGCCGCCCAGCAGCGGCGGCAGAGTGAGGATCCGTTCGTGGACGAGCCGTTGGGGGATCTTGAACCGGACCGGACTTCGACGGTGGCGGCGGAGGACGGCACGCCGCTCACGGTCGAGGAGATCGATCCGGCCGATGGCGGCGAACCGGAGCTGACCGTCGTCGGCGTGCACGGTTTCGCGTTGTCGAAGCGCTGCTGGTATTTCCAGCGGCGAGACCTCGCGTCGCTGAAGCTGCCGCGAGTGCGTCAGGTGTACTACGACCACCGCGGGCACGGGCAATCCGGCGCCGCGAACGCCGAAACCAGCACCATCGAACAGCTGGCGCGCGACCTCGACATGGTCCTGCGCTCGGTGGTGCCGGAGGGACCCATCGTGCTGATCGGGCACTCGATGGGCGGCATGGTGATCATGGAACTCGCTTCGGAGCATCCCGAGCTGTTCGAAGACCGCGTCGGCGGTGTCGCGTTCATCGCGACCGCGGCGGGCGAAGTCGGTGCTCGGGGACTGCCACGATCACTGCTTTCGAAGTACAACCCGCTCACACGAGGCGTCGGCGGGCTGGCGGGCTGGCAGCCGGGACTCGTCGAGTTCGTGCGCGCGGCGGGAGGGCAGCTGACCCGGCAAGCCGTGCGCAGGCTGGCTTTCGGCAGCCGGGACGTGTCTCCGCGACTCGTCGACTTCATGCTGGAAATGCTCGAAGTGACGCCGGTGCGCGGGCTCGTGAATTTCGTCGACACGCTCGGCAGCCACAACCGGTACGCCGCGCTCGCCGGGTTGAAACACGCGCACGTGCTGGTCATCGGCGGCGATTCCGACCGGTTCACGCCGATCGCGCACGCCGAGCGGATCGCGGCGGAGCTGCCGGACGCGGAGCTGGTGCGCGTGCGCGGCGCGGGGCACATGGTGCAGCTGGAACAACCTGAACTGGTGAACAGCCACCTGATCGACTTGATGCAGCGGTGCACGGGCACCGATGGTGAAAATCCTGACCGGCGAACCTGGTGGTGGCAGCGCTGATGAACTTCGCTTTCCCGACTCCCGAGTCGACCATGGACTTCGGGCGCGCGCTCGGGCGTTCCCTCCTCGCGGGCGACCTGGTGTTGCTCGCCGGGCCGCTCGGGGCGGGCAAGACGACGCTGACCCGCGGGATCGCGGACGGTCTCGGCGTCGGTGGGCGGGTCAGCTCGCCGACGTTCGTGATCGCCCGGGTGCATCCGGCGGGTGAGGCCGGGGTAGCTCTGGTGCATGTCGACGCGTACCGGCTCGGTGGGGATCTCTCGCAGCTGGACGATTTGGATCTCGACACCGAACTCGAGCGGTCCGCCCTGGTCGTCGAGTGGGGCGAAGGAGCGGCGGAACGCCTTTCGGAGGACTACCTCGTCGTGCGCCTGGAGCGTCGCGAGGACGATGTCCGCATGGTCACCTTGGAGCCGCACGGCACCTGGGAGTCCCGGACGCCCGACTTGCGTTTCGCGGGCTAATCGCGATCTGTGCGGCGAGCGGGCCGGAGCGCCTTTAGCCCGCTAAACGCGAGTCTCACCCGGATGCCGCATCAGAGTTGACCTGGCGAAGCGTCCCCTTCGTGCCCCAAGACCGCGGTGGTCCGGGCTTGGGGGTGCGCATGCCGCTGGTTCGAACAGCGGCATGCGCACCCTTTCCTAGACGGCCGGGGCCGGTTCGGCCTGCGGCCCGCCTCGTCCGCGCCGATGGTGAAGCCACCACACTCCGCACAGGCCGATCACGCCGGTTTGCGCGGCCGGTGTCGCGACGACGGTCAGTGCGAGAAGTGCGGCGATCAAGGCGAACCAATAAAGCAGGACACGCCTGGTGTTCTCCCGGCTGCCGAAGAACGTGCTTCGCCAGAATTCGGGCCACTGCGTCGCGGGACGCAGATGTACGCGACGGCACGCGGGGTCGGTGACCATGCCGACCGGTTCGCCCGTCAAATCGAGCAATTCGTCGAGACTGACTTCTGCCGGGTGACACCCGCCGTGGTGATCCTGGTTCGTATCCGGGGTCATCGCCTGCGGCTGGGGTGGCTCCTCTGGCATACCGCCGGAACACGGCGCTACGCTGGGCATGTTTGACGCCTCCATAGGTCTTCTTCGGGTTGATGGAGCTGTTGAACCTCAAAGCGGCTCCCCCGGCATGGGGAGCCGCTTCCTTTATGCGCGACACACGGATGTTTCCGAGCCGCAACACAAGCCATTGTGGACGAACTTTCCGGACCTACGGAGCGGTAAGTGAAAGGTTGCTGGATCCTGCGCCGAGCGGTCGGCGTAATTCACCCCGGGTCATCGGATTGTGCAGTGGTAACACGAAAGAGTGGTTGCGGACGCGGCTCGCAATCTTTTTGCGCAGATAGCGAGAGTTAAGTACACCCAGAGTTCTTCGCGGTCACACTTTCGAGTGGATCACCGTCGTCGATTTGGAAAGAAATGTTCGGTACCGGACGTTCGACGACGACCTTCGCCCTATTCAGATGGCCATTCTCGGCGCATAATGCCCGCTCAGCGCCGATCTTCGACCGTTTGTCGCTTCTGTTTCCGCGCCGGCAACTCCCGGATTGCGTTTAGCGGGCTAAACGCGATCCGCGGGGGCGACCACGGAGCGTGCGATTCCCAGATCGACCAGGTCTTGGGGGCGTAGCCGCAGGCGGTCCGCGAGGGCGGGGACTTCGTTGGCCGGCAGCTTGAGGATCGCCGCGGCCGCCTCGGGCGAGGTGACCGAGAAGTACGCGCCGGGCGTCACCCAGGTCGATCCCGGTGCCGCGAACGCGAGCGCGCCACCGGATCCGCCCTCCCCGATCACCAGCGTCGTGATCGGCACGGCAGCACTCGCGATCGCCTCGAACAACTCCGCGATCGCCGCACCGGCCCCGGCCCGTTCGGCCGCCGCGTCGTTCGCCGCACCGGGGGGTGTCGACGAGCGTGAGCACCGGGATCCCGAGCCGCGACGCGAGCCTTACCAGCCGTGCCGCCGTCCGGAACCCCGCGGGCAGCGTCGCCGTCCCGCACTGCGCCGCGTACGCGATCGTCCGGCCACCTCGCCGGCCGAAGCCGCATAAGACACCGGAGTCGACTCCGCCGCACCTGTCGCCCGAGACATCTTCACGCCAATCGAAGTACGCGTCGAGGTACTCCGCACGGCGGCTTCCGTCGTCGGCGAAGACAGCAAACGCAGCCACCGTTCCAGCACGTCGGGAAGGTCGGCGGGCGGCACGACCCTGTCGACCTGACCCCATGCGAGCTTCGCCTCAGCCGTGTACGCCTCCGCAGGCGCGTCGGCAGGGCGTACCCGTGAACCGGCGAAGCCGACCTGCGCTTCTGGGAGCGCCAGAATGACGTCGGCGCTCGCGCCGAGTGTCGCCCAGCCGCCGCCTGTGGTCGGATCGCGCAGCACCGAGATCCGTGGCACCGTCCGGGCTCCGGCCGCTGCCCGCGCGATGCGCTGCAGCTGCGAAAGCGCGCGCATCCCCTGCTGCGTGCGGCTGCCGCCGGTCGCGATCAACGACACCACGGGCAACCGGGACTCCACTGCCCGCGCGAACGCCGCCTCGACGCGATCACCGGTCCGCTGACCGATCGATCCGCCCAGGAAGCCGAACTCGAAGGCGATCACGACCGCCTCGACGTCGCCGATCTTGGCGGTTCCGCAAAGGACGGACTCGTCTTCACCTGATCGCTCCGCGGCGGCCTCACGTGCCAAGCGGTAGCCGGGCCAATCGATCGGCCCGTCGTCCGGCTCGTCGGAACGCGGAACGTCCAAGTCCACGAAACCGGTCGCGATCTCCTTGATGACGGACCGCGCGGAAGGCCTGCTCATCCGAGCGCCCGCTTCATGACCTTGCCCATGTCGTTGCGCGGCAACGCCTCCAGATAACGGACCACCCGAGGCCGTTTGTACGGCGACAGCAGGCGCGAGACGTGGTCGGCGAGTTCCGACTCCGTCGGGCGTTGTCCGTCGGGCACCACCCAGGCCACGATGCGCTCGCCGAGGTCGTCGTCGGGCTCGCCGGTCACCGCGACCTCCGCGACACCGGGGTGCTCCATGAGCGCGTTCTCGATCTCGCCCGCGCCGATCTTGTAACCGCCGCTCTTGATCAGATCCGTCGCCTTCCGGCCGACGATCTTCACGTATCCGGTCGCGTCGCGGGTCGCCATGTCGCCGGTCCTGAACCAGCCGTCGTCGAACGCGGCTTCAGTGGCGTCGGGGCGGTTGAGGTATTCGGTGAACAGGTTCGGCCCGCGGACCTGGATCTCGCCGACGGTCTCGATCTCCTCGACGGGCTGTCCCGCCTCGTCCACGAGCCGCAGATCGACGCCTTCCAGCGGGACGCCGACGGTGCCGGGGACACGCTCGCCGTCGGCGCGAACGCTGGTGTTCATGAGGGTCTCGGTCATCCCGTAGCGCTCGATCACGCGCTGGCCCGTCGCCGCGGTGATGCGCTGGTGGTCGTGGACGGGCAGCGCGGCCGATCCGGAAACGAGCAACCGGGCACCGCTCAGAGCCTCGGCAAGCGAAGGGTCGTCGCCGACTTCGCCCGCGATGCGGTGATACATGGTCGGGACGCCGAACATCATCGTCGCCCCGGTCGCGAGTTCGCGTGCCACGCCCTCCGTGGAGAACCGGCCGAGATGCCGGACCGAGCCGCCACGCCGAAGCGGTCCGAGGACGCCGAGGATCAGGCCGTGGACGTGAAACAGCGGAAGACCGTGCACCAGGACGTCGTCGGCCGTCCAGTCCCAGGCGCTCTCGAGCGCGTCGAGAGTGGTCGAGATCGCGCGGCGTGGGAGGACGACGCCCTTGGGCGGGCCGGTGGTGCCGGAGGTATAGACGATCAGCGCCGGGGCCTCGGCGTCCGGTTCCGCGGGGAGATCGACGGGTGCGCCTTCGAGAGTGATGTCGCGACGGGGCAGGCCGGCGAGGTCGGAGGGCAGGTCGGCGCCCGGTTCGGCGAGAACGAGGACGGGCTCGCTGTCGCCGAGGATGTGCGCGAGTTCGCGCTCACCGATCTTCGGGTTGAGCGGGATGGCGGGGACGCCGGCGAGCAGCGCGGCGATCACGGCGACGCTGGTGTACACCGTCGGTGTCGCCCAAACGGCGACACGGCCGCTCGGCAGGTCGCGGGCGAGCGTGCCGGCGACGGCCGCGAGGTCCGCGTAGGTCAGGGAAGTGCCGCCGAAGCGGAGGGCCTCCTTGTCGGAGCCGCTCGCCAGGGTGGGGAACAACCGATCGGGCACCGTGTGACCTCCTGCTCGACTCCGCCTGCCGGGGCATGTGACCCTCGCTGGACGGACCGTACCGCGCTACCCGCCTCCACCCCTGCGACCTGCTTCACACCCCTCCCCGCTCCGGCCGCCGACGTGCGTTTAGCCCCCTAATCGCGATCTGGCGGCCGGAGTCACCTGCGGGAGCGGGCGGCCAGGCGGAGCGACTTTAGCGGCCTAAGTGCGATCCGGCGGCGGGGGAGCGGTCACGGCACCGGATCGCACTTAGGCCGCTAAACGCGACGCGCGGGCCTGGTCGTAGGCTGGGTAACCGTGCTGGTATTGGCCATCGACACCTCGACCCCGGCGGTCACCGCGGGCCTCGTCGCCCTCGACGGCGACACGCTCGAGTCACGCGGCGACCGCGTCACGGTCGATCCGCGCGCGCACGGCGAGCTGATCACGCCCCACACCCTCGAAGCGGTCAAGGCCGCGGGCGTCACGCTCCGCGATCTCGACGCCATCGTCTGCGGCGTCGGCCCCGGCCCCTTCACCGGCCTTCGCGCCGGAATGGCTACCGCCGCGTCGCTCGCCCACGCCCTCGGCATCCCCGCCCACCCGGTTTGCAGTCTCGACGCGATCGCCGCTGACGTCGCCCCCGGTGAAGCGCCCTTCCTCGTCCTCACCGACGCGAGGCGCCGCGAGGTCTACTGGGCCGCGTACGCCGCCGACAGCACCCGCACCGACGGCCCGCACGTCCAGCGTCCTGCCGACCTCGAGACCACCATCAAGGTCGCGGCGGGCGACGGCGCCCTCCTTTACGCGGACGCCCTCGGCGTCCAGCCGATCGAGCCGCGCTTCCCGTCACCCCTCGGACTGGTCAAGGCCGCCCGCGAAGCACTCCAAAGCGGAAGCGAGCCCGCACCGCTCACCCCGCTCTACCTCCGCCGCCCCGACGCCGTCGAACCGGCCGCGCGCAAGAAGGTGACCACGCCGTGAGGCTGGAACCCTTACGCCGCAAGGATATTCCCCGCTGTGTCGAGATAGAGAAGATCCTCTTTCCCGGCGATTCGCCGTGGAGTGCCTACGCCTTCCACGCGGAACTCGACGCCGGCGGCCACTATCTCGTCGCGCGCCCGGACGAAAGCGACGAGGTCATCGGCTACGCCGGACTCGCCGTCGTCGGTCGTCGCGGCGACTACGAGGCGAGCATCCACACGATCGGCGTCGACCCAGGATGGCAGCGCCACGGCATCGGCACCACGCTGCTGAAAGCGCTCCTCGTTCGCGCCGACGAGCTCGTCGCGCCGGTGTTCCTCGAAGTCCGCACCGACAACGACGCGGCGATCACGCTCTACGAGCGGCACGGTTTCGAACGCGTCGGCCTCCGGAAGCGCTACTACCAGCCCTCCGGCGCCGACGCCTACACGATGGCCCGTCCGCGGGCCCAGGTCCGAGACGAGGTGGCGGGCTGATGCCACGCATCATCATGGGCATCGAGAGTTCGTGCGACGAGACCGGCGTCGGCCTCGTCCGCCTGCACGACGACAACACGGTCGAACTCCTCGCCGACGAGGTCGCCTCCAGCGTCGACCAGCACGCCCGCTTCGGCGGCGTCGTCCCCGAGGTCGCCAGCCGCGCGCACCTGGAGGCGATGGTCCCGACCGTCGAGCGCGCCTTCGACAAGGCCGGGCTGAAACTGTCCGATGTGGACGCCACCGCGGTGACCGCCGGACCTGGTCTCGCCGGTGCGCTCCTGGTCGGCGTCGCCGCGGCCAAGGCGTACGCCGCCGCGCTCGATATCCCGCTCTACGGCGTCAACCACCTGGCCGGGCACATCGCCGTCGACACGCTCCAGCACGGGCCGCTGCCCGAACGCTGTCTCGCCCTGCTCGTCTCCGGTGGTCACACGCAATTGCTGCTGGTGGACGACATCGCGTCCGACATCACCGAGCTTGGGTCCACTGTGGACGACGCGGCGGGCGAGGCCTACGACAAGGTCGCCCGCGTCCTCGGCCTGCCCTACCCTGGCGGCCCGCCCGTCGACAAGGCGGCCAAGAACGGTGACGGTGCGGCGATCGCGTTCCCCCGCGGCATGACCGGACCCCGAGACGCCAAGTTCGACTTCTCCTTCTCCGGCTTGAAAACCGCCGTCGCCCGTTGGATCGAAGGCGCCGAGCGCCGTGGCGAGGAGATCCCTGTCGACGACGTCGCCGCGTCGTTCCAGGAGGCCGTCGCCGACGTTCTCACCAAGAAGGCGATCCGTGCCGCCAAGGAACACGGAGTGGACACGCTGGTGATTTCCGGTGGCGTGGCGGCGAATTCACGGCTGTCCGAACTCGCCGCCGAGCGCTGCGCCGAGGCCGGGATCACCCTGCGCGTCCCGCGGCCGCGGCTGTGCACGGACAACGGCGCGATGATCGCCGCGCTCGGCGCCCACGTGGTCGCGGCCGGACGTCCGCGGGCCTCGCTCGACTTCTCCGCCAATCCGGCACTGCCGGTCCAGATCGTCTCGATCTAGCGCGATTCGGCGGCGGTGCGCGGAGCCGGGGCGAGGTCGAGCAGCTCCTCCAGCGCCGCCACCGACAACGCGGCGGCATTGCCGTCACCGTAAGGGTTTCCGGCGTGCGTCGGGTGGAGATCGCCGCGCAGGATCTTGGCCGCGGTGTCGGCGATGAGGCCGGTGTCCGTACCGACGAGCCAGGCGCAGCCCGCCTCGATGGCTTCGCGCCTTTCGGTGACGTCACGGAGTACGAGGACGGGTGTGCCGAAGGTCGGCGCTTCTTCCTGGATACCACCGGAATCGGTCAGGACGAGCTCGGCGAGCCGCAGTGCGCGCACGAGATCGGGGTATTCGAGCGGTTCGGTGATCGTCACCCGCGGGGTCCCGCCGAGCGCGGCCACGACCTGCTCCCGCACGTCCGGGTTGGGGTGCACCGGGAACAGGACCTGGACGTCGCTGTGTTCCGCGACGATCAGTTCGATGGCCGCGAGCGTGCGGCTCAGCGGCTCGCCCCAGGACTCGCGCCGGTGTGACGTCACGAGGACGAGGCGTTCGCCCGCCTCGGCGATCTCCATCTCCAGCAAAGCGAACGCGGTGTCCCTCGCCGGGAGATCACGTTCGGCGATCGCGAGCACGGCGTCGACGACGGTGTTGCCGGTGACGGCGATCCGTTGGCGCGGAACACCTTCCGCGCGCAGCGCGGCCGCGGCGCCCGGTGTCGGCGCGAGGTGCAGGGCCGCGATGCGCGAGATCATCTGCCGCGTCCCCTCTTCGGGGAACGGCGCGGCGAGGTCGTGCGTGCGCAGCCCCGCTTCCAGATGCACGACCGGGATGCCCAGCCAGAACGCGGCGAGCGCGCCCGCCAGTCCCGTCGTCGTGTCACCCTGGACGACGACCGCCGCGGGCGCGACCCGCCGCAGCAGCTCGTCGAGCGCGGGAAGCACCCCGGAAACGAGTTCCGCCTGGGTCCCGGTGGTTCGCGGTGGGATGTCGAGCCAGGCATCGACAGGCAGGCCGAACGGGATCAGCGCCTGTTCGACCATGCCCTGATGCTGTCCACTGTGGACGACGAAGGGCCGTAGGTGCGGGTGCTCCGCCAGCGCCAATGCCAGCGGCGCGAGCTTGACCGCCTCCGGGCGGGTTCCGGCCAGCAACATCACGTCCACGCGTTCGCGCTCCTCATCCACGGATTCGAGTGTTCCGGAAAGCCGCCGGCGTGCGAGGGGCCCACGCCGGCGGCCGTGCTGTTCCAGGGAGTCAGCTCCCGACCTTGCCGAGCCGTTTGGTGCGGCGGTAGCCGGCGATGACCGCGATGGTTCCGAGAACCAGCAGGATCACCCCGATGGCCAGCCACCAGCCGACATCGGCCCCGGTGGCGGCGAGGGCACCCACCCCGCCACCGGCGACGCCGACTCCGGCGCCAGGCAACTTGTACATTTCGGCCTCACTTCACCCTGGTCAGGCGGTGGTCGCCGGACGCCGGTTGCGGACGACGCGGATACCGACCGGAACGGCGACGGCACCGAGCAGTCCGAGACCGATCCACAGCCCCGCGCCCGAAGCGAGCGGCACGGGCAGCCCGGCCGGCCCGCAGGTGGCCGACGAGACGATCACGTCGCCGGAGCCGAGCGGGTTGAGGGCGCCGCCCAGCAGCTTCACGTGGATCGCGTTGACGGTCAGGCTGCCGTCGTTGTTCTTGATCTGTTCGTTCAGGATGATCGTCGCGACGTTGACGGTGCCGAGACCGACCTTGACCTGGGTGTTCGGTGCCGGCGTGGAGTCGACCGCGCCCGCGCTGCCGAGGTTTGCGCCGACCAGGGTGGTCGCGCCCTGCACGCCCTTCTGGGTCGCGGTGCAGGTGGCTTCGACGACCTTGACGCCGACGTCGCCGAGCGCGCCCTTGAGCAGCGGCAACCCGACATCGGCGGTGCTGGCCTTGGCCGTCACGGCACCGGAGTTGTCGTCGCGCTTGGCTTCGGTGTTGATCGCGCCCGCGGTGAGCACACCGGTGACGTTGGCCTTCGCGAGACTGTTGGTGGTCGGCCCGGAGGTCTTCGCTTCGGCGAGCGGCCCGGCCTTCACCGCGTCGAGGCCGAGGAGCTTCACATCGACCTTGACGCCATAAGCGGAGCCGTCACCGGGGGCCGCCGAGGCGGGCACCGCACCGGCGAGAGCCACGCTCGCCACCACAGCGGCGAGCACTCCGCCTCGTCGCAAGAGGTGCGTGTTCTTCAACTGGTCCTCCGAATTTATTCGTGGGGGGGCATCTGCGGTCGGCGCATGGGCACGACCGTTGCGGACGAATCCTCAGCTGGCCTGACTCGGCTAGCGGATCGTCTATCGGCGAGTGTTTCCGAAATTGCACAGAACGGGGCCAGAATCACCTGATCGGGTGACCTTGGAGGACATTTACCACAAGTCATTGATAGCGTCACTCGTTCGGATCAGCCAGTTTCGCCACGAT
The DNA here is from genome assembly GCF_047608665.1 of Amycolatopsis sp. cmx-11-51. Lineage (NCBI taxonomy): Bacteria > Bacillati > Actinomycetota > Actinomycetes > Pseudonocardiales > Pseudonocardiaceae > Amycolatopsis > Amycolatopsis sp. cmx-11-51. The sequence continues at coordinate 453,704 of NZ_JADNQO010000001.1, read as the reverse complement.
CGTGCCGAAAGGCTCATGATCACATGCGAAATGAGAACCCCGGACGAAAGGACCGGCTCCCGCTGACTTACTCTCGTCGGCGAGGTCCCCGTCCACTTCGCCGAATCCGTTGTCTGCTGCGCCTTTCCTGAGAGGGTCATCGTGGCCGTTGCGAGCGCTCCTTTGCCTGGTTCAAGCCGATTTCCGCTGCGTATGGCGGTGATCGCGGTGATCGCCGTCGCGGTCGGCCTGGTGCTGGCCGAACGCCTGTACCGGGTGTTCGAAGTGCAGGTGTCGGGGCTGATACTGAGCGTTATCACCACATCGGGTGTCTACGTCGCCAGTGAACGCGAGACTGTCTACTTTGGGTTGTCCAGCGATACTCCACTCGGGTTGAGAATGACGCCGGAATGCTCGTCGGCATTCATGTTGTTGCCGCTGTTGTTGGTGACCGCCGTCATGTTGTATTTCCGTCCGAAAAATGCGAAGAGGCTGTTCTGTTCGTTGGCGATTTCCGCGATAGCGGTCGTTCTTGTCAATCAGATGAGGGTTTTGGCGATCGTGGGACTCGTGAACATGATGGGTATCGACGAAGGTTATTACTGGGGTCACACTCTGCTCGGCTCGATGGTCAGTGTCATCGGCGGCGCGGTCGCCCTCGTGCTGTTCGTCTGGCTAAGCACGCGCAGGCCGCGGGCCGAGCGCGGGACAGCCTGATGGGCGGCGGCTCGATCAAGATCCTGCTCGCGATCACGCAGGCTTTCGCCCTCACCATGAGCGTCGCGTTCATCGTGTATGTGGTCGTGATCGTCGTGCCGTACCTGCGGCGCAGACCCGCGCCCGTCGGTGAGGCCGCCGACTTCACCTGGCACTTCTTCGTCCCGTGCCGGGATGAACAGACCGTCATCCGCGAAACGGTGCGCTACCTGCGTTCGACGTTCCGGCACGCGCACGTCTGGGTCGTCGACGACGACTCCGAGGACCGCACGGCCCGCGTGGTCAAGTCGATCTGGCGGCGCAACGGCGGCTACGACCCGTACCTGCACCTCGTTCCCCGGCGCCGTCCGGAGGCGAGGACAGGCAAAGGGGACGCGCTCAACGCCGCTTATCAGGCGCTCAACGACTGGATGGGCCCGGACGCGAGCCGTGACGACGTCGTCGTCGTGGTCGTCGACGCGGACGGACGGCCGGCGGAGAACTGCCTCGAGGTGTGCGCCGCGGACCATCTCTTCGGCGACGAGACGATCGGCGCGGTGCAACTCGACGTCTGGATGGGCAACGCCGACACCCGACCGCCGGGTAAGAACTGGTTCTCGCGCGCCTTCGGGCTGAAGCTGGCCCAGATGCAGGATCTCGAGTTCCGTACGGCCATCGCGGCGATCCAGACCTCGCGCGGGTTCACCGGCACGATCTCCATGGGCGGCAACGGTCAGTTCACGCGACTGTCCGCATTGGACTCGATCGCGGGCGAGGACGCGCAGCCGTGGCGCGGTTCGCTGCTGGAGGATTTCGAACTCGGCGTGCACCTGCTGACCGCGGGCTGGCGGACCGGGTACACGCCGGACTCCCATGTGAAGCAGGAGGGGCTGTACAGCCTGCGGCGATTCCTGGTGCAGCGCACACGCTGGGGCCAGGGCACGATGCAGTGTTCGCGGTATCTCCGGCGGATCTGGGATTCGCCGCACGTGAGCACGCTGGGCGCGGCGGAGATGATGTACTACCTCGCGCAGCCGTGGATGCAGCTGCTCGGCTCGCTGCTGTACCCGATCCCGTTCCTTCTGCTGCTGTTCACCACGGTGGGCGATCCGGCGCGGATGTGGACCTGGTTCGCCGACGACGGCGCGTGGATCCTGTTCGCGATCTACGGTTCGTTCGGGCTGCTGCCGTTCATCGTGTGGGGCCCGATCTATCAGTTCAAATGCTTGAAGAGCCGCAATCTCCTGCGCGGGCTCGGGATGGGCTTCGCCTACGCGCTGTACATCTACACGTTCTACATCACGTCGTGGCGGGCGTTGTTCCGCCTGGTGCGCGGCCGGAACGGCTGGTCGAAGACGCGGCGGAACACCGAGCACGCTCCCGGGGTCAAGGTCGCCCTCGACTCCTGACCCCGGGACCGGCGTCAGAAAGCGGGCAGGATCCGGACGTCGTCCGCCTTCACGAACGCGACGCGATGCCCGAACTGGATCTGCACGTAGCGTGTTTTTCCTTTGACGACAACGTGGTTGGCCGGATCGAACGTCGTCGCCCAGAAGTACTCGGACCCGAGCACGTTGCCTGCCGAGTACCGCTGCCCCGCCGAGAAGGTGTAGGGGAGCGGGATGACCTGCTGCACCGGCACGTTCGCCGGATAGGCCTCAGGTTCGGGGTACGCGCGCCCGAACACCGGCACGGTCGCCAAGCCGGGCTTCGGCGTGACGACCAGGCCGAACGCCGGGCTTGTCGTGCGCGCGTCGCGGAACCAGCCCTTCTGGCCGAGATACCAGATCGCCGTCCAGCCGTTACGCCGTTCGGCGACCACGTACCGCTGGCCGGTCTCCGCGCGGCTGCCGATGTCGGAGACGGCCATCGTGCTCGCCGAACCGTCCGGCCGCAGGCCGATGTCCTTGAGCAGCGGCGCCGAGTCGTTCGGCTCGCTGCGCAGCACGACGGAACCGGAACCTCGTGCCGGGCAAAGCTTTCCGGCGGTCTCGCAGCCGGTGAACGCGGGCTGGTTCGTCGCGAAGTCCGGTGTGATGGTCACCAGCGGCGAACCGGGACGGCCGAAGCCGGACAGCGGCGCGCCCATCAGGTCGAAGTAGTGCGACCAATCCCAATACGGGCCCGGATCCCAGTGCATGCCCCTGATGGTCGCGGGGATCGTGCCCGGGACGTTGTCGTGGCCGAGGATGTGCGCGCGGTCGAGCGGGACGTCGTACTTCCGCGCGAGGTAGCCGACGAGCTTCGCGGAGGTGCGGTACATCGCTTCCGTGTACCAAGTGCCCTTCGCGGCGAAGCCCTCATGCTCGATGCCGACGGACTTCGCGTTGACGTACCAGTTGCCCGCGTGCCATGCGACGTCCTTGGTCGGCACGTGCTGCGCGATCTGGCCGTCGGTGGAGCGGATCGTGTAGTGCCAGCTCACGTACGTCGGGTCGGTGACAAGGTCCATCGCCGTGTCCCAGTAACCCTCGGTGTCGTGGATGACGATGTATTCGACCTTCTGGCTTTTCGGCCGGTCCGCCTTGTCGTGGTTGCCGTAGTCGTTCTTCGGCAACTCCTGGTACGGCGCCGGTACCGAAAGGCATGAGACCTTCTTCGGGCACTCCGTTGTCGAGGTGCCGGCCTTCGAGGTGTCGGCCTGGTCGCGCGCCGGACTCACCGGAGTGGCGGCGAGGGTGACGCTCTGGCCGTCGTCGGTCTTGCGGCTGACGCCCCTGGAGATGGTGTCGAAGACTTCGTCGGCGAAGGCCTGCGCGCCCGCCGTGTCCTTCGCGCCGCTGTAGCGTGCGACGGCGGCGTTCCAGTCACCTGTTTCCCGCTGGTATTTCGCCAGCAGAGCGGCGCCACCGCGGATGTTCTGCGTGGTGTTCGTGCGCAGCGTCGCGACGTCCTGGCCGATCAGCCTGGACGCCTCGTCGATGGTCTGGAGCCCGGCCGGGGGAGTCGTCGGAGCCGGTGTCACCGGGAGTTTCGCCTGGCGAGCGTCGTCGCCGCGCGCGTCCTCCGCGCCTTCGTCGTGATGCGTGCCGGTGCCCGCTTCGCGCAGGTCGGTCAGGTGCATCGGGCCGTAACCGGCGGACGTGCTCGGCGTGCCGGCGTTGAAGTCCCACCGCGACTCCAGGTAGGAGACGCCGAGCAGGACGTTCTCAGGGACGCCGAACTCCTGTGCGGCGGCCGCGAAGTCCCGTTGGCGCTGTTGGCCCGCCGGGGCGGCTTGGGCGGGGACTGCGGCGAGAAGACCGGCGGTGAGGGTGAGGATCGCGAGTCCGGCGGTCCGTTTGGGTCGGCGCCGGCGCGGTAGGAGGGCAACGGGACGGAAGGGACGCGGCATGGGCGTGTACCCCCAGTGTCTAGGTCTGCTGTACAGGACCGACCCCAATGGTCGGAACCTAACCAGAAAGCCGCCCCTTCCGTAAGGTCCCTCCCGGACTTGCGTTCAGCCCCCTAATCGCGATCCGGTGGCAAGGTGGGCGCATGACTGGGGTGAAGGAGCTTCTGCAGGAGAAGGACCACGTCTTCCTCGACTTCGACGGTCCGGTGTGCGACGTGTTCGCGAAGCTGGCGGCGAGCGAGGTGGCCGACAGGCTCAAGCGACTCGTCGGACCCGACCTGCCTCGTGAGGTGAGCGCCTCGGCGGATCCATTCGACGTGCTCCGGTACGCGGCTTCGTGCGGCCCGAACGCCGCGCACGTCGTCGAGCGACAGCTCAGTCGGCTGGAGAACGAGGCCGTCTCGACGGTGCCGCCCGCCCCCGGTGCTGTTGAGGTGATCCGTGAGTGGGTCGCGCAGGGGTTCACGGTGACGATCGTCAGCACCAACTCCGTCGAAGCGATCCGGGCGTTCCTCGCCGTGCACGAACTCGCCGAGCAGGTCCGCCGGATCAGCGCGCGGATGTCGAGCGACCCGGCGCACCTGAAGCCGCACCCGGTCTTGATCGAGGCCGCGGTGAGGGCTCTCGGCACTTCGCCCGGGAAGTGCGTGATGGTCGGTGACTCCGCTGCGGACGTCCTCGCCGCTCGCGCCGCCGGAGTCGCTTCGGTCGCCCTCGCGACTACGCCGGCGAAGCGCCGGTCCCTCGCCGCCCTGCACCCCGATGCCCTGGTGAGCGACCTCACGGACTTGCGTTTAGCCCCCTGATCGCGATCCGGCGGCCGCCCTGCCTCCCGGGTGTGACCAGGGCCCCGACTTGCGTTCAGCCCCCTAATCGTGACCTGCGGGGCCGTCACCAGGTGTGTCCTGCCAGCAGGCCGAGGAAGAGCACCATCCCGACGTGGTTGTTGCTCAGGAACGCCCGGAAGTAGCCGTCGCGCTCGCGCCGCGCGATCAGCCTCTGCTGGTGGACGAACAACGCGCCCGCGATTCCGGCGGCGAGGTAGAACTTCCAGCCGAGCGAGCCCACTCGGCCGACCGCCACCATGACCACCAGCATCGTTCCCTGCAGAACGCCGATGGCCAATCTGTCGTGGCGGCCGAACAGGATGGCCGTGGATTTCACGCCGATCTTCAGGTCGTCGTCCCGGTCGACCGCGGCGTACAGCGTGTCGTACGCGACCACCCACAGGAGATTGGCGAGGAACAGCAGCCAGCAGATCGGCGGCAGGGATTCCCCCGCGGCGGCGAAAGCCATCGGGATCGACCATCCGAACGCCGCGCCCAGCACCACCTGCGGCAGAGGCGTGTAGCGCTTCGCGAACGGGTACGCGCACGCCAGTGCCAGTGCCACCACCGACAGCAGGACGGCCGAGGTGTTGAGCGTCAGCACCACCAGGAAGGAGAGCGACACCAGCACGGCGAACAGGTAGCGCGCTTCTCTCGCCGTCGCGGCGCCACTGGGAAGCGGGCGACGCGCGGTGCGCTTCACGTGACCGTCGAATCCACGGTCCGCGTAGTCGTTCACCACACAGCCCGCCGCGCGCATTAGCCACACTCCGGCCACGAAGGCGGCGAGGATCCACGGTGACGGCTCACCCGCCGTCGCGATCCACAGCGCCCACAGTGTCGGCCACAAAAGCAGCAGCGCGCCGATCGGCTTGTCCGCCCGCATCAGGCGCAGGTACACCGGCAGCTTGTTCCGCTCGACGAGCGGCAGCATCGTTGCCTCCCCTCGGGCCGACCGCAGGTCACAAGCTAATCGCGCGACCGTCCCCGCCGCCCGGACTTGGTTCCAAGAGGCAAGTGGCTCTAGCCGGACGGGCACGCGCAAGGGGGAATGCGGTCGCGGGCATCGCGGAACAAAACGGCCGGTCAGGCGTTCAGTAGCCGAGTTTCCGCAGAGTGAGTGGACCCTCCTTGCGAAGCTGGCACTCACATGGCTAGAGTGCTAATTGCACGGCCCGAACACGCCCCGGCACCCGCGACGGCGGGGGTGGTAGGAGCCGTAATTCATCCTGCCAACGCTTTCGACGACCGTGGAGGTCAACCCGGTGAGCGTGAACATCAAGCCGCTCGAGGACAAGATCGTTGTCCAGACGAGTGAGGCCGAGGAGACGACCGCTTCCGGCCTCGTCATCCCCGACACCGCCAAGGAGAAGCCCCAGGAGGGCAAGGTTCTGGCCGTTGGCCCGGGCCGCATCGACGACAAGGGCAACCGCGTCCCGCTCGACGTTTCCGTCGGCGACGTCGTCATCTACTCCAAGTACGGCGGCACCGAAGTGAAGTACAACGGCGAGGACTACTTGATCCTTTCCGCTCGCGACGTGCTGGCCGTCATCAACTGACGTCCGCTCTCAGCGCATGACGCCCCGGGCCCCGCATTGCCGGGGGACGGGGCGTTCGTGTTTTCCGAGCTTTAAAACTGGAAGGTAAGCGGAAAAGGCTATGCCCAAGCAGATCAGTTTCGACGAGGACGCTCGTCGCGCGCTCGAGCGCGGGGTGAACAAGCTCGCCGACGCGGTCAAGGTCACCCTCGGCCCGCGCGGTCGCCACGTTGTGCTCGACAAGAAGTTCGGTGGCCCGACCATCACCCTCGACGGCGTCACCGTCGCTCGCGAAATCGAGCTCGACGACCCGTTCGAAAACCTCGGCGCCCAGCTCGCCAAGAGCGTCGCCACCAAGACCAACGACGTCGCCGGTGACGGCACCACGACCGCGACCGTGCTCGCCCAGTCGCTGGTGAAGGTCGGCCTTCGCAACGTCGCCGCCGGTGCCAACCCGACGGCCGTCGGCCGCGGCATCGAGGCCGCCGCGGAGAAGGTCATCGCGATCCTCAAGGAGAAGGCGACCCCGGTCAAGGGCCGCGACAACATCGCCCAGGTCGGCACCGTCACCTCGCGTGACGCGGCCATCGGCGCCCTGCTCGGCGAGGCCGTCGAGCGGGTCGGCGAGGACGGCGTCATCACGATCGAGGAGTCGTCCACGCTGGCGACCGAGCTCGTGATCACCGAGGGCGTGCAGTTCGACAAGGGCTTCCTGTCGGCGCACTTCGCGACCAACCCGGAGGAGCAGAAGGCGGTCCTCGAGGACGCCTACATCCTCCTGGTCCGTGAGAAGATCTCGGCCCTGGCCGACCTGCTCCCGGTGCTGGAAAAGGTCGTCGAGGCCAAGAAGCCGCTGCTGATCGTCGCCGAGGACGTCGATGGCGAAGCGCTGTCGACCCTCGTGGTGAACTCGCTGCGCAAGACGATCACCGCCGTCGCCGTCAAGGCGCCGTTCTTCGGTGACCGTCGCAAGGCATTCCTGGACGACCTCGCGGTCGTCACCGGCGGCGAGGTCGTCTCGGCCGAGATCGGGCACAAGCTGTCCGAGACCACGCTCGCCCAGCTGGGCGGTGCTCGCCGGATCGTCGTCACCAAGGACGACACCACGCTCGTCGATGGTGCGGGCACCAAGGACGACATCGCCGGGCGCGTTTCGCAGATCCGCAAGGAGATCGAGAACACCGACTCCGACTGGGACCGCGAAAAGCTGCAGGAGCGGCTGGCGAAGCTCGGCGGCGGTGTCGCGGTGATCAAGGTCGGCGCGGCCACCGAGACCGAGCTCAACGAGCGCAAGCACCGCATCGAGGACGCCGTGGCTTCGACCAAGGCGGCCGTCGAAGAGGGCATCCTGCCCGGCGGTGGCTCGGCGCTCGTGCACGCGGTCAAGGAACTCGACGGCGGCCTCGGCCTCGAAGGCGACGAAGCGACCGGTGTGCGCATCGTCCGCGACGCGCTGTCCGCCCCGCTGTTCTGGATCGCGACCAACGCGGGCCACGAGGGTGCGGTCATCGTGAACAAGGTCCAGGAGCAGAGCTGGGGGCACGGCTTCAACGCCGCCACCGGTGAGCTCACCGACCTGCTGGCCGCCGGCATCGTCGACCCGGTCAAGGTGACCCGGTCCGCGGTGGCGAACGCCGCCTCCATCGCCAGGCTCGTGCTCACGACGGAGAGCGCCATCGTCGAGAAGCCGGCCGGCGAGGAGTCGTCCGCGGCCGGTCACGGCCACGCGCACTAGCTCCACCGTTCCACCCCGAAGCGGGGCGGCACTCCACGCGGAGTGCCGCCCCGCTTTCTTGTGCGCTGGGGTCGCCCACTCGCGTTTAGCGGGCTAAGCGCGATCCGGTGGCAGGGGAGCGCGGGCGCGACGGGAGCGACTTTCGCGGGCTAAGTGCGATCCGGCGACCGGGTGCCCCGCGACTGCACCGACCTGCGTTCAGCGGGCTAAGCGCGATCTGGGGCGGCGGGGAGCGGAGGCCGGGCGGAGCGACTTTCGCGGGCTAATCGTGACGCGTCCGGGTCTGGACACGCGGAAGGGCGGCACCCCACCCGGATGCCGCCCTTCCGCGTTGCCGACTCGGCCGGATCAGCCGTTCGACATGCTCAATGTGCGCTTGTCCGCCTTGATGATGTGCTCGCGTTCCGACTCCGACAACCCGCCCCAGATCCCGTAGGGCTCGTGCACGGCGAGTGCGTGGTTCCGGCACATGGCCAGCACCGGGCAAGCCAGGCACACGGCTTTGGCCCTCGCCTCGCGGCGGGCTCTGGCGGGCCCGCGTTCGCCGTCAGGGTGAAAGAAGGACGCGCTGTCCATGCCTCGGCACGACCCTTCGAGCTGCCAGTCCCATACATCGGCGTTGGGTCCCGGGAGCCTGCGTGTGTCCGCCATCCTGACCGCCTCCGTCATCCGGTCGAAGCGTTTACCTGCTCTGCTGCGCTGCGGCTACTCCATTCGGTGCAACGGCGGTAACGTTAGAAGCGCGCCAATACTTGTTCAAGAGATTCAAGACGATTCAGCCTTTAGGCATCCCCCGGATGTGTTAGCCGCACTTTCCGTTCCGGTTGCCGCGGCCCCGGCCTGCCTGGATATTGGGTCGAGTGGGATCTCGGATCAGCAGTGAAGAACCCACCCTGCCGGTGGCCTCCGTCGCTCGCCGGCTCGGGGTCGCACCGTCCACCCTGCGAACCTGGGACCGCAGATACGGCGTAGGGCCGAGCCGCCACACCAACGGCCGCCACCGCCGCTACGGCAGCTCCGACATCGGCCGTCTCGAACTGATGCAGCGCGCGTTGCTCCGCGGTGCCTCGACGGCCGAAGCGGCGAAGTACGCGCTCGAGCAAATGCCCCGGACGGTGGTGGAGAGCCCGAAAACCCCTGTGGTCCAAGCGGAGGAACAGGCCGCCGCGCCACCCGCCGAGGATCACGACGTCCCGTCCCGTCTCGCCAGACGCTTGAGCACGGCCGCGCTCGCGATGGATTTCGGCGCGGTTCAGCGCATGCTCGCCGACACGATCCGCGAACTCGGTGTCCTGCCCGCCTGGACCGGCGTCGTGTCGCCGGTGCTGACCGCGCTCGGCGCGCGCTGGCGGGGGGTCAGCGCCGGCGCGGAGGTCGAATACCTGCTCGCCGAATGCGTGTACGCCGCCTTGGTCCGCGCGACGCCGGTGCTCCGCGAACCGCGCAACCAGCGGCCCGTCCTGCTGACCTGCGTCCCGGACGAGCGCGACAACATGCCGATGTACGCGCTCGCCGCGGCGCTCGCGGGACGCCGGATCGGGGCCCAGCTGTTCGGCGCCTCCCTCCCGGCCGAGGTGCTCGCGGTGACCGTCCGCCGCAGCGTTCCGGCCGCGGTGGTGCTGTGGTCGGGGCGGCACGCGACCGCGGATCCGCGCCTGTTCGCCAGGGTGTCCCGCGGCCGTCAGCGCAGCAGGCTGTTCGCCTGCGGCCCTGGCTGGGATCCCGCGACGCTTCCGGACAAGATCGAACTGCTCGGCGAGCTGACGACGGCCGCCGATCGGATCGAGCACGTTCTTGTCGGTGCGAGGCGATAGAAAGGACGAATGGAAGCGTCCTTGCGGTCCGCCGCGTTCGGTGACGGCGTGCCGCCGCCGAACTCCTTCGCGGTGCCCGCGTCGCCTCGCGGCCGGCTGCTCGCCGCGATCGGGCTCGGTGCCCGCGGCCGGTACGCGATGGCGGCCACCCTGCTGCACGGTTTGCGCACGAGCGAAGATCCGGTGCTCGCGTCGTTGGCCGCGAGCACGCTGGCGTCGCACCGGCGGCAGCTGGGCGGGCACGCGGCGGCCCTCGTCCTCGACGGTGAGGCGCTCGCGCTGGTGATCGCGGAGCCGCGAGGCGAACCCGACCCCGACGGTCTGGACGCCGAGGGGGCACGCGCGGACGCCCTCCTCGGTCTGGCCGCGGACAACCTCGGGCGCGGCAGGCTGGCCGCCGCCCGGCGGCTGGTGGCCCGTGCGGAGGCGCACCTCGGCAACTGGCGGAGCCGGACCAGGGCCGGTTGGGTGGGCGCGGAAATCGAACTGGCGAGTAACATTTCCGGCGCCGCGATCGCACCTGCGGAAATGGCGCTGGGAACGGCGCGAGCCCAGGGTGCCTGCCGACATGTCGTCAAATCACAGCTTGTACTCGGCGTGACGATCGCGAATGGAAGTTCCGCTGAGCGAGACCGTGCGATGGCGCTGATCGAGAGCGCTCGCGAAACCGCCGAGAAATACGAATTCAATTCACTTCTATGGGTGGCCTGCCTGGTCGCTGCGGACATGGGGGCAGGACACGCCGGTGAGTATCGATTCAGAAGTGCCGAACTGTTGCACGCAGTGTTACGGCACGCAGATCCTTGCGGGAGGTGGCTCGCCCGGGAATCTCCATGGGTCCCCGCTCGGGGCGTCTAGCCTGTTGGAGGGCCCATTCCGGCAACCGGGCTAAGAAACTTTCAAAAAAGCCACCGGATCGTGTCAAGGTTCGGGCTAAAGCGTCCGATAGGGGAAGTGGAATGTCACCCGGCTGCAGGAAGGAAACCCCGTGACGACGGTCTTGATCTGCGACGACCGACGCAGTGTCCGCGAAGGGCTCACTCGAGTGATGTCCGCGGTCCCAGGGGTCAGTCGCATCGACTGCGTAGCGCACGGTGACGAGCTGCTGGCCCGGTACTCCCGTCAGCCGGTCGACGTCGTGCTGGTCGGAACCCAGCGCGCTGTCCCGACTGGCGTCGAAGCCACCAGGCGGCTCGTCTCAGCGAACCCCCAAGCGAACGTGATCGTGTTCGGCGCCCCGGACGATGCGGGCAGCATCGCCGCCGCCATCGCCGGCGGAGCCCGCGGCTACCTGCGTTGGGACGCCTCGCGTCCCGAACTGGTCGCCGCACTGGCGCATACGCTCGCCAGCACCTCGGTGCCGGCGCCGCGCCAGCCGTCCGACCCCGGTGTTCAGCTCACCGAGCGCGAGCTTCAAGTGCTCCGTGGGATGAGCCAGGGCAAGAGCAACGGACAAATCGGCCGCGAGCTGTACCTGTCCGAAGACACTGTGAAGACCCACGCGCGCCGCTTGTTCCGCAAGCTCGGTGTGCGGGACCGCGCTCAGGCGGTCGCCCACGGATTCCGCCGTGGACTTGTTTCCTGACAACGCTTTCTTGATTTCACCGGCTGATAGCGGCAACGGGTGACAACGGGCCGGGGGCAAGCCCCTGGCCCGTACCTGTGTTCCCTGTCACGCTTCGTGCTTTTCCGTTCACAGCTCGGGCACTCTTGCCCGAGCGTGTCCGCCTCCGGGTGGACCGTCGTACCCCACTGCGCTCCAACTCGTGGAAAGTTCGACTACGAGCGAAGAGAACCAGGAAGACCCGGTTTCAGCGCGCTCGCCGGAAGGGTGGCGCGCCGATGGCGGTCGTCAGCGAAGGCGACGGGCCCGGGGCGGTACGGTAGCTGTCACCGGTAGTGGCCTCCGAAGTCACACGCCGGACTCTTTGCACGCCTATACGTAACACTGGGACTGTTGTCTGCGATGGCCAATGTGGGGGACGGACTGGATGAGCCGGTCGCCGCTGCTGTTGAGGGTGATCCTCAAGCGGTCGAGCGGTTGCTGGCGGCCATCCGTCCTTTGGTGGTGCGGTACTGCCGCGCTCGGGTTGGCAGGCAGGAGCGTTCGTTCGCTTCCGCAGACGACGTTGCTCAGGAGGTGTGTCTCGCGGTGCTCACGGCATTGCCTTCGTACCGTGATCAGGGCCGCCCGTTCCTGGCCTTCGTCTACGGGATCGCCCAGCACAAGGTGGCCGACGCGCATCGCGCCGCGGCCCGTAACCGTGCCGAACCGGTCGCCGAGGTCCCTGACGAGATCGAGGGTGACGTCGGCCCCGAGCAGCGCGCTCTCCAGGGCGAGCTGAACGAGCGCATGGCGCAACTCCTGCGTGTCCTTCCCGATAAACAGCGTGAGATTGTGGTCCTGCGTGTCGTCGTGGGATTGTCCGCCGAAGAAACGGCGGAGGCCGTGGGGTCCACCCCTGGCGCCGTCCGGGTGGCTCAGCATCGCGCCCTCGCGCGCCTACGTAAGGTTCTGGCCGCTGAGGAGGTGATCTGAGTGACCGATCGCGACCATCGGTTCTCCCCTGGGACCGATCGTGAACTGACGGTCTTCGAAAGAGGGCTGACGTCTTCCGAGGCCGAGTTCGCCGCGGATCTGTCGGCCGTTCAGGCCGATGACGCGCTGCTCGACGCGCTCGGCGGCTCGGACCCGAAAATGGCCGACGACCTCGGTGATCAGGAGCTCAACGCGCTGCTGCTGGCCTGGCGTCGTGACATCGACAGTGAACCGCTCGCGGAACTCGTCGACGTCGACACCGCGATCACCACCGTGAAGACCGCCGCGCTCGCCCGCAAACACGGGGGAAGACGCCGGCTGCTGGTCCCGGTGGCCGCCGCCGCGGCCGTCCTGGCCATCGCCTTCGCCGGTACCGGTCTCGCCGCGAAGGACGCGCAGCCTGGTGACACGCTCTGGGGCCTGACCAAGGTGCTTTACGCCGACCACGCCCGGTCGGTCGAGGCCGCCGCCGCGGTCAAACTCGATCTGGAGAAGGCCAACCTCGCGCTCGCCGGTGGGCGCCTCGACGACGCGCGTAAGGCGCTCGACGAGGCACAGGCCGCGTTGAGCCAGGTGACCGATGAAGAGAACCGCGATCAGCTGCTCGAGCAGCATCGCCAGTTGAGCGCACAGCTGCAGAACCCTGGCCAGCAGCCGCTGCCGCCGGATCAGCAGTTGCCTTCGCGGACCCCGGTCGCGACCACGCCTCAGCTCTCTCCGCAGCCGACCGCTTCGCCGACGTCGCTGCCAGGAGGCGGCAACCCCGGCACCAGTCTGCCGGGCACCACGACTCCCACACCGACTCCGCCGACTTCGACGAGCGAACCGCCTCCGCCGACGACTTCGACGACCCCGCCCGCTTCGGGCAATGACCCCGGTGGCCCGCGTAACGAGCCGTCGCCGGGTGCCGGAGCGCAGGCGCCCGCCGCGGCCGAGACGTCCTAGCATCCTCAGGAACAACCGAAAGGGCCTGGTGAGATCTCTCTCACCAGGCCCTTTCGGTGTGTCTTAGTAAGCGCTCTCGTTCGCCGTGACGCCGTCCGCGAAACCGCGGCAGTAGTCCCAGCTCACGTAGTCACCGGGGTTCGGATCGAACGCCGGCTCGTGCGGCCGCATCCGGCCGTCGGCGAGCAGCTGCTCGAGACTGGCGCGGAGCAGATGCCAGTCGTGGTAGTGGGGTTCGTCGCATTCACCGCAGTCGACCACGATCCCGCGTACCCCGCGCGGTTCGAGAAGCGCCTGGTAGACGGCGAGATCGGAGAGGTCGGCCAGCAACTCGGTGCGCTCTTCGTCGCTGATCGGCTCGTCGAGCCGGTCGGCGTCGTCGATGAACGCGCGGGCCGGGTCGTCCGGGTCATCCGCGAACGGGTCTGGGGGCAACGCATCTTGCGGCACGCCTGCACGCTACCGGGCGCCCACCCGGGCCGAGCGGCCGCCCGGCCCGGATATCATGAGGGGCAGGCCCTCGCCGTGCTGTCACCAGCCACGGCGGCCCCCATAAGTCACCGCTAGGAAGGCCGTTCGCCTGCTATGACCAGCGACAGCGTCACCGCCCCCGTCCCGAGCAAATTCGCCATGCTCGGGCTGACCTTCGACGACGTGCTGCTGCTGCCGGCCGAGTCCGACGTGGTGCCCAGTGCGGTCAGCACCCGCACCCGGCTCTCCCGCAACGTCACCCTGAACATCCCGCTGGTCTCCGCCGCCATGGACACGGTCACCGAGGGCCGGATGGCCATCGCGATGGCCCGACAGGGCGGGATGGGCGTGCTGCAGCGCAACCTGCCGATCGATGACCAGGCGTCCGCCGTCGAGGTTGTGAAGCGCTCCGAAGCCGGCATGGTGACCGACCCGGTCACCTGCTCGCCGGAGGACACCCTCGCCGAGGTCGACGCGCTGTGCGCGCGGTTCCGGATCTCCGGTGTGCCGGTGACCGACGCCGCCGGGACGCTGGTGGGCATCATCACCAACCGCGACATGCGGTTCGAGGTCGACCACACCCGTGCGGTGCACGAGGTGATGACGAAGCTGCCGCTGGTCACCGCGCAGGTCGGGGTCACCGCGGAGGCCGCGCTCGGGCTGCTGCGCCGCCACAAGATCGAGAAGCTGCCGATCGTCGACGGTGCCGGCAAGCTGCGCGGGCTGATCACGGTCAAGGACTTCGTCAAGACCGAGCAGTACCCCAACGCTTCCAAGGACCCCAACGGCCGTTTGATCGTCGGTGCCGCCGTCGGCGTCGGCCCGGACGGGCACAAGCGCGCGATGGCGCTGGCCGACGCCGGGGTCGACGTGCTGATGGTCGACACCGCGCACGGGCACTCCCGCGCCGTCGTCGAGACCGTCGCGCTGTTGAAGAAGGAACTGGGCGACACCGTCGACATCGTCGGCGGCAACGTCGCGACCAGGGCCGGCGCGCAGGCGCTGGTGGAGGCGGGCGCGGACGGGATCAAGGTCGGCGTCGGCCCTGGCTCCATCTGCACCACCCGCATCGTGGCCGGGGTCGGCGTGCCGCAGATCTCCGCGATCTACGAGGCCGACCAGGCGGCGCGCCCGGCCGGGATCCCGGTGATCGGCGACGGCGGCATCCAGTACTCGGGTGACATCGCGAAGGCGATCGCGTCCGGCGCGTCCACCGTGATGCTCGGCAGCCTGCTCGCCGGGACGGCCGAATCGCCCGGTGACCTGATCCTGGTCAACGGCAAGCAGTTCAAGACCTACCGCGGGATGGGTTCGCTGGGCGCCATGCAGTCGCGCGGCCAGGCGAAGTCGTACTCGAAGGACCGCTACGCGCAGGACGACGTGCTGAGCGAGGACAAGCTGGTCCCCGAGGGCATCGAGGGGCGGATCCCGTTCCGCGGGCCGCTCGCGAACGTCGTCCACCAGCTGGTGGGCGGGCTGCGGTCGGGCATGGGTTACGCGGGTGCGTCGACGATCCCCGAGCTGCAGGAGGCGCAGCTGGTGCGGATCACCGCGGCCGGGCTCAAGGAAAGCCACCCGCACGACGTCACGATGACCGTCGAGGCGCCGAACTACACCACCCGGTAGTCCGCCCTCGAGGATATTTACCCATCCGGTTCCGTGCTCGGGAGACTTTGGTCCGCTGATCCAGTCTCCTGGGAGGAACCCGATGTCTTCTCGCTGACCACTCCACGGCGTACTGCGCCGGCCGTCTTCGCCGCCGCGCCGCCCGCGCAGGCCGCGGGGACACCGAGACGTCGCCGGGTGAGCCGTGGAAGCGCACCGAGCTGTACTTCGGCACGACGGCCGGACGGCGGCGAGTTGACCGACGAGGTCGTCACCCCGCGGTTCCCGGACGGGTTCACCGAACTGACCGGGCGCGGGCAGTGGCGCGGGTCGGACGGGTGATCTCTCGGGAGAAGTCGAAGGTGATCGTCGTCGTGTACCCGTTCAGCGAACCGCGAGATCGAGGAGATCCGGACCACCTACAAGAAGACGGTCTCCTCCTGACCCTCCAGTCCCACTCGCCCCACCGGCGCGCCTTTAGCGGGCTAATCGTGAAACTGGTGAGGCAGATGGGGCTGGTGTGACTTCGGGGCCGGTTCGGGTGCCCCGTGCGCAGGTCACCCACGCGGCCTAGCGACAATGGGGTGTAACGGTCGTCGGCGAGAAGGGACTTGACGTGCGGGATCTGGTCGAGATCGGCATGGGCCGCACCGCGCGGCGGGCGTATGACCTCGATGACGTGGAGATCGTGCCGTCGCGGCGCACCAGGTCGTCTTCGGTCGTGTCCACCGCCTGGCAGATCGACGCGTACCGCTTCGAGCTGCCGCTGGTCACACACCCCACCGACGCGATCGTGTCGCCGGGCACCGCGGTGGCTGTCGGCGAGCTCGGCGGGCTGGGCGTCCTCAACGCCGAAGGGCTCTGGGCGCGGCACCCGAACGTCGAGGACGCGATCTTCCGCCTCGTCCGGGCCGCCGAGGACACCGAGGACCCGACCGCGATCGTGCGCGAGCTGCAGGAACTGCACTCCGCCCCGATCCGGCTGGACCTGCTGACCGAGGCGATCAAGACCGTCCGCGAGTCCGGTGTCACGGTGGCCGCGCGGGTCAGCCCGCAGCACGCCGCCGAACTCACGCCGGACCTGCTGAAGGCGGGCGTCGAGATCCTGGTCGTGCAAGGCACGATCATCTCCGCCGAACACGTGCAGCGTGACGCCGAGCCGCTGGACCTCAAGGACTTCATCGGACGCCTCGACGTCCCGGTGATCGCCGGCGGGGTCAGCGACTACCGCACCGCGATGCACCTGATGCGCACCGGCGCGGCCGGCGTCATCGTCGGCCACGGCGCGAGCCGCGGTGTGACGAGCACCGACAGCGTGCTCGGGATCGGGACGCCGATGGCGACCGCGATCGTCGACGCCGCGGCCGCACGCCGCGACTACCTCGACGAGACCGGCGGCCGGTACGTGCACGTGCTCGCCGACGGCGGGATGAGCGTGTCCGGCGACATCGCCAAGGCCATCGCCTGCGGTGCCGACGCGGTCATGCTCGGGGCACCGCTGGCGGCCGCCTCCGAGGCTCCGGGGCAGGGGCTCTACTGGACGTCGGCGGCCGCGCACCCGTCGCTGCCGCGTTCGCGCGTGGCGCTGGGGCCGGACTACGCCGTCGACCTCAAGACGCTGCTCTTCGGGCCGTCCTCGGACGCTGAGGGTGTCGTGAACCTCTTCGGCGCGCTTCGCCGCGCGATGGCGAAGACGGGCTACTCGGACCTGAAGGAGTTCCAGCGCGTCGGCCTGACCGTCCGCCGCTGACGCTCGCTCCCCGCCCCGGATCGCGTTTAGCCCGCTAAACGCGATCCCGGCGGAATGACGTGATCTGGGAGGGCTGGATGACCACCGTGGTCATCCAGCCCTCTCTGCGTGCTCAGCAGATCGCGATTTGCCCGCTAAAGTCGCTCCGGGCGGCGACGGCGAGCGCGGCGATCGTCGCGGCGGAGTGAGCCCATGCGCGCTGGAAGCGGCCGGTGATCTCGTCGTGTGTTCCTGCTCGTCGCTCACATGTCGGCCCCGCGCTGTCCGGGGTCGTCCCAGCGGGGGACGGGCTCGGGGAACGGCTGATCGAAGACCTCGCCGAAGTACCGGGATTCCCACACCGACAGGTGCTTGACCAGGCCGAGCAGGTTGGTCCCGGTCGAGGCCAGGGACGACGGATGTCGTACTCGGGCAGCCCGTCGAGCTTCCGGAGCATCGCCGCGCGGACCACTTGCAGGTCGCTGTGCAGGTGCTCCTTCGCGAAATCATCGACTACGACTACGAGCATGCACCGGTCCCCGCGGCGCGGTCGGCGCGACGGGACAGTTCGGCGAACGCCGCACGTAACTGCGGCGGACCGACCACTTCGATCTCGGTGTCGAAGCGCGCCAGCGCCGCCGCGAGAGCTGCCCACGACCAGGACCCCGTCGCCAGTCTGGTCCGGGCGGCGCCGAGTTCCTCCGCGACACCGTCACCGGCGAACGGCGCCACCTCCGCCGCGGGCAGGTCGAGGATCACCTCGCCGCGGCAGGGCCAGGTGTTCGTGCTCTCGGAACCTGTGAACCGGGCCGACAGGAAGGCGGCCACGTCGCCGCCCGGCACTTCGCGGGCAACGAACCGCGGCCCGGTCGGAACACGTGGTGTCATCCGGTCGGCACGGTAAGTCCGCCAGTCTTCGCGATCGGGGTCCCAGCCGACGACGTACCAGCGCCCGGCCCGCGCCACGAGGTGACGAGGCTGCACCCGGCGGGGCGGATGCGGTTCGGCGTCCTCAGGGCGTCCCGGCGGGCGGTAGTCGAACCGCAGCTCCTCCCCGGCGCGGACCGCGGCGCTCAGCGTGCGCAGGACCCCGGTGTCGGCCTGCGGATCGACGCCGCGCCCGGCCGCGCTGATCTCGAGGGCGTCGACGCGCTGCCGTAGCCGCGACGGCAACACCTGCCGCACGGTGACAAGGGCCCGCGCGGCCGCCTCCTCGATACCCGCGCCCGTCCCGACGGCGATCCGCAGCGCCACGGCGAGCGCGACCGCCTGCTCCTCGTCGAACAGCAAGGGCGGCAGCCGACTGCCCGCTTCGAGCCGGTAGCCGCCGTCGGGGCCTTTGACCGCCTGAACCGGATATCCCAGCTCGCGCAACCGGTCGACGTCGCGGCGCACTGTCCGCTCGCTGACACCCAGCCGCTCGGCGAGCAGGCCGCCCGGCCAGTCGCGGCGGGCCTGCAGCATCGACAACAGTGACAGCAGCCGGCTGGACGTCGTCGTCGAGGAAGCGATCGGCATGTTTTCACCATGGCACAAGTAGCGGACGTTCTTTGACCGGTACCACTGACATCGTGGCTCTTGTCGCCGGAAGCCTCCGGCGCCAGAAATCCCTGGTGAAGGACCGGAAAACCATGTCGCTCAACGCTGTCGCCCATCTGAACTTCCACGGCCAGGCTCGCGAAGCCCTGGAGTTCTACCAGTCGGTCTTCGGCGGGCAACTCACTGTTGTCACCTACGCCGACTTCGGGATGCCCGCCGAACTGCCCGGCGCCGCCCACGTCGTGTTCGGCCAGGTCGTCGCCGACAACGGCTTCCAGGTCATGGCCTACGACGTGCCCGGCGAGCACACGCCCGCGGTCCCGGCCGCCCCGAGCACGCATCGCGAAAACGGCACCACGATCACCAAGGAGCCGTTCTTCCTCTCCGTCCGCGGTGAGAGCGTCGACGAGGTCAGCCCCGTATGGGAGGGCCTCGCCAAGGGCGCGACCGTGATCGAGGCGTTCGGCCCCGCCCAGTGGGCGCCCGCCTTCGGGATGCTCGCCGACCGCTTCGGCGTCACCTGGATCGTCGACGTCGCGCAGACGGGTGGAAGGTGACTGGCCAGTAACTTACCTCTGGTCAGAAGGGGTGGCCGGGGTTACAGTCGAGGGTGTGACTGCCAGTAACACCACCACTGAAGACGACTTCGACTACGACGTGATCGTCGTCGGCTCCGGGTTCGGGGGCAGTGTCGCCGCACTGCGCCTGACCGAAAAGGGCTATCGCGTCGCCGTCATCGAGGCGGGCCGCCGCTTCGCCGACGACGAGTTCGCGAAGACGTCCTGGGACCTTCGCCGCTACGTCTGGGCACCCCAGGTCGGTTGCTTCGGCATCCAGCGCATCCACATGCTCAAAGACGTCATGGTGCTCGCCGGCGCGGGCGTCGGCGGCGGCTCGCTGGTCTACGCGAACACGCTGTACCGGCCCATGAAGCCGTTCTACGTCGACCCGCAGTGGTCCCACATCACCGACTGGGAGTCCGAGCTCGGCCCGCACTACGACCAGGCCAGCCGCATGCTGGGCGTAGTCACCAACCCCAGCGTCACGCCGTCGGACGTCGTGATGAAGGGCGTCGCCACGGACATGGGTGTCCCCGAGTCGTACCACCCGACGCCCGTCGGCGTGTATTTCGGCAAGCCGGGGGAGCGTGCCGAGGACCCGTACTTCGGTGGCGCGGGCCCGGCGCGCACCGGCTGCACCGAATGCGGCGCCTGCATGACCGGCTGCCGGGTGGGTGCCAAGAACACGCTGGTCAAGAACTACCTCTACCTCGCGGAGAAGGACGGCGCGCAGGTCATCCCGCTCACCACCGTGAGCGCGATTAGCCCGCTAAACGCAGGTGGGTACGAGGTGAGCATCAAGAAGACCGGGACCACCTCGCGCAAGTTCCGACACAAGCTCACCGCCGCGCAGGTGGTCCTCGCCGCGGGCACCTGGGGCACGCAGAACCTGCTCCACGGCATGCGTGACACCGCCAAGCTGCCGAAGCTCTCGCCGCGCCTCGGCGAACTGACCCGCACCAACTCCGAGGCCATCATCGGCGCCGCCCGCACCTCGGTCGACGAGGAGCGCAACTTCAGCCGCGGCGTCGCGATCACCTCGTCGATCCACCCCGACGACAACACGCACATCGAGCCCGTCCGCTACGGCAAGGGCAGCAACGCGATGAGCCTGCTCCAGACCATCGCCACCGAAGGCGATTCGGCGGTCCCGCGCTGGCGCCAGGCCGTCGACTTCATGGTCAAGCACCCGGTCCAGACGGTCCGCCTGCTCAACGGCTACCGCTGGAGCGAGCGCACGGTGATCCTGCTGGTGATGCAGAGCCTCGACAACTCCATCACCACTTACACCAAGCGCGGCCTCTTCGGCCGCCGCAAGTACACCTCGAAGCAGGGGCACGGCGAGCCGAACCCCAGCTTCATCCCCGCCGGACACGAAGCCAATCTCCGCACCGCCGAGCGCATCGGCGGGATGGCGGGCGGTACCTGGGGCGAGATCTTCGACATCCCGCTCACCGCGCACTTCATCGGTGGCGCGCCGATCGGCACGGCGGCCGACAACGGTGTGATCGACCCGTACCACCGGGTCTTCAACTACCCTGGACTGTCCATTGTGGATGGATCGGCGATCACGGCGAACCTCGGTGTGAACCCCTCGCTCACCATCACCGCGCAGGCCGAGCGGGCGTTCTCCCTGTGGCCCAACAAGGGCGAAACGGACAATCGGCCGTCGCAGGACCTGCCGTACGCGCGGCTCGAACCGATCGCGCCCAAGAACCCGTCCGTTCCGGCGGACGCACCGGCGGCCCTTCGGCGGTAAGTTGGGGCAGGTGACCGCCTCCGAACGCGCGCACGCCCTGCTCGATCGCGTCCGCGCCCTGCATGACGAATGGGCGCTCGTGGCCCGCGGCCTCGGCGAGGACGCCGTGCACGCCCCGAGCGCGTTGCCCGGTTGGACGAGGGCGCATCTGCTCTCGCACGTCGCGCGCAACGCCGACGGCCTCGGCAACCTCTTGACCTGGGCGAAGACCGGCGTCGAGACGCCGATGTACACCACGGCCACGGCTCGCGACGAGGGCATCGAGGCCGGAGCCGACCGCTCCGCCGCGGTGATCGTCGCCGACGTCGTGGACTCCGGTGAGCGGTTCGCGAACCTGGCCGCGTCCATGCCGGACGAGGCATGGGCCGGTGAGGCTCGTGATCGGCTGGGCAATCGCCTCACCGGTGAGGGAGTGCTGCTCAAACGGCTGTCCGAAACCTCGATCCACCTCGTCGACCTGGACTCCGGTTACGACTTCGACCGGGTCTCCGGGCTGCTCGGCCGGGAGTTCGAGGTGGTGGTGAGCAGCGCGATCGCCTGGTACGGCGACGAACTGCCCGCCGTCCTCCTGATCGCCGTCGACGGCGACGGGACACGGCACGAATGGCGGATGGGCACCGGCGAGCCTGCCAAGGTGACCGGCGCGCCCGGCGACGTCCTGGCCTGGATCACCGGCCGCGCCGACGGATCCACTTTGGACGGCGAAGTGCCGCCGCTGCCGCATTGGCTGTGACTCGGCCGGGTGATCGCGGCAACCCGATCACGGCCCAGGCGTCTTCACAAGTATGAAGTTGGGGCGAAGAAACTTCCTCAAGCTCGCCGGCGCGGCCGCGGCGGGGGCGGCCGCGACGGCGTGCTCTGCCGCGCCTCCGGCACAAGCGCCCAGTTCGGCGCCGGGCGCTTCGCTGCCGCCGAGCACCAGTGTCACGCCGCCGTCCGGGCCGCCGGACTGGGCCGCTCTGCGCGACAAGGTCTCGCTGCTCTTGCCGGGTGATTCCGGCTACGACAACGCCAAACTTGTGTTCAATCCGGCCTTCGACGGCCTCAAGCCCGCCGCGATCGCGAATTGCGCCAAACCGGAAGACGTGCAGGCCGCCGTCGAGGCGGCGGCGAGGCGGGTTCCGATCGCCGCTCGGAGCGGCGGCCACAGCTACGCAGGTTATTCCGTTCCTGACGGCGGCCTGATGATCGACCTCGACGGAATGTCCTCAGTGGACGTTCGCGGTGAACAGGTCGTGATCGGTGCGGG
Source organism: Amycolatopsis sp. cmx-11-51 (assembly GCF_047608665.1). NCBI lineage: Bacteria > Bacillati > Actinomycetota > Actinomycetes > Pseudonocardiales > Pseudonocardiaceae > Amycolatopsis > Amycolatopsis sp. cmx-11-51. Next base: position 431,385 of record NZ_JADNQO010000001.1, on the reverse strand, counting down.
CGCGAAACTCAAGGATGTCTACGCCACGCTCGGTGGCGCTGGCCGTTGTCTTCCTGCGGGGTCGTGCCCCAGCGTCGGCATCGCCGGGTTGACACTCGGCGGCGGAATCGGTGTCTTCGCTCGCAAATACGGGCTCACGTGTGATCACCTGGTGTCGGCGCAAGTCGTCACGGCGGACGGGAAACTCCGGACGGCGTCGGCGGATTCCGAGCCTGAGTTGTTCTGGGCGTTGCGCGGAGGAGGCGGCGGCAACTTCGGGGTCGTCACCTCGTTCACCTTCCGCACCGACCCGTCGCCCTCGGTCGTTTCGGTGTTCTCCCTGCGATTCCCGGCGGGCAGCGCGAACGAGGTCCTCGCCGAGTGGCAACGATGGCTGCCCGAAGCCCCACCGGAGTTGTGGGCGAACGTCGTACTGTCGGGAGGATCTCCGGTCGGTGCCCGGGTTTCCGGCTGCTATGTCGGCGATTCCGCTTCGCTGGCCAGGGAGCTGGACAAACTGACCGGCAAGGTCAAAAGCACGCGTACGGTGAAGCAACTCGACTACCTCGGTGCCATGAAGTACTTCTCCGGCAGTGAAAGCCGTCAGTCCTTTGTGGCCTCTTCACGGATCCTCGGTGAGGTGGTGGATCCCGCGAAGCTGACGTCGATCCTCGACGGCAGGCGGGGAATGGACCTCTTGGTCGACGGTCTCGGCGGTGCCGTCGCCGAAATCGCCCCGGACGCCACCGCGTTCTGGCACCGGAAGGCGATCGGCAGCGTGCAGATCTACAGCCAGGCGGATACGCGTAACCGTTCCGTGGCAACAGATTCCGTTGCCGAGGTGGTGACAGGGCTCGGGCTGAGCGGTGGCTACGTCAACTACATCGACCCCGCCCTGCCCGACTGGATGACGGCCTACTACGGCGACAACGCCGCCCGCCTCAAGCGGGTGGCGAAGACCTTCGACCCGGACAAGGTGTTCGGGTTCGCGCAGGCCGTCACTCCCGCCTAGAGGTCGATGCCGGTGAAGACGGTGACCCGTTCCTCGGTGAGGTCGTGCATCGCGGCGAGCACGCCTTCCCGTCCGACGCCCGATCCCTTGACGCCGCCGTACGGCATCTGGTCCGCGCGGTAGGACGGGACGTCGCCGATGATCACACCGCCGACCTCGAGTTCGGTCGACGCGTAGAAGGCGAGATGCACGTCGCGAGTGAACACTCCGGCCTGCAAGCCGTAGGCGGATTCGTTGACCGAAGCGAAAGCCTCGTCAACACTATCCACAATGGACACGGCGAGCACCGGCCCGAAGATCTCCTCCGCCCAGGCCTTTGTGGACGGTGGGACGTCGGTGAGCACGGTCGGCTCCACCGTCGCGCCGTTCCGCTTGCCGCCGGTGAGGATCTTCGCGCCCGCGGCGACGGCCTCGTCGATCCACGCGACGATCCGCTCCGCGGCGGCCTCGTCGACGACCGGGCCCACGTCGGTGTTCTTGTCGTAGGGATCGCCGGGCTGCTGCGACCGCACCGCTTCCACCAACGTCGGCAGGAAATTCTCGGCGACCTCGCGCTCGACGATCACCCGCTGGACCGCGATGCAGGACTGCCCCGCCTGGTAGTTGCCGAACGTCGCGATGCGGTGCGCCGCGCCTTCGGGGTCCGGCCAGTCGCGAAGCACGACGGCGGCCGCGTTGCCGCCGAGTTCGAGCACGACGTGCTTGCGCGGCGCGGCGTCCGCCAGCGACCAGCCGACCGGACCCGAACCGGTGAACGACACGACCGGGAGGCGGGGGTCCGCGACCAGCGCCGAAGTCTCCTCGTTGCCGAGCGGAAGCACCGAGAACGCGCCTTCCGGCAGGTCCGTCTCGGCCAGGATTTCGCCGAGGATCAGCGCGGAGAGAGGTGTGCGCGGCGCGGGTTTGACGATGATCGGCGCGCCGACCGCGAGTGACGGCGCGACCTTGTGCGCCACCAGGTTCAGCGGGAAGTTGAACGGCGCGATCCCCAGTACCGGGCCGCGCGGGATGCGGCGGGTGATGGCCAGCCTGCCCTCGCCCGCCGGGTCGGTGTCCAGCCGCTGCAGGTCACCGCTGAACCGGCGGGCCTCTTCGGCCGCGATCCGGAACACCGACACCGCGCGCCGCACCTCGGCGTCGGCCCACTTGAGCGGTTTGCCGTTCTCGGCGGTGATGACCTCGGCGATCTCCTCGGCCCGGCCGGCGATGACCCGCGAAACGTGGTCGAGCGCCGCGGCGCGACTGTGCGCCGAGGAACGCCGGAACTCCTTCGCGACGGCTGCCGCCGCACTCACCGCCCGTTCGACCTGCTCCGGTCCGGGCACCGCGACGGTCGCGACTTCACTTCCGTCGAACGGGTGGTGCACGGTGAGCGTCGAAGCGCCCTGTTCGGGGCGGCCGGCGATCCAGGCGGGACGCGGCTCCGGGGTGATCATGTCCATGTGTAACAAGGTATTCCGAGTGGGTGTCCAAGGTGTGAACACCCACTCGACCGAGTCATGGTTTGACGAGCACCTTGAGTGCTTCGCGGTCCGCCATCGCGCGGTAGCCGTCCGGGACCTCTTCGAGCCCGATGGTCCGGTCGAACACCTTGCCCGGCTGGTACCGGCCCTCGACGACGTCGTCGAGCAGTTCGGGGATGTAGTGCCGCGCCGGGGCGACGCCGCCGGTGACGGTGATGTTGCGGCGGAACAGCGGCGGGCCGATCGGGCCCTCGTCGTACTGGGGCACGCCGACCCGGCTGATCGTGCCGCCGGGGCGGACCGCGCCGACGCCCATCTCGAAGGCGGGCTTCGTACCGACGCACTCGAGAACGGTGTGAGTGCCTTCGCCGTTCGTCAGGTCTCGGACCTTCTCGATGCCTTCGTCGCCGCGCTCGGATACGACGTCCGTCGCGCCGAACTCGCGGCCGAGGTCCGTGCGGGCTTGATGGCGGCCCATCAGGATGATGCGCTCGGCACCGAGACGCTTCGCGGCGAGGACCGCGGAGAGCCCGACGGCGCCATCGCCGATGACGGTGACAGTGGTGCGTGCGTTCACGCCCGCCTTGGTCGCGGCGTGGTGTCCGGTCGGGAACACGTCGGAGAGCGTGAGGAGCGAGGCGAGCAGGTCGTCGTCCTCGGTGTGCGGCAGTTTCACCAGCGTGCCATCGGCTTGTGGGACGCGGACGGCCTCGCCCTGACCGGCGTCGACGCCCTTCGCGCCCCAGAAGCCCCCGTGCAGGCAGGAGGTGTGGAGGCCTTCGCGGCAGAACTGACAAGTGTTGTCGGAGTACACGAACGGGGCCACGACCAGGTCACCGGTTTTGAGCGTGGTGACGTCGGAGCCGATGGCCTCGATGACGCCGAGGAACTCGTGACCGATCCGGACGCCGCGGTCGCGCGCGGGCATGCTGCCGTACGGCCAGAGGTCGCTGCCGCAAATGCACGAGCGGACGACGCGGAGAAGGGCGTCGGTGGGTTCGCTCAGCTTCGGGTCCGGGACGGTCTCGACGCGTACGTCGCCGGCGCCGTAGATGACTGTCGCTCGCAAGGCGGGTCCTTTCCTGGGCTCGCCTCAGTATGGGCGCGTCGCGTTTAGCCTGCTAAACGCGCTCCCCGCCCGCGTCGCGTTTAGCGGGCTAAACGCGACGCGCGTAGAGGTCGCGCAGCAGGAGGACCTCGGCGCCGTGGTGGATGGCCTCCCGGTTGATGTGCAGGACGAGCGCCGAGAACGGGTAGTCCGCGTACGGGCCTTCGGCCTCGCCGCAGGGACGTTCGAGGTCTTCGGCGGTGAGGGCGCGGACGCCGTCACGCCAGTGCGCGTACGCGTCGTCGATCTGCTTCAGCGCTTCGGCGGCGGAGGCCGCGTAGGGGAAGGTCTGGTAGTCGACGGGTTCGGCGCCGAAGTGCGACGCGTTCCGCATCGTGAAGACTCCGATGGTGATGTGGGCGAGGCGCCAGGCGATCGTCGTCACCGGAGGCGGTGAGGGCTCCGGATGCGCCCAGTCGATCATCAGGCGGCCGTCCTCCCGAGGACGGATCGACCAGCAATCCTCGACGGGTTCCCAGAAGTATTCGTCGTCGGTGAGGGTGTTTAGCCGGGGACGGAAATGCTGTGTCCAGTGCCAGTCGAGCTGTTCGGAGAGTTGCTCGCTCCAGTCGATGCTCATGTCCCTGGACGGTAGGCCCCGCAGCGGTCAGTCGCTGTCCTGAATCGTGAGGGGGTTGGCGGCGAGGTGACCCGGCCCACCTGGGACGATGGTGGGGAAGCGTACTGCTCTGATCTGGAGGTTTCAGGTGCCCAGTCCCACCGGTCCGGTACTCGTCGTGGACTTCGGGGCGCAGTACGCGCAACTGATCGCGCGCCGCGTGCGTGAGGCCCAGGTCTACTCCGAGGTCGTCCCGCACACCGCCACCGCCGAGGACATCCTCACGAAGGACCCCGCCGCGATCATCCTTTCCGGTGGTCCTTCCAGTGTGTACGCGGAGAACGCCCCCGCACTCGCCCCCGGGCTGGTCGACGCCGGCGTGCCGATTTTCGGTATCTGTTACGGCCACCAGGTGCTCGCGCAGGCACTCGGCGGCACGGTCGAGCCGACCGGGACCCGCGAGTTCGGCCGCACCGAGGTCCGCGTCGCCGGTGAGGGTGGCGTCCTGCACGCCGGCCTCCCCAGCAGCCAGCCCGCCTGGATGAGCCACAACGACAGCGTCACCAAGGCCCCTGAGGGCGCCACCGTGACCGCGTCGAGCGAAGGCGCCGCCGTCGCCGGGTTCGAAGACGTCGAGCGCCGCTTCGCCGGCGTCCAGTACCACCCCGAGGTGCACCACTCGCCGCACGGCCAAGAGGTGCTTCGCCGCTTCCTGCACGACATCGCGGGCATCCGGCCGCAGTGGACGACGTCGTCCATCGTCGACGACCAGGTCAAGCGCATCGCCGAGCAGGTCGGCGACGGCCGGGCGATCTGCGGGCTTTCCGGCGGTGTCGACTCGGCGGTGGCGGCCGCGCTGGTCCAGCGCGCCATCGGCGACCGGCTGACCTGCGTGTTCGTCGACCACGGTCTGCTGCGCTCCGGTGAGCGCACCCAGGTCGAGCGTGATTTCGTCGCCGCGACGGGGGTCAACCTGGTGACCGTCGACGCGCGTGAGCGGTTCCTCGACGCGCTGGCCGGGGTCACCGACCCCGAGGAGAAGCGCAAGATCATCGGCCGCGAGTTCATCCGCGTGTTCGAGCAGGCCGAGCGTGACCTGAAGGCCGAGGGCGACTACAAGTTCCTGGTCCAGGGCACGCTGTACCCGGACGTCGTCGAATCCGGCGGCGGTGAGGGCGCGGCGAACATCAAGAGCCACCACAACGTCGGTGGGCTGCCCGACGACCTGCGGTTCGAGCTCGTCGAGCCGCTGCGCCTGCTGTTCAAGGACGAGGTGCGCCGCGTCGGGATGGAGCTTGGGCTGCCGGAGACGATCGTGCGGCGTCAGCCGTTCCCCGGGCCGGGACTCGGCATCCGGATCATCGGCGCCGTCGACGCCGAGCGGCTCGAGACACTGCGCGCGGCCGACGCCATCGCGCGCGAGGAACTCACCGCGGCCGGGTTGGACGGCGAGATCTGGCAGTGCCCGGTGGTGCTGCTTGCCGACGTCCGCAGCGTCGGCGTCCAGGGCGACGGGCGGACCTATGGGCACCCGATCGTGCTGCGGCCGGTGTCGTCCGAGGACGCGATGACCGCCGACTGGACGCGGCTGCCCTACGAGGTGCTGGAGCGGATCTCGACCCGCATCACCAACGAGGTCGCCGAGGTGAACCGGGTGGTCCTGGACGTCACGTCCAAGCCGCCGGGCACCATCGAGTGGGAGTGACCCGCACCGCTCCGACTTGCGTTTAGCCCCCTAAGCGCGATCTGGCGACCCAGGGCACCCGCGTGACCCGGATCGCGATCAGCCCGCTAAACGCGATCCGGTGCTCGGGGCCCACCGGATCACGATTAGGGGGCTAAAGTCGCGCGGCCCCGCGCAAGGCGAAGGCCCCGGCGAGTGGCCGGGGCCTTCGGAGTGGAGTGGATCGTGAGCGGCGCCGCTAGCGGCGGCTCTTGCGCACCGAAGCGGCGAGCAGCAGGACACCGACGAAGATCGCCCCGCCCGCCATGACCCACCGGAAGTCGAACCGCGGGAGCCACGAGGAGCCGTCCGAGAGGACGTACCCCGACACCAGCAGCGTCGCGATCCCGACGATCAGCGTGAAGACGTCTACCCCGCGCTTCGCGGGCTGAGCCGACTGCGTGCTGTCGTAGTTGTCGTAGTCGTACTCAGCCACGACGCACCTCCACGTTTCCGACACCGTTCTCGACCTGCAGGACGATCTTCTGGCCGCTGGTACCCGCCGAGGTGAAGTCGACGGTGTCCACGCCGACCCCCGAGCGAGACTGGCCGAGGCAGTCGACCTCGCCCGCTCCGGTCTCGCAGGTGACCTTCACTTCGGCACCCGCCGGCACGAGCACCGTCGAGTTGCCCGCTCCGTTGGAGACCTTCGTGGTCACCGGCGTCCCCGCGGGCAGCTTGGTCAGGTCGAGGTCGATGTTCCCCGCAGAGCGGTGGTACTCCGGTAGCACCTCGGACGCCGCGCTCGGTGTCGCCTTGATGTCACCGAAGCCGCCCTTCGCGGAGAAGTTCTCGAACGGGACCGTCGTCAGCGCCATCCCGACGATCGCCAGCGGCACCGCCAGCCCGATCAGCCCACGACCGCCCCGGACGAACGAACCGGCGACCAGCCCGATGCCGACCACACCCAGGGTGAGCCCGACGACGTGCTGCACGGTGAACCACGCCTCGCCGTCCAGGTTCAGCACGGTGCCGATCCCGGCGACCAGCACGGCGAGCCCGAAGGTCGCGGCGCCGATCTTCGACTTCCGGCCGCGAGGCGCCGGCGGCGCGGGAGGGGTCTGCGGCGGCAGGCCGCCGGACGGCGAAGCGTTCGGCAGGTCCCAGGCGGACGGGTCGGCCGCGAGCGGGTCCCAGCCGCTCTCGGTCGCCGTCGAGGCCGAGGTCGCCGCCGACGCCATCGAGAACGCGGCGGTCGGATACGCCGGAGCGGGCATCACCGGCCGGTTGAACTGACCGCGGTTGCGGTGCAGCAGGTACAGTGCGACCGCCATCAGCGCGAAACCGATCAGCCCGGTGCCGTCGGTCATCCAGCCGCCGCTCAAAGTCCAGGTGAGACCGGGGAACAGCAGGAGCAGCAGCAGCACCGCGAACGCGGGTGAGCTCGACGCCCTGCCCCGGCCGATCAGGCCCTCGAACGCGGAAACGCTGTCGCCCTCCTGCGGCAGGAACAGCCAGCCCAGCAGATAGACGAAGACGCCGAAACCGCCGAACACGGTCGCCGCGACCAGCGCGACGCGGACCACGGTCGGGTCGATGCCGTACCGGTAGCCGATCCCGGCGGCGACGCCGGCGAACTTGCGGCCGTGCGCCGGGCGGACCGGCCTGCTCCGCCAGAAATCCTTGACGGTGTGTTCGAAGCCGGCGGCAGGGCCGCGCCTCGGTGTATGTGTCTCACTCCCACTCATGCCACAAAGAATGCGCCCCGGTGACCTCCCGCCACATCCGGGAACGTCCCTGAGGTTTCCCCAGCGGGAAGAGTCAGGGGTTTCCCCGATGGATCAGTACCGCACTCCATGTGACCATGGAGAACGTGCAGGAATCCGCCTCCAACGACCTCGCCGAGCAGGGGAAGCCGACGCTCATCGAGCGCACTCCGGTGCCCGTGCCCGGCAGCCTGTCACCGGCGCCGTTCGAGCCGCCCAAGATGTACCGGCGCCGGTCCGGCCGCGCCATCGCGGGTGTCGCCGCCGGCCTCGCCGACCACCTCGGCGTCAGGGTGCTCTGGGTCCGGACCGCGTTCGCGTTGCTGGCCGCGCTGAATGGCATCGGCCTCCTCGCGTACGGCCTGCTCTGGGTCTTCGTCCAGCAGCAGACCGGTGACGTCGAGCCGGAGAAAGCCGCGCCGAAGGAGAAGCAGCAGGCTTTCGGCCTGATGGCGCTGGGTGTCGGTCTCGCCGTCGCCAGCGGCACGCTGACCGGCCTGATCAGTGGCTGGGTCGCCATCCCGCTGGCACTGGCCATGATCGGTGCGGCGGTCGTCTGGCGTGAGGCCGACGAGTCGCAACGGAGGCGCTGGCGTCTCGGCGCGAAGGGCAGTGTCGCAGGGGCCTTCCTCGGCGGCGGGGGCTGGTCGGCCGCGATCCGTGTGGTCGCCGGTGTCGCGCTGGTGATGGCCGGCATCGGTGTCGTGGTCCTGCAGAGCGGCAGTATCGACCAGGTCAAGTTCGCGCTGGTCGCGGTGATCGCGACGCTGTTCGGGGTGGCCGTGCTGACCGTCCCGTTCTGGCTGCGTCTGGTCCGTGACCTCTCCGACGAGCGCACCGCCCGCGTCCGCACCGACGAACGCGCCGAGATCGCCGCCCACCTGCACGACTCGGTCCTGCAGACCCTCGCGCTGATCCAGAAGCAGGCGGAATCGCCGCGTGAGGTCGCCAGGCTCGCGCGCGGTCAGGAACGGGAACTGCGCGGCTGGTTGTACGGGCCGACGGGGTACGGAAAGAGCCAAAAGACCGAAGAGGAAGCGATCAGTGGGCAGTTGTCCGAGGTGCTCGCGGCCGCGTGCGGCGAGGTCGAGGACGCGTTCGCGATTTCGGTACAGCAGGTCGTCGTGGGGGAAGCCACGCTGAACGAGCCGCTGACCGCGCTGGTGCAGGCCGCCCGCGAAGCGATCGTCAACGCCGCGAAGCACGCGGGAGTCGACGAGGTCAGCGTGTACGCCGAGGTCGAGCCGACGTCGGTGACGGTTTTCGTGCGCGACCGGGGCAAGGGTTTCGACCCCGAGGTCGTGCCGGGCGATCGGCACGGTCTCGCCGATTCCATCCGGGGGAGGATGGAACGGCACGGGGGCAAGTGCAAGCTGCGTACCGCACCGGGTGAAGGAACCGAGGTCCAGCTGGAGATGCCGGTCAAGGCGGGGAAGGGTGCGGCGTGAGGTCGCTATGCTCACGGGACAGGGCGAGCGAGGGAGCATCGTGACGGAGAACCAGCAGACGCGGGAGCCGGTCAAGGTCTTCCTCGTCGACGACCACGCGCTCTTCCGGGCAGGCGTGCGCACCGAACTGGACTCGATCACCGACGACGTGCGCGTGGTCGGTGAGGCGGGCTCGGTGGCCGAGGCGGTCGCGGGGATCGCGCGGACCAAGCCGCAGGTGGTGCTGCTCGACGTGCACATGCCGGACGGCGGCGGTGCCGAGGTGCTGCGCCGGATCCGTCCGGAACTGCCGGATGTCGTGTTCCTCGCGCTCTCGGTCTCCGACGCCGCGGAGGACGTGATCGCCGTGATCCGTGCCGGGGCCCGCGGTTACGTCACGAAGACGATCTCGTCGAAGGAACTCGTGCGCGCCGTCGTGCGGGTTTCCGACGGTGACGCGGTGTTCTCGCCGCGGCTGGCCGGGTTCGTACTCGACGCGTTCGCCGACCGGCCGGGCTCCGCGCCGATCAGCGACCCGGACCTGGACCTGCTGACGCCGCGGGAACGCGATGTGCTGCGGCTGCTCGCGCGCGGGTACGCGTACAAGGAGATCGCGTCCGAGCTGTTCATCTCGGTGAAGACCGTCGAGACGCATGTGTCGAGCGTTCTGCGGAAGACGCAGCTTTCGAACCGGTACGAGCTTTCGCGCTGGGCTTCCGACCGGCGTCTCGTCTGAGTGACGCCCGTTCTCATCGGCCTGGTGGCCGTGTTCTTCCTGGGGATGGGCCTGCTCGGGCTCGTCGCGCCGGGGCGGCTGATCCGGCCGTTCGGGATCACGCTGGACTCCGCGACCGCGCGGACCGAGGTGCGCGCGGTCTACGGCGGCTTCGGGGTGGCGATCGCCGTGCTGCTCGGGTTCGCGGCCTTCGACGTCGGCGGGATCCAGCGGGGCGCCGCGATCGCGGTGGCCGTCGCGCTCGCCGGGATGGCCTTCGGGCGGCTGGTCGCCCGGTTCGCGGAGCGGCCCGAGCGGTTCTATCCGAGCTGGCTCTACTTCTGGGTCGAGCTGATCATGGCCGCTTTGCTCGTCGTCTCCGCCCTCTGACTCGCGTCGCCTTTAGCGGGCTAAATCGCGATCCGGTGACCGTGGCGACTTTCGCGGGCTAAGTGCGATCCGGTGAGCCCCCAGGCCCCGCCGCGTCGCACTTAGCCCGCGAAAGTCGTCCCGCCTGCCCTGGGAGGTGCCGGGCGGGCGGAGCGCGATCAGCCCGCTAAACGCGGGTCACGGCGCCTCCCCCGCGGTCGCGAGGGGCCGCTCCACCACCGGGGCGGTAGCAAAGGTCCCCCGCTCCTTCTGGCGGAGCCGGGTCAGCGCGACGCCTCCCAGCACGACGACCATCCCCGCGATCACCCGGAAGTTCAGTGGTTCCCGCAGGAACACCGCCCCCAGCAGCACCGAAACCACCGGCAGCAGGTACCCGACGATCGACGTCGCGACGGCGCCCTCACTCGCGAGGAGCTGGTAATTCAGCGCGAACGCGATCCCGGTCGACCCGATCCCCAGAATCACGACCGCGACGACGGCACCGGTGCTCAGGTGTACCGGTTCGAAGCCACCCATCGGCATCGCCAGCAGCAGGAACCCGGTCGCGAGCAGCATCTGCCCACCCGCCAGCGACATCGGCGAGTCGCCGGTGCCGGTCAGGTACTTGCCCTCGTAGACGAACGCGAACCCGTAGCTCGCGGCCGCCGCGAGGCAGGCCAGCGCACCCCAGCTGAGCAGCCCCGAGGCTTCCCAAGGCGCGAAGATCAGCAGGATCCCGGTGAGCCCGGCGATCAGCCCGGCGACCCGGACCGCGGTCATCTTCGTTCGCGTGCCCAGCATCGGCGCGGCGAGCAGCACCCACAGCGGCGTCGTCGCGTTCAGGACGCCGGTGATCCCGGAGTCGACGGTCAGCTCACCCCACGCGAACAGCAGGAACGGCAGCGCGTTGTGGAAGAACGCCGCGACGGCCAGATGTCCCCAGATCCGCCGTCCCGACGGCAGCCGGTCCCGGCCGAGATAGCAGAGCCCGATCAGCACCGCCGCGCCGAGCGTCACCCGCGCCAGTACCAGCTGCACCGGGGAGAACGCGCCCAGCCCCAGTTTGATCCAGAAGAAACTCGATCCCCACATGAGCGCCAGCGCGCCGATCCGCAGCAGGGTCTTCGTCTCGCCCACCCCAGTCCTCCCTTACGCGTCGGCTCAGCTTCGCCGCGCCGACGCGTAAGGACAAGCGAGAATTACTGCAGGGAGCTTTAAGAAGAACTGTAAGATCGGACCATGCTGGACGTCCGCCGCATGCAGGTCCTCCGAGCCGTGATCAGCAGCGGCTCGATCACCGCCGCAGCCAGGAACCTCGGCTACACACCTTCCGCGATCAGCCAGCAATTGTCCACGCTGGAAAGGGAAGCCGGCGTCGAACTGCTCGAGCGCGTCGGACGCGGCGTGCGGCCGACGCCCGCCGGTTCGCTGCTGTCCGAACACGCGGAAACATTGAGCACCCAGCTCGCCAAGGCTGAGGCCGCGCTCACCGAACTCAAGGAAGGCCGCACCGGCAGACTCGCGATCCGCTATTTCGCGACGGCCGGTGCCTCACTGGTGCCCCTGGCCGTCGCCGCGCTGCGCCGGGACTTTCCGGGGGTCCGCCTCGAACTGAAACTGGTCGAGCCCGACGATTCGATGCTCGAGATCGAGTCGGGCAAGGCCGACGTCGCGATGATCGTGCTCCCGACGACCCTTCCCCGGGTCAAGGGTGTCGAGTACGTGCACCTTCTCGACGACCCGTACCGCGCGATCCTGCCGAAGAACCACCGGCTCGCCCGTAAACGCGTCCTCGATCTCGGCGAACTCGCGGAGGATCCGTGGGTCGGCGTCGACGGCCTGCCCGGCGCCTGCCGCGACATCCTGCTCGACGCGTGCGGCGCGGCCGGATTCGCCCCGAACCACGTCGTCGAATCCGAGGATTACCAAACGGCGCAAGGGTTCGTGGCCGCCGGGCTCGGAGTCGCGCTGATCCCGGAACTCGGCCTCGGCGCCCCGCACCCCGGCGTCGCGATCCGCAAGGTCCGCCGCCCCGATCCGGTCCGCTCCATCCATGCGGCCGTGGCCGCGCACGCCAGGGAACACCCCGCGGTGCGACGGTTCCTCAGCGCGATCCGTGAAGCGGCGAAAGCGGCCTGACCGGACAGGCAACCGGGATTGACCAGGCGGGCACGAAAACCGGCTGAGCTTGATCAGCCGTGCCGGCGGTCGACAACCTGGCAGGGAAGCCACCGACCCCGCCGGCGAAAGGACCTCCGTGCGTCCCCTGATCATCCTGCACGGCTCTTGGCACCAGCCCGCCCATTTCGACGACATCGCCGAACGCCTGCGCCGGGAAGGCGTCGAGGTCACCGTTCCCGACCTCGGTGCGCGCCCGATCGCCGAAACCACCCGGACCGTCCAGGAAATCGTCGACCGAGCGGCCGAACCACCGGTGGTGCTCGCGCACTCCTACGGCGGAGTGACCGCCAGCGGGCTCCAAGGGGTCTCGCATCTGATCCTTCTGGCCGCGATCGTCAGCGAACCCGGTGAGACAGCTCAGTACTGGATCGAGCGGATCAAGGAGGAAACCGGACGCGAACCCGAGTCGCTGCCCTTGACCTTCGACGACGCGGGCATGACCCATCTCGACCGCACCGCCGTCCGCGAGGCCCTGTACGCCGACTGTTCGGACGCCGTCGCCGAATGGGCCACGGCCCTGCTGCGTCCGGAGCCCGTCACGATCTTCGACGAGTCGCCTGAGGGCGCGGCGTGGAAGGAAACCCCGAACACCTACCTCACCTGTGCCGAAGACCGGGCGATCGCACCGGAAATGGTCGCCCACTTCGCCGCACGGTGCGACACGCAGGTGACCTGGCGGGCGAGCCACAGCCCGTTCCTCAGCCGTCCCGTCGAACTGGCGGCACTGGTTCGCGAGCGGCTGTAGCCTGCCCGGTTGTTCAGATCAGGAACAGTTCCGCGAACAGCACCCCGATGAGGATCGCCGCCACCACGGCGCCCGCCGTGATCAGCCACTTCCGGGTGTCGGGCGACTTCGCCGCGGCCGGCGCGGGTGCGTACTGCTGCTGCGGCGGCGGCGGGTACTGCTGCTGCGGTGGGGGCTGATACTGCGGCGGCTGGTGCTGAGGGAACTGCGGAACCGGCTGCTGCGGCGCCTGCTGCATCGGCATCGAGGCAGGCATCGTCGGCATGGCGGGCGCGGTCGGCGGAATGAACGCCGTCTGCCGCCCCTCGGTGATCGCGCCCAGCGAGCGGACGGTGTCGGCCATCGTCGGCCGCACGTCCGGCTCGGCCCGCAGCATCTTGCGCAGCGCACCGGCCAGCGGACCGGCGGTCTGCGGCGGCCGTTCCGACGACTCGCCGTCCTCGCCGAACGGCGGTACGCCTTCGACGGCCGTGTACAGCGTCGCGCCCAGCGAGAACACGTCGGACGCCGAAGTCGCCGGTTCGCCGCGCGCCACCTCGGGCGCCCGGTAGGCCGGACTCGCGCCGCCACCGGTGATGCCGATATCGGTGAGTTTCACGCCGCCGTCGTCGGCCAGCAGGATCGTGCCCGGCTCGACGGTCCGGTGCACCACCCCGGCCTCGTGCATCGCGGCCAGCGCGCGGCCGAGCATGATGCCCAGCGCGGCGGCCTGTTCCGCGGTCAGCCTGCCGTGCTCGGCCAGGAAGGTCGACATCCCGCGCGACGGGATGTACTCCATCACCAGCCACACGTCCGGGCCGTCGGGCAGCACGTCGTACACCTTGATGGCGGTGGCGTGCTCGAACTTGGCCGCGTCCTTGCCCTCCTGGACGACGACGGCCTTGGCCTGCTCCGCCCGGTCCGGCGGCAGACCGACGGGCAGGTACATGCGCTTCATCGCGACCGTGCGCAGCAGACGTGTGTCGAACGCCAGCCACACGATGCCCGCCCGGCCACGCCCGATGGGCTGGTCCAGGCGGTACCGGCCGCCGACGATGGAACCTTCAGAACTCAATGGATCACGTTCCGGCGGGAGTCGGGGTCGTTGTCGGGCTCGGGGTAGTGCTCGGCGGAGGGTCGTCAGGGGAAGACGGCGGCTTCGGAGTCGACTTAGGAGTCGACTTCGGCGGGGTCGGCCGATTCGGCTCCTGCGGCTGAGTCGCCTTGCTCGAAGTCTTCTTCGACGAGCCCGCCGTCTCCTTGGGCGGCTCGGCCGATTGCGTCTCCGACGGCGATTCCGTCGTCTCGGGCGCCGAAGACGTCGCCGACGGGGTCGGCTTCGTAGAAGAGTTCCCCACCTGCGCGGGCGTCTCCGGGTTGTTCGGGCTCAGCAGCCAGAAGCCCAGCGCGGCCAGCGCCACGACCACGACACCGCCGATGATCGCGGGTTTCTTCCACGCGCCCGGCTTCTCGTCGTCCTCGTCCGCCGGGCTGGTCTGCGCACGGGTGGGCGGCGGTGGGGGAGGAGGAGGCGGGTCGTCGTAATCGTCGTAGGAATCGTTGTCGTAGTCGCCCGTGGGCACCGGGACGGCGCGTGTGGGCTCCGGGCCACCGGGGTGGCCGCGTTCGGACAGCAACGCCGTCTCGTCGTAGTTGTCGTACCCGTCGTAATCGTCTTCCGGGTACTTCGACGCGGGCGGCTGATGGTAGTCGTCCTCGTCGTCGTAGTACGGTCCCGCCGCGGCCTGCTCGTCGAGGAGTGAGCCCGAATGCCCGGCCGCCTCACTGTCGAGCGCCTGGGTCACGCCGGCACCCGCGAGCGCGCCCGCGACGGGGGCGGCGAGCACGGTTTCGTCCGTGGGACCGCCCAGCGGCGTTTCACCCCGCGCGACAGCGGCGAGGAGTTCCTCGCACTCTTCGGCGGTGGGTCGGTGCCGGATCTCCGGATGCAGCAGCACGGCCAGCACGCTGGCGAGCGGGCCGGACTGGCGCGGTGGGATGATCTGCCCGGCCGCGACCGCGTGCAGCAGGCTCAGCGTGTTCTCACTGAGGCCGAACGGCGGCTGGCCTTCGCAGGCCGCGTAGAGCGTCGAGCCGAGTGAGAAGACGTCGGACTCGGGGCCCGGGTCGCCGCCGATGGCCACCTCGGGCGCCAGATAGGCGGGGGTTCCGGCGATCATCCCGGTCTTCGTGACCGTGACGTCGTCCTTGGCCCGCGAGATGCCGAAGTCGGTGATCTTCACGGAGCCGTTGGGCGCCAGCAGGATGTTGCCGGGCTTGATGTCCCGGTGCACGATGCCGACCGCGTGCGCTTCGGTCAGCGCCGCCGCGACCTGCGCGCCGATCCTGGCCACCTCGATCGGCGGCAGCGTCCGATGCTCCTGCAACTCCTGGGCGAGGCTGGTGGAGTTCAGGTACTCCATGATCAGGCACGGCTGCCCGTTGTCGTCGGTGACGACGTCGAACACCGAGATGGCGTTCGGGTGGTGCAGCCGGGCCGCGATCCGGCCCTCGCGCATCGTGCGCTGGCGGGCGTCCTCGGCGTCGTGAGCCTCGAGGCCGGGCTGCAGCAGCAACTGCTTGATCGCCACCGTGCGGCCGAGTACTTCGTCGTGCGCTTGCCAGACGGCACCCATCGCGCCCGTGCCGATCCGCCCGGCGATGCGATATCGACCGGCGACCAGGCGACCCTCGTCGCTCACGCGACCTCCCTTTGGGCTCCGTCTTCACGTCGCGGAGTGGTCCGCGCACGCGGTGCGGCCTTCAGCACGCCACAGCGTTGGAGCGTATGCACATGTAGTGGTCTGTGTGCCGGCTTTCCGAGACCGACTCGTGACAAGGCTAGGCCCTCACTCTGCGCACACACACGCGGTACGCTCTGATCGCCCTGGGTGGAGGGCTGTTTCACGCCCGGTATCCGTCACATGTGCTGCGCGGACAGCAGCCGGGCGTCGGTGATCAGACCCGTCGTCTCGTCGGCGAATTCCAGCACTTGCGTGACCCGAACCAGGCCGCCGTCCGGATTGCGCATGGTCACCACGGTGAGGATCGTGCCGTCGGCCTGCTCCCGGATGTCCTGGATCTGGATGGCGTCCATGGTGCTCCACGCCTGGATCAGCATGCCAGCTTCGGAGTCGGCCAGCACCGGCGTGAGCAGCGACTTCGCGCCATAGGGGTCGGCGTCGACGGTCTGGTAGAACTTCCGGACCGCGTCGATCTTGTCCTCGGCCGTGCTGATCGCGGCCGGTTTGGCGATCGGCTGCGAACTGGTGCTGCTGGCCGCCGAACCCCGCCGCGGGACCGGACCCGAGCCGGTGCCCGAAGCCGGATGGGCCGTCGTGCTGGTCCCCGGCGGCGTCGGCGTCTCCCGCTTCTGCCGCGGTTCGGTGGCGTCCGGGACGGCGAGCCCGCCGAGCGCGGCGGCTCCGCTCATCACCTCGGGCGCCGCGGCGCCCGGCAACGGGTCCTGCCGCTGGGCTCCCGCGAGCAAGCCCGCGGTGACAACGGCACCCGCGACCAGCAGTCCGGCGGCGACCAGGCCTGCCAGCTTGGCTCGCCGGGCGGCGCGGCTTTCCGGCTCTTCCTCGGGCTCTGGCCGTGGCGACGACTCTTCGCGGGTGCGGGCGGGAACGAACTTCTGCGGCTCGCGAAAGACCTGCTCCAGGTACTCGCGGTCGACGCGGTTGTCGTTCAGGATCTCTTCCGGGATGACGTCCTCGACACGTACGGCGTCCTCACGCCGTATGCGCTGTCGATCAAGCACGAAATTCCTCGCTCTGGTTTGGGGCAGACGTCAGGCCGTTCGGCCGACGCCTCTGATCCGCGGTCGTTTTCTGAACGGTGCGGACCCTGCTGTCGTCAGGTAACCCTGTGGAGACGGTCCGCGGCCAGGCTCTATCGCCGGAATGCCGTCGCGATACGACGAACGGCAGCTTAGGTCACCCACCCGGACCAGGGACAACCGCTCGCCGCTCCGCACGTGCAGCGGAACAGCACACCTGCACGTGCGTGGACACCTACATACCGTCGTCGACGATCTTGTCGTCGTCACCGAAGGTCAGCGTGCGCTGCTCCATGGTCTTCGTACCGTCTTTGTGGGTGACCTCGACGGTGTTGACGGTGACGCCACGGCGCTGGTCGATGCTGATCTTCTTCACCTCGAAGTAGGCGACTTCGGCGTAGCGCTCGCGGAGGCCCTGCGCACCTTCTTCGCGCAGACCACCGGAGGTGACGGAGGAGGCTTCGTGGGGGTCGGTGGTGACGGAGTTGAGGAAGACCTCGGTGTTGTCGCCCATCGCCTGCGCGTCCGGCTGCGACGCGTACCAGGGGGCCGTCGTGGTGGTGCGGTCGGCGGGCATGATCGGCGGCTTCCGCGGCCGATCGCTCGAAGACGGCGCGGGCCGCCCGCTCGTGACCGGTCCACCCGAGTCGGGCCGCGACCCGCCACCGCCGGTGGTCTCGCTGTCGGAGGAGGTGCCCGACTTGACGGAGCTGCGGTCGTCCTGGGGGGAGGAGTCGGTCTCGGAACCGGACGGGTTGCCCGCCGCGCCGCCCTGTGGCGGTGTGATCGGGTCGGCGGCGATGCCTTCGTTGGTCAACGGGCTGCCGCCGCGGTAGCCGGGCCAGCCGCCCTGGCTCTGCTGCTCCGATGCGGGTTTGCCGACCAGGAACGAACCGGCGAAGAGCAGGCCGATGACGACCAGCGCGGACGCGGCCGCGGCGAACCAGGCGGCCTTGCGCCAGGTCTTGGGCGGGGTCACCGAAGCGGGCACCGAACCGAGATCGAAGGTGCTCAGGCCGTCGACGGGCGGGGCTAGGTAGACGCGGACGTCGTCGTCGCCGACCTCGGTTTCCACCGGTGCGGGGCGGCGGGGGGCGGGCGCCGTCAGTGTCACCTTCGTGCGCTGGGCGGCCTTCGCGCGCCGTTCTTCGGCGGTGGGCCGGACAGGTTCGGTGAACGCGACCTCGAGACGTGCCGGGCGTTCCACGGAAACCTCGCGTGCGGGCTGGGGGAGCGGCAGTCGGCCGCTCGATGGGGCGTAGCCGGGGCTCGGCGCCCTCCCGTTCCGCGGTGGCGGCAGGGGAAGGGAACCGATGGCGGGCGGGGCGAACTCGCTGTGCGCGTGATGCCCGTGCCCGGTTGGACGCTGCCGCCTCGGCGGCACGGGCGGGGTCCAGCCCTCGGTCCCGCCCGCCCGGTGGCGGCCCGGGTGCGCGGCGCCGTCCCGTCCGGTACGTCCCAGGTGTTCCACCCAGCCGGTCATGTCCGAGCGACCCCCTCGCGGGCCGTCCCTGACGGCGATGTGACACCGATCAAGCCGAACGGCGCAGCGGTTTCACGGGATCCCTCGCTTGCAGACTCCCGGGCACTCTCGTGAGCAAATGCACGAGCACGCGACTGTGGACGCGCGGGGCTATTGCCCCCGCGCGTCGTTCGGGCATCGCCCGACCCAGACGCAAGGGTCTTCACGGGATCCACAGTAAAAGCTCGACACCCGCAAGTCTTCACCCACTCTGCAAGTTGCAGATGTTTCACTCGGTCGGGCGCGGCCGAACGGGCTTGATGACGTAACGCAATGCTATTCGTGCTGGTGAGGCCCCTCAGTTGCCGCTGCGGTACTTCTGCTGGGTCGACTGCAGGGCTTTGGTGGCGGTGATTCCACTACCCGCTGCAAGCAAAATGGCGATGATGTCGAGCGGCGTTCCCCCACTAGTGAGCAACCAGGCGAACAGTGAGGCTGCTGTGGTACCCGCTGCGATCGGCCAACGCGACTTGACGTACTGAGCGATGGGCGTACCGCCCGCTCGCTTACCCGCCGCGTTGTTCAACATGGCGAGATAACCGAGATGGCCCAACGCGGCGAGCACGCCGGCGATCGCGATCACGATGGCGATGAGGTTAATCATGTGTCCAGTTTGCCTGGTCCCCAGTCGCCATGGCTCGGGGAACACCCCTGAGTTTCTCCTCACGGCACGCGATCGTGATGCGGCCGCCTCGCGTTTAGCGGGCTGAACGCGATCCGGGTGCCGTGGGCCTGGAGGCGCGGGTCTAGCGCCCCAGCCTGCCCCGGCCCAGGTTCAGCAGCGCCATCGCCAGCTGCCGTCCCTCCGGCCCGAGTTCGCGGTAGCGCCCCAGCACGTCCATCTCGCGGTTGTAGACGATCTTGGTGCCGCCCGCGGCCATCCTGGCGGCGCCGATCGTCTTGGAGACCTCGACCCGGCGTTTGACCAGCCGCAGGATCTCACCGTCGAGCCAGTCGATCTCCTTGCGGAGCTCACTGATCTCCTCGGCCGTGGCGGTGGGTTCTTCGGCGTCCGGCTTCTGTGTGGTGTCCATCGGGACCTCTCTTCGGTCCGGATTCCCTGCTGGCCCCCGGAACAGCGTAAAGCCCCGGGGTCCGTGGACTCCGGGGCTTCGGGTGATGGCATAACGGCACTATGCGATCACGGGAGCCGGAGTCCGGTTCCCGTAAAAAAATCGCGTCGCGCGGTGCCGCATACCATCATTATGCCACAGCGAAGTCGTCCTCCGGCTTGAAGCGGCGCCGCGTCCCGCGGACGCGCGCGTGCACCAGGACGCTCATGGCCAGCCAGAACATCGGCATCGCAGGCCAGAAGAACGGCACGCCCGAAACCGTCCAGCGGACGATCAGCAGCACCGAAAGCACCACGGCGACCGCGAGGTGGATCCGCACCGCCGGATGCCCGAAGGCGACAGGGTGCCGCTTCGGCGCGGGTTTCGGCAGATCCGAGGTGAGCGTAGCGAGTTCGTCCGTGTACTTCGTGGAATACACGGTGCTGAGCCGGTCTTCTACTTCTTCGAGAGTGAGACGACCTTCGCCGCCGGCGGCCTGGATGAGCGAGGCGACCCGCTCCCGGTCGGCGTCGGCGGCCCTGAGCCGGGAGGAAATTCCGTTGGTGTCCATGGCATCCGATCCTCCGCCGCGAACACCGCCCGCGCGTCGGACGGCAGGCGGCAACAGCGCCTACGCCCGGCGCTGTAGCGTGGACCGGCGATGAACACCCTCTTCGATCTCCCAGCGGACGGCCCGGCCAAGCCCCGGCACGCGGACCTGCTCGACGACCTGAACCCGGCGCAGCGCGAGGCCGTGACCCACGCGGGCGCGCCGCTGCTGGTCGTCGCGGGTGCGGGTTCGGGCAAGACCAGGGTGCTGACCAGGCGGATCGCGTACCTGCTCGCCGAGCGGGACGTGCATCCCGGCCAGATCATGGCGATCACGTTCACCAACAAGGCGGCCGCGGAGATGCGGGAGCGGGTGAGCGACCTCGTCGGCCGCCGCGCCAACGCCATGTGGGTGTCGACGTTCCACTCCATGTGCGTGCGGATCCTGCGCCGTGAGGCCAAAACGCTGGAGATGTCGTCGAGTTTCTCCATCTACGACTCGGACGACACGAAGCGGCTCATCACGCTCGTCTCCCGTGATCTCGACATCGACCCGAAGCGGTACGCGCCGCGCACGCTGGCCGTGCACATCTCGAACCTGAAGAACGAACTGATCGATCCGGACACGGCGGTCGCCGACGCGGGCAACGACCTCGAACGCCGCGTCGCCGAGGTCTACGTCGAGTACCAGCGGCGGCTGAACCAGGCCAACGCCTTCGACTTCGACGACCTCATCATGCGGACGGTCGAACTCCTGAAGACCTTCCCGGACGTCGCCGAGTACTACCGGCGGCGGTTCCGGCACGTATTGGTCGACGAGTACCAGGACACGAACCACGCGCAGTACACCCTGATCCGCGAACTGGTCGGCACCGAGGCGAAGGAGGCCGCGATCGACCCGGCGGAACTGTGCGTCGTGGGCGACGCGGACCAGTCGATCTACGCCTTCCGCGGCGCGACCATCCGCAATATCGAGGAGTTCGAACGCGACTTCCCGAACGCGCGGACCGTGCTGCTGGAACAGAACTACCGCTCGACCCAGACGATCCTTTCGGCGGCGAACGCGGTCATCGCGCGCAACCCCAACAGGCGCGCGAAGCGGCTGTGGACCGATTCCGGCGACGGCGAGAAGATCGTCGGCTACGTCGCGGACAACGAGCACGACGAGGCGGCGTTCGTCGCGGGCGAGATCGACGCGCTGGCGGACAAGGGCGAAGCGGACTACTCCGACGTCGCGGTCTTCTACCGCACCAACAACCAGTCGCGTGTCTTCGAAGAGATCTTCATCCGCCTCGGCCTGCCCTACAAGGTCGTCGGCGGTGTGCGGTTCTACGAACGGCGTGAGGTCCGGGACATGCTGGCGTACCTGAGGGTGCTGGCGAACCCGGAGGACACGGTGAGCCTGCGCCGTGTCCTGAACGTCCCCAAACGCGGCATCGGCGACCGCGCCGAAGCGGTCATCGCGACGTACGCCGAGCGGGAGCGCATCTCGTTCGCGCAGGCGTTGCGCGGCGCCGTCAACGGTGAGGTGCCGCTGCTGAATCCGCGTAGTGCCAGGGCGATCACCGGTTTCGTCGAGCTGCTGGACGAACTCGGTGAAATCGCCGAGAGCGGCGCCGAAGTCGCCGACATCCTCGAAGCGGTCCTGGAGCGCACGGGCTATCGCGCGGAACTCGAGGAGTCCGACGACCCGCAGGACGCCTCGCGGGTGGAGAACCTGACGGAACTCGTCACCGTCGCGCGGGAATTCACCGAGTTCACCGCCGAGGTCGCTGGGCCGGACGGCGAACTGCCCGAGGCCGATCCCGGAGTGCCGGAACCGGGCTCGCTGCCCGCCTTCCTGGAGCGGGTCTCGCTGGTGGCGGACGCGGACTCGATTCCCGCGGCCGACGGCGGCGATGACGGCGACGGGCACGACGCCGGTGTGGTCACGCTGATGACCGTGCACACCGCGAAGGGCCTCGAGTACCCCGTCGTCTTCTGTACCGGTTGGGAAGACGGGATCTTCCCGCATATGCGCGCGCTCGGTGACCCGGCCGAACTGGCCGAGGAACGCCGTCTCGCCTACGTCGCGATCACGCGGGCCAGGAAGCGGCTGTACGTCTCCCGTTCGATGGTGCGCTCGGCCTGGGGCCAGCCGCAGATGAACCCGGCTTCGCGGTTCCTCGACGAGCTTCCCGACGAACTGGTCGATTGGCGCAGGCTCGCGCCGTCGTCGTCCTCCGGCGGCTTCGGTTCGTCGGGCGGCTCGCCGCGCGCCGCGACGACCTGGGGAAGCCGCGGTGGTGGCTCCGCGTCGCCGTCGAGGTCGACGGGCACGAGCCCGTTCGGCAAAGGCTGGAAGGACACTGTCGCGCTCAAGCTCGACATCGGCGACAGGGTCAGCCACGACAAGTACGGGCTCGGGACCGTCGTCGCCTGCGACGGAGCCGGCCCGCGGGCCACGGCGACAATCGACTTCGGTGCCGCCGGCAAGGTCCGGCTGATGCTCATCGGCAGCGTGCCGATGGTCAAACTATAGCCCTGAACTGCGGTTTTATCACCGCGTTCGAAAACTGTCGGACCCCTCCCGTATACCTGTCGCATCGAACACGAGTTCGATGCGCTGGGGTATGCTGGAAAAGCCGGTGTCCCCCGACCAAGGGAGGGGGCGCACGGTGTGGACGGGGTCTTGTTTGGGGTTCTCGCCGCTGGGGTACTCGAATACCTGCGGGGTGTTGAAGAAGGGGCGGGACCGGATCGGGGTCCGGAACCGCCGGAAGTGCTCAGGCTGGTCGCGGCCTGGCGCGCGTTACTGCGGATGCACGAACCGGACGGGGCCGGACGGTGCGTCGTATGCGGGCACGCGCGGCGATGGCTGTTCGGGCCGCGGTCAGCCGGGTACCGGGAGGCTTCCCGGGGAATGGTCGCCTGGTGGCCGTCACTCAGACGGCGCCCGGCAGGACTCTGCACGGTGTGGCAAGTCGCCGTGGGGTACTTCGTCCGAAGACCGCCCGACGGTGTCGTATGAGCCCTTTGAGGGTCCGGAAAGCCGAACGTGCGCCGAGTCAGAGGACCTAAGACGCTCCCTTATGCCCGAAATGGGGGGAGCGGAGATTCCGAAGGCACGCCAGGGCGTCGTTGCCAGGCGTGCCCTTGGCGCGGGCGTGATCACCGATGTGGTGGGTGAGAAAGGACTCGATCAGCCGACGTTGACGCCGCGGGAGGCGAGCCACGGTCGCGGGTCGATCTTCTTCGTGCCGTTCTGCCACACCTCGAAGTGCAGGTGCGGGCCGGTGCTCTGGCCACGGTTGCCGACCTCGGCGATCTCCTCGCCGCACTTGACCTTCTGGCCTTCGCGGACGGAGAACGAGTTCATGTGGCCGTAGACGTGGACCGTGCCGTCGGGGAGCTGAACCTTGACCCAGAGGCCGAAACCGCTGGCCGGGCCCGCCTCGATGACCGTGCCGTCGGAGACCGCGACGATCGGCGTGCCGATCGGGGCCGCGAGGTCGATGCCGAGGTGGCTCGTGCCCCACCGGGCACCGAAGCCCGAGGTGAAGGTGCCCTTGGTCGGCATGCAGGTCTTGGGCCGCTTGGCCTCTTCGGCCGCCTTGCGGGCCGCGTCGGCCTCACGCTTCACACGGGCCTGGGTGATGCTGTTGTTGTCCGAGAGCTTCTGGGCCTCGGCCGAGGCGTTCGCCGACTGGCTGGTCGGCAGCAACTCGGGGGCGCCACCACCGGCTCCGCCACCGAGGGCGAACGAGGCGCTCGCGTCCTGGGCGCTGGCCAGCGGGGTAACGGCTGCGTCGGAGGATTCCGAAACGGACTTCAGAGTCTGCCCGGCAGCGGCGGCCGCGAAGGCGCCGGCAGCGACGGCCGCGACCACGACACGGCCACGAAGGGCCGAAGACGGGGGCGACAGTCGGTGCGAGCCCCGGACGCGAACGACCGCACCATCGAGTGCGTTCTCGAGCGCCGGGGAAGGAGCTTGGCCGCCGGGGGAGCGGTGTGAAGCCAAGACGGGGCCTTCCATGTTCGGGGAGTCGGATCAAGAGCCCGGGCGGGGGACCCGGTGAACGACCTCGGGGGTGGTTCGTTCAGAACTCTCATTCGTGATCTGACTGTAATGGGGACGTGGGGACAGTAACGAAGCGGCACCCCGATCAGCAAGATTCGGCCGCGCCCTCGGCCGATCGGGCGATGACGATCTGGCCGTTATCCAGTGAATATCACCCAAAGTTAGCTGGGGTTTACTCGTAACCTTGTGACTTGCGTTACAAGATCATGCGGCCGTTCGGGGTACCGGAGGGCCAGGAGGGAGGCAAACGAGGGAAATAACTGGTTGCTCGGTGATGTTGAAGGGGGTTTACCCGCTCTCGGCCTCTGCTGAGGCCACTCAGGCCTCAGCGGCATCAGGTGAGTGCCGTAGGTGAGTGCCGTTGAGCAGCACGTGAGTGCCGCTGAGCGCTGGTGAGACCTGCGGCGCCCCTGCTGGCGGGCCCGTGCGAGCCCGGCTTGCTAGCGTCGCCGTCGATGACTTCGCGCTCACGGCACCCCGGTGACGAATCCGCAGTTTCTCCAGTGCTCGCGGAATCCACCGGGCAGGCCGTCCCCGGGACCGTGTCCGCCGAACCGCTCCGGAGCGAACCGCCCGCCCGCCCGCGAGCGCTTGTGCTGTCGGCGGGGCTGGTGGCGGCCGGTGCGGTCGCGCTGGCCGTCGGCGCGCTGATGCCCGTCGTCCGGGGTGGTTCACCCGGTTTCGCCGCCGGGCCGTTGCTGGTCGTGCTGGCCTTGGCGCCCGCGGTGGCCGTGGTCTACGCCGTGGTGACGGGACGTCCGGGGCTCACGGCGGGGCTGGTGCTCGGGCTGACCGCGCTCGCGCCCGGACGGCTACTGCTGGACCTGCAGCTGCTCGCGGACGGATCCCTCGCCGCGCGTCCGGAGCTGTTCCTCGCCGACCGCCTGCTCACCCTGCCTCCGGCCGGGCCGGGACTGTGGCCGCTGGTGGCCGGCCACCTCCTCACGTTCGCCGCCGGGGCGTTCGCCGCGGGGACCGCCCGTGACGAGGCGGAACTGGCGGGCGAACTCGACGGACGGCGCCGCTGGCGGCTGCTCGGGCCCATGCTCGGCGTGGCGGGCGGGATCGGCTTGCTGCTCGCACCTCTCGGTTCGGGCAACGCGTACCTCCTGGCGAAGAACGCCTTCGAGGGACCGACGGTCGCGATGGCCGGATACCTGCTGCTCGCGGCCCTGCTTCCGCTGACCGTGCTCGTGGCGGTGAGTTCGCCCTCGGCAGCGGTCGGCAAGGGCGGGTTCGCCGGGGCCGCGCTGGCGGCGCTCGCGGTCGGCGTGCCACAGGTGGTCGCGGGGCTGGTCGTGGACCGGCTCTCGGTCGCGCCGGGTTCGGTACTGGTGACCGTCGCGGGCCTGCTGCTGCTCGGGCTGACCTTCACCCGGTTCGACGTCGAGGAAGCGGGCGAGGCGGTCACCGGCGATCTGGCGGGCGAGGCCAGGCTGCCCGGGCTGTTCTGGTGGCGGCTGGCCACCGGCGGACTGGCGCTGCTCGCCGCCGCGGCGGCGGTCGCGGGCGTGCTGACACCGGTACTGACGGCCAACGGTCCGGCGCCCGTCCCGGAGACACCGGCGCGCTGGCTGCTGCTCGGCGCCGCCGCCGTGCTCGCCATTCCCGCGCTGTTCGTCTTCGTGCCGAGGCTCTCACCGTTCGCCAGGGGAGTCGTCGCGGCCACATGGGCGGGCGTCGTCCTCGCGGGCGCGGGCGTGCTGAGCGCTGCTTTGTCCGTGACCGAGGACAAGGCGGTCGACCCGGCGCTGTTCGGTGTCGACCTGCCGCTGCCGTCGCCGGACAAGGTCGGCTACTCGGCGGGCCCGGGTGTCACCTGGACGTTCATCGCGCTCGCGCTGGCGGCCGTCGCCGCGCTCGCCGCGGTGATCACCGGGGTCGTGGAGCGCGACGTCACCGACGACGCCGCGATGGACGCCGCGATGGACACCGGGCTGGACGGCTCGCGGGCGAACGGCAACCTGCTCACCCCGGTCGTCGCCGCGGCGGTGCTGGCGATCGCCGCGTTCGGCACGCCGGTGTTCATCGCGCCCGGCTACACCGCTCCGGGCCTGTGGTCGGACTTCGGCGCGGCGTCGTGGGGCCTGCTCGGCGCGCTCGCGGTCGTCCTCGGGTTGTACGCGCTCGTCGTGCGCTCGCGCCCGATCGCGGCCGCGGCCGCGTTGGCCGGTGCCGCGCTGGTGCTCGGTCTGCGCGCGGCGGAACTGCCGCTCGTCGGGGCGGAGTACGACGACGCGTCGGCGGGGATCGGGTTCTGGCTCGCGCTGGGCGCCGCCGCCGTCTCCCTCGTCGCGGCCGGGACGGCCGTCGTGGGCTCACGGCGGTCCGAGTGACGCGTCGTCTGCCGCGCGTCGTGCTGGCCGAGTTCGGCGTGGAGGAAGGCGCGGCGGTCGCGCTCGGCAGGCTGTTGCGTGATGACGGTGTCGAGGTCGTTTACACCGGGCGCCTCGACACCGTCGCGCACCTGGTGCGGACGGCCGAACAGGAGGATCCGGACATCCTCGGCGTCGTGCGAGGCGCGAGTGAACCGGAAGGGCTCGCCGAAGCGCTCCCGGACGTCCTCCTCTTCGCGGTCGGTAACGGCCCGAGCAAGTTCGAGAACGCCTTCGAAAGCCTGGAAGAGGCGGCGAACTGGGTCTCCGGTGTGCGGTCTCACACCGTGGAAACACCATCTGACCGCATACGGTGACCGACTTCACCAGGTGCGGAGTCCCCTGCTTCTGCGCAGGTCGCTAACCTCGACTGGTCCGACAGCGCGGTCCGGCAACGGACCACCACAGTGGCGTGTCGTCAGGAGACTGGAGTAGTGGACCTCTACGAGTACCAGGCGAGGGATCTCTTCGCCGCCCACGGAGTACCGGTTCTGCCGGGTGCCGTGGCAAACACCCCCGAAGAAGCCAAGGCCACCGCCGAGAAGATCGGCAACCAGGTCGTCATCAAGGCGCAGGTCAAGACCGGCGGCCGCGGCAAGGCCGGCGGCGTCAAGCTGGCTCAGACGCCGGACGAGGCCGCGGAAAAGGCCGAGGCGATCCTCGGTCTCGACATCAAGGGTCACATCACGCGCCGCGTGCTGGTGGCCGAAGCCTCGGACATCGCCGAGGAGTACTACTTCTCCTTCCTGCTGGACCGTGCGAACCGCACCTTCCTCGCGATGGCTTCGGCCGAAGGCGGCGTGGAGATCGAGCAGCTGGCCGTCGAGCGTCCCGAAGCGCTCGCGAAGATCCCGGTCGACGCGATCATCGGTGTCGACAAGGCGAAGGCCGTCGAGATCCTGACCGCGGGCAAGTTCCCGGAGAACGTGGTCGACGAGGCCGCCGACGTCGTCGTGAAGCTCTGGGAGACCTTCGTCTCCGAGGACGCGACGCTGGTCGAGGTCAACCCGCTGGTCCGTGACCCGCAGGACAAGATCATCGCCCTCGACGGCAAGGTCACCCTCGACGAGAACGCCTCGTTCCGTCAGCCGGGCCACGAGGCCCTGGTCGACAAGGACGCGGAGAACCCGCTCGAGGCGAAGGCCAAGGCCAAGGACCTCAACTACGTCAAGCTCGACGGCGAGGTCGGCATCATCGGCAACGGCGCGGGCCTCGTGATGTCCACTTTGGACGTCGTGGCCTACGCGGGCGAGAAGCACGGCGGCGTCAAGCCCGCCAACTTCCTCGACATCGGCGGCGGCGCTTCGGCCGAGGTCATGGCGGCCGGGCTGGACGTCATCCTCAACGACACCGACGTGAAGAGCGTTTTCGTCAACGTCTTCGGCGGCATCACCGCTTGTGACGCGGTCGCGAACGGCATCGTCGAGGCGCTGAAGATCCTGGGCGACGAGGCCACCAAGCCGCTCGTCGTGCGGCTGGACGGCAACAACGTCATCGAGGGTCGCCAGATCCTGGCCGACGCGAACCACCCGCTGGTCACCGTGGTGGACACAATGGACAACGCGGCCGACAAGGCCGCCGAGCTCGCCGCGGCAGGTGCGTGAGATGTCGATCTTCATCAACGAAAACAGCAAGGTCATCGTCCAGGGGCTCACCGGCTCCGAGGGCATGAAGCACGCGACCAAGATGCTGAAGTCCGGCACGAACATCGTGGGTGGCGTCAACGCCCGCAAGGCCGGTCAGACCGTCTCCGTCGAGGGCAAGGACCTCACCGTGTTCGGCACGGTCGAGGAGGCCATCAAGGAGACCGGAGCCGACGTTTCGGTCATCTTCGTGCCGCCGAAGTTCGCCAAGGACGCGGTCATCGAGGCGATCGACGCCGAGATCCCGCTCGCCGTGGTGATCACCGAGGGCATCCCGGTGCACGACTCGGCCTACTTCTGGGCGCACGCGGTCGCGACGGGCAACAAGACCCGCATCATCGGGCCGAACTGCCCCGGCGTGATCAGCCCCGGTAAGTCGAACGCCGGCATCATCCCGGCCGACATCACCGGTGACGGCCCGATCGGGCTGGTGTCGAAGTCCGGCACGCTGACCTACCAGATGATGTACGAGCTGCGTGACATCGGTTTCTCGACCGGTGTCGGCATCGGCGGTGACCCGATCATCGGCACCACGCACATCGACGCCCTCGAGGCGTTCGAGGCCGACCCCGAGACCAAGGTCATCGTGATGATCGGCGAGATCGGCGGCGACGCCGAAGAGCGTGCCGCGGCCTACATCAAGGACAACGTGACGAAGCCGGTCGTCGGCTACGTCGCGGGCTTCACCGCGCCCGAGGGCAAGACCATGGGCCACGCCGGCGCCATCGTCTCCGGCTCCTCCGGCACGGCCGCCGCCAAGAAGGAGGCCCTCGAGGCCGCCGGCGTCAAGGTCGGGAAGACCCCGAGCGAGACCGCCGTCCTGGCGCGCGAGCTGTACAACAGCCTCTGATCCTTTCAGAGACGGAGCGTTTTCCCCGGCGGGCCGGGCACCCACGCGGGTGCCCGGCCCGCCTGCTCGCGTTTAGCCCGCTGAACGCGACTCGGTGCCGCGTCGCGTTCAGCGGGCTAAACGCGAAATGGGCGTCGCCGAGGGGTTCCGCGCGGAACCCGATCAGGTGTACAGACGTCTCAGAGCCCGAGGCGCGAGATGACCGCGTGCGTGCGCTAGCGTTCGAGCATCACAGCCGCCTCGTTTGTCCCGGGAGTTCCGCGTGCCCCCGGGGTGCCGGTCCAACGACAGGAGAGCATTCGGATGTCCTATCCCAGCGGTGGGCCCGGCTACCCCCAGCAGGGTGGCGGCCAGCAACACCCCAACCCAGGATCGGGAGCCTTCCCGCAGCAGCAGGCGCCGTCGTCACCGCTGAACCTGGCGCTGCTGCTCGCGCTCGCCGTCACCGTCCTCGGCCTGGTGCAGTTCTTCGTCGGTTTCTCCGATGAAGCCGACGCCGCCAAGGAGGTCTCGGTCTTCCTCCTGGTCGGCGGTCTGCTCGCGGCACTGCACGCGCTGCCGCGCGGCCCGAAGGTGCTGCCGTTCGCCGCGTTGTTCAGCGTGCTCGGCGCGTTCGGCGCGCTCGACCTGATCATCGGCTACCCGACCGTCGACGGCGGGGAGGGCCGCCCGGAGGTCTCGGTCCCGGGCATCATCACCGTGGTGCTGATCCTCGGCATCCTGCAGATGCTGATCGCGGTCGCCGCGCTGCTGTTCGAGCACGGCGTCCTCAAACTGCCCGCCGCGAAGCCGCAGCAGCAGGCGCCGCAGGCCCCCTACAGCCAGCAGTTCCCGCAGCAGGGCCCGCAGGGTCCGTTCGGCCAGCAGGGCCAGCAGGGCCCGGCCGCCACGCAGGTCCAGTCGTTCCCCGGTGCGGGGCAGCAGCAGCAGGGCCAGCAGCAAGGTGAGCCGTCCGGCCCGTTCGCGCAGCCGGGTGGCTTCCAGCCGCCGGTCACGCAGCCGCCGGGGCAGCAGGCAACGACGTACGCGCCGCAGCAGGGCCAGTTCTTCCAGCAGCCGCCGTCCTCGGAGCAGGGCCAGAACCCGGGCACGCCGCCGGGTGGTTTCGACCGGCAAAGCTGACCTTCCGTACCGAGAAAGCACCCATTGTGACACTCCGTGTCACAATGGGTGCTTTCTTTTCCGGGTTACCCGACCGGGTGGGTTGGGCCACGCACGTCACCCGGTGGCGGCGTGCCTCACCCGGACGGCTCAGTCCGGATGTCATGGTGCGGATCATGAAGCTGCTCACCCGCGACGAACGCTCGCCGCCGGAGGTGTCCAGGGCGAAACGGGTTCGGGTGTTGCTCGCCGCGGCCTGTACGCCGTTGCTCTTCTCCTACACCGCCGTCGCGACGGTCCTCGCGGTAGTCGCGTTCGCCGCCGACCGTCCCCGGTTCTCCGCCATGGGCGCCCTGCTCGCCGCGGGGCCGGGCTGGCTCGCCTCCTGGCAGGTGGAACTCGAACTCGACGATCACCCGCTCGGCGTACTTCCGTTGCTACCGACACTCGTCGTCGCGGGATTCGCGGCGAGGACGGCCGCGCACGCCGTGCGCCGGATCGGCGGCCGGACCCCGGCGGACGCCGTCCCGGTGGTAGCGGTGACAGCCGGGGCGCACGCGCTGTTCGGTGTGTTCATCGCCCTGCTGGCAGAAGGATCGCCGATCGGGGTGAACCCGCTGACCGCCTTCTGCGTGCCTGGACTCATCGCCGGATTCGCCGCCGTCGCGGGAGTCGCCAAGCGCTGCGGGCTTCCCGCCACGGTGCGGGACCGGTTCGACCCGGTGGCCGGGCAGGGCCTGCGGGCGGGCGCGCTCGGCCTCGCCGCGATGGTCGCCTGTGGCGCGGTGGTGTTCACCGTCGCCACCGCGCTCACTTGGTCCACTGTGGACAGCCTGTTCGAACCCGGCCTCGGCGCGAGCTTCGGCCTGTTCGTGCTTTCCGTGGCGTATCTGCCGAACGCGGTCGTCGCCGCGCTGTCCTTCACCACCGGTCCGGGTTTTTCGGTCGGTTCGCTGACCGTCGGCATGTTCGGCTACCAGGAAGGACAGCTGCCGGGCGTGCCGGTGCTGGCGGGGATCCCGTCGCACCACGCGGTCTGGTGGCCGGCGTTGCTGGTCCTGCCCGCGCTGGTCGGTGCGCTCGTCGGCTGGAAGATCCGCACGATCGACGAGGATCCGATGCTGCGGATGCGGGCGGTCGCCGTCGCGGGCGCGCTCGTCGCGTTCGGCTGCGTCATCCTCGGGACCCTCTCCGGCGGCAGGCTCGGCGACGGGCCGTTCGACCCGGTCAGCGTGCCGGTCGGGGTCGCGTCGGTGATCGCCTTCTGCTGGATCGTCATCCCCGGCGGGCTCGTCGCCTTCTTCGCCGGGGCACACGAGCCGCCCGCGCCGCCGACGGAACCTGAAGCCATCGTCGAAGCCGAAGAAGAAGACGAATCAGTACCGGACGACGACGATCTGGACGACGAAGCCGAAGCGGAACTCACCCGCGAGCTGGATGAAGACTCCGACGAGACCCCGCCCGAAACCCAGCCCGAGCAGGACATCGCTGTGACCGAGTCCACCGACGGGTCCGGCGACGAAAGCGTGCCTGGTGGCGACCGTTAGGGTTGTCGCGACCGAGTGAAGCGCCGTACGCCCGAGTGCGTACCGCCGTGGCAAGGAGCCCGTTCTGGCTAGTCGGTTGGACCTGCCCACTCCGGTGAAGCTCGTCGTCCTCGCGTCCGGTTCCGGCACGCTGCTGCAAGCCGTGCTCGACGCGGTCGAAAAGCCGAACTTTCCGGCGAAGGTGGTCGCCGTCGGAGCCGACCGCACCGGGATCGAGGCACTCACCCGGGCCGAACGCGCCGACGTGCCGTCGTTCACCGTCCGGATGGCCGACCATCCGGACCGCACGGCGTGGGACAAGGCGATCACCGAAGCCGTCGCCGCCTATCAGCCCGACCTGGTCGTCTCGGCGGGATTCATGAAGATCCTCGGCGCCGAATTCCTCGCGCGGTTCCCCGGCCGTGTGATCAACACGCATCCGGCGTTGCTGCCGTCGTTCCCCGGCGCGCACGCCGTGGCCGACGCGCTGGCGATGGCCGTCAAGATCACCGGGTCGACGGTGCATTTCGTCGACGCCGGGGTGGATACCGGGCCGATCATCGCGCAGGAGCCGGTGATCGTGGAGTCCGACGACGACGAGCACGTCCTGCACGAGCGGATCAAGGCCGTGGAACGCAGGCTCCTGGTGGAAACGATCGAAAGACTCGGCCGGAGCGGGTGCGCGGTCGAGGGACGAAAGGTGAGGTTTTCGTGAGTACTGCACTCCGGCAGCGGCCCATCCGGCGCGCGCTGATCGGCGTCTCGGACAAGGCCGGCCTGCTCGAACTCGCCACCGGGCTGCACGCGGCGGGTGTCGAGATCGTGTCGACCGGCGGCACGGCGAAGGTCATCGCCAACGCCGGGGTGCCGGTGACGCCGGTCGAAGAGGTCACCGGGTTCCCCGAGTCCCTCGACGGCCGGGTCAAGACGCTGCACCCTCGCGTGCACGCGGGCCTGCTCGCCGACCGTGACCGCCCGGAGCACGTCGAGCAGCTCAAGAAGCTGGACATCGCGCCGTTCGACCTGCTCGTGGTGAACCTGTACCCGTTCACGCAGACCGTCGCTTCGGGCGCGAGCCCTGAGGACTGCGTCGAGAACATCGACATCGGCGGCCCGGCGATGGTGCGTGCCGCGGCGAAGAACCACAACAGCGTCGCCGTCGTGGTCGACCCCTCCCGCTACGGGTGGGTACTGGAGCGCGTCGCCGACGGCGGTTTCGAACTGGCCGACCGCAAGCGGCTCGCCGCGCAGGCGTACGCGCACACCGCCGCGTACGACACCGCTGTCGCCGCGTGGTTCGCCAACGTCTACGCGCCCGCGGACGACTCCGGCTTCCCGGACTTCACCGGCGCTTCGTGGGAGCGCGGTGACGTGCTGCGCTACGGCGAGAACCCGCACCAGAAGGCCGCGCTGTACAAGCACTGGCGGCCGGGTCTCGCGCACGCGGAGCAGCTGCACGGCAAGGCCATGTCGTACAACAACTACGTCGACACCGACGCCGCGCGCCGCGCCGCCTACGACTTCGACGCCCCGGCCGTCGCGATCATCAAGCACGCCAACCCGTGCGGGATCGCCGTCGGCGAGGACATCGCCGAAGCGCACCGGAAGGCGCACGCTTGCGACCCGGTTTCGGCCTACGGCGGGGTGATCGCGACCAACCGGCCGGTGAGCCGCGAAGCCGCCGAGCAGATCTCCGAGGTGTTCACCGAGGTCGTCCTGGCGCCGGACTTCGACACCGAGGCGCTGGAGATCCTGCGGCGCAAGAAGAACTTGCGACTGCTGAAGCTGCCCGCGATCACGTCGCCGGATCCGATCGAGTTCCGGCCGATCTCGGGCGGCATGCTGGTGCAGACCGTCGACACGATCGCCGCCGAGGGCGACGACCCGGCGAACTGGACCCTGGCGGCCGGCGCGGCCGCCGACGAGCGGACGCTGGCCGACCTCGAGTTCGCGTGGCGTTCGCTGCGCGCGGTGAAGTCGAACGCGATCCTGCTGGCGAACGACGGCGCGACCGTCGGTGTCGGCATGGGCCAGGTCAACCGGGTCGACTCCTCGCGGCTCGCGGTCTCGCGGGCGGGGGACCGGGCGAAGGGCGCTGTCGCCGCTTCGGACGCCTTCTTCCCGTTCCCGGACGGCCTGGAGGTCCTGCTGGAGGCTGGTGTCCGCGCCGTCGTCCAGCCGGGCGGCTCGATCCGCGACGCCGAGGTCATCGCCGCCGCCGAGGCCGCCGGGGTCACCCTGTACCTCACCGGCACGCGCCACTTCGCCCACTAACGCCGACTTGCGTTCAGCCCCCTAATCGCGATCAGGCCGCTCCTGGCACCGACGTCGCCTTCAGCGGGCTAATCGCGATCCGGCCGACTTGCGTTCAGCCCCCTGATCGCGATCCGGGGGCGCCCACGGACAGCACTGTGGGCGTTCCCGGTGCCCCGGGCCCCGGCCGCCGTGCCATGCTGGCCGCGTGTCGCCTTTAGCAGGCTAAACGCGACGCGGAGCGTACGCGAGGATCGGTAGGAGGATCGGTGCACCAGCCGCCGCAGGGGTACGGCCCAGGTCCGGGTCAGGGCCCGCCACCTGGGCCGGGATACGGACAGCAGCCGGGTTACGGCCGGCCCGGTGGGCCCGGTTACGGTTCGCATCCCGGATACCCCCAGCCCGGCTACGGGCAGCCGCCCAAGAAGAAAAAGACCGGGTTGATCGTCGGCCTGATCGTGGGCGGCGTCGTCCTGCTCGGCCTGGGTATCCCAGGCGGCATCTTCGCGTCGGAGTACTACTCGTCGGTCGGCAAGGCGCCGGTCTCCCAGCAGCCGCCCACCGAGTGCAAGATCTCCCCAGAGACCCTGAACAAGACGGTCACCAACAGCTTCCAGGGCGTCCGCGAGAACGAGATCAAGGCGGGCGACATCGTCACCAAGCAGTACGGCTGCTCCTGGTCGGCGCCGGACGGCGACAACGTCCACGACCGCACCCTCCAGGTCATGGTCTACCGCCACGAGGGGCCGGACGCCGAGAAGCGCGCGGCCGAGTCCTCCGTCGGGTCGGCCGCGCCGTCAGAACGCCAGCAGCAGGTGAAGGGCATCGGGGAGAAGGCAGTTCTCGTCACTCTGGACACCGACAGCGCCTTCAGCGGCGCGGAACTGCGCTTCACCCAAGGCGTGTACGTCGGCATCGTCACCTACAAAGGCTGGGACAAGGGGTTCTTCACGAACTCACCGATCCCGCCCGGAGAGTCTGCCGAAGCGGCGAAGTCCGTCGGGGCCGAACTCGCGAAGAACCTGCCCCGTTAGGCGTACAGGCCGTTCAGCCAGGCCGTCCACGCCTTCTCGGCCTTGTTCACGTCGGCGTCTTCGGCGAACAGGTGGTGCCCGATGCTGACAGGCCAGCTCCAGGCGTTCCGGCCGTAGAAGCGGTACAGCGCGTCTTCGGTCCGGACGCCGATGAAGACGTGCGTCAGATAGTCGACGACGCCTTCGATGGTGCCGACGCCCGGCACCTCGAAGCGCACCTGGTCGCCTGCGACCGTCGCGCCGATCGCTGCCCGCACGACCTCGAACGCCTCCGGAGCCTTCGAGGCTTCGGGCGCGTCGGTCTTGAAGTACTTCACCTCGCGCCGGTTGAAGTGCGTCAAGTACTCGCCCAGCGAGTGGTAGTAGAACGCCGTGTGCCGCTTGCACGCGTCGTATTCGACGTCGTCGAGGACCGTGGTGTGTTCGTAGCGCAGGTAGGTCCTGCCGTCGTTCGGTTCGAGCACGTACTCGAGCGTGTTGAACCAGCCCGTTTCGTCTTCCGCGTAAGTGACGAAGCGCTGTGACGGCTTCCAGACGGTCACCATGCCGCCGTTCGGGGTGAGGCCGGATTCGGCACCGCCGTCGCGTGGTTCGTACTGGATCGGCCAGAGCCAGCCGCCGCTGCCCGTCGTGATCGCGGCCCAGGTGTCGGCGGGTGTGGCGGGCAGGAAGCCCTCGAAGCGGACCTTGGATTCCTTCGTCATGGACTGTCCTCTCGTATGCCTTCACAGACGCGACGCCCGGCCAGGTGCCGTTTCGACAAACAGGTCGCGGTTAGCCCGCTAAAGACGATGTGATGCGGGACACATTCGAGAGTGTCGAAGTGCTGGGGACAGCGGCGTCCCTGGGACGTCCGCGAAGACAGCGACCCAAAGGAGAGCGACATGCGGCAGAGCGCGATCGACGAGATCCTGAACCGCCCGCTCAGCCAGGAACTCCTGGCCCGTGACCTGGCCCGGCTGGCCTACACCGCGCTCGACGGCACGCCGCGGGCGATCCCGATCGGGATCCACTGGAACGGCAAGGAGATCGTCATGTGCACCGCGACGAACGCGCAGAAACTGCCGTCGCTGCGCCGCAACCCCGCCGTCGCACTGACGATCGACACTGAATCGCACCCGCCGAAGGTGCTGCTCATCCGCGGCACGGCCGAGCTGGACGTCGTCGACGGCATCCCCGACGAGTACATGCAGTGGAACGGCACCTACGAGATGACGCCCGAGCAGCGGGTCGAGTGGGAGGAAGGCGTGCGGTCGCTCTACGACGGCATGGTCCGGATCGTGGTGACCCCGACCTGGGTCAAGCTCATCGACTTCGAGACCACCCTGCCTTCCGCCGTCGAAGAGCTCCTGCGTCGGCAGGCAGCGCGTCAGAGTGCCTGAAAGGAACTGTCATGCCACTCAAGAAGCTGGAACACGTCGGTGTCGTCGTCCGCGACCTCGAAGCGGCCAAGGCGTTCTTCATCGCGCTCGGTCTCGAACTGGAAGGCGAGGCGTCGCTCACGGGCGACACGGTCGACCGTCTCACCGGATTGAAAGGGGTCAGGACGGATATCGCGGTGCTACGGCCGCCGGACGGTCACGGAGGGGTGGAACTGATCCACTACCGGACGCCGGAGGGACGAGAAGGTGATTCGCGGGCGCTTATGAACACGCCCGGCATTCGCCACTTCGTGTTCTCGGTCGAGGACATCGACGACGCCCTCGACCGTTTGCGGCCGTACGGCGGCGCACTCGTCGGCGAGCTGGTGCAATACGAGGACAGTTACCGGCTCTGCTACGTCGGTGGCCCGGAGGGGGTCGTCGTCGAGCTGGCGGAAGAACTCGTCCGCTCGGAAGCGTAGGCGAGGAGCCGCGTCTCGACGGATTCCCGCCAAGCCTTGCGCTGCCGGCATTTCCGACGTGACGCTGACAGGAATCGTGGCCGCCCCGCTGATCGTCACCGGCGCCCCGCTATGCCCGCGGACGACGTCCGAGTCCACACCGGAGTGATCGACGGCGCCCAATACCGGGTCGAAGTGCCGCCGTACTGGAACGGCGGACTGTTGCTGTACGACCACGAGATCTACCCGCCGGGCTGTGTTCCCGAGGAGATCGAGCTGGCCGCGTCGCTCTACAGCAAGCCGAACGGGTTCTCGGCGCGCGAAGCCGTCCACGACCAGACGGCGTTGTTGTCCTGGTTCGACCGCAACATCGGCTGTCCGCGGCAGGTGCTCACCTGGGGTGCTTCCGACGGTGGGCTCAACGCGGTGCTGCTATCCGAGCGGCTCCGGGGGTGTTTCCCGGCTTCGGGCAGGGCAGGTGCGGTGATCGTGCCCTTATCGCTTGACAACCACCGAGACACCCGGTCTACTGGAGTCATCGAACACCTGTTCGAGATGCCGCCTTCCCCGTGGCATGCCAGCGCCGTCCTCGATGGATGGTCTAGGTGTCGTGGGGAGGCGAGGTCCGGTGACAGCGGAGGTGGTCGAGGCACGGGCCTTGCCGTTGGCGAGACTGGCGGCCTTGCCAGGAGTGAGCACGGCCAGTGGCGTGGCTTCCGCGGCCGAACACGCGAGGACGACAGGAAGGGTGCTCCCGGTGTCCTCGGCGTTGTCCGGTCTGCTGCCCGCCGCGGGGCTCCGGCGCGGGAGCACCGTTTCGGTGCTGGGGTCCACGTCACTGATGCTCACCCTGCTCGCCGCCGCCACCGCCGGCGGTGCGTGGGCGGTCGCGGTCGGCCTGCCCGCGCTCGGGGTGGTCGCCGCCGCGGAACTCGGGGTCGAGGTGGGCAGGCTCGCGCTGGTCCCCCGTCCCGGTGCCGAGTTCCCGGCGGTGACCGCGGCCTTGCTCGACGGCTTCGATCTCGTGGTCGTCGGTCCGGGGCTCGCTCGGCCCGACGTGGCGAGACGGCTGTCCGCGCGCGCTCGCAACCGTGACTCGGTGCTGCTTTCGCTGGGTTCCTGGCCCGGTGCGGAGGTCGAGCTGAGCTGCCGCCGTTCGCGCTGGACGGGCTTCGAAGGCGGTGGCGCGGGCTACCTGCGCGCCCGTGAGATCGAGGTGCGGGCCGGTGGCCGGGGTGCGGCCGCCCGGCCGACGTCGGCGTTGCTGCGGTTTCCCGGCGAGGGTGCGGTCGAGCGGGCGGACTTTCCCGCGACCAGGTGGGGGACGGCGTGAACCCGCCCGTGCGCATGCTGGTGCTGTGGTGCCCGGACTGGCCCGCGGTCGCCGCCGCGGCCGCGGCGGGTGAGCCCGTCGGCCGTCCGGCCGCGGTCTTCTCGGCGAACCGCGTGGTCGCCTGCACCGCGGTGGCCAGAGGGGACGGCGTCCGCCGCGGGATGCTGCGGCGTGAGGCCCAGTCCTGCTGCCCGGAACTGGCGGTCTTCGGCGAGGACGACGGCCGTGACGCCCGGCTCTTCGAGTCCGTCGCGCAGGCGGTGGAGGAATTGGCCGTCGGGGTCGAGGTGGTCCGTCCGGGGATCGTCGCCGTCCCGGTCGAGGGCGCGGCCGGTTACTTCGGCGGTGAGCACGGCCTCCTCGAACGGCTGGTGGACGAGGTGTCCGTGGCGGCGGGGGTGGAATGCCAGGTCGGCGTCGCCGACGGCTTGTTCGCCGCGACGCTCGCCGCCCGCCGGTCGGCGCTGGTCGGGTCGGGCGAGACGGCGGAATTCCTCGCCCCGTTGCCCATCCGTGAACTCGATCAGCCTGAAGCCGGCCGAGCCGAACTGGTCACCCTGCTCCGGCAACTCGGCCTTCGCACGTTGGGTGCTTTCGCGGCGCTCGACGAAAGCGACGTCTCCGCGCGCTTCGGGATGGAGGGCGTGCTCGCGCACCGGCTGGCACGAGGACGGTCCGAACGGCCGCCGTCGCGCCGCCGTCCACCGCCGGAACTGTCGCTCGCGCAGGCTTTCGACCCGCCGATCGACCGGGTCGACGCCGCCGCGTTCGTGGCGAAGGGGCTCGGTGAACGATTCCACGCCGGGCTCGCCACACACGGGCTGGCCTGCACCCGCCTCGGCATCTACGCCACCACCGAGACCGGCGAACAACTCGGCCGGGTGTGGCGCTGCGCCGAACCGCTGACCCCGCTCGGCGTCGCGGACAGGGTGCGCTGGCAGTTCGAAGGCTGGCTGAAGGTCCGTGACACCTCAGCGCGGCCTCGGTCCGGCGTCGTCCGGCTGCGGCTGGAGCCGGAGGAGACCGTCGAAGGCCGGTCGCTGCAACTCGGGTTGTGGCAGGCGTCCTCGGCAGGCGGGCTGCGGCCCTCCACCGAGGACGAAGGCCTGTCCGGTGAGCGCGCCGGCCGCGCCCTGGTGCGGGTGCAGGGGCTGCTCGGCCCGGAGAGCGTCTTCACCGCGGTCCTCGACGGCGGCCGTGATCCCGGCGAGCGTGTCCGGCTGGTGCCGTGGGGTGACAAGCGGGAGAAGTCGGCGCGGGCGGACGCGAACTGGGCCGGGCGGCTCCCGTCGCCTTCCCCGGCGACGGTGTTCGCGCGGCCGGTACCCGCCAAGGTATTGGACGAGAACGGGCGCGTCGTGGAGATCACCGCGCGGCGCCGGATCACCGCCGCACCGTTCCTCGTGAGCTTCGAGGGTGGTGAGCCGCGCGAAGTTCTTTCGTGGGCCGGCCCGTGGCCGGTCGGCGTCCGGGCCGGGGCAGGCCACGCGCGGTCGGGGACCCGGATCCGGATGCAGGTGCTGCTGGCCGACGGGAACGACGCCGAGGAGGCGGTGCTGCTCCGCTTCGAACCCCACAAGAATCCGATGTGGACACTGGAAGGGAAGTACGACTGAACATGGACGAGGAGTACACGCGGCTGGTGCGGCGCTGGCTGGAGGAACCGGCCATCCCGGTGCAGCGCGCCGAGTTGGACACGGCTTGGGCGGCGTGCGTCCCGCGAGCGGAAGTGTTCGTCCCGCCGCCGAGACGCTCGACCGAGAATCGGTGACCGATGGGCTGGGACAACCCTCCACGGCCGTGGAAGGACCTCGCGCGCGAACTCGCGGGCGAGGTCCAGCCCGGCGACGGCGGTGACAGCCCCGCTTGGAGCGCCAAACGGGAGGGCTACCAGCGACCCGCCGACCTCTCGGGGCTGATCGGTGAAGACGACGGAGCCACCGCGCGCCGGGTGCCGTACGCCGAACTGCACTGCCATTCGAACTTCAGCTTCCTGGACGGGGCGAGCCATCCCGAGGAACTGGTGGAGGAGGCCGCGCGGCTGGGCCTGGACGCGATCGCGCTCACCGATCACGACGGCATGTACGGCGTGGTGCGCTTCGCCGAAGCGGCCAGGGAACTGGGCGTGCACACCGTCTTCGGCACGGAGCTCAGCTTCGGGTTGTCCGGACCGCAGAACGGGTTCGCCGACCCCGAGGGCGAGCATCTCCTCTTGCTGGCCAAACAACAGGGTGGCTACCTGAGCCTGAACCGGGCGATCACCGCCGGACAGCTGTACGGTTTCGACAGGCAGTCGTTGTCCGCCAAGGAAAGGGCGGAGAAGGGCAGGCCGGTCTACGACCTGCGCGCGGTCGCCGAAGAGGTCGACGGGAAATGTGTCGTGCTCACCGGCTGCCGCAAGGGCGCGGTACGGAAGGCGCTCATCGCCGAGGGGCCTTCCGCGGCGGTGGGGAAACTGAAGGAACTCATCGACTGTTTCGGCCGGGACAACGTCTACGTCGAACTGACCGACCACGGTCTTCCGTTGGACAGCACGCACAACGACCTGCTGAGTGAAATGGCCGGAGAGTTCGGGCTGCCGACGGTGGCGACCACGGCCGCGCACTACGCCCGCCCGGAACGGGCCCCGCTCGCCGACGCGCTCAGTGCGATCCGCGCCCGGCGGGGCCTGGAGGACATGG
Organism: Amycolatopsis sp. cmx-11-51; assembly: GCF_047608665.1. NCBI lineage: Bacteria > Bacillati > Actinomycetota > Actinomycetes > Pseudonocardiales > Pseudonocardiaceae > Amycolatopsis > Amycolatopsis sp. cmx-11-51. Next base: position 390,837 of record NZ_JADNQO010000001.1, on the reverse strand, counting down.
AGGGCTGGCTGCCCGCCGCCGGGACGGCGTTCCTGCGGTCGGGGGAGGAGATGGCCGAGATCTTCGCGCGGTACCCGGGCGCGGTGCAGCGGGCGGCGCTGCTCGGCCGGGAGTGCGCGTTCGAACTGCACCACATCGAACCGAAGCTGCCGCCCTTCGAGGTGCCCGAAGGCCACACTGAGGCGACCTACCTGCGGCATCTCACTTACAAAGGCGCGGAAGACCACGAGAAGAACAAAACCGCCAAGTACCGCCAAAAAGCCCGAAAGCTGATCGAGCACGAACTGGAAGTCATCGAGGAGCTGGGCTTCCCCGGTTACTTCCTGATCGTCTGGGACATCGTGCGATTCTGCCGGGAGAACAAGATCCTCTGCCAGGGCCGGGGTTCGGCCGCGAATTCGGCGGTCTGTTACGCGCTCGGCATCACCAAGGTCGACGCGGTGCGCTACAACCTGCTCTTCGAACGGTTCCTCGCCCCGGATCGCGACGGCTATCCGGACATCGATCTCGACATCGAATCCGATCGCCGCGAGGAGGCGATCCAGTACGTCTACGAGAAATACGGGCGGCTGAACACCGCGCAGGTGGCGAACGTGATCACCTACCGGGCGCGGTCCGCGGTCCGGGACGCGGCGCGGGCACTGGGGTACTCGCCCGGCCAGCAGGACGCGTGGAGCAAACAGATCGACCGCTGGGGTGCGTTGCGTTCCACGGAGAAGGACCACGATCACGACATCCCCGGCGAAGTCGTCGAACTCGCCTGCGCGCTCGAAGACTTTCCCCGGCACCTCGGTATCCATTCCGGCGGGATGGTGATCTGCGAACAACCGGTGAGCGAGATCGTGCCGATCGAATGGGCCCGGATGGCGGATCGCAGTGTCGTGCAGTGGGAGAAGGACGACTGCGCCGCCGCGGGATTGGTCAAATTCGATCTGCTCGGGCTCGGAATGTTGTCGGCCCTGCACTATATGATAGATCTGGTTCACGACCACAAAGGGGAAGAGGTCGACATCTCCGAATTGGATCTCAAGGATCAGAACGTCTACGAAATGCTCTGCCGCGCCGACGCGATCGGCGTCTTCCAGGTGGAGAGCCGCGCGCAGCTGGCCACCCTGCCCCGCTTGCGCCCCAAGAAGTTCTACGACCTCGCGGTCGAGGTCGCGCTCATCCGGCCCGGCCCGATCCAGGGCGGTTCGGTGCATCCCTACATCCGGCGCAAGAACGGGCAGGAGAAATGGGATTTCGACCATCCGAAACTGGAGAACGCGCTGAAGAAGACTCTCGGCGTCCCGTTGTTCCAGGAGCAGATGATGCAGATCGCCCTCGACGTCGCCGATTTCACCCCGGCGGAGGCCGATCAGTTACGGCACGCCATGGGGGCCAAACGGTCCGAGCAGAAGATGGAACGACTCAAACGACGATTCCTCGTAGGCGCAGCGAAGCACGATATCGGTGAGGAGCTCGCGGAGAAGATCTTCGGCAAACTCAAGGCGTTCGCGAATTTCGGCTTCCCGGAGAGTCACGCGCTGAGTTTCGCCCTGCTGGTGTTCGCGAGCGCGTACTTCAAGCACTACCACCCCGACGCGTTCCTGGCCGGACTGCTACGCGCTCAGCCGATGGGGTTCTATTCGCCGCAGTCGCTGGTCGCCGACGCGCGGCGGCACGGCGTGAAGGTGCTCGGCCCCGACATCAATGCGAGCCTCCCGCACGCGACGTTGGAACCGTCGCCGGACAAGGGAGAACTCCTCGCTGTGCGGGGCGGGCTGTCCACCGTGCGGATGATCGGCGAGAACCTGGCGAAGGAGATCGTCGAGGAACGGGAACGCGGCGGCCCGTTCGCGGACCTGCCCGAGGTCGCCCGGCGCGTGCGGTTGACCAAACCGCAGGTCGAGGCGCTGGCCACGGCCGGCGCGTTCGGATGTTTCGGCGAGAGCAGGCGGAGCGCGCTCTGGGCGGCGGGCGCCGTCGCCGACGAAAGCCTGGAGAAACTGCCGGGGCTCACCACCGGGGCCAAGGCGCCGATGTTGCCGGGTATGGACGAAATCGATGTCGCGGCCGCGGACGTCTGGGCCACCGGGGTGTCGCCGGACAGCTTCCCGACCCAGTTCATCCGGGAGGACCTCGACGAACTCGGCGTCGTCACGGCGGCGGGCCTGCGCGAGGTCCCGCACGGCACGCGGGTGCTGACCGGTGGCGCGGTGACCCATCGCCAGCGGCCGGCGACCGCGGGCGGCGTCACCTTCATGAACCTCGAAGACGAGACGGGGATGATCAACATCATCTGCCCGGTGGGGGTGTGGCAGCGCTACCACCGGGTCGCCCGCGGCAGCCCCGCGCTGCTGATCCGCGGCGTGGTCGAACGCACCGGAGAGGTGGTGAACGTTCTCGCCGAACAGATCCGGCACTTGCCGTTGCGGATCACCGCCAAGTCCCGTGACTTCCACTGAGTCCCTCTTGACGATCACCCGGGAGTCGTGCTGAAGTGCATCCAGCGTCGCAGTGCACCCGGCAAAGAGACCGTCGTGGGCGCGGAGGCGTCGGACCATGGGAAATCATGGAAACCCCTTCTTCATCGAACGGCCGGCTGACGGCGTTCGGAAATCAACTCGTTCAGGTGCACAACTGGCTGCGTAAAGAGCTGGCCAGGCTGCACGACGACCTCGGGTCGGTCGCGGCCGGGCGGGCCGAGCGGCTGCGTGATCTACGGGCGCATTGCCTCACCTTCTGCTCGGCGCTGACCAGACATCACACCGGGGAGGACGGCGGCGCTTTCCTTGTGCTGTCGGAGAAATTCCCTGAGTTGCGCCCGGCGCTCGAAGAACTCGCGCACGACCACGACGTCATGACCGGCATCATCGAACGGCTCGAGGAACTGGTCGCGGGCGTCGGACCGGAGTCGAGTGCGGCCGAGATCCTGCATGTCCAGCGGGAACTCGACGGGCTCACGGCGATCATGGAGACGCATTTCCGCTACGAGGAGAAGCGCATCGTCGAGGTGCTCAACTCCCTGGACATGCCGGAGTGGCAGGACGCGAAGCCGTCGTTCCTGCTGAAATCCCACTAGGACAAAACTTGTCCTATACGCCCTCTAGCGTTCTTCTCAACGCGCCACGACGACTGAGGAGAACTCTGATGAGCGACCCGATCCCCGCCGGCTACCACTCGGTCACCCCGTGGATCATCTCGCGCGACAGCGCGGGCGTGATCGACTTTCTCGAGCGGGTCTTCGACGCCGAGCCGATGGGCGAACCGGTGTACGTCGAGGGCGGGAAGATCGGGCATGCCGAGGTCCGGCTCGGCGACTCGGTGGTGATGCTGTTCGACGCGCAGGACGACTGGGTCGACACCCCGGCGTACCTGCGGCTCTACGTCGAGGACAGTGTCGAGACGCAGCGCCGGGCCGTCGAGGCGGGCGCCGTAGAGGTCACGAAGCAGACCGAACTCTTCTTCGGCGACCGCGTCGGCCGGGTCCGCGACCCGTTCGGCAACCTGTGGTGGATCCAGACCCGGCTCGTCGACCTCGGCTTCCCGGAGATGGAGCGCCGCATGAACGACCCGAAGTTCATCGAGGCCATGCGGTACGTGTCGGGTTCGAAAATCATCCCGAGCCGCTGAAGTCGATAGGGTGGTGACAGCGACGCGGAGGTGAGCCGGTGGATCACCACCCACTCCGGGGCAACCCCGGGGAGCACGACGACAGCGAGACAAGGCGCCCCGCGCGAGCGCGGCATGCTTCGCGTACGAGGCCGCGCGGATGACAGGAGAAAGAGTCACCTCCGCGTCGCTCCTCGGGCCGATGCCGGTCTGGCGGTGGCAGGTGGCCCGGTGGGTGACCTTCGACGACTGCGCCGCCGCGCTCGACCTGACGCCCGGCGAGCTCTCGTGGTTCGCCGACGCGAAGGGCTGGAACCGACGCGCGGCCGAGCCGGTCCGGCACTACAGCTACCGCTGGATCCCCACGGCGTCCGGCGGAGTGCGGCTCATCGAGCGGCCGAAACCGCGGATCGCCGAACTGCAGCGTCGGATCGTGCGGCACGTCGTCGAGGCGCTGCCGGTGCACGAGGCCGCGCACGGGTTCCGGCGCGGACGTTCGCCGATGTCCTGCGCCGCACCGCACGCCGGCCGGGAGACCGTGGTCAGGATGGACCTCGAAGGGTTCTTCCCGGCGGTGTCCGCGCGCCGGATCTCGGCTCTGCTCGCGCTCGCGGGATATCCGGCCGCCGTGGCGGAAGCGCTCGCGGGCGTGCTCACCACGGCCGCCCCGCCCGACGTCCTCGCCGCCGCACCCGAGGGACGGCGGGATCCGGCGCGCGGTCGGCTGCTGAACAACCTGGCGGCCACACATCTGCCGCAGGGCGCGCCGTCCTCGCCCGCGGTCGCGAACGCGGTCACGCACCACCTGGACCGGCGGCTCGACGGCCTCGCGCGTTCACTGGGCGCGGCCTACACGCGGTACGCCGACGATCTGGCGTTCTCCGGGGATTCCCTGCCGTTGCACCGGTTGCTGCCCGGTGTCCGGCGGGTCGTGACCGACGAGGGCTTCCGGCTGCGGGACGACAAGACGTCGGTCGCCGCCGCGCACCAGCGGCAACGCGTCGCGGGCCTGGTGGTGAACAGCACACCGGCGGCGACGCGCGCCGATTACGACGCGCTGCGCGCCTTGCTCCACAACTGCGCCCGAACCGGCCCGGAGGCGCAGAACCGGGCCGGGAAACCGGACTTCCGTGCTCACCTGCTCGGCCGGATCGGCTGGATCGCCGCGTCTTCGCCAGTGCGGGCGGCGAAGCTGCGGGCATTGTTCGGTGGGATCACCTGGCCGTGAGCGGGTGTGCGATCCTGGACGGGTGATCGAGACCGCCGAGGATTACCGAGAAGCCGTCCTTTCCCAGCAGTGGTGGGAAAAACGCAGTTTCGTCGGCTGTGATTTCACCGAAGCCGACTTGCGCGGGCTGCGCACCCAGGGCTGCACCTTCGACCAGTGCGACTTCACCAAGGTCGACTTCGAGGGCTCACGCCACGAGGCGTCGGCCTTCCGGTCGTGCACTTTCGACCGCAGTGTGCTCGCCGGTACCCGGTGGAGTTCCTGCTCCATGCTCGGCTCGTCCTTTGTGGACTGCCGATTCCAGAAGGTCGCTTTCACCGAATGCGACCTGTCGCTGGTCTCGTTGAGCCGCAATCGACTGTCCAAAGTGGACCTGTCCGGACTGCGGCTGCGCGAGGCCAACCTGATCGAGGCGGACCTCGCCGGCGCCGATCTGCGCGGCGCCGACCTCACCGGCGCCCGGCTGGCTGGCGCGAAACTCGAAGGCGCCGACCTGCGCGGCGCGCGAATCGACGCCAACGGCCTCGTGCAGGCGAACCTCTCGGGTGTCCACGTGGACACCGAGACCGCGGTGGCCTACGCCGCCGCGCACGGCCTCGTCATCCACTGACCCCGAATGTCATGGACGGACCTTGCATAACAGAATTCTGTTATGCAAGGTCCGTCCATAACACGTCGGACTAGGCGGTGTCTCTCAAAGCGCGCTCTCGGATTTCCGCAGCCGGGCCGCGGCATCCGCTGGTCACCCACTCAGCCAGATCAGCGGCCCACCTCCGCAAAACCGAGGCCTCCGGCCGACAAGAAACGCGCGCGCCTGTCCTCGCCCAACCTGCCAACCTCAGTTCGGGAGACACGCTCTAGTCGATCGGCGGTTCGCCGGGGTCCAGTTCGATGAGATCGCCCTCGGCCAGCAACTCCTCGATGGACGCCGGCAGCAGGTACGCCGACCCGCCACCGGGCTGGTTGAACCACGGGATCGCGACACCGGCGAGCGCCTCGAACGGACGCTGCACGCGGTACACGTGATACGGCCGGTTCACCCACTCCGGCACGAGCGAGCGCTCCTCGAACGGCGTCCCGGCGGCGTAGGTCAGGTTGCCGTTCGGGCCACCGAAGCGGTCCAGCTCGCTGCCCGCGGGCAGCTCACGCAGTTCCTTGCCGCGGAACAGCGTCAGCGGCGGCTCACCGTTGAGCGGCGAGATCGGCCAGTTCTGCTTGGCGTCGGGAGGCCCGGCCGGTGAAACCAGCGGGCGGGCCGGTTCCTCGCGCCGCATCGGTGGCGGCGGCGGCGCCACCGGGGCCATCGGCGGTTCGCGCCGGGGCGGGACGGGGGGCGGCGGGCTCGACAGCACCGGGTTCGGCCGCACCGGGGGCGGGACCGGTGCGGGGGCGGGCTCGTCGTCCAAGTCGTCCCCGAGCAGCTCCTCGGCCGTCGTGAACGCCGTCTGTTCCTGTGCCGGGATCGACTCCCGCGGCGGAATCGGATGCGAACCGGTCGCGATCTCGGGGGAGAGCGTCGCCAGTACGGGCGGCGCCGGTGCCGGGGGCGGCTCCTCGATCGCCCGCTCCTCGGCAGCGGGCGGCTCTTCGAAGGGCTGCCCGGTGACCGGCGGAGCGCCGTTCGGGTTGAGGAGGACCTTGCCGAGCATGAACGCGGCCGCGTCCTCGGCGTCGCCGAACACCGCCGGGTTGGTCAGCTTCCCGTCGTACCAGCCGACCCGCCAGCCACCACCGTCTACCTGCTCGACGCTCCAGCCGTGCTCGGTGGGGGAGCCGATGCGGTAGACGTCGCCGGGTACGTCGAGGTCGTCGAACTTCGCCTGCAGCTCGTTCAGCACCGGGACGGGGTGCTCGGCGCGCCGCGGTTCGGGCTCCGGGCGGGACACGGGGGCGGTAGCAAAGGTCCCCCGCTCCTGCGGTGGGCCGTCGACCTGGGTGATCTCGGAGTCCGACGGCGGGGGCGCACTCGGCGGCTCCGCGTCGTGTGTGAGGAGGGGCGGCTCGGCACTGGCGTCGGCCTGCTCGACCGGCGTGTAGCCAGTGGTCGCCTCTTCCTCGGGGGGCGCGTACGGCTGGTCTTCTTCCGGCGGGACGTACGCGTCCTGCTCTTCCTCGTGAGGCTGCTCGTAAGCGTTGACCTGCGGAGGCCGCGCGTACGTGGTGGCCTCCGGGTCCGCGGCCGGTGGCTGGGGCTCGACGCGCTGGTGCGGTGCGTCGTCCTGCCGGGCTTCGTCGGTGTAGGCGTCCTGTTCGGACTCGTGGAACTGCGCCGCTCCGTGCCCGAACTGCTCGTCGTAGCCGTCTTCGTACTGCTGTTCGGCGGCGGCTCCGTGGAGGTCCTGCGACTGGTAGTCCTGGGTGTCGTAGTCCTCTTCGTACCGCTGGGCCTGCTCGGCCTGGTCCGGGACGCCTGCCTCGGCGGCGGGGACGGCCGCGGCGGCAGCGACCGGTGCGGCGGCAGCGGCGGCCATCGAGGCCGCGTCCGGGCCCTGCTGCTGGTGCGGCGGCGGGACGGGGGGGTGAGCGGCCTGGTTCGGGCCGGGACCCGCGGGAACGGGGCCCTGGTTGACCGCGGCCTGCTGCGGCGGCGGCACGGGCGCGTTCGGCCCCGGGCTGTGCTGGACAGGCCCGTTCTGCGGCGGGCCCTGCGGAGGCGGACCGGCGGGGCCGCCGTTGGGTCCACCGGGACCGTTGGGGCGCTGCTGAGGAGGCTGGTTCCCCCGGGTGAGGTACCCCGCCGCGGCCTGCAGCGTCGGGTCGTCGACCTCGGGCAGGGTGAAGCCGTTCTGCCGGACATGGTCGATCAGGTCGAGTTCCGGCGAGACGCCGTACTCGCGCAGGTAGAAGTTGACGGCGGCGGGCCAGATCCACAGGCCGTCGCTGTGGAAGGCGACCGGGACGGTGGCCTCGGGGGTCTGGGCGAGCCTGTCGATGTCGTAGCCGCGTTCGGTGACCACCAGCGGCGCGTGGTCGAGGTACTCGAGCAGTCTGTCCTGCTCCTCGATCTCCAGGTCGGGCCGGTTGATCACCGGACGCCCGGCCGGGCCGATGGTGTCGAAGATGCGGGCGATGCGGAAGTGCGGTCCCGGCTGTTCGGGGCCGAGACCGGACATGCGCCGGATCAGCCATTCGGGCACATTCTCCTCGGAGCGGGGGAACATGCGCAGTTCGTCGGAGAGTGCCTGCGGAGGTGGCGCGAGGCGCCACTGGGGCTCGTCGCGGTTGTACTCGAGGTTGTAGCTGGACGGGTGGTCGAGCTGGTAACGCGCGTTGAACCAGGTGCCGCGGCCGTCGCGGTACATCCCGGCACGGAGCCTGCCGAACAGCGTCGCGATGTCGTGCGTCGCGACCCATTCGTGCGCGGTGCCGTCCTCGGTGATGATCTCGCCGGTCATCTCGTGGTACCTGCCGACGGCTCGGTAGTCGGCGGTCACCTTCCGCCAATCACGAGGCGCGGCCCGCAGCAGGGCGAGGCCGATCTGTTTGACCAGGGTGTCCTGCTCGGTCGCGTTCAGCTGAGTCGTCGGTTGTGCCACGATCACATTTTGACCGTATCCGCGCCCATGTGCACCCCGCATGTGGGTTTTGCCGCTCTTGACAACTCGGAAGACGCCCTGACCTGCTGTCCGGTTGCTCACCCGGGATACTGACGGCGTGAACCGTTTCGCCCGCGAGACCATGAAGGACGAGGACTGATGGCGGTGGCCGGACAGCGGCGTGACCGTGGGGTACTGCTCCGTCACCTGCCGTTCCTGCTGGTGATGCTCGTGGTGGCCGTCGCCGCCCTGCGGATCGGCCAGTACCACTGGCGTCAGGGGGCCGTGCTGATCGGCGGCGCGCTGCTGCTCGCGGGCCTGCTGAGGGCGGTCCTGCCCGACGCGAAGGCCGGGTTGCTGGCGATCCGGGGCAAGCCGGTCGACGTCCTGACCTATGGCGCGCTTTCCGTCTTGATCCTCTTCATCGCCTTCACGATCACCGGCGGCCCGCTGTCCTGAGGGTCAGGAGGCCACGGCGGGCGTGAGCCGGGCTTCGCGGCGGTCCAGGCCGCCGGACACCACGGCCAGCGAGAGCCCCAGAACGGCCAGCGACGCACCGACCCAGTTGGGCGCGACCAGGCCGAGTCCGCCTGCGATCACGAGACCGCCGAGGTAGGCACCGATCGAGTTGGCGACGTTGAACGCCGACTGCACGGCGGCGGAGACCAGCGACGGCGTCCCGCCCGCCTTCTCCATGATCCGGGCCTGCATCATCGGGCCGATCATGAAACCGGCGAGGCCGACGAAGAAGATCGTCACCGCGGCGCCGACCTTGCCGTTCGCGGTGAAGGTGAAGATCGCCAGCACCGTGGCCAGCCCGAACAGTGAGACGTAGAGGCTCGGCATCAGCGCCTTGTCGGCGAGCCTGCCGCCGAGGTAGTTGCCGATCGTCATGCCGACCCCGGCCAGCGAGAGCAACAAGGTGACGTCGGACGGCGAGTAGCCGGTGACATCGGTCAGCATGGGCGCGATGTAGGACAGGCACGCGAACACGCCACCGAGGCCGAAGGTGACGATCGCGAGCGCGAGCCATACCTGGGGACGACGGAAGGCGCCGAGTTCGCCGCGCAGCGACGGTTCGACCGGTTTGCCCTGGTGGGGGACCAGTTTCGCGATCGCGGCCATGGCGACCAGGCCGATCACCGCGACGACGCCGAAGGTCGCACGCCAGCCGACCTTCTGACCGAGCAGCGTCCCGAGCGGCACGCCGACGACGTTGGCCAGGGTCAGGCCCATGAACATCATCGAGACGGCCTTCGCGCGTTCGCCCGGCTTGGCCAGGCTGGACGCGACGACCGCTCCGGCGCCGAAGAACGCGCCGTGCGGGAGGCCGGCGAGGAAGCGGAAGGCGACGCCAAAACCTTGGTTCGGCGACAGCGCGAAGAGGACGTTGCCGAGCGTGAACAGCCCCATCATCGCCAGCAGCATGGTCTTGCGCGGCAGCCGGACAGCGGCGGCGGTGAGGAGCGGGGCGCCGACCACGACGCCGAGGGCGTAGCCGGAGATGAGGTAGCCGGCGGACGGGATCGACACGCCGAAATCTCTGGCGGCTTCGGGCAGTACGCCCATCATGACGAATTCGGTGGTCCCGATGCCGAAGGCACCGATGGCGAGCGCGAGCAGCGCGACGGGCACGGCTCTCCCTTCGAGGGTCGTATGTGAGTAAACGATTACTCGCCCACCGTCGCGGATGGACAACTGAATCGATTTAGGTCTCGGACATGAAAGTGGACAGCGCGTTCGGCCCCGACGTCGACGAGCTGTCCTGCGTTCAGTTCAACGGATCACGGGGGCGTTTGTCATCCCGGTTTCGGGTGAGGCTGCCCACCCTCAGCGGCGGGCGGCGGGCACTCCCTGGAGCAGTCCTGGGAAGGGTTCGTCGAGATCGTTGCGGCGCAACGAGTTGTAGCGTGTGGTGCCCTGCTGGCGGCCCATGATGCCGCCCGCTTCGCGCAGGGTGCGCAGGTGGTTGGTAAGTGTGGACTTGGTCACGGCGACGTCGAACCGCTGCACGAGATCCCGGTGCCGGGTCCGGCCAGCTGGCGGACGATGTCGGCCGCGCCGGGGCGGCGAGCGTGGCGACTTTCGCGGGCTAAGTGCGCTCTGGCGTCGTCTGGGCCCCTGCGGCACCGCCTCGCCTTTAGCGGGCTAATCGCGCTCCGTGCGGCACCTGGGTGACCGGGGCCCGGAGCGACTTTCGCCCCCTAATCGCGATCTGGGCCGGGGGCGGGAAGTGGCCGCAAAAGGGGGCTGGAGCTGGGGAGTCATGACTTTCGCACCACCCAGGACTGCGGTGCTGGCGCTCGGCGCGGCCGTGGTCGTCGCCGGGCTGGTGGAGCCGCGTAAGGCAACCCCCGCTGGTCGAGTGACGCCTATTCGGCGCGAGACTGGACTTCGCAGTCAGGGCCGGGGAAGACCAGCCCTTCGTGTCCGTCGGCGAACCGGACGAGGTACGGCGGGGCACCGTGTTCGCCGCGTACCTCAAGGATTTCGCCGCGTTGCCCAGCCGAGCCCACCGTGCGTCCGTGCACGTGGATCTCGTCTCCGACGGTCGCGTACATGGGTACCACCTCCGAAACTTCGAGGGTAGGAGCGCCGGAGGTGATCCCGCTACCGCGTTTGCATGATCCGCGAAATGCGCGGGCCTGTGGTGACCGTCGCCGATAGGCTGCCCGGATGACCGACGTGCTCGACTTAGTGGCCGGGAAAAGTGGTGAACTGGTGCTTCGCCGGGTCGGTGACGATTTCGAGGTCATCGCCAATGGCGTCTTCCTGATGGACACCCGGAACGGCGAATCCGAACGGCTGCTCGTCTCGGTGGCGGCAGACCTGGTGCCGGGCAAGGCGCGGATGCTGATCGGCGGCCTCGGTGTCGGCTATTCGCTGCGTGCCGCGCTGGACCACCCCGGTGTCGGCGAGATCGTGGTCGTGGAGCGCGAACCCGCCGTGATCGGGTGGAACCGCGAAGGGCCGCTCAAGGACGTTCACGATGACGCCCTTTCCGACAAGCGGGTCACCGTGGTCGAGGCCGATCTGGTGAAGTGGTTGCGCCGGACGGAAGAGCGGTTCGACGCGCTGTGCCTCGACATCGACAATGGTCCTGAGTGGACGGTCACCGACGGCAACGCCAAGCTGTACCAGAACGACGGGCTCGACATGCTCGCCGCCCGGCTGCGGCCCGGCGGTGTTCTCGGGGTGTGGAGCGCCGAGTCGGCGCCGTCTTTCGCGAAGCGGATGCGGGCGCGGTTCGGTGAAGTGCGCGAGCTGAAGATCCCGGTGCCGCAAGGCGAACCGGACGTGTTGTGGTTCGCGCGGGTGTAGCGGACGCCGTGCGCGTCCGTACCCGGCCGCGGTGGACGTGCTGGACGGAATCGTACTGAAATGATCCCCGCATGGAGATCACGACCTGGCACCTCGAACAGACCTCGCCGGACGACCTGAGCGCGGCGAAACCGCCCGCCGTCCCGGTGACGGTCACCCGCGCCGAGCTGGTCAGCCCTGAGCTGAACCGGTACCTCTACACCGCCGTCGGCGGCGACTGGTTCTGGATCGACAGGCTGGGCTGGACGTGGACTCAGTGGGTCGAGTGGCTGGACAGGCCGGGCGTCGAGACGTGGGTCGCGTACGCGCAAGGGACGCCGTGTGGCTTCTTCGAACTCGACGGCAGTGCAGACAACGAAGTGGAACTCGCGTACTTCGGCCTGATGTCGTCCTTCGTCGGAAAGGGCATCGGCGGGCACCTGCTGACCGTCGCGCTGCGGGAGGCGTGGGCGCTCGCGGAGCGCTGGCCAGGCAAGGCGGCGACGGGCCGCGTGACGGTCCACACCTGCACCACGGACGGCCCGGCCGCGCTCAAGAACTATCAGGCACGTGGCTTCCGGCTGTTCCGGACCGGAGTCGAGCAGGCCGAACTGCCCGCCGAGACGCCGGGACCGTGGCCGGGAGCCGCGAAGAAGTAGCTACTTCTCCGGAGCCTTGGCAGCGGCCTTCGCCGCCTTCTTGAACGCCCGCACCTCGCCTAGGGTCTTCGTGTCGACGACGTCGGCGATCGAACGCCGGGAGCCACGGTCGCCGTACGAGCCGGTGGCCGCGCGCCAGCCCTTGGGCTGCACGCCGAGCTGCTTGCCGAGCAGTGCGAGGAAGATCGCGGCCTTCTGGTCGCCGAAACCGGGCAGCGCCTTGAGTCGCTTGAGGACCTCGGGGCCGTCCGGCTTGGGCCGCCCGGCGGTCCAGATTCCGGCGGCGTCGCCGTCGTAGCGGTCGACGACGTGCTCGGCGAGGTCCTTCACCCGCCGGGCCATCGAACCGCCGTAGCGGTGGATCGCGGGCGGGACGACACAGAGTTCGACGAAGGTCTCGGCGTCCATCGCGTGGATCTTCTTGATGTCGAAACCGTCCATCCGGTCCGCGATCTTCTGCGGGCCCCGGAACGCGTGTTCCATCGGGAACTGCTGGTCGAGGAGCATCCCGACGAGCAGCGCGAACGGGTCTTCGGTCAGCAGCCGGTCCGCTTCCTCGTCCCCGACCAGGTGCAATGCGCGCGTCATGCGCCCAGGATCTCACGAACGCGCCGCGGTGCGCGTCCTCATCCGTGTGGGTCGACCAGCAGATCCGCGGCCGCGGCGGTGACGGCGGCCGACACCGCCGCCAGCGCGGGGGAGTCGAGTTTCCACTGCTGCCAGAACAGCGGTACGTCGATCGGGTGGTCCGGATCGAGACAGGTGAACCGCCCGTCGCGCAGGCGGTCGCCGATCTGCGCGAGCGGCACCATGCCCCAGCCCATCCCGGCCGCGACGGCGTCGAAGAACCCTTCGGAGGAGGGGACGTAGTGCCGTAGCGGACTCGCGATCGTGCCGCGTTCGCGAGCGAAGCGGTCCTGAAGGTCGTCACGGCGGTCGAAGACGACGACAGGCGCTTCGGCGAGATCGAGGTCTGTCCCGAGGCGAGGGCTCACGACGGCCAGGTAGCGCATGTGCCCGAGCCGGTGCACCGAACAGCCCGCGACCGGTTCCGGCGACGACGTCACGGCCGCCATCGCCAGACCCTCGCGCAGCAGGGTCGTGGTGTGGTCCTGATCCTCGCGGTGCAGTTCGAAGCAGATCTTCTGCTCGGGCGGCACCCGCGTGAGTGCCGGCAGAAACCACGTCGCCAGCGAATCGGCGTTCACCGCGATCGGCAGCCGGACCGGTTCGTCGCCCGCGGTCAGGCCGAGTTCGGCCCGGGCGTCGGCCTCCAGCAAGGCCAGTTGACGACCGAAGCGCACGACCGCCTGCCCGGATTCGGTCAGGCGCACCGGTTTCGCGCGGATCAGCAGGACCCGGCCGGTGCGCTGTTCTAGTGCCTTGACGCGCTGGCTGATCGCCGACGGCGTCACGTGCAGGGCCGAGGCAGCCGCGTCGAACGTGCCTTCGTCGGCGACCGCCAGCAGCGTGCGGACCAGGTCGAGGGGCAAGTCTGTCATCACAAGCGCTAATCTTACGTAAGAATCTTTAGCTGTACTGTTGACGATTGGCTTCGTAGTGTTTTCTCTATGGGAAACGTCCTGTTCAGCGCGGCAGCCGGGTTCGGCGCCACCATGGCCCTCATCGTCGCGATCGGCGCACAGAACGCCTTCGTGCTGCGTCAGGGCATCCGGCGCGAAGCGGTGCCCGTGGTGGTGCTGATCTGCATCGTCTCGGACGTCATCCTGGTCAGTCTCGGCGTCGGGGGAGTCGGCGCGCTGGTAGGGACCTCGCCCGAAGCGCTGACCATCGCCGCCCTGGTCGGCGGCGCCTTTCTGCTCTGCTACGGCGCTCTCGCGGCCCGTCGCGCGTTCAAGCCGGCGGCACTGGAAACCGGGAATCCGGAGACCGGCGGGTCGCTGCGCCGCATCGTGCTGACCACACTGGCGATCACCTGGCTGAATCCGCACGTCTACCTCGACACATTGCTTCTGCTCGGTGCGATCGCGGCGGGGCACGGCGGCGGCCGGTGGGCGTTCGGCGTCGGTGCGGTGTCGGCCAGCGTGCTCTGGTTCCTCGTACTCGGCTTCGGCGCGAGGCTGCTCAGCGGGTTCTTCCGCAAGCCGTCGTCGTGGCGGGTACTGGACGGCCTGGTCGCCGCGACGATGATCGCCCTCGGCGTCACGCTGGTGGCCAGCGCCTGATCACGGCAGGCGAGCCAGGTCCTCGGCGGTGAGCACGAGTTCGGCGGCGGCCGCCGAATCACGGATCGTCGCCGGCCGTGTCGAACCCGGGATCGCGATCATCGACGGTGACTTCGCGAGCAGCCAGGCCAGGCACACCCGTTGCGGGCTGACACCATGATTTTCGGCCACGGCAAGGAATTCCCCGCCGATCCCGCTCAGCGGACCCCACGGCAGGTAGGCGAGCCCGAGTTCCGTGCACAGTGCCAGTTCCGGTTCGTGCGCCAAGTGGGCGGGCGAGTGTTCGTTCTGCACCGAAACCAGCTTTTCGCCGAGGATTTCCCTGGCTTCGAGGATCTGCGCACTGGACACATTGGACACTCCGGCGAGCCGGATCTTGCCTTCGTCGGCCAGTTCCTTGATCGCGCCGACGGACTCCGCCCACGGCACGTGCTCGTCGGGCTTGTGCAACTGGTAGAGCCCGATCGCCTCGACGCCGAGTCGGCTCAGTGAGCCCTCGCAGGCGTTCTTGAGGTGCGTGGGCGTCCCGGTGACGGTCCACGAGCCGTCACCGGGCCTGCCACGGCCGCCCTTGGTCGCGACGAGAACTGCGTCCGAGCCACCGCCGTAGGTGGCCAGCGCGTCGGCGATCAGCATCTCGTTGTGCCCCGTTTCGCCCGCGTGCCAGTGGTAGGAGTCCGCCGTGTCGATCAGCGTGACCCCGGCGTCGAGCGCGGCGTGGACGGTGGCGATGGCGCGTTCGGGGTCCGGGCGGCCCTCGATCGACAACGGCATCGCGCCCAGTCCGATCGCGCTCACTTCGATGTCGCCGATGCTGCGGTAGCGCATGCTCAAGCTGCCTTTCGGATTTCTTCGACGGCTTCGCCGAGCCAATCGGTGGTGGTGGAGAAGGAAAAACCGAGGTCGGTCGCGCGGGTGGTGTCCAGGACGGCGTACCGGTCGAAGGAGTACGGCGACGCGTCCCGCTCGACGATCCGGAACCGGGGCTCGGCGGTGATCGCGGCGGCGAGGCCCACCGCGGACAGCTCGCCGTGCGAACCGGCGTTGATCGGACCCGTGAAGTCCGCTCGCGTGGCCAAGGCCAGGAAGTCCGCGATCTCCCGCTCGTGGATGAACGTCGATGGCCGCGGTGCCGCGTGGATCGCGACGGCTTCACCCGCGTCCAGCCGTTCGACGTAATGCCGCAGCCGCCCGGTGAAATCGTCACCGCCGAGAACGTGCGCGACCCGCACGGAAGCGAACGGCACGTCTCCGGCTTCGAAGACCGCCTCGGCTTGCCGCTTGCCGTCGCCGTAGTGAGCTTCGAGGAAATCCTCGTCGTGCCAAGGAAGTTCGAAGTCGACGGGGGAACGCGAGACCAGCGATTCGGCCATCGGGGTGTGCGTCCGGATCCGGTCGTAGACCGCGATCGTGGACGTCATCACGTACCGGCCCGCGTGGATGACGCGGCGCGCGATGTCCGCCTGGACCGGGGTGTAGCAGACCTGGTCGAGCACGACGTCGAAGGAACGGGAACCCAGCGCGGCCTTCAGGCCCGATTCGTCGTCGCGGTCGGCGATCAGGTGAGCGACGCCGGACGGCGCCGGGGTGGAGCCGCGGTTGACGACGGTGACGTCCAGTCTGGCGTCGCGCAGCCGCTCGACCACCCCGCGGCCGAAGTACCGGCTTCCACCCAGAACGAGCACTTTCTTCATGTCGACCAGTGTTACGGTGGCAGCACGGGTGTTTGAAGGGGAGAACATGGGCGATTCGGCGGAATCACGGAAAGAAACTCGGTCAAAGCATGGTTTCGCTGAAAGCTCACTTGACGTGATCGACAAGCGACTCCTCGAACTCCTCCAGGAGGAAGGCCGCATCACCCTGAGCGAACTCGGGCGCCGCGTCTCACTGAGCCCGGCCGCCGTCGGCGAACGCGTCAAACGCCTCGAAGCCGACGGCACGATCACCGGCTACGCGGCACTCGTCTCGCCGTCCGGGATCGGCCTCGGGCTGCGGGCGTTCGTGCGGATGGCACCGCACAGCGGGTTCACCGTCCGGCATCCGCGCACGCGGAAGATCATGGACCGCCCGGAGATCCTCGAACTGCACCACGTCGTCGGGGAGGACTGCTGGATCCTCAAGATCGCCGTCCGCGACACCTCCCACCTGGAAGATCTTCTCGAAGACCTGTCCACACTGGGCACCACGACGACGTCGATCGTCATGTCCAGCCCGATCGAACGACGGGTCCTCGTGCCCTTGTGATCTGACCCGAGAGGCGGCGCGCAAGTCTGGTCGTTCGCGAACCACCCCGAGCCCGTCGTGCGTGCCGCTCTGCGCTCAGGTGCAGGGGTCAGGGTTTGGTCGCGTGCACCACGAACACTGACCGGATTCTGTCCTCGGACTCGACCTCGAGGCGCTTCACGGTCACCTCGGTGAAGCCCGCTTCGGCGGCGAGTCCGGCCGCGTCGTACTCGGTTTCCGGGAGCTTCAGGTCGGTGGGGACGATCGCGGCGAACGCCTCCGACGGCCGGAACGCCGACGCCAGCGGCAGGCTGAAGCCCACTCGGCCGCCGGGACGCAGGGCACGCAGCCAGTCGCGGAGCGCGGCCGCGCCGAGGAAGTGCAGCGAGGACGCGCACAACACGACATCCGCGCCCTCGTCCTCCACCGGCGACGGCACCGCCGAAGCGACCTGCCAGGTGATGAGCCTGCCGGGGTCTCGTGTCGCCGCCTTCGTCTCGGCTTGGGCGATCATGCCCGGCGAGATGTCGATCGCGAGCACTTCACCCGGCTTCAGGCGCAGCGCGGCGAACGCGGCCACGCCGGTCCCGGTCGCGACGTCGAGAACGCGTTCGGGAGCTGTGCGGCCGAGGCCGTCGACAAGCGCGTCGGCGACGAGGCCGTGAAAGGCGTCTTCGTCGTAGTGCGCGGCGACACCGTCGAAGAGGCCCGCCGCGATCTCCTCGCGCACGACCACGGCGGTGTCCGGGAGGCGACGGCGCCCCGCGAAGCCCAGGTCGGTGCGGTGGTACCAGCACAGTTCCGGGTCACCTTCGAGCCAGCAGAGCAGGACGTCGACGCCATCGAGTTCGGCGGGGAAGTCGATCAGGAGCGGGGCGAACCCCTTCAGCTCCGCGCCCGTCCGCTGGACGGTGGTCATCAGATCGTCCAGCCGGGCCTGCGCGGCCTTCCACTCCGGCATCCCGCCGAGCGCGGTCTCCCGGCCTCCCGGGCGCAGGGCCGCGGCGAGTTCGGCCGCGTCGGCGCGGAGGCGGACGAGCTCGTCGAGCGCGGGGCGTAGCCGGGCGAGTTCGGCGCGGGCTTCAGGAACGGTGAACAATCCCATGCGCCGATGGTCTCAGCCTCCTCAGCGGCGCCGCCGGGCGAGTCTCGACGCGAGGCCCGCGCCGACCAGGAGGAAGCCCGTGCCGAGCAACCCGCCGATGAACAGCCAGCTCGTGACGCCGTAGGTGACGTCGTTCTGCGGCAGGTACTTCACCAGGCGGAAGCCCCATTCCGGGACCGCGGCGGCGGCCACGCCGGGTGCGATGCCCCAGACGAGGCCACCGAGGATCGGGCCGGTGGCCGAGAGCGCGCCGAGCAGCCCGACCGCCAGCAGCAGGATCCCGCCGCCCACGAGCAGTCCGATGCCGAAAGCGTCACGCTGGGTGCTGAGCGTCGCCTGGACGAGCATCTGCTGCCGCAGGCCGCCCCAAGCCAGCAGGCCGAGGGCGACCGGCGTCAGGATCAGCCCGCCCGCTCCGCTGAGGGCGCGACGCGCGCCTCGGCCCGCGCGGGTGTCTTCGGCGCCCAGGTCGTCTTCGTAAGGCGGCTCGTACGGTTCGTACGACTCGATGTCCTCGTAGGGCCTTCGCGGGTCTTTCGGTTGCTGTTCGTACTCGCCGTACTCCTGGTAGTCCTCGTCGTCGTACTCCGCGACGTACCGGTGCGATGACATGGGCGGGCCACCTCCCTTAACCGGACTACGGACGGGAGACCCGGACGGTTCACATCGATCTCGCCGGGAGCGCGTTTAGCCCGCTAAACGCGCTCCCGGCCGCCGGCGGGTCAGGGTGCCGACCAGGCCGGCCCCGACCAGAAGGAACCCGCAGCCGATCAGGGCGCCCATGACCAGCCAGGTCACCAGGCCGACGCCGAGCTCCCGCCCACCGATGTCGTACATGACGTTCATGAGGCTCCTCGGGCCCAAGAAGACGCTCAGCCCGGGCAGCACGCCCCAGACCAGCCCGCCGATCACCGGACCGAGCCCGGACAGCGCGCCGAGGAGCGCGACGCCGAGCAGGAGAACGCCACCGAGAATCAGCAAGAACAGGCCGAGAGGGTCGCCGCTGACGGTGAAGCCCTGCGAAAGCGACCGTTGCAGCCGCGTGCCGCCGTAGATCACCAGGCCGAGCGCGACCGGCGTGAGCAGCACCCCGCCGACCCCGCTGAGCACGCGAGGCACGGCGCGGCTGCTTTGCTTAGGCTGGAGGTACGGCTCCGGTGCGGGTGGCTGCTCGTGTGGCGGTACAGCGTAGGGGTTGGTGGACATGGGGACCGCCCTTTCCGGTGGCAGGCTGAGGAGTGCGGTTCGATGATGTCGCGGTCTCCGCGGGTCGCGTGACGGCCGGATGGCCGTCGTCCGACCGGGTGACGTCGGCCACATCGGCCTCGTGGAGACTTGATACCGACCACTACTGGAACCATCCAGGACCGTTAAGCAGTACGCTTGTACCGCTACCGGAGAGACTCAAGAAGAACGCGAAGATCCGCGGAAGGAGCACCGCTGCTCATGGCCAAGATCAAGGTCCAGGGCACCGTCGTCGAGCTCGACGGCGATGAGATGACCCGCATCATTTGGCAGTTCATCAAGGACAAACTGGTCCACCCCTACCTGGACCTCAACCTCGAGTACTACGACCTGGGCATCGAGGAGCGGGACCGCACCGACGACCAGATCACCGTCGACTCGGCGAACGCGATCAAGAAGCACGGCGTCGGCGTCAAGTGCGCCACGATCACGCCGGACGAGGCGCGTGTCGAAGAGTTCGGCCTGAAGAAGATGTGGCTCTCGCCCAACGGCACGATCCGCAACATCCTCGGCGGCGTGATCTTCCGCGAGCCGATCGTCATCCAGAACATCCCGCGCCTGGTGCCGGGCTGGACCAAACCGATCATCATCGGCCGTCACGCGCACGGTGACCAGTACAAGGCGACCAACTTCAAGGTCCCCGGTCCCGGCACGCTGACCATCAGCTACACCCCGGACGACGGCTCCGAGCCGATGGAGTTCGAGGTCGCGAAGTTCCCCGAGGGCGGCGGCGTCGCCATGGGGATGTACAACTACCGCAAGTCCATCGAGGACTTCGCGCGCGCCTCGCTGCAGTACGGCCTCGACCGTGAGTACCCGGTCTACATGTCGACCAAGAACACCATCCTCAAGGCCTACGACGGCATGTTCAAGGACGTGTTCGAGGAGATCTACCAGGCCGAGTTCAAGGCCGACTTCGATGCCAAGGGCATCTTCTACGAGCACCGCCTGATCGACGACATGGTCGCCGCGGCGATGAAGTGGGAGGGCGGCTACGTCTGGGCCTGCAAGAACTACGACGGTGACGTGCAGTCCGACACGGTCGCGCAGGGCTTCGGCTCGCTGGGTCTGATGACCTCGGTGCTGCGCACCCCGGACGGCAAGACCGTCGAGGCCGAGGCCGCGCACGGCACGGTGACCCGGCACTACCGCCAGCACCAGCAGGGCAAGCCGACCTCGACCAACCCGATCGCGTCCATCTACGCGTGGACCCGTGGCCTCGAGCACCGCGGCAAGCTGGACTCGAACCCGGAGCTGATCGGGTTCGCGAACAAGCTGGAGCAGGTCGTCGTCGAAACCGTCGAGAGCGGCAAGATGACCAAGGACCTCGCGCTGCTGATCAGCAAGGACCAGCCGTTCCAGACCACCGAGGAGTTCCTCGCGACGCTGGACGAGAACCTGGCCAAGAAGATCTCCCAGGGCTGAGTTTCGCTTCGAATACGTGAAGGCCCCCTCTCTTGCGGAGGGGGCCTTCACGTTCTTCGGCCCGGCGTTGTGACGGTGGGTAGTACGCCACCGTTCAGGGTTGGCGCCTCCGGGTGGTTGGCAATCCGGGATCTGGGCGACCGCCCCGGCTTCTGCCACTCTGGTCGAGGCAGAAAACGATTCCCTTGTTCGAGGAGTGACCATCATGGCCATCTCGAAACCGGTCTTGTTCCTCGGCGCCGGCGCGGCGCTGATCGTCGTCGTCGCCATCTCGGGACAAGACAGGGAGTCGAGCGCTTCGAGCCCCACCGGTTGCCAGGTCGTGGTGACCGCCGACGTGCTCAACGCGCGCGACACCCCCGGCGGGCAGAAGATCGTCGGCAAGTACAACAAGGACGCGAAGATCGACGCGCAGCCGGTGGTCGAGAACGGTTTCCGCAAGATCGCCGAGGGCAAGTGGGTCTCCGCCCAGTACGCGGCCCCGGTCGTAGGCTCCCAGTGTGGCCCATGACCTGCGGGATCGCGTTAAGCCCGCTAAACGCAAGTGGGCGCCTTCCTCGGCCGCCGGCACCTCGCCGCTGAACTCCTTCCGCACCTCCTCTCCGCGCGGCTCAACCCCTGACGGTTCTGTCGGACCCTCCGGGTAGCGTTCGAAGAGTGCTGACCGTCTCCACAGTGAATGTCAACGGCCTCCGTGCCGCCGCGAAAAAGGGCTTCGTCGAGTGGCTCGGCTCCACCAAGGCCGACGTCGTCGCCTGCCAGGAGGTCCGGGCCGAGCTCAAGGAGCTGCCGGCCGGTGCCGCCGCGCCCGAAGGCTGGCACGTGGTGCACGCGCCGTCCGCGCAGAAGGGGCGCAACGGCGTCATGCTCTTCAGCCGGGCCGAGCCGGACGAGGTCCGCATCGGCTTCGGCGAGCCCGAATTCGAGGACAGCGGCCGTTACGCCGAGATCCACTTGCCGAATGTCGTGGTCGCGAGCCTGTACCTGCCCAGCGGTGACGTCGGGACCCCGCGCCAGGACGAGAAGGAACGCTTCATGGCGGCGTTCCTGCCGTACCTCGTCGACCTGCGCGCCAAGGCCGAGGCCGGTGGCCGTGAGGTCGTGGTCGTGGGCGACTGGAACATCGCCTACGAGAAGACCGACCTGAAGAACTGGCGCGGGAACCAGAAGAGCTCGGGTTTCCTGCCGGAGGAGCGGGAATGGCTCGGCCGCGTGTTCACCGAGGCCGGTTATGTCGACGTGCAGCGCAAACTCGCCCCGGAAGGCCCCGGCCCGTACACGTGGTGGTCGTACCGCGGGAAGGCGTTCGACAACGACTCGGGCTGGCGCATCGACTGCCAGATCGCCACCCCTGGTCTTGCCGAGCGGTGCACCTCCGTCGTGGTCGAGCGTGCCGAGTCCTATGACCAGCGCTGGTCCGACCACGCGCCGGTGACGGCGACGTATTCCGGTTAGCCCGAGCGATCATGGAGACGAACGAGGCCCGGCGCGTCGAGGCGACGAACGCCGAGCGCTACCAGATGTCCGGTCAGTACGGGTGGGAGTTCAGTCCGGACGCACCGAACCTCCTGGAGCGCTGGACGGTGCTGCCGTTCAACCAGCGCGGCGACAAGCGGATGGCGTTCGGCGCGCTGAACGGCGCGTACAACGGGCTTCGGTTCAGCGTCTTCGACTACCACCGCCGTCCGACGGTCACAAGCGTCCACACGCGGTGGACCAACAAGAAGGTCAACGAGCTCGACACGCTCTCGATCGACTCGGTCTGGGTGGTCACCCTGCCCGCGTCGATGCCGAACTTCCAGATCGTGTCGAGCATCGAATCCGCCTGGGACGTCGAGCGATACCCGGAGCCCGCCACCGCGGACCGGAAGTTCAACCGCTGGTACAAGCTGATCGACACGGATCCGAACGTCGCGATCCAGGTACTCACGCCGCAGGTCGCCGCCACGATGCGGTCGTTGAAGCTGCACACCTGGTCGTTGGTGGGGCCGGAACTGGTCTACGTCGAGAATCCGACGTTCGGCCGGATCAAACCGGACGACATACTCGCGACGCTGGGCAGGCTCGCGCAACTGGTGCCGCTGTTGCCGTTCCACCTCGGTGGCGGGCAGCCTGCCGCGCCACCCCCGCCACAGCCCCAGTACCCGCAGCCCCAGTACCCGCCGCAGCCGTATCCGCCGCAGAATCCCGGGTATCCGCAGCAGTACCCGCCCCCGCCGCAGTACGGGTATCCGCCGCAGCAGCCGTATCCGCCGCAGTACCCGCCACCCCAGTACCCACCGCAGGGATACCCGCCGCGCGGCTACTGACGAGCCTTCGCCGTCTCCGTCCACACTGGACTCTCGACGAAGTGGTTGTCGAATTCTTCTTGGCTGTCCAAGAGATCCTGAACAGTCGCCTTGCCATGGCCGACCTTCTCCAGCAGGCGGAAGTAGCCGAACCGTTCCGCGCCGGGAATGAACACGATCAGCACATCCGCCGGAGAGCCGACGGCCGCGCGGAACGCGTGGGTGGTCAGTGGCGGGACGACGAGCAGGTCGCCTTCGGAAACGGTGACGATCTCCTCTCCCACAAGGACTTCCAGCTTTCCGCCGAGTACGAAGAACATCTCGGAGGAGCCGGTGTGGTAGTGCGGCGCCGCGCCGTCCGCGCCGACGGTCTCGGCATCGGCTGCTCAAGATAGTTCCACTGCTGATAGTTAGCTGCCAAACTATCTCCTGTCGAATAGGATGTCGTGGTGAATGACGAGCAAAACGCCGACGCGACCGACGCGGTGGTCGGCGCTTGGCGGCAGGAGCGGCCGGAACTGGACTTGGCCGCGATCGGGGTCGCCGGGCGCCTCGGCCGCGTGGTGACGCTGACGACGCCGATGGTGGAGGCCGTGTTCGCGAAACACGGCTTGAAGCAAGGGGAGTTCGACGTTCTCGCGGCGCTCAGGCGGTCAGGGAAGCCGTACACGCTCATCCCGTCCGAGCTGTCCGCGACGCTGATGATGTCCAGGGCCGGGATGACCAGCCGGATCGACAGACTCGAGTCGGCGGGACTGGTCGAGCGCGCCCTCGACCCGGAGGACCGGCGCAGCTTTCGGGTCACGCTGACCGAACGCGGGTTCGAAGTCGTCGACGCCGCGATGACCGACCACGCCGCGAATGTTGCGAAGCTGCTGTCGCCGCTCGGTGACGACCTTGACGTTCTGGACGCCTCACTGCGTCGACTGCTCGGCGCTCTTGAATGACGAAGGGGCCCTCGCCGCGTCAAGTGCGGCGAAGGGCCCCTTCAGTCCCCTGGACGGATCAGCAGGACAGGTTGCCCCCGGGGTCGACGCCGAGGATGCCGGTGAACTGCTTGTACTTGCTCACGCGGCTCTGCACCTGGCCGGGGTTGCCGCCGTTGCACTCGAGACTGCCGTTGATGCTGCGGATGGTCTCGCCGAAGCCGCGGCTGTTGACCATCGCGTTGTGCGGGGTCATCGTGCCAGGGCCGTTCTGGGTCATCCAGTACCAGATGCCGGTCTTCCAGGCGACTGCCGCGTCGTTCTGCACCAGCCACGGGTTGGTCAGCAGCGGCAGGCCCAGCGCGTCGCCTGCGGCCTTGTAGTTGAAGTTCCAGCTCAGCTGGATCGGGCCACGACCGTAGTACGCGGCGTTACCCGCCGGGCAGCCGTAAGACTGGCTCGTGTCGCAGTAGTGCGGGTAGTTGGCCTGGTTCTGCTCGACGATGTGGACCAGGCCGCCGGTCTCGTGGTTGACGTTCGCCAGGAAGGCCGCCGCTTCCTGCTTCTTGACAATGTCACTGCCGGTGCCTGCGAAGGCCGGGTATGCGCTGAGGGCGGTGACCAGGCCGTTGTAGGTGTAGAAGGGGTTCCTGTTCGGGAACATCTGATTGAACTGGGCTTCGCTGACCACGAAATCGGACGGGTTCTGCGAGCCGCCACCGCAGGCACCCTGATCGGCCCAGACCTGCGCCGAGCCGGGTGTTTCGTTCTGCGTCCACCACTTCGCGGACCAGTTGTGCCCGTTGTGGGAGGCGGTGTTGCCGCCCCGGTAGACCGAACTCGCCTTCCACGGCGCCACGCAGTCCGCCGCGGAGGCGGACTGGGCCGGGACGACCACGGCGACCGTGGTGGCGGCGAAGGTGGCGGCGACCGCCGCGAGAATACGTCGAAGAGACATCGGTGGCTCCTTCGTACGAGGGGACCATGCAGGGATATTGGTCTATACCTTTTAAAGGTATGGCCAATAGGTATAGACCATTGCGGACAAGAAACCAACCGAGGAAAGTCGGATCGTGCCTGTTCGGCTCTGTGGTGACATCCGAATGGCCTAACCCGTGTCCTGTTCGGTCAGAAACCGTTTCCGGCCACGACAACTCTGAGAAGAGGGGTGCTCGAAAGATCCCCCCTGTGAGGGGCTACTCTCGGGTCGAGTTGATCAGAACCCACAGGTCTTGACACGCTCGGTAGTTTTTTGACCAGCAACCTGGAAATGCTCACTCGTTCGGGTTAGCGTTCCGGTTCAGCAATGTCACCTCACGGGAGGCACTCCGGTGCGGAACCCAGTTCATCTCCTGATGCGGTCGGCCCTGCCCGCGGCCAGAGCCGCGGCGGTCGTCGCGATCCCGGTCGCCCTGCTCGTCGCGGGCGCCGGCCCGGCCTCGGCCGCGGAGTCGACTTCGCGTTCGGAGATGGCGTTCGGTCTCTTGGGCCCGGTCGGCCTGATCGCTGTCGCGCTCGGCATCGTCGGCATGGCCTTGGGTGTGTTGCGTCAGCGCCGGAAGGCCCGCGTCGTCGCGGGCGGCCCCGCTGTCGCCACCCCGATCCAGCCCGCCGCCCCGGACGTCGCCGCGATGGCAGAGGCGGTGCTCGCCAAGGGCGACGCCCTCACCCGCCCGCGGCTCCCCTGACCTGCGCCTTCCCTCCCCAGATCGCGTTTAGCCCGCTAAACGCGACCCGCCCCAGGGATCGCGGTTTGCCCGCTGAAGTCGCCCTGGCGCCGGCCCGGTCGGATCGCAGTTTGCCCGCTGAAGTCGACATCGCTCGCGAGGGTGTCCCTGGGCGCCGGATCGCAGTTTGCCCGCTAAACGCGGGTCGGCGGCGGGACCGGGCAGATCGCACTTAGCCCGCGAAACGTGACGTGTCGGATTTCTTGGGTAGGGACACCTAGTCCGGCCCGGATTGTTTAGCCGCCCGCTGATCGCCACGCTCAGGTCCATGACGGTGACGCGGCGTCGCAGCCGGCCCGGTGATCCCTTCCCGCGTGCTTTGGACCGGGCGATCACCGACAGCGGTCTCGGACTCGACCGGATCCGGCACCGGCTCGCCCAGCAGGGCGTGCGGGTCAGTGTCGCGACCTTGAGCTACTGGCGGACCGGAAGAAGCCGCCCCGAGCGGTGCGACTCCCTGAAGGCGGTCGCGCTGCTGGAGCGGCTCTTCGAACTTCCACCCGGTTCCTTGCTGAACAGGCTGGGACCGCGTCGCCCCAGGGGACGGTGGGGCGACGCGGGGGCCGGATCAGACTCCGGAGTTGGTGCGGATCCAGTTGCGGAAGTAGGGGACGTCCACGTAGATCGACGGCCCGGTCGCACAGGTGCTGCTGTTGTTCCCGGCGCGGCTGGTGGCGCCGACCAGCTGCCAGACACCGTTGACCTGCTTGACCTGCGGGCCGCCCGAGTCGCCGTAGCAGGCGCCCTTGTTCCCACCGGGGTTGTTGGTGCAGATCTCGCTCGCGCCGCTGATCCCGAGACAGCGGTTGTCGGCGACGATCGAGGTGTTCAGTTCCTGCAGGGTGATCGGGGCACCACAGGCGCCCTGCGGGGCGCAGGTCTGGCCCCAGCCGATGATCCGCGTCGCGGTGCCGACGGCCCCGGACGTGTCGGCGATCGTGACCGGCGCCTGCGACACCGCCGTCGAGAGGCGCAGCAGCGCCAGGTCGGCGCTCGGGTGGGCGATCCGCTGGGCCACGCGGGCAACGGTGCCGCCGCTGGTGCGGTTCGTGGTGCCGACGCGCACCTGGTACGGCGTGCCACAGTGCTTCGCGGTGACCACCCAGGTCGAGCTGATCAGTGAGCCACCACATTGGTGCCCGCCGCCGCTCGACTGCTGGGACGCCATGAACGAGTAGACCTGGGTCGCGTTGCCGCCGCCGACGATGTTCGGCTGGACGCCTCCGGTGGGCTCGGCCGCCGCCGCGACGCCGGAAAGCGAGAAGACGGCCGCGGCCGCCATGGCCATGCCCATCAGTAGGGATCGTGCCTTCATCTGGGTTCTCCTTCGGTGTGGCCGGAAGATCCGGTGCCATGAACGCTAGGAACCGGACACCGCGCCCAGAACCGTCGGAAGTATGTGGCGGTTAACCGTTTACATCTTTCGGCCGGGGCCACCTCGGATGACCCGCCACGGCGTGGCCTGACAGAATCCGGGCGTGTCCGACGAACTGAAGCGCCCGCGGGTGCTCTCCGGGATCCAGCCGACCGCCGACTCGTTCCACCTTGGCAACTACCTGGGTGCGCTGCGGCAATGGGTGCGGCTGCAGGACACCCACGACACCTTCTACATGGTCGTCGACCTGCACGCGATCACCGTCGAGCAGGACCCGAAGGTGCTGCGGGACCGCACGCGCCGCTCGGCCGCGCAGTTGCTCGCGCTCGGCGTCGACCCGGCCCGCAGCGCGCTGTTCGTCCAGAGCCAGGTGCCCGAGCACGCCCAGCTGGGCTGGGTGCTGGAGTGCCAGACGGGGTTCGGCGAGGCGAGCCGGATGACGCAGTTCAAGGACAAGGCCGCGAAGCAGGGCACGGATCGCGCCAGCGTCGGCCTGTTCACCTACCCGGTCCTGCAGGCCGCGGACATCCTGCTGTACCAGGCGAACGAGGTCCCCGTCGGCGAGGACCAGCGGCAGCACCTGGAGCTGACGCGCAACCTCGCGCAGCGGTTCAACAACCGCTATGGCAAGACGTTCACGGTGCCGGAGCCGCATATCGTCAAGGACACGGCGAAGATCTACGACCTGCAGGAACCGACCGCGAAGATGAGCAAGTCCTCGTCGACCGGCAACGGCCTCATCGAACTGCTCGAAGACCCGAAGAAGTCGGCGAAGAAGGTTCGCTCGGCGGTCACCGACACCGGCCGCGAGATCGTCTTCGACACCGAGAACAAACCGGGTGTCTCCAACCTGCTGACGATCCTCTCCGCGCTGACCGACCAGCCGGTCGCCGAACTCGAAACCACCTTTGAGGGCAAGGGTTACGGCGATCTGAAGAAGGGCGTCGCCGAGGCGTTCGTCGACTGGGTCACCCCGGTGCAGGAGCGCGTCCAGTCCTATTTGGATGACGTCGCCGAGCTCGACAAGGCGCTGGCCCTCGGCGCGCAGCGGGCACGGGAAGTCGCCTCGGTGACTTTGCGGAACGTCTACGAGAACATCGGTTTCCTTCCCCCGGCGGGCTGATTCGCGCTGCGAGCCGCGGTAGACGTGGTTAGCGTCGACAGGTGGCGAAAGATGACGGCGCGAAGCCGGACGAGGACAAGCTGATACCGCGCTTGAGGCGGAAATACGGCTGGCTCGATCACCTCATCCGGGCGAACGACGCCTTCACCGAGCGCTACGGCAACCACTACGCCGCGGCCATCACCTACTTCAGCGTGCTTTCGGTGATCCCGATCCTGATGGTCGCCTTCGCGGTCATCGGGATGGTGGTCGCCGGCGATCAGACGGTGCTCAACCAGATCACCGACGGCATCAACAAGTCGGTGCCCGACGGCCTGCGCGACCTGGTCGGCGGCATCGTCGGCGCGGCACTGAAGTCCGGCGGCGGCATCGGGGTGTTCGGCCTGGTGCTCGCGCTGTACTCCGGCGTCGGCTGGATGACGAACCTGCGCGACGCGCTGACCGCCCAATGGGGCCAGGAAAAGCAGCAGCTGCCGCTGGTTTCGACGACCATCAAGGACCTGTTGTCACTGGTCGGGCTGGGCCTCGCGCTGGTGATCTCGTTCGGCCTCACCGCCGCGGGCAGCGGGATCGGGCGGTTCCTACTCGAACTCGTCGGCTTGGAAAACCAGAGCTGGGCGGTGTTGCTGCTCAAGGTCGCGACGATCCTGCTCGGCCTGCTCGCGAACACGCTGGTGTTCCTCTGGGTCATCGCGAGGCTGCCTCGTGAGCACGTCGCGCTGCGCAGCGCGGTCAAGGGCGCGATCTTCGCCGCTGTCGGGTTCATCGTGCTCCAGCAGGGCGCGACCCTTTACCTCGGTAGCGTCACGAAATCACCAGCGTTCACGTTGTTCGGACCGGTGATCGGTCTGCTCGTCTTCGCGAATCTCGTTTCGCGCTTCCTGCTGTTCGTCACCGCGTGGACCGCGACGGCGAAGGAGAACATGTCGACGGTCATCGAGCCGCCTGCCCCCGTGTCCATTCACCCGAGGGTGACCGTTCAGCAAGGGCTGGGCACCGCGGCCGTCGGCGGAGCTTTCGCGACCGGTGCGCTGTTGGGCTGGTTCGGCCGCCGAAAATCCTGACTACCGGCCGGCTGCGGCTCTTGCGGACGACATCCGCGGCCGTCCCCCGAACGGTTCGCAAGCGGAGACAGCAGAGTAGCGGCCGGAGCCGCCACTGTCGGCCGGTTCGCGGTTCCGGGCTTGCCTAGTGGTCTGCCATCGCTTTCTTGCGCTGGTGACCGATGACGAAACAGGCCACGATGATCAGGAAGACGATCAGCGTGATGATCCAGCCAACCGTCCCGAACGGGTCTTCGGCCGCGGCGGCGGCGCCACTGTTCGACGTACCGTCGGCGTTCGGCGCGGCCTTGGCCGGGCCCGGCTCCACGGTTTCCGCCGGTTTGTAGTCGATCCGCCCGACCGATTCCGCCTTCGCTTCTCGCAACGCGATGCCGTAATCAAGGAGCTTCGCGGCCTGCTCGGTGACCCGCGTCGGGCGCTGCTCGGCGCGAAGCATCACGACCGCGACCCGGTGGCCGTTCTGGAGCGCGCCGCCGACGTAGGTGTGGCGCGAGTCGTCGGTGAAGCCGGTCTTTCCGCCGAGGAACCCGGGATAGACGCCGAGGAGCCTGTTGTCGTTGTAGATCGTGATGACCGGTTTTCCGCCGGTGGGCGGGATTTCGAAGCTCTTGGTCTTGACCACCCGCGCGAATTCCGGCTGCTTCATCGCGTGGTGGAAGATCAGGCTCATGTCGTAGGCCGAGGTCGACATCCCCGGCCCGTCGAGCCCGGACGGTGTCGCGGCCCGCGTGTCCGTGGCGCCGACGCGGGCGGCCAAAGCGTTCATCTTGGTGACCGCGGCGTCGACGCCGCCGAGCACGGTGGAGAGCGCGTGAGCCGCGTCGTTGCCGGAGTGCATCAGCAGCCCGTGCAGCAGTTGGTCCACTGTGTACTGGCCACCGGCGACGATGCCGACACAGGTGCACTCCTGCTCGGCGTCCTCCTTGGTCGGGGTGATGACCTTGCCCGGCGGCAGTTCGGTGACCACGACCAGCCCGAGCAGGGTCTTGATCAGCGACGCCGGCCGCTGACGGGCGTGCGGATCCTTCGCCGCGATGATGTCGCCGGTTTCGAGGTCCTGCAGCACCCAGGACGCGGCGGTGGACCCCTCGGGCGGGTTCAGCGCGCGCTTCGGGAGCACGAGCCCGCATTCGGCCATCCGTTCGCCGCCCACCGGCACCGGCGGGACCGGCAACGGCTCTGGCGCGACCTCGCCGGGGCGCGGCTTCTCGGAGGTGTCGATCGGCGCGGGAGGCGTCGTCTTGTTCGCGCACGGCTGCGCCTGGGCTGGTGGCTTCGGAGCGGCTGTGGCCACCGGCGTCACCGCGAGGGCGAGCACACCGGAAACGAGGACCATGAGCGACCGGGAGATAGCGCTGTGCACCCGAGCAATGTAGCGTCGCCGGGCTCGGTTCATACTCAGGGGCATGCGCATTTCGCGAGGTACTTCGATGTTCCTGCTGGGTTTCGGCGTGTGGTCGTGGATCATCTGGATCACGTTCGCCAAGAACCTCTGGGACAGCGATCGCGCCTGGGCCGCCGACGGCTCGCCCACCGCCTACTTCATCGTGCACGCGGTGCTGACGGTCGTCTCGTTCGTGCTCGGCACCATCATCGGCCTGATCGGTCTGCGCACGCTTCGTGGCGCCAAGTCACGGGACACGGAAAAGGCTGACGCCTGATCGATGGGGTTTGTCGTCCTTTTGACGGTGGCGAGTCCGGCTCTGGCTCCCTAACGTTCACTCCACCGAATCATGGAGGTTGAATGTCCCGGATCAGACGCCTGCTCGTCCCCGCGCTCGCCGCGGCGGCGGCGGGAAGTGTGTTCGCGGCCCCGTCGGCGAGCGCCGCGCCCGCGCCGCAGTGCGACACCGCGAGCGCGCCGTTCACTTACGTGGTGCTTTACGACCCGCGTACCCCGGAGCGCAAGGTCGACATCGAGCTGCGCGCGAAGTGCGGCGAGAAGGTGGCGTACTACCCGGAGATCGGGGTCGCGGTGGCGACCTCGCGCAACGCCGACTTCCAGGCGAAGATCGGCGTCTACCGTGCCTACTCGGGCGGCCGGGACGTGGCGTTCCCGCCCGCGGCCTCGTCCCGGTCGACCCGATCCGCCGTGGTCGACACCAAGGAAAGCGAAGAGACCACCAGCGTCGCCGTCGACGAGGACCTGTCGGCCCAGCAGTGGGACATGCGGGCGATCCAGGCTCCCGAGGCGAACAAGGTCTCCGGTGGCAGCCGTTCGGTGACCGTCGGCGTGCTGGACTCGGGTATCGAGCCCACCCACCCCGCGCTGAAGAACGCACTGGACCCGAAGGTGTCCGCCGGCTGCAACACGGGCGCGCCCGACACCACGCCCGCCTCCTGGGCGCCGACGAACTCCGACCACGGCACGCACGTCGCCGGCACGATCGCGGGCAAGGACGCCGCGCGCGGCTTCACCGGCGTCGCGCCCGGCGTCAAGCTGGCGTCGGTCAAGGTCGTCAACGACGACGGCATGATCCTTCCCGAAGCCGCCGTGTGCGGGTTCATGTGGGCCGCGAAGCACCGTTTCCCGGTCACGAACAACAGCTACTACATCGACCCGGGCATGTTCTACTGCTCGAAGGAGCCGGGTGACGCGGCCGCGTACGAGGCCGTCCGCCGCGCGGTGGTCCACTCGACCGGCCGTGGCGTGCTGAACGTCGCCGCCGCCGGCAACAGCGGTTTCGACCCGGACAAGCAGACCGTCGACCCGAACCGGCCGCACCCGGTCGACGAGAGCTGCGGCATCCTGCCCAAGGCCATCGACGGCGTCGTCAACGTCTCAGCCATCGGCTACGCGGGCTCGAAGTCGTCGTACAGCAACTACGGTAACGACGTTTCGGTCACCGCTCCCGGCGGCGACCGCGCCCAGCTGCCGCCGACCGGCCAGGGCGCCGGTTGCCCGCTGTCAACGATCTTCAACGGCGCCTACGGCACCAAGTGCGGTACCTCGATGGCGTCCCCGCACGCCGCCGGTGTCGCCGCGCTGCTCGCCTCCCGCTACCGCCACGCTCCGCCGCAGCTGCTGACCTGGCTGCTGGAGCACCAGGCCGACACGGTCGCTTGCGGCACCGCCGCGCCGGTCTGTGAAGGCCCGGCGAAGGACAACTCGTACTACGGCCACGGCCGCGTCAACGCTCTGGACGCGGTGAAGTAGTTCGGCTGTCACGGGGCCGGTCCACGTTTCGTGGGCCGGCCCCGTTTCGTTTTCCTGGCCCTTTCGACGGCGTCCTCGCTACGTTGTGCACACCTTCGACAGTGGGGAGTTCACGATGTCCGTGTTCGGTCGGTTGGTTCCCGTGATGGTGGGCCTGGTGGTGGTCCCGCTCGTCAGCGCGCCCGCGGCGGTGGCGGCGCCTGTCCAGGCTTGCAGTGAGGAACCGCGAGAGCTGCCCATCAACGAGTTCACCGATTACCGCGAGATGGTCCGCGAACTCGGCAGGCTCGAGCGGGTGAGCAAGGGGCGGCTGGCGGTCGAAGAGGTCGGGCGCTCCCACCGCGGCCGGGTGATCCACCAAGCGACCGTCGGGACCGGGCCGAAGGTCTTCGTCGTGTCCAGCGAGATCCACGGCAACGAGAAGACGGGTACCGACGCGCTGCTGCGGATTCTCGACTACCTCGGCACATCGGAGTCGCGGGACGCCGAGCGGCTGCGGAAGACCGTCACCTTCGTCGCCGTCCCGAAACTGAACCCGGACGGCGCCGAACTCGACCGGCGCGGCAACGACCTGTCGTGGGCCGAAGTGCAGCGGAAGTTCCCGCGACTCAAGGACCGGCCGCCGGCCTGGAACTACCTCAGCGACGTCATCCAGGGCGACGACTACCGGAAGCGTCCCGGCTTCGACGTCAATCGAGACTTCAACCCGGATTTGACCTACGTCCCGCGTGCGGAGGACTTCCCTGGCGCTCCGGATCGGCCGGGCTGGTTCATCACGCCCGAGGCGCGGGCACTGCGTTCGGTGTACCTCGGCCGCGCTGGCGCGGATCCTGGAGTAGGCGTGGAGTTGGGTGGTCCGTGAAGGCCTCCTTGAGAGACCCAGGGTCCCTTAAGGAGGCCTTCACGGACCGTCAAGCGGCTCGCGAGACCAGGTTGACGGGAGGGCGTGGGCGTAAGGACGCGGCAAGGTGGGCCGCATTCAGTTCAGCCACTACACCCGCTGGATCCGTCAGGAGCTGAGAAGGAAGTGTCTGCACGACAGTGATCCCGGCGGTGGCGTAGCGGGTGTTCCGCAGAACCGTGCGCTTGTAATCGTCGCGGTAGAAATGGAAGTCGAAGGAGTCGATCTCCCACGCGAGCGCCACCTCGTCCCACCAGGCATCGGGACGCCCGATGTAGCCGCCATGGCTGTCACGGATCTCGGGATTCCAATGGCTCGGCCGGACCATGAGACTACGACTGAGTATCTTCGCCCGTGCCTCCGCCACGGAGCAGAGGTCCTTCCACTCGGCGAGAATCCTACGGGGGACTGCTGTGCCTCGTTTGGAACCGATGTCCAACTCGTGGGCGAGAGCTTCGGGCGAGCACCGGCCGCGCTGGATCGACTCGACGAGGAGACGGCCGACAGGTTCGGCCGTCCGCAGGCGTCGGCAGGTGTCCGTGGTCGCCCGAACGAGTGGCGCCAAGGGGATGCTGTCGCGGATTCGCGGTTCCGGTAGGCGATGGGTTCGCTCGACGGTCACGAATTCAGCGCTGCGGATTTTGTGTTCGTGGGGGATGAGGACGTGAATGTCTTCGTCCGGAGGTAGCTCGCGTGGGCGTAGGCCGTGCCGGCGGCAGGCTTCCACTCCGGTCACGACCGCCCGCGGCCCTGCGTGGAGCAAAGCTCCCGTCACACGTTCCAGAGACGTGGGAGCAGTGTTGTGGAGAAGAATGATCCCTGGAAGCAGCCGTTGCCATGGGCCGCCGGGTAGGCATCTTCGGTAAATGACCTTGCTGCCCATTTCGAGCGATTCCAAGGCCGTGGCCTTGATGACGCCGTGCCGGCTTCGTTCCTGGAGCAGTTCGGGGTGCTCAGCCCATCTGCCGCGCTTGTTCATGAGCACAGCGTGGGCCTGCCGGCACCGCGATCACCAGACACCTTTCGCCGACCTGTGGATAACCCACCCCTTGTGGATAACTCCCCTGAAGTCCGTGAAGGCCTCCTTGAGGGACCCTGGGTCTCTCAAGGAGGCCTTCACGGACAGCCGCTGGAGCCGCGAGCCGCAGAAGGGTTAGACGCGCTTGAAGAGCAGAGCGCGCTTGACTTCCTGGATGGCTTTGGTCACCTGGATCCCGCGCGGGCAGGCGTCGGTGCAGTTGAAGGTCGTCCGGCAGCGCCAGACGCCTTCGGAGTCGTTCAGGATGTCGAGACGCTCTTCGGCGCCTTCGTCACGCGAGTCGAAGATGAACCGGTGCGCGTTGACGATCGCGGCCGGGCCGAAGTACGAGCCGTCGTTCCAGTACACCGGGCACGAGGAGGTGCAGCAGGCGCACAGGATGCACTTGGTCGTGTCGTCGAACCGGTCGCGGTCGGCCTGCGACTGGATCCGCTCGCGCGTGGGCTCGTTCCCGTAGGCGATCAGGTACGGCTTCACCGCACGGTAGGCCTCGAAGAACGGGTCCATGTCGACGTAAAGGTCCTTGAGCGTCGTCAGGCCCTTGATCGGCGCGATGGTGATGGTGGTCTTCTTGCCACTGGTCTCCAGCAGGTCCTTCATCAGGACCTTGCACGCCAAGCGGTTGATGCCGTTGATCTGCATCGCGTCGGAACCGCAGACGCCGTGTGCGCACGAGCGACGGAACGAGAACGTCCCGTCGATGTAGTCCTTCACGTAGAAGAGCAGGTTCAGCAGCCGGTCGGTGCGCTGCGCCGGGACGTCGTAGGACTCCCAGTGCGGCTCGGTGTCGACCTCGGGGTTGAACCGCAGGATCTTCAGCGTGACGGTGATCGGCGTGTGGTCGGAGGACACGGCCTCCGACTTCTCGGGGGTGGCCGTGGTCATCAGTACTTCCGCTCCATCGGTTCGTAGCGGGTGAAGGTCACCGGCTTGTAGTCCAGTCGGATATCGGAGGCGAGACCAGAACCCTGCTTGTAGGCCATGGTGTGCCGCATGAAGTTCGTGTCGTCGCGGTTCGGGTAGTCCTCGCGCGCGTGTCCGCCGCGGGATTCCTTGCGCGCCAGGGCGCCGACGACGAGAACCTCGGCGAGTTCGAGCAGGAAGCCGAGTTCGACGGCCTCGAGTACGTCGGTGTTGTACCGCTTCCCCTTGTCCGACACGGTGATCCGCTCGTACCGGTCCTTCAGCGCCTGCACGTCGGTCAGCGCCTGCTTCAGCGTGTCCTCGGTGCGGTACACCGAAGCGTGCGAGTCCATCGTCTTCTGCAGTTCGGTGCGGATGTCGGCGACGCGCTCGTCACCGTGCTCCGAAAGCAGGCCCGAAAGCTGCTCTTCCACGATGGTGGTCGGGTTCTCCGGCAGTTCGACGAAGTCGTGCGCCAGCGCGTACTCGGCGGCGGCGATGCCGGCACGGCGGCCGAAGACGTTGATGTCGAGCAGCGAGTTGGTGCCGAGCCGGTTCGAGCCGTGCACCGAAACACACGCGACCTCGCCCGCGGCGTACAGGCCAGGAATGACGTTCTCGTTGTCCCGCAACGCTTCGCCGTGGATGTTCGTCGGGATTCCGCCCATCACGTAGTGACAGGTCGGGAACACCGGCACCGGCTCGGTGACCGGGTCGACACCCAGGTACGTCCGGGAGAACTCCATGATGTCCGGGAGTTTCGCGTTCAGCGTCTCTTCCGGGATGTGCGTGACGTCGAGGACGACGTAATCCTTGTTCGGTCCGCAACCGCGGCCCTGCAGCACTTCCTGCACCATCGACCGGGCGACGATGTCGCGCGGCGCGAGGTCCTTGATGGTGGGGGCGTAGCGCTCCATGAACCGCTCGCCGTCGGCGTTGCGGAGGATGCCGCCCTCACCGCGCACGGCCTCGGAGATGAGGATGCCGAGCCCGGCCAGACCTGTCGGGTGGAACTGGAAGAACTCCATGTCCTCCAGCGGCAAGCCCTTGCGGAAGATGATGCCGAGGCCGTCGCCGGTGAGGGTGTGCGCGTTCGACGTCGTCTTGAAGATCTTGCCCGCGCCACCGGTGGCGAACACGATCGACTTCGCCTGGAAGACGTGCAGCTCGCCGGTGGCCAGCTCGTAGGCGACGACGCCGGAGGCGACCGGGTTGCCGTTCTCGTCCGGGGTCAGCACCAGGTCGAGCACGTAGAACTCGTTGTAGAACTCGGTTCCGTGCTTGACGCAGTTCTGGTACAGCGTCTGCAGGATCATGTGCCCGGTGCGGTCCGCGGCGTAGCAGGCGCGGCGCACCGCGGCCTTGCCGTGGTCGCGGGTGTGCCCGCCGAAGCGGCGCTGGTCGATCTTGCCTTCGGGTGTCCGGTTGAAGGGCAGGCCCATCTTCTCGAGGTCGAGGACCGCGTCGATGGCTTCCTTCGCCATGATCTCGGCGGCGTCCTGGTCGACCAGGTAGTCGCCGCCCTTGATCGTGTCGAAGGTGTGCCACTCCCAGTTGTCCTCTTCGACGTTCGCGAGCGCGGCGCACATGCCGCCCTGCGCCGCGCCGGTGTGCGAACGCGTGGGGTAGAGCTTCGTGAGGACCGCGGTGCGCGTGCGCTGGCCGGATTCGATGGCCGCGCGCATGCCGGCGCCTCCGGCGCCGACGATCACCACGTCGTACTTGTGGAACTGCATTGAGGACTCCGCTTAACGTGTGGTGGGCGTCAGTTGGCCGAGATACCCGGGTCGAAGGTGAAGATCACCATCGTGCCGACGGCGAGGATCAACACCATCGAGACGTAGAGGACGATCTTCAGCCAGAACCGGGTGCTGTCCTTGCGGGCGTAGTCGTCGATGATCGTGCGCAGCCCGTTGCCACCGTGGATCTCGGCGAGCCACAGCATCGACAGGTCCCAGAACTGCCAGAACGGCGAAGCCCAGCGGCCGGCGACGAAGCCCCAGTTGATGCGGTGCACGCCACCGTCGAGGATGTTCATGATGAACAGGTGGCCGAGCACCAGCACGATCAGGGCGAGGCCCGAGATGCGCATGAACAGCCAGCTGTAGAGCTCGAAGTTGCTGCGGCGGGCGGCGGCGCGCTTCGGTGCGCGCGGGCGCTCGAGTGCGAGTTCAGCCATGGTCAGTGCCCCCCGAACATAACCTCGACGGTGCGCTTCATCATGAAGAAGGCACCGGGAATCATCACCACGACCCAGATGGCCAGGATCGTCCAGAGCATCGGCTTCTGGAACTTCGGTCCCTTTTCCCAGAAGTCGACCAGCATGACCCGGATGCCGTTGAGCGCGTGGAACAGCACCGCGCCGACGAGGCCGACTTCGAGGAGGTTGACCAGCGGGGTCTTGTAGGTCTCGATGACCTCGTTGTACGTGTCGGGTGACACGCGCACGAGCGCGGTGTCGAGCACGTGCACGAAGAGGAAGAAGAATGTCAGCACGCCGGTGATGCGGTGGAGCACCCAGGACCACATACCGGGGTCGCCCCGGTAGAAAGTCCCTTGCCGGCGTGAGGCACCCGTGGAGGCGCTCGAGGCCGCCTCGGTGGCGGTGCTAGCCGTGGTGGACATCGGTGAACGGCCTCCAACGTCATGGCTTGGGCCCGCTGACCGCTGGTTTCCGCGCCTGCCGCCGGGACGCCCACCTGGGGACGGCTCCGGCGACGGTGCCGAGATCATGGTCATCGAGCGTGGATAAAAGGATGCTAGACCCGCTCCTCACGGTGGGCTCACCTCCGGGTTCGTCTGTGTGATGGACCAGACATCACGCCCCGTCGCGGGTGACCCCGTCGGATCCGCCCCGGTTTGTCGCATCCGCTCCGGTCTCAAGTGCTCAGGCCACCGAACATCAGATCTCTCTCAGTGATACACCCGGAGGGGATCCGTCGGGCTCGGCCGAATGAGGTGACAATCCTGTAATTCGCTGACGAGGTATAGGTCATATCTTACGTTCACTCCGGTCATACATCCGACCACTCAGCCGAGTTCACGATGGGGTGACTATGGGCCAGCCCGCTGGTTCCCCACGCCGCGATCTGCTCGGCGGATGCCACCGGAGGAGCGCCGGCGCGGACTGGTCTCGGTTCCTCGCCGGACAGGATCCGCGCTGGGAACGGCCGTTCCTGGGCAACGGCAACGAATGGGGTGTCGCGCGACTCCCGATCGGGAGGGTCCTGCTCACACCGGTGGGTGAACTTACCTGCGCCTGGCTGCGACTCGACCTCTGGAACGCCGAGCTCACCGGGACCGTGACCACCGGCAAAGACACCCGCGCGTTCGTGCACAGCTCGCGCGATCTGTTCTTGGTGGACGTCGCACCGAGCGCGGGAGAACGAGGCTTCGGTCTCACTTTCGCGGTGAGCCGCGCATCGTCCGCGAGCAGCCAGGGGCGACACCACCGTGGTCGTCCAGCCGCTCGTCGCCGGCGGGCAGAACGCGACGGCGTACCGGGTGCGCCGGGCCGGGCGGATCACCGACGACGGTGCCGGAATTCCTGTTCGCCAACGGCAGCGAGGGCACGCCGGACAACGTCGTCGGCGCGACGATCCCGGTGCCCGCCGGGAAGTACGCCGCCCTCCATCTGCTCGGCGCCGCCGACACCGCTGAAGGTGTCCTATGTGGATGGATCGGCCGACGTTCCCAGCGGCTCACCGGATGGCGTGCGACGGCGGCGTCCGGCGAGAGCGAGGCCGCCACCACGAATCAACTGCACGCACGGGCCGGGATCCAGTCCGTGAAGCTCGCGATCTTCCACCAGCGTGTTCCGCCGCCACCCCAAGACCGCACGTCTTCGCGGTCACTCTCGAGAAGGGAAAGTAGCCATGGAGAACCTCGACCGCCGGAAGGCGCTCATCCTGGGCGCGGGGGTGCTCGGCGCGGCCGCGCTCGGTACCGGGACGGCGCACGCGGCCACCTGGACACCGCGATGGAGCCCGGACCCGGCGAAGGACGGTCTGCGCGTGTTCGAAGGCCTGGAGGACGACCGCGCCGGATCGCATCCCGGCGTCAAGCACATCTACCCCCACGGCGACCACTGGCGCTTCGACATGCACACACGGGATGTCGACACATCGACAGACCGGCAGCGCAACGAGGCGAAAGGGATGCGTGACGGCGACACGACGTACAAGATCCTGCGGGACCAGACCTGGCGGATGTCGTACCAGGCCTTCTGGCCCACCGAGCTGACCGCGACGACGGCGTTCACCCACCTGTTCCAGATGAAGGTTCCCGACGTCGGCCCTCCGCAGTGGACCCTCACGCCGCGCCAGAAGGGCGGCAAAGGGGTGCTGACCATCGACGGTGACTCGGGGGCGGAGGCCGACCTCGCCGACTCCGTGCCGCTGCAGAACAAGTGGATCGACGTGTCCTGGGAGTTCAAGGCTTCGCACCGCGGCTACCTGCGTTGCGTGCTCAAGGACGGTGC
This sequence comes from Amycolatopsis sp. cmx-11-51, assembly GCF_047608665.1. Classification (NCBI taxonomy): domain Bacteria; kingdom Bacillati; phylum Actinomycetota; class Actinomycetes; order Pseudonocardiales; family Pseudonocardiaceae; genus Amycolatopsis; species Amycolatopsis sp. cmx-11-51. The sequence goes on along the minus strand of NZ_JADNQO010000001.1, from coordinate 351,353 downwards.
CAAGACCGTCGCCGACGTCCGGAAGGCCGCGGATCTGTGGCGGGACGTGCACTACCTGCGGCCGAAAGGGGGCGTCTACCGCAGCCTGAACTCGTCCGGCCTGACGAACTGCCATCAGAACATCCGCGGGCTGAAGTCCTTCCAGCTCGTGTGAGAGCCCGGGCGCCTGCTCACCGAAGGGGGCTGAAGGGGACCTTCCCCTCATCTCACGCGGCGAAGAGCGCTTTCCCCGCATCGCATGCGGGGAAAGTCCCCTTCAGCCCCCTTCGGCGCGCGGCACTCGTCTGAGGCAGGAGTGCGTGCTCACCGACGGTGGCGAAGACGGCCGACGTGACCAGGGCGGCCTGACCACCTGCGGATTGGCCCTGAACAGCGCGTGAAGGCCCTCTTCACCCGGCTCAAACGAGGGAAGGGGGCCTCATGCGACTACCCCATTGCGATCACCCTAAGTACTTTGTTCGTCGCGCGTACGACTCATGAGTAAACGTTTGTGTTACGTAGCGTGCCTTTCCTATGGCGGCTAAGCGGCCGTTAGGTACCGTCTCTCGGTCGAACCCGGCACTGTCGCCGGGTCGTTTCTTCGGACCATCCGCTGGATCAGCGGGGAGGGAGACACACGTTGCGTCGCATGCGTGGAACCGCGCTGGCCGCCGTCACCATGGCCGGTGCACTCGCACTGGCCGGGTGCGCGAAGGATTCCGGAGCGGGGAACAACAACAACGCGAGCACGGGGGACCAGGCCGCCGGCTGCGTGACCGCGCCGAAGCCGCCTGCCGCGCCCGCCGCTTCGAGCAGCACCCAGAGCGGTGAGAAGGTCGACGGCAGCAAGCTCAAGGTCGCGCTGGCCTTCGACGTCGGCGGTCGTGGCGACGCGTCGTTCAACGACTCCGCCGCCGCCGGCACCGACAAGGCGAAGGCCGAACTCGGCGTGGCCACGGTCAGCGAGAGCACCGCGGCGACGTCCGAAGACGAGGCCGCGAAGTCGCAGCGTCTCGACCAGCTCGCCGCGCAGGGCTTCAGCCCGATCATCGCGGTCGGCTTCGCCTACGCCAAGGCCGTCGGCGCCATCGCGCCGAAGTACCCGAACACCCAGTTCGCGATCGTCGACGACGACTCCGTCAAGGCCCCGAACGTCACCCCGCTGGTCTTCGCCGAGGAGCAGGGCTCGTTCCTGGCCGGTGTCGCCGCCGCCTACAAGTCGAAGAAGTGTCACGTCGGCTTCGTCGGTGGCGTCAACACGCCGCTGATCCAGAAGTTCGAGGCCGGCTTCCTGCAGGGTGTGAAGGCCGCTTCAGCCAAGGCCGTCATCGAGGACGAGTACCTCACCCCGGCCGGTGACTTCTCCGGGTTCCAGGACCCGGCGAAGGGCAACGTGAAGGCCGCGGCGCAGATCTCCAAGGGCGCGGACGTGGTCTACCACGCCGCCGGCGCCTCCGGTAAGGGCGTTTTCGAGGCCGCGAAGACCGGCAACGCGCTCGCCATCGGCGTCGACTCCGACCAGTACAACCAGAAGACGGTCGAGGCGTCGAAGGACGTCATCGTCACCTCGATGCTCAAGCGCGTCGACGTGGCGGTGTTCGACTACCTGCGCGCACTGGCCAAGGGTGACCTGACGTCGCTGCCGAAGCGCTTCGACCTCAAGGTCGACGGCGTCGGCTACGCCACCTCCGGCGGCAAGATCGACGACATCAAGGACGTCCTCGACGGCTACAAGGCGCAGATCGTCTCCGGGGCGATCACCGTCTCGGACAAGCCGCAGAAGTAAGGTTCGTCTCGCAGCGGGGCTCGGGAGGGTAACCCCTTCCGAGCCCCACCTGTTTGTCTCCCAGAACTGGATGGCTTTTCATGAGCGCTCCCCAGGCCGAGGTCACCGACGCCCCCGACCGGGGTGAACCGGCCGTGCAGCTGACCGGGATCACCAAACGATTCCCGGGTGTGGTGGCCAACTCCGACGTCAACCTCACCGTCGCCAAGGGCGAGGTACACGCCGTCTGCGGCGAGAACGGCGCCGGCAAGTCCACCCTGATGAAGATCCTCTACGGCATGCAGCAGCCGGACGAGGGCGGCATCGCGATCAACGGTTCACCGGTGAGACTGCGCAACCCGCAGGACGCCATGAGGGCCGGTATCGGGATGGTCCACCAGCACTTCATGCTGGCCGACAACCTGACCGTCGGGGAGAACGTCTTCCTCGGCGCCGAGGGGCTGCACGGCATCGGCCGCGCCGCCAAGGCGAAGCTCGGGAAACTGGCCGAGCAGGTCGGCCTGCGCGTCCGCCCGGACACGCTGCTCGAAGAACTCGGCGTCGCCGATCGCCAGCGCGTGGAGATCGTGAAAGTGCTTTATCGCGGCGCACGGATCATCATCCTGGACGAGCCGACGGCGGTGCTCGTGCCTCAGGAGGTCGACGCGCTGTTCGAGACGGTCCGCGGCATGCAGGCCGAAGGCTTCACCTTCCTCTTCATCTCCCACAAGCTCGACGAGGTGCGCGCGATCGCCGACACGGTCACCGTGATCCGCCGCGGCACCACCGTCGGCACGGCAGATCCGAAGGCGATCACCTCGCGCCAGCTGGCCGAGATGATGGTCGGTTCGGAACTGCCCAGCCCCGAGACCCGCGAGTCCACTGTGACCGACCGGCCCGTGCTGCGCCTGGACGACGTCTGCCTGAACGTCGAGGGTTCCGAGCGGAACGTCCTCGACCACATCTCCTTCACCGTGCACGCGGGTGAGGTGCTCGGTATCGCCGGTGTCGAAGGAAACGGCCAGACCGAACTCGTCGAAACGATCATGGGCATGCGCAAGGGCGGCGGCCGGATCGAACTCGTCGGCACCGACGGCAAGGCCGTCGAACTGCACAAACTGGGGACGCTCGCCCGCCGCGAGGCGGGCATCGGCTACATCGCCGAAGACCGCACGCGGCACAGCCTCCTGCTCACCCAGCCGTTGTGGGTCAACCGGATCCTCGGCTACCAGACGCGGAACCCGGTCGCGAAAGGCCAGCTTCTCGACATCCCCGGCGCACGCCAGGACACCCGCCGCATCGTCGAGCAGTACGACGTTCGCACACCGGGCATCGACGTCCCGGCCGCCGCGCTTTCGGGCGGTAACCAGCAGAAGCTGATCGTCGGCCGTGAGCTTTCCGGGAACCCGGTGCTGCTGATCGCGTCGCATCCGACGCGCGGTGTCGACGTCGGCGCGCAGGCACTGATCTGGGAACAGATCAGCCGGGCACGGGCGGCGGGGCTGGCCGTGCTGCTGGTGTCGGCCGACCTCGACGAGCTGATCGGGCTTTCCGACACCATCCGGGTCATGCTCCGCGGGCGGCTGGTCGGCGAGGCCGACCCCGCGACCGTGACCCCGCAGCAACTGGGCTCCGCGATGACCGGGGCTTCCGAAGACGAAGAAGGTGCAGCGTGAGTAGGTTCGAGATTCGCGGCACCCCTGGTGATCGAGGAGCGCGCGCCCGCCGGCAGGCGCCGCTATCGCGGCGGCAGGGCGCACTCCCCGATCACGAAGGCAAGAAGTATCAGCCGCGCCCTGGTGACATGATCGCGGTCGCGCGCAATTCCGCGGGAGGCACACCGTGAGTTCTTGGCGCACGAGGCTGCTGCCGCCTCTGCTCGCGATCGTTTTCGCCGTCATCCTGACCGCGATCGCGCTGATCATCTCGGGCGCCGACCCGCTTCAGGCGTACGGCACGATGATCGGCCAGCTGTTCAAGGGCTCGACCGCGGTCGACACGATCAACCTCGCGACGGTCTACTACCTGTCCGGTCTCGCCGTGGCCATCGGCTTCCAGATGAACCTCTTCAACATCGGGGTCGAGGGTCAGTACCGGTTCGCCGCCATCGTCACCGCCATCATCGGCGGGGCGCTGAAGCTGCCGCCGGTGATTCACGTGCTGGCGATCCTGGTCGTCGCGGTGGCCAGCGGCATGCTCTACGCGGCCATCCCGGCCGTGCTGAAGGTGACCCGCGGTGTTTCCGAAGTCATCTCGACGATCATGCTGAACGCGATCGTCGGTGGCATCGTGGCGTTCCTGGTCAACGCCGACCAGTTCGGTGTGCAGACCGGCAACAACATCGCCACCCGCGAGATCGCCGAAACCGGCCGGATCCCCGGCATCCCGATCGGCTCCGGCGAGCTGTTCGGGTTCGTGATCATCGCGATCCTGATCGGCGCCGCCTACTGGTTCATGCTCAACCGGACCCGGTTCGGTTTCGAGCTGAAGGCCAGCGGCGAATCGACGACGGCGGCCGCCGCGGGTGGCGTGAACGCCAAGAAGATGACGTTGATCGCGATGCTGCTTTCCGGTGGCATCGCCGGTCTGATCGCGATGCCGGAACTGCTCGGCCGCGACTTCACCTACGGCATCACTTCGACCCAGATGTACGGCTTCACCGGTATCGCGGTCGCCCTGCTCGGCCGTAACCACCCGGCCGGGATCGCGCTGGGCGCCCTGCTGTGGGCGTTCCTCGACCGGTCCGCCGTTTCGCTCGAGCAGATCAACGTGTCCAAAGAGATCGCGGTGATCATGCAGGGCGTGATCGTGCTGTCGGTCGTCATCGCGTACGAGATCGTGCGCCGCGCGGACCTGGCCGCCGAACAGCGACGTGTCGGTCGCGCGCTGGCGGGTAAGGGTTCCAGCGTGTCCGAGGGAGGTGCGGTGTGACCACCGCGGACGTTCTTTCGCCCAACTCGGGCGGGACCACCATGCCGGTGAAACGGCCGAAGCGCCGTATCCCGGGTTGGGCCAAGGGCGCCATTTGGGGTCTGCTGGCGATCGGCGTGCTCTCGGCCGCTTCGTACGCCACCGGCGTCAACACACTGACTTCGACCAACACCGCGCACACCGCGCTGCGGCTGGCGTTGCCGATCCTGCTGTGCGCGCTCGGCGGCCTTTGGGCCGAACGCGCGGGCGTGATCAACATCGGCCTCGAAGGCATGATGATCCTCGGCACCTGGGGTGCCGCTTGGGGCGCCTTCTACGGCGGTGTCTGGGCCGGGCTGCTCGCGGCGGTCGTGTTCGGCACGCTCGGTGGTCTGCTGCATGCCGTCGCGACGGTGACCTTCAACGTCAATCACATCGTCTCCGGTGTGGCGATCAACCTGCTCGGTCTCGGCGTCGCGAAGTACCTCGCGAACCTGGTGTTCACCCCGCTTTCGGGGAACCCGCGCCAGTCGCCGCCGGTCCCGAAGTTCGACACCTACTCGGCGACGTTCCTCTCGGACTGGCTTTCGGATCTGGAGAAGATGCAGCGCGTCTTCCTCTCCGACCTCGCCGGGGTCGTCAACGGGCTGATCACCGAGGTCGCGCCGCTGACGATGATCGCGATCGCGCTCGTCCCGATCAGCTACTTCGTGCTGTGGCGGACGCGATTCGGCCTGCGGCTGCGGTCCTGCGGTGAGAACCCGGTCGCGGCCGAGTCCCTCGGCGTCAACGTGTACGCGCACAAGTACGTCGCCATGATCATCTCCGGCGGGCTGGCCGGGATGGGTGGCGCGTCGCTCGTGCTGCTCACCGGTGGGGCGGACTACCTGGAGAACCAGACCAACAACCGCGGGTACATCGGCCTCGCGGCGATGATCTTCGGCAACTGGCGGCCGGGCGGCCTGCTCGGCGGCGCGGCGCTGTTCGGTTACGCGGACGGGCTCCAGCTCGCCGGCGGCGGGACCGCGGTGCTCGCGCTGCTGTACGGCGCGGTGATCCTGCTTGCCGTGCTCGTGGTCGTGCAGTTGTTCCGCCGCCAGTGGATCGCTTCCGCGCTCGGTGTCGCCGGCGCGGGTCTGCTGTACGCGATCTACTGGACCAACGACGACCTGCCCAGCGACCTCATCCCGTACACCGCGCACTTCGTGACGCTGATCGTGCTGGCGGTGGCTTCGCAGCGGCTGCGGCCGCCCAAGGCGGACGGCGCACTCTACCGGCGAGGCGGGGACTGACATGACGGACTTCGCTTGGGAAGCGCTGCGGGCTCAAGCTGTTGAAGCGGCGAAGTCGGCGTACGCGCCCTACTCAGGGCTGCACGTCGGCGTCGCCGGTGTCGTCGACGACGGCCGGGTCGTCGTCGGCTGCAACGTCGAAAACGCTTCGTACGGCTTGGGAATGTGCGCGGAATGCACGATGGCGGGACAGCTGCGGCTGACCGGCGGCGGCAAACTCGTCGCCGTCGCCTGCCGCAGCGGTGCCGGTGATCTGCTGATGCCGTGCGGGCGCTGCCGCCAGATCCTGTTCGAGCACGGCGGCGCTGAGTGCCTGGTGGACACCCCCAGCGGCATCCTGCCGATGTCCGCGGTGCTACCGGACGCGTTCGGCCCCGACGACCTGCCGGAGAACAAGTGAGCGCTTTCGCCGCCGTCGACGTCATCCGGGCGAAGCGGGACGGCGGCCGGCTCACCGACGAGCAGATCGACTGGACCATCGACGCGTACACACGCGGCGACATCGCCGAGGAACAGATGGCCGCGCTCGCGATGGCCATCTTCCTGCGCGGGATGGACTCCGGTGAGATCGCGCGCTGGACCGGCGCGATGATCGAGTCGGGGGAGCGGCTGGACCTGAAGGTCAGCCGTCCGACGATCGACAAGCACTCGACGGGCGGTGTCGGCGACAAGATCACGCTTCCACTGGCGCCGCTCGTGGCGGCGTGCGGTGCGGCCGTGCCGCAGCTGTCCGGGCGCGGGCTCGGGCACACCGGCGGGACGCTGGACAAACTGGAGTCGATTCGGGGCTGGCGTGCCGCTTTGACGACGTCGGAGATCATCCGGCAGCTCGACGAGGTCGGCGCGGTGGTCTGCGCGGCGACCTCCGGGCTGGCTCCCGCGGACAAGAAGCTGTACGCGCTGCGGGATGTGACGTCGACGGTGGAGTCGATCCCGCTGATCGCGAGCTCGATCATGAGCAAGAAGATCGCCGAGGGCTCGGCCGGTCTGGTCCTCGACGTGAAGACCGGCTCGGGCGCGTTCATGAAGACGCTTCCGCAGGCCCGGGAACTCGCGCGGACCCTGGTGGAGATCGGGACCGCGCACGGTGTCGCGACGACGGCGCTGATCACGGACATGAACGTCCCGCTCGGGTACGCCGTCGGGAACGCGATCGAGGTCGCGGAGTCGGTCGAGGTCCTGCGGGGTGGTGGTCCGGCCGACGTCGTCGAACTGACCGTGGCGCTCGCGCGGGAGATGCTGGCGCTGGCGGGTCTGTCCGATGTGGACCCGGCTTCGGTGCTCGCGTCGGGCCGGGCGTACGAGACGTGGTGCCGGATGATCGCCGCTCAGGGCGGGGATCCGGAGGCCGCTCTGCCGCGGCCTCGGCACGTCCATGTCGTCGAGGCGCCGTCGGATGGCGTGTTGTCGTCTCTGGACGCGTATTCGGTCGGGGTCGCCGCCTGGCGGCTCGGGGCCGGGCGGGCGCGCAAGGAGGATCCGGTGCAGGCCGCGGCGGGCGTGCTGTGCCTGGCGAAGCCGGGCGACGAGGTGGCGGCCGGGCAGCCGTTGCTGGAGCTGCACACCGACACCCCGGATGCCGTCCCTTCGGCGCTCGCTGCGCTCATCGACGCCTACGCGGTCTCCTCGGAGGCCCCTGCGGTGACGCCTTTGGTCCTGGAGACCGTGCGCCCCTCCTGATCGCGGTTAGCCCGCTGAACGCGACCTGTGGTCGCTCACGAGGTGGCGTGTCGGGGTCGCGGGCCGGTGTGGGGTGATGGGGCCCTTCGGCCTGGTCGACCGACAGCCGGATCGCGATTAGTCCTCTAGTTGCGGAAGTACGTAGTACGAACTACCGCAACTAGAGGACTAAACGCGGGGAAGGGGAGAAGACCTCAGTCGGTGGGCTCGTCGGTGCCGTCGGCCTTGGTCTTGGCGTCGGCCGCCTTGGGCGCCCGGCCGTTGCGCGAGCTGCGGCGCGGTTGGCGCGGGGCGGGCGCCGGCGGCGAGATCTGCTGCACGGCCGGGCCACCGCCGAGCATCAGCTCCGCGAAGGTCGCCATCGCCTCGTCCAGCTGGCCGCCGATGCGGCGCACGGACTCGTCGTTGCTCTTGCGCACCAGCGTGTCCACCGAGTCGGTGTCCGGCTGCTTCGACAGCGTGCTCTCGACCTTCGACAGGCCGCTGCGGATCGAGCCGTCGAGGTCGCCGAGGCGTCCGGTGAAGCCGTCCTCGACCTTGTCGAGCCGCTCCGCCAGGTCGTCGAGCCGCGAGGTGACCTTCTCGAGGCGGTCGCCGAGGCCGTCGAGCCGCTCCGACGCGTCGATCATCTCGCCGGTCTCGGTCAGCGCGGTCTTCAGCGCCTCCGCGTTCGCGGCGAGGCTGTCTTTGGTCGCCTTGTCGAGGTTCTCGACGCGGGTGCGCAGTTCGCGGTCGACGGTGTCGACGCGGTCGCGCAGGGCCGACTCGGCCTGCTCGACGCGCTCGCGCACCGGGCCGATCACCGACTGCGGCAGCGAGTCGGTTTTCACGTCCTGCTTGTCGAGGTGCGCGCCGAGCTCGTCGAGACGGCGGTGGATGTTCTGGAGCTTGTCCTCGAGCCCGTCCATCCGGCCCCCGACGCCTTCGAGGCGCGCGGCCATGCCGTCGAGGCGGCCGTCGAGCTGGGCGAAGGGCTTGGCGAGCTTGTCGACGATGCTTTCGACGGCGCGCGTCAGGGCGGCGATCGCCGTGTCCTGCGCTTCGAGTCGCGACATGGTCTCGTCGAGGCGTTCGGCGAGCACACTGGTCTCGGTGCGGTCGGGCATCTCCGACAGCCGCTTGCGGACCGCGCCGAGCGAGTCGACCGGGGCGAGGCGGGCGTAGATGTCGTCGAGCGCGTCGAAGATCTGCTGCTGTTCGCTCTCACGCACTTCGGCCGCGCGCACCAGCATGTTGCGCATCCGGTCGAAGGACGGGGCTGCAATGTGGTTGTCAGTGGTCACTGCGGTGTCCTTCGTGGGCGGGGAAATGGGAGGGACGTGACCGCAAGCTTATCCATTGCGAAATTGCTGTGCGTATGGCCCCCGGGTATCGGACAATGCCGAGCTCTGCCCCTGATGGCCGATTCAGCCCGTGATCGACAAAGCTGAGGGTTAAGTCCAGCATGAGAGTTACCGCCATGTAGGGGAATGACAGGCTGGTTACCGTTACGTATGTCCTCTGAAAGCACCAGTTCCCCCATCCCGGAGGCGGTACTGACCCGCGCTCCGAAGGTTCTCCTGCACGACCATCTTGACGGCGGCCTGCGTCCCGGCACCGTCGCCGAACTCGCCGACCTGACCGGGTACACCGGCTTGCCCGCCACCGATCCCGTGGAACTCGGCCGATGGTTCCGCGAAGCCGCCGATTCCGGCTCTCTCGTCTCGTACCTTGAGACGTTCGCACATACCTGCGGCGTGATGCAGACCGAGGAAGCGCTGGTCAGAGTCGCCGCCGAGGCGGTGGAAGACCTCGCGGCCGACGGGGTCGTCTACGCCGAGGTGCGTTATGCGCCCGAACTCTTCGTCGAACGCGGACTGTCACTCGATGCGGTGGTCGAGGCTATTCAGGCCGGCTTCGCGGAAGGTGAACGGAGAGTGGCGGCCGGAGGGGGCCGGATCCGGGTCGGGACGTTGCTCTGTGCGATGCGCCAGCACGCCCGCGCCCTCGAAATCGCCGGTCTCGCCGTCCGCTACCGCGACGCCCGCGTCGTCGGGTTCGACATCGCCGGACCGGAAGACGGATTTCCGCCTACCAGAAATCTCGACGCATTCGAGTTTCTACGGACGAATAATGCGCATTTCACCATTCATGCCGGGGAGGCGTTCGGGCTCGCGTCTATTTGGGAGGCGATTCAGCATTGTGGCGCGGAGCGGCTCGGCCACGGAGTCCGCATCGTCGACGACATCAAGACCGACAGTGACGGCACGGTCCATTTGGGACGGTTGGCCGCCTATGTCCGCGACCGCCGGATCCCGCTGGAGATCTGTCCCACGTCCAATGTCCAGACGGGAGCGGTGCGCTCGATCGGCGAGCATCCCATCGGCCTGCTGGCCAGGCTGCGCTTCCGGGTCACGGTCAACACCGACAACCGGCTGATGAGCGGCTGCACGATGACCAGCGAATTCGCCGCGCTGGCCGAGGCGTTCGGCTTCGGGTTGCCCGATCTCGAGTGGTTCACCATCAATGCGATGAAATCCGCGTTCCTCGATTTCGACCAGCGGCTCGACATCATCAACACGGTCATCAAGCCCGGGTACGCAGCCTTGCGTTCGTTAGCATAGCCAACTATATTTCACTATATAGGAGAACTTTCTCAAATAATGGAACGGTGGCGATGATGACGCAGGTCGTGGACGTGGGGGTCGGCGGCAAACGACGCTGGCGCATCCTCGCGCTCGGCCTCGCCGCGCAGACCGCGAGCTGTTCGTTCCTCTACGGGATCCCGTTCCTGGTCCCGTCGATGCAGCGTGCGGAGGGTCTCACGCTCGCCGAAGCGGGAACGGTGGTCGCGGCGCCGAGTCTTGGCCTGCTGTTCACCTTGATCCTGTGGGGCGCGGCGGCGGACCGTTACGGAGAGCGTTTGGTAATGGCCATCGGGCTGGGCGTCTCAGGGTTACTCCTCGTGTACGCGGCTACCGGTGACCACTCGCTCGGGATCCTCTTTGGAGTGTTCTTGCTCGCCGGCGCGAGCACCGCGTCAGTGAACGCCGCGAGCGGCCGGGCCGTCCTCGGCTGGTTCGGTCCGGCCGAACGCGGCTTCGCCATGGGCATCCGCCAGATGGCCCAGCCACTCGGCGTGGGAGTGGCCGCCTTCGGTCTCCCCCCGCTCGCGGATCGCTGGGGTTTCCAGGTCTCGCTCGTGCTGCCCGCGGTGGCCGCGATCGTCGTCGCGCTGCTCGTCGCCTGGCTCCTGGTCGACCCGCCGCGTCCGGAACCCGGGACCGCGGCCGGGGAGAAGCCGCCGTCGCCGTACCGGAAACCGGCGTTGTGGCGGGTCCACGGCGCGAGCGCGCTGCTCGTCGTCCCGCAGTTCACGGTCTCCGCGTTCACGCCGGTGTACCTGGTGACCATGCACCATTGGACGGCCGCGTCGGCGGGCTGGTTCGTCGGCGCCGTCCAGATCCTCGGCGCGCTGGGCAGGCTCGTGTCGGGCTACTGGTCCGACCGCGTCGGCAGCAGGCTGCGGCCGATGCGGCAGCTGGCGATCTCGAGCGCCGCGGTGATGCTGCTGGTCGCGCTCGGGGACGCGACAGGGCCGTGGCTGGTGCTGCTGGCGCTCGTCCTGGCCGCGGTGATCACCGTGTCCGACAACGGGCTCGGGTTCACCGCTTCGGCGGAGATGGCCGGGCTCGCGTGGGCGGGGCGGGCCATGGGCACGCAGAACACCGGCCAGAACATCGCCGCCGCCCTGACCCCGCCGATGCTGGGCCTGGTGATCGGCGACTCCCGCTACGCGCTGGCCTTCTGCGTCGCCGCGATCTTCCCGGTGCTGGCAGCATTTATGGTGCCGTGCGCTGACGAAGACACGCCGAAGGGGCACCGTTGATCTTTCGACTCACGTCGAGAGATCAGGCGCCCCTTCACCGCCGTGCGCCCTCCCGGAGACCGAGTTCGGCGAGGTGGCGCGCGAGCTACAACACAGTTAGGCGGTTCTCGAAGCTCTCGACGAGCTTGCGCCATTCGGACTGCTCGGCGTCGAACGGAGCGCTCGGCTCGAGACGCGAGGGGTCCGGCCGCAGCACGAACGACACCAGCCAGCCGAGGCTTTCGTTGGTGGCCAGCGCGGTATCGACGCTGTCGTCCTCGGCCCACTCGGCGGCGTCGGTGATCAGCTCGACGGCCAGCTCCAGCTGGATCGGGTCGATCGACTCGGGGCCCTCGGCGATGTCGTCGGCGATGCCGTTGAGCACGTAGGTGTTCTCGGTGTCGACGTCGACCTCGAGGTCGCCCGCGGTGGCCTTCATGGCCACCTCGTCCCAAGTGGACACTTGGGCGAGGTCGTTGTCCGCCAGCTCCTTGCCGTCCGCGATCGCGCGGATGAGGGCCTTCTCGGAGGAGAAGACGTCGATCTCGCCTTCGCTGCCGAGGAAGATCGGCTTGTCGTCGAGGTAGCAGCGCAGCGTGTAGTACTCGGCGCCGGAGGTGATGATCTTGATCGGGTCGATGCCGACCTCGCCCCAGAAACCGACGGGCTCGTCGTCTTCTTCGTCATCGTCCACGTCGACGTCTTCGAGGTCCTCGTCGTCGTCAGCGGCGGCGGCAGCGGCCTCGGCTTCGGCGGATTCCGCGAGGAAGGTCGCGAGCTCTTCCGCTGTCTGCTCCAGCACCTTCTCGTCGACGTCGGGAGCGGTCACCAGACCGTCGATCGCGTCGAGCACGACGTCCCACTTCTCGGAGACGGCCTGAGACAGGTCCGCCCAGAGGCGTTCGCCGTCGCGGCCGGAGAAGGGCAGCGTGCCCTGGTCCAGCAGCGAGAAGCTCTCGTGCGCGTCGAGGACCTCGTGCACGTCTTCGAGTTCGCACACGTCCGCGAGCGAACGCACGATGCCGATGATCTCGGCCAGCTCGCCGAGCGTCCACTGGTCCGGCTTCTCGGCGACCAGCTCGGGGACGCCCACCAGGTCGTAGGTGTGGTCCTCGTCCGGGATCAGCTCGGGCACGTTCAGCGCGGGCACGACCTCCCAGGCGGGGTGGTCGAGCAGGTCGTGCTGCTCGGAAGTCCGGACGAACGCGGCGAGGTGCGCGGCGTCGGGGAAGGCGTACAGGTCTTCCTCGTCGCCGAGGAAGGCTTCCCACTCCTCGCCGTCTTCCCGCCAGCGCGGCGCCCAGAGAGTGACGACGTCACCCTGTGGCAGGCCGAGTTCGATCGGGATGATGTCCTGTGCCATTCCTTAGCCCTCTCGGATTACCGCCTGTGTGCGCGCGGCCGGGAAATGCATGCCCGGTGGGTGCGCGGTACCGCGAAGCCTACGGGTTTCCATCGAAGGGCGCGATCACCCCTAGGCAAGAAGCGACCAACGGATGGCACGATAGGTCCTCTGATGACACTTACAGACCTCCTGCCTGCGGATCCCGACCCCGACTCGCTGTTCGAAGCCTTCTCCACCTGGACGGTCGAGCGCGGGTTAGCGCTGTACCCCGCGCAGGAGGAGGCCATCATCGAAGTGGTTTCCGGGGCGAACCTGATCCTGTCGACGCCGACGGGGTCCGGGAAGAGCCTGGTCGCCGTCGGGGCCCACTTCACCGCGCTCGCGCACGGCCGCCGCAGCTACTACACGGCGCCGATCAAGGCGCTCGTCTCGGAGAAGTTCTTCCAGCTCATCGAGATCTTCGGTGCGGAGAACGTCGGCATGATGACCGGCGATTCGAGCGTCAACGCCGACGCGCCGATCATCTGCTGCACGGCGGAAATCCTGGCGAACATGGCGTTGCGGCTCGGTGCCGACGCGCCGGTAGGCCAGGTCATCGCCGACGAGTTCCACTTCTACTCGGAGCCGGATCGCGGCTGGGCCTGGCAGGTGCCGCTGCTGGAACTACCGAAGGCGCAGTTCGTGCTGATGTCGGCGACGCTGGGCGATGTCGCGTTCTTCGAGAAGGACCTCACCCGCCGGACCGGCCGCCCGACCGCGGTGGTCACCTCGGCCGAGCGGCCGGTGCCGCTCACCTTCCGCTACGCGCTGACGCCGCTGCACGAAACGATGTCCGAGCTGCTCCACGGTGGTCAGTCGCCGGTGTACGTCGTGCACTTCTCGCAGGCGGCGGCGATCGAGCGCGCGCAGACGCTGATGAGCATCAACGTCACCACCAAGGCGGAGAAGGAGGCCATCGCCGAGATGCTCGGCGACTTCCGCTTCGCCGCCGGGTTCGGGAAGACCCTCTCGCGGCTGGTCCGGCACGGTATCGGCGTGCACCACGCCGGCATGCTGCCGAAGTACCGGCGCCTGGTCGAACAGCTCGCGCAAGCGGGGCTGCTGAAGGTGATCTGCGGGACCGACACCCTGGGCGTCGGCATCAACGTACCAATCCGCACGGTGGTCTTCTCCGCGCTGACGAAGTACGACGGTGTGCGGCAACGGCATCTCAAGGCGCGCGAGTTCCACCAGATCGCCGGACGCGCGGGCCGGGCGGGTTACGACACCGACGGCTACGTCGTCGTGCAGGCGCCGGATCACGTGGTCGACAACGCCAAGGCGCTGGAGAAGGCGGGCGACGATCCCAAGAAGAAAAAGAAGATCGTCCGCAAGAAGGCGCCGGAAGGGTTCGTCAACTGGACGGAGAGCACCTTCGACCGGCTGATCGCCGCCGATCCGGAACCGCTCACGTCCAGCTTCCACGTCAGCCACTCGATGCTGCTGAACGTCGTTTCCCGGCCGGGCAACGCGTTCGACTCGATGCGGCATCTGCTGGAGGACAACCACTCCGACCGTCCGGCCCAGCGGAAGCTGATCCTGCGCGCGATCGCGATCTACCGCGCGCTGCTCGCGGCGGGCGTCGTCGAGCGGCTCGACGAACCGGACGAGCAGGGCCGGATCGTCCGGCTCACCGTGGACCTGCAGTTCGATTTCGCTTTGAACCAGCCGCTTTCGCCGTTCGCGCTGGCCGCGATCGAACTCCTCGACGTCGATTCGCCGTCGTATCCGCTCGATGTCGTGTCCATTGTGGAATCCACTGTGGACAATCCGCGTCCGGTGCTTTCACAGCAGCAGTTCAAGGCGCGTGGCGAGGCCGTGCAGGCGATGAAGGCCGAAGGCATCGAGTACGACGAGCGGATGGAACTGCTCGAAAACGTCACCTATCCGAAGCCGCTGGAAGAACTGCTGGAGGCGGCGTATTCCCGCTACCGGCAAGGGCATCCGTGGGTCGACGATTACGAGCTCAAGCCGAAGTCCGTCGTGCGCGACATGTACGAGCGTGCGATGAACTTCGTCGAGTACATCGGTTTCTACCAGCTCGCCCGGTCGGAAGGGCTGGTGCTGCGGTATCTCACCGACACCTACGACTCGCTCCGGCACACGGTTCCCGACGAGGCCAAGACCGAAGGGTTGCAGGACCTCATCGAATGGCTCGGCGAACTGGTGCGGCAAGTCGACTCCAGCCTCCTCGACGAGTGGGAGGCCTTGCGGCACCCCGAAGACGAGGGTCCGGTCTCGACGCGGCCGCCGTCCGAGCCGCCCGCGGTCACCCGCAACGAGCGGGCCTTCCGGGTCCTGGTGCGGAACGAGTTGTTCCGCCGCGTCGAACTCGCTTCCCGGCGTTCCTACGGGACGCTCGGCGAACTGGACGCCGCGTCGGGCTGGGACGCGGACGCGTGGGAAGACGCCATCGAGGACTACTTCGACGAACACGAAACCCTCGGCATCGGGCCGGACGCGCGCGGGCCTCAGCTGCTGATCATCGAGAAGGAGACGGGGATTTGGCGGCTGCGGCAGATCTTCGACGACCCGGCGGGTGATCACGACTGGGGCATCAGTGCGGAGGTCGACCTGGCGGCTTCGGACGAGGCGGGGTCGGCGATCATCCGGGTCACGGCGGTGGACCGGCCCTGAGCTGAAGGACGCTTTCGCCGCATGTCACGTGGGGAAAGTGTCCTTCGTCGCGTGACATGCGGGGAAAGTCCCCTTCAGCTCCCGGCCATCGCGACCTGAGGCCGAAGCTCTCGTCTGCGTTGGACCAACCGCGTGATCAGCACGACCAGTGAGAGCGCGGGCAGTGGATAGCCCAGCATCAGGCCCACCGTGATATCGGCGAGCGGCGCGCCGACGGCGACGGCGAACACCCACGTCGGCGCCGTCGGCAGCTTCACACCGGTCCGGGCCTTGCCCCACGGCTTCGCCACCGAAAGCCACGCCTGGAACGCGAGTGCGCTCGCCATCAGCGCGGTGCCGACGACCAACGCCGGCGGCGCGGGCTCCGGCTCGCCCGCCCGCGCCGCTTCGACGGAGTCCTGTAGAGCGCCGGACAGCAGGAAGATCCCGGCGTAGAGCTGCACGAGCGTGATCGCGAACTTCGCCAGTACCCACCAATGCCGGGTGAAACCCCAGGCCGTCGTCGCCGCGAGCATGAAACCGGTGAAGGCCGAGGCGTTGGCGAGCGGTGCCAGCAGGAGCGAGTCGATCTCATGCGCCATGGAGGTCGCCGCGACGCGGGTCGCGCCGTCCTCGGTGGTACGGCTGATCGCCAGGAGGGTGAACAACGCCAGGGCTTCGCCCATCCAGGCCACCGAGGTGATGACATGCAGCCACACGGTCAGCTGTCGCCAGGTCTTGGTCTTCACGCCGCACAGGTTCGCGTGACCGCCCCGCCCGGCACATCGGGGACGACCCGGAAATCAGGCCGGAAGGGGCGGGAAGCAGGCCCGGGCGTCGTGGCCGTCGAACCACAGCCCGACCGTGAACGCCATCGTCGCCTCCATGAGCGCCGCGCGGTCGAGACCGCCCGCGACCAGGGGAACGCACCCGAGGTCGCGGACCAGTTCACTCACTTCGCCGACCTTGTCGCCGCAGATCGGCACCGCCAGCGGACGCACGCCGAACACCGGCGGAGTCATCCGCCAGACGTCCACGTGGCACAGGTTGAACGCCTTGACCACGTGCGCGTCCGGCGCGGCGGCGGCGATCCGGGCCGCCTGATCGGGCACCGTGAGCACGGCGCCGGGGCCGACCGCGTTGGTGCAGTCGACCAGGACCTTCCCGGTGAGATTTCCCGCCGCGGCAAGGACTTCCGTCACCGAGGCGGCGGGAACGGCGAGCAGGATCACCTCACTTGCCCTGGCGGTTTCCTCCCAGGTCCCCACTCGTGGGGAGATCTTGGCGGCCTTGGTCCGGTCGCGGGCGGAGACCATCACCTCGTGCCCGGCCTTGGCCCACTGGCCCCCGAGCGCCTCCGCCATCCCGCCCGCGCCGAAAATGCCGATACGCATTGTGCTGCTCCCTAAGATCGAGTTACAGCACGACGGTAGAAAGCCGCGCGGGTACCAAGTGGTTACCGGAGGTCCCCATGAACGACGTCTTCCTCGCCGATTGCCGCGCCCGGCTGGCCTTCGACCTGATGGCGAACACGTGGAACCCGGTCGTCCTGTGGGCCCTGCGCGACGGCGCGCTCCGGCCCGCCGAACTGCGGCGACGGCTCGGCGGGATCAGCACGAAGGTGCTCACGGAGACGGTCCGGCGGCTGGAGTTCAATGGTCTGGTCAGCAGGCGTGACTGCGGTCGCACGGCGAAGGTCGAGTACTCGCTGACAGACCTCGGGGTCAGCCTCCTGGGGCCCATCGAGGCCTTCGGGGAGTGGGCCCATCGACACGGTGACGACGTGATGTCCGCGCAGGACAAGGCGACCCAGTCACGCGATCTCGCGTGATTGCCCGGCGATCTCGCGTGTTTGGAGGCGGATCACGTGAGTGAGTGCGGGCGGGCCTCGGCCAGCTTGAGGAGCGGGACGGCCGCGGCCGCGTCGGTGATCAGCGTCGAAACCATGCCGGAGCGCAGGACGGCGTCGATCGCCTCTGCCTTCGGTTCCGTGTAGCCCAGCGCGATCACCTCGGGGACCGCCAGTAGTTCCTCGGCGCTGATGGCCAGCACGTGATGGGCCAGTCCGGTGGACATCGGTGTCCCGTCGGCGTCGAACAGGCGCGCGGAAACCTCCGCTTTGGCACCGCGTTTCGCTATCGCGCCTCGTTCCGTTTCGTCGAGCGCGTCGAAAACCGTCGATTCCTCGGGTTTCCACGCGCCGATGCTGACGACCGCCTTGGTCAGGTTCTTGAACTGCCCGAAGGTTTCCGCGATCCCGGGCTGCCGTCGCAGCGTCTCGGTGGTGCGGCGGTCGGGGAGGACGAGCGGGCCGAAGATCGGGTACGCCTGTCCGCCGGAGACGGAGGCGACCCGGCCGACCGTCTCCACCGAACGGTCCCGCATGTCCATGCCCGCCTGCACTCCGCACAGTTGCACGACCGGGCATTTCGGCAACGACTGGATCGCGTCGGTCATCGCGTTCACGGAACGTGCCCATGACAGGCCGAGGACGTCGCCGGGAGTGACGATCTCGGCCAGGAGTTGAGCCGCGAGCGTGCCGATCTTCCGCCGGGCCACTTCACGGGATTCCGGTTCCGGCGCTCGTTCGAGCACGAGGACCCGGTCCAGCCGGTACGCGGCGCGAATCTCCTCGGACAGCACGAGGTCGACCGGCGCCGGCAGGTGGAACCCGACCCGGACGATGCCGCTTTCCCTGGCCGTGTCCAGCATTCGGGCGACCTTGAACCGGCTGATCCCGAACTCGTCGGCGATTTCGAGTTTCGAGGCGCCCTGTTCGTAGAAACGCCGGGCGACCGCGGCCAGGCGCAACGACTCCACCAGGCCGGGAATCTGTTTCTTCCCGCTCATATGAGCACTGTAGCGCGAAATCTGTGCGAAAGGTTGACGTAACAACAGGGAAAGTCCCACCATGCCTGGACATGCAGTCAAAAGCATAAGCCCACCTCGCTCATTTGAGCGGAGAGAAGAGGAGCTGGCATGCGTGCCGCGATCGTGGACAAGCCCGGGGAGATCAGGGTCGGCGAGGTGCCCGATCCTCGACCGGGGGATCGCCAGGTCGTCCTCGAGGTCGGTGCCTGTGGGATCTGCGGGACCGATCTCCACATCGCCGACGGGCATTTCCCGCCGACGCCCTATCCGATCGTCCCCGGCCACGAGTTCGCCGGCGAGATCGTCGAACTCGGCGCCGACGTGCCGGGTGGCTGGCGGATCGGCGACCGCGTGGCCGTCGACCCGTCGCTGTTCTGCGGCTACTGCAAGCCTTGCCGGTCCGGCCGCGGCAACCTCTGCGAGAACTGGAACGCGACCGGGGACACCGTGAACGGCGCTTTCGCCGAGTACGTCGCCGTTCCGTCGGCGAACTGCTACCGGATGCCGGACACGATGACCTGGGAACAGGGCGCGCTCGTCGAGCCGGTTTCCTGCGCTGTCCACGGCGTGCGCCGGATCGGCGTCGAGGCGGGGGAGCGGTTCCTCGTCGTGGGCGCGGGCACGATGGGCCTGATCATGCAGCAGTTGCTGCAGCGTGCGGGCGCCCACGTCACGATGGTCGACCGCAACACCTCCCGCCTCGGTCGCGCGAAGGACCTCGGCGCGGTCGCGGTCGCGGGTGACGTGAAGGACCTGGACGACGAGAAGTTCGACGCCGCCGCGGACTGCACCGGCGCCGCGCCGGCCATCGAAGCCGCCTTCGACTCGCTTCAGCGCGGAGGCCGCTTGCTGGTCTTCGGCGTCGCGCCCGCTGAAGCACGCGTCGCGCTTTCGCCGTTCCGGATCTACAACGACGAGATCACCGTCGTCGGCTCGATGGCCGTCATGAACAGCTTCGGTGCCGCGCTCGACCTGGTCGCCGACGGCGCCATCGACACCGGCGCCCTGCTCACCGACACGCTGCCGCTGGAGCAGTACCCCGACGCGCTCGCCCTCATGCGCAGCGGCGCCGGCCTGAAGGTGCAGGTCTTACCGGGAGGCGAAAGTGCGTGAAACGGTCGCTCTGCTCACGGTTCTCTTGCTGACCCTGACCGGTTGCGCCGGTGCGGGCGCGCTCGGGACCGGCGACCGGACGCTCGTCGTCGCGATCGTCGCGAACCCGCAGATGAAGGACGCCATCGAGCTTTCCGGCGAGTTCGAGAAGGCGAATCCCGGTGTCACTCTCAAGTTCGTTTCCCTGCCCGAGAACCAGGCGCGCGCCAAGATCACCGCGTCGACGGCCACCGAGGGCGGCGAGTTCGACGTCGTCATGATCAGCAACTACGAGGCGCCGCAGTGGGCCGCGAACGGCTGGCTCGAAAACCTCGAACCGCATATCGCGGCGAATCCTTCGTACGACTCGGCCGACTTCATTCCGAGCATCAAGGAATCCTTGTCGCACAACGGATCGATGTACGCGGTGCCGTTCTACGGCGAGTCTTCGTTCCTGGCCTACCGGAAGGACCTGTTCGAGCAGGCCGGGATCACCATGCCCGCCAAGCCGACCTGGTCGCAGATCGCCGAGTACGCCGCGAAACTCGACGACAAGGCGAAGGGCCTGGCCGGGATCTGCCTGCGCGGCAAGCCGGGCTGGGGCGAGAGCCTCGCGCCGTTCACCACGGTCGCCAACACCTTCGGCGCCCAGTGGTTCGACAAGGACTGGAACGCCAAGCTGACCAGCCCCGAGTTCAAGGCGGCCGCCGAGTTCTACGTCAACCTCGTGCGCGACCACGGCGAGGTCGGCGCGTCGAGCGCGGGCTTCTCCGAATGCGGCACGCGGTACACGCAGGGTCAGGCCGCGATGTGGTATGACGCCACCGTCATGGCGGGCACGAACGAGGACCCGTCGGCCAGCAAGGTCGTCGGGAAGTCCGGGTATGCCCCGGCACCGGTGGAGAAGACGCGGGCGAGCGGCTGGCTCTACACCTGGGCGCTGGCGATCCCGAAGTTGGCCAAGGACAAGCACGCCGCCTTCAAGTTCATGTCCTGGATGACCGACAAGGCCTACGTGCGGCGGGTCGCCCAGGAATATGGCGACTGGAACCGCGTCCCGCCGGGCGTGCGCAAGTCGACCTACGACATTCCCCAGTACCGCGAGGCCGCCAAGGCCTACGCACAGCCGACGCTGGACGGGATCGCGGACGCCAACCAGCGAAAGGCGATGGCGAATCCGGTGCCCTACCCCGGCATCCAGTTCGTCGGCATCCCCGAGTTCCAGGATCTCGGCACGCGCGTGAGCCAGCAGCTTTCGGCGGCGATCGCGGGCCAGATCACCGTGGACGAAGCACTGGAGCAGTCACAGGAGTACGCGCAGACCGTCGGCAAGTCGTATCAGGAGGTGCAGTGATGGCCACGCTCTCCGCTCCCGCCCGCACCGAGCCCGCCCGCGCGAAGAAGGCGGCTCCGAAGCGCGGCACCGACACGCCGTTCAAACGACGGCTCCCGTTGTTGCCCGCTTTGCTGTTCGTCGTCGCGGTGACGCAGTTGCCGTTCGTGCTGACGGTGTTCTACTCGTTCCAGTCGTGGAACCTGGTGCGGCCGGGCTCGCGGCATTTCGTGGGGCTACAGAACTACATCGACGTCTTCGCCGACTCGACGTTCCTCGGCGCACTGCTGAACACCGTCGTGCTCACGGTCGTCTGCGTCCTCTTCTCCCTGCTGCTCGGCCTGGGACTCGCGATCCTGCTGGACCGCGAGTTCCTCGGCCGCGGCGTGGTCCGGACGCTGCTGATCACGCCGTTCCTGATCCTGCCCGCGGCGGGCGCGCTGCTGTGGAAGACGACGATGTTCGACCCGACCTACGGGTTGCTGCACTTCGTCTTCGGCACGGACGTCGACTGGCTTTCGGAGTTCCCGCTCGCGGCGGTGATGGCCCAGGTCGTCTGGCAGTGGACGCCGTTCATGATGCTGCTGATCCTGGCCGGGCTGCAGAGCCAGCCCAAGGACGTGCTGGAGGCCGCGTCGGTCGACGGCGCCGGCCGCTGGCGGACGTTCACCTTGATCACCCTGCCGCATCTGAGCCGGTTCCTGCAGCTGGCGACGCTGCTGGGCGCGATCTACATCGTGAACAGCTTCGACGCGATCTTCCTGATGACACAAGGAGGCCCGGGTACGGCCAGCACGAACCTGCCGTTCTACATCTACCAGCGGGCGTTCCAAGGTTTTGACATCGGGCAGTCGTCCGCGATGGGCGTCATCGTCGTGATCCTGACGATGATCGTCGCGACTTTCGCGCTGCGACTGATGTTCCGCACGTTCTCGGTCCAGGGAGGCGCGAAATGAGAGGCCGGTTCGGCGCGGGCGCGCTGACGGTCGCGACCTGGGTGATCGCGATTCTGTTCGTGTTCCCGCTGCTGTGGATGATCCTCACGGCCTTCAAACAGGAGGCCGACGCCTACACCGATCCGCCGCGGCTGTTCTTCTCCCCGACCCTCGACCAGTTCGCCGGTGTACTCGAACGCGGGTTCCTGCCGTACCTGTCGAATTCCGCGTTCGTCACCATCGTCTCGACGATTTTCGTGCTGCTGCTGGGAATCCCGGCGGCGTACGCGCTGTCGCTGGCGCCGGTGAAGGGGACGAGCAACGCGCTCGGCTTCTTCCTGTCGACGAAAATGCTGCCGATCGTGGCGGCGATCATCCCGCTGTACGTGATCTCGCAGAACACCCAGCTGCTGGACAACGTGTGGGCGCTGATCATCCTGTACACCTCGATGAACCTGCCGCTGGCCATCTGGATGATGCGGTCGTTCTTCCTCGAAGTGCCGCACGAGATGATCGAAGCGGCCCGGATCGACGGCGCGACCCTGCCGGTGCTGCTGCGGAAGATCATCATGCCGGTCGTCGCGCCAGGGGTGGCCGCGACCGCGCTGATCTGCGTGATCTTCTCGTGGACCGAGTTCTTCTACTCGGTCAACCTCACCGCCGCGCGGGCCGGGACCGTGCCGGTGTTCCTGGTCGGGTTCATCACCAGCGAGGGCCTGTACTGGGCGCAGCTGTCCGCGGCCGCGCTGCTCGCGTCGTCGCCGGTGATGATCGTCGGCTGGATCGCGCAGAACCACCTCGTCCGCGGCCTGTCGATGGGCGCGGTCAAGTAGGTCTTGGGGCCGGACTGCGGTCCGTGAAGGCCACCTTGAGGGACCCAGAGTCCCTCAAGGTGGCCTTCACGGACTCGGAACAGCCACTCACTTAAGCGAGCGAGAGCGCCTGACCAGGGCAGATATGCACGGCCGTGCGCGCGTTCTCCTGTGCGTCGCCTTCGGGCTCCGCGTTCAGCACGATGACCGTCCCGTCGTCCTCGCTCTGATCGAACAGATCGGGGTCGGTGAGCACGCACTGGCCCGCGCCCACACACCTCCCGGTGTCCGCGATGATCTTCATGGATCCTCCTACCAGGTGACCGGAAGGGCGTGGAGGCCGTAGATCGACGAGTCGTGCTTGAACTGCAGTTCGTCGACCGGAACGGCGATCCGGATGCCCGGAATACGCTTGAACAGCGTATCGAAAACGATCTGGAGTTCCATCCGCGCGAGGTTCTGGCCGAGGCACTGGTGCACCCCGAACCCGAACGCGACGTGGTGCCGTGCGCCACGCTCGATGTCGAAGTCGTCGGGGTTCTCGAACCCGTCCGGATCGTGGTTGCCGGCGTTGCTCAGGCCGACGACCCCGTCACCGGCGCGGATGAGCGTGCCGCCGATCTCGACGTCGGTCGTGGCGAAGCGTGAGGTCGCTATCTCCGCGATGGTAAAGACCCTCAGCAGCTCCTCGATCGCGGGGAGGGTCTTGTCCGGGTCCGCCTTGATCTTCGCCAGCTGATCGGGGTTCTCCAGCAGGGTCACCGTGCCGAGCGAGATCATGTTCGCCGTCGTCTCGTGGCCGGCGATGAGCAGCAGAAACGCCAAGCTGACGAGTTCGCCGTGGTCTTCCTCGCCCGATTCCCGCTGCTTCAGGATCTGGCGGCCGATGAGGTCGTCTTCGGTGGGGTTCGCTTCTTTCTTGGTTACGAGTTCGTCGAGATAGCTCTCGAGCTGCTCGAACGCCGACTGCCTTTCCTCGGGGGAGACCTCACGGTTCAGCATCTTGGAACTGCGGGCCTGGAAGAAATCGTGGTCCGAATAGGGGACGCCGAGCAGTTCGCAGATCACCAGCGACGGAACCGGCAGGGAAAGCGCCTGTACCAGATCGGCGGGTTTGGGGCCCGCGAGCAGGGCGTCGATATGCTCGTCGACGATCTGCTGGATGCGCGGCTGCAGCGCCTTCATGCGTTTGACCGTGAATTCCCCGACGACGTCACGCCGGGCTCGGCTGTGCTCCGGCGGGTCCATCGAGATGAGAGACGGGCGGAACGGCTTGTCTTCACGCCGGATCTGCCGTGTGACCATCAACGGGAACGACGGATTCAGCCGGTCGGAGCTGAAATGCGGGCTGCTCAGCATTTCGCGGATGTCTTCGAGCCGGGTGAGTGCCCAAGCCGTCTGCCCGGAAGGCAGACCGACCCGGGAAATCGGGCTTTCCTCGCGAAGTTTCTTGTATTCCGGCGGCGGTGAAAACGGGCAAGTGCGTTCCAGCGGCAAGGTGGCGGTGGTTTCCTCGACGTCGGTCATCGGGTTTGTCCTTCCCCAGCATGTCGGGTGGGTTCGGGCGATATCGGAAAGTGGGCCCCAAAATGTATGCGGATGGTTTTATTCCGCTTATGTCATCCAAGGTACTCAAGTGGAGGCAGGTCGTCCACTCGCGAAGGGGTGGTTCTCCGGGAAGCGTGAAGGGCGCGCGCGTACGTGCGAGAATCACGGCGCCGAAGCACCCTTGAGAGGCGAGGATCATGACAGCCGACCCCGAGACCCGCTTGCGTGCCGACGCGCGCCGGAACCGGGATCAGATCCTGGCCGCCGCGAGAGTCATCTTCGCCGCTCAGGGCCCCGAGGTCCCGATGGAGGAGATCGCGCGCTCGGCGGGCGTCGGCGTTGGCACCCTCTACCGGCGCTTCCCGGACCGGGACGCGTTGATCCGGGCGGTCGCCGTCGACAACTTCGATCGGGTTCTCAGGGACGCGAAGGCCGCGAAGGACCAGGAGTCCTCCGACTGGGACGCCCTGATCCGGCTCTTGCACCAGTCGATGGAGCTGCAGCTGAGCATTCAGCTCGCGATGGTGTCGCCTCGCGCGCTGGCGATCCTCACCGGCGACCCCGCGATCAAGGCCCTGCGCGACGAGTTGCTGCTGGTGATGGACGCCTTCGTGCGGGGAGCGCAGGCGGAGGGACGGCTCCGCACGGACGTCGCGACCGGTGACGTGGCGATCCTGTTCGCGACCGTGCTGCGGCAGATGCCGGGCAAGGGCGAGGAGGTCGCGCGGATGGCGACCCGGCGGTGCATCGGGATCATGATCGACGGCCTGCGGGCCGCGGGCTCGAACGAGCCGCTTCCGGGCCGGGCCCTGACCGGCGCCGACCTGCACCCGTAAAGCGGCCGCAACCAGAGGACTAAACGCGACGAGGTGCCTGGCGCCGGAACGCGTTTAGTCCTCTGGTTGCGATCCACACGGACCGCAACTAGAGGACTAATTGCGCCAGGGGGTCAGACGCCCAGCGGGTGCCAGACGGTCTTCGCTTCCAGGTACCGCCGCAGTCGCGCGATGTCGGCGTCGGCCGTCCAGTCCGGCTCGGCGTCCGAGACGGACAGGACGCGCTTCACGGTGCCCGCGGCGTCTCGCGCCAGGTCGGCACGGGCCGAAGGCTCGGCGCCGGTCGGGTCGAGGGCGTTGACGTCCGCGTGCGACGCCAGCCACGGGCCCAGCTCCGACGCCCGTCCGGTCAGGATGTTCGCCACGCCACCGGGCAGGTCGGACGTCGCCAGGACCTCCGACAGGGTGATCGCGGGCAGCGGTCGCTCCGCACTGGAGACGACCACGGCGGTCGAGCCCGTCGCCAGCACCGGGGCCAGCACACTCACCAGGCCCAGCAGCGACGACTGCTGCGGCGCGAGCACGCCGACGACACCGGTCGGTTCGGGGACCGTGAAGGAGAAGTACGGGCCCGCGACGGGATTGGCCGCGCCGAGGACGGTCACGATCTTGTCCGTCCAGCCCGCGTACCAGACCCAGCGATCGATCGAAGCGTCCACAAGGGACTGAGCCTTCTTCGCCGCCACGCCTTCGGACGCCGAAACCTCCGCGACGAACTGCTCGCGACGGCCTTCCAGCATCTCCGCCACCCGGTACAGCACCTGGCCACGGTTGTAGGCCGTCGCCGCTGACCAGCCGCCGAATGCTTTGCGGGCGGCGGAAACCGCGTCGCGGACGTCCTTGCGGGACGCGTGCGAGGCGTTGGCCAGGAACTTGCCCTTGGCGTCGGTGACCGGGTACACCCGGCCCGACTCCGAGCGCGGGAACTTGCCGCCGACGTAGAGCTTGTAGGTCTTCGCCACCGAAATACGGTCAGACATCGAGGTAGGCCTCCAGTCCGGTGCGTCCGCCTTCGCGGCCGAAACCCGACTCCTGGTAGCCGCCGAACGGCGCGGCGGGATCGAAGCGGTTGAACGTGTTGGCCCAGACGACACCGGCGCGGAGCTGGTTCGCCATCCACAGGATGCGCGAGCCCTTCTCGGTCCAGATACCGGCGGAGAGCCCATACGGCGTGTTGTTCGCCTTGGTCACGGCCTCGTCCGGCGTGCGGAACGTCAGCACCGACAGCACCGGCCCGAAGATCTCCTCGCGGGCGATGCGCATCGACTGCTGGACATCCGAGAACACCGTGGGAGCGAAGAAAAAACCGCGTTCCGGCACCGGGCACGGGCTGGTCCAGCGCTCCGCGCCTTCGGCGTCGCCGGATTCCACCAGTCCCTTGATCTTCGCGAGCTGCTCGGCGGAGTTGATCGCGCCGATGTCGGTGTTCTTGTCGAGCGGGTCGCCCAGCCGCAGGGTCGAGACGCGGTAGCGGAGCTTTTCGAGCACCTCGTCGGCGATCGACTCCTGCACCAGCAGACGCGAACCCGCGCAACAGACGTGGCCCTGGTTGAAGAAGATCCCGTTGACGATCCCCTCGACGGCTTGGTCCAGCGCGGCGTCGTCGAAGACGATGTTCGCGGCCTTGCCGCCCAGTTCCAGCGTGAGCTTCTTCGACGTGCCGGCGACCTGACGCTGAATGGCCTTGCCGACGTCGGTGGATCCGGTGAAGGCGACCTTGTCGACGTCGTCGTGGCCCACCAGCGCGGCGCCGATGTCACCGGCGCCGGGCAGGATGTTGACCACCCCGGGCGGGAGTTCCGCCTGCTGACAGATCTCCGCGAACACGAGCGCGGTCAACGGCGTGGTCTCCGCCGGTTTGAGCACCACGGTGTTGCCGGTGGCCAGCGCGGGTGCGATCTTCCAAGCCAGCATCAGCAGCGGGAAGTTCCACGGGATGACCTGGCCCGCGACACCGAGCGGCTTCGGGTTCGGGCCGTAGCCCGCGTAGTCGAGCTTGTCGGCCCAACCCGCGTGGTAGAAGAAGTGCGCGGCGGCCGTCGGCACGTCGGAGTCGCGCGATTCCTTGATCGGCTTGCCGTTGTCGAGGCTTTCCAGCACGGCCAGCTCCCGCGACCGCTCCTGGATCAGGCGTGCGATGCGGAACAGGTACTTGGCGCGTTCCGAGCCCGGCATCTTGGACCAGACGCCGGTGTACGCCTTGCGTGCGGCCTTGACCGCTTTGTCCACATCGGACACCGACGCGGTGCCGACCTCGGCGAGCACCTCTTCGGTGGCCGGGTTGATTGTCTTGAGCGGCTCGCCGGAGCCGTCCACGAACTCGCCGTTGACGAACGGCCGGTAGTGCGGTTTGAGGTTCGCGAGGTCGCGCGATTCGGGCGCGGGCGCGTACTCGAAGATGCCCATGGATCAGTCCACCGTCACGTAGTCGGGACCGCTGTAGTGGCCGTCGGCCTGGGTGCGGCGCTGCAGCAGGAGGTCGTTGAGCAGGCTGGACGCCCCGAACCGGAAGAGGTCCGGCGTCAGCCACTGCTCACCGGCGACCTCGTGCACCGCGACCAGGTACTTGATCGCGTCCTTGGTCGTCCGGATGCCACCGGCGGGTTTGACGCCACGCAGGTCACCGGTCTGGACGAACCAGTCGCGGACGGCCTGCAGCATCACGTGGGTGACCGGCAGCGTCGCGGCCGGCGAGACCTTGCCGGTGGAGGTCTTGATGAAGTCGCCGCCCGCCAGCAGCGCGAGCCAGGACGCGCGGCGCACGTTGTCGTAGGTGGCCAGTTCACCGGTCTCGAGGATGACCTTGAGGTGGGCGCTGCCACAGGCGGCCTTGATCGCCTGGATCTCCTCGAAGACCGCCAGGTAGCGGCCCTGAAGGAACGCGCCCCTGTCGATCACCATGTCGATCTCGGCGGCGCCGGCGTCGACGGCGATCTTGGTGTCGGCCAGCTTGATCTCGCGGCTCGTGCGGCCCGCCGGGAAGCCGGTGGCCACACTCGCGACGTGAATGCCGGTGCCGCGCAGCGCCTCGACAGCCGTCTCGACCATGTCCGGGTACACGCACACGGCCGCCACCCGCGGGGTGTCCGGGCGGTCCGGGTCCGGCCGCTTGGCCTTCGCCGCGAGCGCGCGGACCTTGCCCCGCGTGTCGGCGCCTTCGAGGGTCGTCAGGTCGACCATCGAGATGGCGGTGTCGATCGCCCAGAGCTTGGCGGACTTCTTGATGCTGCGTGTGCCGAGGCCCGCGGCCCGCTGCTCGACGCCGACCTGGTCGACACCGGGCAGCCCGTGCAGGAACCGGCGCAGGCTCGCCTCGTCGCGAGTCGCGTCCGTCAGCGGCGCCGGGGTGGCCGTCACCGCCGACGAGCTGGTCGTAGCTGTCATACCGGTGAGTGTAGGCGGCCTACAGGCTGGGCACCGGGGCCTGGGCGGTGGCCGGCGCGGGCAGCACCGGCGCGCAGAACTCGCTGATCATCGGCAGCTGGCGTTTGAGCGAGGCGTCCGGTGACGCGGTGAGGTCCACGGTGGCCAGCGTCGAGATGTTCTTGCCCGCGTCGTCACGGAAGCTGAGGGTGTTGAAGCCGGGCAGGTCGCCGCCGTGGCCCCAGATGGTGATGTCCTCCGCGCAGATGCCCGCGCTCTTGAGGTTCAGCTTCATCAGGCCGAGGCCGTACTCCATCCCACCCGCCGGGACCGTCTTCTTCATCTGCGCGAGGAGATCGGCCGGCAGCAGGCGGCCGCCGAGCAGCGCCTCGAAGAAGCGGTTGAGGTCGGCGCCCGAGGACACCACGCCGCCCGCGCCGAAGTAGCGTGAGTAGTTGTAAGTGGTGACGTCGGTGAGGCCGCGCGGGGCGTCGTACAGCTGCTCGTAGCCGCGGGCGGCCGGGCCGATCAGGAACGGGAAGTCGCGGGGGAGCGAGGTGTCGCGCAGGTGCAGCGGGCGGGCGATGCGCTCGTCCAGCACCCGTTCGAGCGGCTTGCGGGTGAGCTTCTCGACCAGCAGGCCGAGGACGTTGTAGCCGGTGTTGGAGTACGCCCAGTTCGTCCCCGGCTTGAACACCAGCGGCTGCTTCTTCGTGCTGAGGCGGATCTGGTCGTCGCTGTCGAAGTGCTGGAAGCGTTCGGTGTCGACCTCCGGCCCGGTCGCCCAGGAGTCCTCGGGAAGCAGGTCGCGGGGGAGGCCACTGGTGTGCTGCAGCAGCTGGCGGACGGTGATCGGTTCCGGATACGGCAGCAGCCCTGGCAGGTGGCGCTGGACAGGTTCGTCGAGTCCGACGCGCTTCTCGGCCGCCAGCTGCAGGACCAGCGTCGCGACGAAGACCTTGGACACGCTCGCGACCCGCCAGCGCCCGGAGGCGTCGGGTTTGCCGGGCCGCTCGATGCTCGCGACGCCGCTGACGCCTCGGAAATCGTCGGCGACCGCGACCATCCCCGGGATGCCGGCGGCGACCGCCGCGTCCATCGCGGTCTGGCGCGGATCGGTCTTCCCGACCGCCGCCGCCGGGAAGGCGGTGACGGAAAGCAGTGCGGCACAAGCGATGGCGACGAAACTTCGGCGCATCAGACGGTCCCCCCGGTTCGGTTCAGCCTTCGAGTTCAGGTACATCTCTGTTGCGTGGCTTTCGCTTGACGATGACGGCGCCCCAGAACGCCAGTCCGGTGATCTTCACCGTCGGGGCGGTCGGCGGCGCGGCGGGCGTACCGGCGCGGTCCTCCAGTTCGAAGGCCCCCATGAAGCCGATTCCGGTGACGTCCACGTTGATGTCGTCGGGCACGACGATGTCGATCCCGCCCATGATCGCGACCGCGGTGATCGTCGTGTTCTTCTCGGCGAAGCGCGCGTGCCGCAGGTCGATGTCGGTCCCGCCCCAGAACGCGAAACTGTTGTGCTGCGGCGGGACGACCCAGCTGCCCTTGCGGGACGCGCCGGACATGACGGCGATCGAGGCGCCGGAGCCCGGATGCCCGCCGATGCGGTCGTCGGGCAAACCGAGCGCGCGCGACGTCGCCGGCTGGATCGCCGAGCGGTTCCGCGGCAGGTCCGCGGTGACCGGTTCGAGGTCGCCGACGGTCTTGGCCGCGTAGACGATGGTGAGCCGTTCTTCCAGCTCGTTGATGGTGATGCGGCCCTCGGACATCGCCGCGTGCAGCACCTGCGCGACCTGCTCGCGGTCGGCGTCGGAGATGCGCATCTGTTCGGGTCCCGGCAGGGCGGACTCTTCGCTCACGCGCAGGAGCCTAGCGCCGCCGGGAGGGCCGGGCGTCCACCTTCCGGCCGACAATGGGATTCTGCCGTGATGGGGAACTCATTACCCGGCGCGATCACGCTGCCGGACGGTGTCGAGATTCGAGGACGAGGCCTGGGTCGTCCCTGGCCAGAGGGGCCTTCGCCGGACTTCGGGCTATATCTGGGTGGCGCGAAGCTGCGCCGGAAGCACGACCACAAGCTGGACTGGGACCACGAGTGGATCCGCTGGCCCGACTTCCTGCTCCCGATGGACCGGGAGGAGGCCCGGCAGCAGATCGTGGCCGCGCACGGGCGGGCCGCGGCGGGAGAGAACGTCGAGGTCGCCTGTTACGGCGGGGTCGGGCGGACCGGCACGGTGCTGTCCTGCCTGGCGACGCTCGGCGGGCTGAGCGCCGACGAGGCCGTGGCGTGGGCACGGGCGAACCACCACGAGCGTTCGGTGGAGACACCCTGGCAGCGCCGCTGGGTCGGCTGGTTCGCGCGGCAGGCGTGAGACGTTAAATTGACCGGCATGGATGTGCACGTCGTTGATCACCCGCTGGCCAAGGCCAGGCTCTCCACCATGCGCGACGCGCGCACCGACAGCGCCGCCTTCCGCGCGGCGCTGCACGAACTGACCGTCATGCTGGTCTACGAAGCCACCCGCGACATGCCCGTGCGCGTCGACCGGATCCACACGCCGGTGGCGCGCACCGACGGCTACGCGCTGGCGAGCCCGCCGCTGCTGGTGCCGGTCCTGCGGGCCGGGCTGGGGATGGCGGACCAGGCGCACAAGCTGATCCCCGACGCCCAGATGGGCTTCGTCGGGCTCGCCCGCGACGAGGAGACGCTCAAGCCGACGCCGTACCTGGAGTCGCTGCCCGAATCGCTCGCCGACCGGCCGGTGCTGGTGCTCGACCCGATGCTGGCGACCGGCGGCTCGATGGAGTACACGATCCGGCTGCTCACCGATCGCGGCGCCACCGACGTCACCGCGATCTGCGCGCTGGCCGCTCCCGAGGGAATCGAGCACCTCGGGAAGACCGGGCTGCCGGTGCGGGTGGTGACCGCGAGCGTCGACGAGCGGCTCAACGACTCCGGGTTCATCGTGCCGGGTCTCGGGGACGCGGGGGACCGGCAGTACGGGGCCGTTTGAGCGGACTCCGATCGCGTTTAGCCCGCTGAACGCGATCCGGGTGCGCGTGAGGGCCCTTTCCCGCCACTTCAGGGAGTACATGAAGGGGGCCTTCACGGAACTTGGCGCAAGGTCCCGGCAAAGTCGAGGTCTTGCGGGTTAGGCGGTTAGTCGTCGCTGCGGTCACACTGGTCGCGGAGTCTCCCTCCGGCACACGCCCGAGCGGGGAAGGTTTCGGACGTTCACCGTCCCGAATCTTCCCACTCGGCTCTTGCAGGCACCAGAAACGTCAAGCCCGGACTACCACCAGCGTCGCTGCGACTTTGCCGGGACCCTGGAGCTAGGCGCAAGGATGGGGGCCTTCATGTACTTGAGCAAGCGCGCGGCGTCGCGTTTAGCGGGCTAAACGCGAGCTGTCAGCGGCGCAGCCAGCCGGAGGCGTTCGCCCGCAGGGCCGTCTCGTAAGCGGTGCTCACGGTGTACGCGTCCGGCAGGTTCCCGTTCAGTTCCAGCGACACGAGGCCGTGCACGGTGCCCCAGCAGCTCACGACGATGACCTCGGGCGGCGCGCCGAGGAAAACGCCGTCCGCGACAGCGGTGCGGATCGTCTCCTCCAGCGGCGCCATCGTGGCGCGAGCCTGCTCGGACGTCTCCTCGGCCGGTTCGAAACCCGGCACCGACTTCGTGAACATGATCGCGTAGAGGTGCGGATCGGCCAGCGCGCTTTCCCGGTACGCGACGCCGAGGCGCACCAGGTCCTCGACCGGGTCGCCGCTCAGCGAGACCCCGGACATCCGGACGCCGAAGCGCCGGAAGCCCTCCGAGAAAAGCGCGCTGACAAGGTCTGTTTTCCCGCCGAAGAGTGAATAGACCGCGGTGGTGGACGTGCCGACGTCGGCGGCCAGTTTGCGGAGGCTGAGGGCCTTCGGGCCGTCGGCCGAGATGAGCTCACCGGCGCGGTCCAGCAGTTTCAGCCGGAGGTTCTCGTCGTGCGTCCTGGGGCGGGGCATGAGCAGAGCGTATCGCAACGCTGTTATCAATCGCTCGGATTCGGATTTGACCTGGAGTGCACTCCAGGTCGTACTGTCGTTCACATGAGCTACTCGATAGCGGAAGCCGCGCGACGTAGCGGGTTGTCCATCGACACCCTCAGGTACTACGAGCGCATCAAACTCGTCGAGCCTCCGGCGCGGGACGCCGCGGGGCGTCGCGCCTACAGCGACGACGACCTCGGATGGCTGGGGTTCCTGACCAAGCTGCGCTTGACCGGCATGCCCATCAAGCGCATGCGGGAGTACGCGTCGCTGCGCCACCACGGAGCGGCGAGCGCGGGACGGCGCAAGTCGATCCTCGTCGACCAGCGCACCTCGGTCGCCGACCGGATCGCCGAGTTGCAGGCCTGCCTCGACATCCTCGACTACAAGATCGACCACTACGACCAGGTGGAACGCAAGGTGCTCGGCACCGGTGTCACCATGGAGGGAATTTCAGCGTGATCAGCACCAGGAAGCTCGGCGGTCTGGAAGTCGGGGCGCAGGGGCTCGGCTGCATGGGAATGAGCGACGCCTACGGTGTCCGGAACGACGACACGGAGTCGATCGCGACCGTCCACCGCGCCCTCGAACTGGGTGTGACCCTGCTCGACACGGCGAACGTCTACGGCGGCGGCGAGAACGAGGAACTGGTCGGCCGGGCGATCGCAGGCAAACGGGACCAGGTCGTGCTGGCGACCAAGTTCGGCATCATCTGGACCGAAGACGGCGGGATGACCGCTCGCGGCGACGCGGCGTACGTCAAGCAGAGCTGCGAAGAGTCCTTGCGACGGCTGAACGTCGACCACATCGACCTCTACTACCAGCACCGCGTCGACCCGGACACGCCGGTCGAGGAGACCTGGGGCGCGCTCGCGGAGCTGGTGGAGGAGGGGAAGATCCGGTTCGCCGGGATCTCCGAAGCCGGCGCCGAGACGATCCGTCGCGCGCACGCCGTGCACCCGGTGACGGCGCTGCAGAGCGAATGGTCGCTGTGGACTCGCGGCATCGAGGGCGAGATCCTCTCGACCGTTCGTGAACTGGGGATCGGCGTCGTGCCTTTCTCGCCGCTCGGCCGCGGTTTCCTCACCGGCAGCGTGACGTCGGTGAAGGACCTGCCCGCGGACGACATGCGCCGCGGACTGCCGCGGTTCGCCGAGGGCAACGTCGAGCGCAACATGGCGATCGTCGAGGCGCTGCGTGCTTTGGCGGCGGAGAAGGGCGTCACCGCCGGACAGCTGGCGCTCGCGTGGGTGCAGTCGCGGGGTGGCGACGTCGTGCCGATCCCGGGCACCAAACGCCGTAAGTACCTCGAAGAGAACGCCGCCGCGGCGGAACTGGAACTGTCCGAAGTGGACATCGCGGCCATCGAAAAGGCGGCGCCCGTCGAGGCGATCGCCGGTGAGCGTTACCCGGAGCGGCTCGCTCGCGCCGCCGGCAAATAAGTCTCCGAAGAATGCGAGAGAAAACATGACGGGTTCAACCCTGCCCACCCGCGGTCTCGGCGCGCTGGAAGTCGGCGCGCAGGGGCTCGGCTGTATGGGCATGAGCGAGTTCTACGGCCAAGGTGACGACACCGAATCGGTCGCGACGATCCATCGCGCGATCGAGCTGGGTGTGACCCTGATCGACACGGCGGACATGTACGGCTTCGGCCGCAACGAGGAACTCGTCGGCCGCGCGCTGACAGGCAAGCGGGACAAGGTCGTGCTGGCCACCAAGTTCGGCATCGTCCGCGACGAGGCGGATCCCGGCAAGCGCGGGATCCGCGGCGACGAATTCTATGTGCGGCAACAGGTCGAAGCGTCGCTGCGGCGGCTGAACGTCGACCACATCGATCTGTACTACCAGCACCGTGTCGACCCGGACGTGCCGATCGAGGAGACCGTCGCCGCGCTGTCCTCACTGGTCGAGCAGGGGAAGGTCCGGCACATCGGGTTGTCGGAGGCCGGTCCGGAGACGATCCGGCGGGCGCACGCCGTGCATCCGGTGACGGCCGTGCAGACGGAATGGTCGTTGTGGTCGCGCGACATCGAGGACGAGGTCGTCCCGGTCTGCCGGGAGCTCGGCATCGGATTGGTGCCGTATTCCCCGCTGGGACGCGGTTTCCTCACCGGCCGCTTCAAGTCCAAAGAGGACTTCGCGGACGGCGACTTCCGGCAGACGACCCAGCCGCGGTTCGCCGATGGCAACCTGGAGCGGAACCTGGCGATCGTCGAGGCGCTGCGGGCGCTGGCCGAGCAGAAGGGTGTGACCGCGGGCCAGCTGGCGTTGGCGTGGGTGCAGGCCCAGGGTGAGGACGTCGTGCCGATTCCGGGGACGAAGCGGCGCAAGTACCTCGAAGAGAACGTCGCGGCCGTCGGGCTGAAGCTGACCGCCGAGGACGTGGCCGCGATCGAGGCGGCGGTACCCGCTGACGCGGTCGCGGGGGAGCGCTACCCCGAAGCGTCCATGCGAACGCTTTCGCGCTGAGTGAGACGAGGTCCGGCGCCGGGATCAACCCGGCGCCGGATTTCCGCGTCAGAGCAAAGAAGCGACGGTCGAGACCACGGCGTCGAGGGCGACGGTCTGCTGCTCGCGGGTCGCGAGACCGCGGACCGTCACGTTTCCGGCGTCCCAGTCCTCCTGGCCGACGATCACCACGGCCCGCGCTCCGGCCTTGTCGGCCCGGGTGAGTTCCTTGCCCAGCTTGCGGAGTTCGACGGGCGTGAGCGTGCGCAGACCGGCTTTCCGGAGCCGTCCCGCGACCTCACGTGCGGCGTCGGTGAGCTCTTCGACCACCGGGATCACCACGACATCGGCCTCGCTGCGCGGCTTCGGCGTCAGCTCGTGGGTGTCGAGGAAGTCGATCAGCGTGACGTCGCCCATGCCGAAGCCGATCCCGGGGATCTGCTGCGACGTGAACAACGACGCCAGGTCGCTGTACCGGCCGCCGCCGAAGAGGGCCCGGCGGTTCTCCGGAGAGGTGTCGAAGACCTCGAACACGGTCGACGTGTAGTACGCGAGCCCGCGCACGATCATCGGATCGAACGTGATCAGGTTCGCGGCGCCGCTGTTCAGCACCTTCACCAGGTTGGAGTTCTCCTTGACCTGCTCGGGCAGCTCGTCGAGCAGGGCCGCGCCGGACGACAGGGTCTCCGTCAGCTTCTCGAACTGCTTGCCGGTCAGCCCGATCTCGGCCGCGACGTCGCTCAGCTTCGTGCGGTCCGACTTCTCCCAGCGGTCCACCAGGGTGAACACCTGCGGCAACTGCTCCGCGGTCACGCCGACGATGTCGGTGAGCGCCGAAGAGAGCAGGTTCCGGTCGTTGGCGCGCACCTGGAACATGTCCGGGGTCGCGCCGAGCGCGCCCATCATGTCGTGGATCAGCTCGAAGATCTCGATCTCGCAGTTCGCGCTGTCCGAACCGAAGATGTCCGCGTTGATCTGCCAGTGCTCGCGGACCCGCCCACGCTGCGGCCGCTCGTAGCGGTGGCAGTTCGGGTGGCTGTACCAGCGCACCGGGAACTGCAGCGCTTTGGCGTTGCCCGCGATCATCCTGGCGACCGACGGTGTCATCTCCGGGCGCAGCGCCAGCCGCTCGCCACCCTTGGTGGTCAGCGTGTACAGCTGCTGGTCCGCGATCTCCTGACCGGACTTGCGCTCGTAGATCTCGGCGGGTTCGAGGATCGGGCCGTCGTAGCGGAGGAATCCCCGCAGTTCGAGCACGTCGTAGAGATGGCCGAACACCTGCGTCCGGACGGACATCTCGGCGGGCAGGAAGTCGCGGGTCCCCTTGGCGGGGGCTGTCGGCAGGTATTCAGGCACGTCAGCAAGCTTAACGAGCGGCCGTCAACGCTTTTGTCAGGGGAAGGCCACGCCGTACGCGGTGGTCAGGATCGCCGCCCC
The DNA here is from genome assembly GCF_047608665.1 of Amycolatopsis sp. cmx-11-51. Classification (NCBI taxonomy): domain Bacteria; kingdom Bacillati; phylum Actinomycetota; class Actinomycetes; order Pseudonocardiales; family Pseudonocardiaceae; genus Amycolatopsis; species Amycolatopsis sp. cmx-11-51. The sequence goes on along the minus strand of NZ_JADNQO010000001.1, from coordinate 315,172 downwards.
GAGCAGGACGGCCCCGGCGCTGGTGACCCGGCCGCCGAGCTTGCCCTTGCCCGGTGCCAGGTGCAGGAAGAAGCCACCCGACTGGGCGAGCACACCGAACAACAGGAGAAAGCACACGATCCACGACGCGGTGTCCGTGAGCCCGGTCTGCCCGAGGATCTGCAGCGCGACCAGCGCCAAGACCAGCAGGACACCGGCGTGGGCGTGGCCGGCGCGGAACATGGTCCGCTGGTGTTCGGTCAGTTTCCGGTCGCGCAGGACGCCCATCAAGGCGTATCCGCCGTACATCACCGTCGGCAGCGACACGAGCGCGATGACCGTGAACAGTCTGATCGGGCCTTCCATGGTTTTTCCCTTCGCTGTGGTGGCGAAGGCGACAATAACACCGTTTTAAAACGGTGTCACCAAACAGGCGGCCCCACTCTCGGGTCAGACCTGGGAGCCGCGCGCGAGGACGAGACGAAGGTTCCGGAGTGCGGAAAGGTCGGTGAGCGGGTCGCCGTCGACCACCAGGACGTCGGCGCTCAGTCCGGGGGCGAGCCGTCCGGTGACGTCGCCGAAGCCGAGTCCGGTGGCACTGTCCTCGGTCGCGATCTCCAGGATCCGGCGCTTGCCGAAGCCAAGCCATTCGTAGAGTTCGAGGGCGCCGACGGGGTCGTCGAAGACCGAACCGGGAAGCCCGGCGTCCGTCCCCGACAGGAGCGGGACGTCCAGTTCCTCCAGCCAGGACAGCCGGCCGTAGACGTTCTTCGCGAGTTCCTCACCCATGCGCTCGGCCAGTACGCGCCAGTTGCGGCTGCTCGTCGAGCACGCCGCGATGCCCTCGTCGGCCATCCGTTTGGCGACGCCGTCACGCCGGTCCTGCTGTTGTGGCCCGGTCATCCACGTGCAGTGTTCGATGGTGCGGACGCCGGCCTCGACCGACGCCTCGATCGCGTCGGCGCCGTGAGCGTGCGCCGCGACGGGAAGCCCGTGGCTCGCCGCGTGTTCGACGATCAACTGCAGTTGCCGGACGTCGAACTGCGACTCCCACATGTCCGCGCCGCCTTCGGTGATCTGGCCGCCGCTGGCCATCACCTTGATCACGTCCGCGCCGTCGGCCGCGTTGGCGTCGATGAGCGTGCGGATCACGCCGTCGCCGGTGACCTCACCGCCGAAGAAATGGCAGTGTCCCCTGGGCACGGTCAGCGGCGTGCCCGCGGTCAGCAGACGGGGAGCGGCGATCCTTTCAGCCGCCAGTTCCACCCGGACCCGTGCGCCGAGGGCGTCGCGGTCGCCGAGGTCTCGCACCGTCGTGACACCGCTGCGCAGCAACTGCCCCAAGCGGTCTTTGGCCCCGGCGCGGAGAGCGACGTCGTCACTCGCCAGGAAATTCGGGAGCATCTCGCGGGTGGCGTCGAAAGCCAGGTGCACATGGGCGTTGAAGAGGCCGGGCATCAGCGTCGCGCCGGGGAAGTCGAGTCTTTCAGCGTCCGGCGACGCCTGCGCGGTGACTTCGGCGCGCGGGCCCGCCGCGAGGATCCGGTCGCCCTCGACGAGCACGGCGCCGTCCTCGACGGGTGTGCTCGGGCGTGGCAGGATCCGGCTGGCGGTAAGGAGAAGCTGCAAGGTCATGCCCCGTTCCGGGATACCGCGGCCGAAAGCGCGAGCAACGGCCGCACGTCGGATTCGATGTCCGCGCCACCGCCGGGAAGCACGAGTTTCGCCCGCCCGTCGGTCTTCTCGCCCGCGGTTTGCCTGGCGATCGCCGTCTTCAGTGCCTCCGCCGCCGCGCTGGGGTCGTCGACGGCGAGCGAGGTGAGATCGGTTTCCAGGTAGGGGCTCAACTGCACGAGCCCGTCCCGGATCTCGATCACACGGCGGTAGTAATGGCGATGGATCGTGCGCGGACGCCACCGCTCCCACGATCCCTGCGGGGTGGTCCGGAGCACGATGTTCGGGTAGACCTCGGCGAGGGCGGTCCACAAGGGGGTGAGCCGTTCGTGGTGCAAGCGGTGCTGGCGACGGCGGCGCAGCGCGGCGAGCCGCGCGCGGACACCGGGATAGGTGATCCCCGCGAGGAAGAGCAAGATCCCGAGTAGCACCAGCGGGACGGCGACGGTGAGCAGAAGCGGCATCGACGGCCCCAACGCCCAGGCGATCACGATGTAGAGCGCGCGGATGACGCTGCCTGCGGCAAGGCAGATCAGTCCGGCGGCGCTGAGTTTCAACCCGGTCCGCAGGTGACGGTCCGCCGTGCGGATGTATCGGAAGATCCACCAGGCGCAGGCGGACAGGCCGTAGATCAGGTACAGCCCGGCCCCGAGGTAGAACAGTGCCACCCCGGACACGTGCACGATCTTCGGGCTCAGCGCGAGCCCGCGTGCTTCCGGCGGAGTGATGGCCATGGCCACCAGCATCAGCGCGATCGCGCCTGCCAGCGGAATCAGTTCGAAGAGGACCCGTCGTGGCCGGCGCGGGCCGAGCGCGGAGCCGAGGAAGACGATCAACAGCGCGCAGACCCCGAAGGCGAGCATGACGTTGTTGACGAGGCGGCCGGTGCCCCTGCCGGTCAGGCCGTCGAGCCAGCCGGAGATGACTTTCTGCTGGGCGAGGAAGGAACCGGCGACGCAGACGATCGTGATGGTGATCGCCCAGTTGGACAGCACCCGCGGCGCCCGGTACGTCTGATAGATCCGCCAGGCGAGCGCTGTCGCGAACAGTGTCATCGCCACGAGGTTGAGAGGGGAGAACAGCGAGTTCACAGCCACCCTTGATGGTCGCCCAGCGCGCCTTGGACACGGCGGACGTCATCGTCGTCGGCGCGACGGGGAATCGTGTAGTTCAAGACCGACGCCCATTCGAGGATGATCGTCGCCACGGTCTCGGCTTCCCATTCGTGCGCCTCATCGTAGGAGGTGCGGCGTAAAGCGCGGTGTACGGCGTCGCCGTCGAGCCCGGGTGCGGGGCCGCGCAGGAAGTCGGCCGGTTCGGCGTCGCCGCCGGGATGGTGGTCGGCGAGCATATGCCCGAGTTCGTGCAGGACGATGTGATCCTGGTGGGACTTCGTGGTCTCCTGCTGGAAGAAGATGTAGTCCGCCGACGAGGTGGCGATCCAGCAGCCGAACGGGCCGGGCACCTCCAGCGGATACGGCATCAACCGGATCGGCCTGCCACGCCGCTCGCCGAGCCGCTCGCAGAGCACGCCGACGTCGAGCGGCGGTTCGATGTCGAGGCTGTTCAACATCTTTCGGCAGCGTTTGCGGAGTTCGCGTTCCTTCATCGGTTTTCACCCGGCTGCTCGCGTTCGGCCCGTTCGTACCGTTCGACGAGTTCCAGCAGATCCATGACCTGACGACGGCCCTGCGGGGAAAGCTCCTGCGCGCGCATGGCCATGAGCTTCGCCTCTCCGATGGGGTGCGGTTCCTGGTCTTCGAAGAAGTAGGTGATCGGGACCCCGAAAAGTCTCGCGAGCGCTTCGACGTAGTGGATCTTCGGATTGATCCGTTTGCCGGTGGCGAGCTGCTGCAGGTACGCGGGTGACATGGCGGGCCCGCCGGCGCGATCGATCGCCGCGGACAGTTCGCGATAGCTGTGCGGTGCACCTTCGTCCGCGCGCACCGAGTCGATCAACGCGCTCAGTTTTTGGGCGAAGGTCTGGTGCGGCGACATGGCCCCCCGTTCGTTCCATGGTCCCGTTCTGTAGTTGAAGTGTAACGCGATTCTGTCTGTCCGCAGCTGTTGACAGCCTATGTATGCAGTGGTTTACAGTTGTCAAGCGGTTTCGTACCGTGTCCGGGCCTCTTGCTCCGGAATCCGTGCCCTGGGGGTGTACGGAGAACGGAGTGAGAGGCGTTTTTCCAGGCGGGTGCACAAGATCGTGCTTGATGTAGTACGCTTGGGTAGCCAAGGTTGATCGCCATCACGGCGAACCCTTGGTCTAGGCCTGTTGCCGGAGGTCGACCCCCAGGGCTTCCGGTAACAGGCCCCTTTACTTTTCCACTTTCGGCGGCTGGTTCGTGTCGCCAACTACCGCAACTAGAGGACTAATTGCGGCGGTGGGTCAGGCCATGAGGGTGGCCGCGAGGGTGCCACCCAGTTCGAAACAAGCCTCCAGTTCCTCTTTGCCCGGTTTTCCGGTGACGAGGACCGGGGAAGCCGCGCGCTCCCAGCCGAGACCGGTGGTGATGCCCTCGATTCCGCGCACGGTCCCGGTGGTGTCGCCGCCGCCGTGCACGAAGAAACCGAACGGCCGCCCTCGCGTGGAATCCAGGCACGGGTAATAGACGGTGTCGAAGAAATGCTTCAGCGCCCCGGACATGTAGCCGAGATTCGCCGGGGTGCCGAGCAGGTAGCCGTCCGCGTCGAGGACGTCGGGCACGGTCGCGCCCAGCGCCGGACGGCGTACGACCTCGACGCCCTCGATATCCGGATGTTTCGCGCCGGAGAGGACGGCTTCGAACATCTCCTGCGTCGAGGGCGAGGGCGTGTGGTGGACGATCAGCAACTTGGCCATGGCGTCAGGCCAGACGGGACTCGAGGTCGGCCCGGAGCGCGGCCAGCTTGGTGTCCGCGGCGACGCGCGCCTCGGCGAGGTCTCCGGAAACCGGCTGCTTCACCTGCAGGTACGCCTTCAGCTTCGGCTCGGTTCCGGACGGTCTGATCACGACGCGCAGGCCCTCTCCGGTCAGCCGCAGCACGTCGGCGTCGGGCAGGAGATCCTCCATCGTGACGTCGATGCCGCCCAGCGACGCCGGGGGAGCGGCGCGCAGGCCCGCCATCAGCTTCTCCCGTACCGACAGGTCGGTGACCCGCAGCGAGACCTGATCCGTCACGTGTACCCCGTGTTTCACGGCCAGTTCGTCGAGGACGTCCAGTGGGCCGCGGCCCGACGCGCGCAGCGAAGCGGTCAGTCCCGCGGCGAACACGGCGGCGGCGATGCCGTCCTTGTCACGCACGAAACCGGGATTGACGCAGAGACCGAGCGCCTCTTCGTAGGCGAACACGAGCCCATCGCCCGCGCGAACCAGCCATTTGAACCCGGTCAACGTCTCCGCGTAGCGCGCTCCGAAATCCTTCGCGACTTCGCCGAGCATCGACGACGACACGATCGTGGTCGCCACGAGCGGATCAATGGAGTCCACAGTGGACAGAATGTGCCAGCCGAGGAGGACGCCGGTTTCGTCGCCCCGCAGCATCCGCCACGAACCGTCCCGTTCGCGCACGCCCAGCGCGCACCGGTCGGCGTCGGGGTCGAGCGCGATCGCCAGATCGGCGTCCACTTCGGACGCCAGCGCGAGCAAAAGGTCCGTCGCGCCCGGTTCCTCCGGGTTCGGGAAGGCGACCGTCGGGAAGTCGGGATCCGGCGTGGACTGCTCGGCCACCAAGCTCAGCTCGGTGAAACCGGCGCGGTCGAAGGCGGCACGCAGGGTTTCCGCGCCGACGCCGTGCAACGCTGTCGCGGCGACCTTGACCCCGCGTTCCGGGCCGCGTGGCAGAACGGCGACCTTGGCGAGATAGGCGTCCCGGAGTTCGTCGCCCAGCACCTCGGCGCCCGGCTCGCGCGGGACGCTGATGGCCGGGGGAGCGGCTTCGATGGCGCGTTCGATCTGGCCGTCCGAAGGCGGGACGATCTGGCCGCCCGTCGCGTCGTAAAGCTTGTAGCCGTTGTCGGCGGGGGGATTGTGCGACGCGGTGATCTGGATGCCCGCGACGGCGCCGAGTTCCAGCACGGCGAACGCGAGCACCGGCGTCGGCAGCGGCCCTGGCAGCACCTTCACCGCGAATCCGGCGGCTGAGAGCACCTCGGCGGCGGCCCTGGCGAACGCTTCCGAACCGTGTCGCGCGTCGCGGCCGACCACCACGACCCCGCCCGGATGTCCTTGCGCGGTCAGCCAGGCCGCGACTCCGGCCGTCGTTCGGGTGACGACCGCGACGTTCATCCCCTGGGGTCCCGCGCGCACCGGGCCGCGCAGCCCGGCGGTGCCGAACTCGAGCGGGCCCGCCATCCGATCCGCGAGTTCGTCCGCCGCACCGGCTTCCCCGCCCATCGCGCGGGCGAGGATGTTCTGCAGCTCCACACGGGAATCGTCGTCCGGATCGTCGGCGATCCAGCGGAACGCCCGATCCCGGAGCTCCGGGGTCAAGGAAGTCGTCACCGAGTCAGCCTACGGGTACGTTGGAGAAGGTGCGATTGATCTTCACTTCCCTGGGTCGGTCATGATCATCTGCTACCGCTCGCCGTCGCCGCGCGCGACGTCCTGATTCGCCACCGGTGAGGACATACGCCCGGTCGTCGAAAAGGCGGGTGTGGCCACGGAAAGCGCCGGTTTCGGAATGCGCGAGGCGTTCGCCTCGTTCTTCGGGCCCGATGCTCAACCCCGTGCCATCGATGCCCCACCCGAGTCGTTCTATCCCGTCATCGGGCAAGTGTTCGGAAACGTCCTGCCGCGGTGGTTCGTCCACGAACGCCGAAGCCGTCGTCGTGGCCGGGGTGGGTGCACAGCTGACCGGCGCTGAGGACGCCCTTTTCGAGCAGTCGCGAAAGCTGCTCGCCGTCGAGGTCGCGCAGCGGCTTCCCGGGTTCGCAGGTCGAGAAGTACGGAAAGGCCCCCGGCTCAGGTGAGCCGAGGCCTTTCGCATGGGTATGTCAGGCGCGGGCGACGAGTTCCTTCAGCAGGGTGCCCATCCGCGTCGCCGACTGGCGGCCCGCTTCGAGCACCTCTTCGTGGTTCAGCGGTTCCCCGGTCATCCCGGCCGCCAGGTTGGTCACCAGCGAGAGCCCGAAGACCTCGATCCCGGCGGCGCGGGCGGCGATGGCCTCCAGCACCGTCGACATGCCGACGAGGTCGGCGCCGAGCGTCCGCAGCATGTGGATCTCCGCCGGAGTCTCGAAATGCGGCCCGGTCAGTCCCGCGTAAACACCCTCTTCCAGCGAGGGGTCGATTTCGCGCGCGATGTCGCGCAGCCGCTTCGAGTAGAGATCCGTCAGGTCGACGAAGTTCGCGCCGACGATCGGCGAGCGCGCGGTCAGGTTCAGGTGGTCGGAGATCAGCACCGGTTGCCCGACGCGGAAACCCTCGCGCAGACCGCCCGCCGCGTTGGTCAGCAGCACCGTCTTGGCGCCCGCGGCCGCGGCGGTGCGCACGTTGTGCACGACCGGGTCGATGCCCTTGCCCTCGTAGAAGTGTGTGCGGCCCAGCATGATCAGCGCGCGCTTTTCGCCGACGCGGACCGACCGGGCGGTCCCCCCGTGCCCGACCGCGCCCGGCGCGACGAAGCCGGGCAGTTCGCCCAGCGGGATCTCCGCCGCCGGCTCCCCGATGACGTCCGCCGCGGGGCGCCAGCCCGAACCGAGCACGACGGCGATGTCGTGCTTCTCGACGCCGGTGCGTTCGGCGATGGCGGCGGCCGCCGCGACCTCGTTCTCACTCATGCGACGAGCGTATCCGGACACTTCGCACGAGCAGGAACGCCACCAGCCCGAACGGGGACAGGAAGATCGTGAGCGCCAGGATCGGGCCCGTCACCAGCGGGTGGATGCGGTGCTCGCGGGATTCGAGGTACATCCACCGCGCGATGAACAGGTCGAAGGCGATCAGGTGGGCCCAGATCGCGGCCGCCCCGTACGGCGAACCGGTGAACGCGCTGAGCACGTCCAGATCGGGCCTGCTCACCGCCGTCCACAGCTCGCCGAGATGCGGGATGGCGAGCGCGAAGTACGGGATCAGCGGCAGCAGCGGCACCCACGGTGAGGACATGATCCGGCGGGTCCACGACCAGCCCGGCAGGAAGATCATCAGCAGCCAGAACGGCGCGGCCGACGGGAAGGTCCAGGTGAACAGGGTCTCGGCGGTCATCGAAGGGAGTACTCCAGCTCTCGGTCCTTCGCCTGCCGCCCGACCGCGATTAGCCCGCTAACGGCGACGCCGGCGATGAGCAGGGCGAGGGCCGTCAGGGTCTGGCCGTCGGGGGCGACGATGGACTGGCCGCGCAGCGCCTGCCAGGTGAGCAGGGCGAGAAGCCCCGCGTAGCCGATGCCGGCGACCACGACCAGCCGCAGCCGGACGACGTCGTCGCGAAGCCGCGGGTACCGCGCGGCCAGGACGCCAAGGGCGAGCGCGAGCAGCGGAAGCGCCTGAAGTCCGTGCAGGCCGAGGAAATGCGGGATCCGGAGGTCGCCGCCGACCGTGCTCCAGCCGAGGATCGGCAGGCCGGGACCGCCGTCGGGGAGGCCGACGGTATGCGCGCCGATCATCGCGGACTGGCCGGTCGCGTCGAGCACGGCCTGCTGGTCCGGGGTGGGGCTGCTCATCAGCGTCGCCAGCGAGATCCCGATCATGCCGAGAACCGCGCCGATCCGGGCGGCCCACGTCGTCGCGCGGTCGGGGAGCCGCGTGAACATGACGGCGATCGTCAGTACGAGGTTCACCACCCACAGCACGGCGATCATCCCGCCCATGACCTGGAAGATCGTGTTGTCCAGCGGGGTCGCGTTGTTGAAGTGGCTCGCGCGGACGCGGACGGCCTGGAACACCACCAGCGCGTACTCGGCCGCGAAGATCACGACGAGGACGTTCACCAGCCAGTTCGTGGTCCGCCGGAACTTGGGCAGCAGTGAGACGAGCCAGCTCCAGGTGAAGAAGTAGAGCGCGGCGGAGACGGCGAATTTGAACGGTTTCGCCCAGAGCGGCGCGCCGTTCAGTGTCCGCTGGTCGATCAGCATGGCCAGCACGCACAGCACGGTGATCACGGCGAACGCCTGGGCCAGGCGATACGAACCCCGGTGCCAGGTGCGGGTTCTCTCGCGGAGATCGGTCAAGATGGTCATGGGTCCCTCCCAGAATGGATAGTCATGCTCTCCGTTATGGGAAGTTAAACTATCCATCCTGAGAAGTCTTCAGGGACGACCCTGGAACCGGCCCCGAGATCGGAGTGACAACGCGTGCGGATGGCGGAACTGAGCGAAAAAGCCGGGGTCCCGGTCGCCACGATCAAGTACTACCTGCGGGAAGGGCTGCTCCCGCCGGGTGAGCGGACCAGCCCCAATCAGGCGAAGTACGGCGACGGGCACATCCAGCGGATCAAGCTGATCAGGGCGCTGATGGACGTCGGCGGGCTCGCGCTCACGACGGTCGGCGAGGTGCTCGCCGCGGTCGACGCCGGGGGAGCCGATCCCCACCGCGTCCTCGGCATCGCGCAGCAGGGCATCACGACCGCCAAGCAGATCGTCGACGACGAAGCCCGGAACTGGGCGCTCACCACGGTCCGGGAGCTGGCGGAGCGCCGGAACTGGCCCTGCAAGGACGACGACGATCCGGTCATCCAGGCCCTGGTCGGCGTCCTGTGCGCGATCCGGGAGGTCGGGCATGGCTGGTACCTCGACAAACTCGACGGCTACGCCGAGATCGCCGACCGGATCGCCGACCTGGACCTCGAAGGCATCGCCGGGGTCGAGTCGCTGGAGCGCATCGTCGAGATCGCCGTCGTGGAGACCGTTCTCGGCGACAGGCTGCTTTCGGTGCTGCGGAGGCTGGCGCAGCAGCGGGCTTCGAAGGCGCACTTCGCGCGGCCCACCGTCGACGAAGAGTGACTGCGCGGCGGGGGCTGAAGGGGACTTTCCCCTCGTCTCACGCGGCGAAGGGCGCTTTCCCCGCATCGCATGCGGGGAAAGTCCCCTTCAGCCCCTGGCTAGCCGTCCACGACGAGTGACCGCGCGACCGGCTCGAAGACCGCGGTCTTCGCCGACGTCTCCTGCTCGATCGGCGAGGTCACCGAGAGGATCCACAGGTCGACGCCCCCGCTGAACAGGTCCATGAACGTCGTGCGCGTGATGCTCTCGTTCGCGGAGTCCCTGGCCGCGGCGGAGCGCTCGGTCGTCCGGTAGACGTACCGCATGCTGTCGTCGCCCCGCCCTGGCACGGGGGTGGGCTCCCCGATGAGGGAGACCTCCGGATGCTGCGACTTCAGCCAGCTGAAGTAGGCCGGAGGCGAATTGTCGGAGAGGAAGCCGGTCAGCCGCTCGATCCGGATCACCTGGCCGCCGTCGGGCGCGACGTACTGGACCACCGTGCTGGGCACACCCCTGGTGACGTGCGGCGCGACGAACTTCTTCCAGTCCTCCGGCACGCCGATGCTGAACCGGCCGCCTTTGACACCGTTCACCGTGCTCGCGTCACCTTGCTGTGTGACGAGCACCGGCGGGGGCTGAGTGGCGATCGTGCCGCCCTGCGGCGTCCCTTCCGGTGGCCGCAGCTGCTGCCCGCCGACCGTCCTGGCCAGGACGAACCCGCCTCCCGCTGCCAGGAGGAAGACGACGACCGACGCGAGCGCCAAGGCCACCGTGGCCACCGTCGACCGGCTCAGCGGACGCGGCGCGGCCGGCGTGACCGTCGGCATCGGCGCGGGTTCGGCTGGGTGTTCCAAAGAATGGTGTTCCGGAGACCGTTGTTCCAGAGACCGGACTTCCAGAGACCGGGGTTCCGGAGACCGGGGTTCCGGAGCCGCCGCGGGCGGGTTCAGGAACGGCAGCGGCCCGGGGTCGGCGGCGAGTTCGGAACTCGTGCCTTCGCCCGGCTTGTCGGGGACGACCGGCTTGATCACCTGGGTGTCGGTCGCGTCAAGGTGCGCGGTGGTCTTCTTCCCGTCGGGCGTGTGGAACAGCTCGGCGGGGAAGAGGTCGATCAGTGTCTTGGCCTGCAACGGATACAGGCGTCGCCGCACCTCACGCAGAGTGACCCGCTTCGACGGCTCCTTCTTCATGAGCGCGCCGATGACGTCGGACAGCGGGCCGGGGCCGGGCTTCGGCACCTTGCCGTTGACGACCTTGCCGACCGTTTCGAGCGGGTCGCCGTCGGCGTCGTAGGGCGGAGAGCCCTCGATGGCGGCGAACAGCGTCGCGCCGAGGCCCCACAGGTCGGCGGCGGGGACGACCGCGCCCCCGGAGGCGACTTCGGGCGCGATGTAGGCGGGGGAGCCCAGCATCATCCCGGTGCGGGTCATGGTGGCTTCGGAGACGTTCCTGGCGATGCCGAAGTCGGTGAGCTTGATGCGGCCGTCGCCCGCGACCAGGACGTTCCCCGGTTTGACGTCACGGTGAGTGATCCCGGCGGCGTGCGCGGCTTCGAGCGCGGACGCGACCGCGATGCCGACCGCCGCCGTCTGCTCGACCGTCAGCGGCCCGTGGTCGCGCAGGATGTGCGCGAGGCTGCGTGACGGCAGCAGCTCCATGACCACGAAGGGTTCGTCGTTCTCGCGCGCGACGTCGTGCAGGATGATCACGTTCGGGTGACTCAGGACGGCGATCGCGCGGGCTTCGCGCAGGGTCCGTTCGCGCAGTTCGTCGGCCTGCGCGGTCGGGACGCCGGGCGGGAGGCGGACCTCTTTGACCGCGACCGGACGGTGCAGGAACTCGTCGTAGGCCGACCAGACGGTGCCCATCGACCCCGATCCGATGACCGAGCGCAACCGATATCGCCCGGCGACGACACGCTTCTCGTCGCCGGGGCTCTCGCTGGACTCGGTGGTGTCGGGCGGCACGGCCCCAATTGTGTCGTATGCCCACCTGGCGGGCCGATGCGCCGTGCCCTGGAGGAGTGAACGGTCCCCTCCCGGCGCGACTAGCGTCACAAGTGAGTCTTGTTAAGGGCCGTTAACATCGTTGGTTATGACGGAAGTGGCCGAGACGGAGTCAGTGCCGACCCCCGATGGACACGCTGCACCAGCCGAGCCCCATGCGCTGGCTCTCGCGGCGGAGTTCCCGGAAGCGAGCCGCGAGCAGTGGCGGGAACTCGTCGCCGGAGTGCTGCGCAAGAGCGGCGCGATCGCTGAGGGGTTCGATGGCCTGCCCGAAAGCAAACTGGTCACCCGGACGTATGACGGCTTGGAAATCCAGCCGCTCTACACCGCCGATGACGCGGTCGAGGGAACGGGCTTCCCCGGTCTTCCGCCGTTCGTGAGAAGCGCCCGGCCCGAGGGTTCGGTGACTACGGGCTGGGACATCCGTGCCAGGTACGCGCGACGCGACGCCAAAGTCACGAACACCGCGATCCTCGCCGACCTCGAAGGCGGCGTCAGCTCGATCTGGCTGCGTGTGGGCGCGACCGGGGTCCCCGTCGCCGACCTGGCCGACGCGCTGAACGAGGTCTACATCGACCTCGCGCCTGTCACCCTCGACGCGGGGGAAGAGTACGAAGCCGCGGCGAACGAGTTGTTCGGCCTCTTCGCCGAACGCGAGATCCCGGCGAGCGCGGTCACCGCGACGCTCGGCGCCGACCCGATCGGCCTGATCGCGCGCACCGGTTCGGCGTATCCGCTCGTCCCCGCCGCGGAACTGGCGGCGCGCGTCGCTTCCAGTCACCCGAAGGTGCGAACGATCGTGGCCGACGGCCTGCCGTTCCACGAGGCGGGCGGTTCGGACGCGCAGGAACTCGGCGCGACCATCGCGGCGGGCGTCGCCTATCTGCGGGTGCTCACCGAAGCGGGGCTGGACATCGACACCGCGGCCGGGCAGCTCGAGTTCCGGCTCGCCGCCACGGCCGACCAGTTCCTCACGATCGCCAAGTTCCGTGCCGCGCGGCGGCTTTGGGCAAGGGTCACCGAGGTATCCGGTGGTAAGGGGGCGGGTATGCGGCAGCACGCCGTCACCTCGCCCGCGATGCTGACCCAGCGTGACCCGTGGGTGAACATGCTGCGGACCACGCTCGCCTGCTTCGGTGCCGGGGTCGGCGGCGCGGAGGCGATCACCGTGCTCCCCTTCGACGCCGCGATCGGCCAGCCGGACGCGTTCTCCGCGCGGATCGCGCGCAACACGCACGCCGTCCTGCTGGAGGAGTCCAAACTCGCCGGCGTCATCGACCCGGCAGGCGGCTCCTGGTACGTCGAGAACCTCACCGACGATCTGGCCAAGGCCGCGTGGCGCGAGTTCACCGCCATCGAGGCGGCGGGCGGGATCGAGGCCGAACTGGCCTCCGGCGCGCTCGCCGGGCGACTCGCCGAAACCTGGAAAAAGCGGTCGAAGCGGCTCTCGACCCGTCGTGACCCGATCACCGGCGTCAGCGAATTCCCCAACCTGGCCGAGAAAACGGTCGCTCGCGATCCCTTCGAAGACCTACCGGACGGCGGCCTGCCCCGGCATCGGTACGCCGAGGCCTTCGAAGCCCTGCGAGACCGGGCGGACGCGCACCCCAGCCGTCCCCGCGTCTTCCTCGCCACTCTCGGACCCGTCGCGGCGCACACCGGACGGGCGAGTTTCGCGGCGAACCTCTTCCAAGCGGGCGGGATCGAAGCCGTGAACCCCGGCGCCCCGGAGGACCTCATCGCGGAATTCCGGGCCAGCGGAACGAAGATCGCCTGCCTCTGCGGAAGCAACACTTCCTACGCGGAGGAAGGCGACAGCGTCGCGAAGGCGTTGAAGGAAGCAGGCGCCACGTCAGTGCTTCTCGCCGGTAAACCCGGCGATCACGAGAACGTCTCGGGTTATCTCTTCACGGGCTGCGACGCCCTCGAAGTCCTGACCGGCACGTTGAACGAGCTCGGAGTGCAGTGATGACCATCCCGAACTTCGCAGGCGTCGACCTCGGCACCCCTGACCCGGTCGACCGTCCTCAGTGGACCGAAGCCCTGCATGCCGCCACCGGCAAGGGCCCCGACGCGCTCGCGTGGGAGACGCCGGAAGGGATCGGAGTCAAACCGGTCTACACCGCCGACGATCTGTCCGGAGTGGACTTCCTCGGCACGTATCCCGGTGTCGCGCCTTATCTGCGCGGCCCGTACCCGACGATGTACGTCAACCAGCCGTGGACGATCCGGCAGTACGCGGGGTTCTCCACCGCCGAGGAGTCGAACGCTTTCTACCGCCGCAACCTCGCAGCCGGGCAGAAGGGCCTTTCGGTCGCCTTCGACCTCGCGACGCACCGCGGCTACGACTCGGACCACCCGCGCGTCGCCGGTGACGTCGGCATGGCGGGCGTCGCGATCGACTCGATCTACGACATGCGCCAGCTCTTCGACGGCATCCCGCTCGACAAGATGAGCGTTTCGATGACCATGAACGGCGCCGTACTGCCGGTGCTCGCGCTGTACGTCGTCGCGGCCGAGGAACAGGGTGTCACGCCGGACAAACTGGCCGGGACCATCCAGAACGACATCCTCAAGGAGTTCATGGTCCGCAACACCTACATCTACCCGCCGCAGCCGTCGATGCGGATCATCTCGGACATCTTCTCGTTCACCTCGCGGAACATGCCGAAGTACAACTCGATCTCCATCTCCGGCTATCACATGCAGGAAGCCGGGGCGACCGCCGATCTGGAGCTGGCTTACACGCTCGCGGACGGCGTCGAGTACCTCCGCGCGGGCACCGAGGCCGGGCTGGACGTCGACAAGTTCGCACCACGCCTGTCCTTCTTCTGGGCGATCGGGATGAACTTCTTCATGGAGGTCGCCAAGCTCCGCGCGGCACGGCTGCTGTGGGCGAAACTAGTCAAAAAGTTCCAGCCCACGAACGATAAGTCTTTGAGTCTGCGCACGCATTCGCAGACCTCCGGCTGGTCGCTGACCGCGCAGGACGTCTACAACAACGTCGTCCGCACCTGCGTCGAGGCGATGGCGGCGACCCAGGGACACACGCAGTCGCTGCACACCAACGCCCTCGACGAGGCCCTCGCGCTGCCGACCGACTTCTCCGCCCGCATCGCGCGGAACACGCAGTTGCTGCTGCAGCAGGAATCCGGCACCACGCGGGTCATCGACCCGTGGGGCGGCAGCGCGTTCGTCGAGAAGCTGACGTACGACCTCGCCCGCAAGGCGTGGGGCCACATCACCGAGGTCGAGCAGGCGGGCGGGATGGCGAAGGCCATCGACGCGGGCATTCCGAAGCTGCGCATCGAGGAGGCCGCGGCGCGCACCCAGGCACGGATCGATTCCGGCCGTCAGCCGGTGATCGGCATCAACAAGTACAAGGTCACCGACGACGAGCAGATCGACGTGCTCAAGGTCGACAACGCCGGCGTCCGCACGCAACAGCTGGAGAAACTGCGGCGGCTGCGCGAAGAACGAGACGAAGACGCCACGCAGGACGCGCTCCGGAGGCTCACGGCGGGCGCCCAGTCCGACGGCAACCTGCTCGCGCTGGCCATCGACGCCGCCAGGGCGAAGGCGACGGTCGGCGAGATCTCCGACTCGCTGGAGAAGATCTGGGGGCGCCACTCCGGTCAGATTCGTACCATCTCCGGTGTGTACCGCGAGGAGGTCGGCAAGGCCGAGAATGTCGAAAGGGCTCGTGAACTGGTCGAGAGTTTCGCCGAGGACGAGGGCCGTCGTCCCCGGATCTTGGTCGCGAAGATGGGCCAGGACGGTCACGACCGCGGCCAGAAGGTGATCGCGACGGGCTTCGCCGACATCGGTTTCGATGTCGACGTCGGTCCGCTGTTCTCCACTCCCGGCGAGGTCGCGCGGCAGGCGATCGAGGCGGATGTGCACGTCATCGGCGTTTCGTCGCTGGCGGCCGGGCACCTCTCGCTGGTCCCCGCCCTGCGCGCCGAACTCGCCGAACAGGGCCGCGAGGACATCATCGTCGTGGTCGGCGGCGTCATCCCGCCGCAGGACTACGAGGAACTGCGCGCGGCGGGCGCGGCGGCGATCTTCGGTCCCGGCACGGTCATCGCCGACGCGGCGATCGACCTCATCGGACAGCTGACCGCCCAGGAGTCCTGAACCTTGCCGCGCAAGATCGACGTCGGAGCGCTGGCCAAGGGCGTCCTCGCGGGTGACCGCGGCCTGCTGTCGCGGGCGATCACGCTCGTCGAGTCCAACCGGGAAGACCACCGGGCGCAAGCGCAGGAACTGCTGGTCGAGCTGCTCCCGCACGCGGGCGGCGCGCGACGGGTCGGCATCACCGGCGTCCCCGGTGTCGGCAAGTCGACCTTCATCGACCAGCTCGGCACGGACCTGACCGAAGCCGGCCACAAGGTCGCCGTCCTGGCCGTCGACCCGTCGTCGACCAAGACCGGCGGCTCGATCCTGGGCGACAAGACCCGGATGGCGCGGCTCGCGGTGGACCCGAAGGCGTTCATCCGTCCTTCGCCGACTTCGGGGACTCTCGGGGGTGTCGCGCGGGCGACCCGCGAAACGATCGTGCTGATGGAGGCGGCCGGGTACGACATCGTGCTGGTCGAGACCGTCGGCGTCGGGCAGTCCGAGGTGACCGTGGCGAACATGGTCGACTGCTTCCTGTTCCTGACCCTGGCCCGGACCGGCGACCAGCTGCAGGGCATCAAGAAGGGCGTCCTCGAACTGGCCGACGTCATCGCGGTCAACAAGGCCGACGGCGACCACGAACGCGACGCGAAACGCGCGGCCCGCGAACTCTCCGGCGCCCTGCGGATGATCTACGGGCGAGACGCCGAGTGGACCCCGCCGGTGCTGACGTGCAGTGCGCTCACCGACGTCGGGCTGGACGAGGTGTGGGCCGAGATCGGCCGTCACCGGGACGTGTTGACCGAGTCCGGCGAACTGGACGGACGGCGACGGCGGCAGCAGGTCGAGTGGACCTGGTCGATGGTCCGCGAACAGCTGCTCGGGCGGCTCGCCGCGCACCCGGACGTGCGAGCGGTCGTTCCGGACGTCGAACGGGCGGTCCGGGACGGGGAACTGACGCCGACGCTGGCCGCTCAACAGATCCTGTCGGCGTTTTCCGGTCCTCCGCGTGGCGGCTGACGTGGGGACGCGGCAGAGTGCAGAATCGGGTTCGCACTCTGTCGACGAACACTCTGTCAACGAACCGAGTGCCGACGAAAGGGAGTCATGCCGAAAAGGTCTCGCCTCGGGCAGCTGGCCGGGCTGATCGCCGCCGGACTGGTCGTCTGTGCGCCGGCCGCGCCGTCTTCGGCGGTCCCGGCCGCTTCGCCGGTGATCATGCAGGCAGGGACGGTGCACGAGGTGCCATCGCAGGCGCCGCCGGGCCCGGTCCTCGACCCCGCCGAGACCGACAAGGCCAACAGCCAGGAGACCAAGAACAAGATCATCGCGGGCGTCATCGCGGTGGTACTGCTGGGTTTGGTGGTTTTCGGCCGTCGCGCCCGTTCCAAGAAGAAGAAGTCCTGAACCGCTCCCGGGAAGTAGAAGGACTCTCCGCTTAGCCCGGGCTGAACTCCTCCGAGCCGTTCAACGCAGATCCACTACCGGCCGTCTAGGGCTCGATCACTCGACGAGCGGCTTGTCATCTGCATGGTGCACGATCTATCGCAAATGCGTATCACAGATCGAACGGCACCCAGCGTGTCTTCAGTGACCACTCGTACGGTGGTAGACGAAGGCAACCGTGTTGCGGGAGGAGGTGCGGCGTGACGGTGCTCGATTCACGTCCGGACATTCCAGGCGACCCCGAGGGTCGCGTCGTTGCCCCTAAAGAGGCGCCCACCGCGCTGATCTCCGAGGCCGGCGTCAGCATGACACCTGTGGATGATCTGGGTGCCGGGCGTGGCCCCTTCTGGCTCGACGACTGGCTTCGCGCGAACGCCACCGACGTCCTCGCGTGGCGCCGGCACATCCACGCGCACCCGGAACTCTCCCGCCACGAGTTCGCGACCACCGAAATGGTCATGTCCCTGCTCCGCTCGGTCGGGCTCAAGCCATGGGTGCTCCCGGTGGGCACCGGCGTCGTCTGTGACATCGGAAGCGGCGACCGCTGCGTCGCGCTGCGCGCCGACATGGACGCCCTGCCGCTGACCGAGGCCACCGGGCTCCCGTACGCCTCCAAGACCGACGGCGCAGCGCATATGTGCGGGCACGACGCGCATACCGCGATCCTGCTGGGCGCGGCGCGGGCGCTGGCGGGAGCGCCGGAGCTGCCGGGACGCGTGCGACTGATCTTCCAGCCCGCCGAGGAGGTCATGCCCGGTGGCGCGCTGGACATGATCGCCGCCGGCGCGATGGAAGGCGTCGAGCGGATCTACGGGCTGCACTGCGACCCCCGGCTCGAGGTCGGCAAGGTCGGCCTGCGCGAGGGCGCGCTGACGTCCGCCGCGGACCTCATCGAGCTGCGCCTCACCTCGCCGGGCGGGCACACTTCGCGGCCGCATCTGACCGCGGACCTGGTGCACGCCCTCGGCACGGTGATCACGTCGCTGCCCGCGGTCCTGTCGCGGCGCGTCGACCCGCGTTCCGGGACCGTGCTGGTCTGGGGCGCGGTGCACGCCGGGCAGGCGGCCAACGCCGTCCCGCAGGACGGGGTGCTGCGCGGCACGCTCCGGACCGCTGACCACGAGGTCTGGACGATGCTGGAGCCGCTCGTCGCGTCTTCGGTGGAGTCGCTGCTCGCGCCGACCGGCGTCGGGTTCTCGCTCGACTACCGCCGCGGGGTCCCGCCGGTCGTCTCCGACCCGGAGTCGACCGCGCTGATGCGGGCCGGTGTCGAAGCCGCGCTGGGGGAGGCCGGCGTGGCCGGGACTGAGCAGTCGTCCGGCGGCGAGGACTTCGGGTGGTACCTGGAGCACGTCCAGGGCGCCTTCGCGCGGCTCGGCGTGTGGCCCGGCGAAGGCCCCATGGCCGACATCCACCGCCCGACGTTCACCCTCGACGAACGCGCCCTGCTGTGCGGTGTCCGCACCCTGGTCCACACCGCCCTCGCCACCCTGGCCTGATCTCCACCCAATCACGCGTGTTCTCCCTCTGGTCACGCGTGATCTCCACCTGGTCACAGTTGTTCGCCACTTCCGGTGTCGAACAACTGTCCACAGGGTTATCCACAACCTATGGAGCTATCCACAGGTTGTGGAAAGGGGCTTTCCAGAGGCTCCGGAACCCACGACTCTCGAGGTCATGATCGACTGGGGAGGACGACATGGGGCGGTCTCGCGTAGTGAGGCTGACAGAGTTCTGGGGCGCCGGATGGTCCTTGAAGGACTGGCCGCGGGTGTCCTCGCACAGCCATGGCGGGGAGTCGTCATCCATGCCGCCGATTCGCTCGAACTGACCACGCGGGCGCAGGCCGCTCTGCTCGTGGTGGCGCAACCTGCTGCTTTGTCAGGAGCTACATCCCTTGCGCTACATGGGATCTCGGCCGTGGACGACACGAGCATCCACGTGACGGTGCCCTACGCGCGACGGAACAAGCCGAAGCCAGGTTTGGTCATCCACCACGCCGATTTCCGGCCTTCGGACGTCGTCGAACTCGACGGGCTCACGACGTTCTCCTTGGATCTGGCGCTGGCCGATTTTCTCTGCGACGGTGACAAGCGAACCGCGATCGCCGCGCTGGACGAGGCGATGCACGGGCTTGCGCCGGACCATGTCCGGGCCCTGCGTGAGAACGTCCGGGACCGAATCATGGATCGCCGCGACCGGCGAGGTATCCACAGGGCTCTCCTGCTGCTCGACCTGGCGACCGGCAAGGCGGAATCCCCGCCGGAGAGCATCCTTCGGCTGATCGTCGTCGAGGCAGGATTCCCGATACCGGAGGTGCAGTACGAGATCACCACGATCGAGGGTCGCAAGCTGTACGTACTCGACATGGCGTGGCCGTCGCGGCGGATCGCGCTGGAGTATGACGGCTTCGCATCTCACGAGGGGCGCCACGACTATGACTCCGAGCGAGACGCACGGATGGCTGGACGAGGGTGGATCACGATCCGGGTGTCGGCGGCGGACCTGCGTGATCCCCAGCGTGTCTTGGCCGAGCTGGCCAGGGCGTTCGAGATGCGCGCGGTCGCGTGATCAGGCGGACGTCACGCGTGATTGGGCGGAGAACTCGCGTGATCAGCCGGAGATGCCCCGGCACGGGCGGGTGCGGAGCGCGTCGACGTAGTCGGCGGGGGCGCCCGCGGCCTCGGCGGCATCGGCGAGAACGCCGAGGTAACGCGCGGACGGGAGTCCGCCCTCGTAGGCGTCCAGGACGTACAGCCAGGGCAGGACCGAGCCGTCCATGGTCTGCACGCGCAGCCGGAGCTTGCTGTGCATGCCGAGCTCGCCGCCTTCCCAGCGGTCGAGGCCGTCCTCGTCCAGCGGCGTGACGTCGTACAGCACCACGAAGACCCGGGAGCCCGGGTCTTCGACGATGGTGGCCAGGGCACCTTCCCAGCCCATGTCCTCGCCGCCGAAGGTCAACCTCCAGCCTTCCAGCCAGCCGGTGCCGGCCATGGGCGAGTGCGGAGCGCGCTCCAACATCTGGGCGGGCTCCATATTGGATCCATACGCGGCATACAACGGCACGGCGACAGCCTAGCGACCCGGCGGTCGCCCGGCCGGACGTACATGCCGTGTCCGGCCACTCAATCCGCCCAGCGGTCGCCCGCGTACGGTAAACGCAGTCACAGACAGCGCTAAGAGGAGGAGACCAGTGACCAAGATCGTGATCATGGGCGGAGGCCCCGCCGGTTACGAAGCGGCACTGGTCGCGGCCCAGCACGGGGCCGACGTCACCATCGTCGAACGCGACGGTCTCGGCGGTGCGTGCGTGCTCTACGACTGCGTTCCGTCGAAGACGTTCATCGCCTCTTCCGGCGCGCTCGCGAACATGCACGACCTCCGCGAACTCGGCATCAACACCGACATGGCCGACACCAGTGTCGACCTGCCGACCGTCCACGGTCGCGTGAAGGGTCTCGCGCTCGCGCAGTCCGCCGACATCCGCGCCCGCGTCCAGCGCGAAGGCGTCCGCGTCCTCATCGGACAGGGCCGTTTCGACGACGAAGAGACCGGTCTCGCCACGCACAAGGTCGCCGTCACCACCCACGACGGCACCGTCGAGGTCCTCGACGCCGACGTCGTCCTCATCTCGACCGGCGCCACCCCGCGTGTGCTGCCCGGTGCGGTGCCGGACGGCGAGCGCATCCTCGACTGGCGTCAGCTCTACGACCTGCGTGAGCTGCCCGAGCACCTGGCCGTCATCGGTTCGGGCGTCACCGGCGCCGAGTTCGCGTCGGCCTACACCGAAATGGGCGTCAAGGTCACCGTCGTGTCCAGCCGCGACCGCGTGCTCCCGCACGAGGACGCCGACGCCGCCGCCGTACTCGAAGAGGTCTTCTCCCAGCGCGGCACCACCGTCGCCAAGCAGGCCCGCGCCGACAAGGTCGAGCGCACCGAAAAGGGCGTCGCGATCCACCTCGCCGACGGTCGCGTGATCGAAGCCAGCCACGCGCTGATGACCGTCGGTTCCGTGCCCAACACCGTCGACATCGGCCTGGAGAAGGTCGGCATCGAGCCCGGCCCCGGCGGCTTCATCGGTGTCGACCGCGTTTCCCGCACCAACGCGCCCGGCATCTACGCCGCGGGCGACTGCACCGGCGTGCTCATGCTCGCTTCGGTGGCCAGCATGCAGGGCCGCATCGCGATGTGGCACGCGCTCGGCGAAGGCGTCGCGCCGATCAAGCTCAAGACCGTCGCCGCCAACGTGTTCACCCACCCCGAGATCGCGACCGTCGGCATCAGCCAGCAGGCGATCGACTCGGGTGAGGTGCCCGCCCGCACCATCATGCTCCCGCTCGCGACGAACGCCCGCGCGAAGATGGAAGGCCTGCGACGCGGTTTCGTGAAGCTGTTCTGCCGCCCCGCCACCGGTGTGGTCGTCGGCGGGGTGGTCGTGGCCCCGAACGCGAGCGAGCTCATCCTTCCCATCGCGCTCGCCGTCCAGAACCAGCTCACAGTGGAGCACCTGGCACTGACCTTTTCGGTGTACCCGTCGCTCTCGGGATCGATCACCGAAGCGGGCCGCCAGCTGATGCGCCACGACGACTTGGACTGATCTTCTCCGGGGAAGCAACCCTCGCGAGGGTGCCCGCGTCTAGCGCGTGTCGGATGTTTCGTTGGCAGCTAGGGGTTTTTCGTGGTGCGCAGGGTTCTCTTCGGAGTGGTGGCGATCGGTGCGGCGGTGCTGGCGGGTTCGGCGACCGGTCTCGCCCAGCAGCCCCAGCCCGATACACCAGGCGTCACGGTGCAGCTCAACGACGACACGGCCTACGAACTGGGGCTCGTCGACAAGTACGTGCACGGTGAGTCCAATGTGGCGCTGGCGCAGTGCCCCGGCGATGGACTGAAAGCGCCGAAGTCGACGACGTTCAGCTCGCCGGTGCTGAGCGTGGGCAAGTACGACTACGGCCCGCTCGTCGGGGTCCCCGCGAACGTCAGCGCGGAGGTCGACCTCAAGGATGGCACAGCACCGGGCACCTACCCGCTGACCGTCAACTGCAACGGAAAGAACCACACGGCAACGTTTTCCGTTCCTCCCCGGCAGGTGAGCGCGGTACCTTCCGGCGCCGCCCGCGCGGGTGACGGCAGTATGGCACCCTGACTTTCGCGACCTTTCGTGATGAAGGCAGGCAGCCCGGCCCCGGTCGAGGCGTCATGCGGGGATTGGGAAACGGAGAACCGCCACTGGGTGAACAGGGG
Source organism: Amycolatopsis sp. cmx-11-51 (assembly GCF_047608665.1). Taxonomy (NCBI): domain Bacteria; kingdom Bacillati; phylum Actinomycetota; class Actinomycetes; order Pseudonocardiales; family Pseudonocardiaceae; genus Amycolatopsis; species Amycolatopsis sp. cmx-11-51. The sequence continues at coordinate 292,810 of NZ_JADNQO010000001.1, read as the reverse complement.
CGCGGGATTCCTTTCTTTCCTCTATCGATTCACTTTTATCTTCTTCGCCCTTTTCTCCGGCTTCCCCCACCGAGGCCTCGGCCCGTACGCGTCCCCGATCGGGATCCTCGGGGAGCCGAGCGTCTCGCCCGCCAAGGGCCGCGCGGGTGGTCAGGTCAAGATCGACTTCAGGTGCGCGACGGGGCCGACGAGTTCGGCGCGTCCGCGTACCGTCGTCGCGCGGTGCGGAACTGATCGCGATCATTTCGTGACCTGGGCGGGCAACCGTCCGGTCGCGCCTGGCGTCTGGCAGGCGTGGGGGTGACCGGCTCCGTCGCTCTCGCACCGCTTCCTCGGGGGTGAACATGAAGTCGACGTGGTGGCGAGGACGACGGGCACCGCTGGTACTCGTCGTCGTCTTGGTGGCCGTCTTGGCGACGGTGGTGGTCGTCCTGTCCGGTCCGGGGGAGACCGGGCAGGCCGCTTCGCCGCAGGTCACGCAGCAGGCCGCGGCACCGATGGCGCCGAGTGCCGAGCCGCAAGGTGAGGCGGCCGACGGGATGCCGAAAGCCGATCCGGTCTCGATCGACGTGCCGAAGATCGAGGCGAAGTCCAGCCTGGTCCCGCTCGGGCTCAACGCGGACAACACCGTCGAGGTGCCGCCGGTGACTCAGCCGATGCAGGCGGGCTGGTACGTGAACGGGCCGACCCCGGGGGAGGTCGGGCCTTCGGTGATCCTCGGCCACGTGGACGGGAACAAGCAGAAGGGCATCTTCTTCCGGCTGAAGGAACTGGCGCCCGGCGACAAGGTCTCGATCGCCCGCAAGGACGGCACGACGGCCGAGTTCGCGGTCACGAAGGTCGAGCGGGTGGCGAAGGACAAGTTCCCCACCGACGCGGTCTACGGCGACACCACCGAGCCGGAACTGCGGCTCATCACCTGTGGCGGGGTCTTCGACAAGGCGTCGCACAACTATCTCGACAACATCATCGTTTTCGCTCGGCTGCTCGTGAGGTGAGTTCCATGATCAGGTACCGGTCCGCCCTGGTGGTGGCGTGCGGGGTGGCCCTGGCCGCCCCTGCCGTCGCGTTCGCGCAGGACGGCGTCCAGGCACCCCGCCGACGACGTTCACCCCGCCGCCCATGCAATACCCGTTCATCGGCGTCTCCCCGTCGAAGTCGACGGCGGGGGAGGACGTCCTGGTCTCGGTCGGCTGCCCGGTGGCCGACTTCGTCGAGGTGACGTCGATGGTGCTGGACCGGATCGGGAAATTCGAGGTGACCTCGGAGGACCCGGTGATCCTCGGCGCGGTCGCGCACATCAGCGACAAGGCGAAGCCGGGCTTCTACGCGGTCAAGGCGACCTGCAAGACGGCGACGGTGACGATCAACCTCGAAGTCGCGCCGGGCAAGACCCCGACCCTGACCCCGCCTCCGACGACGAAACCGCCGAAGCAGACGCCGCCGAAGACGGTTCCGTCGGTGAAACCGGCGGCCGGACGTCAGGTTTCGAAGATTCCGGTGGGAGCTCCGCAGACCGGCGGCGGCGCTTTCGGCTGAAGCCCGTGGAGGCCTCCTTCCCTGCTCGCAAGGTAGAAAAGGAGGCCTTCACGAGCTTTCTCAGTCTTCGCCCTCGACCCAGTCGAAGGTCTTCGTGACGGCCTTCTTCCAGTTGCGGTACTCGGACTCGCGGCGGGCCTCGTCCATCGACGGGTCCCACTGCTTGTCCTGCGCCCAGTTGTTGCGGATGTCGTCTTCGCTCTTCCAGAAGCCCACCGCGAGACCGGCCGCGTAGGCCGCGCCGAGCGCGGTGGTCTCGTTGACCACCGGGCGGATCACGGGCACGCCGAGGATGTCGGCCTGGAACTGCATGAGCAGTTCGTTGACGACCATGCCGCCGTCGACTTTCAGCGACTTCAGCGGGACACCGGAGTCGGCGTTCATCGCGTCGATCACCTCGCGCGACTGGAACGCGGTCGCCTCCAGGACCGCCCGCGAAATGTGCCCCTTGTTGACGTACCGGGTGAGGCCGACGATCGCGCCACGGGCGTCGGAGCGCCAGTACGGCGCGAAGAGGCCCGAGAACGCCGGCACGAAGTACGCGCCACCGTTGTCCTCGACGCTGCGGGCGTGCTGCTCGACTTCGGCCGCGGAGCCGATCAGGCCGAGGTTGTCCCGCAGCCACTGCACGAGCGATCCGGTGACCGCGATCGAACCTTCGAGCGCGTACACCGTGTCGTTCGAGCCGATCTTGTAGCAGACCGTGGTGAGCAGCCCGTTGTCCGACATGACCTTCTCGGTGCCGGTGTTGAGCAGCATGAAGTTGCCGGTGCCGTAGGTGTTTTTGGCCTCACCCGGCGAGAGGCACGCCTGCCCGAAGGTCGCCGCCTGCTGGTCGCCGAGGATGCCCGAGATCGGGACACCGGCCAGCGCTCCCTTCTCCCGGACCTTGCCGTAGGTCTCCGAAGACGACCGGATCTCCGGGAGCATCGACAGCGGGATCGTCATCTCCTCGGCGATCCCGGCGTCCCAGGCCAGGGTGTCGAGGTCCATCAGCATGGTCCGCGAGGCGTTGGTCGGGTCGGTGACGTGCACGCCGCCGTCGACCCCGCCGGTCATGTTCCACAGCACCCAGGTGTCCATGTTGCCGAAGATCAGGTCACCCGCTTCGGCCTTGGCGCGGGCACCGTCAACGTTGTCGAGGATCCACTTGATCTTCGGGCCGGAGAAGTAGGTCGCCAGCGGCAGGCCCACCTTCTCGCGGTAGCGCTCCTGCCCGCCACCGAGCGCGCCCAGGTCGCTGACGATCCTGTCGGTGCGGGTGTCCTGCCACACGATCGCGTTGTACACCGGCTTCCCGGTGCTGCGGTCCCAGACCAGCGTGGTCTCGCGCTGGTTGGTAATGCCGACCGCGACGATGTCGCCCGCGACCAGGTCCCCTTTGGCGAGCGCGCCCGCCGCGACGGCGCGGGTGTTCTCCCAGATCTCTTCGGCGTTGTGCTCGACCCAGCCCGCCTTCGGGAAGATCTGCTCGTGCTCCCGCTGGTCGACGGCGACCACACGGCCGGAGTGGTCGAAGATCATGCAGCGGGTCGACGTGGTGCCCTGGTCGATCGCGGCTACGTACGAAGTCATCGAAGCTCCAGTCTCAGGTCAGGTTGTGGACGGCGAGGAAAAGCAGGGCGGCCAGGGCACCGCCGACCAGGGGGCCGACGACCGGGATCCAGGAGTAACCCCAGTTCGGGTTGGCCTTGTTCTTGATGGGCAGCAGGAACGCGTACGCGATGCGCGGGCCGAGGTCTCGGGCCGGGTTGATGGCGTAACCGGTCGGGCCACCGAGGGACTGGCCGATGACCAGCACGACGAACGCTACACCCGCGTAGCCGAGCGCGGAGTTGCCGAAATTCGGCGTTCCGCTGTCGCTCGTCGGGTTGGCGTAGATCGGGCTGAGCAGGATCCACGCGACCAGCACGAAGGTGCCGATGACCTCGGTGACGAGGTTCCAGGCCTTGTTCGGGATCTGCGGCGCGGTCGAGAAGATGCCGAGCGTCTCGTCGCGGTTCGGATGGTCGTCGAACTGCAGTTTGTAGGTGGCCCAGCAGAGCACGGCGCCGAGGATCGCGCCGACCAGCTGCCCGGCGAAGTAGATCGGGACGTCCGCCCACTTAGTCTTGTCGGCGATGGCGAGGCCCAGTGTCACCGCCGGGTTGAGGTGCGCGCCGCTCGGCGCGGCGAGGCTCGCACCGGTGAAGACCGCGAACGCCCACCCGAGGGTGATCATCACGATGCCACCGTTGTGGCCGTTGTTCTTCCGCAACACGTGGTTGGCGACCACGCCGTTACCCAACAGGATCAGGACCGCCGTTCCCAGCAGTTCCCAGACGAATATGGCTCCTGCGCTCACCGCTCGACCTCCACTGTGGACATACTGCGTGGGACATTCCGCGCAGGGTCGTACACGGTGTGCCACGGCGCCCTTGCCGACCCACGTTCGAGGCACGTTACCGTCGCGTATTTGTTCCTTCCAGGCGCCGCGAGCACGAATTCTTCCAAGATCGGCGAGGGTTACGCCACATGTGTCACCCGCATAACGGACCGGTCGCGGCCGATCGTGCGATGCTGGTGTGACAGCGGCACCAAGGAGGAATGTCACGTGGCAAGCTTTCAGCGCGAAGCCGAAAACAGCCCCGCCAGGCTGGGACCGCTCAAGCGGGAAGAGTCGTGGCAGCGGCTGGGTGAGGACAAATTCGACCTCGTCGTGATCGGCGGCGGAGTGGTCGGTGCCGGTACGGCGCTCGATGCCGCGACACGCGGACTGCGGGTCGCGCTGGTCGAAGCACGCGACCTCGCCTCGGGGACGTCGAGCCGCTCCAGCAAGCTCTTCCACGGCGGGCTCCGTTACCTCGAACAGCTGGAATTCGGTCTGGTACGAGAAGCCCTGCGTGAACGCGAGTTGATGCTGACGACGATCGCGCCGCATCTGGTGAAGCCGGTCAGCTTCCTGTACCCGCTGACGCACCGGATCTGGGAGCGCCCATACACCGCGGCCGGCCTGCTGATGTACGACACGATGGGCGGCGCGCAGTCGGTTCCCGGCCAGAAACACCTGAGCCGCGCGGGCGCGCTGCGCATGGTTCCGGCGCTGAAGCGGTCCGCGCTGATCGGCGGGATCCGTTACTACGACGCGCAATCCGACGACGCGCGCCACACGATGACTGTCGCCCGCACCGCCGCGCATTACGGCGCCGTGGTGCGCACCTCCACCCAGGTGGTCGGTTTCCTCCGTGAGGCGGACCGTATTTCCGGCGTCCGCGTACGCGACGTCGAAGACGGCCGCGAGACCGAGATCCACGCTTCCGCGGTGGTCAACTGCACCGGCGTCTGGACCGACGAACTGCAGCGGCTTTCCGGTGGCCGCGGCCGGTTCCGGGTACGGGCGAGCAAGGGCGTGCACATCGTCGTCCCGCGCGACAGGATCGTGTCGGAAGCGGGCATGATCCTGCGTACCGAGAAGTCCGTGCTGTTCGTCATCCCGTGGCGCAATCACTGGATCGTGGGAACCACCGACACCGACTGGAACCTCGACCTTGCGCATCCCGCCGCGACGAAGCACGACATCGACTACCTCCTGGAGCACGTCAACACCGTGCTCGCGACACCGCTGACGCACGACGACATCGAAGGTGTCTACGCGGGACTCCGGCCTTTGCTCGCCGGGGAAAGCGAAGAGACGTCGAAGCTTTCGCGTGAGCACGCGGTCGCCCGGGTCGCTCCGGGACTGGTCGCGATCGCGGGCGGCAAATACACCACCTATCGGGTGATGGCGGCCGACGCCGTCGACGCGGCGGCCGTCGACCTGCCCGGCAGGCCGCAGCCGTCCATCACGGACAAGGTGCCGCTGCTGGGCGCCGACGGCTACCACGCGCTGGTGAACCAGGCCGACCATCTGGCCGGCGAGCACGGGCTGCACCCGTACCGCGTCCGTCATCTGCTCGACAGGTACGGCTCGATGGTGCACGAGGTCCTCGCGCTCGGCGAAGGACGGCCGGAACTGCTCAAGCCGCTGGAGCACGCGCCGGACTACCTCGGCGTCGAGGTCGTCTACGCGGCCAGTCACGAAGGCGCGCTTCACCTGGAAGACGTCCTCGCGCGCCGGACGCGGATCTCGATCGAGTACGCGCATCGCGGCGTCGACTGCGCCGAGCAGGTCGGCATCCTGGTGGGCGAGGTGCTCGGCTGGTCCGAGGACCAGATCCGACGCGAGGTTGAGGTCTACAAGGCGCGGGTGGACGCGGAACGGGAGTCCCAGTCGCAGCCGAGCGACGAGGCCGCCGACGCGTTGCGGTCGTCCGCGCCGGAAGCACGCTCCGGCATCATCGAACCGGTGAGTTGATTCGGTCATTGCCTGATCGGGTGAATTTGAAATAGCGTCGACCGTCCCTGAGGCGGAAGGCGGACTTGTGGTGTTTCTCGACTCGTCGACGTGGACGGACCGGATCTTCGCCGGGGGCTCGTGGGTGCCCAGTAGCGGTGGCACCCGTGACGTCACAGAGCCCGCGACCGGTGCGGTCTTGGGCAGCGTCGGGATCGCTTCGGCCGCGGATGCCGCGAAAGCGGCGGAAACCGCGGCCGAGGCGCAACGGTCCTGGGCGGCGACGCCGCACGTCCGGCGTGCCGCGATCTTGCGCACCGCTGCCCGGTTGTGGGCCGAGCACGCCGACGAGATCCGCTGGTGGAACGTGCGTGAGGTCGGCGCGGTGCCGGGGGTGGCCGGCTTCTCGCTGCACGTGGCGGAACAGGAGTGCTACGAGGCGGCGGCCCTGCCCGGCCGCCCGTACGGCGAACTCCTGCCGAGTGAAGAACCGCGTCTTTCGATGGCACGCCGTGTCCCGGCGGGCGTCGTCGCGGTGATCTCACCGTTCAACATGCCGATCATCCTGGGCATCCGTTCGGTCGCCCCGGCGCTCGCGTTGGGCAACGCCGTCATCCTGAAGCCGGACCCGCGCACCGCGGTCACCGGCGGCGTGGTCCTCGCGCGGATCTTCGAGGAAGCGGGGCTGCCGCCGGGAGTGCTGCAGATGCTGCCGGGTGGCGCGGACGTCGGCGAGACGCTGGTGACGCATCCGGCGGTCCGGGTCATCTCCTTCACCGGGTCGACCGGCGCCGGGCGCAAGGTCGGCGAACTCGCCGGAAAACATCTGAAGCGGGCACATCTGGAGCTGGGCGGGAACTCCGCGCTCATCGTGCTCGACGACGCGGACGTGGAGGAAGCCGCCGGAGTCGCCGCGTTCGGCTCCTTCTTCCACCAGGGCCAGATCTGCATGACCACCGGGCGGCACCTGGTGCACGAGCGGATCTACGACGACTTCGTCGAGCGGCTGGCGGCGAAGGCGGCCGCGATCCGGGTGGGCGACCCGGCACGGGACGAGGTCGCGCTCGGACCGATCATCGACGCCGGGCAGCGGGACAAGATCCACGCGCTGGTCACGGCCAGCGTGGCGGCGGGGGCGCGGGTCGCCGCCGGTGCCGACTTCGACCGGCTGTTCTACTCCGCGACGGTGCTCTCCGACGTGCCGCCGACGGCGCCCGCGGTCGCCGAGGAGATCTTCGGCCCGGTCGCGCCGGTCGTGCGGTTCTCCGACGCGGAGGAGGCCGTCCGGCTCGCCACGGCGAGCGAATACGGGCTCTCGCTGGGGATCGTCACCCGTGACGTCCTCAAAGGACTGGACCTGGCCGACCGCGTCCCGACCGGGATCGTGCACATCAACGACCAGACCGTCAGCGACGAGGCGAACAGTCCCTTCGGCGGCGTCGCTGCTTCGGGCACCGGAAGCCGTTTCGGTGGGGCGGCGGCGAACGTCGAGGCCTTCACCGAAACCCGCTGGGTCACCGTCCGCGCCGCACCCCCCACCTACCCCTTCTGACCACCGCAAGTAGTCCTCTAGTTGCGGTAGTACGTAGTGCGAACTACCGCAACTAGAGGACGAAACGCGGGGGGAGTCAGGCGGTGCGGCGCCAGCGGATGAGGCGTTCCCCGGTCGGGGCCGGGTCCAGTTCGGGCCCGATCAGGGTGAATCCGCATTTGCGGGCGACCGAGGCCGAAACCTCGTTGGTCTCTTCGTAGCGGTAGCTGACCTCACGAAGGCCGAGTCCGCCGAAACCGAACCGCAGGGCCGCGTTGAGCGCGGTGCTCGCGACACCTTCGCCCCGCGACGCCGCGCGCACCCAGACCGACGCCTCCGCGTAGCCGAGGTCGAAATCGAGATCCCGCAGGCCGACCTCGCCCAGCAGATCCCCGGTCGTCGGCGCGGCCACGGCCCAGGAACAACGTTCGTCACCGGCCCACTGGGCGGCGCGCAGCGCGACGTACTCGGTCGCCTCGTCGAGGTCTCGCAAGCGGTAGTTCAGGACGTACTTGCGGTGTGTCGGATCGGCGAAGGCCGCGACCAGCGCCGGACGGTCGTCGAGGGCCTTGTCCGCCCGCAGCTGCCGCAGGTAGTACTCGCCCGCGTTGATCTCCACCGGTTCCACCCTTCGAGGGTAACCGGATCTTCAGTGACGGCGGCTCATGATCAGCGCGACCGCCAACGGCAGCAGGAACACCAGGAACGTCCCTCGGGTGAAGAAGAACAACGCGATCGCGACCGCGGCGGCGATCGGCACGGCGCTGGCGGTCAGCCATTTCGACGGCTGGGCCTCGTTCTTCGCGCTCGCCCGCGCGACGCCGGGCATCGGGGGCAGGGGCAGTAGCGCGCTCGGCCGGGGCGAGGGCAGGTCCGTGAACAGGGGTTCGAGATCGCTAGCCATCCTCGCGGCGCTGACCTTGGCCGAGCGCGTGCCGAACTCGTCGAGGTCGAGTCTGCCGGTGCGGACATGCTCTTCCAGCGCGTCGAGCGCGTCTTGGCGTTCGGCGTCGCTCAGCCGCATGTCCGGTCTCTCGGCGCTCACGTCCCGAGTCTACGGGCGGATCAGCCGTCCAGTTCCCGGCGGCGCTGCTTCCCGAGCTTCTTGTGGGCGTTGTCCCAGCCCTTGCCCCAGATGCCTTCGCCGACGGCGCTGATCCCGATCGGGACGAGGATGAACCACCAGGTGACGCCGGTGGTGACGATGAGTGCGATGGAGGCGATGAAGAGGATCGGCAGGAGCGCGCCCATGACCCGTTGCATCGGGGAGATGCCCGCCGACGGCGACGCCGGTTTCTCCGGTTCGCTCACGGCCGTCTTGGGTGCGTCGAAGACGGGGTGCGGTTCGGGCAGATCGAGGAAGAACGCGGACAGCTCTCCACGTGTCTTGGCGGCAGTGACCTGAGCGGACCGCTCGCCGAACTCGTCGATGTCGATCCGGCCCACGCTCAGGTGCTCGCCGAGCGCGGTCAGCGCGGACTCTCGATCCTGGTCACTGATCCGCAGCTGCGGAGACGGCGCTTCGCTCACCCTTTCGATGGTAGGCCGAGCAAGGCGCCGTCTACCACGACATTCGTCAGTCTTTCAGCTCGAACAGCTGGGTTCCCTGCGTCACCGCGGCGCCGACCTCGATCGAGAGGCCGGTCACGGTGCCCGCTTTGTGCGCGGTGACCGGGTTCTCCATCTTCATCGCCTCGAGCACGACGACCAGTTCGCCCGCTTCGACCTGCTGGCCCTCTTCGACGGCGACCTTGACGATGGTGCCCTGCATCGGCGCGGTGACCGCGTCGCCGCTCACCGCGGCCTTGGTGCCGCCCGCGCGCTTGCGCGGCTTGGCCTTGACGGCCGTGCCACCGCCACCGGCGTCGAGCGAGAACCCGCCGGGAAGCGACACCTCGAGACGACGGCCGCCGACCTCGACGACGACGTTCTGGCGGGGCTGCTCTTCTTCGGCCTCGGCGGCTTCCGGGGCGACGAACGGCTCGATCTTGTTCTCGAACTCGGTCTCGATCCAGCGGGTGTGCACGCTGAAGCCGTTCTCGTCACCGATGAAGGCCGGGTCGTCCACGATCACGCGGTGGAACGGCAAAACCGTCGCCATACCGTCGGCGACCATTTCGGCCAGCGCCCGGCGGCTGCGCTCGAGCGCGTTCTGCCGGTCCGAGCCGGTGACGATCAGCTTCGCGAGCATCGAGTCGAACTGGCCGCCGATGACGCTGCCGGACTCGACCCCCGAGTCGACGCGGACGCCGGGGCCGCTCGGCGCGACGAACTTCGTCACGGTGCCGGGCGCCGGCAGGAAGCCGCGGCCCGCGTCCTCACCGTTGATGCGGAATTCGATCGAGTGCCCGCGCGGTTCCGGGTCCTCGGTGATGCGCAGTTTCTCGCCGCGCGCGATGCGGAACATCTCGCGTACGAGGTCGAGGCCCGTGGTCTCCTCGGATACCGGGTGCTCGACCTGCAGCCGCGTGTTGACCTCGAGGAACGAGATCGTGCCGTCGACGGCGACGAGGTACTCGACGGTCCCTGCGCCGTAGTAGCCGGCCTCCTTGCAGATCGCCTTCGCGGATTCGTGGATGCGCTTGCGCTGCTCATCGGTCAGGTACGGCGCGGGCGCCTCCTCGACCAGTTTTTGGTGGCGGCGCTGCAACGAACAGTCGCGGGTGCCGACGACGATGGCGTTGCCGTGCTGGTCGGCGAGCACCTGCGCCTCGACGTGGCGCGGCTTGTCCAGGTAACGCTCGACGAAGCATTCGCCGCGGCCGAAGGCGGAGATCGCCTCACGGGTCGCGGACTCGAACAGCTCCGGGATCTCCTCGCGGGTGCGGGCGACCTTGAGACCGCGGCCGCCACCGCCGAACGCCGCCTTGATCGCGACCGGCAGGCCGTGCTCGTCGGCGAAAGCGACGATCTCGTCGGCGTTCTTGGCGGGATCCTTCGTACCGGGCACGAGGGGGGCGCCGGCCCGCAGCGCGATATGGCGCGCGGTGACCTTGTCACCGAGGTCGCGGATGGCCTGCGGGCTCGGCCCGATCCAGGTCAGCCCGGCGTCGATCACGGCCTGCGCGAAGTCCGCGTTCTCGGAGAGGAACCCGTAGCCGGGGTGGACCGAGTCCGCGCCCGACCGCTTGGCGGCGTCGAGGAGCTTGTCGAAGACGAGATAGCTCTCCGCCGCGGTGGTGCCGCCGAGAGCGAAGGCTTCGTCGGCGAGACGGACGTGGGGTGCGTCACGATCCGGATCGGCGTAGACGGCCACGCTGGTCAGCCCGGCGTCCTTCGCCGCCCTGATCACCCGTACCGCGATTTCGCCGCGGTTCGCGATCAGGATCTTGGTCACCGGACCACCTGTGCCGGCCTGCTCGGTCACGCCGTACCTCCTGCGTTCGCACGTCGGGCCGCCCCGATGCGGCTCCGCAGCAGTTTACGGAAGTTCCGGCTCTGGTTGAGTGAGAGCAAGGCCACCCGGTGACATTGTTTATATCAGTACCTCCCCGTGTCTCAGTTCTCTTGGAACGGCTTACATCAGTGCCTCTCCGTGTCTCAGTTCTCTTGGAACGGCTTACACCAGCGCGTCGCGGTGCCGCAGTTCTTCCGGAAGGTCGGAATCGAGCACGATCAGGTCGTACGGCTGGGCCTGGTAGACCCGGCCGAGGTGCTCGGCCTTGACCAGCGCCCACGGCTGGTGCGGGCCGCAACATTCGACCAGGCGCCGCACCGTGCTGAAGGCGATCAACGCCATCCGGCCGTCCTTGGTCTCGCGAAGCTCGATCTCCGCACTCGTGAAGTCCTTCGGCCTTTTCGCCGCGGGGAGGAACAGGGCGTTGGGCAATCCGGGGTTCGTCACCGGAACAACATAGACGTGCACTCTCCGCTAGATCACTTACGCTCTCGGATATGCGGACTCAGGTAGTGCGGACGCCGCGATCCGTGCTGGTCACCGCGATGCTGGCCGTCGTGGTGACGGCGGGGGTCATCGTGGCCGTGATCCTGCTTCGCCAGCCCGCTCCGGTGCCCGACGGTGAGGCCGGGGTGCCTCCGCTGCCTGATGGCGTCCCGACCGCGCCGGGGGCCAGCTGCGGCTACTCGGCCTGCCGGGAGGTCGGCGCGATGACCGTCGGAGGGGTGCCCGTCGTCCTGCTGGCCGACGAAACGGGGAAGCAGGGCGTGGTCCGGATCGGGGCGGACTCGGTGTTCCCGTTGATCATCAACGACATGGGGGTCACCCTCACGGGCGATTCTTTGCGCTGTGTCGACGGCGCCACGCCGGTCTGCCTGGTGCGCGGTAAGACCGCCGACGGCTCGGCGGCTGAGTTGTTCGTCTCACGCGGCGGGATCTGGCGGGACCCCGGGAAGCCGTACTTCTCCGACGCCGGGACGATCGCCCTGAACGACGTGACCGCCGACGGGATCGCGGACGTCATCGTCGTCCGGCACGAGTGCCCCGACGCGCAGTCCGGATCGGCCCGGTGCCAGGCGGCGCCGGTGCTCGCGGAGGTCTACGACGTCGCCAGCGGCTCGGTGGGCTGCACGCGCCGGTACACCGCGCCCTCGGAACTGAGAGGCTGGCCGGATGTCCGGCTGACCCGCGCCGACCTGCGGACCTGTCCCTGAGGCGGTAGCAAGGGACCTTTGCTATCGCTTGCTGAGCATGGCTAAGTAACCAGGCTGGAAGTGCCGCTGGTCAGCGCGGCCGTTGGTAATCCGGACTCAATACCGCTAGTGACCCCGCGTCAATGAAGGAATTGGGACAATCAACGTCCCAATTCCTTCATCGTCAACCGCACACGGCGACCAATAGCCCCCTGGCCTGCAAGACGTCGACTTTGCCGGGACCCTGGAGCTAGGGGCAAGGACTGGGGACCTTCATGTACTGAGAACTACTTGGCACCAGTCGCGGCGGGTTCCTTTTCGAAGGAGGTGGTGGCCGCTTCGCCGTTGTCGGTGGGCGAAGGGTCTGTCGGCGAGTTGAGGACTTCGTCGTCCAGCAAGCCTTCGCTGCGGGCGACGACGACCGGCACGACGATCTGGCCCGCGACGTTGGTCGCGGTCCGGATCATGTCCATGATCGGGTTCACCGAGTAGATCAGCGCGATCCCGAGCGCGACCTGCGCCGGGTCGAGCCCGATGACCGACGCGGTCAGGGTCAGCGCGGCCAGCCAGCCGGTGACACCCGCGGTCGCCAGCGCCCCGAACACCGCGGCCGCGACAATTCCGAGGTACTGCCAGAAGTTCAGCGAAACGCCGGACAGGTTCGCGATGAAGATCGCGCCGATCGCGGGGAACACCGCCGCGCAGCCGTCCATCTTCGTGGCGCTCGCCAGCGGAGTCGCGAAGCCGGCGTACCCGGGCTGGACACCCAGGTTCACCGCGGCCTGGCGGGTCAGCGGCAGCGTGGCGCCCGAGGACGACGACGCGAACGCGAACTGGATCGCCGTGCCGGCTTTGGAGAAGAACTGCAGCGGGCTGACCTTCGCCACGAACTGCAGCAGGATCGGGTACACCACCAGAAGCACCAGGAAGCAGCCGACGTACACCGCGAGAGTGGCGGCGAGCAGCGGCTTGAACAGCGAGTCACCGTAGGTCGACACGGCCTTGCCGATCAGGCCGATGATGCCGATCGGGGCCAGGCGCACGATCCAGCCGAGGTAGCGCTGGATGATCTCGAAAACGCTGGTCGTGAAGTCGACGAACGGCTTCGCCTTGTCGCCGAGGCTGTAGGCGGCCGCACCGATCAGAACGGCGAGGAACAGCACCTGAAGCGTCTCGCCCTCGGTGAAGGCGGTGAAGAAGTTCTTCGGCAGCAACCCGTTGATGAAGTCGCTCCACGATCCCCAAGTGGCCTTGGCGGCCTTGTCCGTGTTCTTCGCGGTCGCGGCGACGCCTTCGCCGAGACCGCCGCTGCCCGGGTTGAACAGCTTCGCGACGGCGATGCCGATCAAGGACGCGATGAACGAGGTGATCGCGAACCACAGGACGGTCTTGCCACCCAGCCGGGCGGCCTTCTTGCCACCGCCGAGGTTGCGCAGGCTGCTGATGCCGACCACGATCGCCGTGAAGACCAGCGGGATCACCGCGATCTGCAGCAGTGTCGTGAAGATCGTGCCGATCTGGGCAAGCAGTTCGGTCAGCCAGCTCGCTTCGGTGCTCCTGGCGAGGACGCCGAGGAGGGCACCCACGACGAGCGAGCCGAGGACTGCCACCGCGAAGACTTTTGGCCTGGTGTAGGTCCGAATGAAAGACACGGGGCGACTCCGGTGCGTGAAAGTTTCCTGATTGGCCGAACGTGAAGAACGTTCGGCGAGGCAGGACTCTTCCGGATCACCCGATCGCGTGGGAGCTGTCTCAGGATGCGGGACGCGTCCAGAGATCGATGACGCTCACGCCGACCTCGGCCAGCAGCCGCCGGGTCAGCGGCAGGCTGATCCCGATGACGCTGGAGAAGTCGCCGTCGATGCCCTCGATGAACCAGCCGCCCCGGCCGTCCAGCGTGAAACCGCCCGCCACCTGAAGTGGTTCTCCGGACGCGATATAGGCGTCGATTTCTTCCTGTGACGGTGTGCCGAAGCGAACAGTGGTTCCTTCGGTTCCTGACGTTTCCTTCGTCTTCTCGCCGTTCTCGACGCGGATGATCGCGTGCCCGGTCAGAAGTTCACCGGATTTGCCCGCCATCGACGCCCAGCGCTCGCGCGCGGCCTCCGGCGTGATCGGCTTCCCGACCATTTCGCCGTTGATCGACAACATCGAATCGCAGCCCACGATGACCATGTCGGCGCTTCCGTCGTGAGATCCGACGAGCGTCTCGAAAACCGCCTCGGCCTTCGCGACGGCGAGCGCACGGACCAGCTCGACTGGAGCCGGGTCGGTCAGGGACGCGGCCACCGCGTCCTCGTCGACGCCGGAGACGACGACGCTCGGGTCGAAACCGGCGGAACGCAGGACGCCGAGGCGGGCGGGGGACTGGGAAGCGAGGACGAAACGCACCTGCAGGAAGGTACTCGATCGACCTCCGAGGAGCCTGTCGCCCGATTGTGACCTGGGACACTCGCCTCTGGAGCTAGTTTGTTGTGGCGCGCAACATATGGATTGTTCGAGCTACAGAGGAAACAATGCCGTCTCACCTCCGCGTCAGAGGATCACTTCGCACGACGCAAACCACTGTGCTCGCAGGCCTGCTCCTTGCCGGTTCGGCGCTGGCCCCGATGGCGTCCGCAGCTACCGGGTCGCGGTCGCAGTGGTAGGGGAAACGCCGTACGCCGAAGGGCAGGGAGACCGCCCGAACGGCTTCGGGCTCGACGCGGAAGACCTCGCCGCGATCGCCAAATCGAAGAGTTCCGGGGTCCCGGTCGTCGTGGTGACCGTGTCCGGGCGTCCGCTCGACATCGCTCCGCAACTGACGGGCTTCAGCGGTCTCGTCGCGGCCTGGCTGCCGGGCAGTGAAGGCGCCGGTGTCGCCGATGTCCTCTACGGCGACTACAACCCGACCGGGAAACTGACGTTCGGCTGGCTGACCAGTGCGGCTCAGGAACCGGTGAACGTCGGCGACGGCAAGAGGGCGCTGTTCCCGTACGGCTTCGGCCTGCGGTACCGCCGATAGGAAGCTTCCGCCCTCCCGCGGATGAGATGAAGGGGCCTTTCGTCGCGAAATCCGCGACGAAAGGCCCCTTCACCGCGCCGGTGGCAACGCAATTAGTCGACTACTTGCGAAAGCACGTGGCACGCAAGTAGTCGACTAATTGCGAAGGAGGGTCAGGCGGCGGTGGTGGCGGTGGTGGCGGTCGCCGCAGCCGGGGCCGGTGCGGGAATCCGCGGCACCGGGCGCCGCATCGTCAGTGCCGCCAGCACGCCCAGCAGCAGCACGGCCGCCGGCAGCAGCAGAGTCACCCTGGCGGCATCGGTCAGTCCATTGTGGACGGCTTCGAGCGCGAGCCGCTGAGCCTGCTTCGCCACCTCGGCGGGAAGCCCCGGAATGGACGCCTGTCCGGACGAGCCGAACTCCCCGGTCGATTCCGCGGCCTTCGCGATTCCTTCCACGAACGGCGCGCGGTACTGCTCCGGCAAAGCGGTCGTCGCCGCCGCCGTCGCCGCCTCGTCGGCGATCGACGCGCTGATCCGTGCCTGTAACAGCACGCCAACGGCGGCACTGCCGAGCACGCCGCCGACCTGCCGGGCGGTGTTGAAGATGCCCGACGCGGTCCCGACGAGCCGCGGCTCCACCGAACTCATCGCCAGGTTGCCCATCGGCGCGAAGATGAACCCGATCCCGGCACCCGCCACCAGCAGCGCCGGGGTGAGCGCCCACGCGTTCGTGTCGGCCCGCGCGATCAGCGCGACGAGAGCCATCCCGGTGGCGAGCGCGGTCAGCCCGATGATGAGCAGGACCTTGCCGCTGACCTTGTCCGAAGCGCGCCCCACGAACGGGCCGATCAGGCCGGCCAGCAACGACATCGGCGCGAACAACAGGCCGGACATCGTCGGCGATTCGCCGAGGACGGCCTGGAAGTAGATCACCAGCGGCAGGAACAGGCCGGTCATCGCGAAGCCGACGGTGGCCGACGTCAGCGCGCCGGCCGAGAAGTTGCGATTCGCGAAGACACTCAGCGGCAGCAATGGTTCGTCGCGGTTGAATCGTTGCCACACCACGAAAGCGATCAGCAGGGCGAGTCCGGCGCCGATGATCTCGAATACGGTGATCGGGCCGAGTGCGCGTCCCCAGTCGTAGTGCTGTCCATTTTGGACTCCGTACACCACGAGGAACAACCCCGCGCCGGAGAGCAGGATTCCTGGCACGTCGAAGGAATGCGAGTGTTTCGGCTGCCAGTCCGGCACCTTGAGCAGTGCCAGCGCGAACGCGACCACGCCGACCGGCAGGTTGACGAAGAAGATCCATTCCCAGCCGAGGTGGTCGACGAGCACACCGCCGAGCAGTGGCCCGACGATCGCCGCGATCCCGGCGACACCGCTCCAGAGTCCCATGGCGGGACCGCGTTTCGACGGCGGGAACAGGTGGCTGATGAACGCCAAGGTCTGTGGCGTCATCAAGGCAGCGCCGAGTCCCTGCACCGCGCGGGCCGCGATGAGCATCTCGACCGATCCGGAAAGGCCGCACCACAACGAGGCGAGCGTGAACACCACGAGGCCCACCAGGTAGACCCGTTTCGGGCCGAACCGGTCGCCGAGTCGGCTGGCGAACAGCATCGGCACCGCGTAGGCGAGCAGGTAGACGCTGATCACCCAGACGATCGCGTTCAGCCCGGCGTCGAGTTCGCGCAGCATGGCGGGAATCGCGGTCGAAACAATCGTGGTGTCCAGCAGGATCATGAAGAAACCCAGGCACAGTGCGGAAAGCGCGGCCCAGGGGTTAGCTTGTCTTGCGTTCATCGGTGGCTTCCTCGGTGACCAGGTTCAAGTTCGGCATGCAGTGGTCCTGGAATCGGATGCGGCCGGATTCCAGGTCGTCGATCAGTTTTTGGGTCCACTCGAGTTCGAAGGCCCGGCGCGCGGTGGCATAGGACCAGTCGAGCCAGTAGACCTCGGGGAGTTCGTGCTCTTCGACCAGGCTTTGGAGCACGACCTTGTCGGCGGCGGCGGAGGCCTGGAGTCGCAGCACCCGGTGCTTGAGCTGGGTGATCGACATCTCCGGGCCCAGTTCGTCGATGATGGCGAGCGCGCTGAGGTACTCGGGGAACTCCTCGGCCGGAGTGCTCAGCATGTCCTGCGCGCGGTCGACGAACTCGTCGCGACCCGCGTCTGTCATCGCGTAGACGGTGCGTTCGGGGCGTTTCCCGTCCCGTTGTGTCTCGACGATCTCGACGAAACCGTTCTGCTGTAGGCGATCCACCGCATGGTAGAGCGATCCGGCCTTCACTTTGACACGGGTGCTGACGTAGCGCTCCTTCATCAGCTGTGCCATCTCGTACGGATGCATGGGCCGCTCGTGGAGGAGTTCCAGCACCGCCATGGCGAGCGGGGTGAGCTTCGCGGCCATCCATGGTCCTCTCGGAAGATTCCGTGTCGATTATTCCGCGTGGACTATATGACGGGACTCGGCCACCGGCAAGTGAACTTCCCTGGTTGCGCACGCCGATCGCTTAGGCGTACAGTGTGCGCAAGGCGAGAGCGACGTACGCACGACCGAGAGGAAGATCATGACGAACACCGTGAACTGGGACGCCGGACGCTGGCAGGCCAGGCTGGACGAGCTCCGCGCGGCCCATCACGTTCCGGGCGCGGTCCTCGCGATCCTGGTGGACGGCGAGATCCACGAACTCGCGAGTGGCGTCCTGCACCGCGGAACCGGTGTCGAGACGACGACCGATTCGGTGTTCCAGCTCGGTTCGATCGCCAAGATCTACACCGCCACCCTGGTCATGCGGCTGGCCGAAACCGGCGAACTGGACCTCGACGCACCGGTCGCCGGGGTGCTGCCGGAGTTCGAGACGATCGATCCCGAGGCGACCAAAACGATCACCGTCCGGCAGTTGCTGAGCCACACCAGCGGCCTCACCTGCGACTTCCACCTCGACACCGGACGGGGTGACGACTGCATCGCCCGCTTCGTCGAGGCGAGCAAGGGCATCGCGATGGACTGCCCACCGGGGACCGCGGTGTCCTACAGCAGCGTCGGTTTCCAGGTGCTCGGCCGCATCGTCGAGGTCCTGACCGGGTTGACCTGGGATCAGGCGTTGAAGGAGCTGATTTTCACGCCGCTCGGGCTGAAGCAGTCGATGACCTTGCCCGAGGAAGCCCTGAGTTTCCGCGCGGCGATGAGTCATCTCGGCGAGCCGGGGCGGGACCCGGAGCCCGCACCCGCCTGGGATCTGATGCCGCGGTCGTCGGGACCGGGCGCGCGGGTCATCGCCTCCGCCGGTGACGTCGTCCGGCTCGCGCGAATGCATCTCGACGGTGGTCTCGCGCCCGACGGGACCCGTGTCCTGGCGCCGGAAACGGTGGGGGCGATGCAGCGCCGCGAGACCGATGTCCCCGACAAGTGGACGGTCAGTGCGGACGGCTGGGGGCTCGGCTGGACGCTCTACGACTGGGACGGCACGGCCGGCTTCGGCCATGACGGCGCGGCCATCGGGCAGTACGCGTATCTGCGGGTGGTCCCGTCGGCGGGCGTGGCCGTCGCACTGGTGACCAACGGCGGCGGCGCCAGGCAGCTTTACGCGGCCCTGTTCCGTGAGCTGCTCGACGAGTTCGCCGATGTCCGGATTCCCGGCGCCTTCGCGCCGCCCGCCGAACCGCCGGTCGTGGATCTGGCGCGGTTCGCGGGTGTCTATCGGCGCGAAGGTGTGGTCATCACGGTGACCGAAGACCGGAAACTGACGTACGAGTTCGTCGACGGGATGAAGGACTTCTCGCCGGCGCTGGACATGGACCTGGTCCCCGTCACGGAGACGGTGTTCGCCGCCTCAGGCGCCGGCCCGTCGTTCAGTGAGGACTGGATGCCCGTGGTGTTCTCGACGCTTTCGAGCGGCACGGAATGCGTCTACATCGGGATGCGCGCGGCCCCCAAGGTCGCCTAGTTCGAGCTAGTTGAGTCGTCTCGGCCCGATTTCGCGTTCGAGGAAGCGGTGGTATTCGATGGCCGCGATCGAATCCTCCAGCTGTTCGAACGTCGGGGCGGGGAGCGCGCCGTTGAAGACGATCGTCAGGCTCTTTCGCGGGATGTTGATGACGTACGGATCGACACCGAGTTCTTCGCAGTGCTCGCGAAGCACGGCCGTCCAGTGCTCCAGGTCCTCGTCCTCGCCGAGATGCTCCCACCGCGCGACGATCCAGTTGCCGTTGATCAGCTGGCCCGCCATCTCCCGCGGATCATGGACCATGTACGGCTCGGCGACGTCGTTCATCGACCCAAGTGATCGAGCAAGGCGGCGAAGGACGCGGCCGGGAGCACCAGGATCGGCCGGGTCTCGTCCGGCAGTGCCCACTGTTTGGTGTCTCGGATGCCGACCAGACCGGGCAGTCCGCCGACCTCCACGCAGGCGTTCTCTTCCCAGTGCGTGTAGGTCGACTTGTGCCAGTCGGTCATGCGTTCGTGCCAGGTGGTCATCGGAGTCGCCCTTTCCCGAGTGACTGTTTCGGCAAGTAGACGGGTTGCGCGGAGGCAAAGTTGTCAATTTCGAGTGATCTACCGCTGCTGGTCTGCGAACGGTCCTGGAAGGCCCCCGAGATCGCGCTCGGCGCAGAAAAGGGGACCTTCACCGACAGCTGCTTTACTCAAGATGCACTCTCAGGGTGCATAGCGCCAAGAGTCCTTGGTCACTGGAGTGATTCAGTCGCGAGCCGTCGGTAGTCATCCGCGATCCGGGCCAGATGCGAGCACGCGACACCGTCGTAAGTGGCGTAGCGCTCGACTTCGGCGAAGTTCTTCTCGTAGTCGGCGACTTCGCGTTCGTCCGTGACGAGCGCCGTCGCCGTCTGCGTGCCGAGGAGCACCGCGCGCGAGTCGTAGATGTCGAAACCGTGGAGAACGGGGACCGACACCGGCGCGGTCCACGGGATCACGCCCAGCCGCACCCGCCCTCGGCGGGACAGGTCGATGAGATGGCCGAGCTGGGCCAGCATGGTCGCCGCCCCGCCCATGTTCCAGCGCAGGGCGCCTTCAGTCAGCACGAAGTGGAATTCACGGTTCGAATGGAGGATCCGCTGGCGCTCCAGCCGGGCCTCGACCGTCTGATCGCGTTCGCCGTCCGGCAGGGAATCACCGAACAGCGCGGTGATGTAGTCGCGGGTCTGCAGCAGGCCGAACACGATCGTCGGCTGGAAGCTCCGGATCCGGGCGGACGCCGACTCGATCTTGCCGATCCGCTGCTGCATCCGCCAGGCGCCCCGCTGGAAGACGACGCGGGCAGGCGACGCTTCTTCGCGGAGGTCGCGGGTGATCGCGACCAGTGCCCGCCGGACTTTCGCGGGCGCGCCGTAGGCCCGGCACAGTGCGACGACCTGATCCTCGGTCGGCATGAACGCGCCGGTTTCGACCCGCGAGACCTTGGACTGGCTGAGGCCGGTCAGGCTCGCCGCCTCGGTACCGGACAGCCCGGCGGCTTTGCGCAGACGGCGCAGTTCGGTGGAAAGATGGTCCTGGTTCGTCACGCACGGCTTTCTGGGGCGTATCGGCTCGAAGGCCCGGCAAACCAGACGAGCCGGTCTGCCAGGCCTGTCACGATAGCCCGCGGAATCGGATCCGCGCTGTTCGACGGGGTCGCGTCAGCGAGGGAGCGCCGAAGCCCGCCAGGCCCCTTCGCTGGGGGAAAGCGGGGCCCGGACGAGAGAGGCCTTGTCCGCCCACCACGAATCCCGTTTCGGCGACGGCTCCGGTGCCCGCGCGCTCGCCGCCACCGCGACGACGGCGGTCAACGCGGCGAGTTCGGCGTCGCTCGGATTGCCGCGGACGACCCGCAACAGCGGGGTTTCGGGCGCGGTCACAGCGGGATGTTCCCGTGCTTCTTGGGCGGTAGCGTCTCTCGTTTGCCCTGGAGCAGCGCGAGCGCCTTCGTGATGTGACCACGGGTATGGGCGGGCACGATCACCGAATCGACGTAACCGCGCTCGGCCGCCGCGTACGGGTTCAGGAGGGTGTCCTCGTACTCCTGGATCAGCTCGGCCCGCAGCGCGTCGACGTCCTTGCCGTCGGCGGCGGCCGCGGCGAGCGTCTTGCGGTGGACGATGTTCGCCGCGCCCTGCGCGCCCATGACCGCGACCTGCGCGGTCGGCCAGGCCAGGTTGACGTCCGCGCCGAGGTGCTTCGAACCCATGACGTCGTACGCGCCGCCGTACGCCTTGCGGGTGATGACGGTGACCAGCGGGACGGTCGCTTCGGCGTAGGCGTAGATCAGCTTGGCACCGCGCCGGATGATGCCGTTCCACTCCTGGTCGGTGCCGGGCAGGAAGCCGGGGACGTCGACGAAGGTCAGGACCGGGATGTTGAACGCGTCGCAGGTGCGCACGAACCGCGCGGCCTTCTCGGAGGCGTCGATGTCGAGGCAACCGGCGAACTGGGTCGGCTGGTTCGCCACGATGCCGACGCTGCGCCCGTCCACCCGGCCGAAGCCGACCAGGATGTTGGGCGCGAACAGTTCGTGCACCTCGAGGAAGTCACCGTCGTCGACGATGCGGTTGATGACCTCGTGCATGTCGTACGGCTGGTTCGGCGAGTCCGGGATGAGCGTGTCCAGCTCGCGATCGGACTCGGTGACATCGTCGAAGAAGCCACCGGCACGCGTGTCGGTCTCGAAGAGCGGCGCTTCGGACAGGTTGTTCGCGGGGAGGAACGAGAGCAGTTCCTTGACGTACGCGATCGCGTCCTCGTCGTCGGAGCCGAGGTAGTGCGCGACGCCCGAACGGGTGTTGTGCGTGCGCCCGCCGCCGAGTTCCTCGAAGGTGACCTCTTCGCCGGTCACGGTCTTCACGACGTCCGGGCCGGTGATGAACATGTGCGAGGTCTTGTCGACCATCACCACGAAGTCGGTCAGCGCGGGGGAGTAGACGTGCCCGCCCGCGTTGGCGCCCATGATCAGCGAGATCTGCGGGATGACGCCGGAAGCCTTGACGTTGCGGTTGAAGATCTCGCCGTACAGCCCGAGCGAGACGACACCTTCCTGGATGCGCGCGCCACCGCCCTCGTTGATGCCGACGATCGGGCGGCCGGTCTTGATCGCCAGGTCCATCACCTTGACGATCTTTTCGCCGTACACCTCGCCGAGCGAACCGCCGAAGACGGTGACGTCCTGGCTGAACACGCACACCGGGCGGCCGTCGACGGTGCCGTAGCCGGTGACGACGCCGTCGCCGTAGGGCCGGTTCTTCTCCTGGCCGAAGTTGACCGAGCGGTGCTTCGCCAGCTCGTCGAGTTCGACGAACGAGCCTTCGTCCAGCAGCAGGTCGATCCGCTCGCGAGCGGTCTTCTTGCCCTTGGCGTGCTGTTTCTCCACCGCCCTCGCGGAACCCGCGTGCACCGCCTCGTCGTATCGGCGGTACAGGTCGGCCAGCTTGCCGGCCGTGGTGTGGATGTCCGGTTCGTCCTCGGGCGGCGTCCCGAGCGGCTCCGTCGCACTGCTCATGAATCCGCAGCCTAGCTACTCAGCGGTCACTTCGCGTGTGGCGTAGGCAACGTCCGGACTACAGCGCGGCCCGCACCAGACCGGATTCGTAGGCCGCGATCACCAGCTGCGCCCGGTCCCGTGCCGCGAGTTTGTGCAGGAGATGGCCGATATGCGTCTTCACCGTCGCCAGTCCGAGATGCAGCGTGCCGGCGATCTCGTCGTTCGACAGGCCACGCGCGATCAGGCTCAGGACCTCGCATTCGCGCGTGGTGATGTTGTCGAGCGAGGCCGCGACGCGCTGGCCGGGGTCGGGCAGCCGGGCGAACTCGGCGATGAGCCTTCGCGTGATCGAAGGCGCGAGCAGTCCTTCGCCCGCCGCGACGACCCGGATCGCGGTCAGCAGCTCGGCGGGCGGGGTGTCCTTCAACAGGAAGCCGCTCGCACCCGCGCGCAGTGCCGAATAGACGTAGGCGTCGAGGTCGAAAGTCGTCAGCATCAGCACGTGGACGCCTTCGGTGGCGGTCGACGCGCAGATCCGCCGGGTCGCTTCGATCCCGTCCAGTTCCGGCATGCGGACGTCCATCAGCACGACGTCGGGGCGTTCCTTCTCGGCCAGTTCAGCGGCCTCCACGCCGTTTTCCGCCTCACCGACGACCTCGAAGTCCGGAGCGCTGTCGACGAGCACGCGGAAACTGCCGCGCAGCAACGCCTGGTCGTCGGCGATCAGTACGCGGATCATCGTGTCCCCATTTCCTCGGTGGCGTACGGCAGCCGCGCGAACACCCGGAATCCCCCAGCGGGCAGTGGCCCCGCTTCGAAGTCACCACCGTAGACCGCGACGCGCTCGCGCATGCCGATCAAACCGTGCCCGCCGACGGTCGTGGCCGAGCCCTCGCCGCGTCCGTCGTCGACGATCTCGACGCTGATTTCGCCGGGGCCCTCGGTGATCGTGACCCGGCAGGTCGACGGCCCCGCGTGCTTCACGACGTTGGTCACCGCCTCCTGCGTGATGCGGTAGACGGAAAGCGCGACGCCTTCGGGAAGCTCGTCCACCACCTCGCCGGTCAGCTCGACCCGTACTCCGGCCTGCCCGGCGCGTTCGGCGAGGGTCCGCAGATCGGCGAGTTTCGGCGCGGGGCCGAGCGCGGCCTCGGGCGTACCGTCGCCGGAGCGGAGGACGCCGAGCATCCGCCGGAGTTCGACGAGGGTTTCGCGGCTGGTGAGTTCGATGACCCGCAACGCTTCGCGTGCTTCTTCGGGTTGTTCCTTCGCGACGTGGTTGCCGACGGCCGCTTTGACGGCGATCAGGCTCATGCTGTGTGCGACGACGTCGTGCATCTCGCGGGCGATGCGCAGCCGTTCGTCGGAGACCGCCTGATCGGCGTGGGCCTCGGTGAGCAGGGCGAGGTTCGCCTGTCGTTGGCGCGCCGTCCAGCCCAGCGCCCACGAGCCGACCACCCCGCCGCCCGCGAACGCGATCGACGCGAACGTGGAGGGCCCGAGCCGCACGACTTCGAGGACCGCGACGACGAGCAGGCCGAGGCCCAAGGCGATCAGCGAGCGGGCTCGCGGGTATTCCAGTGCCAGGGTGTACAGGGCGCAAGCCATGGCCAGGATCGCGGCCGGGCCCAGCCCGTTGCCGGCGAGGACGGCCGGGGTCAGACTGAGCAGGCCGACGCCGTAGGCCGCCACGGGCCAGTGCCTTCGCACCACGATCGCGATCGCGCACGCGGCGACCGTCGCCCAGGCGAGCCACATCGGGATGGCGACGGCGAACGTCCACGTCTTCGCGGCGAGGTTCCCGCCGACGGACACCACCAGCACCAGCGCGACGATCACGTCGAGGACGTGCGGCACCCGGCCGGGGAGCGTGGACGGCGGTTTCATACGGCGAACCTAGCCGGGCGGACGACTTGCGCGCGTCCGTCCGGCGGAGGTCATCCCCAGGGTGGAGATCAGCTCCCGTGCGCCGCCGCGAAGAACTGCTTCAGCTTCTCGCGCCAGCTTCGCAGCGCCTCGGCTACGACGTCGTCTTGTCCGCCGGGGACCGTTTGGGTCACCTCGACCATGGTCCCTTCGAGTTCGGAGTGGGTGAATTCCCAGCGGACGACGCCCCCTCGCGGCACGGAGAACTCCAGCAGCCGTGGCGGTTCCTCGCGTGTGACCGTGCCGGGGCCGATCGCCGCCCGTTCCGGGGTGAGCAGTGCCCAGACGTCGTCGAGTGGCTTCCAGATCAGGTCGCGGCGGAAGCGGATCACCTTGCCGTCATCGGTTTCCAGGACTTCGCCGTCCGCGAGCCCGAATTCCTCGACGTAGGCCTCGATGGGGCCGACCCAGTCCTCGGGCTGTTCGTACTCTTCGCCGTCGAGCAGCGCGATGAGTGCGACGAGGCAGCTGTCCCAGCCGGCGGCCGTGCGGCCGGCCGCGATCCTGGCGATGGCGGGTTCACCCCGGCCGAACGTATGCGTGAAAAGCAGCCTGCTGCCTTCATCCTCCGGGGTGATCTCCCAGCGGAGGACGTCTTCGTTCCAGCTGAACGCGAAGACGCGAGGCTCGTCGGCTTCGAGGACTTTGCCCACTGTCGGGGTCTCTTCACCCTCGAAGGTGAACTCGATGGTTCCGCCGGGGCGCAGGTCGACGGTGACCGCGGCGGGGAACCATTTCGCGAGCTCCGAAGGCTCGGTCACCGCCCGCCAGACACGCTCGGGACTGTGTGCGAGCCGCCGTTCGAGGCGGAGCGCGGGACGTTCTCCGACGGTCTCCAGCCGGGCGCGATCGGTCACGGTTACCTCCTAAAGTGCCGTTAGGGGAATATAACCGCAAGGGAATATTAGGTCAAACGCCGCGCAGGGCGGCTACCGCGCTCTTCAGTTCGGGGTCGGCGTGAGCCTTGTCGAGGGCCGCCGCCAAGACCTCGTGATAGGTCGGTTCGGTTTCGGCGTACCGTTTCCTGCCTTCCTTGGTGATGCACGAGTACACCCCGCGGCGATCGTTCTCGCAGGGGTCGCGTTCCGTCAGGCCGGCGTCTTCGAGGCGGACGACCATCCGGCTCACGGAACTCTGGTTGAGCCCGATCGCCTCGGCGAGTTCCTGCATGCGCAGGACACCCTTCTCGGTGGCGGCCAGCTTGCCGAGCGCGCGGAACTCGGAGAGTCCGAGTCCGTGCCGTCGTTGCAGTGCCTTCGCGAGTTCTTGCTCGATGCGCCCGTGCAGCGTGAGGACACGGCCCCATGCCTGTTCGTCGGCGGTCACGGCGACCTCCCTGGATTTGCTTGACACCAGGTTACATGCAGTGACAGCATCTGCTTGCACATACATGTACTTTGAAATCACTTCGGAGGGGATCGCGATGACCGACGATCGAAGCTTCCTGTTCCTGCTCGGGAGCGCCCGTGCGGGCGGCAACACGGAGATCCTGGCGAGGCGGGCGGCGAAGGAGTTGCCTCGCGCTGTGAAGCAGCGATGGATCCGGACGTCCGAGTTGCCGTTGGCGCCGTTCGTCGACCGGAAACACGACGGTGAGGAGTTCGTCCCGCCCGCCGGGAACGAGCGATCACTGTTCGACGCGACCATGGCTGCCACGGATCTGGTGATCGCGTCGCCGGTCTATTGGTACAGCGTGTCGGCATCGGTGAAGCTTTACTTCGACCACTGGGCGGGCTGGATGGACCAGCCGGAACTCCGCTTCAAGGAGCAGATGCGGGGTAAGACCCTGTGGGGGGTGAGCGCGCTCGCCGAGCAGCCGGAGCAGGCGGAACCGCTGATCGGAACCCTGCGTAAAACCGCCGAATATCTCGGAATGCACTGGGGCGGGCAGTTGCTCGGCAACGGGAGCCGTCCTGGCGACGTCCTGCTGGACGAGGGTGCGCTCAAGGCGGCCGAGACCTTCTTCGCCGGGGCGGATCTCGTGCGTGCCTGAGCTTCAAGACGTGTGGACGCCGATTCCGCTCCGGCCGGGGGCGAGGTCGTCGCGCAGCACGAGGTTCTCGTCGTAGTCGCCGCCGTTCTGAGAGCGGAACTGGATCGGGTCGCTTGTGGACAGTGCGCGCAGCCTGCCTCGCAGTGCTTCGGTGGTGGCGGCGTACTGCTCGGGAGAAACCCGGTCGGCGCCGCAGACCGTCAGCGGGGGAAGCACGGACATCCCGGCGTACCAAAGGGTTCCATGCTGCAGGGGGAACAACACCTCGTTGATCTCACCGTTCACGCCACGCGGTCCGATCGTGGCCTCCGGCGCGCCCGCGGTCAGCAGGACCATGGCGCGTTTTCCGGCCAACGCCCCTTCGCCGTAGCGCGACGTCCGGCCATCGGAACGCTGCACGCCGTAAGCGAAACCCTTGACGAAGACGCGGTCGAACCAGCCCTTGAGGATCGCGGGCATCCCGTACCACCACAGCGGGAACTGGACGATCACCGTGTCCGCCCACGCCAGTTTGTCGTGCTCGGCGCGGATGTCTTCACTCAGTTCTCCGGAGCCGAAGGCCTTCTTCGAGGTCGCGCCGACGATCAGCCGGTCGCCCTCTCGGTCGCCCTGTGCGGCGGAGCCGAAGTCTTCGGCGTCGACCACCGGGTTCCACTTCATCGCGTACAGGTCGGATTCCCGGACGTTCGCGCCCTGTTCGCGGAGCGTGCGCAATCCTTCGTCGCGCAGCGCGCCGCCGAGGGAACGGGGTTCCGGATGGGCGAAGATCCACAACACGTTCATGTCCTCAAGGTCTCTCGGCCCGTCCATCGATGCGAGTGGCTCGATGGCCAACATGTGCAAGAATCGAGCCATGGGCTTTTTCACGCGTCCGGGCCGCCATCGGGTCGCCGTCCTGGTCCGGCACGGAATGCTGGTGATGGAGCTGGGCATCGTCGTCCGGCTGTTCGGCACGGCAAAGGCGGCGGACGGCGAAGCGCTGTACGAGGTCGTCACCTGCACGCCGGAACCCGGGCAGATCCGCACCGACGCCGACGTCACCGTCTCGGTCCCGCTCGGGCCGGAGGTGCTGGCCGAGGCCGACACCGTCGTCATCCCGGCGTCGTCCACCGAATACGAGCCGACCGGGCAGGACCTCACCGAACCGCTCGCGCGGGCACTGGAGCTGATCCGGCCGGACGCCAGGATCGCGTCGATCTGCACGGGCGCCTTCGTGCTCGCCGCCGCGGGCCTGCTCGACGGCCGGAAGGCGACCACGCACTGGCGCTCGGCGCTGGACTTCCAGGCGAAATTCCCGAAGGTCGACCTCGACCCCAATGTGCTCTACACCGACGACGGCAAGGTCCTGACCGCGGCGGGGGTCGCGTCCGGCATTGATCTCTGCCTGCACATGATCCGCCGCGATCACGGTGCCGCGGTCGCGAACGAGGTCGCGCGCGGCACGGTCGTCTCGCCGCATCGGGAGGGCGGGCAGGCGCAGTTCATCCGGCGTCCGGTGCCGGAACCGCAGTCCTCGTCGACGGCGGCGGCGCGGGCCTGGGCGCTGGAGAACCTCGACCGGCCGCTGACCTTGCGCGAACTCGCGGCGAAGGAGTCGATGAGCACGCGGACGTTCACGCGGCGTTTCCGGGACGAGGTCGGGGTTTCGGCGTTGCAGTGGTTGACCCGGCAGCGGGTCGAACGGGCCCGTCAGCTGCTGGAAGAGACCGATCTGCCGGTGGACAAGATCGCGGCCGAGGCGGGGTTCGGCACGGCCGCGTCGCTGCGCCAGCATCTGCAGGCCGCGTTGGGTGTCTCACCGAGCGCGTACCGGAACACCTTCCGCGAGGCGGTTTAGGGGACGACCGAGAGCTGACCTGCTGGTAACTTACCTGGAAATAAGTTCCGGAGGTCGCCAGTGAAAGTCCTCAAGTTCGCCGAGCGGGTGCTGTTCGGTGCCGCCGCGATCGGCACGGTGTACTCCGCCAGAATCGGCAACCGGCGGTTGCAGCTGGTGACGAAACCGGCCGCCGTCCCCGTGCTCGCCGCTCGTGTCGCCCGTGCGCAAACGCTTGCCCCAGGGGAGAAGGGCCTGCTCGTCGCCGCCTTGGTCGCAGCTGGTGCGGGCGACCACTTCATGGGCAGGTCTCACGAGGACCGCGAACTGATCAAGGGTGCGACGTCGTTCGGTGTGATGCAGGTGCTGTACTCCGCGTTCCTGTGGCGACGCGGCGCACGTCCGCGTGTGGCGACCGCGACACCTCGGCTCGGTGCGTGGGCCGCGGCCGCTGTCGCGATGACGCTCCCGAAGCCGTCTCCGGTCTCTTCGGTGCTTTCGGTCTACGGAGGCCTGCTGAGCGCGACGTCGACCCTCGCGGCCGATCCGGCATTGGCGCCGAAGGCTCGCGTATCGGGCGGGATGGCGGTCCCGTCGGACGATCGCCGGACCTGGCTCGCCGCCGGCGCGCTGCTGTTCTCCGTGTCGGACCTGGCGATTCTGCTCCGACGCAACTTCGTCACCAGTGAGCGGGTGCGGGCCAACCTCGAGACCTTCGTGCTGACCTCGTACCTGGCCGCCCAGTGGTTGCTCATCGAGGGCATGACCGCGGAGAAGTAAAAGTTAAGCATCTACTTGACTATTGCTCGGTGTGGGCAAATGGTTAAGCATGTGCCTAACCAACGGATGGATCAGGTGTTCAAGGCGCTGTCCGATGGGACGCGCCGCGAAATGATCGAGCGCCTCACCCGGGGACCAGCCTCGGTGGGGGAGCTCGCCCAGCCGTTGTCGATGTCGTTGCCCGCCGTGATGCAGCACCTCCAGGTGCTCGAAGCCTGCGGGCTGGTCCGGTCGGAGAAGGCGGGTCGCGTTCGCACCTGCCACCTCGAACCGGACGGCCTGCGGATGGCCGAGGACTGGCTCGGCGGGCAGCGCACCGGCTGGGAACACCGGCTCGATCGCCTTGGTGACTTTCTGAACTCCGCTGAAGGGAACGAGTCATGACCGTCAAACACGCCACCTTCACTCTCGAACGCGTCTACTCCGCTCCGCCCGAGCGCGTTTTCGCCGCTTGGTCCGATCCCGCCGCGAAAGCAGGCTGGTTCACCGTGCCCGGCGGCGGCCATTCCCTGGACTTCCGCGTCGGCGGCCGCGAAGTCACCACCGGCCCGCCCGATGACGGAAAACGGATGGCCTTCACGTCGCATTACAAGGACATCGTCGAAAACGAGCGGATCGTCTACACGTCAGCACTCTCCGCGAACGACGTCTTGGCGACAGTGTCCGTAACGACGATCTTGTTCGAAGCCGAGGCGGGTGGCACCCGGCTGACGCTGATCGAACAAGGCACGTTCCTCGACGGGCACGAAGAACCGAGCTGGCGGGAGCAGGGAACGGGCGACTGGCTCGACAAGCTGGGCAAAGCGGTGGCGCGGTAACTTCCGGCAGTATGGAGACATGCTGACCGCTGAGCTGATCGTCGACAGCCACTTCCCCTCGCAACCCGCGCTCTCCCCCGACGGGAAGTGGGTCGCCTACCAGGTCTCGACCATCACGAAAGGCGTCCCCGAGATCTGGCTCGCCGCTGTGGACGGCAGCGAAAAGCCGCGGAAGCTGACTGAAGGGTCCTCGCCCCAGTGGTCCACGGACGCCCTCTATTTCCTGAAGGACGGCCGTGTCTGTTCGCGGGACGAGGAGCTGTTCGCTTGGCAGAGTGAGATCTCCGGGTTCCTTCCGCTGCACGACCGGATCGTGTTCATCGCCGAGGACGAGACGCCCGCACCGGCCGTCTGGGTCTGGAGTGAGAGCCTTCGCCCGGCGCGGCTGCGGAGTTTCGACCCGCGGACCGGCGAGATCAGGACGCTGGTCGAAGACCACGTCGTCGCCCGCCGTCCGGACGACAAGGCGCTCGCTGTCGTCACCTGGCCGACGCCCGAACTCGACCCCGGCGGACTCGAACCCCGGCTTTCCGTGCTGGACCTGGAAACCGGTGTACGGCGTGACCTCGGTCAGGTCGCGGTCGAAGCCACCAGCCCCGTGTGGTGGCAGGACGAGGCCGGGTGGCACATCGCGTATCTCGGGACTCCGGAACTGGTGGGTGGCTGGGCGGTCTTCGACGTTTCCGTGGAAACAGGGGAACATCGGAACCTGACCGAGGAATCGACCTGCCCGGTCAAGCTCGCGCAGGTCGATTCCGGTGCTCCGCTGGTGCTCGTCGCCGACGGACTCGACACGGCCCTCCATCGGCTCGGGTCCGGCGAAGTGTCGTTCTGGCGCGGGCAAGCCGACGCGCTGGCCTCGAACGGCGAGATCGTGGTCACCGTGCTGAGTACCGCGTATCGGCCGAAAGATGTCCACTGTGGACCTTTGGGCGGAACGTTGACGCGAGTCAGCGATACGGCGCCGGAGTTCTCCGGACTTTCGTTGGGCTCGCAGGAACGGTTGTCCTACAAGGCGTCCGACGGTCTCGAGTTGGACGGCCTGCTCGTCTTGCCGCCGGGAAAGACCCGGGCCGACGGACCTTTCTCGCTGGTGACCGTGGCTCACGGCGGTCCGTACGACCGGTACGCGGACGGCTTCAGGCTCGGCTGGTTCCCGTCGGCGCAGTGGCTGGCCTTGGCGGGGCACGCCGTCTTCCTGCCGAATCCCCGTGGGGGACAAGGCCATGGGCATGAATTCGCCGCTTCCGTCGCGGGACGGGTAGGCCTGGAGGAATGGAGCGATCTCGAAACCGGGATCGATCTCCTCATCGCCGAAGGAGTTGCCGATCCGGAGCGGCTCGGGATCGCGGGCTGGAGCCACGGCGGATTCATGGCGGCCTGGGTCGTCGGGCAGACTGACCGGTTCAAGGCGGCGCTGATGGGTGCCGGGATCTGTGACTGGGGAATGCTCGCCGCGACCGGAGAACTCGGCCCGCTGGAAACCGGGCACGGTGGAAGTACCGGCTGGGAAGGGACAGGCCCGCACCGGCACGATCAGCTCAGCCCGATCTCCTTCGCTTCGAAGGTCGAGACCCCCGTGCTGATCGTGCACGGTGCGGAAGACACGAACGTCCCGTTGTCCCAGGCGGAATTCTTCCACCGCGCGCTACGTCATTTCGGTGTCGAACACGACCTCGTCGTGTATCCCGGCGAAGGGCATCGGATCAGCGGGCGGGAACACCAGCTGGACCTGCTCCGCCGCACTCGCGAGTGGTTCGCGCGCCTGCTCTAGCTCCAGTCGGCTTGCGGCTGTCCGGGAATGTGCGTGCCGAAGGTCCATTCGTACCCTTCAAGGTCGTCGACTCGGCAGCGGTAGTTGCCCCATTCGGTGTTCGCCGGTTCCCAGACCTGCGTCGCGCCGGCTTCGATGGCGGAAGCGAAGACGGCGTCCACGGCCTCTCGCGTCGCAAGGCTGACGTAGAGGCCGTGGCCGACGGTCTCGCCCTTGCGGGTCGCGCGGTCGTAGTCGTCCTCGGCGCTGAACACGATGATGGAGGCTCCGCCAAGCCGCAGTTCTGAATGCTGGATCAGGCCCTTGTCGTCGGGGTACTCCATAAGGGTCTCGAAGCCGAAGGCGCTTTCGAGCCAGCGAAGTGCCTTCGGAGCGTCGCGGTAGGCGAGGTAGAAGTGGAGGGAGGCCGGGCGTTCAGCGGTTTCGGTCATGGGCACAGCCTCGCAATTAATGCGGACAACTATGGTCCTCGGTCATCGGCGATCTTTTCCGGAGGATCACCAGAGCAGGTGAACGCCAAGCACCGTGATCATCACGCTGGACGCGAGCGCGGTGATCAACCGCCCGCGTCGTCCGGTAAGTGCCTTGCCCAGTACCGCGCCGCCGCCCGCGAGGAACAACTGCCAGCTGGCGGAGGCCGCGAACGCCGCGATCACGAAGACCACGTGTTCCGCCCCGCTCGCGGCGGTCATGTCCTCGCTGCCGAGGACGAGTGCCGCGAAGTAGACCACCGTCGTCGGGTTCAGCAGCGTGATCCCGAGCAGACTCACGTAGGCCTTCAACGGGCCGATCGCCACCGGCTGGGTCACCTCGGCCTTCGCGGAGTCGCGATAATTCCGGATCCCGGTGAAGCCGATGTGGAGGGCCAGCCCGAGCAGTACCGCCACCGAAATCCAGCGCAGGGGTAAGGCGATCGGCTGGATGACCGGGACGAGCCTGCTGCCGCCGAGCACCGCGATCAAGGCGTAGAGACCATCGGCCGTGGCGACGCCCAACGCGGCGTACACGCCGATCCTGAGTCCTGTCCTGGCCGTCAGCACCACCAGATAAGTCGCGACCGCGCCCACCGGTATGGCGATGCCATAGCCGGCGAGCAGGCCCGCGACGAACGCGGCGCTCATGGTCGAACTTCTGTCGGCTTCCCACCGGTCACGGCCTGCTGCCACACCCGCACCCGTCGGACGGCGGAGGACGGCGGCAGGAAGGTGAGGGTCGAAGTCATGTGCTGAAGGATGCGAACGGATCGCTCCGCGCGCAACACAATTATGGCATCAGTCGATCCTTGCTCCTCCCTTCTGCCCGCTGTCTTCCTCGCTCTGCCGGCCACTATGCACCAAGGGTCCGACAAAGTCGTGAGTGGTGACTCGGGTGCAACGTGGCGTGTGGTCACCCCGCGCGCTCGCCAGGCCGTGAAGGACTCCTTCACTGCCCTGATGATGCTGGGATAGTCGTGACGCCAGTGCCCCGTCTCGAAGTCCGTGAAGGCCTCCTTAAAGGACCCAGAGTCCCTCAAGGAGGCCTTCACGGACCCGCCACCTGATACGGCAACTTAACCTTCGTGCGAAGCGGTCGCCACGGGCGGCTTCGTTGCCACTGAGGGATTTCCGCGCAGATCGTTCGCGACCCCGGCATGTCGTCTTAAGTACAGGAAGGGGCCCTTTCTTGTGTCTAGCGCAAGGAAGGGGTTCCGCGCACAGAATCAGGACGCGCCAGTGCGCGAAGTGGGCGAAGGTACTTTGCGTAGATCGCCCGCCGAAGCATCGTGAGTCAATTCCCGGACCTGTCGTCATAGGTCCTTTCAGAACACTTCGCGCTCTCAAGCGACCTGTGATTACAGATGTTCGTCAGGTTTGACAGCGCACTGTTGCGGCCGTATCTGGCCAAAGGCGCCCATCGGGTGAACCTGACAAGTTCGCACATCACGGAATTGGTACCAGCGCATATGTTCGACTGGCGCTAATGTCGAAAGAGAGCAGCAAGACCGGGTGAAAGGAGGTGATCAGACGCCGGTCGTCTGCAGAACGGAATCCAGGTCCGCCAGCAGCCGGGCTTTCGGCTTGGCGCCGACGGTCGTCCACACCGGACTCCCGTCGTGGAAAAGAATCAAGGTCGGCAGGGACATGACCTGGTAGTTCCTTGCCAAAAGCGGGTTTTCGTCGGAGTTCAGCTTGCGGATGATCAGCGCGTCGGCGCGCTCATCGGCGATCTCGGCGAGCACCGGCGCGATCATGTGACAAGGCGGGCACCACTGCGCCCAGAAGTCCACCAGGACGGGCTTGTCCTGTTCCAGGACGAGTTCTCGGAAGGTTTCATCGGTGACGACAGAAAGGGATGACATTCAGGTCTCCTCGTATTCCGGCACGACGACACACGGACCCGGCGGCGTTTTCAGCGCGCCCGCCAACTTGGCCAGCAGGCTGCCCCGCACGTCGTTGAGCCTGGACAGGCAGGCGTCCACCTCGGCGAGTTTGCGTTGGTAGACCTCGATCGAATCGGCGCACGAGTCGCCGGTCTCGTGACCGGCGCGCAGGCACTCGACGAAAGGCCGGGTGTCTTCGAGGCTGAGCCCGACCGCTTGCAGGGTCAGGATCTCGTTGACCAGACGGTAGTCGTCCTCGTCGTATTCCCGGTACCCGTTCGACGCGCGCCGTGCGTCGAGAAGTCCTTGTGACTCATAGAAACGCAGCGCGCGGGTGGTGGTTCCGGTACGCGCGGCGAGTTCGCCGATCCGCATGGTTCCGAGCGTAAACCTTGTCCTTGGCGTCAAGGCAAGAATCCTTGTCCGGATCGCCACGGCTGACCACGGTTGTGTCCGGATAGATCACTCGTCGAGATCGACTCGGATGGTGAGGAGGTTCGTGCCGATCGCCCGCACGGCGGCGCTGTTGAACCTGGGCAGGGCCTTCAACCGGGCGCGGGGATCGTCGTCTGGGAGCAGATGTGCCGTGCCGGTGTGCCACTGGCCTTTGAGCCGGACCCGGACACGTGGATCGGCCTGGATGTTGCGGACGTACTGCGACTTCTCGCCGAACTCCGAGACGATCCAGAACTCGCGGCCCACCCGGCGGCCATCGAGCGGCGTTTGCCGGGGTACCCCGGACTTGCGGCCGGTGGTCTCGAGGATCGACTGATTCGGCAGCCGGACGAGGAGCGGGTTCGCGACGTTCCGCTGAAACGTCGTGGCCACCCGGTGCTTGATCTCGTGAAAGCGCGACATGCTGCTCCAGAGGCTCGAAGAGGAGGTCTAGGTCAAGGTTGCCCGGCGCAACAGCAGCGTGCACCGCTCGCTGGGATGTTCGAAGCCGGCGTGCGGTCCGCGGTCGAGGCGGGCGACGAGGTCGAAGCCCGCGGTGCGCGACGCCGACACCTCGGCGTCCGGATCGAGGAACCGGAAACTCAGGTCGACATCGCGACCCCACCAGGTGCCAAGGGTCTTCACCCCGCCGGACGGGAAGTCGGGATCTTGGACATGAAAGGAGAGCAGGGCGTACGCGCCGGGCCGCAGAACCCGGGCGAATTCGTGATAGGCCGCCGCCCGGTGGTCGTCGTCGAGATGGATGGTCGCGTAGAGGCAGACCAGTCCGTCCAGTGCCGCGACTCGCAGGGGTAACGCCGTCATGTCCGCGGCACAGGCCGGTAGCGAGGTGCGGCGCCGGACGGCCGCGCACATCGCGGTCGAGAGATCCAGGCCGACGACTCGCGAGCCTCGGGAGGCCAGATAAGCGGCGACCTGTCCAGGGCCGCAGCCGATGTCGGCGACCGTTCCTTCGCGGACCAGTTCGGCGAAAGCGTCGAGCAGGGCGCGGTCCAGGGGCTTGTGCCGGAGTTCGTCACCGAGTTCCTCGGCGTACCGGTCGGCCACCAGGTCGTAGCTCCGGCGCGTCTGGTCGGTCATGATCGTCGACGGTACTGGAACTCACCCGGTTTTCGTCGGCCGCGTCAGTACGCTCGGCTCATGGTGAACGAGTCCGACGTGGACTTGGGGGATGGGACCACAGTGCACACGTACGACACGGGCGGGACCGGCCCGGTGGTCTCCTGGCGCTACGGAACCCCGAACATCGGTGCTCAGCCGGCGCCGCTGTTCCCGCCGCCGAACTGCTCGGGCTGAGGTGGGTGTCCTACGACCGGCCCGGCTATGGCGGCTCGACGCCCCGGCGGGGAAGGAACGCCGCCTCGGTGGCGGGCGATGTCGCGCAGATCGCCGATGCCCTGAAGATCGAGAGGTTCGCGGTCTTCGATCATTCCGGTGGCGGCCCGCACGCGCTCGCCTGCGCGGCTCTGCTCCCGGAACGCGTTTCGGCGGCGGTCGGCGTCGCGAGTATGGCTCCGCGCGACGGGGAAGGGCTCGACTGGTTCGAGGGAATGGGCAGGGTGGGTGTCGAATCGTTGACCGCGGCCTTGGCCGGACGAACGGAAAGGAGGCATACGAGGCATCGGCGGAGTACGACCCCGAGATGTTCACCGCGTCGGATCACGCGACCCTGTCGGGCGACTGGCAGTGGTTCCTCGATGTCGTCGGCCCGGCGCTCGAAGGCGGGCCGGGTGGGTTGATCGATGACGATCTCGCGTACGTCGCGCCGTGGGGGTTCCAGCCGTCCGACGTCAAGGCGCCGGTTCTGCTTCCGCACGGTGGCGCGGACCGGATCGCGCCGTTCGGACATGGCGAGTGGCTCGCTCGGCGGATCGCCACGGCCGAGTTGCGCGCGTATCCCGAGGACGGGCACATCTCGATCCTCCGCCACGGAGAGTCCGTGCTCGAATGGCTGGCAGAGCACGCTTGACCTGCGACATCGTTCTCGTCCGGCACGCCGAGTCCGTTCCGCCCTCGCCGGGGGAACCCGACGACCCGGATCGGCCCCTGACGGCGGCGGGTGTGGCGGCCTCGGAACTCCTCGCGCACGAACTCGTCGCGATGAACCCGACGGCGGTGGTGTCGAGTCCGTACCGGAGAGCGGTCTCGACGGTCGCACCCGCGGCCAGGAAGGCAGGGCTCGAAGTCACCATGCGCTGGAAGCTGCGTGAATGGGACTCGGGACTGGAGCCGACGGCGGACTACGCCGTGCACCACGAGCGCAGCTGGGCCGATCCGGACTTCGCTCGGCCGGGCGGTGAAAGCCTGCGGCAACTGACGACACGGGCGATGGCCGCTGTCGGGGAGATCGCGGATCAGCACTTCGGCGGCGTCGTCCTGGTGGGCAGTCACGGTACGTTCGTGTCCCGCCTGCTGGCCGGGCTCACCCCGGGAATCGGCTGGCCGTTCTCGCGGGACATGCCGATGCCCGCCGTCCACCGGCTGCGTTGGCGCCGAGACGGCCCCGTTCTTTAGGCCGACGGCCGTCCCGCGCCGGTGTAGTCGTCGCCCTTCGAGTGATACGTGTGGATCTGGATCGCCTGGCCCTGGGTGGGCGCGTTGATCATCAGGCCGTTTCCCAGATAAAGCCCGACGTGATGGATCCGCGTCGCCGGGTTCCCGTAGAACACGAGATCGCCGAGTTTCGGTTCCTGTCCACCGGGGACCTGCGGCAGGGCCCGGAACTGGCTGTCCGCGGTCCGCGGAAGCCCGACTCCGGCTTCGTCGTAGGACGCCTTGGTCAGCCCGGAGCAGTCGAAGCCCGCCGCGCCCGCCTCCGGCCCGTTGCCGCCCCACACGTACGGGAGCCCCAGCTGGCCGAGGGCGAACCTGGCCGCCTTCACCGCGGGGCTGGAGGCTCGCGCCGGGTCGAGGGACAGGGTCGCGTACAGCTGGGCGTTGCCCAGAACGCGCTGGCGGAACAGTTCGGCTTCATTGCCCTTGCCGCCCTGGTAGCCGGCGATCGCCTTCCACCAGCCGTTGCCGCCGCCGAGGTCGGCCCCGGAGGCGCACAGCGCGCGACCGGCGGCGACAGCGGCGGAATCGGGGTCGGCGAGCGCGGGTTTCGCGATCCCGGGAATCGACGTGCCGTGCTTCTTCCACTGCTGTGCCGACAGGCCGAGGGGGTTGTCGCCGCCACGTCCGTGGTTCGAGCTCGCCGCGCCGACTCCGGCAAGGGTGACCCAGGACAGATGACAGTTCGGCTGCTCGCCGCGCAGCGCGAGCTCGCCGTTCGCATAGCCGATCAGCGACTTCGCCGGGATGTCGAGCGACCCGGCGAGCTTGTTGGCCCACTCTTCGAGCGGCCGGGCGCCCTTCGGCGTCTCCTGGGCCTTGACCGGCGCGCTGACTTCGAGGACCGACGGGCCCGCGCCGCCGCCGACGGTGGCCGGGTCCTGGTTGGCGGCGGGGAGCGGGGCCTGCTGGATCCCGCCGGCAGGCGCCGGATCGTCGCCGCCCGCGAGCAGCCAGCCCGCCGTCGCGAGCCCCGCGACCAGCGGGAGGGCGACCAGGCTGCGCATCGCCACACCATGGGCCCACGACTTCTTCTTCGGGCCGGTTTCGGGCACGCTCGTGGCGGACTCGGGCTCGGTCACGCCGTCCAGGTTATTGGAGACCACCTCTGCGTAACGAGCGAACGTCTTGCACGTTAGGGGGACTCTCATATTCTGGACAAATGAGTGAGACGGGAGCGCTCGACGCCGAGCGTCTGAGTGCCGCGCTGTCCGGCCGGTATGCCGCGATCCAGGTCGTGGCAACCACCGGGTCCACCAACGCCGACCTGCGGGAAGCCGCCGCGAGGGGGGCCGAGGACCGCACCGTGCTGATCGCCGAAGAGCAGACGGCAGGTGT
The DNA here is from genome assembly GCF_047608665.1 of Amycolatopsis sp. cmx-11-51. Classification (NCBI taxonomy): domain Bacteria; kingdom Bacillati; phylum Actinomycetota; class Actinomycetes; order Pseudonocardiales; family Pseudonocardiaceae; genus Amycolatopsis; species Amycolatopsis sp. cmx-11-51. The sequence continues at coordinate 254,568 of NZ_JADNQO010000001.1, read as the reverse complement.
CGGCCGCCGCGCCCGGCGGTGGTCCTCGCCGAAGGGAGCGGGCCTCTACGTCAGCGTTCTGCTGCGTCCGCGTGGGGTCCCGTTCGCCACCTTGGGTTCACTTTCCGTGGTCGCCGGCCTCGCGGTGCGGGAGGTCGCCGCGAACCTCGGCGTCGACGCCGTCCTCAAGTGGCCGAATGACGTCCTCGCCGGGCCGGAGCACGCCAAATGCGCGGGCATCCTGGCGGAGGCGGTCGCCGGAGAGGAGGCCACCGTGGTGCTCGGCATCGGCCTGAACGTGCTGCCGTTGGGCGAGAACGTCCCCGCCGGGCCCGGTGGCCTGCCCGCGACCTCGCTGGCCGAGCAGGGGGCGACGAAGACCGATCGCGCCGAGATCGCCGCGCGGCTGCTCACCGGTTTCGACGAACTCGAACACCGCTGGCGGCTCGCCCGTGGGTCATTGGCCGAGGCGGGCCTGCTCGGGGACTACCGGCGGCATTGCGCCACGCTGGGCCAGGACGTCGAGGTCCAGCTGCCCGACGGTTCGGCGCTGACCGGCCGCGCCGCCGACATCGATCCCGCCGGCCAGCTCCAGGTCGACGTTCCCGGTGGTGAGCGGTACACGGTGTTCGCCGGGGACGTCGTCCACGTAAGGCCCGCCAAGGCTTGATCCGGAGGTCTCGATTTTCGGCGCCTCCTCGTCCGCCGAGACCGTTCGCCGGTACGGTGAGCCCACCAGCGCCGAACACACTTTGGGAGCGTCCCTCGTGGCCTATCCGGACGATTTGCTCAGCGAAAACGAGCACGTCGTGGTGCACAGTCACCCGCATTTCAAAATGCTGATCTTCCCCTTCGTCGCGCTGATCGTCACGCTCGGCGTCGGCGTCTGGCTGGGCATCCTGGCGAAGGACGCGGCGGCCCCGTGGGACCTGATCTCGCTGATCGCGGTCGGCGCGATCGGGCTCGGTCTCGTCGTGTGGCTCTTCCTGGCGCCGTTCGTCCGCTGGCGCACGACGCACTTCATCGTGACCACGGACCGCCTGATCGCCCGGGAGGGCGTGCTCAAGCGCACCGGGATCGACATCCCGCTGTCGCGGATCAACAGTGTCCAGTTCGAGCACGGGCTGCTGGACCGCGTCTTCGGCTGCGGCACGCTGGTCATCGAGTCGGCTTCGGACGAACCGCTCAAATTCGACGACATCCCCAAGGTCGAGCGGGTGCACACGGTCATCTACCGCGAGGTCAACGACAACCCGTACGACGACTTCGCGCCGCCCGCCGCGGGCGGGCCGCAGCAGACCGAACCCCTGCCGCCGCAGGGACACCAGCCGCGCGGAAACCGGCGTCGCTGATGGGCACGCGAGAGCTGGGGCTGCCCGATCGCGTCCCGTCCGCCGCCGCGCTGCCGGAGCGGGTGACGATCTGGGAGGTCGGCCCGCGGGACGGCCTGCAGAACGAGAAGTCGATCGTTCCGGTCGAGGTCAAGCTCGAGTTCCTGGACAAGCTCGCCGACGCCGGGTTGACCACGCTCGAAGCGACCAGTTTCGTGAGCCCGAAATGGGTGCCGCAGCTGGCCGACGCCGAGCAACTCCTGTCAGGGCTCGATCGGCGTGAAGGTGTCCGTTATCCGGTGCTCGTCCCGAACGAGCGCGGATTGGACAGGGCGCTGGAGGCCGGGGTCTCGCATATCGCGATCTTCGCCAGCGCCACCGAGACCTTCGCCAAGAAGAACCTCAACGCGACGGTGGACGACCAGTTCGCGATGTTCGAGCCGGTCGTCACCCGTGCGCGGGCCGAAGGTCTCGACGTCCGCGGATACGTGTCGATGTGCTTCGGCGACCCGTGGGAGGGCGCCGTCCCGGCCACGCAGGTCGCCGGAGTGGGCAAACGTCTCCTGGACCTCGGCTGTTCGCAGCTTTCGCTCGGGGACACCATCGGTGTCGCCACCGCGGGCCAGGTCGAGGCGCTGATCGGGCAGTTCTCCGACGTCGACGCGCTGGCCGTCCACTTCCACGACACCTACGGCCAGGCGCTCGCGAACACGTTGGCGGCGCTCCGCTGCGGTGTGTCCACTGTGGACTCCTCCGCCGGTGGTCTCGGCGGCTGCCCGTACGCCGAGTCGGCGACCGGGAACCTCGCGACCGAGGATCTGGTGTGGATGCTCGACGGTCTCGGCGTCGAAACCGGTGTCGACCTCGACGCGCTGGTGTCGACGAGCAAGTGGATGGCGGGGAAGCTGGGCCGACCGAGTCCGTCACGGGTGGTCAACGCGCTCGCGGGATGAGACCGTCGCCGGGAAACCGTGGCGACTGCCGGCCCGCGCGGGCCTTGACGCGCTTCCGGGTATCCGCCGACGAGATCACCGTTCGGCGCTAAGGTCTTAGCGCGTCCTGTCCGCTGCCTCCCCCTTCACCGGTGGGACCGATTCCTTGGGGGAGGTGCGGTGACCGATCCGAGCGAGGCCGGCACGGGCCCGATTCGGCTGCCCGTCCAGTACAAAGGCGCTGACGCACCGACGCCGCCTCACGGTGCGCGCGCTCCATACGCGCCTTCGCCGTGGCCGCTCGCGGTGGCGCCGTTGCGAGTTCCGTTCCCTCCGCCGCCCGCCGCCCCGCCGCCCATGGGCGCCCTGCGGACCGAACGGGAGAGCGTGATCGCGCTGTTCCTCGTGCACATGTTCCCCATCGGGCATCTTCCGGTGGCGATGAGCAGACCAGCGCGCCAGTTGCCGCTCCCCGACGGCGGTTCCGGCCCGCTGGATCACCCCGAGGCGGACGTGCTGGACGACCTGGACGCGTTGTCGCACGTCAGCAGCGGTTTCCGGCGATCGCCGACGACTCCGGCCGTCGTTCCCCCGCCGGCGTTGACCAGGGGACACGACCCCTGGGGCGAAGGGTCCCAAGAGGACTGGCGAAAGCGTTTCCTCGGTGAAACCGGCTATCTGTGGCCGCCCGGCGAACTCTTCCCCGAGGGCGGTATCGATCCGGCGAAGCCGGTGATGCTCGAGGTCGGTACCCATCTCGACCGCTTCGGTGACCGGCACGGCCGGGTCTTCGCCGAGGACGCGACCTTGTATTCGATGCGTTCGTTGCCGCCCGGCCAGGTCACCGCGTATCGGCGTTACCGCGTCGTCCGGCCGTTGCCGGTCTGGCGTTCGGTGACCGCCGAGTGGTTCGGCCAGCCGGGCGGCGGAGTCCGTTTTCGGGCGGTGCTGGGCGCCGATGAACTCGTCACGCTGGGCTTTCTGGCGGACGTCACGGGGGAGGTTCGGTGAACACGGGGACGATCCTGCGATGGCTGGCCGCGCTGGGGGTGCCGCCCGAGGTGGTCTCGGTCGGCGCGGAGGCGGACAACGCCTGGTGTCTCATGCGCTCGGACGCAGAAGGCACAGACGGCGCCGAGCCCGCCTGGGAAGTCTTCTGGCGTGAGCAGGGCAACCGGTACGACTGGGCGCGGTTCACCAGTGAACAGGTCGCCTGCCACTACCTTTTCGGCCGTCTGGCCTGGTCACAGGTCGCGCGCGGCGCCGTCGGCCTCCTCCCCGGCGCGCAGTGATTCAGCGCTTCAAAATGGCGAGGACCTCGTCGTGGAGCAGGCCGTTCGTCGAAAGCGCTGAGCCGTTGTCGTAGCGCGCCACGCCGGAAAGGTCGGTGAACCGTCCACCCGCCTCGGTGATCAGCACCTGGGCCGCGGCGACGTCCCACGGATTGACGACGCATTCCGCGGTGACGTCGAGCGCGCCCTCGGCCACCAGGCAGTGGTGCCAGAAGTCGCCGAAAGCGCGGCTTTCCCAGCACGCGTTGACGAGGTCGAGGTATTTCTCCCGCGAGTGGTACTCGACCCACGAGTTCAGGTCGGTCGTCGACAGGTACGCGTCTTCGAGCGACGCGACCTTCGACACCGAAAGACGTCGTTCGCCGGCGGAGTCGCGCATCCAGGCGCCGTCCCCGGCGGCCGCCCACCAGCGGCGGCCGAGCAGCGGCGCGCTGATCATGCCCACCACCGGGGTGCCGTCTTCGACCAGCGCGATCAGCGTCGCCCAGACCGGTACGCCGCGCAGGAAGTTCTTGGTCCCGTCGATCGGGTCGAGCACCCAGGCCCGGCCGGTCGTGGCCGAACCGCCGCGTTCTTCGCCGAGGACGGTGTCTTCCGGACGTTGTGTGGCGAGGATCGCGCGGATCGCGTCTTCGACGGCGGTGTCCGCGTCGGTGACCGGAGTCCGGTCGGGTTTGCGCTCCACGGCCAGGTCCAGCGCGCGGAAGCGGTCGGTGGTGATGGCGTCGGCGGCGTCGGCCAGCCGGGTGGCGAGTTCCAGATCATTCTCGTAGCCAGGCACGGTCACGATGCTTTCACGCCCGGCAGTCGTAGAGTTGGCCAGGTGAGCATGGTGTTACTCGCCGAGGACGACCCGGCCATCGCCGATCCGCTTTCCCGCGCGCTGCAGCGGGAGGGATACGACGTGCGTGTCGTCGGCGACGGACCCGCCGCCCTCGACGCGACCGAGAGTGATCGAGTGGACCTCCTGGTCCTCGATCTCGGTCTGCCGGGGATGGACGGGCTCGAGGTCTGCCGCCGCCTGCGCGCGAGCGGCACCGAGGTGCCGGTGCTGATGCTCACCGCGCGCACGGACGAGGTCGACTTCGTGGTCGGGCTCGACGCGGGCGCCGACGACTACGTCGCCAAGCCGTTCCGGCTCGCCGAACTGCTGGCCCGCATCCGGGCACTGCTCCGCCGCCGGGCACCCGAGGTGCTCGACGCCGGGGGAGTGCGGATGGACCTCGGTGCCCGGATGGTCACCGTGGATCTGCACGAGGTGCAGCTGGCGAACAAGGAGTTCGAGCTGCTGCGGGTGCTGATGAGCCGCGCCGGCCAGGTGGTCAGCCGCGACGAGATCCTCGCCGAGGTGTGGAACGACCTCGAATCGAAGACTTCGAAGACACTCGACATGCACATGTCGTGGCTGCGCCGGAAGCTCGCGATCGCCGCGGACGAGGCCGCGGGCCGGACGGCGAAGCCCGGCGGCAACGGCGACGGCGAACGGCGGATCGCCACGGTCCGCGGCGTCGGCTTCCGCTTCAACGCGGAATAGCATGCGCCGTCGCATCCTCCTGGCGATCCTTCTCGCCGTCGCGGTCACGGCGGCGGTGCTGGGCATCCCGCTGGGAATCACCGCCTGGCAGCTGGTCGAGAACCTCAACCGCGAGAACCTGGCTTCCTCGGCGCGCGGGATCGCGGCGACGCTGGACAACGAGATCGCCGTCGGCCAGCCGATCAACCTCGACCTGCTCCGGGTGGGCGTGCCGCAGGGCGGGCTGCTGACCGTCCGCGCGCAGGGGCAGATCGAGAAGCGGTATGGCTCCGACCCCGGTACCGATGTGGTGTCCGAGCGAGCGCCGATCGCGTTGCACGGCGAGGTCGAGCTGGCCATTCCCGCCGGGCCGATGCGTACCCGGCAGACCCAGGTGACGTTGCTCGTGGTGTTGCTGGTCGTGCTGTCGGTGGGCACCGGCACGGTGGTCGCGACCGTGACGGCGCGACGGCTCGCGAAACCGCTGAGACACGTCGCCGATCGCGCGGTCAAACTCGGTGGCGGTGATTTCCGGCCGGATCCGAAGCGCTACGGCGTCGGCGAACTCGACATGGTCGCCGAAGCGCTCGACGCGTCCGGCTCGGCGCTGGCGCAGCTCGTCCAGCGAGAACGCCAGCTCGTCGGCGACGTTTCCCATCAGCTGCGGAGCCGGCTGACCGCGTTGCAGCTGCGGCTCGAACCGCTCACCGTCCATCCCGATCAGGACGTCGTCGACGAGGCGAAGGCCGCGCAGGAACAGGCGGATCGGCTGGCCGGGGCACTCGACGAACTGCTGGCCGCCGCGCGGGCGGCGCGCGAGGTCGGCGCGGAACCGGTGAATCTGCCGGAGGTGCTCCCGATCGTGTCGGAAGAATGGCGACAGCTGCTTCGCGCCGAAGGCAGGCATCTGCGGCTCCGTGTCGGTGACGGGTTAAGAGCGAGGGCCACCCCTGGCCGGTTGCGCGAGGTTGTCGGCGTCCTGCTCGACAACGCGTTGCGTCACGGCGCGGGGACCGTCACGCTCGCGGCTCGGCGTGGCGACACGGACGGCACCGTGGTCATCGAGGTCGCCGACACCGGGTCGGGCGTGCCCGACGAGCTGGCGCCGCACATCTTCGAACGCGGATTCTCCGGCGGCGGGTCGACCGGCGTCGGGCTCGCCCTCGCCCGTGCCCTCATCGAGGCTGACGGCGGGCGGCTGGAGTTGTCGAGCAAGCAGCCCGCGGTGTTCAGCCTCTTTTTGAAGGTCCCCCGTCCTGGCGATGTGGCCGAAGTGCGCTGGCCCGCCGAGCGGGTCCCTCGCTAGGACCTCCCGAAGGATCTCCCGATCGGGCAACGCCGGGGAAGCGCGCAGACCTAACGTCGAGGGGTGCACGCGTCGGCGTTCCGATACAGCCCACCGGGGAATCCGGTGGCCGCGGCGACCGTGGAGATCGGCAAGGTGACGGTTTCCGTGCGGTTGTCCTTCGACGGCGACCCGTCCGCGTACCGCTGTCCGGCCGGTGGGGTGGAGCGGAGGGAAGCCGAAGCCCTGGATCTGCTCTCGAAGGGCCTGTTCGTCAGCGGGATCGACACCCCGATCGCGACCGTCACCGGAGCGGCGGGTCATCGGTTCGTCCAGGAGAACGCCGTGTTCCAGCCCCCGGACCGCTGGATCTACCGGGGCAGCTGCGGGGTCGGTGCCAGCCGGAACGGGCTGACCTTGACCGGTGTGCTCGGCTACCGTCTCGAAGTCCGTGGCGGCTGGGCTCGACGGGCCGGTGAATGCGGCCCGCCCGCGACGGCGGCCGAATGGTGCGAGTTCTTCGGTGCGCAGCTGGCGTCCATCGGAGGGGTGGTCCTGCGGCGGGCCTCGGTGCTCAGTCCCGGTACTCCGCCGTGACCGTGACGACGAACGCCGCCCTGGCGGGCAGGCCGAGGCTGACCCACAGCCCGGTCGGGTCGGTTTCTCCGAGAGCCAGCCGCACCGGCTGCTCGTCGACCATCAAGCTTTCGGTCCAGATCAAGGCTCGCAGCGACCGGTCGAGCAGGGTGTGCTCGTCCCGGACCTTGCCCGCCCGCGCCGCGACCAGATACGACAGCTCACACCGCTTCGCCCGCACGGTGCCGGTTCCCGGGCCGGCACCGTGCAGGGCGAAGAGGAACAAGTCGACGCTCGACACCCGCGTCTCGGTCTGCCAGGTGGGTTTCGGCGGATCCAGCCGGACCACCGTCCCCTCCGGCAGATGCGGTGCGATGAGCTGGCACAAAGCCTCGTCGACCTGAGTGATCACGAGTCAGATCAATCCCTCACGCAGTGCGTAAGCCACCGCGTGCGAGCGGTTCCGTAGCTGGAAGCGATTGGTCACGTCGTGCAGGATGCTCTTCACCGTGCGCTGCGAGTAGCAGAGCTGGTCGGCGATCTCCTGTGTCGAGAACCCCGACGCGACCAGCTTGAGCACCTCGGTTTCCCGGCTGCTCATGCCGCCGAGGTGCAGGCCACGCGGCTGCAGGACCTGACGCTGCAGCCGGGAGACCCGGTGCAGAAGCCTGCCGAGCAGGTCGGGCGGGAGCGCGCCTTCCCCGGCCGCGGCCGCCTTGATCAGCCGGACCAGGACATCGGCGCCCGCCTCCGAGCGGCGAGCGACCGCGCAGACGCCGTGCTCGATGGCGCTGAGGATCTCGTTGTCGTCGACTTCACCCGCGACGAGCACGATGCGGGTGAACCCCTGGTGGTGCAGCGCGGACAGCAATCGCGTCATCGCCTCGTCGAGGCGGTCGGTGACCAGGAGGGCCACCATGGTCGGGTCGGCGGTCTCCCCGTCCACCAGCCAGACGTCGTCACGGGAGCGAAGCGTCATACAGACGCCGTTGTGCAGGATCGGATCGGTGGCGCGGACGATCACCGGTGTCCTGTTCGGTTCGAACATGTGACTCCCATTCCCCTCGAACGGTGCGAGGGCCCCACCCTTCGCACTGCTCACCCTGCCGGGTGCGGTGTCCCGGGCGCATGGGACTCCGGTCCCGACCTTGCCCGAAAAGCCGCCCTATCCGGGGTGTTCAACGACCGAGTCCCGCTTCACGGGCGAGGACGATCGCTTCGGCGCGGTCTGCGACATGAAGTTTGCTGAACACGTTGGAAATGTGGTTCCGCACGGTTTTCGGGCTGAGGCACAGGGTGCTGGCGATGGCGGTGTTGCTGTGCCCGCCGGCGATGAGCGAAAGGACCTCTCGTTCGCGGACGGTCAGTTCCGGGAACACCGTGTCCGCGCTCGGCTGAGAGTGGTTGAAGAAGCCGAGAACGCGCGTCGCGATGTCGGGCCCGAAGATCGCTTCGCGCCTTGCGACGGCGTGAACGGCACGGATGATCTCGTCCGGTTCCGCGTCTTTCAGCAGATATCCGCGGGCGCCCGCCCGCATCGCGGAGAATACCGATTCACTTTCGTCCGCCATGGTCAGCATCAGCACGCCGACGCCGGGTTGTTCGGCGACGATGTGCCGAGTCGCTTCGGCACCGCTGAGATCGGGCAAGTGCAGGTCCATGACCACGACGTCGGGTCTGAGGGCGCTCGCCGCGCTGATCGCGTGCGCCCCGCTCGCGGCCTCGCCGACCACGCCGATCTTCGGCTCGTTGGAGAGCAAGGTGCACACCCCGAACCGGAACAGTGGATGGTCGTCGACCACGAGTACGCGAAGGTGTCTGTCCATGTAGTCCCCCTGTATCCCCGAGGCGGCACGCTAGCGAGAGGACCGGCCGGGAACAATGCGCGGTCCGGACAGTGGACCCGGCGAGAATTAAACGCCTGATGAGTGTCGCGTATCGCGGGAACCAGCCCAAGTCTTTAACCCTTTCGGTCCAGCCTTGGGAGAGCGAGGAACTAGTTCAGCCCGCACGTCTTCATGGTCGAAGGCGCGAACGATCAACGGCACGCCACCGCCTTGGTGAGGACGCTGACTGAGGTGCCGGGCGAGTCGTGACGTATGCGAACGGGGACAGTCACCTGGTGACGGTGCCCGGCACGGGGCACGGCCTGGTGGCGACGATCAACAACACCGTGTCGCGTAGCGCAAGTCATTGACCTTCGGTTCAGGCCGGGGGAGCAAGGGACCTTTGCTCTCGCTTACTTAGGAATGCTAAGCGAGTGATAGCAAAGGTCCCTCGCTCTCTTTTCGCAGGTCAGGCGAAGGCGGGAGCGTGCTCGCGGGCCCAGTCGGCGAACGTCAGTGGCGCCCGGCCGAGGAGTTCGCGAACGGTGCCGAACACGATCCCCTCGTTCCCGGCGGACTGCCGTTTGAGCTCGAAGATCCCGTCGACGGCCGAAGCGGGCCAGCCGAACCCGAGCATCCGGGCGCGGGCGTCGGCTTCGGGCTCTTCGGCGTAGGTCAGCTGTCGACCGAGGGCGTCGCCCAGGATCTCGACTTGCCGCCGCGTCGTGAGGGCCTCGCCACCGGTGATCGGATACGTCTCGCCCGCGTGCCCGCCGGTGGTCAGCACCGTCGCGGCGACCTCGGCGATGTCGCGGACGTGCACCAGTGCGGATGCCGGATCGCCTTCGGGGACGCGGATGACGCCGTCCCCGCGCACGGCGTGCAGCCAAGCGAACCGGTTGTCCATGAACGTGCCCGGACGCAGGATCGTCCAGTCCGGCCCGGCCTCGCGCACGGCCTGTTCGGCCGCGGTGTGCACAAGGGAGATCGGATCGGTCTGTCCGAAGTGGACGCCGGTGGTGGAGAGTTTGACGACGTGCGCGACATCGGCGGCCGCTTTGAGCACCGTTCGTTCCTGTGCGAGCGGATCCGAACCGTGCCCGGAGGTCAAGATGAAGACGCGATCGACGCCGTCGAGCAGCGCGGGGTCGAAAGCGTCGAGATCGCCGGCGACCACTTCGGCACGCGGATCGATCCGGGCGCGGGCGGGGTCACGCGTCAGAGCGCGTACGCGAGCGCCTTTGCTGAGCAGTGAGGGAACGAGTTCGCGGCCGATTTTGCCGGTGGAACCGAGAACGAGAATCATCGAAGAACTCCTTAGTGGTGGCGCCGCAGGGAAACGCGCGGCAGGAAGAGGGAGGCGGCGAGGCCGATCGCCAGGGCGGGAACCATCACCCAGAACACCCCGTTGAGCGCGGAGGCGTAGCCACTGGGACTTTCGGTGCTGAACGAACTCGTGAACACCACGCCGAAAACGGTCAGCCCGGCCGTGGTGCCGAGGGAACGAAGAAAGCCGACGGTCGCCGAAACCGCGCCGAGATCGGTGCGGGGCACGTTCTGCTGGGCGGCCATGGAAAGCACCTGCATGGTGAGACCGGCCGCCGCACCGAACACGACGAGGTAGGCGACGACGAGCGGCAAGGGCGTCATTTCGTCCATTGTGGACATCGCGAGGGCGGCGGTGAGGCCGAGCGTCATGCTGAGGATCGGCGCCCAGCGATAGGCGCCGGTCTTGGCGATGACCCGGCCCGCGACCATCGACGACACGGCGACGGCGAGCGTCATGGGCAGCAGGAGAAGCCCGGCTTCCGACGGCCCGGCGCCGCCCGCGGTCTGCAGGAACAGCGCCAGGTAGTTGACCGAACCCAAGAAGACGAACCCGGCGGCGGCACTGGCCAGCACGCTGAGGCTGAACATCCTGGCGCGGAACAGCCGAAGCGGGATGATCGGCTCGGCCGCCCGCCGTTCGATGATCAGGAAGGCGACGAGCAGCACGACGCCGATCGACGCGGACAGCGGTGTCGCCAGCGTCAGTCCGACGATCGCGCCGGACAGGGCGACGATGCCGGCGAAGTCGAACGGGGCGGTCGTCCGGCGCCGTTCGAGCCGCAGGCATCGCGCGACGATGACGAAGGCGGCCAGCCCGATCGGCACGTTGACTCCGAAGATGGACCGCCAGCCCGCGAGGTCGGTCAGCACGCCGCCGACGACCGGACCCGCCAGCGAGGACCCGGCGAAACAGATCGAGAACCAGGCGAAATAACGCGCGCCTTCGCGGCCGGGAAACAGTTCGCCGATGATCGCGGCGACCGCGACGAACAGGCCGCCGGAGCCGACACCCTGCAGGACGCGGGCGGCGATCAGCAGCGGCATCGTCGGCGCGAACGCGCAGGCGAGAGAGCCGAGGACGAACAGCGCGATCGCGACGAGAACGACACGTTCACGGCCGAACAGGTCACCGAGTTTTCCATGGACGGGCGCGCTGACACTGCCCGCCAGCAGGTAGGCGGTGGTGACCCAGGCGAACGACGTGGCGCCGCCGAGTTCGCCGACCATGCGAGGCAGGGCGGTCGCGACGACCTGGGCGTCGAGCATCGCCAGGAACACGGCGGCGAAGAGCCCGACGAGGGCAAGGGTGTTTTGGGCGCGCGGAGGCGCCCCGGGAGCGGTACTCAAGAAAGAGATCCATTCACTGGAACGAACGAGGGCACGCGAAGGACGCGGAGCAGTGCTCCGAATCCCCGCCAAGACGGGAAAAGGCTCAACCGTCATCCGAACCGGATGCGGTCCTCTTCGCGCTTGGCGATCACCTCGGATTCGTCCCGCTCGACCCGTGCGAACCCGGCCGGCGTCAGCAGTGAAGGAACGTTGACATGGATGACCCTAAACAATCACATGTCTTTTGACAAGTATCTATCGGAGAGGAACGACGTCGTCGTCCTCGTCGCTGTCCCGGCGGCGTTTGCCCAGCTCGTCCGGGAAGACCCACTTCTTGAAACCCCAGAAGCGGAAGAACATCGCCAACAGCATGCCGATGATCGACCCGCTCGTGAAGTCCGCGAACTCCTGGACGAACCGCGTCACGTGCGGCACTTCGAGATCGAAGATGTACCGCGACGTGTAGAGCGGGATCAGGTTGACCACCACGGCTATCCCGCTGATCACGAAGAAAAGCGCGGCCTCATGATGCCGCTCGCGGCCGCCGCGGGTCCGGAAGGACCACTCGCGGTTGAGGATGTAGGACACGATCGTCGCGACGATGATCGCGATCGCCTTCGCCGTGGTCGGCTTCGGCTCCAGCACGCTGAGCTTCAGCAGGTACCAGACCCCGTTGTCGACCAGGAACGTCGTGCCGCCGACGATCGCGAACTTCAGCAGCTCGCGGTGCTTGATCAGCACGGATCGGAGCGGCTCGGGCGTCCGGGAAAGGACGGATTCGACCACGGTCACCCGACCATTCTAATTCGCGCGGGCCGTCCAACGGGCCGGCAGGGCACTGTCGGAGCGTTATAGGACACTTTGGGCGATTCTTCGGCGGTGGACCGGACTTCCACGACGTCACACGTGTCCCAGCCGTACCACCTGTATGTGCTGATACTTCGCTGGCCGTGAAGCCGGTAGCAAGGGACCTTTGCTATCGCCGACGCGGGTCAGGCCGCTGAGTCGTCCCGGTCGGCGGAAGAACTCCGTCCGCCGCCCCGCAGCAGCCGCGGTCGCGCCCCGGCCTCCGGGAACACCCATTTCTTGAACGACCACCAGCGGAACGCCGTGCCGAGCAGTGTTCCGATGACCATTCCGCTCACGAAGTCCGCGATCTCCTGTGTCAGCAGGCCGACCCGCGGCTGTTGCAGCCCGAGTACCTGTCGCGACACCAGTTGCGGAAGCGCGTTGAGGCCGAGCGCGATCGCACTGAGCAGGAAGAAGAGCGTCGCCTCGTGAGGCCGCTCACGGCCACCACGGGTCCGGAAGGACCATTCACGATTCGCCACGTACGAGAAAACGGTCGCCACCAGGACACCGATCACCAGCGCTGTCACCGGTTTATCGGTCAGCACCGTGAACTTCAGCCCGTACGTCACCGTCATCGTGATGACGAAACTCGCACTCCCGACCACGGCGAAACGCAGCATCTCGCGATGCTTCCCCAGCATGAGGGGCACGTTACTGGAAAATACGGTCGCCTACCCCATTGGGCTCCGTGGTCGGCTTCGACTTGCCCGGCCGCGGCGGCGCGCTCGTGGTCGCGGCCGGTGGGGCGGGCTCCTGTTTCGCGGGCTCTGAATGTGTCGCGGACGGCGCGGGCTTCTTCGATGGAGAAGGCCACACAGGCCGCCCCGGCTTCGTTGTCTCCGAAGTGGCCGGAGGCTTCGAAGTGGCCGGAGGCTTCGAAGTGACCGAAGGCAGCGAAGGAGGCGTGGACGGTGGAAGCAGCGCGGAGTCGTCACACCAGTGGTGCCAGCAGCCGAAGTGGACCTCCACCGGTTTCGCCTTCGCGACGCCGAGGGTGGCGTTCACCGTCACCGGGAGATTGGCCGCCGGGCGGCCCTTCAACCGGACCCACAGGCTCGCCTGACGTCCCGGAGTCAGCGAGTCACGCGAAGTGCACGACGCGCCTTCGCCGGTCGGGCTGCACCGGATGCCGGACACGCTCCAGGAGCTCAGCACGCGGTGATCGAGAGTGATCGTCACCGGCTTCGTGGTCTTGCCCGTGTTCTTGACCCGGATCATCACCAGCGGGTTGCGGTTCCAGGGGAACGCCGACAGCCCGTCGCTCTCGGCACGGAGCGCGAGGTCGTCCGGCGGCGGCTTCACGGTGACCCTCACCGAAACCGACACCTTGATCAGCGCGCCCGCCGTCACCGAACCGGTCACCATGCCGCCCGCTTCGGCGGTTTCGTCGGCACGTAACCGGAACGTCAACACCGCGGCCTGTCCCGGTTCCAGGCCGGTGCCGGTCTCGCAGGTCACCGTGCCGGTGCCGCCGGGGCAGCTCACCGCGATCGGGGCCGGCCCCGCCTGCTGCCGGAAACCGCTGACGCCCATCCCGCCACCGCCGCCGGCGGGAACGGCCGTGACACCCTTCGGCAGTTTCAGCGAGACCGCGACCGGCTCGGACTTCGATCCACCGTCGTTGCGCACGGTGATCGGCAGGTTGGTGTCCTCGCCGGGCTTGAGCTGGACGCCGCCGATCGGGGCCGACGCCGTCATCACCGGCGGCGACGGGATCACCGGCGACGACGCGGGCGGGGGCTCCTCGGCGGGCGGAGGCTCCTCAGCGGGAGGCGTCGTGGGCGGCGGCACGACCGGAGGAGGTACCACCGGGGGCGGCTGCCGAGCGGGAGGCACGTCTTGCGCCGGAGGCACGGCGGGCGGGACCGCCGGAGGCACGGCAGGGGGGACCGCGGGAGCGGGAGCCACGGCGGGCGGCGGGACGGCCGCGGCGGCCGGGATCTCCTGGGTGCCGCCACCGGCGGCGAGTGCCACCGCGACGGCGGCGACGATGGCCGCGCTCGATCCGGCCACTCCGGCGAACTGGCGTGGTCCGGCCGCGGCGGCACCGGCCGCCCCGCCCGAACTCGAACCCGCGGCGGCGGCCGTCGCGACCGCGGTGACCGCACTCGCCTTGCCCGCCCCGGCGGTGGCCAGGTAACCGAGAGCCGCGCCACCGAGCACGATCGGCGCGATGATCCCGCGCAGACCGCCGTTGATGTCGGCCAGTTCCGCGGCCAGCGCGCGGCAGTTCTCACATTCGTCCAGGTGGTTCTCCACCTGGGCCCGTTCACGTTTGGACAATCCGTCGCGGGTCCACGCGCCGAGCTTGTCCGCACTCGCGCGACAGCGTTCGCCGGAGTTCTCGGCCAGGTGCACCTGCAGATACGCCTGCCGCAGGCCTTCACGGGCCCGATAGGCGAGCGCGGACACCCCGTTCGCGGTCAGTCCCAGCAGCGGCGCGACCTCGGCGGGGCTCTGCTCCTCGATCTCGGTATGCCACAGCACCGCCTGCCACCGCTCGGGCAGCCGGGTGAAGGCCTTCGCGGCGAGCGTGCGCTCGAGCCCGGCGACGGCGGTGTCGGAGAAGGGGACTGTCAGCGCTTCGCCGACGGCACCGCCGACATCGGACATGTCTTCGTTGAGGTCGACGCGCTTGTCCTTGCGCGTCTTGTCGTAGGCGGTGTGCCGGAGCGCCGTCAGCAGGTACGCCCGGAACGCGGTGTCGGGGCCCTTGCCGACGCGCAGCGTGTCCAGCACCTTCGCGAAGGCTTCCGAAACGAGGTCGTCGGCTTCGGAACTCGACTTGGCGAGCTGGCGGGCGAGGTTGTGCGCCGCGCCGGCGTGACGTTCGTAGAGCGTTCCGTAGGACGCGATCTTCCCGTCACGCACCTCGGCGATCAGCTCGGCGTCACTCTTACCGGAGAGATCGGCGGGAACGGTGGACACGGGACTCCTTCATCAGCGGGTTCGGCGCATCTACTCTTTAAACGCCCGAACGCGCTCAGTGTGACGGACTGGGCGACGCACGTCACCTCGCGGCCCCGTCGATGACCCGGAGGGCGCAACACCTTCACCCGGCCTGGGTCGGATTTCGAGCTGCGCGCGTAGCGCGTCCGTCGAGGGCGGTGGCGGGGGCATGGATGGAGGGTTCGGAAAGATCCTTGGGAAACGCCGTCACGCCCGGCATGGACCGGCGTCCCCACCGTGAAGCGATCGCAAGATCGAAAAGATCGGGACGGAAGGGGCGGTGGCCAGTGGACGTACCGGCGACCGGTGCGCCGTCCGGGGGACCCGACGGGCAAGCCGCCTGGAACCGGTTCGAACGAGATCGCTCCCTCCGCGCCCTGCGGGCTCGCTGGCGGACCGCCAGCCTGGCCGCGGGCTGGCGATTCCCCAGTGACTGGGGCCTCCCCGAGGTCGACGCCGTCTGCGCGGCGGTGATCAAGAACGGCCGGTCCGTCCCCGTCGACGTGGCGGAAACCGCCCTCGCGGGACTGGGCCGGGCACGCGCCGCGGCGGGTGCCGGACTGGCTGAGACGCTCGCGGATCTCGCGGCGTTGCACGCGGTGCTCGCCGGCCCGGACGCGGTGGACGGTTTCCTCACACCGGATGTCGACTCCACGCCTTCCCGGCTACTCCGGGTGACGGCTTTGGCGTGGGCGGACGTGGCGACCGATCAGCTCGTGCACACCGAAGTCACCGAACCGCTCACCGGACTGCCCACGGCCGCGTACCTCAGGACCCGGTTGAGTGAGCTGTACCGCCAGGCCCGCCGCGAAGGGCGGCCGGTCGCGGAGGCGCACACCCTGCTCGTGGTCTCGATGGACTTCGGTTCGGTCGCGGGCTGGCCGCGGCTGACCGGGATGATCCTGGTCGCGGACGCGCTGAAGCAGGTCTTCGACGGCGGCGAGAGCGTCGCCTCGCTCGGCCCGTCGGTCGCGGGCGCGCTGGTGCCGAAGGACGTGAGGCTCGCTTCGTCCGGCGTCGCGCTGCGGCGGGCGCTCAACGAGCGGCTTTCGGTGGACGCCCAGTTGCGTGACACCGGCCGTCCGCAGATCTCGGCCGTCCGGCTCCCGGCGACCTACGACCAGGCGTGCGATCTCCTCGGCTCCCTCGCCCGGTCCTGAACCGGGATAGCGCAAGACGTTCTCCAGGTCGCGGGCGACCCAGTCGAGGTGCGACGACCCGGTTCATGATTTCCTGTTTGCGTGACCCGGACTGTTCCCGCCGACGCGAACGGCGACGTATCGGCGAGCCGCCCGCAGCATCGCCTCTCGTTGCGCCGCTCGCTCGCTCGCTTGTCCGTCCGGCCGAGATCGATCTTGATCCTCTCGGTGATCCCGCTGGTCGCGATCGGTTTCGGCATCTGGGGTTGGCAGCACGAATGGGTGCTTGGCGTCGACAGCGCGGTGTACCGCGCCGGCGCCGAGACGCTGCTGAACGGCGACCCGCTGTACGACTCCAACACGCTCGCGGTGGAGCCTTGGTGGGCGTTGCTGCCGTTCACCTACCCACCGACGGCCGCACTGCTCTTCATCCCGCTCGCACTGGTTCCGACGCAGGTCGCCTGGGGGCTCCTGACCGCGGTTTCGCTGCTGGCGCTGGCGCTGTGCGTCCGGATCGCGATCGGCGCGCTGCCGAAACCGTCGACCGACGGCCCCCGCTGGTGGGCCTCGCCCGCACGGTCGACGATCGCGTTCTTCCTGGTCTTCCTCGGCCTCGAGCCGGTGTGGCGCACGACCTTCCTCGGCCAGATCAACATCATCCTGATGGCGCTCGTGATGCTCGACATCCTGGTCGTCGGGGCGAGGGGCAGCCGCTGGGGCGGGGTACTGGTCGGTGTCGCCGCCGCGGTGAAGATCACCCCGATCGTCTTCCTGGGGCATCTGTTCATCACCGGCCGCCGCATGGACGCCATCCGCGGGTTCATCACGTTCGTCCTGATGCAGGGCCTGATGTTCCTGATCATCCCGCATGACACGGTGCGTTACTGGACCTACACCGTGTTCAACACGGGCCGCATCGGCCCGGTGCACTGGGCGGGCAACCAGTCACTGAGCGGGCTGTTGAACCGCTTCACCGAGCTCGCGCCTTGGGCGTCGAACGCGGCGCTGGGGATCGGCGCGCTGCTCGCGATCCCGGCGATCTGGCTGGTGCTGCGCTTCCACCGCAAGGGCCAGCCGCTCGCGGCGATGCTGGTGACGGCGTTCTGGATCCTGCTGATCTCGCCGATCTCCTGGACGCATCACTGGGTCTGGGTGGCGCCGCTGGTCGTGCTGCTGGTCTCGCGGCTGCCGAAGACCACGCCCGCCACGGCGTGGAAACGGTGGCTGGGCACGTTCGCGGTGTTCTTCGTCTTCATCAGCTGCGTGCTGCTGATCCTGCCGAACGGCCGCAACGTCGAGCTGCACTGGCAGGTGTGGCAGAACATCCTCGGCAGCGCGTACATCTTCATGCCGCTGGTGCTGGCGCTCGCGCTCGCCGGGCGCTGGTGGTATCTGCGCCGGAAGCGGCTTACCGGAGCTGGGGACGACGGCGAGCATGCTGAAATCGCGACCGGCGGCTGAGCCACGGCTCGTCGGGGTCACGCTGGCGGGCGTGCTCGCCCTGGCGATGCTCGTGCTGGGCATCGCGGCCTGGCTCGGCGAATGGCACCTCGGCGCGGACAGCGCCGTCTACCGCGCCGGTGCCCTCACCCTGCTGAAGGGTGAACCGCTCTACACCCGCGAGGCGCTGACGACCTTGCCGCCGTGGGTACTGCTGCCGTTCACCTACACCCCGGCCGCGGCGCCGTTGTTCCTGCCGCTCGCGATCGTCCCGGCCGGGCTGACCTGGGGAGTCGTCGGCGCGCTCTCGCTGGTCTGCCTGAGCGTCGTGATCTCCGTGGTCGCCCGGGCCTGCGGTGCTCCCACCACCCGATGGTGGGTACTGCCGCTGGCAACGGCGGGCGCGCTGGCGCTGGAGCCGGTCTGGAAGACGATCTTCCTCGGCCAGATCAATCTCATCCTGATGGCGCTGATCGTCCTCGACGTCCTGGTGCTTTCGGCGCGCGGTTCGCACTGCGCTGGATCAAGATGGGCCGGGGTGCTGATCGGGATCTCGGCCGCGATCAAGCTGACGCCGCTGATCTTCGTGCCGCACCTGCTGTTCACCGGCCGCTGGAAGGACGCGCTGCGAGCGCTCGGCACGTTCTTCGCGCTCGAAGCGGTGATGTTCGCGGTGATCCCCGGCGACGCCTTCCGGTTCTGGACGGAATCGGCGACCGACCCCAGCCGGGTCGGTTCCGTGCACTGGATCTTCAACCAATCGCTCAACGGGCTGGTGAACCGCGCTTCGGAACACGCGCCGTGGTCGCTGACGGTGGCCATCGCGATCGCCGCCGTCCTGGCCGTACCCGCCGTCTGGCTGGTCGTGCGCCTGCACCGCCGCGGTGACCCGGTCGGCGCGCTGCTGGTGACCGCGTTCTACGGGCTGTTGGTCTCGCCGGTGTCCTGGTCACACCACTGGGTGTGGACGGCGCCGCTGCTCGTCCTGCTCGTCATCCGCCGATCGTGGGTTCCGGCCGCGGGCGTCGCGGTGCTGTTCGCGAGCGGCGTGATCATGTTCGTGCCCAACGGCGGGGAGACCGAGTTCGGCTGGGGGCTGGGCTGGTCGCTGCTCGGCAACGTCTACGTGCTCACGGCTGCGACCGCCATCACAGGCCTGGCCGTGCGGGAGCTGCGACGCGGGTCCGCCCAGGTCGCGGCGGTGGCGGCCAAGTAATCTCTCCCTCGTTATGGACAAACGAACCGGTCTTCCGATCGTGGGCATGGTGGGCGGCGGACAGCTGGCCAGGATGACCCACCAGGCGGCGATCTCCCTCGGCCAGTCCCTGCGCGTGCTGGCCGCCGGGGAGAACGAATCCGCCGGCCTCGTCGCGGGCGAGGTCGTGCACGGGCACCACACCGACCTCGAAGCGCTGCGCTCGTTCGCCGCCGGGGTCGACGTGCTGACCTTCGACCACGAGCACGTTCCCGGCGAGCACCTGCTGACGCTGGCGATGGAAGGCGTCACCATCCGGCCCGATCCGGCCGCGTTGTCGATGGCGCAGAACAAACTCGTCATGCGCGAGATGATGGCCGGACTCGAGATCCCCGGCCCCGAGTTCGCCGAAGTGTCCTCTGTGGACGACGTGATCGCCTTCGGTGACAAGCACTCGTGGCCGGTGGTGCTCAAGGCGGCCCAGGGCGGTTACGACGGCCGCGGCGTCTGGATGCTCGACACCGCGCAGCAAGCGCGCGAAACCGTTCCTGAGCTGCTCGAAGCCGGAACTCCTTTGCTGGTCGAGGAAAAGGTCGTCATGCGGCGCGAACTCTCCGCGCTGGTGGCCCGTTCGCCGTTCGGACAGGGCGCGGCGTGGCCGGTGGTGGAGACCGTGCAGTCCGGCGGGATCAACACCGAGGTGCTCGCGCCCGCACCGGGCCTGAGTTACGCGCGCACGCAGGAGGCGCAGGACCTCGCGCTGCGGATCGCCGCGACGCTGGACGTGACCGGGCTGCTCGCCGTCGAGCTGTTCGAGACCGACGAAGGCCTGCTGGTCAACGAACTCGCCATGCGTCCGCACAACTCGGGACACTGGACGCAGGACGGCTCGCGGACCTCGCAGTTCGAGCAGCACCTGCGCGCGGTGCTCGACTACCCCCTCGGAGCGACCGACCTGATCGCTCCCGCCTGCGTGATGGCGAACGTCCTCGGCGCCTCCGAGGCGCCCGAAATGGGGCCGGACGAGCGGCTGCATCATCTGTTCGCGCGGTACCCGGACATTCGCGTTCACCTGTACGGCAAGGGAGAGCGCCCCGGTCGCAAACTCGGCCACGTCAATCTTGTTGGCGAACGCATGGAGGAACTGCGTGATCGCGCGCTGCTCTCCGCGCACTGGCTTTCCCACGCCGTCTGGCTCGACGGCTACGAGATTCACTAGGAGTTGAAGATGTCGCCGCAGGTTGGCCTGATCATGGGCAGCGATTCGGACTGGCCGACGATGGAAGCGGCAGGCCAGGCGCTGGACGAGTTCGGCATCGAATACGAGGTCGGCGTCTACTCGGCGCACCGCACTCCGCAACGGATGCTCGACTACGCGACGTCGGCCGCTTCGCGCGGTGTGCGCGTGATCATCGCCGGCGCCGGCGGCGCCGCGCACCTGCCGGGCATGGTCGCGTCGGCGACCGTGCTGCCGGTGATCGGTGTGCCCGTCCCGCTGAAGTACCTCGACGGCATGGACTCGCTGCTCTCGATCGTGCAAATGCCTGCCGGTGTCCCGGTCGCGACGGTTTCCGTTGGCGGGGCACGGAACGCGGGCCTGCTCGCGGTGCGGATCCTCGCCGCGTCCGACGAAGGACTCCAGGCGAAGATGGCTCGGTTCCAGGCGGACCTCGAGCAGCTCGTGCTCGACAAGGACGCCGCACTGCGCAAACGCGTCGAAGGCTGACCGCAATTAGTCCTCTAGTTGCGGTAGTTCGTCGTCGAACCACCGCAACTAGAGGACTAATTGCGGTGGGGGTCACTCGGCGAGTTGCTTCCGCAGCTCTCGCTTCAGTACCTTCCCGGCGGCCGAAACCGGGATCTGGTCGACGAAGTGGATCGCCCGCAGTCGTTTGTACGGCAGCACGCGCCCGCTGACCGCGTCCATGAGCTGGTCCGCGGTGACGTTCTCGTCGCTGCGGACCACGAACGCGACCGGCAGTTCGCCGACCTCGGTGTCCGGCTTGCCGACGACGGCCGCCGCGGATACGCCGGGCAGGGTGATCAGCAGCTCTTCCAGTTCGCGGGGGAACACGTTGTATCCCTTGTACAGCAGCATGTCCTTTTTGCGGTCCACAATGGACAAGTAGCCGTCCTCGTCGAGAACGCCGATGTCGCCGGTGTGCAGCCAGCCGTCGACGAGCGCGGCCGCGGTTTCTTCGGGGCGGTTGCGATAGCCGGTCATCACCTGCGGCCCGCGGAGGCACACTTCGCCGCGTTCGCCGGACGGCAGGGGATTCTCACCGCCTTCTGCCGGGACGATCTTGATCTCGGTGTCGGGTAACGGCAGGCCGACCGAGCCGACCTTGCGGGTGGCGGAGCGAGAGGACGGCGCGATGACCGCACCCATGGTGACCTCGGTGAGGCCGTAGCCCTCGATGACGAGCACGCCGGAGAAGCGGTTCTGCAGGGCGCGGATCATTTCGTGGTTCATCGGCGCGGCGCCGGAGCCGATGGTCAACACCGAAGACAGATCGGCCGTGTGGAACTCGGGGCACGCGAGCAGAGCGGCGAACAGCGCGGGCGCCCCGCCGATGGTGGTGACGCGCAGCATCTCGGCGTCGGCCACGTACGCGGCCGGGTCGAAGCGGTCGTGGAGGACGATGGTGCCGCCGTCGAGCAGTGGGACGTTGAGCGCGGCGATGGTGCCCATGGCGTGGAACCACGGCGTCAGGTTGAGGGCGATCCCGGTGCCGATCCGGGACGGCCATTCGTCCTGGCCGCCGAGCTGCTCGACGATCACCTCGCCTGACGCGTCGAGGGCGGGCACCGCGCCCAGCCGCCAGCAGGAACTCTGCAGACTGTTGACCACCACGTTCCGATGCGGCAGGCAGACACCTTTCGAGCGACCGGTGGTGCCGCCGGTGTACGCCAGATGGGCGAGATCGCGGTAGATGTCGATCTCCACGTCCGGCCGCTCGTCGGGGTGACCGGAGTGGAACTCGGTGAACTCGACTTCGCCTTCGTTCAGTGCCTCGGGCGGGTGAACGACGATGCTCAGGCGGATCGAGGTCCGGTCACGGATCGAAGCGAGCACGCGCGCGACCGGGCCGGCCGTGACGGCGGCGACCGCCCCCGCGTCGGCCAGCTGGAAGGCGAGGTCCTCCGGCGGAAGCAGGGGGTTCGCCGGGCTGAAAGTGGCGCCCGCGAGCAGCGTCCCGTAATACGCGACCGGGTACGCGAGGCAGTTCGGCAGGTGGAGCGCGACGACGTCGCCCCGCCCGATGCCCTCGGCACGCAGCGCGTTCGCGAACCGGCAGGCCGCGCTGTACGTCTCGGCGAAGGTGAGGCTCTGGTCTCGGTGGGCGAAGGCCGTGCGGGAGCCCCAGCGAGCAGCGGCGCCGGCCAGCACCGAGCCGACCGGGACCTCGGGATAGTCGAGCGATCGGGGGAACGGAGTGAGCTGCATCACTCGAACGTACGGACTTTGCGGTCAAGGACACAAGCGCTCGCGATGTCGCGGAATGTGAACGAGCGCTAACATCGGTCGAACTCCCATTCGCGTTAGAAGAGGTGACAAAGGTGTCTGACGGCCCGGGTCTCTACCAGCTTGCCGAGGAGCACGAAGAGCTGCGGGCCGCGGTCCGTGCCTTGGCGGAAAAGGAAATCGAGCCGTACGCGGCCGAGGTCGACGAGAACGAGCGCTACCCGCTCGAGGCGTACAACGCGCTGGTCAAGTCGGGTTTCAACGCCGTCCACATCGGCGAGGCCTACGACGGCCAGGGCGCGGACGCCATCGCCGCCTGCATCGTGATCGAAGAGGTCGCGCGTGTCGACGCGTCGGCGTCGCTGATCCCGGCGGTCAACAAGCTGGGCACGGTCCCGATCATCCTTTCGGCGTCGGAAGACCTCAAGAAGCTGGTGCTGCCGTCGATCGCCTCCGGCGAGGCCTCGGCGTCATACGCCCTTTCGGAGCGCGAAGCAGGCTCGGACACCGCGTCGATGCGCACCCGCGCGAAGCTCGACGGTGACCACTGGGTGCTGAACGGCACCAAGTGCTGGATCACCAACGCGGGGGAATCCTCCTGGTACACGGTAATGGCGGTGACCGAACCCAACGCCGAAAAGAAGGCCAACGGAATCTCCGCGTTCGCCGTGCACAAGGACGACCCTGGCTTCACCGTCGGCTCGAAGGAGCGGAAGCTCGGCATCAAAGGCTCGCCGACCCGCGAGATCCACTTCGAGAACTGCACCATCCCGGCCGACCGCATCATCGGGGAGCCCGGCACCGGCCTGAAGACCGCGCTGCGCACCCTCGACCACACTCGCCCGACCATCGGCGCGCAGGCGCTGGGCATCGCGCAGGGTGCGCTCGACGCGTCCATCGCGTACGTCAAGGAGCGTAAGCAGTTCGGCAAGGCGATCGCGGAGTTCCAGGGCGTCCAGTTCATGCTGGCCGACATGGGCATCAAGATCGAGGCCGCCCGGAACCTCGTCTACGCCTCCGCCGCGGCGACCGAGCGTGGCGACAAGCGCGGCGGCTACATGGCCGCGGCCGCGAAGGCGTACGCGTCGGACATCGCGATGTCGGTGACGACGGACGCCGTGCAGCTCTTCGGCGGCGCGGGCTACACGCGCGACTTCCCGGTGGAGCGCATGATGCGCGACGCGAAGATCACGCAGATCTACGAAGGCACCAACCAGATCCAGCGCATGGTCATGGCACGCGCCCTGCTCAAGGGCTGATTTCTCGCGACGCGCTTGGGAACTCCGCGTTTCGTCCTCTAGTTGCGGTACTTGCACGTGCAAGTACCGCAACTAGAGGACTAATTGCGGGTGAGATCGCACCTTGGGGGTGGCCGACCTCGACCACGGATTCTTCCTTCTCGTCGGAGTCGACGTCGTGCCGCGTGACGCCGTTGTCGATCGACCACGTGCCGCCGAGGGTGTGGTGGAATTTCAGGGCCAGTTCGCCCAGGGGTGAACGCCATCCACGTGTAGCGCGACACCGTGAACTCGGTGCTCCAGCTGGACCAGTGGAGCCATCGGGAGCCGTCGCAGCAGAAGGCCAGTTGTCGCTCGGGTACAGCATGCGGTCCGATCAGACCTTCATCACTCAAGCAGGAGATTCTGCCCGCAGGTCGCCGTACCGGGGGAATAACATCCACGACCTTCCGCAGCGGACATGCCGCCGATCGGGCTTGGTTCCTGTCGGGTACCTGTCGATCACGCTCCGGAGGTGCCGCCGGAAGCGCCCGGTGCCCTACCGTGATCCGGGTAAGTTGAATATTCACCGACCAGAAAGCTGATACCCGATGTTCGCTCGTTTCAAGGATGTCGCCCTCCTGCTGGGCCGGATCGGTGTCGGTGTGGTCTTCCTCGCACACGGCCTGCAGAAGTGGGAAAACGGGATCGACGGCACCGCGAAGTTCTTCGAGCAGACAGGCATCCCGCTGCCGACGCTCGCGGCGATCTTCGCGATCGCGGTGGAGATCGTGGGAGCCATCTTGTTCATCGTCGGTTTCTTGACGCCGCTGGTGGGCCTCGGCTTTGTCGTGGTCTCCGTCGGCGCGCTGCTCTCGGTGCACCTCGACAACGGCCTGACCGGTCAGGGCGGTTACGAATTCGTCCTCGTCCTGGCGGTGACCGGGCTCGCGCTCGGGTTCAACGCCGGAAAGCTGTCGCTCGACCACGTGCTCTTCGGACGCAAGCGTGAAGCGAAGCAGCTTCAGGACGCCTGAGTTCACCTCGGCAAAGGTGATGAACGGGACTTTCATTGCAAAATTTGCAATGAAAGTCCCGTTCATCGCACGTCAGGCGGGGAGATCCGCGGTCGTCCGTTCGGCTTCGCGCCGAGAAGCCAGTTTGGCCGGATCCGCGTCGGTGACCTGGACCAGATGCGCACCGGCCGCGAGCGGCGTCAGGAACCCCGAGAGAATCCCTTCCTCGCTCGCCCATTCCACAGTGGACAGAACGCGATCCGCCGCGGACAAGCCCGCCGAGGAAGCCCGCGAACGGGCTTCGGCCAGCACCTCGTCCACAGTGGACGAACCCAGTGCCGGGGTGTCGCCGGGAATGGGCGAGAGCGGGCGGAACTGGTCGCCCGAAAGCCGGGCTTCGGTCAGGTAGTCCAAGGCCCCGTCGGGCACGGAACCGGCGGGCAGTCCGAGGCCCATCGGGTGCAGCGAGACGACGGCCGTCGCGGCCGCGCCGGAAACGCCGTCCGGCGCGATGAACGCCACCCGTGCGCCCGCGGTCTCCGTCACCACCCTGGCGCCGCACCACCACGCGCCCAGCAGGACGCCGGCGGTCTGCCAATGCGACGGCAGCACCACGGCGACCTCGTCGCCTGGTTCGACGTCGAACTCGTCGACCAGCCAGTTCGCCGTCTTGGCGGCCCAGTTCACCGTGGTCGTCACGGACAGTTCGACCCGGCTGCCCTGCTTGTCGTCGTAGTGCGTGATCAGCGGTTTCGCGGGCGACCCGAGCAGGGGCCGCAGCAGCAGTTCGGTGAGGCTCACGCCCTCACGCTAGTTCACGCAGGGAACGCTCGACGCGGCGAGCAGCGGAGCCGCGCCGGAGGACCCGCCGCCCCCGCCCCGGCCCACCAGGCCGGAAACGAAGGTCCGCACGGCGGCGGGGTCGATCTCGACGATGCTCTGGCCGTCCGCGCTGCGGCCGTTGACGTTCACCACCGGGATGGTCGTGAACGTCAGGTCACCCGACGCGATCCCCTTCGCCTGCTGCGCGAACTCCAGCAGGTCCAGATCCTCGTCCAGGACGATCGACCGGCGAACGACGTCCATCAGGCCGCTCATCGTCGACGGGCTGGTGAGCGTGCCCGCCGAGAGCACCTGGTTCAGCGCCGAGGACAGGAAGGTCTGCTGTCGCACGATGCGGTCGAGGTCGCCGCGCGGCAGGTTCTTCCGCTGGCGCACGAAGGAAAGCGCTTCGCCGCCCGAGACGGTCTGCTCGCCGCGCCGGAAGTTCGCGCCGGAGTCCTTGTCCTCGGTGGAGTGGTTCAGGCAGACCTTGACCCCGCCCAGCGCCTCGGTCAGCAGGTAGAACCCGAGCAGGCTGACCTCGGCGTAGTGGTCGACGCGGAGCTGGGTCAGGTCCTGAACGGTCTGGACCAGTGCCTTGCGGCCCTCCTGGTCGGAATCGCGTTCGAGTCTCGCCTGGTCGGGCTCGCCGCGGTGCGCGTTCGCGTAGTCGGTCTTCGCGACGCCATACGCCGAATTGATCTTGTTCGGGCCGCGGCCGGGGATGTCGGTCCAGGTGTCGCGCGGAATCGAGACCCCGGACGGCTTCCCGCCGTTCTTCGGGATGCGCAAGATGATGATGGTGTCGGTGTTGACGCCCGCCTTCTCCTCGGTGCGCAACTGCTTGAGGACCTTGAGCGGCAGCGGGTTGCCCTGCGCGTCGGTGCGCGCGTCGCTGCCGACCAGGAGGATGTCGATCGCGCCGTCGTCGGCGGGCGGTGCGGCGGGATCGTCCGCCTTGCTCAGGGCGTTCGTCGTGGGGACGTTGCTCTGCAGCTGGTCCTTGGTGACGTACGCGTAGCCCGTCGTGCCGAGGGCGAGCAGGGACACGAGACCGAGCGCGATCCGGCGGGTGACCCGGCCGGCGCGGCGCAGCGGGCGCTCCGGCAAGGCGAGTACGCCCGAGACCGCTTCGTCTTCGGGCGGGGTGGATGGCTGGGGGAGGGGATTCCGCGGGTACGGCGTCGGGACGAACCGAGACTCTTCGTCACTCTCGGTGTCCGAAGTGGCGTCTTCTTCCGGTTCCGGGTCTTCGGCGTCCAACTGCTCAGAACGCTCATCCGCGTCTTTGTCTTCGCTGTCCATCCCTGTTCACCTCCCCTGGCGTACCCACTGATCCGATCGTAGGAGAAGGCTAGGCCACCGCGAGGTCGGCCACGCTGAGTACCCGCTCATTAATTGACGCAGGGCACATTGCCCGCGACGATCGGCGTCGTGCTGGGTACCGCCGGAGCGCTGGAGGGGGGCTGAGCAGGCTTTGAGGGGGTCGACGTCTTCGGCGGGGTCGTGGTCGCGCCGCCGGCGGCAGCGCCCTTGAAGTCCTTGCCGAGCAGGACCCGGACCTTGCCCGGGGCGACGTCGCGATCGGCTTCGGTCTGGACCGCGGTGCCGAAGACCTGCTTGATCAGGGCGAGCGCGTCCTCGTCGCCCGGCGCGTACCGGACGACCGTGGAGTTGCGGGTGCTGAGCTTGGCGTCGGCCGCGAGCTTGAAACCCTTGCTCTGCAGAAGGTTCCGGGTCTCGGTGGCCAGGGTGGGGGAGCCTGAACCGTCGAAGATCTCCACCGTCACCGCTTCCGCGCCCGGCAGCTTGGCCGAGGTCTCGGTGGGCGTGGTCTGCCCGTCGGAGGTCAGGCGGGTGATCTCGGCCTGCACCTGCGCCGGGTCCACCCGGAGCACGGCGGCGCCACCGATCGTCGCGTCGCCCTGGGTCGGGATCGTGTGGAATTCGACGTTTCCGCTGGTCAGGCCACGCATCTGCGCGGCGAACTCCGGCAGGTCCCAGCCCGCCGACAGCACGACCGACTTCTTCACCGCGTCGATGAGGTTCGCGATCTTCGCCGGGTTGACCAGGACGTCGGAGGACAGGACCTTGTTGGCCAGCCCGGACAGGAAGGCCTGCTGGCGCGCGATCCGGTCGAGGTCGCCGTTTTGCAGGTCGTATCGCTGGCGGACGAACGCGAGTGCCTGGACGCCTTCGACGGTCTGCCGTCCGGCGGGCAGGTCGACGCCGGACTTCCGTTCCTTGACCGGCCCGTTCAGGCAGACCTCGACGCCGCCGATCGCCTTGGTGATCTCGTAGAAGCTCGACAGGTTCACCTCGGCGTACCGGTCGATCATCTTCGGCTTGCCGATGAACTTTTCCAGTGTCGCGATCAGGTTCTTGCGGCCGGCGTCCTTGGCCTTGGCGTCGACGTCCTTGAGGTCCGAGTTGCCCTGCTGCTGCAGTGTCTTCGACGTGTCGTTGTAGGCGTACACGTACGCGCTGTTGAGCTTGTGCTTGCCGAAGCCGCCGGTGATCTCGACCCACGAGTCACGGGGGAAGGAGAACGCGACCGCCTTTTTGCCGTTCTGCGGGATGTGCACCAGGATCATCGTGTCGGTCTGGCGCTCGCCGTCGGAAACCCCGGCATGCAGCATGTCGAGGACCTCGCGCGGCAGGGGGTTGCCCTGCGCGTCGGTGCGGCTGTCCTGGCCGACGAGCAGGATGTCGATCGCGCCGTCCAGCGGTTTCGCCGGCGGGTGACCGTTGTCCTCGAAGATGTTCGTGGTCGCGAAGCCCTTCGTCGGGTCGCCGATGAACTGCCAGCCCCACCAGGTCAGCGCCAGGATCGTGATCGAGACCAGGCTGAACACGACCTTCACCCCACGGCGGGCGAACACCACGACGCCGCCGTTCCGGCGTGCCGGACGGGGTGGCCCGGGCCACTCGGTCACGTGCGGTCCTCCACGAATCTCCCCAGGGCACACGCGTGCCTCGTCCACGACTCTACTGACCCTGGTGTTAGACGTCCGTAGGCTGGTGGGAGGTTGCCCCGGTCGTGCACACTCGGCTGGGCCGGAAGTCGTAAAGGGAGGATCCCGGGATGCGCGTGCTGGTCACCGGAGGTGCCGGGTTCATCGGTTCGCACTACGTCCGTCAGGTGCTGAGCGGGGCGTACCCGAGTCTTGCCGACGCCGAGGTGGTCGTACTCGACAAACTGACCTACGCGGGCAATGAGGCGAATCTGGAGCCGGTGAGCAAGAACCCGCGCTACCGGTTCGAAAAAGGCGACATCTGCGACGCCGCCCTGGTCGGTGAGCTGATGCGGGGTATCGACCTGGTCGTCCACTTCGCCGCCGAGTCCCATGTGGACCGTTCGATCACCGGGGCGGCCGACTTCGTGCTGACCAACGTGCTCGGCACGCAGACCCTGTTGCAGGGCGCGCTCGAAGCCGAGGTCGGGAAGTTCGTCCACGTGTCCACCGACGAGGTCTACGGCTCGATCGACGAGGGATCCTGGACTGAAAGCCACGCGCTGGAGCCGAATTCGCCGTACTCCGCGTCGAAGGCGTCCTCGGATCTGTTGGCACGCTCCTTCTTCCGTACTCACGGTCTGCCCGTCTGTGTCACCAGGTGCTCGAACAACTACGGTCCGTACCAGTTCCCGGAGAAGGTCATTCCCCTCTTCGTGACCAACCTGCTCGACGGCAAGAAGGTCCCGCTGTACGGCGACGGGCTCAACGTGCGTGACTGGCTGCACGTGGACGATCACTGTCGCGGTATCCAGTTCGTCGCCGACGGCGGCAGGCCGGGCGAGGTCTACAACATCGGCGGTGGCACGGAATTGACCAATCGCGAACTGACCGAGCTGCTGCTCGGCGCCGTCGGCGCCGACTGGGAGAGTGTCGAGCCGGTCGAGGACCGCAAGGGGCACGATCGCCGGTACTCGGTCGACATCGGCAAGATCTCGCAGGAGCTCGGCTACACGCCGCAGCGGTCCTTTGAGGACGGTCTGGCCGACACTGTCGCCTGGTACCAGGAAAACCGGTCCTGGTGGGAGCCGCTGAAGAACCGTGCGGGGGCGTGAGGAGTTGCCGAGCATTCTCGTGCCGGGCGGCTCCGGCCAGCTGGGACAGGACATCGCGGCCTTGGCGCCGGACGCCGCGACACCGTCGTCGGCGGAGCTGAACGTGCGCGACACCGGTCAGATCGTCGCCGCGGTGACCGAACTGGCGGACCGGGCACGCGCGGCCGGAACGTCGCCGGTGGTGATCAACGCGGCGGCCTACACCGCGGTGGACGCGGCGGAAGCCGATGAGGAGCGGGCGTTCGCGGTGAACGCCGACGGCCCCCGGGTGCTCGCCGCGGCGTGCTCGTCGCGAGGAGTGCCGCTCATCCACGTGTCGACGGACTACGTTTTCCCTGGCGACGCGACTTCGCCGTACGAGACCGGTGATCTGCTGGGGCCGCTCAACGCGTACGGCCGGACGAAGGCGGCCGGTGAGGACGCGGTCCTCGGCTCGGGGGCTCGGTCCTGGATCGTGCGGACGTCCTGGGTGTACGGCAAGACCGGATCGAACTTCGTGAAGACCATGGCACGGCTGGAGAAGGAACGCGAAGAACTGTCCGTTGTGGACGATCAGACCGGTTCGCCGACGTGGTCCCGCGATCTCGCCGCCGGGCTGCTGGAACTGGCCGGGAAGGTCGCTTCCGGGCAGGGGCCGTCGCAACGGGTGCTGCACTGCACGGGTGGTGGGTCGACGACGTGGTGCGGGTTCGCGCAGGCGATCTTCGCGGAACTCGGCGCGGATCCGGCGCGGGTGAAGCCTTGTGCGACGTCGGAGTTCCCGCGTCCGGCGGTGCGTCCGGTGTACGGGGTGCTGTCGAACGCTTCGTGGCGCGAGGCGGGCCTCACGCCGCTTCAGGACTGGTCCGATGCGCTGAAGGCCTACTTCGGTTCTTGATCCCCTCGCGTTTCGTCCTCTAGTTGCGGTAGTTGCGCATGCAAGTACCGCAACTAGAGGACGAATTGCGGGCGGTCAGTGCTGGGTGCTGGCCTGGCGGTAGGCGGCGACGGTGAGTTCGGCGCACGTGCGCCACGTGAAGTTCGCGACGTGAGCGCGGCGCACGGCCGAGGTGGCGACGGCGTGCGGGTCGCTGACGGCGATCCGCAGGGCCTCCACGAGACCGTCGACGTCCTCGTAGGGGACCAGGCTCGCGCAGTTCCCGGCGACCTCGCGCAGCGCCGGGATGTCCGTGCACACCACGGGTACGTCCGACGCCATCGCTTCCAGCACCGGGAGCCCGAAGCCCTCGTCGCGCGACGGCAGCACCAGCGCGCTCGCCCCGGCGACGACCCTCCGGAGGTTCACGTCCGACAGGTAGCCGACATGCCGCGAACGTGGGCCCACGGGAAACGAGCCGGGGCCGACAAACACCAGTTCCGGCAGATCCGGCGCGGCCTCGTGTGCTTGCCGGAGCCAGTGCAGGCCCTTGCGCGGCCCGGGGGCACCGGCGAAGAGCAGGTACTTGTCCGGAAGGCCGAGTTCCTCGCGGCGTTCCTTGTCCGGTGGGCGCGCGGTGAACCAGGCCGGGTTCACCCCGAGTGGGGTGACCACGATCTTGCTGCGGTCGACGTCGAGCCGTTCGGCGATGCGGTCGGCGACGGCGTTGGTGGGCGTGCAGATCACGTCGGAGAGCCGGGCGCCCCGGCGGACCAGCCGAGGGAGTTCGTGATCGCTCGGCGAGAGCTCCCCAGGAGCGTCCAAAAAGGCCAGATCGTGGATCGTCACCACACCGGCCGCGCGGAGCCGTCCGGGCAGGACGAAGTTGGTGCCGTGCACGACGTCCGTCGGGCCGGCGAACAGTTCCACCGGCGGCAGCTGGGAATGCAGCCACGCCTTGCGCAGCAACCGTGCGGCCACCGGCATGCCGCGGGCCTGGACGCCGTGCGGCAGCACCTTCCGCAGGCGCCGCCAGCCGCGCAACGTGAACGCGACCGCGCGAGTGTCCACTTCGGACATCGACGCGAGCTCTTCGGACAGCGCGACCGTGTACCGGCCGATACCCGTCCTGGCACCGAGAAGCGGGGTCCCGTCGAGCAGGACGCGCAAGGGGCGGTCAGCCACGGCCGAGCCTTTGCCTGGCGACCTTGACCACCCGGCCGCCGACGCGCCGCACGAGTTCCTTCGGGCCGCCGTCGGCGAGGTACTCGCGGATCAAGTCGACGTCGCGACGCAGTATTTCCTTGCCCCGCACCGGTTCGGTGAGTACGAGGTCCGCCGAACCGGGTAGTCTGTCCGCGGCGGGGCGCGGGTTCCGGCAGAACTCCACCAGCGGTTTCAGCGCTTCCGGCCAGGCGTAACGCCGGGCGACGGCGGCCATCCGCTCGACGCAGCCCGCCGCGAACTCTTCGTCGTACAACGCCTTTTCCAGCGCGTCGGCCAGCGCGTCCACGTCCTCGGCCGGGACGACGACGCCGAGCCGTTCCTCACGGACCAGGTCGGCGAACGAGTCACCGTCGGTGGTGACGATCGGGAGGCCCGCCCAGAGGTAGTCCAGCACCCGGGTGCGGAAGGCGAACGTCGTCTCGATGTGCTCGTAGTGCGTGGTGACGCCGCAATTCGCGTCCAGCAGCCAGTTCTGGCGCTCCTCGTACGGCACCCAGTTCTGGTTGAAGAACACGTGTTTGCCGGTGAGCCCGAGCGTGTCGGAAAGCAGCATCGTGCGCGCGCCGATGTCCATCTCGGTGACTTCGGGGTTGGGATGCTTCATCCCGAGGAACACCAGGCGGACATCGCCGCGGCGTTGCCGCAGCCGCTCGATCGCGCGGACCAGGGTGAGCGGGTCGAACCAGCTGTAGACCCCGCCCGCCCACAGCACGACGTGATCGGTCTCGCCAATTCCGTCCAAAGTGGACCGGAGGCCGGGGCCGGTGCGAACCGGTGCCTGCGGCGGCAGGCCGAACGGGACGATCGAGAGCAGCGACTGGGTGGTCGGGTCGGCGTCGTAGAGCCGCGGCGAGAGCCTGCCCATCGCGGCGAGGTGGCCGAGCCAGAAGTGGCGCTGACGATCCGACGCGCACAGGAAGAAGTCGCCGCGTTCCAGTTGCGCGTCGAGGACCTTGGTGACGCCGATGAGGTCGAGGGCGCGTTTGTCGTCGGGGACGCCCTTGCCCTGTTCGAGCAGTTCCAGGTGCATCGGGTCGTACAGGTCCGCGACCACGATCTTGTGCGCGTACTGCTTCTTGAGCGAGGGCGCGAGTTCCAGCACGTGGCCCTGCAGGACGATGATGTCGGCCCAGGCGATCGGGGCTTCCAGGTCGCGCCGGGTCGCCGCGCTGACCTGGAACGCAGCGGGTGGCGGGTCGGCGAGGGGGTTGATCGTCACCAGGTGGACGTCGTGTTCGGTGGCCAGGGTCGCGGACATGTTCCACGCGCGGATCGCGGGGCCGGCCATCCGCTCGGTGATCGCGTCGCCGGTGATCACCAGTACCTTGCGGCGCTGCCCGAAGAGCGCGTCGATGCCGAACGTCTCGACCAGGATGTCGTGCGCCGCGAGGTAGCGCGGCAGTGGGTACGCGGGCTCCAAGGCCTTGCGCAGCAAGGGAAGCAGGTCGGCGTCGGTGCGGACACGGACGGCCTGTTCGGCGGCGCGGGACTCGGCGAGCGACGGCAGCAGTTCGACGAACTGGTCGATCGCCAGCACGCCGGCCAGTGTCGTCCGCGGCACCTCGACCGGACCGGTTTCGGCCGGGCCGACGCCCTTGGCGAGATCGAACCGAGTGGCGTCGAGATCGCCGCGCGCGGTCGCCCGGCGGACGGCGAGCGCCAGCGCGGCGGGCAACGCGCGTGACAGTGTCTCGTCGGAGAGGTTCTTGTACAGTGCGGCCAAAGCGTTGCGCTCCAGCAGAAACGTCTCACGGCCGGAGTCGGGGGCGTCCACTGTGGACATCGTGGCGTGGTGCTTGTGGTAGGTCAGCGATTCCGGCACGTACCGGACGCGCCAGCCGCGCAGGTTCAGTCGCCAGCCGAGGTCGACGTCCTCATAGAACATGAAGAACCGCTCGTCGAACCCGCCGAGTTCGGCGAACACCCCGGCGCGGACGAACATCGCCGAACCTGTCGCGAACAGGACGTCCTTGGCGATCTCGTGCTCGGCGGCCGGGACGTCGGCCAGCAGGCTGCCCGCGTGGCGCTTGTAGCCCATGCCGAACCAGGTCAGGCCCGCGTCGACGAAGTCGGTGCCGGTGCCGTCCCAGTCGAGGACCTTGCTGGCCACCGCGGCGACCGTCGGCTGCGCGCGCAGTTCGGCGACGGCCGTGCCCACCCAGCCGGGCGCGGGGCGGGCGTCGTTGTTGAGAAAAGCGAGGACGGTACCGGTGGCGTGCCTCGCGCCGAGGTTGCAGCCTCCGGCGAAGCCGGAGTTCACCGGGGACTCGACGAGCTTGACACCCGGGGCCGCCGCCTTGATCTCGGCCACGTCGGTGCCGCCGGAAGCATTGTCGACGCAGATGACCTCGAGGTTCGGGTAATCGTGTCCGGCCAGTGCGCGCAGGCAGGTGACGGTGTCGGCGGCCCCGCGATAGTTCACCACGATCACCGAGACGACCGGTTGCGTTTCCCCCTGCGTCAAAGCAGTACTCCCTGCACTCGATTGGACGGCGTCGATGAAGAGCCCGCGACCGCTTCGCGTCGCCAGGGCGCTCGTTCGCCTGCCCCTCACTACTGGTGCCGGCGAGGCCCTTCTCGGACTCAGCCTTCATCTCCGTCTTCTGCCAGAGCTTAAAGCCCGGCCCACGCGTCCCAGACCGCGCCTCGGCCGAGCGCCGCCCGCCGTCCGATGGCCCGCCGCTCGAACAGCGTGCGCGGAAGGCGGGCGACGACGGCACCCAGGACCCGGCACCGGAGGCTGAGACGGAAGTTCGGGGCCGCTGGTTTCTTGGTACGACGGAGCCCTCGAAGGGGGAGTATCGCCGTCAGGACGATGAACTTCACCAGTTGCCGGATCGCCACCTGTCCCGGAGCACACCGGAGGAGGGTCAGCAGGCGATTGCGTTCATTCCACAGGTGGAACTGGGCCGAACCGGGTCGAGTGCTCGCGCCATGCTGGTGGATGACCTCGGCGTCGGCGCTGACGACGTCCCAGCCCGCGAGCCGCAGGCGCCACGCGGTGTCGGTGTCCTCGTAGTAACAGAAGTAGGCGGCCGGGACTCCACCGACGGAGCGCAGTGCCTCGACGTTCAGCACGGCCGCGCCGCCGCAGAAGCCGAAGACCTCGTCGGCGGGCTCCGGCAGGTCGGCGCCGTGGCCGTCGGCGGTCAGGCGGACGCCGGTGGACTGGACGGTTCCGTCGGCCAGCGTCAGTCGGGCGCTCACAGCCGCGGCGAGCGGGGCTTTCGCGAGGGTGTCTTCGCAGTTCGCGAGCCATTCCGGGGCGGGCGCGGCGTCGTCGTTCAGCCAGGCCATCAGCGGAGTGTCCACTTTGTCCAGTGCGGCGGCCATGGCGCCCGCGTAGCCGGTGTTGCGCCGCAACCGGAGCACCTCGGGCCGCGACGGGTGGGTGGCGAGCAGCGCGGCCGTGCCGTCGTCGGAGGCGTTGTCGACGACCAGGGTGCGGTGCGGGCGGGACTGCCCGGCGAGGGCGTCGAGGCAGGCGGTGACATGCGCGGCGCCGCGCCAGGTGACCACGACGACGGTGGTGCTGGGCTCGGCGGCGGTCATGCCAGAGAGAATAGAGACCATGCCCGAACTGGTCGTGCTCGCCGAGCAGCTGCTGGCGCCCGTCCCCGGCGGAACCGGCCGCTACACCGGCGAGCTGCTGCGGGCGCTCGCCGAGACCGCGCCGCCGGGCTGGACGGTGTCGAGCGTGGTCGCACGGCATGCGAATATCGAGGCCGCGGTCGTAGAAGGGGTCGACGGACCGCGAGTGCTGCCGGTCCCGCCCCGGGTGCTGATCGCGGCCTGGCAACTGGGCCTGCCGTGGTGGCCGGGCGGCGACGCGGTCCACGCGCCGACACCGCTCGCGCCCGCACGGGTGCCGAGGGGGCGGACGCTGTCGGTCGCGGTGCACGACACCGTGCCGTGGACGCATCCCGAGACGCTGACGCCGCGCGGGGTCTCGTGGCACAAGGCGGTGATCGCGCGGGCCGCGTCGCGGGCGACAGCGCTGACCGTGCCGACGCAAGCGGTTGCGGACGAGCTCGCCGGGCTGGTGCCGGTCTCGGTCCCGGTGAGCGTGATTCCGCACGGGGTGCGGCCGCATACCGAGTTCGCCGAGGTCGCGCTGCCCGAGCGCTACGTGCTGGCGATCGGGACGATCGAGCCGCGTAAGGGCATCGACGTGCTGATCGACGCAGTCGGCCGGATCGGGGTGCCGCTGGTGCTGGCCGGGCAGCCGGGCTGGGGCGGGATCGATCCGGGGGCGCTGGCGCGTGAGTACGGCGCGGACGTCCGGCTGCTGGGGAAGGTGAGCGACGCGGAACTGGCGTTCGTGTTGCGGGGCGCGTCCGTGCTGGCGATGCCGAGCCGGGCGGAGGGGTTCGGGCTGCCGCTGATCGAGGCGATGGCGGCTGGGGTGCCGGTGGTGCACTCGGCCGTCCCGGCCCTGGTCGAGGTCACCGGGGGAGCGGGCATCGTCGTACCGGTGGGTGACGCGCAAGCGCTTGCTGGTGCCCTGCGAGACGTACTCGACCATTCGGAGCAGGCGGCAGCGCTGCGTGACAGCGGTCTCGACCGTTCGAGTGAGTTCACCTGGCAGCGTGCCGCTTCCGCCGTTTGGGCTCTTCACCTGCATCGTTAGTTTGTCGGTTCCCCGCCACGGGGGCAGGGCGCCGTCGTACTCTGCGGGGGTGACCGATGACCCTCGCGTGCTGATCGACGCGACAGCCGTCCCGGCGGACAGGGGTGGCGTCGGTCGCTACGTGGACTCGCTGGTCGCGGCGCTGGACACGGACGGTGCGCGGATCACCGTCGTCTGCCAGCCGCGGGACGCGGTGCTGTACGACCGGCTGGCGCCGGGGGCGCGGATCGTGCCCACCTCGCCGTCGACTTCGACCAGGACCGCGCGGCTGACCTGGGAGCAGGCGACACTGCCCCGGCTGGTCCGGCGGCTCGCCGCCGACGTCGTCCACTCGCCGCACTACACGATGCCGCTGGCCAGCCCGGCCGCTTCGGTGGTGACACTGCACGATGCGACTTTCTTCACCGACGCGATCCTGCACTCGTCGGTGAAGGCGCGCTTCTTTCGCGCTTGGACCGCGACGGCGCTTCGCCGCGCGACGCTGTGCGTCGTGCCGAGCATCGCGACGGCGGCCGAACTGGAGCGCGTCGGCCAGGTGCGGACGGCCGAGCTGGAGATCATCCACCACGGCGTCGAACCGGATCGATTCCATCCGCCCTCGCCCGCCGAGATCGAAGCCGCGCGAAAGGCCGTCGGACTCGGGAAGACGCCGTACGTCGCCTTCCTCGGCGCGCTGGAACCGCGCAAGAACGTGCCGGCGCTGATCCGCGGCTTCGCGCACGCCGTGATCAGCAGGCCGAACCCGCCCGCGCTGGTGCTGGCCGGTCAGCCGGGCTGGGATTCGCAGGTCGAGCGCGCACTGGACGCCGTACCGCACCGGTTGCGGGTGATCCGCGCCGGCTATCTGCCGTTCGACACTCTCGCCGGCTTCCTCGGCGGCTCCGAACTGGTCGCCTACCCGAGCCTCGGTGAAGGTTTCGGGCTGCCGGTGCTGGAGGCGATGGCGTGCGGCGCGAGCGTGCTCACGACACGGCGGCTTTCCCTGCCGGAGGTCGGCGGGGACGCGGTCGCTTATTGCGGTGTCGGCGCCGGAGACGTCGCCGCGGCCATCTCGGAACTGCTCGACGATCCGTCGCGGCGGGCGGAGCTGGCCGAAGCCGCGCAGCGGCGCGCGAAGGAGTTCTCGTGGGCGACGACCGCGGAGCGTCACCGGGAGGCCTACGCGAAGGCTTGGCACCGGCATGCGCAGCGGCGGGCCGGCTGAGGGGCACACCGGTCCCTCTGGCGGACACGTATCCGTATGAAAGCTCGTGACGCGTCCGGACGGTCGTCTCACAAGCTTTTCGCTTTCTACAGGTCGATGACCGCTTCGATGAGCCGGTCATGTCCCCACGTAATCGTGGTAGCCGCTTCGAGAGTGCGATCCGGCCGATCAGCTGCCTGCGGCGGGGTTTCCTTCTCCTTCTTGAAGTGCGGCTCCCGCGCGCCGGGCAACAGTAGGGTGTTCAGCTCTCGTCGTGAGCGCGAGAGTTGTGCCGGAGCGACCAGGGTCATGCACAGGAGATGGCGCTGATCACGCACCGACCCGTCGATGAAGGCGTGCACGGCATGGATCCATTCTGCCCGACCTCGATCGCGGAATGAGTTCGGGCGACTACCCATAGTTGCTTTGGGGCAAATGGTGCCGGACCGGGGTGGGGGCCGAAATCGCGTTCGGTGACGGGTGGACAATGGCCGCGTGACTGAGCACCCCAGCTACGGCGACGGGCTCGCCGTCGTGACCGTGACGTACTTCCCCGGCGAAACCCTCGAGAAGTTCCTCGACACCCTCGAGAAGGCGACGGATCGGGACGTCCAGGTCGTCGTCGCCGACAACGACTCCACGGACGGCGCGCCCGAGAAGGCCGCCCGGCGGGACAACGTCAAGCTGGTCAGCATCGGTGAGAACGTCGGTTACGGCACGGCCGCCAACCGCGGTGTCGCGGCGCTGGACGACAGCTACGGCTGGATCGTCGTGGTGAACCCGGACCTCGAATGGGAACCCGGTTCGCTCGACGCGCTGCTGGAGGTCGCCGGACGCTGGCCGCGTGGTGGCGCCTTCGGTCCGCTGATCCACGACCTAGACGGGACCGTCTACCCGTCGGCTCGCCTGCTGCCGTCCTTCGGCAGGGGGATCGGGCACGCGGCATTCGGCAAGTTCTGGCCGGGCAACCCGTGGACGCGCCAGTACCGCCAGGAGACCGGTACCCCGGTCGAGCGGACGGCGGGCTGGCTTTCCGGGTCCTGCCAGCTGTTCCGCCGCGAGGCGTTCGACTCGGTCGACGGATTCGACACGCGCTACTTCATGTACTTCGAGGACGTCGACCTCGGTGAGCGACTGTCCCGCGCGGGCTGGCTGAACGTGTACGCGCCTTCGTCCAGCGTCATGCACATCGGCGGGCACTCGACTTCGCAGGCTTCGGAAAAGATGCTGCGCGCGCACCACGACAGCGCCTACCGCTATCTCGCGGACCGTCACCGCGGCCTTCTGTGGAAGCCGGTCATGCTCGCGGTGAAGGCCGGTCTCGCGCTGCGGCTCAAGCTGGAGACCCGCAAGAAGTAGCCGTTCCGGCCACCGGAACTCGCGCGACTCGGCTTCTCACCCCGCCGCATCTCGCCGATCGGTTCACCCGATGGGGGTGCGTACTGCACTGTCGGCGACCTCGTCCTGTCTTTGCGTGCGATCCGCGGAGAACGGTTCTTGTCGCCGGAACGCACGAAGGAGTTCCACACGCCGCAGGTGCTCCACGGCAAAGGCGTTTGGTACGGCTTCAGTCTCGTATTCGTCTTGGAGCAGTTCGGCTCGGTGTGGAACTACTACAAGGACGGCGGCAACGCCGGTGTCTGCTCGCTCGCGCGGCACTATCCGGGCAAGGGGCTGCGATCGGGTGATCCAGGCTTTCTGACGGAGCTGCCCGCGAGTAGGGGCTAGATGCCGTCCAGCCGCCGCGAAAGGTTCGAACGCCCCGAAGGGTTCTGCTTCACCGTCGGCACCAAGCCACCGATCTCGTTCTCGACGGTGTCCG
Organism: Amycolatopsis sp. cmx-11-51; assembly: GCF_047608665.1. Lineage (NCBI taxonomy): Bacteria > Bacillati > Actinomycetota > Actinomycetes > Pseudonocardiales > Pseudonocardiaceae > Amycolatopsis > Amycolatopsis sp. cmx-11-51. Next base: position 215,293 of record NZ_JADNQO010000001.1, on the reverse strand, counting down.
GCTCCGGCTGCTCGATCAGGGGGCTCTGCACCGGCGCGGCGGGTGGCCGCCGGTTGAGCGGGGTCGTCGCCTGCGGCAGGGGCCTGGTCGGCTGCATACCGCGACGGCGCGGGTACGGCTGCGGCTGTGTCGAACCTTCGCCCCGCACCGGCGGCAGGTCCAGCCGGGTGGTCGGTTCGGGCCCCGCCAGCGGGTGGTCGTTCTCCGCGATCAGCGAGGCCGGTAGCTGCGTGGTCGTGTCCGGGTCCGACGAACGGTCGATCTCGGCGACCACCGATCGGGGGATCTGCTGGGTGTTCGCGGAGTCCATCGGCGACGTCGCGTTGTCCGGTGTCACGACGAAGGCTCCACGCGCACTGGCGCGTGCGAGCAAGGCGTCCGCCCGAGCACGGGGGTCCATCCCCTAGGCCTCCCGACTGACCTGGGGCCCTCTGGGTTCAGGGCCGACTGTGTGACGTCTAGGGTAGGCCCTAGGAGCGGCTGCCGTCAGCAGACCCGCAAACGTCTTCGGACAATTCTCGGCAGGCACCTGGCCGGCCTCAAGGAACTCAGGCTTCCATGTCCGACAGGATCCGGGTGCTGGAGTCGGCCTTGTCGGTGCCCCCGATGCCGTAGAGCAACGTGATGTCGTTGCGGGCCCCCGCCTCGATCTCGTCGGCCGGAAGCTCGTCGACGCTGCGCCGATCGCCGCCGTTGCAGAACTCGAGTTCCGTGTCCGGATACGCCGCCCGGATCAGGTCGAACGATTCGTTGATGCCCGGCCCCTGCTCGACGGCGATGTACACGTCGTCGACGATGCGCAGCGCGCGGACGATCCTGGCCCGGATGTCCTCGGTCTGGATCACTTTGCCCTTTTTGAGCACTTGCTGGTGATCGTTGTTGACGATGACGATCAGGTAGCCGGACCGCGCTTGCGCGTCCTCGAACAGGTCGAGGTGGCCCTGGTGGAGCGGGTTGAAGTACCCGCTGACGATCGAGGCCTTCGCCGGTCGCTCGGTCATCGTCGGTGTCCTCCATCGGCTTACGGGTCGGGTGGCTCGGACAACCCTAGCCGAGTGCCGGGTAGTTTCACCGTGTGCTGTTCCGCCCCGGCTTCGAACTCGACCTGGACACCGTCCTGGGTCCGCTGAGCCGTGGGTCGCGGTCGCCCAACGTCGTCCGCACCGAGGGCGGGGTCACCTGGCTGGCCGCCAACACCGCGGACGGCGCGGGCACGCTCGCGCTGCTGCGGCGCGCGGACGGCGAGATCGAGGCGGAGGCCTGGGGGCCCGGCGCGGACAGGCTGCTCGACGGCGTCCCGGCGATGCTGGGCGCGCACGACGACGACTCCGAATTCGTGGCGCACCACGACGTCATCGCGTCGGCGCGGCGCCGGAATCCGGGACTGCGCCTCGGGGCTACCGGCCGGGTGTGGGACGCGCTGGTGCTCGCCGTGCTGGAACAGAAGGTGACCAGCGTGGAGGCGCTGCGGTCGTGGGGCGAACTGTGCCGCTGGTTCGGGGAATCCGCGCCTGGGCCCGGGCCGTCACGGCTGCGCGTGCCGCCGTCGCCCGTCGCCATCCGGTCCATTGTGGACTGGGAATGGCATCGCGCAGGAGTGGACCTGAAACGGCGAACGACGCTGATCACAGCGGCCCGCGTCGCGCCCCGGCTGGAGAAGGCCGTCGAGCTGAAGGGCGTCGAAGGCCGGGCTTGGCTGCGGAAGGTACCCGGCATCGGCGTGTGGACCGCCGCGGAGATCGCGCAGCGCGCCTGGGGCGACCCGGACGCGGTGAGCTTCGGCGACTACAACATCCCGTCGATGGTCGGGCACGCGCTCGTCGGCACGAAACTCGACGACGCCGGGATGTCCGAGGTGCTGGCGCCGTATTCACCGCAGCGGCAGCGCGCGGTGCGCTACCTGTCGACGGCGGGATTCCGGCGCCCGCGATTCGGGCCGAAGATCGAACTGCGCGATTACCGCGCGATGTGACTACCGCGAGTCTCGCGAGGCCGACGTCCAACACCTGCGGCGCCTTGGTCGATGTCCCCAATGTGGCATTGGGGACATCAGGCCCGAGGTGCGAGCCGCGCCTAGCTGCCCCAGCCCCGCGGCGGGTACGGCTGCTGCTGGCTCGGGTGCTGCGGGTACTGGTGATGAGGGAGCGCGGGCGGCTGCGGCTTGTTGTTCGACTTCACGAGGAAGAAGACGCCGATCCCGACCGCCGCCAAGACCACGAGGATGAGCACCAGCACCAGAAGGAAGACCATGCCAAGAGGTTAACCGGACGCCCCGTCACCAGCCGGGCGGCTGCTTCGGCTTGTTGAGCGCCTTGATCGAGAAGATGATCCCGGCCACGGCAGACCCCTTCGTTCGTTCCAGCGGACGGTAGATCAGCCCAGGGCGGCGTCGACGATCGCCTTCGCCTCGTCGCGGTCGAGGCCCAGTTTCCTGGTCAGCGCGGCGTAGTCGGCAGCTGCTTGCCTCACCCGTTCGCGGGTTTCGTCGCCGACGGCGCCGACGAAAGTGCCCGCCCGGCCGCGGGTCTCGATCAAGCCAGCCTCTTCGAGCTCACGGTAGGCCTTCGCGACCGTGTTGGGGGCGATGCCTAGGTCCTCGGCCAGTTTCCGCACGGTCGGGAGTTTCGCCCCGACGGGCAGTGAGCCGTCGTTGATCCGCGCCGCGTAGGCGGTGCGCACCTGCTCGAAGGGTGGGACCGAGGAGTTCGGGTCGACACTGACCATGCGGTTTCTCCCTGCTGGAAATGCCGTGAAGGCCTCCCTTCACCACTCTGAATCGACCTGCGCGCGCAGCGCGTCCGTTGTGGGCGGCGGTGGGGCATGGATGGAGTAGGGAAGGAGGCCTTCACGGAATGTCGGGCTACTGGCGGGGCGGGACCACCTGGGTCCGGTCGCCGCCGGGGACGACCTGAGTGGCGTCACCCGCGCTACCGGGCACCACCTGCGTCCGGTCACCGCCGGCGGGCGAGACGACCTGGGTGCGATCGGCGCCGGCGGGCGAGACGACCTGGGTGCGATCGGCGCCCGCGTCCATTTGCTGCTGCCGGGACAGGACCTGCGTGCGGTCGGCGCTGCCGTGGATCGGCGGCCCGGCCTGCGGAGGAGGAGGCGGGAAACCGGGCTGCGGCATCGGCGGCTGGAGCATCGGCGGCTGGAGCATCGGCGGCTGGGACATCCCGGGCGCGCCGAACGGGCTGGGCGGCGGCGCGAAACCCGCCGGAACCGGAGCCGGAGGCGGCGGGTAACCGGGCGCCTGGCCATAACCGGGTTGAGGCGGCGGAAAACCGGGCTGCTGCTGCCAGTTGCCCTGCGGGGCGGGGCCACCGGCGGGCGGGGGCGGCGGGAAGCCCGGAGCCGGGCCGCCACCGCCGAAGTTCGGGTTCTGCGGGAAGGCCATCGGCGGCTTCTTCGCCTGGTTGACCTTCACGATGATCACCACGATCACGATGATGACAATGATGATCGCCAGGATCAGCAGTACCCAGCCGGCGCCGTCACCGTCTCCGTCGCTGTGGACCCGGACCCGGCCCAGGTATGGCGTCAGCGTCGTCAGCATCATTCCCCCTTGAACGTCAGCCGACACCCTAACGGCCGAGGGGCGCGGGGAGGGCTGCTTCCACCAGTTCGGCGAGGTCTTCCGAGCCCTGAGGGAGAAAATTCACCGGCCACCAGCGAAGATCGTCCGATTCGTCGCTTTGTACCGGCCGCGCGCCCCGGGGTGCGCGCACGACGAAACGCACGTCGAAATGCCGGGTCGGCACGCCGAGCGAGCAGGTGATCGGATGGACGTCGAGATGCACCGGAACCGGGTCGATCACCAGCTCCTCGATGCCCGATTCCTCCCGTGCCTCACGCAGAGCCGCGTCCGCGAGCGTCGCGTCGCCCAGTTCGCAATGCCCGCCGAGCTGCAGCCAGCGTCCGACTCGCGGATGCAGGGTGAGGAGGACGTTTTCCGCTTCGGCGTCCAGAAGCACGGCCGACGCGGTGACGTGCCCGGCCGCGCATTCGCGGCGGCAGACGTCGTCACGGGCGGCCAGGAAGCCGAGATAGGCCTGGCGCAAGGATTCCTGGGCCGTGTCCACCGGCCGCCAACCGGACAAAGTCGACACGACATCGCTGTGCAGGGTCACAGTTCGAGAAGTCCTTCTCCGGGTTCGCTCGCGCCGCGAGCGGGCGGCAGGGCGGCGGGATGTCCGATCGCGACCGCGCCGAGCGGCTCCCAGCGCGCGTCCAGGCCGAGTACTTCGCGCACGATGTCCGCGGCGAAGATGGTCGACCCGATCCAGCACGAGCCGAGGTCTTCGGCGGCGAGAGCGACCAGCAGACCCTGCACCGCCGCGCCACCGGCGACCGTGAACATCGTGTGCTCGCAGGCATTCCGCCGCTCGTCGCGGTAGGTGTGCGCGCCCTCGGCGACGAGGAACGGCACCACGACCTCAGGGGCGTCGTACAGGATGTCGCCGCGGCTGAGGCGTTTCGCGACCTGCTCGGCGGTGAAGTCGTCGCCTTCGAGATCGGCCTGCCACGATGCCTTCATCGCGTCGAGAAGCTTACGGCGCAGGCCTTCCTCACGCAGCCATACGAATCGGACCGGCTTCGTGTGGTGCGGCGCGGGCGCTGTCAGCGCGGTCCCGACGGCGCGGCGCAGCACCTCGGGATCGACCGGTTCGCCGGTGAACGACCGGATCGAACGCCGCGCGAGCACCGCTTCCCGGCGGCCCTGCGCGATGGCTTCGTTGGTGCCGAGCCGGAACAGGTCTTCTTCGATCGGCCGGATCAGCTTGCGCGCGGTGGACCCGTCGTCGGTCAGCCGCAGTCCGCGCACGACGGCGGCGGGTGTCCCGCCGAGCTTGCCCTTGACCAGATCCGCCGCGGCGGCGAGTTCGTCGGCGATCGCCACCTCGGTGACCGCGAGTTCGTTGCCCTGGCTGTCGATCTCACCCTCGTACGAATGCAGCACCCGCAGCCCGGACGAGCCGATCGCGGCGTCGGTCTGCCCGACCCGCCACGCGCGGCCCATGGTGTCGGTGACCACGACCGCGACCTCGACGCCCATCCGCTCGCGCAGCCCGTTCCGCAGCGCGAGCGCGGAGGCGTCCGGATCCGTCGGCAGCAGCGCGACCTCACCGGAGGCCACGTTCGACGCGTCCACACCGGACGCCGCCTGCACGATGCCGAGCTTGTTCTCGGTGATCACCGTCCGGTTGATCCGCGCGATCACGCGGACGGACTCGTCCTCGACGAGTTTGCGCCGGGCGGCGTCACGCTCTTCGGGATCGGCGGGGACGCGGATCAGCATGCCTTCGGCCTTGGAGACGATCTTGCTCGTCACGACCAGGACGTCGCCCGAACGCAGCCAGGGGACCGCCTTGACGATCGCGCCGGTCAGGTCGTCACCGGGACGGAACTCGGGCAGACCTTCGACCGGCAGGATCTCGATTTTCGTGGAAGCGTGGTCACTCAACAGAAACTCCGGCCAGGTCGAAGGCCGCGAGCGCCATCGCCGCGGTCTTGTCCACATCGGACATCAGCAGGGGGACGTCGCGGACGGCGACACCCGGCACGTCGACGGTCTCGCCCTCGGCGACCAGCCAGCCGTCGAGCACCCCCTCCGCGGATCCCTCGCGGGAACCGTAATGCCGTCCGACGGCCTCGGCCGACGTCTCCACGCCGATCGCGCTCAGGCACGCGTCGGCCATGCCGCGCAACGCCTTCCCGCCGATGATCGGCGAGATCCCGACGACCTTGGCGCGCGTCTTCCGCAGCGCGGCGCGGATCCCGGGGACGCCGAGGGTCGTGCCCACCGACACCACCGGATTGGACGGCGCGAACAGCACGAGGTCGGCGGCCGCGATCGCCTCCAGCACTCCCGGCGCCGGTTTGGCCTCGTCGGCGCCGACGGCGATGATCGAATGCGCCTTCGGCTCGGCGCGATACCGCACCCACCACTCCTGGAAGTGGATCGCCTTGCGCTGGTCCGGATCTTCGGGATCGTCGATCACGACATGCGTTTCGACGCGGTCGTCCGACATCGGCAGCAGGCGCACGCCCGGCTGCCAGCGGTCGCACAGCGCCTCGGTGACCTGCGAGAGCGGATAGCCCGCGCGCAGCATCCGCGAACGGATCAGGTGCGTCGCGATGTCCTTGTCGCCAAGACCGAACCAGGTCGGCTCGGCGCCGTACTCGGCGAGTTCCTCCTTGACCGTCCAGGTCTCGCCCGAGTGCCCCCAGCCGCGTTCGGAGTCGATCCCCCCGCCGAGGGTGTACATGCAGGTGTCCAGGTCCGGGCAGATGCGCAGACCGTGCATCCACACGTCGTCCCCGGTGTTCACCAGCGCGGTCACCTCGTGTGGTGATTCCGGCGCGGAACCGACCGCGGGCAGACCCAGTGCTTGCTTGACCCCCAGCAGGAAGCGGGCCCCGCCCACTCCGCCGACCAAAATGACGACCTTCACGACAGGCGATCCTCGCACGTGTCCGGACCGGGGGCCCAGTAGCGGTACCTGTGGTGCTCCGTACAGCCCAGGTCCTCGTATAGCGCGAGCGCGCCGGAGTTCGCCACCGCGACCTGCAAGAGCATGCCCGTCGCCCCCTGAGCGGCGCCCCAAGCGCCCACCGCGTTCATCAGCCCGCGCGCCAGCCCCCGCCGACGGAACTCCGGCCGGACCTCCAGCCGGGCGATGTGCAGCCACTCGCCGACGACCGCACCGCGCACCGCCCCGGCCGTGACGCCGTCCAGCTCGACGAACCCGAAACCGACCTTGCCGGTGCCGAGAACGTGCCGCGGTGCCTCCGCGGGCGTCGCACTGCCCGCCGTCATCTCCCACCATCCGGACGTCGGCTCGTCGAGGATCACCGCTCCCCCCGAGGTCCCGCGCGAGAGCGGCCCGGTCAGCAAACGCACCTCGTGTGCCGGACGGTGTTCCACATAGTGGACCCAGCCCTGGGCCTCGATGGCGTCTTCGGTCGACGTGTTCTGGATCACCTGAACGGTCGGCGGGATGGAATGATCGTGGGCGAAGTCACAGACCTGTTTCAAGGCGTCTGGCAGCGGTTTTCCCGGGTCGCCGATCGCCAGGGCACTGTTCGCCCGGGCGGTGAACCCGCCGGCCCAGCGAAGCCTCCAGTCGCCGATCCGGCTCTCCAGCAGGGGCATCCAGGCCTGACTGCAGGTGAGCTCGAGCAATTCCGCAGTGTTCACGGTTAGATTGTGCCAAGGAAGGCAGTGGGAGGAACCCGATGAGCATCGCGCGCAAGGACGACCGGCACAACGAAGACCTGGTCCGCGAGATCTCCGACGGCTTCAACCGGGCTTTGGGCTCGGAGAAGGCCGTCGAAGAGGCGGACGCCGAAAAGGCGAAACCCGCCGCGCCGAAGTTCGTCATCACCGGGGACAGCAGGGCCACTCCGCCGCCTCGCCGAAAGGACCGCTGAGGGGCCCATACCCGGGGTACGGATAAGGGTGGCCTAAGCGGGCTGGTCGCGCCCGTGGGCGCGTAATGTCCGTTGCAGACTGGTGAAGCAGAGATAAAGCAGGAGTGCGCAGTGACCTACGTGATCGCCGAACCCTGCGTCGACGTGCTCGACAAGGCGTGTATCGACGAGTGCCCCGTGGACTGCATCTACGAGGGTGACCGGATGCTGTACATCCACCCGGACGAATGCGTCGACTGTGGTGCCTGCGAGCCGGTCTGTCCCGTCGAGGCGATCTACTACGAGGACGACGTCCCCGACGAGTGGAACGCCTACACCAAGGCCAACGTCGACTTCTTCGACGAGCTGGGCTCGCCCGGCGGCGCCTCGAAGGTCGGCAAGACCAGCCACGACCCCGCCTTCATCAAGGCTCTTCCCCCGCAGGGCGAATGAGCCGGATCGCCCTTCCTGATTTTCCCTGGGACTCCCTCGTCGAAGCCAAGGCGAAGGCCCAGGCGCATCCCGGTGGAATCGTCGACCTGTCGATCGGCACGCCGGTGGATCCGGTCCCCGAAAGCATCCGCGCGGCGCTCGCGTCCGTGTCGGAGGTCCCGGGGTACCCGACCACGCACGGGACACCTGAGCTGAGGGCGGCCGCGATAGACGCGCTTTCACGGCGTCACGGTGTCGAGGGCGTTCCCGAAGCGGCCGTCCTGCCGACGATCGGTTCGAAGGAACTGGTCGCCTCGCTGCCGCGTCAGCTTGGCTTCGGCCCTGGTGACCTCATCGTCATTCCCGAAGTGGCGTACCCGACCTACGAGGTCGGTGTGCTGCTGGCGGGTGCTTCGCTGCTACGCGCGGACAGCACTTTCGCGCTCGGTCCGCAGCGGCCGTCGATGCTGTGGTTGAACTCGCCGTCCAACCCGACCGGTCGCGTGCTCGGTGCCGACCACCTGCGCAAAGTCGTCGAATGGGCGCGGGAACGCGACGTCGTCGTGGTCTCCGACGAGTGTTATCTGGCGCTGGGCTGGGAAAGCGAGCCCGTGTCGATCCTGCACCCGTCCGTGCACGGCGGCTCCCTCGACGGCCTGCTCGCGGTCCACTCACTGTCGAAGTCCGCGAACCTCGCGAGCTACCGGGCCGGGTTCGTCACCGGTGACCCGAAGCTCGTCGACGCGCTGCTGGAGATTCGCAAGCACTCCGGGTTGATCATGCCGCGGCCGGTGCAGGAGGCCATGGTCGCCGCGCTGAAGGACGACGAAGCGCTTGCCGCGCAAAGGGAGCGTTACGCGCGCCGCCGACTGGTGCTGCGGAAGGCGTTGCTGGACAGCAATTTTGAGATCTCGTACTCCGAGGCGGGGCTGTATCTGTGGTCCACGCGCGGGGAAACCGCGCTCGACACGGTCGACTGGCTGGCCGAGCGCGGCATCCTCGCCGCGCCGGGGACGTTCTATGGGCCGACGGGTGGCCGGCACGTGCGCATCGCTCTGACGGCCACGGACGAGCGGATCGAGGCGGCCGCGGAGCGGCTCGCTTCCTGAGGCTGGGCAAGTACCTGGCGCCGTGAGCTGAAGGGGACTTTCCCCGCATCCGACGCGGTGAAAGCGCCCTTCGCCGCATCACATGCGGCCATGGGCCCCTTCAGCTCACATCGCAGCCCGGTGAGCGGGTCCGGGTCGGCGAGGAGTCGCCGCGCGGGTGCTGAAGATCAGTACCGAGCTGCTCGAGAAGTACACCGAGGGCGCGGACGACGCCCACGAGCGCGGCGAGAACACCCGCCAGTTCGACATCGGGTACCGCGGTGGACCGCTCGCCCGAGGCGTTGCCGCACGGTCCGCAGGCGACGGTGCTGGTGTTCGGCGACGGTCCGACTCTCGAAGGCGCCCGCCGGATCCTGCCCGAGGGCAGCGCACTGTCCGATGGGGACTTCGAAGACGTCGGCGGGCGCGCCTTCGCCGCGTACGAGGCCGAGAACGGGCGACAGGTGCAGATCCGCCCGGACGGCTACATTCGCGGGCTCACCGCCTGAGCGGCCGCGTCGACCTCTGCCCAGACGTCGCGCCACACAGCACGGACCTCGGCGCGGCGCAGCAGTTCCTTCTCCGCGACCCGGCCCGCGATGAAGGCGACCTCGACGTCGCTGGAGTCCAAGGTTCCCCGCATGCGATCGGCGGCGACACAGGCGTCCTGGTGGTCCCCGAGAACGGTCTGAAGGTCCTTCGTCGCCTTGATCAGCCTCTGGATTCTCGCCGCCTGCTTCTTCTTCGCGGCAGGCTTGGCCATCTCGGCGGCATAGCGCAGTTTCTTGCCGTAGATGCGGAGCGCGTGAAGGTCGTCATCCGGGGGATTCGAGGGAAGCGCCTTCACCGCCTTCGCGAGCTTGCGGTGCGGCTTCGCCAGCCCGGCGATGAGGCCGGCCGAGGTGAGAGGGGCTTCGGAGGCGGACTCTTCGGCCGCGGGCGGCCGGGCGAGACGGCCGATGTCCCGCAACATCGAGGCGTACCGGGGGCTGGCGAGCGCGCGGGTGAGCCGCCGTTTCGCGACACCGCGTTCGGTGACGAACATCGAGACCAGACGGCGCGCCGCGGGCTGGTCGCGCACCTCGAACTCGGCGACGACCTCGCGGAGATGCCCGATCAGGACGTCGTAGTCGCGGACGTCGCCGAGCGACTGGCCGAGCCAGCCGAGTTCCGCGCGCACCGGTTCGGCGTCCGGGCCGACAAGGCGGCCCGACAGCTTGAGGACACTGCGCATCCGGCGCAGCGAGACCCGCATCTGGTGCAGGTCCTCGGGGTCGGCGCCGGATTTGGTGCCGGGTTCGTGCGCGAGGAGCGCGCGGATCTCGACGTCGAGTTTGACCCGGACGTGGGCGGCCGCCGGATCGTCCGGCCCGGCTTTCGCGGGACGGTCGCCGAGTCCGAGCGCGGCAGGAGTGGTCGAAGGGGCGTTTTTGCGCGGCAGGGTCTCGGCTGTCACAAGATGAATTCTAGGTGAACTGGCAAGGTGGTCCAGGCTGTGTCGCTCAGAGCGCGCTTCCGGATTTCCGCGGCCGGGCTACGGAAATGGCGGATCACTCACCCAGCCGTGTCAGCGGCCCGCCCCCGCAAACCCGAGGCCTCCGGCCAAAAGAAACGCGCGCGCGTGCCCCTCACCCAACCAGTCCACTTCAAACCCGGGAGACACCCCCAGACCGTGACAGAAGCAAGGGACCTTTGCTATCGCTCTCTGGGGGAGAGTGACAGCAAAGGTCCCTTGCTCTCTTTTCGTGCTGCCGAGGGTGTCGCGAAAGCCACTTTCCGAGACATCAGACGTCGCGAAAGTGGCTTTCGCGACACCCGGGAGACCAAAAGCGGCAGCAAAGGTCCCCTGCTCCCGCGCCGAAGCGGCCCTGGGCCACCTCAGGTGACTGTGTGGGTTTCGGGACATCTAACGTCCAAAATCCACGCGATCAGTTAGCGTCCGCTACGCGGGGTGAGGGGTGTGTGGAAATAGGGACACTCAACGTCTCTATTTCCACACACCCTCCTGTCATCCGCCTGGTCACGCCTCGCGGCAGGTCAGTTGGCGTGCAGGGCCGCGTTCAGCTCGATCCCGACGCCGGTGCGCGCGACGACCTCGACGGTGCCGGTCCCGGAATTCCGCCGGAAGACCGCGCCCGAGATGCCCGACAGCTCCAGCGCCTTAACGACCTTGCCCTCGAAGTTCACCTTCGTGCCCGCCGTGACGTACAGGCCGGCTTCGACGACCGAGTCGTCGCCGAGCGAGATGCCGACGCCGCCGTTCGCGCCGATCAGGCAGCGCTCGCCGATCGAAATGGTCTCCCTGCCGCCACCGGACAGCGTGCCCATGATCGACGCGCCGCCGCCGACGTCGGAGCCGTCACCGACCACGACGCCCGCCGAGATCCGGCCTTCGACCATGGAGGCGCCGAGCGTGCCGGCGTTGAAATTGACGAAGCCCTCGTGCATGACCGTGGTGCCGTTGGCCAGATGCGCGCCGAGGCGGGCGCGGTCGGCGTCGGCGATGCGGACGCCGGTGGGCACGACGTAGTCCACCATCCGCGGGAACTTGTCCACGCTGTAGACGGTGACGTTGCCGCGCGCCCGCAGCCGCAGCCGGGTCGCCTCGAAGCCCTCGACGGGGCACGGCCCGTGGTTGGTCCACACGACGTTCGCCAGCAGGCCGAAGACGCCGTCCAGGCTCGCGCCGTGTGGCTGGACCAGGCGGTGCGACAGCAAGTGAAGGCGCAGGTAGACGTCGTGTGTGTCACCGGGGGCGTCGGCGAGGCCGGCGATGGTCGTGCGGACCGCGACGACCTCGACACCGCGGTCGGTGTCCGGCCCGAGCTGGGCGGCGGCCGCCTCGCCGAGGGCCTCGGTGGCCTCTTCGGCGGTCAGCCGCACCGTGCCGGGCTTGCCCTCGGCACGCTCGGTCAGCTTGGGCAGCGGGAACCAGGTGTCCAGCACCGTGCCGTCGGTCGTGACGGTGGCCAGTCCGACGCCGGTGGCGCCGGTCGTTTCGGGATCAGGGGTCTGCTCGCTCACGCCCTGAACGGTAACCCAGTGACCGACGTCAGCCGCCGACGAGGCTCTTCACCGAGGTCAGTGCCGCCGACATGGCACCGAGGGCCTGTCCGCACGGGCCGCCGGGGGCAGGCTGGTCCTGGCAGTTCGTGGTGCGGAACGCCGAGATCGGGCGATCGAGGGCGTCGGCGTGCGACGACAGGTCCGGGCGGCGCTTGCGGATGCCGCCCGCGGCGCCGGAGAGTTCGGTGACGTACTTCTGGCAGCCCTTGGGCGACTCGGTCCCCGGCGCCAGATAGCACTGGTCGGTGGTCAGCGCCTTGAGCTTGATCGGCAGCACGTCCGGCGCCGTGCTCTGGGTGGGCTTCACCGTCACCGGGACCTCGCCCGATCCGCAGCCGCCGAGCAGCAGGAGAAGGCAGGCCAAGATCGCTCGCATGCGCACTCCTTCACGGTAGCCCGGCGACCACGCGGGTACGGTGCGGGCATGCCTTCGCTCGATCTGCACGCGGACCCCGTCGACCTCACCGCCGCGCTGGTGGACATCTTCAGCGTCTCGGAAGAGGAGAAGGTCATCGCGGACACCGTGCAGGCCGCGCTGGAGACGCAGGCACCGCACCTCGAGGTGATCCGCAACGGCGACGCCGTCCTCGCCCGCACGAATCTCGGCCGCTCTTCGCGGGTGATGCTGGCCGGGCATCTCGACACCGTTCCGGTCAACGAGAACCTGCCGGTACGTCGTGAGGGGACCGGCGACGACGAGGTCCTGCACGGCCTGGGCACTGTCGACATGAAGAGCGGCGACGCCGTCTTCCTGCACCTCGCCGCCGCTCTGCGCGAGCCGAGGCACGACCTGACCTTCGTGTTCTACGACTGTGAAGAGATCGAAGCGACGAAGAACGGCCTCGGCCGTATCGAGCGCGAGCTGCCCGAGTGGCTGCGGGCGGACCTCGCGATTCTCGGCGAACCGTCGAACGGTGGTATCGAGGGTGGTTGCCAGGGCACGATGCGGATCGAGATCCGCGTCGAAGGCGTCCGAGCGCACACCGCGCGCGGTTGGATGGGCGTCAACGCGATCCACGGCCTCGCCGAACCGCTGCGCAGGCTGGCCGAGTACACGCCGCGGGTGGTCGACATCGACGGCCTGACCTACCGCGAAGGCCTGCAGGCCACGAAGATCGGCGGCGGTGTCGCGGGCAACGTCGTGCCGGACGAGGCCGTGCTCACGATCAACCACCGGTTCGCCCCCGACCGCGGCGCCGAGGAGGCGGAGGCACACCTTCGCGAGGTCTTCGAGGGCTACGACGTCAAGATCGTCGACTTGTCGCCGGGTGCGCTGCCTGGTCTGAGCGCCCCCGCGGCGGCTGAATTGGTCGCGGCGGCAGGCGGCAAGGCGGTCGCGAAGCTGGGCTGGACCGATGTCGCGCGCTTCGCGGCTCTCGGAATTCCGGCGGTGAACTTCGGGCCAGGCGACCCGACGCTGGCGCACACGCGGCAGGAGAACGTGCGGGCCGGTCAGATCCGGCAGGTCGCCGCGGTGCTGCGCGAGTTCCTCAGCTAGCCAGGGCGAGCAGTTCCTCGATCGCCCCCTCTGGACCGCCATGAGTGAGGTACGCGATGGCGAACATGGGCGCGATGACCCGGCTCCAGGCGTACAACCTGTCTCCGTCGAGCCCGCACGCGCTCGCCACCACCTGGCACCGGGCCCCGACACCCTCGTGTCCGGCGCCGGACACCACGTAGTCGACGGCGTCGTAACACGGATCGCCCACGCATGCCTTCGGATCGATCGCGATCAGCCCGCGCGACGGGCCGCCGTCCAGGACGTTGCCGAGGTGCAGATCGCCGTGGAGCAACACGACCCTGTCCTGCGTGTCCAGCAATGTCTCACAGCGCTTTATCGCCCGCCGCCAGGTTTCCTTGCCGATCCGGGCGTCGATGGCCGGATCGGTCAGCCTCCGGCCGATCCGGTCGAAGGCCTCCTCGCACCGGCCGCGCAGGCTCCACGGCCAGTGCGCGGGCGTGTCCACGGAGTGCAGCGCGGCGAGCAGCTCTCCCCACCGCTGTGGCAACGACGGCGAGGGCAGGTCCTCGGCCTCGGTGCCCGGCAGGATCTCCTCCAGCACCATCGCTCCGGCGTCCGCGTCGGCGGCCAGCACGGCGGGCACGCGGCCCGATGAGGCGAACACCCGCAGCATCTCGATCTGCTTGGCCGGCAGCGCCCGGTCCGGACTGAGTTTGAGTACCGCCGGGGTCCCGTCGGACCAGCGGCAACGCAGGACGACGGACGAGGCGCCGCTCTCGAACAACTCGCCGAGCACGAAGCCCCACCGGGAGGCTAGCCGCGCGGCGAGAGACGGAACCCCGGCGAGCCATTCTTCGGCCTCAGGACCGAATCGGCTCACCAGCCGGGTACGGATGTCTTCCCTGTCCACTTCGGTCATTTCGGAATGTCCTCCTCGGCGCCTAGTAGGAGCAGTCCGCGCCGCAACAGATCCACGGCCTCTTCGGTTCGCCCCTGGTCGCGAAGCAGCTCTCCCGCTTTGTCCACCGAAGCGGCCAGTACGCCGCGAGCCTCGCGGAGGGCGGCGATGTCGATGGCGTGCGCGAAGTTAGTTTCGGCTGCTTCGAGGTCTCCGCGTGCCAGAGCGAGTAAGCCCTGCTGGAACGTAAGGGACGCGGAGTGTGGCGAGTCCTCCGGGATGGCTTCGGCCGCTTCGGCGAGCAGCACGGCGGCGTCGTCGAGACGGCCGAGTTCGCGGCAGAGATCGGCGAGTTCCAGGGTGACGGCAGGATCGGACACGGCCGCTCGTGACGCGCGAAGGTCCGCGAGAGCGCCATCGAGATCGTCGGTTCGCCGGACCAGCGCCCGCGCGAACAAGCACCGGGCCAGCACCGGCCGCAGCGCGCGTTCGTGGAGCAGGTCGTGCAGCGCCGACACGGCGGCGACGGCGTCGGCTACCCGTCCTTCGCCGAGATAGGCCTCGGCCAGCCGACGCTGGTTCTCGGTGAGCTCGGCCAGGATCTCCTCGCCGCCGCGGACCAGCCGGAGCGCCTCGCCGGCGTGGTGCGCGGCATGGGTGGTCTCGCCGAGGCGGAGCTGCCCGTCGGCGAGGTACGCGTGCAGCGTCAACAGGAGCACCGGATGCGGATGACGGTCGAGGCTCGCGTCGAGCGCGGTCCGGAGCAGGTGCATGGCGTGGTGTGGCTCGCCGCGGTCGATCAGCGTGTTCGCCCGCAGCGCCATGGCCAGTTCCCGGTACGGCGGGATGTCGTCGTCGAGAGCGGTTTCGGCGGCGGCCACCAGTCGCGGCCGAGCTTCGCCTTCGGCGTACCGTGCGAGCCACAGCCAGGCGAGCCCGGCCTGGCGGGTCCTGCCGATCCCCTTCGCGTGCCGCGCCAGCCGCCGCATCTTCGGCGCCGAGCCGTTTCCCGCGAGGAAGTCCGCCGCGGCGGCCGCGATGTCCAGCTCGAGCCGGACGTCGTCGCGGGGCGAGGTCACGCCGAGCAGTTCGCCGGTGTCCACCCCGAGCCGCGCGGCGAAGTGGCGCAGCGCGTCACCGGACGGGGTCCGGGCACCCGTCTCGACGGACGAGACGTACGCGGCGGTGTAGTGCGGTTCGGCGAGTTCGCGCTGCGTCAGGCCGCGTTCGGCGCGCAACCGCCGTAGCCGTCCGCCGACCTCCTCGCCCATACCCGGGAACGATACGGCCGACCGCGCCGAAGGTTGCGCGCGTATCCCACCGACCGACCGCATTTAGTCCTCTAGTTGCGGTCCTTGCACACGCAACTACCGCAACTAGAGGACTAAATGCGCCAGGTATCGCGCGAGATGCTCAGCGGCCCTGGAGTGACTTCACGTTTTTCCCGAAGGTCCAGTTCCGCGAACCGTCCCAGTTGATCGACCAGGTCATGAGACCCTTGAGCGCCGGAATGCTCCGGTACGCCTGGGAAACCAGGCTCGGCGCCATGTAGCCTCCACCGGCTCCGGCCTGTGCGGGCAGACCCGGCGCCTGCTTGTCATAGGGAACCCGGATCGTCTGGCCCTGGATCACCAGGCCCTTGTCGAGGCAATTCGTCTGCGCGACGAAGCCCTGCACCGTCCCGGCCTGGTACGAATCGCCGGAGCAGCCGTACATGCTTCCGTTGTAGTACTGCATGTTCAGCCACCACAGCCTGCCGTTGTCCGCGTACTTCTTGATGACCGGCAGGTACGCGCCCCAGATCGAGCCGTAGACGACGCTGCCACCGGTGACGTACGCGGTCTCGGGCGCCATGGTGAGCCCGAAGTTCGACGGCATCGCCGCGAGTACGCCGTCGATGATGCGGATGAGGTTCTTCTGGGACGCGGAAAGCGTGTTGATGTTCCCGTTGCCGACGAGGCCGGTCTCGATGTCGATGTCGATCCCGTCGAAGTTGTACTTCTTCAGGATCGGCACGATGGTCGCGACGAACCTGTCCGCCACGGTGGCCGAGTTCAGGTCGATGCCCGCGGTGGCACCGCCGATCGACATCAGGATCGTCGCGCCCGCGTCCTTGGCGGCGCACATTTCGGACGGAGTCGCGACCTTCACAGTCGCGTCCATCCCATCCTCCCATTTTGCCGTTCCGTCGGACAGGATGACCGGAAAGGCCGCGTTGATCACGTTGTACCCGTTGGCCTTGATCCGCGCGTCGGTGATCGGGATCCAGCCCATCGGCGGATGGACGCCGTTCGAGGCCCCGTCCCAGTTCTCCCAGTAGCCCTGCAGGACCTTGCCCGCCGGCTTCGATTTGACCGCGCAGACCTCGGCGTCCACCGACGCCTGCGCCGGGGTCAGGACGACCAAGGTGGTGACGGCGAGTGCCGCCGCGCCGGTGATTGCGAGCAGCCGTGAGACGCGACCGAACATACCCAGCTCCCATCTCGAAAGCGATTGTGAACGAACAGGAAGCGGCCGTTCGGCTCAACATAGGTCGCCGTGCATGAGTGGCGCTACCGACGATCGGGTGGTCTAGACCAGATATCGAAGAGTTGCCGGATTCTTCCCCGCGAAAGGACAGGGCCATCTCACGAAGCCGGGTGTCCCCGTGAGATGGCCCTGTCGATTCAGCGGGTCAGACGGTGATGGTCCAGCTGTCGAGGGTGCCGGTGTCCTGGGCGTAGGCGTCGTAGAGCACGAGCGTCCAAGTGCCGGAAGCGGCCTCGTTGGTCACCGGGACCGAGTAGTCCCGGGTACCGAGGTCGGTGCACGGAAGGGATCCGGTGGCCTTGACCGAGTAAGTACTGCCGTCGGGTGCCTTCAGACTGATGCGAAGGTCCTCGGAGCAGGTGTGCGTCCCGGTGACGGTCACCTTGACCGGCGATGTCGCCGAACCCGTTGCGGTGGAGGTGATCGGGCTGTTCACCGTGGCGTAGTCGTTCAGCGCGAAGTCGGCGCCGTTGGTGAACGTGCGCACGCCGGCGTTGCCGACGGTGAGCGTGTACTGCGCCGTGCGGTCCACCGAGGTCCCGTCACCGGTCACCGTGATCGTGCTGGTGCCTTCAGGGGTGCTCGCCGACGTCGCGATGGTGAGCGTCGAGGATCCGCCCGACTGCACAGAAGCCGGGTTGAACGTCGCGGTGGCTCCGGCGGGTAGACCGCTGGCGCTCAGTGAAACCGTTTGTGCCGCACCGGAAGTGGTCGCGGTGTTGACCGTGACGGTCGCCGACTGTCCTGGTTGGACGGTGCCGGAGGCCGGGGAGAGGCCGAGCGAGAAGTCGGGACTCGTGGAGGCGCCGACGGCCAGCTTCCAGACCGCGTAGGCGATCGCGTCGCTGTTCTTCTCCAGCGGGGTGTCCGGGATGTTGGACAGCGTGTCGCAGGCGCGGTGGTAGCAGCTGTCGAACGCCCTTCCGGCGGTGCCGCCCCATTTCTGTTGCTGTGCGGCGCTCTTGGTGTAGCCGGCGCCGGTCGCGAGACCGCCGACCGGGATGCCCGCGCTCTTGAACGACGCGTGGTCCGAGCGGCCGTCGCCTTCGGTGTCGCCTTCGGTCCGGATGCCGATCGACGTGAAGTACTCGTCGAACACGGCCTTGACCGAAGCCACGTCGTCGTAGACGAAGTAGCCCCAGTTGTCGGAGCCGATCATGTCGAAGTTCAGGTAGGTCTTGATCTTCGTGCGCTCGGCGGCGGGCAGGTTGGCGACGTAGTGCTTGGACCCGCGCAGGCCGGACTCCTCGTCGGCCCACCAGCCGAAGCGGACCCGCTTGGCCATCGTCGGGTTCTCACGGGCCAGCGTCAGCGCGACTTCGAGGATCGAGGCCGAGCCCGAACCGTTGTCGTTGATGCCGGGGCCTGCGGCGACGCTGTCGAGGTGCGCACCCAGCATGATGACCTGGTTGGCGTCACCCTGCGGCCATTCCGCGATGATGTTCTGGTTCTGACCCGCGCAGCTCGTGCAGGTCTGCAGCGTGACGTTGTAGCCGGCGCCGCGCAGCTTCTGCGCCACATAGGACACCGACGCCGGATAGCCCGGCCGTCCCGAGGCGCGGTTGCCGCCGTTCTGGTTGGCGATCGTCTGCAGTGCGCTCAGGTGCGCCTTGACGTTGGCCAGCGAGATGTCCGGCGCGGCGTTGCCTGCCGCCTGCGCGGGCGCCGTGACGACGCCCAATACGGCGGCCATGCCGATGACGGCCACTCCTAATCGTTTTCCCCACTTCATGCCGGGGTTTCCTTCCTGGATCGGGTTTGCGTGAAGGACTCCTTCCCTCGACCGAGTCGAGGGAAGGAGTCCTTCACGCGCGAGGGAGAGCTAGACGGTGATCGACCAGCTGCTGAGCGTGCCGGTGTCCTGTGCGTAGGCGTCGTAGACCACGAGGGTCCAGGTGCCTGCCGCGACTTCGTTGGTCACCGGGACCGAGTAGTTCCGGGTGCCCAGATCGGTGCAGGGCAGGGAACCGGTCGCCTTCACCGAGTACGTGCTGCCATCGGGGGCCTTCAGGCTGATGCGAAGGTCCTCGGAGCAGGTGTGCGTCCCGGTGACCGTCACCTTCACCGGCGACACGGCGTTGCCGGTCGCGGTCGAGGTGATCGAGCTGTTCACCGTGGCGTAGTCGTTCAGCGGGAAGTCGGTGTCGTTGCTGAACGACCGGATGTTGCCGCCGGTGCCGACGGTCAGCGTGTACTGCGCGGTGTGCGCGCCGCTGGCCGCGGTGCCGGTCACCGTGATGGTGCTGGTGCCTTCAGGGGTGCTCGCCGACGTCGCGATGGTGAGCGTCGAGGAGGCACCGGACTGGACCGAAGCGGGGTTGAACGTCGCGGTCGCCCCGGCCGGGAGACCACTGGCGCTCAGCGCCACCGACTGTGCCGCACCGTTGACGGTCGCGGTGTTCACCGTGGCGGTCGCCGATTCGCCGGGCTTGACCGTGCCGGACGCCGGGGTGACGCCGACCGAGAAGTCGGAGCCGCTCGGGGTGCACGAGGTCGGTTCACCGGTCGCCGCGGGGACACTGATGGCCTCCCACGCCGCCTTGGTGGTGTTGAACTCGGTGCAGGAACCCGGGTACAGCGCGAGCGCCGCTTCCAGGGTGGCCTTGCGGGCCGCCCGGTGGTTCCAGCTGGAGGTCTTCTTCAACAGGCCGTTGTAGAAGATCTTCCCCGCCTTCTGGATGCCGATGCCGGTGATCGAGGTGTTGTTGCAGGTCGGGCTGGCAGGCTTGCCGACCGGGGCGGTTCCTTCGGCCAGCAGGTAGAACCAGTGGTTCTGCGGGCCCGCCGCGGCGTGCACCTCGGTGTTCGGGATGGACGACGAGTAGCAGTTCGGGTTGCCCGAGATCCTGCTCGGCTGGTTCATGTAGCGGATCGGGCCCTGTCCGACCAGGTTCACGCCCTCGCCGACGTCATAGTCGGGGCGGTCCTTGGCGTTGTTCGCGTAGTGCTCGGTGAGGGCACCGAAGATGTCACCGGTGGACTCGTTGAGGCCGCCGTTCTCGTTGCCGCTGCCCGCGCCGCCCGGCGTGGTCTGGAAGATGGCGTGGCCGTACTCGTGCGCGACGACGTCCATCGGGGTGGCCTGGCGCTGGCTGTCGGAGGAGCGGCCGTAGGTGGTCGAGGAGCCGTTCCAGTAGGCGTTGGCCTGGTTCAGGCCGACGTAGGCGGGGAAGCCGCCGCCGTTGCCGTTGATGCCGTTGCGGCCGAGCCATTCGCTCAGCATCTTCCACTCGGTCTGGACGCCGAAGAGCGCGTCGACACAAGCGGTTTCCAGGTCGGTGCCGGAACCGTTGCCCCAGTTGTCGTCCGGCCCGGAGAACGGCGAACCGTTCTGGCGGGCACAGCTGATGTTGCTGCGCTGCGGGTCGCGCATGGTGTAGGTGCCGCCGGAGTTCGTCGTGTCGATGGTGACGTTGCCGACGTAGTAACTGTTCCCGGCGCCCAGCACACTGGCTTCGTTCGACGTCGCCTTGGCGGCGGTGGAGAAGTTTGACATCTTGACGTCGTCACGCGTCTGGAGGACAGCGCCGGTGGCGCCGTCCACGAACACGTGCAGGTTGCTCGGCGTCGCCGCCTTGGTGCCCGCGACGACGACCTCGTAAGCGAGCTTGGGGGAGTTCCCGGCCAGCACGACGAGATTCGGCGCGGTGACACTGTCTACTTCGGACAGCTGTGCGCGGGCGACCTCGGCCGCCTTCGCCGCGGTGATCTTGGCCTTGGTGCCGACCGAGATCGCCGCGGTCTCCGCGGCGCTGGTGCCGCGGACGCGCCCGGCGCCGTCGGCGACCACCACCGCGTCCCCGCCGACGACCGGCAGGCCACGGTAGGTCCGTTCGTAAGCGGCGTAGAAGAGTCCTCCACCACCAGAGGTCAGTCCGACGCGGCGGAAGCCTTCGTCGGCACCCTTGCGCAACTGGTCCACACCGGTCGCGGCGGCCCGGTCGGCCGCGCTCGCGGCCACGGAGTCGGGGCTCGCGGGTTGGACGGTCGCGGTGGTCGCGTTCGCCGGGGTCACCGGGAACGTCATGCTCAGGGCAAGGCCGGCGATGGCCGCCAACCCTGTTCTGAGCCCTCGCTGAACGGTCATGGGGAACCTTCCATGGGCAGGACCGTGAACCCGGACGGCCACAGGCGCGACGGGGGATTCGACCGAGTCGGGGAGCACGGCGGGGGACGGGGAGCGTGTCCATTCGGATAACTGGAGTTATCTCGATGGACACGTCCGAGTAAAGGAGCCGGTCACGGGAGGCGTCAATGGGCCGGATGGCCTAGCGGGACGGGTGAAGATCACTATGCGAGGAATAAAATCCCTGTGTAGTAAGGCTTTTGTCGCCAGTCGCGATATATAGCGACTTTCGTATGGTTTTCAGTCCGTTGGCCCGGAATCGGACATAGCGGCCGCGCGGACGCCGCGCCGATAGGCCTCCGCGGCTTTGTCGATTAATCCGCGGGCGCGCAAAGTATCGCCCAGATGCAGCGAAGTGGCGACGAGTGCGCCGCGCAGTTCGGACTTTTCCTGTGCGGTGGCGGCTTCTTCGAGCAACGCGGTCGCCTTGGGCAGATCGCCGCGGGCACGGGCGATGAGTCCCAGCAAGCGGAGAACCTCCGCCTTGGCCTCGACGTCGGGGGATCGATCCAGAAGCGGCCGGATCCCCTCGGCGAGTTCGGCGGCCTCGTCGAGTGCCCCTTGGCGGCGGCGGACGTCGGCGAGTTCGATGGTCGCGCCGAGGACGCCTTCACGCGAACCGGCTTTGGCGAGGAGGTCGCGGGCGAGCAGCAGTTCGGCGTGCGCGTCGTCGAGTTTGCCCAGCCGTCGCCACAGGAAGCCACGGGCCCAGCGGCTCCGGGCGGCGTCACGGTCGTAGCCGATGGAGGTGAACAGCCGCAACGCCCGCGAAAGGTCCTTTTCGGCGCGGTCGGCCAGGCCGATCGCCTGCCACAGCTGCGCGGCTTGCCGGTGGTACCGCGCGGAGATGTCCTTGCGGTGTGCGGAAGCCAGCGCCCGACGCCCTTCTTCGGCGGCCCGCCGCGCACGGCGGAGCGCACCCATTTCGATGAGCGGGTGGATCAGCGCGGTCACCAGCGCGAGTTCGGCGTCGGGGTCGACGGGGCCGGCGGCGCGGAGCCCGGCGAGCGCGGTTTCGGCCAGTGCGACCGCCGCGCCCAGGTCGCCCGACAGCGCGCGGCAGGCGGCGACGCGGTTGACGATCATCGCGCGCAACCGAGGTGACGCGGCGTCGGCGAGTTCCATGGCGTAGGCGAACCCTTTGTCCGCCAACGGGATGTCGTAGCGCTGCCAGTCGACCTCGCCGAGATAGAACCGCGCGTGGCACTGGACGTCGGGCAGGCGGTACGCGGCAGCTCGCTGTTCTATCCGCGCGAATTCGCGCTCGGCGGCCCCGAGTCCGCCTTGTTGCAATTCCCGATATGCACTTTCCAGCGCGTCGGTGAGTTCCGCGGCGGCGCCCGGCGGCCTGCCGAAGCGGAGTTCGTCCGCGGTCAGCCCGAGCCGTCGCGCGAGATGGGTCAGGACGTCGTCCGAGGGCACGCGGCTGCCGGACTCGACTTTGGCGAGGAAACCGCGGTCGTACCGGGGCTCGGCGAGCTCACGCTGGGTCAGCCCGCGCGCCTTGCGCAACCGCCGGATCCGCGCGCCGAGCGATTCGGCCTCGGTTCGCAGGGAGGGCATCAGTCCACGGTAGACGATTTCCCGAGTACCGGACTGACCTCGGACGAGAGTTCGCGCTGATCTGTGTCGTCGCGGATGCCGACGTGTAGACAGTCGGTGCCGACTTTGAGGCAACGTTCTCTTCCAGGGGCTCAATCTGTGGGATACCCGCTGACAGTGGTCCCGTTCCGGTGACTTTCACCCGGCGAATCGGACATATTGACTGGGGGTGCTCCTGGCGCTAGCGTCATGCGCCATAAAAAGGAAACTTTCTTAACTAATTCGAGCGGGGCGCCGATGATGGTGAGTTCCTGGTCCAGGGCGGTGGCCGCGGTGTCGGCACTGGTCCTCGGGGGTTTGACGGTTCCGGCGGTTTCGGCCGCGGCGGCGGTGCGAGGAGAGGTCCGGGTCGATCAGGTCGGCTACGGCATCACCGAGACCAAGTACGCCTATCTGCTGTCCAGCGCGCCGGGGTCGTTCTCGGTGGTCGACGAACGAGGCTGGACCGTCCATCGTGGACGGACCGGGCCCTCGTTCGGTGCGTGGAACGCGAAGTACCCGGCGGTGTACCAGCTCGACCTGTCGAAGGTCTGGCTGCCGGGCAAGTACCGGATCGAGGTCAGCGGCGAGACCAAGGCGACCTCGCCGACGTTCCGGGTGGACACGAGGCAGCGGCTCTTCACGCCGCTCGTCCGCGCCACCAACGAGTTCTTCCAGGCGCAGCGCGACGGTGACGACATCATCCCCGGGCGTCTCGGCAGGAAGCCTTCACACCTGGCGGACAAGGAGGCCACGGTCTACGACTGGCCGGTGTTCGTCGGCGAGGGCGGCGACGAGATCGCCGAACCGCTGAAGCCGGTCGGTGGGCCGATCGACGTCGAAGGCGGCTGGGTCGACGCGGGCGACTTCGTCAAGTTCACCTCGAACACGGCGTATTCACTGGCGGAGATGGGTTATGTGCTCCGCGAGGGCTACGACCCGGTGCTGGCCAAGGAGGTCACGCTCGGCCTCGACTGGCTCGACAAGATGTGGGACCAGCGGAACAAGACGCTCTACGCCCAGGTCGGGATCGGGACGGGCAGCGACGAATTCGGGTTCCTCGGCGATCACGACGTCTGGCGGAACCCGCACGACGACGACCCGCTCGACGTGAAATCCGGTGACCCCAAGTACTTCGTCAAACACCGGCCGGTCTTCCCCGCCAACCCCGGCGGTTCCGCGCTCAGCCCGAACCTCGCCGGCCGCGTGGCCTCCGCGTTCGCGCTCGGCGCGCAGGTCGAGGCGAAGCGGAACCCCGCTCTGGCGAAGAAGTACCTCGCCGAGGCCGCCTCGGTCTTCGCGCAGGCCAAGACCAAGGACGTCGGCGAGCTCGTCACCGCGTTCCCGCACGCGTACTACCCGGAATCGTCCTGGCGGGACGACATGGAACTCGGCGCGACACAGCTCGCTTTGGCGGGCAAGGCCTTGCGGGACCCGCGATCGGTCGAATGGACGCGGCAGGCGTCGCATTGGGCGAAGGCTTACATCGACCTCGAAGAGAAGAGCACGCTCAACCTGTACGACACCAGCGCGCTGGCACACGCCGAACTGGCGAAGCTCCTGCGGCACGGCGTCCCGGGTGCCGCGCTCGGCCCGAAGGAGCTGATCGGCGACCTGCGGCGTCAGCTCGACGAAGGTGTCGCGAACGCGGCGAAGAGTCCTTTCCGGACCGCTGTGTCCGTCACCGACTTCGACGCCGCCAGCAAGAGCTTCGGCTTCGCCGCGACCGAGCGGTTGTACGCCGACGTGACCGGTGACCGGCGGTACGCGGCGTTCGGTTCGCAGCAACGGAACTTCACCCTGGGCGCGAACGCTTGGGGCATCTCGCTGGTCGTCGGGGTCGGCACGACGTCCCCGAAATGCCCGCACCACCAGGCGGCCAACCTCGCGGGTGAGGACAAGGTGCTCTACGGCGCTGTCGTGAACGGACCGAACGGGGCCGAACACTTCGCGGACCTTCCGTTCCCTGCCGGGGCGAAGGAGTGCACGAAGCCGTACGACGCCTTCGACACGGCCGAGTCCCGTTACACCGACGACCTCGCCTCATGGCCGAGCAACGAGCCCGCCATCGACTTCACCTCGACGGCGATGCTCGCGTTCTCGCTGGCAGGACGTTCCTAGACGCGTTCGTGGGGCCCGCTCTCCGGCGGGCCCCACGTTCGCGAATCCGACAACTCCTGTTCGCGGCGATGCTGCCGCTCCAGACGGTGACGACGTCGTAGTCTTGGTTGGGTGAGTGAGACAAACAGCGAGTTCCCCGACGGCCAGTACCCGGAACGTCCGATCGAGCGCCACAAGGGCCCGGTCGTGCTGCGGCGGGATCGCCGTGACCAGGGCAGCAGCACCACCGACCAGCGCCTGCTGGACTCACGGGGGCCGAGCGACTGGGTGCACACCGACCCGTGGCGCGTGCTGCGGATCCAGGCGGAGTTCGTCGAGGGCTTCGGCGCGCTGGCCGAGGTGCCGCGCGCGGTGACCGTGTTCGGCTCGGCGCGGACCAAACGGGACCACCCGGAATACGAACTCGGCCGCAAGATCGGCGGCGCGCTCGCCGACGCCGGCTTCGCGGTGATGACCGGCGGCGGCCCCGGCGCGATGGAAGCGGTGAACCGCGGCGCCAACGAAGCGGGCGGGTTCTCCGTCGGCCTCGGCATCGAGCTGCCGTTCGAGCAGGGCCTGAACCCGTGGGTCGACCTCGGCGTCAACTTCCGGTACTTCTTCGCCCGCAAGACGATGTTCATCAAGTACTCGCAGGCGTTCATCTGCCTGCCCGGTGGCTTCGGCACGCTCGACGAGCTGTTCGAGGCGCTCACCCTGGTGCAGACGAAGAAGGTCACGAAGTTCCCGGTCGTGCTGTTCGGTAGCGACTACTGGGGCGGCCTGTACGACTGGATCGCCAAGACGCTGCTCGCCGAGGGCAAAATCGGCGAGAAGGACCTCGACCTGCTGCACGTCACCGACGACATCGACGACGCCGTGCGGGTCGTGCAGGACTCGTACCAGGCATGGGACGACACCCACTGATGGCGGCTCCGCGCCGGGTGTGCGTCTTCTGCGGTTCGTCGATGGGCTTCGATCCGCGCTACGCCGATGAGGCACGCGCGCTGGGGACACTGCTGGCTTCGCGGGGGATCGGGCTCGTCTACGGCGGTGCCTCGGTCGGGACCATGGGCGTCATCGCGGACGCCGCGCTGGCCGCGGGCGGAGAGGTGATCGGCGTGATCCCGGAGGCGCTGGGCAGCGTCGAAATCGCACACGCCGGCCTGACCGAACTGCACGCCGTCGCCGACATGCACCAGCGCAAGGCGAAAATGGCCGCGCTGTCCGACGGGTTCCTCGCGCTGCCGGGCGGGGCCGGGACGCTGGAGGAGCTGTTCGAGGTCTGGACGTGGGCGCAGCTCGGGCTGCACGAGAAGCCGATCGGGCTGGTCGACGTCGGCGGGTACTACGCGCCGCTGCTGAAGTTCGCCGACCACATGGTGTCGGAGGGTTTCCTGTCGGCTGGGTACCGGGACATGCTTTCGATCGATTCGGACGCTTCGGTGCTTCTGGACGGCTTCGCGGGCTACGTGCCTCCGCCGCGTCCTAAGTGGGTTAAGTAGGGCTCTTTTAGTGCATGAAGGCCCCTTTGCTTGCGCCTAGGTACAGGAAGGGGGCCTTTCTGTACTTGGAGGGTTGTGAGGGGCGAGCTTTCTTCGCTTAGGCGGTAAGGAGGCCTTCACGTGCCGCTGCGGTGACGCCTGGAGCCGCTGGAGCCGCTGGGGCCGCGAAGTGCCGGTCCGTGAAGGCCCCCTTGAGGGACCCAGGGTCCGTGAAGGACTCCTTGAGGGACCCAGGGTCCGTGAAGGACTCCTTGAGGGACTCAGAAGTTCGTGAAGGTCGCCGGGATGGGTGGCTGTGTTTGGGTCAGCTAACGCCCCAAGATCCACCCAGTCACCTACCCCGGCCAGCGGAACCTCCACCGAGCGTCGTCGGGGAAGCAAGGGACCTTTGCTATCGCCGGAGCGTCAGGCGGCGCTCTGATCAGGGCGTTTGTGATACGAGTCGACGTACTCCTGCCCCGAAAGCTCCAGGATCGTGTACATGATCTCGTCGGTCACCGAGCGCCGGATCGCCGGTGACGAGTCCTGTCCTTCATACCGCGAGAAGTCCAAGGGCGAGCCGTAGGTGACCGTGATCTTCGCCCGTCGGGGGATCCGCTTTCCGGGAGGCTGCAGGTCCTCGGTGCCGGAAAGAGCGACGGGGACGACCTTCGCGCCGGTCGCCAGCGCGAGGGCCGCGACGCCGGTGTGGCCGCGGTGCAGTCGTCCGTCCAGCGAGCGGGTGCCCTCGGGGTAGATCGCGAACGCGCCGCCCGCGTCGAGCACCTTCCGCGCCGCCTCCAGTGCGGCGAGACCGGCCTGCGCGTTGCCGCGTTGGACGGGGACGTAGCCGAGGCCGCCCAGGAAACCCGCCATCAGTTTGCCCCTGAGCCCGCGGCCGGTGAAGTACTCCGCCTTGCCGAGGAACTTGACCGGCCGCATCGCCGTGAAAGTGATCACGCCGGTGTCCAGGGCCGCCCGGTGGTTGGGCGCCAGCAGCACGGGCCCGGCGGCGGGGATGTTCTCCACGCCGCGGATCTCGGGGCGGTACAGCGCCCTGACCAGCGGGCCCAGCACGAATCGGACGAGTAACGGTAGCAAGGTTCCTCCATCGACGGGGTGTCGGACTCCAGCATGGCACGATCACTACTCATGAGTTGGTTCGAGCGGCGCACGTGGCAGAACCCCGGTTGGACGCTCGACGACATCGTCGCCGCGAAGGGTGACCGGACGGTTTCGGTCGTGCTACCGGCACTCGACGAAGAGGACACCGTCGCCGAAGTCGTCGGCACGGTGCGGCCGCTGCTGGGCACGGTCGTCGACGAGTTGGTCGTGATGGATTCCGGGTCCACCGACGCCACCGCCGAGCTCGCCGAACGGGCCGGCGCGCGGGTGGTGCACCGCGAGGACGTGCTCCCCGGACTGCCGCCGGTGCCGGGCAAGGGCGAAGTGCTGTGGCGGTCGCTGGCCGCGACGACCGGCGACGTCGTCGTGTTCCTCGACTCCGACCTGGTCGACCCGGATCCGGCGTTCGTGCCGACCCTGCTCGGGCCCCTGCTCTGCGAAGACGGCGTCCACCTGGTCAAAGGTTTTTACCGGCGACCGCTGCGGCTGGAGAGCAGCGGTGGCGGCCGGGTCACCGAGCTGCTGGCGCGACCGGTCCTCTCGGCGCTGCGCCCGTCGCTCTCGGGGCTCATCCAGCCCCTGGGCGGCGAGTACGCCGCGACGCGCGAGTTCCTCGAGTCAGTGCCCTTCGCGGCCGGGTACGGCGTCGAGATCGGGCTCATCCTCGACGCCGAAGCGCGCTACGGCCTCGAAGGACTCGCACAGGTCAACCTCGGCGTACGCAAGCACCGCAACCGCTCGCTGCTTCAGCTGGGTGTGATGGCGCGGCAGATCCTCGGGACGGCGCTCGCGCGCTGCGGCATCAAGTCGGACGACCCGGCTCAGCTCACCCAGTTCGCGCAAGTAGAGGACGAGTGGCTGCCGGAGGTGGCCGAGATATCGGTGAGGGACCGGCCGCCGATGCGGGACGTGCGCGGTTTAACCCACCCGTAGTACTTCGTCGAACCCGGCCACGTGCGCTTCGCGATGCGTCACGAGGACGACGGTGCCGCGCGCGGCCGCGAGGACGTCTGCCAGGACGGCGTCGCCGTGTTCCGGGTCCAGCCCTTCGACCGGCTCGTCCAGCACCAGGACCGGCGGGGCGGCCAGCACCGCCCGCGCGAGCACGAGCCGCTGGCGCTGCCCGCCAGACAGAGCGTCGCCATCGGAGCCGACCTCGCGGTCGAGTGGCAGAGCGAAGTCCGCCGTTTCACACGCCGAGAGCAGCTCCGGGTCGGTCGCGCCGGGCTTCGCGAGCAGCAGGTTCTCCCGGACTGTCGTGTGGAAGACGTGCGCGTCCGCGAGTGCGCCCGAAACCACCGACGGCAGCAGCGCCGGGTCGTACACGTCCAGCGGCCTTCCGTTCAGCAGCGCGCGCCCGGACGTCGGCGCCACGGAACCCAGCAGCACGTTCAGCAACGTCGTCTTCCCGGCACCGCTCGGCCCCAGGATCCCGAGCCGCTTGCCCGGCGGGAGGTCGAGGTCGACGCCGTCCAGCGTCGGAGCCCTGCCCTCGAAACGCACGCCGACGCCTTCGAGCCGCAGGTGTCCAGATTCAGGCACCAGCGTTCCACGCGCGGGAGCGGGCTCGGCCAGCAGCGTGCGCACCCGCCCCGCCGACGCGCGGACCTCGACCCAGCGCTGGGCGGCCGCGGTCAGCGGAAGGACCAGCTCGAACACGGCCAGCGCGCCCAGGGCCAGCGCCGCCGTCAGCGGCGGTGAAACCCCGGCGGTCAGCGCGATCGTGACGCAGGTCAGCAGCTGGACGAGCAGCCCGGCCGCGGTCAGCAGACTGGTCCGGTTCGCCGTCGCCCGGTCCCGGGAGGCGAGGGCGTCGACAGCGGTGTGCGCGGCGTCCACAGTGGACTCGTGCACGCCGTAGGCGATCAGCTCCCGTCGTCCGCTGATCAGTTCGACCGACCGTTCGGCCAGATCCGCCCGCGCTGGAGCGCTCTGCTCCGCCGCCGCGCGAGTGATCCGCACGCAAAGCCATGGCAACCCGATCCCGGCGATGGCGAGGCCGAGCGCCAGCACCAGACCGGCCATCGGGCTGACGATCAACGCGACCGTGGTCGACACAAGGCCCACGAAGGCGGCGACCCCGGCGGGCAGCAGGCAGCGGAGGATCGCGTCCTGCACGGCGTCCACATCGGACACCAGGCGCGTGACGAGGTCGCCGCCGGAATGCCGGGAAACCCGGTGCGGCACCAGCGACGTGTACACGCGGGTCCGCAAGGCGCCGAGATAGCGCAGGACGACTTCGTGCCCGGCGAGCCGTTCCGCGTAACGCAGTCCGCCGCGCAGCAACGCCAGTGTCCGGACGGCGACGATCGCCACCGTGAGCGAAGCCAGTGGCGGCTGCTCGGCCGCCTTCAGCAGCAGCCACGCCGCGGTGGCCATCAGCGCCAGTCCGGCCAGTTCGGCACCGGCCGCGATCAGCCCGGCGCGCACCAATCGGACAGTGTCCTTTGCGGACACACCCCAGACGTTCACACGAGTTCCCGTTCTCTCAGTGCGCCATTGCGGACTTCGAAGACGCGGACGGCCAGCTCGGCCATGGCTGGCCGGTGGGCCACGAGCACCGCGGTCCGGCCGGTGAGCAGTTCGCGGGTCGCGCCGAGCACGGCCGCTTCGGTCTCCGCGTCGAGCCGGGCGGTCGGTTCGTCGAGCAGCACCAGGCCCGCCTCCGTGCGGGCAAGCGCCCTGGCGAGCCCGAGCCGTTGCCGCTGCCCGGCCGAAAGCGGCGCGCCCAGTTCCCCGATCCGCGTCCGGTAGCCGCCGGGCAGCCCCCGCACGACCTCGTCGAACGCCGCCGCGCGGGCCGCCGCCTGGACGTCCGGCACCCGGCCCATGGCGATGTTCTCCTCGACGGTCCCGGTGAACAACGTCGGCCGTTGCGGCACCCAGGCCGTCCTGGCCCGCCACGGCATCGGATCCAGTTCACGCAGGTCGACGCCGTCGACGAGGACCCGGCCGGACGTCGGCGTGACAAAGCCCAGCAGGACAGCCAGCAGCGTGCTCTTCCCGGAACCACTGGGGCCGATGAGCGCGACGTGCTCGCCCGCCTCGATCGCCAAGTCCACTTCGGACAGAACGATCTCGTCGCCGTACGCGACGCTCACCTTCTCCAGCACGATCCGCGGCGCACCACGGCCTGCCACCTGAGAACCCCGGACGGTCTCGTCCGCGGGGACGGCCAGCGCCTCCCGCAGGGTGGCGAGCCCTTCCTCGCTGGCGTGGAACTTCGCCCCGGCCGCCCGCAACGGCAGGTAGGCCTCGGGGGCGAGCAACAGCACCAGTACGGCCGTGTGCACCACCATCCCGCCTTCCAGCAGCCGGAAACCGATCGGCACCGCGACGAGCGCCACCGAAAGCGTCGCCACCAATTCCAGCACCAGCGCGGACAGGAACGCGACCCGCAGCGTGCGCATCGTCGCGTCCGTATGCGCGTCCGCCATCGCCCGTACCGTCTTCGCCTGCGCGGCGGCGCGGCCGAACACCTTCAGCGTGCCGAGCCCGCGTACGACGTCGAAAAAATGCCCGCCCAGCTTCGAAAGCAGTTGCCACTGCTTCGCCGTCTTGGCCATCGCGAGCTGGCCGACCAGGATCGCGAACACCGGGATCAACGGCAGTGTCGCGGTGATGATCAGCGCCGACGCGAGATCCGCGGTGAACAACCGGACGAGCACGGCGACCGGCACGATCGCCGACAGCACCAGCGTCGGCAGGTAGCCGGTCAGGTAGGCGTCACCGGCGTCGATCCCTTTGGTCACCAAAGTCGCGACCTCACCGGGATTTTCCGCTTCCGCGCCGAGAAGCCGCTTGCGCAGTCCGGCTTTGACCGTCGCCGCGAACCGGCCGCCGAGCGAACCTTGAACACCCGTGAGCAGCACCCGCGCCGCGATCGCCGCCGCGAGCGTCCAGGTCACGCCGCCGCCGGTGAGCAGCGTCGCGAGGCCGTCCGCCTGGACGAGGATCGCCACGGCGGTCAGCGTGCCGAGCACGGCCAGCACACCGAAATGGCGTCGCAGTCCGGGAAGGGGAGGCATCATCAGCTCCTAGAAGTGCAGCAACGAGCGCTGGTCGACGCGGTCGCCGTGCCCACGCCAGGTCACCCACTGCACGGCGGCGATCACCACCAGCGCGGGCGGCAGGACAAAAGTGAGCAGACCGAGCGTCTCGGAGCTGGCGGCCGCTTCCGTCAGGCTCAGCGAAAACCCGCCGTCCACAGAGGACACGAGCGTGTCCGGCAGGCGCAGCGTTCCGACGGCCAGCACCGGTGACGCGGACAGAACCATCGTGGCGACCAGTGCCGCCTTGTGCCGTCCCGCCCGCAGTGCCGTGAACGCGACACCCAGCGCTCCGAACGCCAGCCCGATCGCGGGCAGTACGGTCCACGACGCGGTGGTCTCGATCGCGCCCCAGGCGACCGCCACGACCAGGAACGCGAGCGCGGGCGCGAGCAGGGCCCTGGCGATCCGGTTCGCGCCGTCGGTGAATTCGACAGGCGCTCGGACAGCGAGGAAAGCCGCTCCCTGTAAGGCGAACAGCGCGACGAACCCGGCGCCCCAGAGCAGCGCGTACGGTTCGAACACGGCGAGGACACCGCCTGTCGGCAGCCCCTTGGCGTCGAGCGGGAGCCCGAGGACGAGGTTGCCGAGGAACACGCCCCAGGACACCGCCGTCACCCAGGCGCCGACGGTGATCGCGAGCGTCCAGGTGCCACGTCCGGCGTCCGGCCGCCTGCTGCGCAACTGCACCGCCGCGGTGAACGTGACCAGCCCGAGCAGCAGGGTGACGACCGGGAGGTACGCCCCAGAGAACACTTTTCCTTCCAGGTGTGGGAAGGCGCCGAACAGGACGCCGACCGCGGCCACCAGCCAGACCTCGTTGGCGAGAAAGAACGGGCCGAAAGCGCCGAGCACGCGCCGTCGTCCTTCCTCGTCACGGCTGAGCCTGCCGAGCAGCATCCCGACGCCGTAGTCGTAGCCCGCCAGCGCGAAATAGCCGCCGGTCAGGAAACCGAGCACACACCACCACAGGATCACCATGGTCAGACTCCGCTCAGGACTAGATTTTCAGCTTGAGGCATCTTCGCCTCGCCTTCGGGTTCCGGGCCGCGTTTGGCGACCCGCGACATCAGCACCCAGTCGGCGACCGTGAGTACCGCGAACAACAGCGTGAAAGCGATGAAGGAGAACAGGATCTGGCCCGCCGGGATCGACGCGACGGCGTCCGCGGTGGTCAACTGACCGCGAATCAGCCATGGCTGCCTGCCGATCTCCCGCACGAGCCAGCCGGAGATCGCGGCGAAGAACGGCAGCGGGATGGCCAGCACCATCACGTACAGCAGCGGCCGCACCTTGGTGATCCAGTTTCGGAACAGCAGCAGCGTGCCGAGGATCGAGGCGAGGAAGGCGATGAAGCCGAGCTGGATCATGAACCCCAGTGGGGCGCCGACCAGCGGTTCCGGTGATTCGAGCTTCCTGGCGTGGTATTCCCCGAGCGGGCCGAACTGGGCGAAACCGAAGCCGATCACCATCGCGCTGCCCACCAGCGAGGTGAGCACGCCGATCCGCATCGAGGACCGGAAGAACTCGATCTCCTTGGTGCGCTTGATGAAGTGGTACGCGCTGACGCCGACCACGAAGAAACCGCCGGTCATCAACGCCGCGCTCAGTACATGGGGCAGCGACATCGTCAGCGCCGGGTTGGTGAACAGCGCACCGAAGTCGTCGAGTTTCAGCACGCCGTTCTCGGCGTGCGTGCCGACCGGGTTCTGCAGGAACGAGTTGGCCACCATGATGAACAGTGCCGAGGCGTACGCGGTCAGCGTGATCAGCCAGATCAGGGTCAGGTGGACCCCTTTGTTCAGCCGCCCCCAGCCGAAGATCCACAGTCCGAGGAAGGTCGATTCGGCGAAGAACGCCACCAGTGTCTCGATGGCCAGCGGTGCGCCGAAGACGTCGCCCGCGACCGTGGACAAGCCGGTCCAGGTCAGCCCGAACTGGAATTCCATCACGATTCCGGTGACGATTCCCAGCGCGTAATTGATCAGGTAAAGCTTGCCCCAGAAACGGGTCATCCGCATGAGCTCCGGCTTGCCGCCGAGCGCGGAACGTGTCTGCATCACCGCGACGAGTGTCACGAGCCCCAGTGTGAGCAGCACGAACAGGAAGTGGAACGAGGTCGTCGTCGCGAACTGGAGTCTCGCGATCGGGAGTGCGTCCATGCCGAGGCACTGTATACGTAGGCTGGCTACATGTAGCCACCAAATCTATGAATCAGGGGTGATCTCGGGGACATTCCCTGAGGCGGGTCCGGGAAAGATCCGGCTACCCTGGTCGGCGGCGATGTGTAGACTGTCTATCTATGAAGGCCGACAGCCTGCGCGGGCACCTCGACGCGTTGCTCCTAGCCGTCCTCGACGGCCGGAAGCTGCACGGGTACGCCATCATCGAGGCGCTCCAGCTCCGCAGTGACGGTGCGCTCGACCTGCCGACGGGCACCGTCTACCCGGCGCTTCGCCGGTTGGAGCGCGCCGGTTTCCTCGCCAGCGAATGGGACGTCGTATCCGGCCGCAAACGTCGTACGTACAAGCTCACCCGCTCCGGGCAGAAGGCGCTGGCGGCGGAACGGGCGGAGTGGCAGGAGTTCACCACGGTCATAGGTGGTGTCCTCGGGGGGAGCACGGCATGAGCGCGATCGAGGCCTACATCTCGGAACTGGACAGACGGTTGAGCGGGTCGGCGGAGGCCAAGGCCGATCTGCTCACCGAGGCGAGGGACGGCCTGACCGACGCGGCCGAGGCCTACCGTGCCGGCGGTGCCGGCGAGGCGGACGCCGAGCGGCGGGCCGTCGCCGATTTCGGCCCCGCCGACCTGATCGCCCGTGACTACCAGGCGGAACTGGGACTGCGGCGTGACATCCGTGTCCTGTGGGAGCTGATCGTCGGTGTCCCCGTGCTGCTCGTCGGCTGGGACCTCCTGCGGGTGCTGAGCTTTGGCGACTGGTCGCGGTTCGGTGACCCGCCGCCGTCCTGGTACCACCGCGCGATCGGCGCGGCCGACACCGTGGCGGCGCTGTCCCCGGTGGTCGCGGTCGCCGGCGTGATCGCGGCACGGCTGCTTTCGCGGCGGACGGACGGCCCGCGTGCCGCGCGCTTTATTTCGCTGTCCGTGGCCGCGGCGGTGGGGCTGAACCTCATCGCGGTCGCGTTGTACGGCGGCGCGACCGGGCTGCTGGAGCCCGCGCGGCTGATCGTCAGCGTGCCGTGCGCGGTCCTGTCCGGCGCGTGGATCCTGTTCAGCATGCGGCTCACGGTCGCCGCGCGCCGTCACCGGCGGCCGGCTATGGCGATCGCGGCCTGACCGCGCGGAGCATCGGGAGAACTACGGCATGACTGTGATCGAGGCCTATCTCGGTGACCTGCGCGCGCGGCTGGACGGTCCGGCGTCGGCCAAACGGGACCTGCTCCGCGAGGCGCGGGACGGGCTCAACGACGCCGCCGACGCCTACCGCGAGGGCGGCTGGAGCGAGCACGAGGCGCAGCGGCGCGCCGTCGACGACTTCGGGCCGGCGTACCTGATCGCGCGGGACTATCAGGCCGAACTGGGCATGCACAGCGGCACGCGCACCCTCTGGAAGCTGATCCTCGGCGTGCCGATGATGCAGCTCGCCTGGGAATTCGCCCGCAAATGGACTTTCGGCGACTGGTCGCAGCTCGAGGCCACCCCGGCTTGGTACAAGTACATCGCCCAGTTCACCCACGGTTCGGTGTTCATCGTGCCGGTGCTGGGGGTGTTCGCCCTCCTCTGCATGCGCTGGCTCTCCCGGCGGATGGACGGGGTCAAGCTGGTCAGGACCATCGGCGTGCTGATCGGCGAGGCCGTCGGGCTGAACCTGCTTTCGGTGGCGCTGCTGGTGATCGCCACCGGGCTCATCGACGCGTCACGGCTGTTCCTGTCCGTGCCGTGCGGGATCCTGATGGTCATCTGGGTGGTGCTCAGCGTGCGACTCGCGTTGCTGGCGCGACGATCGTGGCGTTCGTGTGCCACGATCGTCGCGTGACGACCGCCCTGATCTACCTCGTAGTCATGCTGCTGGTGGCCGCAGTGGTGTTTCTGCTGGCCGCCGTGGTGTTCGGCCGGGGTGAGGAACTGGCCCCGCTGTCCCCCGGCAGTTCGCCGACCAGACTGCCCGCCGAGGACATTACCGCCGAGGACGTCTACGCCGTCCGCTACCAGATGGTGGTGCGCGGCTACAAGATGTCCGAAGTGGACTGGGTGATGCGGCGTCTCGGCGTCGAGATCGACGAACTGCGGTCCAAGGTGGCCGAGCTGGAGGCCGAGCGCGAGGGCGCCAGGTGACCGATGTCGTCGTCTCCGTCGACGTCGCGGTACCGGCCGGGACGGCTTGGCTCGCCCTGACCGACTGGGAACGCCAGGGCGAATGGATGCTCGGCACCGAGGTCAAGGTCGTCGAGGGCAACGGGCGCAGCGTGGGCTCGAAGCTGTCGGCCTTCACCGGCGTCGCCGGGATCGGGTTCACCGACACCATGGAGATCACCAGCTGGGAGCCACCGCTGCGCTGCGTCGTCCGGCACCTCGGCAAGATCGTGCAGGGCACCGGGGTGTTCCAGGTGATCGAAAAGGGGCCGCATTCGTCGACGTTCGTCTGGGCGGAGCAGCTGCGGCCGCCGTTCGGCGTCGTCGGGCGGCTCGGCTGGCCGGTCGCGAAACCGGGGTTCGAGCTGGGGCTGCGGCTGTGCCTGCAGAAGTTCGTGAAGTACGCGGAGGGGTACCGGGTTGGCTGAGGCGGGTTTGCTGGGCACGGACGGGATCAAGCGGTGCTCATGGGGTAACTCGGCCCCGGACTACGTCGAGTACCACGACACCGAATGGGGCGTGCCGCTTCACGGGGACGAAGAGTTGTACGAGCGCTTGTGCCTTGAGTCGTTCCAGTCCGGGCTCTCGTGGATCACGATCCTGCGCAAGCGGGAGTCGTTCCGGAAGGCGTTCAAGAAGTTCAAGCCGAAGAAGGTCGCCGTCTTCACCGACGACGACGTCGAACGGCTGATGCAGGACGCGTCGATCGTGCGGAACCGGGCGAAGATCCTGGCAGCGATCAACAACGCGCGCGTGATCGCGGAGCTGGACGGTGCACTGGACGACCTGCTGTGGTCGTTCGCGCCCGCGCGGCAGAAGCGGCCCCGCACGATGGCGGACGTCCCGGCGATCACCGACGAGTCGAAGGCGATGGCGAAGGACCTCAAGAAGCGCGGGTTCGTGTTCCTGGGGCCGACGACCTGTTACGCGCTGATGCAGGCGACCGGGATGGTCGACGACCACGTGAAGGACTGCTTCCGGGCCGGTTAGGCCCTCTCGAAGCGTGTCTTCAGGTTTCCGCAGCCGGGCCGCGGCATCAGCTGGTCCTTCACCCAGCCGTATCAGCGGCCCGCCTCCGCGAATCCGCGGCCTCCGGCCGAAAGACGCACGCGTGTGTCCTCGCCCAACCTGCCAACCCCAGTTCGGGAGACACGCCTAGGCACTGCTTCGGAGGTCGCTCGCCAGTCGTTCCAGCGGCCGGTAAGTGCCGTCGAACTCGATCTCGCGCCCGTCGCGCAGGCCGATCGTGCACAACGCGACGTAGGCGACGGGGAAGAAGTTCACCCAGTGCTCGACGCCCTTGTAGCGCACTTCGTGGACTTCGGCCCAAGTGATCGCGTGCGGGATCTTGCGTCCGTAGACCTCCGCGAAGCCGCCGGTGAAGACGTAGACGCCACCGGCGAGGCGTTTCCTCGTGAAGTGGCACCACGGGAGGAACAGCGGCGGCCACAGGAACAGCACTACGGCCAGCGCTCCGGTCAGGTCGCCTTCGCGGATCCCGAGCGCCAGAGCGCCCGCTAGCGGCGCGAAGGCGAAGAAGGTGCCGACGAGCCCTGGCCTGCGGCGATAGCGACGGAGGCATTCGCCGAGGCCGTGTTCCGCGGCTTTCGCCTGGAGGTGGGCTGGGATCGGGAGCACGGCGGAACGCTAACCGCCACCGCTTGGTACCGGTCCCGAAGCGGGGCGCCGATGCCATGAACGGTCCGTTACTTGCAAGATTTGCAAGTAACGGACCGTTCATGGCACGTCCCGAGGGGCTACTTGCCCTGGAAGTTCGGCTTGCGCTTCCCCACGAAGGCCTCGACAGCCTCTGTGTGGTCGGAGGTCGCGCCCAACGCGGACTGCGCGGCGTCCTCGGCGTCCAGTGCCTCTTCGAGTGAGGACTCGGCGGCGACGGACAGGACGTTCTTGATCTTCGCGTAGGCGACCGTCGGGCCGGCCGCGAGCTTCGCGGCGACCTTCTGCGCGCGGCCCGCCAGTTCCTCGTCCGAGACGACCTCGCTGACGAGCCCGAGCGTCAGCGCTTCGGCCGCGTCGACAGTGCGGGCCAGCAGCATCAGTTCGGCCGCGCGGCCGAGGCCGATCAGCCGCTGCAGCGTCCACGACGCGCCCGAGTCCGGGCCGAGGCCGACGTTCGCGAACGCCATCAGGAAGTTCGCCGACGTCGTCGCGATCCGGAGGTCGCTCGCGTAGGCGAAGGCGGCGCCCGCGCCCGCCGCGGGGCCGTTCACCGCGGCGATGACCGGCTTCGGCATCCCCACGATGGCCTTGACGATCGGGTTGTAATGCTCCTTGACGGTGTGTAGCGGAGCCGGGTCACCCGCCTGTAGCAGTCCGACATGCTCCTTCAAATCCTGCCCGGCGCAGAACGCCTTGCCGGAGCCGGTCAGCACGACGGCCCGGACGCTTTCGTCGGCCGCGGCCTCCCGCAACCCCGCCAGCAGCAGTTCCTTGAGTTCGACGGTCAGCGAGTTGTACGCCTGCGGCCGGTTCAGCGTGAAAGTGCGCACGCCATCGGCGTCGGCGGTCAGCAGAACGTCGGATGTGGTCACGGGATCTCCTAGTCGGCGAAACTGCGGTCTGAGTGGAGTCTTTCAGCCTCGCGAGCCGCATACCAGCACCGATACGACGGCAAAAGATCGGTCCGCGTTCGCGCCCGGCCGCTGATGAGGGACAATGGACAGTAGACCCGGCTGGCTTTGACGAGCGCGACCCGGGCGC
Organism: Amycolatopsis sp. cmx-11-51; assembly: GCF_047608665.1. Taxonomy (NCBI): domain Bacteria; kingdom Bacillati; phylum Actinomycetota; class Actinomycetes; order Pseudonocardiales; family Pseudonocardiaceae; genus Amycolatopsis; species Amycolatopsis sp. cmx-11-51. The sequence goes on along the minus strand of NZ_JADNQO010000001.1, from coordinate 176,905 downwards.
GCCGGTTGAGACGGAGGGAGCACGCTATGGCGGCCATGAAGCCCCGGACCGGAGATGGTCCCCTCGAAGTGACTAAGGAGGGGCGGGGCCTCGTGATGCGCGTACCACTCGAGGGTGGTGGGCGCCTCGTCGTCGAACTCTCCGCGGAAGAAGCGAAGGATCTCGGCGCGGCCTTGCAGGAGGTCACCGGCTGAGCCGGACCGCACCAACGTTCAACCACCCGCACCCCGGTCTCCGTTCGGAGGCCGGGGTCGCGGTTCATCTGTGCCCGGAGGTCGCTCACTGTGCGTAACCCGCTACCCCCCGTTCCGGGGAAGCTGCTCGAAATCGAGGTCTCGGACGACCTGCGGCGCGGCACACCGCTGGCCACGCTGATCGCGGCGCCGTCCGAAGAGGACGGTGACACCGGACTCGAGGAGATCGGCGGCGTGCGGCCGACCGGCAAGGCCGGCGACGTGCAGACCGTGCCGACAGGGGGCACCCGCTGGCTCGCGGGCGTCGGCGACGGTGAACCGCGTCAGTACCGCAAAGCCGGTGCCGCGCTGATCCGCGCCGTCTCGTCGGCACTGGACGAGGACGTGAAGGCGGGTCAGAAGGCGTTCCGCGCCTTCGCCGTCGAACTGCCCGAGGACGCGGGCGCCGAGCACGTCGAGGAACTGGCGTTCGGTCTGTTGCTGGGTGGCTACCGGTTCACGGTGACGGCCGAGGAGCCGAGGCCGAGCCTGCGGACCGTGCGCCTCCTGACCCGCTACGAGCGCGCCGTGCCCGCGTACGAGAAGGCACTGGAGCGGGTTCGCGAACTCGCCGCGGCCGCCTCGTTCGCCCGCGACCTGGCGAACGCGCCTTCGAACATCAAGACCCCCGCCTGGCTCGCCGACACCGCAGCGCGCGTCGCCGGCGGCATCCCGAACCTGACCGTCTCGGTCCGGGACGAGAAGTGGCTGGCGGAGCAGGGCTTCGGCGGCGTCCTGGCCGTCGGTGGCGGTTCGTCCGCGCCGCCGAGGCTGATCGAGCTGGAGTACCGGCCGCGCGGGGCGGCGACGCATCTGCTGCTGGTCGGCAAGGGCATCACCTTCGACACCGGCGGCCTTTCGATCAAACCGGCCGACGGCATGCACCTCATGCGCACCGACATGGCTGGCGGTGCGGCGATCATCGCCGCGGTCCGTGCGATCGCCGCACTCGGCCTGCCGGTCAAGGTGACCGGGCTGGTGCCCGCCGCCGAGAACCACGTGTCCGGTTCGTCGTACCGGCCAGGCGACATCGTCCGCCACTACGGCGGCAAGACGACCGAGGTGGGCAACACCGACGCCGAAGGCCGCATGGTCCTCGCCGACGCGCTCGTCTACGGCATCAGGAAGCACAAACCGGACGCCGTGATCGACGCGGCGACGCTGACCGGCGCCATGAAGGTCTCGCTCGGCGTCCGGACCGGCGGCGTTTTCGCCACCGACGACGCGCTCGCGGAGCGGGTCACGAAGGCGGGCGAGCGGGTCGGCGAGGCGTGGTGGCGGATGCCGCTGCTGGAGGACCTGGCCGAGACCGTGCAGGGTTCGCTCGGCGACGTCCGGCAGGCGCCCGGTGGTCCCGGCGGCATCGTCGCGGCGCTGTTCCTGCGGGAGTTCGTCGGCGACGTGCCGTGGGCGCACCTCGACATCGCCGGCCCCGCGCGGGCCGACAAGACCTACGCCGACGTCGTGCCGGGAGCCACCGGTTTCGCCGCGCGGACGCTGGTCGAACTGGTCGCTTCCTACGTCTGACCAGCGGGGCGGTAGCAAGGGACCTTTGCTACCGCCTGTCCCGAGGTTCGGATCTCGAGTACAGGAAGCGTGGTGGGCTTCACGGACCTATGTCGCCTCACACCCGCTCGGCGCGGATCTGCTCCCGGAACCGCAGGACCGCCGGTGGCAGGACGACGTCCTTGCGCCACGCCAGCCCGATGGTCCGCCCGACCGGCGGCACGAGCGGGACTTCGGCGACGCCCGCCGGGCTGCCGGGTTCGAACCGGGGGAGCAGCGCCACCCCGAGCCCGGCCGCGACGAGTCCTCGGACGGTGTCGGACTCCTGGCCCTCGAAGGCGATCTTCGGGTCGAAGCCGGCCTCGGCGCACAAATCGTCGGTGATGGTGCGGAGGCCGTAGCCGGTCTCGAGGAGCACGAATTCCTCGTCCTTGAGGTCTTCGATGGCGGCGTTCGGCCGGTCGGCGAGGTGGTGCGATGTCGGGACGGACAGGAAGATCTCCTGTTCGGCGAGCACGGCGGTGTCGAGCAGCGGGTCTCCGACGGGCGCGGGTGCGAGCAGCGCGAGGTCGAGTTCGCCGCTGGTCAGCCTGTCGACCATGTCCTGACGTGAGCCTTGGACCAGCGTGAAGCGCATGTGCGGATGCTCCGCGCGGTAGCCGCGGAGCAGGGTGGGGACCAGCGACCGGCCGAGCAGGTGCAGGAAGCCGAGGACGATGTGCCCGGATTCGGGGTCGACCTCTTCGCGGGCTTGGCGGACTCCGGTGTCGACGGCGGCGAGGGCGCGTTCGGCGGCGTCGGCCAGCAGTTCGGCTGCCCGGGTGAGGCGGATGCCGCGGCCGTCGGGGACGGTCAACGGGGCGCCGAGGGCTTCGCCGAGCGCGGCGATCCGGCGGCTCACCGTCGGCTGCGGGACACCGAGGAGTTCGGCCGCGCGTGTGACGTTCGTCGTGCGGCGCAGTGCGGAGAGCAGCGCGAGCTGGGGGGCTAGCTGGGCGGTCATCCTTTCATTCAGCACAGCATCGATTGTCGCAGATGAACGTATTAGACGTATCGTTTAGCCAGGCTTAGCTTCGAGACCGTGCCTGCCCACCGGAACCACCGCCGCGTGACGATCGCCGTCGCCGCGGCCGGGATCTCCTCGTTCGCCCTGCTCTACGCGCCGCAGCCGGTGCTGCCGCAGCTGGCCGAGCAGTACCACCTCGACCCGGGCGGCGCCTCGCTCGCGGTGAGTGTCGCGACCGGCGCGCTCGCGATCGCCGTGCTGCCGATCGCGGCGCTCTCCGAGGTCGTGGGACGGCGCCCGGTGATCATCGCTTCGGTGGTCTCGGCGGTCGTGTTCGGTTTCCTGCTGCCGCTGGCGCCCAGCTATCCGGCGCTGCTCGTGCTGCGGGCGTTGCAGGGCGTCGCCATCGCGGGGTTCCCCGGAGTGGCCGCGGCCTACCTCGCGGAACGGCTCGGCAAGGCCGGGCTCGCGGCGGCGGTGGGCGCGATGATCGCCGGGAACACCGTCGGCGGCATGGTCGGCAGGCTCGCGGCCGGGTTCACCGCCGGTCCGTTCGGCTACCACGGTGCGCTGCTCGTCGTCGCGGTGATGGGGCTGGTCTGCGCGGTGGTCACGGTGCTGACCCTGCCGCCGGGGGAGCAAGGGACCTTTGCTACCACTTCGGCGGATCGTCGCAGTTCAGAGGGGCTGCGTGAACAGGGGCGGGCGGTCCTCGCGGGCCTCGGCGCCGCCGTTCGGAAGCCGATCCTCCTGGTTCAGTACGCGGTCGCGCTGCTGGCGATGGGCTCGTTCGTCGCGCTGTACAACGCCGCCGGATTCCGCCTGACCGGCGAGCCGCTGGACCTCTCGCCCGCGATCGCGTCGCTGGTCTTCCTCGCCTACGCGATGGGCTCGGTCTCGTCGGCGACCGCGGGCAAACTCGTCGGCCGGTTCGGACGTCGCCGATCGCTCTCCGGCGCGTTGCTGCTCACGATCGCCGGGGCCGCGCTGACGCTGCCCGATTCGCTTCCGCTGGTCATCGTCGGGTTCGTCGTGCTGACGGGCGCGTTCTTCGCCGCCCACGCCGTCGCCAACGGCTGGGCCGCCGCGGAGGCGCCCGAGAACGCCCGGGGCCAGGTGGGCGGGCTGTACACGCTTTCGTACTACCTCGGCAGCAGTATCGGCGGCGCCGTCGGTGCGACCGTCTACGGGCACGCGGGCTGGACCTGGCTGATCGCGCTCACCGCCGCCTGGCTCGCCCTCGCGGCGGCGGCAGTGGCCGTGCCAACGCGGCCGAAGGGGACTTTCCCTGCGTCGCATGCAGGGAAAGCGTCCTTCACCGCGTCAGATGCGGGGAAAGTCCCCATCAGCTCCCGGCGATAGCAAAGGTCCCTTGCTACGCGATGGCGGCGACCAGCAGCCCGCCGCCGACGGGCAACAGGGCCGGGACCAGCCGTTCGTCCTCGCGGAAGGCCCGCGCGACCTCGCGCAGCGCGAGGGTGTCCGGATCGCGCCGTGAGGGATCGGTCACCCTGGCCCCCGAGACGTTGTGAAACGCCAGTATCCCGCCGGGCCGGAGCAGCGCGACGGCCTTCTCGTAGCAACTCGGGTACTCGATCGGCGCCGAATCGACGAACACCAGATCGTAGCCACCGGGGGTGAGCCGGGGCAGGACGTCGAGCGCGCGGCCCATGATCAGCCGGGTCCGTCCCGGCGGATAACCCGCCTCCCGGAACGCCGACCTCGCCGCCCGGTGGTACTCGGGTTCGATGTCGATCGAGGTCAGGATCCCGTCGTCGACCATGCCCCTGAGCAGGCACAACCCGCTCACGCCCGCTCCGGTCCCGACCTCGACGACGGCCTTCGCGCGCAGCGTCGTGGCCAGGAAACGCAGCGTCGCGCCGGCGCCCGCGCTCAGCGGACCGCACCCCAGATCGGCCGACCGCGCCCGCGCCGTGGCCAGTACCTCGTCGTCGGGGAGGTACCCGTCGACGAGGTCGGCGTCGGCGGCCGCGGCCGGCGAGCCCGCATGCGTCCCGGAATTCACACGCGGAGGTTAGCGCTGCCTGTGGACAAAACAGCGAAGACTCCCTGCTACCGAACTTCTCAGCCTCCTCTCAGTCCAGTCTCACTAGAAACATAAGCAGGCCGGAGAGACTGGGTCTCGACAACGGGAACACCGTGCACATCGCCCGCGTTGGGTGGAGTAGTTAGGGAGAAGACGCTGATGGAGGTGCCTACTTCCCCGATGCAGGAAACGATGCAGGATCAGCACGTGGACCAGGTCACACCGGTGACCGTGGACGAGGCCGCGTGGACGCCGCCGTCTTGGGACGAGGTCGTGCGCGAACACGCCGACCGCGTGTACCGGCTGGCGTACCGTCTGACCGGTAACGCCCACGACGCCGAGGACCTGACGCAGGAGACCTTCATCCGGGTCTTCCGCTCCCTCGCGTCCTACAAGCCCGGCACCTTCGAAGGCTGGCTGCACCGCATCACCACGAACCTCTTCCTCGACATGGCCCGCCGCCGCTCACGCGTGCGGATGGAAGGCCTGCCCGAGGACACCGACCGCATCGTCGGTGACGACCCGAGCCCCGAGCAGGTCTACTCGGACACCCATCTCGACCCGGACCTGCAGGCCGCGCTCGACGAGTTGCCGCCCGAGTTCCGTGCCGCGGTCGTGCTGTGCGACGTCGAAGGCCTCTCGTACGAGGAGATCGGCGCCACCCTCGGTGTCAAGCTCGGCACCGTGCGCAGCCGGATACACCGCGGTCGCCAGGCGCTGCGCGCTTCTTTGGAGCGTCGTCGCGCCGCGGCGCAGGAGTCTGCGAAGGTGGGGGTATGACCGCACCGCGAGGCTGGGGACTCCCCGAGTCGCATCTGCTTCCGGACGCCATCGTCGCCTTCGTGGACGGCGAGCTGAGTCTCGGCGCCCAGGACAGGGCATCGGCGCATATCGCCCATTGCCAGTCGTGCGCGGCCGAGGTCGCGGCGCAACGGCAGGCCGTCACCGCCGTGAAGCAGGCGGGCGCCCCGTCGATGTCGGCGGGTTTCCTGGCCAGCCTGTGCTCCATCCCGCAGAACACCGAACTCCCCGGCGCGCCGGACAACCTGGCGATGACCGCCGACGGTCAGCTGGTGGCCATCCAGCGACCCGACAGGGTCGCCGGCCTTCGAGACACCGGAGTGCTGGGCGGGACAGCCCCGTTGGGCTCATCGGCGCCACTGGGTCAGTCCCCGAATGTTTTGGGTGGTGGAAAGTTCGGACTCGCCCGGCGGAAGTACGCGCAGGGCGCCGGCGTCGTCGTTTCGGGTCTAGTGCTGAGCGCCCTGGCCCTGGTCGCGACCTCGGGTGAGGGCGTGGATGACCAGCCGAGCCCCGCTCTCGTACCCCCGCAGGGTGTCAACGCCGGTCTGCTGCCCGCGCAGCTGGGCGGCGGTGCCAAGCCGGAACCGCCGCGCAGCCCCACGCCGAGCCCGAGCACGTCGACCGCGCCCATGCCCGTGTCGGCTCGCTGATTTGCTTCGTCAGGGTTTGACGAAGCAGATCGTCGCGCTCTTGAAGTTCGAAGTCCCGTAGCTGGCGTAGGAAATGACCTCCGCCGTGCCCTCGGCGCACGGGCTGTTCACCACGCTCATCCGCGGGAAGACCTCGCTGATCCGCAGCCGCGCCGAGCCGCAGTCCTTCAGCGGCGGCGGGGTCTTGGTCTCGATGTCGTCGAAACACAACCCGATCTTGGCGTTGATCGCCAGGCACAAGGCGACGCCGTCCCCGCGCACCGGCCTCGGGACGGTGTACTGGTAGAAGCCTTCCTTGCAGTTCCACTCGCCTTTGTCGACACCGGTGAGGCTCACCGCGTAGGGCGCTTGCGGGGAATCACACGGCGTCTTGACCGCGTCGGCCTCCTTGCCGGAGCCGGTCAGCACGACACAGTCACCCTCGGTCAGGCTCTTCGCCTGCTTCTCCGGCCCGGTGGCCGCCTTCATCACCAAGATCAGGCCGATCCCGCCGCCGACCAAGACGAGCGCGCCGACGAGCAGCAGGACTTTCAGTCTCGTGGACAGGCCCTTCTTCTTGGGTGGTTGCAGCGGCCACCCCTGCCGCTCGTTCCATTGCTGCTGTTGGTGCCAATGCTGCTGAGGCGGGAACTGTCCCCCGTGATTCGCTGACATGGTCGTTAGACTGCCAGAAGTGAGACATGGTTGCCTCAAGTGTCACAGTTCTTGTCGTTCCGGGGAAATCAACGCGCACTTCACCGTGGTCACGGCAGAATCGGGAGGGCAAGGCTTGGCGTACTCTCGCGTCCGGCCAACCTGATCTCAGCCCCGGGGAATGATGACCGAGCAGCCGAACGCGAATCCGCAGCAGCCTGGTGACCCGGCGGGGGATCGGCTGGCGCCGCGCCCGCTGGCCCGGCCCGCCGTCGATCCCGCTCAAGCGGCCACGTTCGGCAGGCCGCGTGGCGTCGACGGCGCCTTCGACAAGCTGTACCAGCCGGGCGCGAACGGGCAGGCCACGCCGGGTATGAACCTGGCACCGCCGACCCCGGAATCGCTCGCCGAGGCCTTCCGCCGCCCGCCGGGTGCCGAAGGTGTCGTGCTGGAGCGGCCGCACGGGAGCACCGGGCCCGAACCGTCCGAGAACGGCGCGGAAGGTCCGCTCTGGACCACGACTTCGGACCCGTGGCGCGACCCCTCGTCCGGCGCGGTGCTCGCCGGGCCCGCCGTGCAGGCGGAATCAGAACAGGAAAAGGGCGTGAAGCGCCCGCAAGGCGCGCTGCTGAGTCTCCCGGAAGTCCTCTTCGGGCGGCGCGTGCAGACGAAGGCGCTGGCGATGCTCGCCGCCGTCGCACTGGTCGTCGGCGCCGCGGGCGGGCTGATCGGCTGGTGGTTCGCCGACACCGGCACCGAACTGACCGGGCAGGCCAGCATCTCCGAGGCCGACGCGGCCAAGGAGCGTCCGGCGGGCTCGATCGCCGACATCGCCCACCGGGTGGCGCCCGCCGTCGTCTCGCTCGAGGTGTTCAAGCCCGGCGCCGACGCCGGGCAGCAGGGTTCCGGCGTCGTCATCGACCCCCAGGGCTACGTACTCACGAACGAACACGTGATCTCGGCGGCGACGGCCGATTCGGCCACCAAGGTCACGGCCGTGTTCTTCGACGGCAGGCGCGTCGAGGCGAAGGTCGTCGGCTCCGACGCCAAGACCGACCTGGCCGTGGTCAAGGTCAACGTGCAGAACCTGACCGCGCTGCAGGTCGGGAAGTCGTCCGACCTGGCCGTCGGCGACTCGGTGATCGCCGTAGGTTCGCCGCTGGCGCTGCAGAACTCGGTCACCGCCGGCATCGTGAGCGCGCTCAACCGTCCGGTGACCGCGGGCGGCGACGGCGGCAGCGCGCCGGTGATCTACGAGGCCATCCAGACCGACGCCGCGATCAACCACGGCAACTCGGGCGGCGCGCTCGTCGACGCGACCGGTGCGCTGGTCGGGATCAATTCGGCGATCCGCTCCTCCAGCGCCGAGGGCGGCAGCATCGGCATCGGGTTCGCCATCCCGAGCGACTACGCGGTGAAGATCGCGAAAACACTGATCAAGGACGGAAAGGTCGTCCACCCCGACATCGGCATCAACGCTTCGTCGACCGTCGCGGGCTCCAGCACCATGGGCGCGCAGGTCCGCAATGTCGCCCCTGGCGGCCCGGCCGCGTCGGCCGGGATCAAGGAAGGCGACGTGATCACCGAGGTCGGCGGACGGCTCGTGCGGGACTCGGCGGAACTGCTCGTCGCGGTCCGCGCACGCGAAGTCGGCGAGATGGTCCCTGTCCGGCTCGTCCGGGATGGGTCTTCGCTCGTGGTGGACGTGAAACTGGCCTCGGACTAGCCAGTCCAGCCGGGTACCCTGAACGGGGAAGACGCCGAGGCGGAGGTTCACACGGGTGTTCGAAAGTGTCGGCTGGGGCGAGATCCTCATCATCATCGTCGCGGGTCTGTTCATTCTCGGTCCGGAGCGGCTCCCTGAAGCCGCGTCATGGGCGGCGAAGAGCATCCGCAAGGTCCGCGATTTCGCGACCGGTGCCAAGACGCAACTGCGCGAGGAGATGGGCCCGGAGTTCGATCAGCTGCGCAAGCCGCTGGAGGACCTGCGAGGCCTCCGTAACTTCGACCCGAAGCGGGTCGTCACCCAGCATCTGTTCGACGGTGACTCGGATCCGCTGGGGCTCAAGGACGTCAACGGCACCAATGGCGCCACGAACGGCGCGAACGGTACGGCCAAGCCCAACGGCTACCCGGCGGCGACCGCCGCGCAGCCCGAGCCGTTGAAGCCGGGCGAGCGCCCTCCAGTCGACCCCGACGCCACCTGATCCCCCGCGTTTAGTCCTCTGGTTGCGGTCCTTGCACGCGCAACTACCGCAACCAGTCCTCTATTTGCGTGGCGCAAGGCCCGCAAGTAGAGGACTAATTGCGAAAAGGCAAGTCAGCGCCCCGCGGGGGTCACGTTCAGCATCATCCCGGCCAGCCCGCGCGCCCGGACGGTCAGCTTCTTCGCCGCCTCCTTGAGCACGAGCGACGCCGGCGCGTCCGGCTCCGCCAGCACGATCGGCGTGCCCGCGTCGCCGAGGGAGACCACGCGCGGGTCCATTGGGATCTGCCCGAGCAGCGGCACGGTCGAGCCGACCGACTTCGACAGCGAGTCGGCCACGGACTGTCCGCCACCCGACCCGAAGATCTCCATCCGGCCGCCGTCGGGCGTTTCCAGCCACGACATGTTCTCGATGACCCCGGCGACCCGCTGCCGCGTCTGCAACGCGATCGCGCCCGCGCGCTCGGCCACTTCTGCGGCCGCCTGCTGCGGGGTGGTCACGACCAGGATCTCCGCGTTCGGGATCAGCTGCGCCACCGAGATCGCGATGTCGCCGGTACCCGGCGGCAGGTCCAGCAGCAGGATGTCGAGGTCGCCCCAGAACACATCCGCGAGGAACTGCTGGAGCGCGCGGTGCAGCATCGGCCCGCGCCACACCACGGGTGTGTTGCCCGGGGTGAACATGCCGATCGAGATGACCTTCACACCGTGCGCCTGCGGCGGCATGATCATGGTGTCGACCTTGGTCGGCTTCTCCCGCGCGCCGAGCATCCGCGGCACCGAGTGCCCGTAGATGTCCGCGTCGACCACGCCGACGGAAAGCCCGCGTTCGGCCATCGCCGCCGCGAGGTTCACCGTCACCGAGGACTTGCCGACCCCGCCCTTGCCGGACGCGACACAGTAGACCCGCGTCAGCGAACCCGGTTGAGCGAACGGGATCACCGGTTCCGCGGCATCACCGCGCAGCGATTTTCGCAGTTCCGTGCGTTGCTCGTCGTTCATCACGTCGAGCTCGACCCGGACGTCGCTGACGCCGGGGAGCTTCGCGACGGCGTCGGTCGTGTCCTTGGTCAGCGTCGCCTTCAACGGGCAGCCGGCGACCGTCAGGTAGATCCCGACGGTGACCACACCGTCCGAGCCCACCTCCACGCCCTTGACCATGCCGAGGTCGGTGATCGGTTTCTTGATCTCCGGGTCGTACACGGCCTTCAGCGCGGTGCGGACATCGTCGACGCTGGGGAGTTGCTGCGTACTGGTCACACGTCCATGTTACGTACCGGTAGCCGTGCGGTCGGGTTTGCCCTTGCGCGGCTTGGCGTCAAGATCCTCACGGAGGCGGTCGAGTTCGCCGCGGAGGAAGTCCCGGGTGGCGACCTCGCCGACCGCGATCCGCAGTGACGCCAGCTCCCGCGCGAGGTATTCGGTGTCCGCTTTGGTCTGCTCGGCCCGATTCCGGTCTTCCTCCAGCGAGACGCGGTCACGGTCGTCCTGCCGGTTCTGTGCCAGGAGGATGAGCGGCGCGGCGTACGCGGCCTGCGTCGAGAACGCCAGGTTCAGCAGGATGAACGGATACGGGTCCCAGCGCAACGAGACCGCCACCAGGTTCAGCACGATCCAGACGATGACGGTCAGTGTCTGCCAGAACAGGTATTTGCCGGTACCGAGGAACCGCGCGACCCGTTCGGTGAGCCTGCCGAACGTGTCCGGATCCATGTTCAGCCTGAACCGGCCTTGGCCTCGGGGCTGGTCCAGCCGCCGCCCGGACGTCAGTTCAGGCACGTTCGGCCTCCTCGGTCTCTTCGGTGATCTCGCCGGTGATGTCGTGCAGCCCGGTCTCGCGCCAGTCCTCCGGGAGCAGGTGGTCGAGCACGTCGTCGACGGTGACCGCGCCGAGCAGGTGGTCCTCGGCGTCGACCACCGGCCCGCAGGTGAGGTTGTAGGCGGCGAAGTAGCGGGTGACCTCGGACAAGGTGGCGTTCGGCCGCAGCGCGGGTAACTGGGTGTCGACGGCGCTCGCCACCATCTCCGCGGGTGGTTCGCGCAGCAAACGCTGGAAGTGGACGACGCCAACGAAACGTCCGGTCGGTGTCTCCGTCGGCGGACGGCAGACGAACACCATGCTCGCCAGCGCCACCGGCAGGTCGGCGTTGCGGATGTGCGCGAGCGCCTCCGCGATCGTGGCGTCCGGTGTCAGCACCACCGGCTCGGGCGTCATCAGGCCGCCCGCGGTGTCGGAGGAGTACTCCAGCAGCCGCCTCACCGGCGCCGACTCTTCGGGTTCCATCAGCTCCAGGAACCGGCTTTGTTCGGCGGGCGCCAGTTCGGCGAGCAGGTCGGCGGCGTCGTCGGGGTTCATCGCTTCGAGGATGTCGGCGGCCCGTTCCTCGGCGAGGTAGGACAGCAGTTCCTTCTGGTCGTCCTCGGGGAGTTCCTCGAGGAGGTCGGCGAGGTGCTCGTCGTCCATCGCGTCGGCGACCTCGTGCCGCCGTTTCAGCGGCAGGTCCCGGACCGTGGCTGCGACGTCCGCCGCGCGCATGGTGTCGAACAGCATCAGCAGTTGCGCCGCGCCCTGGGTCTGGCCGGTCAGGTCGGTGAGCCCGAGCCCGGACACCTCCGACCACGGCAGCACCTGCATCGGCGCGCGACGCCTGCCGAGGCCGAGCCTGCTCGTGCGCTCGCGGATCGCGAGTTTCGCGAGCACCCAGTCCCGGGTCCTCGTCGGTTCCATGGCGGCGTCGACGACGGTGACCCTGGTGTCCGAGCCCGCGAGCGTGGCGTACGCGTCGAACAGTTGCCCGACCACCAGCACCTCGTTGGGCCGCTGATGGAACCGCCGCATGTTGACCGAACCGGTGGCGAGCGTGATGGCGGTGGGCTCGATCGAGGTCACGCGCAACATCGGCACGAACACGCGGCGCCTCGTCGTCAGCTCGACGACGATGCCCAAAATCCGCGGTGGTTGCTGGTCGAGCCGGAGACCCGCCACCAGATCCCGCACCTTGCCGATCGATTCGCCATCGGGTCCGAAAACCGGCAAACCGGCCAACTGAGCTGCGAATACCCTGTTCACGGTGGCCATGCCCGAAGGTTATCGGCTCCCGGGCCGGGAGACGATTCGTGTGATCACCGCAATGCCCAGGCGGCGATTTCGGGGACCGCGGCGTAGGCCGGGTCTTCGGCGAGGGTCTCGGGTTCGGCGCCCTCGGCGAGGTCTTCGTGAAGCCAGGTCCAGTTCTGCACCGCGCGCACGAGCGTCCATGCCCGCGTGCGTTCGGCGTCCACTCCGGCCGCCGCGGTGAACCACGCGACCTTGTCGTCCATTGTGGACTCGGCCGCCCGGTTCCAGAGGATCGAGATCGCGCCGAACTCGAGGTCGCCCGCCAGCGGCTTCGGATCGATCACCAGCCACGGTTCGCGTTCCCCGGCGAGGACGTTCTCGAAGTGCAGATCCTCGTTCACCATCAGCTCGCCGGCTTCCGGCCCGAGGTGCACGCAGATTTCGACCGCCGCGTCGATGTACTTCCGGTCGAACGGTTCGCCGAGTTCGCTCCAGGTCCTCGGAAGTCCGGCGACCAGCTCTTCGGCTTCTTCGCGAAGGGAACGTTGCAGCGCTTCGGGAGCCGGGACGGCCAGCCGTCGCGCCATCGCGCCGATGGTCTCGACGGCTTCCCGGATCGGCTCGGTTTCGAGCGATCGGGAGGAGTCGAGCCGCTCCAGGAGCAGCACGCCGTCCTCGGGCACGCTGTCGTACATCAGCACCGCGCCCTGACCGGCCCAAGTGGACAGTGCGAGCGGTTCGTCGTCGGATTCCTCGTGCGGCCAGCCGAGTTTGAGGATCGCGCGGGAGCCGTCGGCGCGGCGGACGGGCTGGGCGACGCCGACGAAGCCGTGCATGGCCTTACCGTCGAGCGTGAGACTCCACTTGGCCGTGTACTTCTGGGCGAGGAACGGGAGGGAGTCGAGCCATTCGGCGGCTCCGGGGCCGAGTCCGGCGGCGCGGTCGAGGAATGGGGGCGGGATCTTGAAACCGGTCACGATCCCCACCTTGGCAGGCGTGTCCACCGTGTTTCGCCCGTGACCGGCCAGGCGTACCGTGAGCAGGGAGAACGCAACCCCGGGGAGTGGCCATGGTGGTGGAGATTCTCGGTACGATCGCCGTCGCGGGCGGCGCTTGGCTCGCGACCGGTCTGCGCGTGGTGAAACAGTACGAACGCGGTCTGGTCTTCCGGTTCGGCCGGGTGCGCGCGACCGTCCGGGAACCAGGGCTCGCGCTGCTGGTGCCCTTCGCGGACCGGCTGCAGAAGGTCAACATGCAGATCATCACGATGCCGATCCCCGCGCAGGACGGCATCACCCGCGACAACGTCAGTGTGCGGGTCGACGCGGTCGTGTACTTCAAGGTGGTCGACCCGGTGCTGGCCGCGGTGAACGTGCAGGACTACCGCTCGGCCGTCGGCCAGGTCGCGCAGACGTCGCTGCGGTCCATCATCGGCAAGAGCGAGCTGGACGACCTGCTGTCCAACCGCGAACGGCTCAACGAGGGCCTGGAGCTGATGATCGACAGCCCGGCGCTGGACTGGGGCATCCACATCGACCGGGTCGAGATCAAGGACGTCGCACTGCCGGAGTCGATGAAACGCTCGATGTCACGCCAGGCCGAAGCCGAACGCGAGCGGCGCGCCCGGGTCATCTCGGCCGACGGCGAACTGCAGGCGTCGCACAAGCTTTCGCAGGCGGCCGCGACCATGGCCGACACCCCGGCGGCGATGCAGTTGCGGCTGCTGGAGACCGTCGTGCAGGTCTCGGCGGAGAAGAACTCGACGCTGGTCCTGCCGTTCCCGGTGGAACTGCTGCGCTTCCTCGACGCGAACACGCCGAGGAGGGAGACGCCGGAGGCCAATAGTCAGGTGGCGCCCGCGCCTCGCTCACCAGACGATGCGGACCAGGGCTCGTGAGTGGTAGCGACGGTTGGAACCGACCATGTCTGAGGTCCGTACTTGCCGGTGCGCGGATGGCGGTTTCGCGTGACTGGACGGACGACACGCGGCGGAATGAGGTTCCCCCCGGGAACCGGACCTCGCGGCTAAAACCCCGGTGTCCGGTTTCCGGGGAACCTCAACCCTTCAGTCCAACTCGCCGTTGACACCCAAAATGATCAACGTCCCGAAGAACCCGACGTACAGCGCGAGGACGACGTAGCCGATGATCACCGCCGCGAGCGCCATGCCGCGCCCGCCCGCTTCGCCGCGGTTTGCCTTCGCCAGCCCGATGTGCCCCAGGATCAGCCCGACGATCACGGTCACGCACGAGCAGATCCCGACGAGCGAGCACACCAGTCCGGCGATCGCCATCCCGTTGTCCTGCGGACGCTGCGGTGCCGACGCCGCGTACGGGTTGTACGGCTGCGGCGGATACGCGACCGGCATAGGCGCGGGCGCGTACACCGGAAGAACCGAAGGGTCCGGAGCCGCGAAGGAAGGCTCGGGCTGCGGGACGGGCTCGGCGGTCAGTGGGTCGATGGCCTGCGCGTACGGCTCCACGGGAGCGGGAGCCGAACCAGGAGCCTCGAACGGAGCGGGCGGCTCGAACGGCGGAGGCGGCGTGAAGGGCGCGGGCGGCTGGAACTGCCGCGGTTCCGCCGGCGTCGGGCTCGACACCGTTTCCGACGCGGACGTCGGATCCGAGAAGGTGTTCGAGTCGGTGCAGGACGACGTCGACGGCGTGTCCTGCGAGTCGGAACTGCTCATCCGGTTGGCCCCCTGGTTCGTGCGAGACCCCACCGTATCCGGCAACGGGTCACGAGACGCCCGCGGCACCGACCGCGAACACCACGACCACGAACCACAGGATGACCGGGATCAGCCACAGTCCGGTGATGACGTACCCGATGATCATCCCGGCCTGTGCCATACCCTTGCCGCCCGCTTCGCCGCGGTTGGCCTTCGAAAGCGCGATGTGCCCGAAGATGAACCCCAGGAACGCCGGGAGCACATGACCAGCCCGAGCAGCCCAGTGACGCCACCGCCATGCCCTGGTCCGGCGGCCGCACGTAGGTCCGCTGGACGTAGAAGTGTTGCGGAGGCTGGTACGGCTGGAGTCCGTAGGGCTGTTCGAACTGCCCGGAAGCCTGCTGCTGGTGCCCGTACGGGTCGTACGGATTCGTCATGATGGTCCCCTCGCCGGCACCGGACCGTATCGCTAGCGGAACGCCCCATGTTTCGCGGCGATGTTCAGGACGACCGGAATCGCGATGGCGTACAGGATGATCATCAGGTAGCCGACGACGAAAGCGGCCAGCGCGATGCCCTTGCCGCCCACCTCTCCGCGCCGGGCTTTCGCGAAGGCGACGTGGCCCATGACGATCCCCGGGATCACCGACACCAGTCCGATCAGCCCGAAGAGTGAAAAGACCAGGGCGGCGATCGCCAGACCGGAGTCCTTGCTCCGCGCCGGAGGCTGGTGCGGAAAGCCGTACTGCTGGTGCGGTGGAAATCCACCAAAGGGCTGCTGAGCCACGTTCGTCCCCCTCGGACTGTGATCGGGCTGTCACTGTAGTGCCATGATCACGGATGGCGTACGCGTGACTGCGCTCATAGCGAGGTCCGCGGCCACGCGTCATACTCACCGGTAACCCAGCGCCGGGAGCCCGGTGCGCGCGAATTTAGGGAGCAACGATGGCTCGCCTCGCCCAGACCGCCGGCTTGACCGACGTGCAGTCCGAAATCCTGGCCACGGTCCGCCAGTTCGTGGACAAGGAGGTCATCCCGCGCGCGCAGGAACTCGAGCACTCCGACACCTATCCCACCGACATCGTCGAGGGGATGAAGGAGATGGGCCTGTTCGGGCTCACCATCCCGGAGGAGTACGGCGGCCTCGGCGAATCACTGCTGACCTACGCGCTCGTGGTCGAGGAGATCGCGCGCGGCTGGATGAGTGTCTCCGGCGTCATCAACACCCACTTCATCGTGGCGCACATGATCACCCGTCACGGGACGCCGGAGCAGAAGCAGCACTTCCTGCCGCGCATGGCGACCGGTGAGGTCCGCGGCTCCTTCTCGATGTCCGAGCCGGACCTCGGTTCCGACGTCGCCGCGATCAAGACCCGCGCCCGCGAGACCGACGACGGTTACGTCATCGACGGCTC
The DNA here is from genome assembly GCF_047608665.1 of Amycolatopsis sp. cmx-11-51. Classification (NCBI taxonomy): domain Bacteria; kingdom Bacillati; phylum Actinomycetota; class Actinomycetes; order Pseudonocardiales; family Pseudonocardiaceae; genus Amycolatopsis; species Amycolatopsis sp. cmx-11-51. Next base: position 160,676 of record NZ_JADNQO010000001.1, on the reverse strand, counting down.
GAAGATGTGGCTCACCAACGGCGGCAGCTCCAACCTGATCGCGCTGCTCGTCAAGACCGACGAGGGTGCCGAGAAGGCCCACCAAAACCTGACCACGTTCCTGGTCGAGAAGCCCGAGGGCTTCGGCGAGGTCGCTCCCGGCCTCACCATCCCCGGCAAGATCGACAAGATGGGCTACAAGGGCGTCGACACCACCGAAGCCGTTTTCGACGGCTACGAGATCGGTGCCGACAAGGTCCTCGGCGAAGCGCCGGGCAAGGGCTTCGCGTACATGATGGACGGTGTCGAGGTCGGCCGCGTCAACGTCGCCGCGCGTGCCTGCGGCATCGCGATCCGCGCGTTCGAACTGGCCGTGGAGTACGCCCAGCAGCGCAAGACCTTCGGCAAGGCGATCGCCGAGCACCAGGCGGTGGCGTTCAAACTCGCGGAGATGGCCACCAAGGTCGAGGCCGCGCACCTGATGATGGTCAACGCCGCCCGCCTCAAGGATTCCGGCGAGCGCAACGACGTCGAGGCCGGGATGGCGAAGCTGATCGCGAGCGAGTACTGCGCCGAGGTCACCCAGGACTCGTTCCGCATCCACGGTGGCTACGGCTACTCGAAGGAGTACGAGATCGAGCGCCTGATGCGCGAGGCGCCGTTCCTGCTCATCGGCGAGGGCACCAGCGAGATCCAGAAGACCATCATCAGCCGCGGCCTGCTCCGCGAGTACAAGTCCCGGTCCTGAATGGGAGCTTTCCCCGCGTCTCATGCGGTGAAAGCTCCCTTCGCCGCGTCCGATGCGGGGATGGCGTCCTTCAGCTCACGTTCGCGCCTTTCGCCCGTCCTTGAGAAGATGGACCGGGACGGGCGAGAGGTGATTACGTGAGTGCTCCCTTTGGCGGAGGCGGACGTGCCGCAGGCGGACTGCCCCGACTGCCGACGCCGCCTTCCGGCTGGCCGATCGGCTCCTACGCGACGTACGGCGAAGCGCAGCACGCCGTCGGCTTCCTCGCGGAAAAGGAGTTCGGGGTCACCGATGTGACCATCGTCGGCGTCGACCTGATGCTCGTCGAACGCGTCGTCGGCAGGCTGAGCTGGGGCCGCGTGCTGGGCACCGGCGCGGTGTCGGGCGCGTGGTTCGGCTTGATCATCGGGCTGCTGCTGGGGATGTTCGACAACCAGGGCTTCGCGTGGCAGCCCATGATCGGCGGGCTCGTGCTCGGCATCCTGGCGTGGACGGTCTTCGCGGCGATCAGTTACGGCATGTCCCGCCGCGACTTCTCCTCCGCGAGCCAGCTGGTCGCGGTCCGCTACGACGTGCTCTGCCAGCCGCGTACGGCCGAGCAGGGCCGCGAGCTCCTCGCCCAGCTCGCGCTGCGCTCGCCGGGGTGACGCGGGGACCGGACCACTGACATTCGGCGGTACTGGTTCACCTGTTCGTCGTGCGGTCCGCTGAATCGTTACCGATACTGCTTGCGGGCGTAGATCGCCCGGAATAGGTTGCACAACACCAGTCGGGCGGTCACGTACTCCAGCGTGCTCGCCCGAGCACTAGCACGTCGGGGTGCTGGCGCGCGGCTTCTTCAACGCGTCCTAGCGCCGCCATCTCCCAGGCGTGCGCGGGCGAGGAGGCCTCATGGGGAAGAGGATGAGCGCGAGCCGGAGGGGCCGCTCACCGGGCCGCACCGGCTCGCTACTCGGCGCGACGGCGCTGACGGTCGGCCTGCTGGCGGGCTGCGGGTCGGACGCCGGACTCAAGATCAACGTCTACTACGCGCCCGAAGACAACTTCCAGTCCGTTGTGGACGAATGCACCAAGGCCTCGAACGGGCGGTACGAGGTCGTCTACAACAAGCTCCCGCGACCGGCCGACGGCCAGCGGGAACAGATGGTGCGCCGGCTGGCGGCCGGCGATGATTCACTCGACGTACTGGGGCTGGACGTCACCTGGGTTTCCGAGTTCGCCGAGGCGGGCTGGGCGGACGAGTGGACCGGGGAGGCGAAAGCCGAGGCGACCGCCGGTGTCCTGCCTGGGCCGCTCGAAACCGCCACGTGGAACGGAAAGCTCTACGCGGCGACCAAGAACACCAACGTCCAGCTGCTCTGGTACGACGACAGGCTGACGCCGACGCCGCCGAAGACCTGGGACGAGATGATCCAACAGGCCCAGGCGCTCAAGGCGCAGGGCAAACCGGCGAACATCGTGTTCACCGGTGCGCAGTACGAAGGCCTCGTCGTCATCTACAACACGCTCGTCGAGTCGGCGGGCGGCAAGATCCTCTCCGACGACGGCAAATCGGTCGTGATGGACGCGGGCGCGATCAAGGCGCTGGAGATGCTCAAGAAGGTCACCACGGCCGGGGTCACCGACCCGTCGCTGACCAACTCGAAGGAGGACGAGGTCCGCCAGTCCTTCCAGCGCGGCAACGCGGCCTTCGAATTGAACTGGCCGTTCGTCTACGCCTCCTACGCCAAGGAGAAGAAGGACGAGCTGCAGCATTTCAAGTGGACCACCTATCCGGAGTTCGAGGCAGGCAAGCCCGCCAAGACCACGATCGGTGGCTACAACCTGGCGGTCAGCTCGACTTCGAAGCACAAGACCGAGGCCTACGAGGTCGCGCTGTGCCTGCGCAACGAGAAGAACCAGAAGTTCTCCGCGCTCAAGGACGGTGTCCCGCCGACGCTCGAATCGCTCTACACGGACACGGTGCCGCTCGACGCGACCGCGCCGCAGAGCGACGACAACCCGAGCATGGACACGAAGTACCCGATGCGGGAAACGATCCTGGACGCGCTCAAGGACGCCGCGGTGCGCCCGCTGACCCCGGCGTACCAGAACGCTTCGACCGTGTTGTCGAAGTTACTCTCCCCGCCTTCTGAAATCGATCCGCAGAAGACGGCGGAGAAGCTGCGGGAGCAGCTCGCCGACGCGCTCCAGTCGAAGGGAGTGATCCCGTGACCGTGCAGGAAACCGCCGGTTCGGCGACCGAGAGCGAGCCGGGCAAGAAGGCGAAACTCGTTCTCAGCGAAGGAAAGAAGGCCGAGCGCAGACTCGGGCTCTGGCTGTGTGCCCCGGCGGCGTTCGTGATGATCGCCGTCACCGGCTATCCGATCATCTACTCGATCTGGCTTTCCCTGCAGCGCTACGACCTCCGGTTCCCCGCGCAGCAGGAGTTCGTCGGGCTCGACAACTACATCGCGGTACTGTCCAACGGCTATTGGTGGACGGCGTTCGGGACGACGATGGGCTTGACCATCGTTTCGGTGGTGATCGAGTTCGTCCTCGGCATGGGACTGGCGCTGATCATGCACCGGACGCTCGTCGGACGGGGCCTCGTGCGGACGGTCGCCCTGATCCCGTACGGCATCGTGACGGTGGTCGCGGCGTTCTCCTGGTACTACGCCTGGACGCCGGACACGGGGTATCTTGCCAATCTGTTCTTCCCCGACACCGCGCCGCTGACCGAGTACTGGCCCTCGCTGGCGATCATCGTGCTGGCCGAGGTGTGGAAGACGACGCCGTTCATGGCACTGCTGCTGATGGCTGGGCTGGCGCTGGTACCGGACGACCTGCTCAAGGCCGCGTCGATGGACGGCGCGACCGCGTGGCAGCGGTTCACCAAGGTGATGCTGCCGGTGATGAAGCCGGCGATCCTGGTGGCGCTGCTGTTCCGCACCCTGGACGCGTTCCGCATCTTCGACAACATCTTCGTGCTCACGAATGGCGCGCAGGACACGTCGTCGGTGTCGATGCAGACCTACAACAACCTGGTCAAGGGGCTGAACCTCGGGATCGGATCGACGATGGCGGTGCTGATCTTCATCACGGTGGCGATCATCGCGTTCATCTTCATCAAGGTGTTCGGCACGGCCGCACCTGGTAGTGACAACGGGGGTAAACGCTGATGGCCATCGGTGGAGCGGTCACTCCCGGCCGCAAACTCAAATGGGGCGTGGTGGACCTCCTGGTCCTGGTGTTCGCGCTGTTCCCGGTGCTGTGGGTGGTGTCCCTCTCGTTCAAGACCAAGGAGACCTTGGACGACGGGTACTTCATCCCGCAGGAATGGACGTGGCAGAACTACGCGGACATCTTCGAGACCACGGAGTTCATCCGAGCACTGGTGAACTCGATCGGGATCGCGATCATCGCGACGGTGATCGCGGTCGTGCTCGGCACGATGGCGGCGTACGCGATCGCGCGGCTGGACTTCCCCGGTAAGCAACTGCTGGTCGGGATGTCGCTGCTGATCGCGATGTTCCCGCAGGTGTCGCTGGTGACGCCGCTGTTCAACATCGAACGTGAGCTGGGGTTGTTCGACACCTGGCCGGGGTTGATCCTGCCGTACATCACGTTCGCGCTGCCGCTGTCGATCTACACGCTTTCCGCGTTTTTCCGGGAAATCCCGTGGGAGCTGGAAAAGGCGGCGAAGATGGACGGCGCGACCCCGGCACAGGCGTTCCGGAAGGTGATCGCGCCACTGGCCGCACCAGGGGTGTTCACCACCGCGATCCTGGTGTTCATCTTCTGCTGGAACGACTTCCTGTTCGCGATCTCGCTGACCTCGACCGAGGCCTCGCGGACGGTCCCGGCGGCGTTGTCGTTCTTCACCGGGTCCTCGCAGTTCGAAGACCCCACCGGGACGATCTCCGCGGCCGCCGTGGTGATCACCGTCCCGATCATCTTGTTCGTTTTGTTGTTCCAGCGTCGCATCGTGGCGGGGCTGACGTCCGGTGCGGTGAAGGGCTGACCCATGGCTGAAATTGTTCTCGAGAAGGTGTCCAAGAAGTACCCCGACGGCGCCCTCGCGGTGTCCGAAGTGGACATGACGATCGCCGACGGTGAGTTCATCATCCTGGTCGGGCCGTCCGGCTGCGGCAAGTCCACGACGCTGAACATGGTGGCCGGCCTGGAGGACATCTCCTCCGGCGAACTGCGCATCGACGGCAAGCGCGTCAACGAAAAGGCGCCGAAGGACCGTGACATCGCGATGGTGTTCCAGTCCTACGCCCTGTACCCGCACATGAGCGTGCGGGAGAACATGGCGTTCCCGTTGCGGCTGGCCAAGGTCGACGACAAGACCGTGCGCGCGAAGGTCGAAGAGGCCGCGAAGATCCTCGACCTGACCGGGCACCTCGACCGCAAACCGGCCAACCTCTCCGGCGGGCAGCGGCAGCGGGTCGCGATGGGACGCGCGATCGTCCGTAACCCCAAGGCGTTCCTGATGGACGAGCCACTGTCCAATCTGGACGCGAAACTGCGCGGTCAGATGCGGACCTCGGTGTCGAAGATCCAGAAGCAGCTGGGCACGACGACGCTCTACGTCACGCACGACCAGACCGAGGCGATGACCCTCGGCGACCGGGTCGTCGTGCTCCGGGCGGGCTACGTGCAGCAGATCGGGTCGCCGCAGTTCCTCTACGACAACCCGGCGAACCTGTTCGTCGCCGGGTTCATCGGCAGCCCGTCGATGAACTTCGTCGCGGCGACGCTGGAGAACGGTGTCGCCCGCAGCGCGCTGGGCGAGATTCCGCTCACCGACCGGGTCCGGCGGCTGGTCGAGGCCGCCGACGCGCCCCGCGAGGTCATCGTCGGCATCCGGCCGGAGCACTTCGAGGACGCCGCACTGGTGGACGCGTCCGCCCGCGAGGGCGCGACGTTCACCGCCCATGTGGACGTCCTCGAGTCGATGGGTTCCGAGAAGTTCGCGCACTTCTCGGTCGAGGGTGAGGCCGCGTCGTCATCCGACCTCGCGGATCTCGCCGCCGACAGCGGATCCTCGGACGTCCCCGGTTCGGAGTCGCAGATCGTGGCCCGCCTTTCGGCGGCGTCCTCGGCCGCGGAGAACCAGAACGTAGAGCTGTGGTTCGACGCGGACAAGATCAAGCTGTTCGACGGGGCCAGCGGCAAGAACCTGACCTACACCGACTGATCCATCCATGCCCCCGCCGCCGCTCTCAAAGGAGGAGCTGCGTTCCCGGGCTTGACTCAAGCTCGTCCTGCCCTGGATCAGTAGTCGGTCTCGGGCAGGGCGAGCCAGAGCACGATGTAGACGATGAACTGCGGGCCCGGCAGCAGGCAGGAGAGCACGGCGAGCAGGCGGACCTTGCCCGGCGTGGTGCCGAAGCGTTTGGCGATACCGGCGCAGACGCCGCCGATCATGCGGCCCTGTCGCGGTCGGGTCAGGCGGGCGGCTACGGGGTTGCTCACGGGTTCTTCCCTCTCGGTCGTCACGGTGGGTCGGAATCGGTGGATCCGATCCGGTGTGTGTGAAACCCATTTTCGTCGCCCGGCGGCGAGATCGCATCCCACCACGGAACGAAACACACCCCTAAGGGCGTGAAATCGCGGTAAAGCACCCACCTGGGAAAACGTCGAAGACCCTGTGTTCTTCGCCCGTAGGGGGTGGTGTTCCCGGTTCTTTTGACGATACTGCTCCGGTGCCCTCGAACAGACTGATCGCGGTCCTCTGTGGCCTGTTCCTGGCCGCGGCCTGTACCACCCCGGAACCGGTGGCGACGTCGTCGCCGACTACGGCTCGCGACGAGGCCCTGACCGCCTCCGAGGCGCTCGGGGACTACTCGTCGCTCGATTACTGCAGCCTGGTCGACCAGAAAAAGGTGATCGGCGGGGGAAACGCGGTCAAACCGCCGTTGACCTCCTTCGAGTTCTGCCGTCTGGAATTCGTCGAGGGCGCCAATCGCTACACCGTGACCACCGGCCCGATCACTTCCGGGCAGGATCCGAACAATCGGCCTTACGAATACGGTGGGGCGTTGCCGGAGGGCGTCAGCGTCCAGCAGTCGACGTTCAACGAGGAAACCACCTGCACGCGGCTGCTGACCTTCGCCGACGGGATCCGGCTGTCGGTCGTCGTCACCTCCGACAACGAGAACCCGTCCGACCAGGCCGACCGTTGCCGGTTCGCCGACGCGACGGTCGGCAGCGCGGCGGGGGTGATCGGTGCGCGGAAGGTCGGGCGGCTGAACCTCGACCAGCGCTCCTGGGGCCGCGTCGCCCCCTGCGCACTGCTCGACCAGCACGAACTCGACGACGCCGCCGGGGCGGAGACCAAACCGGCCCCGGCGCTGTCCGGGCACAACTGCATCCGAGGCAAGGTCAGCGTGTCGCTGTCGGTGGGGGCGGACACCACGCCGGGCGCGACGGAGGCGCTGGGCGGGCGTCAGGTCCAGGTCACCACGTCGGGCGCGTTCTGCCAGGTGATCACGCACCGGCCGATCCCTGGCACGCCGGAGCGAGTCGAGCAGGCACTGCTCTCGGTGGTCGGCGTCGACGGGGCGCCGGAGGACGCCACGTGCGCGGCGGCCCGGGAAGTCGCCGTCGCGGTGTTCCCGAAGCTCCCCTGACCGCGTTTCGTCCTCTAGTTGCGGTACTTGCACGCGCAACTACCGCAACTAGAGGACTACTTGCGTGGGCCTCGCTCCGCGCCGCGTGACTGGACGCGGAACTCGCGTGCTTGAAGGCGGAACTCGCGTGTCTAGATGGCGAACTCGCGTGAGTGGGTGGACGACACGCGTGGCGCCGGGCGTGTTGTCCGTCTGGACACGCGAGTTCCGCGTCCAAGCACGCGAGTTCGGGGTTGGCGGCGGGGGTGGGACCGCAACCAGAGGACTAATTGCGGGCGGGTCAGCGCAGTTTGGGCAGCCGGAAGGAGCACATCGCCTCGTCCAGCGCCTCGAAGTCCAGCGGCGGATGCGGCAACGGGGTGGCGCGGCCGGGTTCGGCGCGCAGGCCGTCCAGCAGCAAGGCGAGGCACCGGCGCCACAGGTCCGGTTGGATGCCGTGCGTGAACTCGATGACCGAGCCGATCATCTGGTGCAGCAGCGGCATGTCCGTCGGCACGACGTCCGCGCGGAGGACGCCCGCCGACTGAGCCCGCTCGACGAGCTGTGTGATCAACGGCACCATGCGTGCTTTCGCCTCGGCGACGCGCTCGTGGCCGAAGACGTTCGACAGCATGACTTCGCGTAACCCGCGGTCACCGGCGTGCAGTTCGGCCGCGCGCCAGGTGAAGCCGGTGAAGCCCTCCCACGGATCTTGGGCGCGAAGCGCCTCTTCGGCGAACTCGCGGATCGTCTCGAACTGGTCGACGAACATCGCCTCGACCAGGTGTTCCTTGCTCGGAAAGCGCCGATAGACGGTGCCGACGCCGACGCCGGCGTGATGCGCGACGTCGTCGAGTGTCGCTTCGAGCCCGCGCTCGCCGAAGACATCGCGTGCCGCCGCGATGATGCGCTGCCGATTGAGTTCAGCGTCGCGCCGCAGCGGCCGCGCCGATGCGGCGGGAGCGAGGTCCCGAGCCATTCGTCCAGCTTAACAAATGAAGTAGAGGACGCTTCTCCGCTTTTCGGGTACCTTGGCGACGAAAAGGGGAGATACCTACTCCACATAGCCTCTTGGTCACTATCGGTGAGGAAACCACCCGTATGTCTGACTCATCCGCCGCTGTCGTCACGCCGTCGGGGGACGCGGCCGCGCAGCACGCCAACCCGCACCACGCCAGGAGATGGCTGATCCTGGTGATGATCGGTCTTGCCCAGCTGATGGTGGTACTCGACGCCACCGTCGTGAACATCGCGCTCCCGTCGGCGCAGCAGGACCTCGGCTTCTCGAACGACGCCCGCCAATGGGTCGTCACCGCTTACGCGCTCGCGTTCGGCAGCCTGCTCCTGCTGGGCGGGCGGCTCGCGGACCTCTTCGGCCGCAAACGCGCGTTCCTCGTCGGACTCGCCGGTTTCGCCATCGTGTCCGCGATCGGCGGCGCCGCCACCAGCATCGAAATGCTGCTCATCGCCCGCGCCGCACAGGGTGTCTTCGGCGCGCTTCTCGCCCCGGCCGCCCTTTCGCTGCTGACCACGACCTTCACCGACCCGAAGGAACGAGGCAAGGCCTTCGGGGTCTTCGGCGCGATCGGTGGTGGCGGTGCGGCGATTGGCCTGCTGCTCGGCGGCGTGCTGACCGAGTACCTCGACTGGCGCTGGTCGATGTACGTCAACATCGTCTTCGCGGTGATCGCGTTCGCCGGCTCGGCCGTGCTGCTGAAGGACTCCGAGACCGACGGACCGCGCCCGAAGCTCGACATCCCGGGCACGATCACCGCGTCGGCCGGGTTGTTCGCGCTGGTCTACGGCTTCGCGAACGCCGAACGCGACTCATGGTCCGCGATCTCGGTGTGGGGTTTCCTCGCCGCCGGTGTCGTGCTGATCGTGGCGTTCGTGGCGATCCAGCAACGGGCCGAACACCCGCTCCTGCCGCTGCGCGTCCTGCTCGACCGCGACCGCGGCGGTTCGTACCTCGCGATGTTCCTGCTCGCCATCGGGATGTTCTCGATCTTCCTGTTCCTCACCTTCTACATCCAGCTGAACCTCGGGTTCACGCCGGTGCAGAGCGGGGTCGCGTTCCTGCCGATGGTCGCCACCCTGATGGCCAGCGCGACGTCGGCGACAGCCGTCCTGTTGCCGAAGTTCGGCGCGAAACCGTTGGTTTCACTGGGAATGCTGATCGCCGGTCTGGGCCTGTTCTGGCTCTCGGCGATCGACACCACCAGCACCTACTCCAGCGGCGTGCTGTTCCCGCTGATGATCATGGGTGTCGGTATCGGCCTCGCCATGGCGCCCGCGATGAGCGTCGCGACCTTCGGGGTCGACACGCACGACGCCGGTGTCGCGTCGGCGGCGGTCAACACCGCGCAGCAGGTCGGTGGCTCGATCGGGACCGCGCTGCTGAGCACGCTGGCCGGAAACGCCGCGACGTCGTTTATGGTCGGGAAGACGCCTTCGCCGCAACTCGCGGCTGAAGCGGCCGTACACAGCTACACGACCGCCTTCGTGTGGGGCGGATGGATCTTCGTCACGGGTGCGGTGATCTGCGGGCTGCTGCTGCGGTCGGGTGCCCCGGCGAAGGCCGCCTCTTCGGACGCCCCGGTCGCCGTCCACATGTAGCAACTGGAGGATGAGCTGAACGGGACTTTCAGTGCAAAATTTGCACTGAAAGTCCCGTTCAGCTCACGCGGGGGAGGCGTCACCGGGACTGTGAGCGCACGGCCTCGAAGACCTCGTCGTCCCACCGGTGCGTCCGGATCAGCCGGTACCGTTCGGAAGCCACCCACAGATACGCCTCGGCGTCGGTGCGGTCGCCGATCAGATCCGCTTGCCGCAGCATCGCCACCACCGGGACGAACTCCTCGTCAAACCACCGCTGCGCCAGCGTCGCGCGGTCCGAGTAGTGCCCTTCGTCCTGCATCAGCCGGAAACCCCAAGCCTCCACGTGCTCACCGAGCCGCGCGTAGTCCCACGGATCGGTGAACACCACCGAAGCCCGCGAGTGCCCGGAAAGCGGAACGCGTTCCAGGAACAGCCGCCGGTAGTCCTTGACGATCAGGTCGCCGCGGTACCGGATCCCGCTCGGGTCCAGTTTGGTCCGCACCTCGGTGACCATCGCCTCTATTGTGGACAGTGCCATCGCGTGCGCCACCGAAACACGGTGGTGCCCGTCGATGATGAAATGCAGTTCACCGACGCGGTACACCTGGATCGGCGGAATCGACTCGCCACGTCTGGTCGCGAGCGCCAGCCGTTCCCAGCGTTCGCGGACGCGGCCGGACGTCGGGCGGAAGCGGCGGTCGAAGTCGCGGCCGCGGTCGACGCTGCCGACGATCGAATCGAGCCGGATCACCCGCGCCCCGATCTTCCGTTCGCCGAGGTAGCCGAGCGCGTCGACCACCTCGTGGAACGGCAGCATGATGTTGACGTCGTCGGGTTCGCCGCGCAGCCAGTTCGCCAGCCGCGACAGCACCTGACGCCGTCGTGCGCGGAGGAAGTCGTGTTCCGCGTCCGCCCGGGGAAATCCGGTGTCCTTCATAGGAACTCCATGATCCGGTGCCCGACCACGTTGCGTATCGTGGTTCCGCCGACCACCCGGTCCGGCACGGGTGCACCGTGCGGGTGGATGTGCCCGTGCAGCAACCATTTCGGCCGCAGTGACTCGATCGTGCGATGGAGACAGTCGAAACCGCGGTGCGGCGGGTCCTCACGGTCGCCGCAGTGCCGTGGCGGCGCGTGGGTGAGCAGGACGTCGACGTCCCGCCCGTCCCGCCAGCGGCGGAACCGCGCCCGGCGCACGAGCCGCCGCGCACGCCGCGCCTGCTGGCGTTGCGTCCACTGGTTCGGGCCGTCGTTGTAGCGGACCGAGCCGCCGAGCCCGGCGAACCGGAGCCCGCCGATGTCGACGATCCGGCCGTCCGCGTTCACCCCGCCCGCCGGACCCGGCCACTCCGCGGGGATACCGTCCTTCAAAGACAGTCCGCCGTAGCGCGTGTAGCCGGACAGGTCGGGATCGTGGTTGCCCGGAACGAACACGCACGGCACGTCGAGCGCGCTCGCCAGGAACTCGAGGTAGTCGTACGGCAGGTCGCCGGCACCGATGACGAGGTCGGCCCGGTGGTGGTGGACGGCGGACGTCCACAACCGCTCCTCGACCTCGTCCGCGACGACCAGCGCCTTCATACGCCCCAGGGTAATGCCGGCGGCGCTACTTGGGGCCGTGCGCGAACGCGGGGTCCTTGGCGATGATCGCGATCACGATGCCCAGCCAGACGACGCAGAAGGCCAGCGCCCAGAACTTGAGGTTGGTCAGGATCCTTGGCATGAGGGAACTCCGCAACTACCGAATGGGGAAGAAAGGTCAGAGCCAGCGGTTCTTCCGGAATATTCGGTAAAGCAGGATGCAGACGCCGAAGATGACCGTCATCGCCATCGGGTAGCCGAACCGCCAGTGCAGCTCCGGCATGTAGTCGAAGTTCATCCCGTAGATGCCGGCCAGCGCCGTCGGGACCGCGATGATCGCCGCCCACGCGGTGATCTTGCGCATGTCGGTGTTCTGCTGGAGCGTGATCTTCGCCAGCGTCGCGTCCACCAGGGTGGTCAGCAGTTCGTCGAAGTTCGCGACCCGCTCCGCGACCGTGGTGAGGTGGTCGGAGACGTCGCGGAAGTAGGACCGGACCTCGTCCGGGATCAGCCGCGTGTAGCCCTCGGCGAGGCGCTGCAGCGGAGTCCCCAGCGGCATGACCGCGCGGCGCAGCTCCAGCACCTCGCGCTTCATGAAGTAGATCTGCTCGGCGCTCACCTTGGAGCGCGGCGCGAAGACGTGCGTCTCCATTTCGTCGATGTCCGATTCGATCGCGGTGGTGACATCGAGGTAGTGGTCGACGACGTGGTCCGCGATCGCGTGCAGCACCGCGGACGGCCCGAGGTCGAGCCGCTCCGGGTCCTGGTCGAGTTCGCGGCGCAGCCTGGCGAGCCCCGAGTGGTTCCCGTGCCGCACGGTGATCACGAAGTCGCGGCCGAGGAACGCCATCAGCTCGCCGGTCTCGACGATCTCGTTCGCCGTCGCGGGTGACTCGTGTTCGACGTAGCGGACCGTCTTCAGCACCATGAACAGCGTGTCGTCGTAGCGCTCCAGCTTGGGCCGCTGGTGTGCTTCGAGTGCGTCCTCGACGGCCAGTTCGTGCAGGCCGAAGGTGTCGGCGATGCCCTGGATCTGGACCGCGTCGGGCTCGTGCAGGCCGATCCAGACGAACCCGGCGTGCCGTTTGCGCACCTCTTTGATCGCCTCGGAGTGCGACCAGCGGCCGGGCAGGCGCTTGCCTTCCACGTACACCGCGCAGTCGACGACGTACGCCGAAAGGGGGACGGGCAGCGGGCGCTCGGCGACGCTTTTGGCGCGGCCGTTGCTCCGGCCGCGAAGGCCGCCGAGCGAGGGAATGGCAGGCATGGGATCTCCTGGGCAGACGTCGTGCGTTTGTGCGCGAAGACGACGGGCCAAGCGGTCGGGGGGCCGCTCGGCTAGGCCAGCGTTCCCGGTTTCGTCAGCCCTGCCAGGTGGGGATCCGGCGAGGCGTGAAGGCGGAAACGCTGCGACTACTAGGAAGCGGAGTATCGCCACTGGACATCGGGTTCCTCACCTCCTCGGCTCGGCGGACGGTTGCACAGTGGTGCGGGTCGCGTTGACGACCCGACACCAATGGTCGAGGGTACTCCTCAACACGAAAGCCTGTCGTTCCAGGCTCACGCCGCGTTACTCGTGCAGGAGGACTGGGTGCAGTTCGGTCGCTATTACGAAGAGTTCGAGGTCGGCGCCGTCTACAAGCACTGGCCGGGCAAAACGGTCACCGAGTACGACGACCACCTGTTCTGCCTCATCACCATGAACCACCATCCGCTGCACCTCGACGCGCATTACGCCGGGGAGACCACCGACTTCGGCAAGAACGTCGTGGTCGGCAACTATGTCTACTCGCTGCTGCTGGGCATGTCGGTGCCGGACGTGTCCGGCAAGGCGATCGCGAACCTCGAGGTCGAGTCGCTCAAACACGTGAAGCCGACCTTCCACGGCGACACCATCTACGGCGAGACCGAGGTGCTGGACAAGACGCCTTCGAAATCGAAGGACGACCGTGGCGTCGTCTACGTCGAGACCCGCGGTTACAAGCAGGACGGCACGATCGTGTGTGTGTTCCGTCGCAAGGTGATGGTGCCGAAACAGTCCTACGGTGACGCCAGGGGTGGCGAACAGCCCGGCCGTCCCGTGCCGCACGAATAACGGGTGTCACGAACGAAGAGGGAGCGCGTCGATGCCCATCGGGCTGGATGAGATCAAGAGCCGCTTGCGGAAGTTCGCGACGGTCGAGGCGGCCGGTGTTTCGCCGTTGTACGAGCACCTGGCGGCGAAGGCGGCCGAGGACGACGACGTCGCCGGGCTGCTGACCGACGCGCGCGGCGGTGAAGCGCGCGGCACGCTGCTCCTGGCGACCGCGCACCGGCTCATCCAGGCCGACCCGATCCACCCGCTCTCGCGGTACTACCCGTCCGTCGGCGGCTTCGACGGCGTGGACTCGGAGACGTGGCCGCTGTTCCGCTCGTTCCTGCTGGACCGGGCGGACCGGGCACGGGCGATCATCTCCTCGCGGTACACGCAGACCAACGAGGTCCGCCGCGCCGCACTGCTCTACCCCGCGGTGACGGCGGCGGCGAAGCAGGCAGGTGGCAAGATCGCGCTGCTCGAGGTCGGCTGTAGCGCCGGGCTGCTCCTCGGCCTGGACAGGTACGCCTACCGCTACCAGTGCGACGGCGGCGAGCAGCTCACCGCAGGGCCCGCGAAGGCCGCTGTGGGCCTGCATTGCGCGCTCGACCTCGCGCCTGGCGCCGTCACACCGAAGGTGCCCAAGAAGCTGACGGTCACCGCCCGCGCCGGCCTCGACCGTGCCCCGGTGGACTTGACCGACGAGGACGAATTGGCCTGGCTCGAAGCCTGCGTCTGGGCCGACCAGCCGGACCGGATCCGGCTCCTGCGCACCGCCGCGGCCGCGCAGGCCAAGCAGCGGCCGGAGCTGATCACCGGCGACGCCGTCGACGACCTCGCCTCGGCGGCCGCCACCGTGGCCTCGGATGTCCCCCTCGTGGTGCTGACCAGTCACGTGCTGGCGTATCTGGGGGAGCGGCGGGCCGACTTCCTCGACGCCTTGCGCGAACTCGCGGCCGCGCGGCCGCTGTGGTGGGTCAGCGAGGAGTTCTACGCCGCCGCGCTGGAGCCGTTGCTCCCCGGCCGGACCGAACTGGCCGCTACCAACGGCGGATCGGCCGTGCTCGGACTCGTCCATTGGGATGACGGGACCCCGGACGCGCGCGCACTGGCCAGGACGGCGCCGCACGGACAGCGGATGACCTGGCTCCCGGTTTAAGGTTTCGGCTCCCCGGGAGACGTCGGTAAAGCATCGACAAGGTTAATTTTCACCTCTTGCGCTGTTTAATCACATGCTATTCGTCAAATCGGGCACGGCGGTTGTCATTCCGGTGAGCCATCGGCGGTTGGCAGCACTCCCCAGTCGCGGAGAGTGACGAGCAGGAGTTCGGCCAATCGGCCGCTTTCATCGAGTTCGATCAAGGTAACGGCGTCGATCCAGCGGGCGTCGTCGGCGTCGTCCCCGGCACGGAGGGTGCCGCCGGTGACCGAGCAGGCGTAGTCGTGAATGTCGTAGCGGCCGCGGCGCGCGTTGCCGACGTATGTGCTCGGCATCACGTTCAATCCGGTCTCTTCGCGCATCTCGCGAATGACAGCCGCTTCGTCCGTTTCGCCGGGTTCGACACGGCCACCGGGGACCGACCACAGTCCCCGTCCGGGTTCGTTCGCGCGCCGGATCAGCAGGATCCGACCGCGTTCGTCGTGGACGATGCCGCCGACACAGCGGACGGTGCTGTTCGACACGGTGTTCATTCCCGAATGGTAGACGCGGGCGCCCTGACAACGGCTGTCCTGTACACGGAGAGTAGCCGTACGGTACACTTCCCCTCGCCGACTGACCCAAGCGCGGGACTTCCCTCCCGCGCGGGTGGAAGGTGCGGTACAAAATGAATGGTCAGTATCCGCAGTCAGTCACCGTAAGAGACAGGATTGATCGCTGTGAACGCGAAAAAGCTCCTCACTTTCGCAGGAATCGCGTTGGTGCTGTTCTTCGTGATCGCGCAGCCAGGTCAGGCGGCGGGCCTCGTGGGAAACATCATCGGCTTCCTGCGTGACTCGGCCGAATCGGTGATCACCTTCGTCAGCAGCGTCTTCAGCTAGCGAAGGAGCGGATACTCTATCGGTATGTTCGCACCACGCGATCCAGACGAGTATCTCCTCGACACCGAGCGGCGGGTCATCAGGATCCGCCGTCACTGGGCTGTGCTGTTGTGGGAAACCTTCGAGACGGCCGCGTTGCTGGCCGTCTGCGTACTGGTGTCCTACCTCTTGCCGCCCGCCGCGTGGGTGATCCAGAACATCCTCTGGTATGCCGCGTTGCTCGTCATCCTGCGCTTCGCGTACGTGGTGATGGAGTGGTGGGTCGAGCGGCTGGTCGTCACGGACAAACGCTTCGTGATGACCACCGGCGTCTTCACCACCAAGGTGCTGATGATGCCGATCACCAAGGTCACCGACCTCACGTACGAGCGTTCGGCCTGGGGCCGGATGGTGGGATACGGGACGATGGTGGTCGAGTCGGCCGGTCAGATCCAGGCGCTGAACCGCATCGACTACCTGCCGCGGCCGGAAGAGTTCTACGACACGATCTCCGAACTCGTCTTCGGCGACAAGCAGAAGCAGGCCGAGCGCTTCTCGATGATCAAGGCGCAGCGTGCGGCGCGTGGCAAGAAGAAGGTCGGCTAGCCGCCTATCCCGACTGGCGACGCCGCAGCAGCCCCTGCCTCGACTGAGGTGACCGGAGTTTTTTGATCTTTTGGAGTCGCGCGCCTTTTGGCCGCCAGGCCTCAGGGGCGCGATGGCAGGGCGCCCTTACCGCGATGGCGACGTAGGGCACTTTAGTCGCGCCCTGGCAGCGCGGCCCTGATCAGCGCGATAGACAATACAGTTGATGCGCATCGACCTGCACGCCCACTCCACCGCCTCCGACGGCACCGACAGCCCTGCCGGGCTGGTAGCCGCCGCCGCGAAGGCGGGCCTCGACGTCGTCGCGATCACCGATCACGACACCACGACCGGCTGGGCCCCGGCCGCCGAGGCCCTCCCGCCCGGGCTTTCCCTGGTGCCCGGAGCCGAGCTGTCCACGATCTCCGTCGATCCGGTGACCGGGCGGCACGTCAGCGTCCATCTGCTCGCGTATCTCTTCGACCCGGCGTCGCCGGCGCTGGTCGCCGAGCAGACCCGGCTGCGGTCGGAGCGGCGGTGGCGGCTGCGCGTGATGGCCGAGCGGATGGCCGCCGACGGTCTGCCTGTCGATCCCGACGAGGTCATGTCGCTGTTACCGGAGGACGGTTCGGCCGGACGGCCGCATCTCGCGCAGGCCCTGGTGCGCGGCGGCGTCGTCTCGTCGGTGAACGAAGCCTTCGGGAGCTATCTCGGCAACGGCAGCGGGTATTTCGTGGCGCGTCAGGACACGCTCGTGGAGGACGCGATCGATATGATCGCGGACGCGGGCGGGGTCACCGTGATCGCGCACCCCTTCGCTTACACGCGCGGCGCGACCATCACCGTCGACGTGCTCGCGGCGCTGGCGGGGCACGGGCTCACCGGCGTCGAGGTCGACCACCCGAACCACGACGAGGAGACCCGCGTCCGGCTGCACGGGCTGGCGGGGGAACTGGGGCTCGTGCGGACAGGGTCGAGCGACTACCACGGCACGAACAAGACCATCGACCTCGGCGACGAGACCACCGACCCGCTCGCGCTGGAGGAACTCGTCTCGCGGTCGACCGGATACGAGGTCGTGACCCGGTGACGATCACGGACTTCTTCGACGCGCGCCTGTTCATGAGCGCGACGATCACGCTGATCGTCATCATGGACCCGCCCGGCACGGTGCCGGTGTTCCTGAGTCTGACCGGCCGGAAGTCGGTGGCGTTCCGCGCCAAGGCCGCGCGGCAGGCGGTACTGGTCTCGCTGCTGGTGATCTCGCTGTTCGCGGTGGCCGGGCAAGCGATCCTTTCGTACCTCGGCATCGGCATCCCGGCGTTGCAGGGCGCGGGCGGGCTGTTGCTGCTGCTGATCGCGCTGCAGTTGCTCACCGGCAACACCGGCGGTGAGGCCGAGGCGGCGGGGGACGACGTCAACGTCGCGCTGGTGCCGCTCGGAACGCCGCTGCTCGCCGGTCCGGGCGCGATCGCCGCGACCATCGTCTTCGTACGGCAGGCCGATGGGCACCCCGGCGCGTACGTGGCTCTCGCGCTTTCGATCGTGACGGTGCACTTCGTGCTGTACCTGTGCATGCGGTACTCGGGCGTGGTCATCCGGCTGATCAAGGAAAGCGGGATCACACTGCTGGCGAAGATCGCCGGTTTGCTGCTGGCAGCCATCGCGGTCGAGCTGGTGGCGAACTCGGTGAAGGGCTTCATCGCGGGCACGTGACGGGGGCTGAAGGGGACTTTCCTCTCATGTCATGAAGCGAAAGCTCCCTTCACCGCGTCGGATGCGGTCATGGGCCCCTTCAGCCCACCTGCGTGCCCCGGCGACAACGCGGGTGATAGCAAAGGTCCCTTGCTCTCTCTTGGCATGCCGTGAAGCCTCCTTCCCTACTTGAGGGTCAGGGTCCCGGCAAAGTCGCAGCGCTGCTGATGGTGATTCGAGCTTGGCATCGCTAGTGCCTGCCAGGCCCGAGTGGGGAGGATTCGGGACGTTGAACGTCCGAAATCTTCCCCGCTCGGGCGTGTGCCGGGGGGCATATCCCCCTGAACCCTTGTTGATCAAGCTCCGCAACCGGTGTGACCCCGCGACGATGGAGGAATGGGGACACTCAACGTCCCAATTCCTTCGTCGTCAGCCTCACGCAGCGACGGATAGCCGCCTGACCCGCAAGACCTCGACTTTGCCGGGGCCCCTGACCCTGACGGTAGGGAAGGGGCCTTCACGGACCCTGCCCAGGCGCAAGCGATAGCAAAGGTCCCTTGCTCTCTCCCTGGGGATCCCCTCGAAAAGTGTCGGTGGGGGTGCGTAGCGTTGCGGGCGGGGTGATCCGATGGAGCAGATTGGTTTCGACTTCGGCGTCGAGGCACCGCGCAAGCTGACGAAGGTCTCGCCCGCGCGCCTCGCGACGTTCGAAGACTGCCCGCGCCGTTACCGCATGTCGTACCTCGACCGCCCGTCCCCGACCCGCACCGGGGCGTGGGCGCACAGCACGCTCGGCGCGGTGGTGCACAACGCGTTGCGGGCGCTGTTCGACCTGCCGGTGATCAAGCGCGTGCCGCAGCGGGCGATGGCGCTCGTCGCCGAGCACTGGAAGGACGCCGGGTTCGAAGACACCGGCCAGGCCGCCCGTTATCGCGCGCGTGCCAAGGGGTGGGTGGCGGAGTACGTCGAGCACAACGACGTCAGCGTCGATCCGGTCGGGTTGGAGCGCTGGGTTTCGGCGCCCGTCACGCTCGAACCGGGCAGCGGGCCCAGCCTCATCATCGAAGGCCGCGCCGACCGCATCGACCAGCGCGGCCGGGAGCTGGTGATCATCGACTACAAGACCGGTCGTCGTGAGCCGGACGACTACGAGGCGCGCTCTTCGCAGGCTTTGGCGCTGTACGCGGTCGCGGCCGCCAGAACGTTGCGGGCGCCGTGCTACCAGGTCGAGTTGCATCACGTGCCCACGGGCACCATCGCGGCCGCCGAGCACACCGAGCAGAGCCTCAAACGGCATCTCCAGCGCGCCGATGAGACCGCCGGGGACCTACGGCTGGCAACGGATACCCTGAACGCCGGCGGCGACGAGGACGTGTTGTTCCCCGCGCGCCCGAGCCGCCGTTGCTCATGGTGCGACTTCCGGCCCAGCTGCGCGGCAGGCCAGGAGGCCGGACCGGCATCCCAGCCGTGGGAGCTGCTGGCGCCCTAGCTCGAAACCCGACGATTGGACAGGCGAGGACGTGTCGTCACCGGACACCGAAGAGCTCGCGACCGCACCGCTGCCCGTGGGACCGGACGTTTCCGCGGCGTCCGGGCGCGGCCGGTTCTGGCGCGGGCTGACCGGTTCGCTCGCGGCCGGGATGGTCGTCCTCGCGGTGTGCGTGCTTTCGATCGCCGGGATCTGCCTGTCCACCGGTGTTCCGGGGCCGGGACCGCTGATGCTGATCGGACATCCGGTCGCGACGGTGGTCGCCCTGCTCTGTCAGCGGGTGGCCGATGCGCGGAATGGTCGCGTCGCGGGCTTCGCGGGTCTCGGCGTCGTGGTGAGCGTGACGGCCGCGCTGAGCCTGTTCTGGTGGAACTGAACACGGCAGGAAAATGCCACTTGCCGGAAAAGTAACCTGGCACAGCGAAACTGTGGCTCACTGGGCACGTCGTAGACGAAGACGCTGCCGCACAGCGAGCACGGAAGGCACCGTTGATGACCTACCCACCCCAGCCCCACCACGACCATGGCGGGCAGCAGTACCAGCAGGGCGGTTACGACCAGAGCGGCGCGTACCCCCAGCAGCAATACCCCCAGCAGCAGTACCCCGGCTACGGCCAGCAGCCCTACGGTCAGAACCAGCAGTACGGGCAGGGCTTCGGCGGGCCGCCCGCGCCACCGAAGAACGGCAAGACCGGCCTCCTGGTGGGCATCGCCGCCGCTGTCGTGGTGCTGGTCACGCTCGGTATCACCGGGTTCGTCGCTCCGGGGTTCTTTCTCAGCGACGACGCGGCCGACAAAGTGACCAGCCCTGAAGGGACCGCGCGGGCGATCGTCGACGGCATCAACGCCGGCGACAGGACCGCGTTGACGGCGCTCAAGTGCGGGAACGCGGAAAAGGACATCGACCAGGTCATCGATCGAGTCGGCGAAGCGTCGAACGCCATGCTCGGCGAGGTCACCAAGGTCTCCGAGACCAAGTACACGGTGGCCGTCACGCTGAGCATCGCGGGGCGACCCGCCACCGCCACCGGCACGCTCGCCGACGAGGGCGGCAAATGGTGCTGGAAAGAAGTCAGCCGGCTTCGTACAAAATCTTCGACGTAGTGACCGGATCCACCGAGCGCAGCAAGGGACCTTTGCTATCGCCCGGCGGTCACTTGAGGGCGGCCAGGGTGGCGCCGCGCTGCTCCAGCAGCACAGGCCCGACCGACGAGAGCCGCACCGGGCCGGTGTAGCCGTGCCGGTCGACGCCGACGGTGCGGATCGTGGTGCCGGTCAGCTCGTCGAGTACGGCGAGCCCGCCCTGGATCGGCACGACCAGCTGATCCCCGAAGGTGACGCCGGGCCCGACGGAGCTGTTCAGTGTCCAGCGCGGCGTGAGGTCGTCGCGTGAGAACGCCATGGTTTTGGAGCCGGTGAACCAGTAGACGCCCTGCGCGGTCCACGCGGTCGCCATGATGCCGCCCAACGGATCCTGCTCGATGTCCGCGGCGGGCGCGTCGAGCGGGTACGCCGATTTCTGCAGGCCGTCGCCGCCGTAGATGACCAGCAGTTTCTGCTCCGGCAGCACGATCAGCGCGAGGTCGCCGGACATCGCGACGACTTTGGCGTTCTTCCCGGCGAGCACGGTGCTGTAGTCGACCTTCGGGTCGTCGGCCTCGTCGTTGGTCGCGCGGTAGATGGTGAAGCGGTCGGCCGGGTCGCCGGGGCAGCGCTCGATCACGCCGATCTTGCCCGCCGCCGCGGCCACCGTGCCGTAGGTGCAGCCCGTCCTCGGCTGCTTGCTCGCGTTCACGATGGCCGGGACCTGGCCGTACTCCATGCTCTTGACCAGGTCGTCGCGCCAGGTGTTGAGCAGTTTCTTGCCGGTCGTGGTGACGTGCGAGCCGTCCACGACCAGCTGGGTGCCGAGTTCGGCGTCGCCGTTGCGCTGCGCGGTGCGGCGCCCGGTCCCGGCGTCGAGCTGGGTGACCTCGCTGCAGCCGGTGTCCTTGCGGTACACCGCGTCCACTTTGATCCCGGCGAGTGCGACGGTGCACAGCTCGAGATCGCGGGAATAGCGCCATCGGACATCGCCGGTGTACGGGTCCCGGCCGAGTACTTCGCCCTTGTCGGCGGTGACGACGCTGTTGGCCTCACCGATCGGGACGGGCGTCGACGAACTGGGCGCCTGCCACAGTTCGGTCAGCGAGCCGGGTACTTCCGCCGGAGCGGGCGGGAGACCGGGCGGCAGAGTGGCGGCGACCTGTGCGACCGTCGCCGCGTTGTCGCTGGTCACGCCGATCACGACACCGGTGACCGCGACGACCACCACGATGACCGCGACGATCACGCGATCCCGCGTGCGGTTCCACGGCGAGCGCCGGGCGCGTTTCCCGGCCGCCGGAGGCACGGTGGCCTCCGGCTGGGCGGGTTCGGCGTCCAGTACGTCTTCGGTGCCGATCGCGGCCGAGGTGTCCGGCTCGCCGCCGTTCGACGGCTGTTCGGGATCAGCGGACATGGGCCGTGCCGGATCTTCGTCCGGCGCGGCGTCCCAACGTTCGCTCACGTGCCCTTAGCTCCCCACGTCCGCGGTCTGCGTTCTGAGTGGTGAACCCGCGACCGCGATCTCGTCGCCAGGGTGCTGGACGGGCACACAGGTCACGTGTGCGAGCCAGGCACCTTGCCGCAGGGATCGCGGGGCCTTCGGCCGGGGCAGGTTCACGTTTGTGGCTGGTTCCGCAGTGAGCCTTCAGCTCCGCCGCCCGGTTCTGATGCTCAGTCTGCCGACGCAGGTGTATCAGAAGTCGTCGAGGGACGGCGACGGCGGCGTCGGCGAGCCGGACGCTCGGCGCTGTCGCCTGCCTCCTTCTCGACTGCGGGGCCACTGACCTCCGGGCTCGGCTTCGCGGCGCCACGGCTGCGGCGGCGCGTACGAGTACGCCCCTCCGAAGTGGCTTCGCTCTGGCCCTCGGCGCTGTCCGCCGAAGCGTTCGCGGCGGCGTCGGCGGCCTCGATCTTGGCGGCCGCGTCGGCACCGCCACGGGTCCGCTTGCGCGGCGTGCGGTTGCGCTTGCGGGGTGCCTCTTCGTCCTTGTCCTTCGCCACGCCCTGGCCGCGGCCACGGCGCTTGCCACCCAGGTCTTCCTCGACCTCGGCCGAAAGGCCGGCGCGGGTGCGCTTCGAGAGCGGGAGACGGCCGGCGGTGCCCTCGGGGATACCCAGGTCGCTGAACAGGTGCTTGGACGACGAGTACGTCTCGGCAGGCTCGGGCATGTCGAGCCCGAGGGTGTCGGAAATCATCTTCCAGCGCGGCTGTTCGTCCCAGTCGACGAGGGTGATCGCGACACCGGTGCGGCCCGCGCGGCCGGTGCGGCCGATACGGTGGACGTAGTTCTTCTCGTCCTCCGGTGTCTGGTAGTTGATCACGTGCGTGACGTCGTCGATGTCGATACCGCGGGCGGCGACATCGGTGGCGACCAGCACGTCGACCTTGCCGGCGCGGAACGCGCGCAGCGCCTGCTCGCGGGCGCCCTGACCCAGGTCACCGTGCACGGCGGCGGCCGCGAAGCCGCGCTCGACGAGTTCGTCGGCGACCTTCTGCGCGGTGCGCTTGGTGCGGGTGAAGATCATCGTCAGGCCGCGGCCCTCGGCCTGCAGCGCGCGGGCGATCAGCTCGGGCTTGTCCATCGAGTGCGCCCGGTAGACGAACTGGGTGGTGCGCTCGTGGATCGCGCCGGCGTCGTTCTCCTCGGCGCGGATGTGCGTCGGCTGGGTCAGGAACGTGCGGGCCAGCGTGATGATCGGGCCCGGCATGGTGGCCGAGAACAGCATCGTCTGCCGCTTGTCCGGAACCATCCGCAGGATGCGTTCGATGTCGGGCAGGAAGCCGAGGTCGAGCATTTCGTCGGCCTCGTCCAGCACCAGGCCGCGGACCTTGCCCAGCACCAGGTGCTTCTGCTCGGCCAGGTCCAGCAGGCGGCCGGGCGTCCCGATGACGACGTCGACGCCGCTGCGGAGCGCCGCGATCTGCGGCTCGTACGGGCGGCCACCGTAGATGGCCAGCGTGCGGATGCCGAGGTGCTTGCCCGCGCCCTTGAGGTCGTTCGCGACCTGGATGCACAGCTCGCGGGTCGGCACGACGACCAGCACCTGAGGGGTGCCGTCGCCGGGGACCTCGACGCGGTGCAGCAGCGGGACGCCGAAGCCCAGCGTCTTGCCCATGCCGGTGCGGGCCTGGCCGATGAGGTCGTCGCCTGCCATGGCCAGCGGCAGGGTCAGCGACTGGATGGCGAAGGTGCGCTCGATCCCGGCTTCGCTCAGGGCCTTCACGATCTCCGGCTTGACGCCGAAGGAGGCGAAGGAAGCGGCTTCGGATTCCACCGGCGCGCCCGCCTGAAGCGGGTGCGACACGTCGAGCGCCGCCGGGCCTGTCTCGCTGTGCTCCAGCGCGACGGCCTCGGGGACGTCGGTGGTGGTGTTCTCTTCGGTGGTGATTTCGTTCGTGGTCAGGGTGCTCGCCTCTCTCGTGACCAGCGCGCACTGCCCTGGTCACCGTTCGACACTCGACCACGAGGATTCGCTCGGCTCCGCGCTACTGGCGCTGAAGCGGCCCTTCGTGGGAATGCCGCAGGATGGCGTGCACGCACATCATTCTTGCGCTGACCAGGGCCACATCGGCTGTCCTTCAGCCGCAGCAGCGTCCCGATCCGGGACGGAAGATCCGTCGTATCCGGCCGCCAGTGTACCTGGTCTGCGGTTTCAGGATAGTCCCCGCCGCGCCGGAGTGGGTGTGATCGGTCTCTTCACCACTCCGCGGGTGTGTTCGGCGATACCCTCTTCGCCGTGACGGAGGCAAAGCAGATCAGCGAGGGCGTAGTCGATTTGCTCGGCGTACTCGCCTATGGGGAATTGTCCGCATTCGATCGCATGGCCGAGGACGCGCGCACCGCGCCGACCCTGTCCGGCCGGGCCGCGCTGGCGTCCATGGCGGCCGCCGAGATCGGGCACTACGACCTGCTCACCAAGCACCTCGCGGGACACGGCGTCGCGATCGAGGACGCGATGCGGCCGTTCGTCGGGCACATCGACGCCTGGCACGCCTCCACGAAGCCGCGTTCCTGGCTGGAGTCGCTGGTGAAGGCCTACGTCGGCGACGGGCTCGCGGCGGACCTCTACCGCGAGATGGCCAGCTGGCTCGACCCCGAAACCAAGGATCTGGTGCTCACCGTGCTCGCCGACACCGGGCATTCGGCCTTCGCCGAGCGCGAGGTCGCGGCCGGGATCGGAGCCGACCCGAAGGCGCGCGACAAGCTCGCGCTGTGGGGCCGTCGCCTGCTGGGCGAGGCGCTGACGCAGGCCCAGTACGTCGTCGCCGAACGGGACGGGCTCGCCGAACTGATCGTCGAAGGATCGGGCGACCTTTCGGGAATCGCCGCGCTGTTCCGCCGGTTGCAGCAGGGGCACACCAAGCGCATGCAGGTACTGGGGCTCGGCTGAGGTCTCTTCGGCTAGCCTTGTCGGACAAGTAATTTCGAACTTTCAAGCGGAGGTCCCACGTGGAGGTCAAGATCGGCATCAAGGACACGCCGCGGGAGCTCGTGGTGTCCAGCAGCCAGTCGCCCGACGAGGTCGAGGCACTGGTCGCGAACGCCTTGGGGGCCGTCGACGGGATCTTCCGCCTCGACGACGAAAAGGGCCGCAAGTACATCGTGCCCACCGACCGGATCGCCTACGTCGAGATCGCGCCGTCGGACGTTCGCAAGGTCGGCTTCGCCGTTGGTGGCTGACCCGATCGGGTTGTAGTCCGATGTCACAGTGGCGTCACCGCCGTGTCTCAGCCAGCTCTCAGTTTTGATCGTCACGCTAAGGCGGGGACGGCGGGGGCTAGCCGAGGAATGAGGTGGACGGCGTCACTGTGATGGACCGCGCGCTGGTCGACGGCGCGCGCACTGTTCCCGAACGAGGCAGACGGGGCGCTGGGCGTCTGACCGGTATCGACGTCGCCCGCGGCCTGGCCGTGCTCGGCATGTACGCGGTGCATGTCGGCCCTGATCCCGCCAAGGGCGGCGTAGGGGTGCTGTTCAAACCGTTCGAAGGCCACTCAGCGGCGCTGTTCGCGGTGCTGGCCGGGGTCTCGATCGCGCTGATGTCCGGCGGTCGCCGTCCGAAACTGGGCCGTGACCGGACCCGCGTCGTGCTCAAGTTGGCGACCCGCGCACCGCTTTTGGTGGCGCTGGGACTCTGGCTGACCAGCCTCGAAACCGGCTACATGGTGATCCTGGCCTATTACGGGGCCTGTTTCCTCTTCGCGATTCCGTGGCTGCGCGCGAGCGCGAAGGCGCTGGCGATCGCCGCGGTCGTCGTCGCCGTGGCGGGCCCGCTGTCCTCGCATCTGATCAGGGCCCAAGTGCTACCCCGTGACCTGCTGTTCTTCGCTCCGGACCTGACCGCGGACGACGTCACCTCGGCAGGTCTGCTGAAGGCCGCGAGTGTGCTCGTCCTGACCGGGACCTTCCCCGCGTTGACGCTGATGGCGTACGTGTTCGCGGGGATGTCCCTCGGGCGGATGGACCTGACCTCACGCAGCGTGTGCCGCCGCCTGTTCCTCGGCGGAACGGCGCTCGCGGTGGGCGGGTACCTCGTGTCTTGGATCGCGACCGGGCCGCTCGGCGGCATGCAGACCGTCTACCGCTCGCTGGAACCGGCCGCCGCGCAGGCGGGGATGACGCCGCCGGAGTTCTTCCGGCTCCACCAGACCTGGATCCACGGCACGCCGCCGACCACCAGCTGGGCCTGGGAGCTGCTGCCGACCGGAACCTCGTACACGCCGTTCGACCTGCTGATCTCGATCGGGATCGCGGCGGCGGTGATCGGTGGCTGCCAGCTGCTGATGCCGAGGTTCGGGCGCGTGCTGCGGCCGCTTTCGGACCTGGGCGGGCGGGTGCTGAGCGCGTACGTACTGCATTTCGTGGCGATCGCTGTGCTGTGGGACGAGAGCGACGGCGATTCGATCTTCAGTGTGCTGCATTTCGTCGAGTTCTCGGTGGTCGCGCTGACCGCCGCGGTGCTGTGGCGGAAGTTCATCGGGCGCGGGCCGCTCGAATGGGCGATGAACAAGCTGTCGAGCTGGCCGAAGTATCTGGGAGCGGTGACGCAGGTGCCTGCTCAGCGGCGGGGCTGAAGGGGCCTCTCGCGGGAACGCCCCTTCCCTCGGCTCAAGGCAGGGTCCCGGCAATGTCGAGGTCTTGCGGTTCAGGCGGCTAGTGGTCGCTGCGTGAGGCTGACGATGGAGGAATGGGGACGTTGAGTGTCCCGATTTCTCCATCGTTGCGAGGTCACACCGGTTGCGGACCTTGCTCGACAGAGATTCGGGGACATGTACCCGGCACACGCCTGAGCGGGGAAGATTTCGGACGGTGAACGTCCCCAATCCTCCCCACTCCACTGGCCTGAGCTCGATCTTCCGTTGCTCGAGGTCCGAGACCGGCGCGACCTCGTGACGATGGAGGAGTTGGGACACTGAACGTCCCCATTCCTACATCACCGGCCCTCGGGCCGGGGAGCGGCGCCGACCAGTGGGCCTTCACGTACTGCCGCGGTCAGGCGTTGAGTTCGTTCAGCTCTTCGAGGCTGGTGGGGACGTGGAAGGGCGGCGTGCTGGTGCCCATGATGCGGTAGCGGTCCCACGGGTCCGGGTCGGAGAGTTCGCCCTTCGCGCTGTACTCGCCCGCGCGGATCTCGACAGCGGTCTTCTTGCCGTCGGCGGCCGCGGACACCTGCTCGCTGGTGGCCACGCGGCCGTACCAGCGGTAGTAGCCGTCGATCGGCTGGAAGTAGCCCCGCAGTTCGACCGTGGCCGCGATCTCGGTCCCGTCGATCACGAGGACCGCTTCGCCGGAGTAGCCGTCTTCGTCGTGCTCGCTCATTGTGCTTCTGCTTCCTTCCGCATCTGGACGACCTTGTTCTCTTCGAGCGGCAGGTTCGGGTCGATGACGATGCCCTGCTGCCGGGAGAGGCCGTCGATCGCGGCCCAGATGATCTGCGTCAGATATTCGACGACGCTGTCGCGGCCCATCGAGCGCCGGTCCAGCCACCATTCGCCGGTGCTCTGCACCATGCCGACGATGCCGTGCGCCCACGGTTCGGCGGCGCCGGAGTCCATGTTGAACATCCGCATGTAGTCGCCGAGCAGCGCGGTCAGCGCGGTGGCGATCAGTTCCTTGTCCTCGGCGACGACGTCGGACTTGACGAGTACCTTCTCCTGCAGGCCACCGCGCGCGAGCAAGCGGTACAGGTTGGGGTGCTCCTCGATGACGCTGAAGAACGCGTCGAGCGCCATCCGGATCCGGGGGACCGGGGCCAGCTCGGAGTTGATGGCCGGGATCAGCCGCTGGAAGAGGATCTCGGTGCCACGCTGCCCGAGCGCGACGTACAGGTCGGCCTTGTCGTCGAAGTGCCTGTACAGCACAGGCTTCGTGACGCCCGCTTCGGCGGCGACGTCTTCCATGCCGAGGTCCGGCCCGTGGGTGTCGAGCGCGCGGAGGGCGGCCTCGACGAATTCCGCGCGGCGCTCGATCCGGTGCTTGCGCCAGCGATCGCGACGGGCGTCACCCGTGTCGGCCTCACCCGCCGTGGGGTGCTTGCTCGACTGCTTGCTGTTGCGCTTGACACGTTCGATCACCCCGGTCATGCTACCAGAGGTAACTGTTACCGCGAGTTACAGATAGGGGCGTGTCGGCCATGACGCGGGCGCTGAAGGAAACAGACCGGGAGAAGACGGCCGAGCGGCTGCTCAAGTCCTCCGCAAACAAGTTCTACGACCCCGACGTCGACATCGACTGGAACGCTCCGCTGGTGGACGGGAAGCACTTCATCCCGGCACATCGCTCCTCGCTCTACGGCACCAAGCTGTGGGACTCGCTGTCCGAAGAGCAGCGCATCGAGCTCGGCAAGCACGAGGTCGCGAGTGTGGCGACGACCGGGCTGTGGTTCGAAATCCTCCTGATGCAGATGCTGCTCAAAGAGGTCTACGAAGAAGACCCGACCAGTTCGCACGCGCAGTACGCGCTGACCGAGATCGCGGACGAATGCCGTCACTCGACGATGTTCGCGCGGATGGCGTCGCGGATCGGTTGCCCGTCCTACGGGCCGGTACCTTGGCTGCGGCGCCTCGCGAAACTGATGCCGTCGATCAGCTACGGGCCCGCGCGCTACGGCGCGATCCTCGTCGCCGAAGAGGTCCTCGACCGGCTTCAGCGCGAGCAGATGAACGACCCGGACATCCAGCCGTTGGTGCGGATGGTCAACCGGATCCACGTGCTCGAAGAAGCCCGTCACGTCACCTTCGCCCGCGAAGAGGTCACTCGCGGGATGGCGAAGCTGTCGAAGAAGGAAATCGTCTATCAGCAGTTCATCATCGCGCTGATCTCGTACTTCGTGACGCGGGCGTTCATCAACCCGCATGTCTACAAGGCCGTCGGCATCCGTCCGCGTGACGGCGTCGAAGCCGCGATGAACAACCCGAACTGGCAGGACAGCGTGCGCTGGGCCGGCGAGAAGATCATGCCGTTCCTGCAGGAGGCCGGTCTGGTCGGGAAGCCGGGAATGTACTTCTGGCGCAAGTCCTTCCTGCTGCCGGGGAAGCGATGAGGAGCGTCGAACAGCGCGGCACCGTTTCCTGGGACCCGTCCAGGGAACACCGGTTCGTGACCGGTGACGGCACCGCCCTGCACGTCGAGACGAGCGGCCCCGCCGACTCCGAACTCACGCTGGTACTGGTGCACGGCTGGACACAGGACCTCCGGACCTGGGACGGCGTGGTGGCCCGGCTCGGCGACTCCGTCCGGATCCTGCGCTACGACCTGCGCGGGCACGGTGGTTCCGCGCCGGCGAAACCGGGCACGGCGACGATCCCGACGCTGGCGAACGACCTCGCCGAGCTGATCGAAGACCGTGTACCGAACGGGCCGATCGTGCTCGCGGGCCATTCCATGGGCGGAATGACGATCATGGAATTGTCCCGTAGTCACCCCGAATTCGTGGCCCGGCGGGTCGCCGGTGTCGCCTTCGTCGCCACGTCGTCCGGTGAGATGGACCGGATCACCCTCGGCCTGCCGGGGATCGCGGGCAGCGGCGCGGCGAGGTTCGAACGGCGCCTCGCGAAACTGCTCGCGAAACAGCGCCGGGACGCCTTGCCGTTGCCGCTGTCGGTGGTGCGCCCCGGCGCGCGAATGCTCGTCTTCGGGCGGCGCCCGCGGCGGGAGGACGTCAATTCGGTGGCGGAACAGCTGCTGTGCGCGCATCCGGCGAGCGTCGCCGGATTCCAGGACGCGATCTCACGGCACGACTGCCGTGTCACGCTGGCCGCGCTGCTCGGGAAACCGGTGATCGTGCTGTCGGGGGAGCGGGACAGGCTCTGCCCGACCACCCACGCCAAGGTCATCGCCGACGCGCTGCCGGACGCCGAATTCGTGCGCTACCCGGGTGCCGGGCACATGCTTCCGCAGGAACGGGCACAGGAGGTTTCGGACCGCGTCGCGGCACTCGTCCGCCGCGCCGCGAGGGTCTGAAGAGGGAGCAGGGGACCTTTGCTATCGCTCTCGGTGGGGCAAGCGGTAGCAAAGGTCCCCTGCTCTGTTTCGCTGTCTCAGAGGCGGGTATAGCCGCCCGCCAGGAGGCGGGCGCCCTGGTAGGCGTCTTGGTCGTCCGGGGCGATGGTCCCCAGCCCGTCGACGTACCGGTTGAACATGCAGAACGCCGCTGAGATCAGCACCGTGTCGTGGATTTCGATGTCCGTCGCGTCTTCCGCACGGGCCGCCGCGATCAGGTCTTCGCTCACGGATTTCCCGCCTTCACGGACGGCGAGCGCGATGTGCAGGAGCGCCTTGACCTTCGCCGAGACGGGCGCGCCGTCGATGTCCTCCCAGGCTGCTTCGACAACCGGCATGCCGCCTTCGAGCGCTTCGGCGGCGACGGCGGCGTGACTGCGTGAGCAGAACGTGCAGTCGTTACCGCGCGAAACGACAGCGCCGATCAGCTCGCGTTCGCCAATGCTGAGGCTGCTCGGCCCGCGAAGCAGGACTTCGGCGAGTTGTCCGAGCGGCGCCGCCGTCTCGGGCCGGTAGGCGAACAGGGCTCTGATACCGAGCAGGTTCTCGTCGAGCGTGATGTGGGGCATGGGGAACTCCTCGCCGGTCGGCAACGCGGTCGATCGAGTCATAGCCGAAACCCGGCCCGTCGCGGTGCCGCTGGATGGTGGAAAGCGGTAGCAAAGGTCCCTTGCTCCCCGGCAGTCCGTGGTTGAGTCGAATCACCACTCACGAGGGGGCACCGTGATCGTCAGAGTCCGAGGCCGAGCACTTCCCGACGGCGGGTACGTCGATCTCCACGCCGATGGTGACCGCTGGACGGCCGATCCGGTCCTCGGTGCGGAGCCGGTCGCGGAGGGCTGGCTGGTGCCAGGGCCGTCGTCCATGCGGAAGATCCGTGTGAGGACCTGGCGCGGCTGGAGCACCCCGTCGCGGTCATCCTGCGGGGCGTCCGCGTCCGGTGAACCCACGCGTTTCGTCCTCTAGTTGCGGTAGTTGCACGCGCAAGGATCGCAACTAGAGGACTAAACGCGGGTCAGTGCTGCAGCGGGAAACCACCGCCGATGCCGCGCCA
The DNA here is from genome assembly GCF_047608665.1 of Amycolatopsis sp. cmx-11-51. Classification (NCBI taxonomy): domain Bacteria; kingdom Bacillati; phylum Actinomycetota; class Actinomycetes; order Pseudonocardiales; family Pseudonocardiaceae; genus Amycolatopsis; species Amycolatopsis sp. cmx-11-51. The sequence continues at coordinate 129,666 of NZ_JADNQO010000001.1, read as the reverse complement.
GGCGAGGTTGGCGGTGAGCGCGACGGCCTCGTCCTTGCTCATCGACTTGTGGTGCGCCAGCCAGAACCGCGCGCTGACCTGCGAGAGACCTACGAGGCCGACGGCGAGCAGCCGTGCCTTGTCCTCGTCGAGGCCCGCGTCGGCGGTGATGGTCTCGGTGATCGCGTCGACGCTGGCCGACGTCGCCCGGTCCACGGCCTCCTGCACGGCAGGCTCGCCGCGCAGGTCGGACTCGAAGACCATGCGGAACGCGCCGGCGTCGTTGTCGACGAAGTCGAAGAACGCGCCGACGGTCGCCGGGACACGTTGCTTGTTGTCCGTCGTGGAGTCGAGCGCGTCCTTGACCCGCCGCACCAGTTCGTCGACGTGGCTCTCCAGCAGCGCGATGTAGAGGTCGAGCTTGCCGGGAAAGTGCTGGTAGAGGACGGGCTTGCTGACCCCGGCCTCTTCGGCGATCTCGTCCATCGCGGCGGCGTGGTATCCGTTCGCGGCGAACACCCGCTGGGCGGCGGCCAGCAGCTGGGCCCGGCGTTCCGTCCTGGGCAGGCGGACGCCTCGGGCTTGCAGTCGCGCCATTTCGGTCATCGTTCCTCCAGTCGAGCGGGGCTCCGCAGGGCGGGATCACCGCCGCGTGAAGTGAACTCGAGATTACTCGCCGGTACGGCCGAACCGCCAAGGGTCGGGCATCCTTGATGCTGTGTCTTCTCCAGTTTCCCGTGCCGCCGTGGGCCGCTCACCGCTGACCCACGTACCGCTGTCGCGCAGGTCATTGCCGTCGCTGGATCCCGCGCCGCCGCCGTGGCCCGGGGAAACAATAGATGTCGGCGGGGTGAAATTGCACATCCGCCGGACTCCAGGCGGCCCCGAAACGGCGGTTTACGTCCACGGGCTCGGCGGTTCGTCCACGAATTGGACCGACCTCGCCGCGCTCTTGGCGCCCCAGGCGGCCGGCACTTCGGTCGATTTGCCGGGATTCGGCTATTCGGAGCCACCGAACGGTTTCAGCTTCAGTCTCGACGCGCACGCCGAGATCGTCGCGAGCCACATCGAGAGCCTCGGAACCGGGCCGGTGCACCTGCTCGGCAACTCGATGGGTGGCGCGGTCGCACTGCTCGTCGCGGCCCGCCGTCCAAAGCTGGTGAAGACGCTGACGCTGATCTCGCCCGCGATGCCGGATCTCCGTCCCAGCATGAGCCGGCTGTCCGATCCGCGGATGGCGTTCGCGTATCTGCCGCTGATCGGTCCGAGGGTGCGCCGTCAACTGGCCGCGCTCGGTCCGCGCGAACGCGCCATGCAGGTCATCAAGCTGTGCTTCGCCGATCCGACCCGCTTCGCCGAGAGCAGGCTGAGCGAACTGGAGGAGGAGCACAACGCCCGTGCCGGCTTCGCCTGGGCCGCCCCCGCGCTGGCCCGCAGCACGTTCGGCATCTTCCGGACGTGGTCCGCGCGCGGACCCGCGTCGCTGTGGGCCGTCGCGCCGACGGTCGCCACGCCGACGCTCGTCGTATGGGGGCAGCACGACCGGGTGATCTCCGTCCGGCGCGCCGAGCGCACCGCTCGGCTACTTCCGCACGCCCGGTTGCTGGTTCTGCCCCGAACCGGCCATGTGGCGCAGATGGAACGCCCGAATGTGGTGGCAAAGGCCGTTTTGGGAATGTGGGAATCGGTCGAATCGGGCACCTGGTAGCCCATTCGGGTGAGGAGGACACGCCGTGCGATGCGGCGGTCGCTCACAACATCACAGTTCGGTTATGGCACCCTGGTGCCCGTGGATCGGGTGAAGCATGGCGCGCAGGGCGAAGGTCGGCGGTCTCAGTACCCGGCTTCCGCCCGTCGTTCGCCACGCGCCCAGCCCCGGACCTCCGACGTCCCGCGCACCGGCCAGTACCGGCCGTCGCCGCCGCCGTCACAGCGGCTCGACGAAGACCGCTACCGCCCTGGCAGTCGCCGGACCAGTGCCCAGCCGCTCAGCGCGTCCTGGAAGCCGCACGAGCCCGGCGCCGCCAAAACCGCCAGGCGCAAGAGCAAAGGCGGCATCGGCCACTTCGCCAAGACTTACGGCTGGCGTGTGTACGCGCTGCCGATCCTCGTGGTGATCACCGCGCTGGTCGTGTTCAACACCGCCACCGGCCCGGCCGAGCCGATCGCCCCCGGCGGGGCGAGTCTCGCCTCGGCCGACGGCTCCGCGGGAAACGGCGGCGAGCCGGGCGCGGGTGTCGACGGGGGTGGCGACGTCCTCCCGGAGAATCCGGCCAAACCGGTGGATCTCAAGATCCCGACCGCGGACCTGCCCAAGGGCGGTCCCTTCACCGAGTCCGGCAAGGGCACCTATCACGTGGTGGCGGGCAAGGGCGAGAAGGTGGGCACGGGGCAGCTGTTCACCTACACGATCGAGGTCGAGGACGGCATTGATCCGGCCAGCTACACCGGTGACGACAGCTTCGCCACGACGGTGGAGGGCATCCTGTCCAATTCCAAGAGCTGGACGTGGGACGGAAAGAGAGCGCTCCAGCGCGTGGATGCGAGTTTCCCGAACCCCAGCTTCCGGGTGAGTCTCACCACACCGAACACGACGCACCGCGCGGACGTCTGCATGTTCCAGATCACCTACGAGACGTCGTGCTATCGATCGAGCTTCGACAAGCGCGTGGTGATCAACCTCGCCCGCTGGGTGCGGGGAGCGTTGGCCTTCGAGAGCGACATGACCGGGTATCGCCAGTACGCCATCAACCACGAGGTCGGGCATGCACTTGGCGGAAAGCACGTGGGTTGTCAGGTGAACGGCGGGATCGCGCCGGTGATGATGCAGCAGACGTTCGGCGTCTCCAACGACTTCGTGGCGCAGCTGAACAATCTCCCCGGCGGTGATCGCGGCAAGGTGCCGGCGGACGGCAAGGTCTGCAAGCCGGGCTCCTGGCCGAATCAGACACCTTAGTCACGCCCTCCCATCTGCTGGAATTTCCCAGGATTTGAAACAGGGGAAGTCGTTTCCGCCTGTCGGTGTTGTAGATACTGGGATGCGACCCGCGATCCACGCGAGATGGAGGACCCGATGTCAGGCACGCTGCCGCCGCTCGTCGAGCCGGCCGCCGAGCTCACCAAGGAAGAGGTGGCCCGGTACAGCCGTCACCTGATCATCCCCGACGTCGGGATGACCGGGCAGAAGCGGCTGAAGAACGCCAAGGTGCTGGTCATCGGTGCTGGTGGCCTCGGCAGCCCCGCGCTGCTGTACTTGGCCGCGGCCGGGGTCGGCACGCTCGGCATCGTCGATTTCGACGAGGTCGACGAATCGAACCTGCACCGCCAGGTCATCCACGGCCAGTCCGACATCGGCAAGCTCAAGGCCGCGTCGGCGCAGGAGTCGATCGCCGAGATCAACCCCTTCGTGAAGGTGCACCTGCACACCGACAGACTCGAGTCGTCGAACGCGCTGGAACTGTTCGAGCAGTACGATCTGATCCTCGACGGCACCGACAACTTCGCCACGCGCTACCTGGTGAACGACGCCGCCGTGCTCACCGGCAAGCCCTACGTGTGGGGCTCGATCTACCGGTTCGAGGGCCAGGCGAGCGTGTTCTGGGAGGACGCGCCGAACGGCAAGGGCCTCAACTACCGCGACCTCTACCCCGAGCCGCCGCCGCCCGGCATGGTCCCGTCGTGCGCCGAGGGTGGCGTGCTGGGCGTGCTGTGCGCGTCGATCGGTTCGATCATGGTCAACGAGGCGATCAAGCTGATCACCGGCATCGGTGAGCCGCTGCTGGGCAGGCTCGTCAGCTACGACGCGCTCGAGATGAAGTACCGCGAGGTCAAGATCCGCAAGGATCCGGAGACCCCGGAGATCACCGGGCTCATCGACTACGAAGCGTTCTGTGGTGTCGTGTCCGACGAAGCCGCTTCGGCCGCTTCGGGGCACACGATCACTCCTGCGGAGCTCAAGGCCAAGTTCGACAACGGCGACGACTTCGCCCTCATCGACGTCCGTGAGCCGCACGAGTACGAGATCGTGAACATCAAGGGCGCGACGCTGATCCCGAAGGACAAGATCCTCTCGGGCGAGGCGCTGTCGGAACTGCCGCAGGACAAGCCGATCGTGCTGCACTGCAAGTCGGGCGCGCGTTCGGCGGAGGCGCTCGCGGCGTTGCACCAGGCCGGGTTCAAGGACGCGACCCACCTCGGTGGCGGCGTACTGGCCTGGGCGCGGCAGATCGACCAGAGCCTGCCGACCTACTGACGGTCGAAGTACAGGAAGGCCCCCTTCCTTGCGTCTGGGTACAGGAAGGGGGCCTTCCTGTACTGGGCAAGGAAGCCATCACGGGCCGACGGCTGCCGCCCCGAACGTTGCCCTTCCACCAGCGCGTCTTCTCGTTCGTGGCGCGGAAGACGGGGTAACGTGCCGAGCCGTGCGTGCCACCCTGGAAAGCCCTCCGGCTCACGTCCGCGCGGCGTTCGGCGGACGTACCGGTGACGGGGAGCCGCTGCCCGGCACCACCGCCTGGCGCTACGGCGATCTCGTGCTGAAGCCGGTCGTGGACAAGTCGCGGACCCTGTGGACGGCCCGAGCGCTGGAAGCCGTGGACGAGCCGGGGCTGAGGGTCGCGAAGCCCGTCCGGTCCAGTGACGGCCGGTGGGTGCTCGGCGGCTGGTCGGCGAACCGGTTCGTGTCCGGGACGGCAGAGCACCGCTACGACGAGGTCGTGCACGCGGCGGTCAAGTTGCACCGGACGACGGCGGGGTTGCCTCGGCCGGATTTCCTGGGACGGCGCACCGATATCGAGGCTTTGGCCGACAAACTCGCGTGGGGCGAAGCGGACATGTCCCTCGACGAGAACAAGGGCGGCCGTTGGTTCGAGGTGCTGGCGGGGTCCCGAAGACCGGTCAAGCTGCCGGATCAAGTCGTCCACGGGGAGCTTCTCGCCGGCGTGCTGTTCGACGGTGACGCGGCCCCCGGCATCGTCGATTTCGTGCCGTACTACCGGCCGGGTGAATGGGGCGCCGCGATCGTCGCGGTCGACGCGCTGGCCTGGGGCGGCGCCACCATCGATCTTCTCGAACGCTGGGCGCATCTGCCGGAATGGCCCCAGCTTCTCCTGCGGGCCATCCTTTTCCGCCTGGCCGCCAACGCCCTCGACCCGCGGTCGACGCGAGCGGCGCACGACGGGCTCCGCGCCGCGGCCCGCGACGTCAGCGCTGTGCTGTAGAGCCGGGCAGGCCCCGAAACCGGGGCCTGCCCGGACTTTCACTCGGTTCGCAGATTCTCCGACCGCGCGGCCGAGCGCACCGACGGCAGCGTCGACGCCGTCACCAGCAGCACCATCACGACCGCCGCGCAGGCGAGCACCCCGACAGCGGCCCAGTCGATGTACAACGTGTCCCAGAACATCCGCCTGCCGACCGCGGCGATGCCGATCCCGGTCGCCGTCGCGATCACGATCCCCAGCAGCAGCGGGATCCCGTTCTGCCACACCATTGATCGAAGGATCACGCGCACCGGGACCCCGGTGGCGGACAGCGCGCCGAGGGCCCGCCGCCGTTCCCGGACCTGTTCCTGGGCGAGCACGAGCAGGCTCACCCCCGCCAGCAGCAGGACGAACAGCACGCCGCCGAGCAGGATGTTCCGCGCGTCCCCGAACATCTGTGCCTCGTCGGTGACCCGTTCCCTGTTGTACGTGGCCACCGTGGCCTCCCAGCCGAGCGGGGCGACCGAATTCCGCACCAGTTCGACGAAGTCCGGGTTCGCGGCCCCGTCACGCAGGCTCACCGTGACCGAGGCGGCCGTCAGATCGATGCCCCCTGCCGCGCCCGGTGTCGCGAGCACGCGCACCCCGAGGTATTCGGCGATCCCCGACTTCTTCGGGTCGAGCGGTCGCGGTGTGGCCGGAACGGACCAGGGCTGCTCATGTTTGTCGAGGTCGGTGAGCGTCACCGACTGTCCTTTGTGGAACGAAGGGGCTTCGGCGAACACGTCGCCGTCGCGGCAACCCGTCGTCCCCGTCGACGCTTCGATCGTGGGGCAGTCGGCGACAGCGAACGAGGAGAAGGAGTGGTCCCCGCCGGCCGTGGTGACGAACATCGAGCGCATGGCCTGGAAATCGGCCGCGCCCGGAACCGCGCGCACCGCGGCCACCGCCTTGTCGGCCACCGGGCCCTCCGCGGTGACGATCGTCCGACCGGCCGTCGTGTCCTGGTACTCGTCCTGCAGCGCCGCCTGGCCGGCCACCAGGCTCTGCAGCCCGATCGCCCCGGCGAGCACCACGCAGAGCCCCGCGACCACCCGCGACGGCGTCCCGCTGTCGCTCCGCAGCCGGCGGATCGCGAGCTGGAACGACGGTGGCCCACCCTTGATCCCGGACACGACGCGTTCCAGCAGCCACGGCAGCAGCGCCGGGATCCCGAGCATCAGCAGCACCACCCCGGCGATCAGCGCCGCCCGGCCGAGACCACTTTCCATGCCGAAATCCGGGAGCACCAAGGCGATTCCGGCGAGGATCGGCAACAGTCGCCACCACAACCGCCGCTTCGGCGGCGTGGCCTCGCGGACGACGCCGAGTGGTTCGACGATCGTGTGCCGCTGGGCGAACCACGCCGTCACCACGGTCAGGGCGGGGACGAGAAGCACGATCAGCACCACTAGTGGCCACGGCGGGGTGAGGTCGCTTGGGTAGAGCCCGAAGCGGAACACCTGGAAGTTCGTCACCGCACCGCGCAAGAGCAGGAACAACGCGGCGCCGACGACGAGCCCGGCGGCGGCGCCCGCGAGTGATTCCGCCGCGGTGATCCGGCGCAGCTGCCGGACGGACGAGCCCGCCAGCCGCAACGCGGCGAGCCGCCGGTCCCGGGTGGCGCCGCCGAGCCGGGAGATCGTCCCGATGAAGATGAACACCGGCGTGAGCAGAACGAAGAGCCCGATCAGCAGCAGCGCCAGTACTTCCTGTTCGATCGTGTAGTCGTAGCCGCGTTCGGCGCCGAAGCCGTAGACCATCGAGCCGGACCGCAACGTGTCCGAGCCGACGTAGGCGACCAGGTCGTTCGGATTGAGCACGGTTCCCGCGGCGATGATCCCGACCGGCTCGCCTGGCAGCAGTGGCCGCAGCAGGCCACTGGTATCGGCTGCGACGAGTTCTTCCAGTTTCGGCGAAAGGAAGACCTCGCCCGGCGCGGGCAGCCGGTCCACGCCCGGTGGGATCGGCGAGTTCGGCCCGGTGGGCCGCAGGTGGACGAGCGCGATCGCCTGACCGCGGAAGTCGGTCGTCGCCGGGCGGTAGGCCAGCGGGGCGACGCCAGGGATCGGTTCGCTCCGCACGTACGAGGCGAACGCCCGCTGGTCCCGGTTCTCCTTGACGGTGCCCGTGGAGGCGCCGGTCAGCAGGATCACCACCGCGAGCCCGATGCCGAAGGCGCTCAGGACGAGCCTGACGATGGAGCCCCGGCCGCCCCCGACGGCCAGCCGGAACCCCAGCAGCAGGTCTTCGCGCCCGCTCATCGGGTCACCACCGGTTCACGTGTCCGGCCGTCTCGCACGATGACCTCCCGGTCTGAGTAGGCGGCCACCCGCGGTTCGTGGGTGACCAGGACGACGGCGGCGTTCGTCTGTTTCGCCGTCTCGGAAAGCAGGCGCATGACGAGCTCGCCGCTGAGCGTGTCCAGTGCGCCCGTGGGTTCGTCGGCGAAGACCACCGACGGTTCGGTGATCAGCGCTCTTGCCATGGCGACCCGCTGGCTCTGCCCACCCGACACCTGGGCGGGTGTGCTGTCCTCGGAGTCGCCGACTTCCAGCCGGTCGAGCCAGGCCTTCGCGAGTCGCTCGGCGGGACGGCGTTTCATCCCGCCGAGCCGCAGTGGCAACGCGACGTTCTCCAGGCACGTCAGTTCCGGGACGAGCTGCCCGAATTGGAAGACGAAGCCGAACTCGGTGCGCCGCAAGGCACTGCGTTCTGCGTCGGCCATCTGAGAGAGCGCGCGGCCGCGGAACAGCACCCGTCCTTCGTCGGGCCGCACGATGCCGGACAGGCAGTGCAGCAGGGTCGACTTCCCCGAGCCCGACGGGCCCATGATCGCGACGATCTCCCCGGCTTCGAGCGTCAGGCCCGCCCCGGCCAGCGCCTGATCGGGGCCGAAAGCCTTGTACAGGCCCAAGCCTTGTAACAACAGTGTTTCCACTTTGTGGTCCCCAGGTCAGCGCGTCAACTGACGCGCGAGGTCGTCGAGACGGGCGGCCGTGAGTTCCAGCCATCGCAGATCCGCCTCGAGGTGGAACAGCGCGTGATCGCAGATGAGCTGGTCGGCGAGGTCGCCGTCGGTCTTGCGGGCGGTGAGCTCGCGCATGGCGCGGAGGTGGGAGCCGCGCTGGGCGTCGAGCAGGTCTTGGGCGCCTCGGCCGGACAGTAGGGCGAGTACGACCTTGGTGTAGAGCGTGTTCTGCAGGTAAACGGAGGGATTCTCCGGGCTTTTCAGCCATTCCTCGACGTTGGTGACGCCGGCTTCGGTGATCGCGTACCGCTTCCGGTCCGGACCGCCGCCTGCCTCGATGCCGTTCTCTTCGACGAGACCGTTCTTCAGCAGGCGGTTCAGCGTCGAGTAGACCTGCCCGTAGTGCAGTGGGCGATCTTGCCGGAACTGCTTGTCGTAGAGCTGTTTGAGGTCGTAACCGTGCTTGGGGCCGGCTTCGAGCAGGCCGAGCAGGGTGTTCCCGATGGACATGCGGCAACTATACACAGTGTGTATACGCTCGCTCTATACATCCAGTGCCTAGTTGCTGAAGGGGACTTTCCCCGCATGTCATGCGGTGAAGGGAGCTTTCGTCGCGTGACATGCGGGGAAAGTCCCCTTCAGCTCGGGTGCGGTGCGGGGTGCGGGCGGGGAGGTTGAGGCCTCCTTGCGGGCTCGGGGTTCCTCAAGGTGGCTTTCGCGACGTCTGGTGTCCTGAAGGTGGCTTTCGCGACGTCTGGTGTCCTGAAAGTGGCTTTCGCGACGTCTGCGGCGGACCGCCACCAGGTCTGGAGGTGAAGGGAGCCTTCGCCGCGTGGCATGAGGTGAAAGCTCCCTTCGCCGCGTCGCATGAGGTGAAGGGAGCCTTCAGCCCCACGTTCCACGCCCCACGCTCACCTCACGGTGTGACGTCCACCGGCGGCGGGCAATGTCAAACGCCTGAAACATTCAGGAGTTCTCAGGTAACACGGCCTCCCTACCTTCAAGCGAAATCGACGCCTGGAGGAGGTGCCCGTGCCGCTCGCCGCCCCCGCCCGAGCCGTGGCCACGCACTGCCCGTACTGCGCACTGCAGTGCGGGATGAGCCTCGACGGCGCCCGCGTCGCCCCGCGCGACTTCCCGGTCAACGCCGGCGGCCTGTGCCAGAAGGGCTGGACGTCGGGAGAGCTCCTGACCTCACCTTCCCGCCTGACGACACCGTTGATCAGGGTCGACGGCGAACTCCGGCCGACGACCTGGGCACAGGCGCTCGACCTCGTCGCGCGAAGGCTCACCGAGATCCGGGCGGCCGAGGGCGCCGACTCGGTCGCCGTCTTCGGCGGCGGCGGGCTGACCAACGAAAAGGCCTACCTGCTGGGGAAATTCGCCCGCGTCGCGCTGGGCACCTCGCAGATCGACTACAACGGCCGGTTCTGCATGTCGTCGGCGGCGGCCGCCGCGGTCATGGCGTTCGGCGCCGATCGCGGGATGCCGTTCCCGGTCACGGATCTCGCCGACGCCGACGCCGTCCTGCTCGTCGGGGCGAACCCGGCCGAGACGATGCCGCCGTTCACGCAGCATCTGCGTGGCGCGGACCTGATCGTCATCGACCCTCGACGTACCCCGACGGCCGAACTCGCCGGACTGCATCTCGCGCCCGCGCCGGGTACCGATGTCGCCCTCGCGCAAGGAATTCTGCACGCGGTCGTCGCCGATTGCCTGCTCGACCAGTCCTATGTGGACACCCGAACGAACGGTTTCGAGGAGCTGTGGCGGTCGGTCGCGGCCTGGTGGCCGGAGCGCGTCGAGCAGATCACCGGGGTCTCCGCCGCTGACCAGCGCCGCGTCGCCGCGAAACTCGCCGCCGCTCGCAACGCCTACGTTCTCACCGCGCGGGGCACCGAACAGCACGCCAACGGCACGGCGATGGTGAACGCGTGGATCAACCTCGCGCTCGCCCTCGGCCTGCCAGGGCGTCAGGGCTCCGGCTTCGGCTGCCTGACCGGGCAGGGAAACGGCCAGGGCGGCCGCGAACACGGCCAGAAGGCCGACCAGCTTCCGGGGTACCGCAAGATCGACGACCCAGCCGCCCGCGAGTACGTCGCCGGGGTCTGGGGTGTGCCACCGGAATCCCTGCCGGGTCCGGGCCGCTCGGCCGTCGAGCTGCTGGAAGCGCTCGGCACCGACGACGGACCGAGCGCGTTGATGGTGTTCGGCAGCAACCTCGTCGTTTCGGCGCCCCGGGCGGGGAGCATCCAAGAAAAGTTGTCCTCTTTGGACTTCTTGGTCGTCTCGGACCTTGTCCTTTCGGAGACCGCGGCGATGGCCGACGTCGTCCTCCCGGTCACTCAGTGGGCCGAAGAAGACGGCACGATGACGAACCTCGAAGGCCGGATCCTGCTTCGGCGCAAAGCGATCGACCCGCCGTCCGGAGCGAAGACCGACCTGTACGTGCTTTCGGAACTCGCCCGGCGGCTCGGGCAGCCGGACGGCCGGTTCCCTTCCGACGCCGAGACCGTCTTCACCGAACTCCGCCGGGCGTCCAAGGGTGGCGTCGCCGACTACTCCGGCATCACCTACGACCGGCTCCGTGACGGTGAGGCCTTGTACTGGCCCGTTCCCTCGGAATCGCATCCCGGCACGCCGCGGATGTTCCTCGACTCCTTCGCCCACCCGGACGGTCGCGCACGGTTCGTTCCGGTGGACCACGTCGGCCCAGCCGAAGTACCCGACGCCGAATTCCCCTTGCAGGCCACCACGGGCCGGATCCTGCAGCACTACCAGTCCGGCGCGCAGACCCGGCTGGTCAAGGAACTGAACGACGTCGCTGCGGAGGCCTTCGTGGAAGTTCATCCGGACACCGCCGCGCACGCGGGACTGGCGGAGGGCGACCTCGCGGTCGTGCGGTCCCGGCGAGGGGAGACCGTCGCCCGCGTCCGCTGCGTGCCGTCACTGCGCCCGGACCTGGTGTTCCTGCCGTTCCACTTCCCCGGTGCGGGAAGGGCGAACCTGCTGACCAACCCGGCACTCGACCCGACGAGCCGGATGCCCGAGTTCAAGGTGTGCGCGGTCGCGCTCGCCCCGGCCGAGGTCGTCGCGTGAGCCCCCGGTCGGTGGTCATCACCGGGTACGGGATGGCGGGCGCGCGGCTGGCGGACGACATCCGCCGCCGCGATCCCGACGGCGAACGCGTCCGGCTCACCGTCGTCGGCGCGGAGACGCACGCCGCCTACAACCGTGTGCTGCTGTCGTCGGTGGTCGCCGGGACCATGCGGCCCGAGGTCGTCCGGCTCCACGACGACGACTGGTCGTCCCGTACCGGGGCCGACCTGCGACGCGGGGTCGCCGCGACGTCGATCGACCGCGCGGCGCGGCGGGTGCACCTCGATGACGGGTCCACTGTGGACTACGACGCGCTCGTGCTCGCCACCGGCGCCAACCCGTGGATGCCACCGGTCGAAGGACTCGAACCCGGCCCGGACGTCGTCGCGTTCCGCACTCTCGACGACTGCGCCCGTATTCTCGACGCCGCCAAACTGGGTGCCCCGGTCGTCGTGCTCGGCGGCGGGCTGCTCGGCCTGGAAGCCGCGCGAGGCCTGGCGGGACGCGGAAACCTCGTCACCGTCGTGCATCCGATGCCGCACGTCATGGAGCGTCAGCTGGACGCGGAATCCGCGCGGGTGCTGACCAGGAAGCTCGAAGAACTCGGCGTCGGTTTCCGGCTCGGTGTCGGGGCCGCGCGCTATGTCAGTGGCGACGGGCTCAAACTCGACGACGGCACGCATGTGCCCGCCGACCTGATCGTCGTCTCGACCGGCGTCCGTGCCGAGACGAAACTGGCCGTGGACGCCGGGCTGACCGTCGAGGGCGGCATCGTCGTCGACGATCTGCTGCGCACCAGCGACGGCCGGATTCACGCGATCGGTGACTGCGCCCGGCATCCCGGCTCGTTCGGCGGCCTCGTGCAACCCGCGTGGGAACAGGCCGCCGTCGTCGCGGACCTGGTCACCGGGACGAAGTCCGCGTCGCGTTATCGCGGCACCCAGCCCGTGACCCGGCTGAAGGCCCGCGGCATCGACCTCACCGCGCTCGGTGAGACGATGACCGGCGCCGACGACCCGACCGCGGAGGTGCTCACCTTCAGCGACCCGGCCGGCTGCCGCTACGGCAAGCTCGTCGTCCGCGAAAACCGGGTGGCGGGCGCGATCCTGCTCGGCCTGCCCGACGCGGCCGCGACGATCGCGCAACTCTACGACCGGGGTACCCCGGTCCCAGAAGACCGGCTCGCCGTCCTGTTGGGACGTGCGCTGCCCGCCGGGGCGCCGTCGGCGTCGAGCCCGGCCGATCTGCCCGCGTCGGCGGTCATCTGCCGCTGCAACGCGGTGACCAAGGGGCGGCTCGTCGAGGCCTGGCGCGCCGGTGCCACCGACGTTCCCGCCCTCGCCGGGGCGACCCGCGCGACGACCGGCTGCGGTGGCTGCAAGGACGCCGTCGGCGGGGTCGCGAAATGGCTGGCCGCCCAATGAACCCGAACGCATCCACCAAGGAGGACCTCGTGGCAGCTCGTGGAAAGCGCTGGATCGAGCACTGGGATCCGGAGAACGAGCGGTTCTGGGAAGAGACCGGGAAGAAGGTGGCCCGGCGGAACCTCTGGTTCTCCGTCCTGGCCGAGCACATCGGCTTCTCCGTCTGGACACTGTGGTCGGTCATGGTCCTGTTCATGGGGCCGCAGTACGGTTTCTCGCCAGCCGACAAGTTCCTCCTGGTCTCCACGCCGACGCTGGTCGGCGCTCTCATGCGGCCGCTGTACACCTTCGCGGTCGCGAGGTTCGGCGGCCGGAACTGGACGATCGTCAGCGCGATGCTGCTGCTGGCGCCCACCGTGCTGGCCGCGATCGCGATGGAACCGGGCACCTCGCTCGGCACGTTCCTGCTGATCGCCGCGCTGGGCGGGGTCGGCGGCGGGAATTTCGCGTCGTCGATGACCAACATCAACGCCTTCTACCCGGAGAAACACAAGGGCTGGGCGCTCGGACTCAACGCGGGCGGCGGGAACCTCGGCGTGGCGGCGATCCAGCTGATCGGGCTGCTGGTCATCGGCACCGTCGGTGCGACCGCGCCCCGGCTGGTGCTCGCGATCTACCTCCCGCTGATCGTGCTCGCCGCGACCTGCGCGTACTTCTTCATGGACAACCTCGCCTCGATGAAGGGCGACACCAAGGCGATGCGGGAGGTCGTCAAGGATCCGCACACCTGGGTGATGTCGTTACTCTACGTCGGCACGTTCGGTTCGTTCATCGGCTACAGCTTCGCGTTCGGCCTCGTGTTGCAGAACCAGTTCGGCCGGACCCCGTTGCAGGCGGCGGCGGTGACGTTCCTCGGGCCGCTGCTCGGCTCCTTCTCGCGGCCGGCCGGCGGCTGGCTGTCCGACCGGATCGGCGGCGGCAAGGTCACCTTCGTGACGTTCGCCGGGATGGCCGCGGCGACCGTGGTGCTGATCCTGGCGTCGACGTCGAACTCGCTCGCGCTGTTCACCGTCGCGTTCATCGTGTTGTTCGTGCTCACCGGCGTCGGCAACGGCTCGACGTACAAGATGATCCCGGCGATCTTCCGCGCCAAGGCGAGGGTGGCGATCAGCGAGGGCGCCGACGAGACCCTCGAGATGCTCAAGGCACGCAAGCTCTCCGGCGCGTTGATCGGGCTGGCCGGGGCGATCGGCGCGCTCGGCGGGCTGTTCATCAACCTGGCCTTCCGGCAGTCGTTCGCGGACACGAAGAGCGGGGTGCCGGCGTTCGTCGCCTTCCTCGTCTTCTACGGGCTGTGCTTCACCGTCACCTGGGCGGTGTACCTGCGCAAACAGCAGACGGAGGTGGCGGGCACCCGAGGTCTGGCGCTCGCCGGAGCGGAGGTCTGATGCGGAAACTCGTCGTCGCGGGACACGGCATGGTCGCGCACCGGCTCGTCGAAGCGGTGCGCGCGGAGGACAAGACGGGCGAATGGCAGGTGGTGGTCCTCGCCGAGGAGGCGCGGCCCGCTTACGATCGCGTCGCTCTGACGTCCTATGTGGACACCTGGGATCCGGCTTCGCTGGCACTTCCCGGCGCGGACTACGCAGACGACCCACTGGTCGAATTGCGGCTCGGTGACGCGGTGGTCTCGGTGGACCGGGAGCGCAAGGTCGTCGTCACCGAGTCCGGGTACGAGCAGTCGTACGACGCGCTCGTCCTCGCGACCGGTTCGAGGCCGTTCGTTCCGCCGGTGCCCGGTCACGATCTTCCCGGTTGCTTCGTCTACCGGACGATCGAAGATCTCGACGCCATCCGGGCAGCCGCTCACCGGCCCGGCCGAGGTCGGCGGTCGGCGGTCGTCATCGGCGGTGGCCTGCTCGGTCTCGAAGCCGCGAAGGCGTTGCGGGACATGGGTCTCTCGCCGCACGTGGTCGAGATGGCGCCGCGGCTGATGCCACTGCAGGTCGACGAGGGCGGCGGTGGCCTGCTGCGGCGGCTGATCACCGAACTCGACGTGACCGTCCACACGGGAACGTCGACCGACGCCATCGAACCGGACGGTGAGCGGTACCTCGCCCGGCTGGGCAACGGAACCGAGCTGGACGTCGACCTGGTCGTATTCTCCGCCGGGATCCGCCCGCGCGACGACCTCGCCCGGTCGTCCGGGCTGGAAGTCGGCGCGCGGGGCGGCATCCTGGTCGACGACGCGTGCCGGACGTCCGACCCGGCGGTGTACGCGATCGGTGAATGCGCGGCCGTCGCCGGAAAGGTGTACGGCATCGTGGCGCCCGGCTACGCGATGGCGGAGATCGTCGCCGCGCGGCTGACCGGCGGCGAGGGCACGTTCCCCGAGCCGGACATGTCGACGAAGCTGAAGCTCATGGGTGTCGACGTCGCCAGTTTCGGCGACGCGCACGCGGCGACCGAGGGCGCGCTCGAAGTCGCGTTCAACGACGCTGTCGCCAGGACCTACAAGAAGCTCGTCGTGTCGGACGACTCGAAAACGTTGCTGGGCGGCGTTCTCGTCGGCGACGCTAGCGAGTTCAACACGTTGCGCGCGATGGTCGGCAGGCCGTTGCCCGCCGAACCGGGCGCGATCCTCGCCCCGGCCGGTGGTGGCGCCGCGGTCGGTGTCGACGCGCTGCCCGACGCCGCGCAGATCTGTTCCTGCAACGCGGTCTCCAAGGGCGCGATCACGCACGCGATCACCGAAGACGGTTGCGATTCGGTCGCCAAGATCAAGGGCTGCACGCGGGCGGGAACGGCGTGCGGATCGTGTGTCCCGCTGCTGGGCAGGCTGCTGACGGCTTGCGGTGTCGAGCAGTCGAAGGCGTTGTGCGAGCACTTTTCGCAGTCGCGCGCGGAGTTGTTCCAGATCCTGCAGGCCACGCGGATCAGTACCTTCAGCGAGATGATCGACCGGTACGGAAGCGGAACCGGGTGCGCTCTCTGCAAACCGGCGATCGCGTCGATTCTGGCCACGCTGGGTAACGGGCACATCCTCGCCGGTGAGCAGGCGACCCTGCAGGACACCAACGACAAGTTCCTGGCGAACCTGCAGCGCAACGGCACCTACTCGGTGGTCCCGCGGATCCCGGGTGGCGAGATCACGCCCGAGAAGCTGATGGTGATCGCGCAGGTGGCGATGGACTTCGGGCTGTACACCAAGATCACCGGTGGACAGCGGGTCGATCTGTTCGGCGCCACCGTGGACCAGCTCCCGCTGATCTGGCGGCGGCTCGTCGACGCCGGGTTCGAGTCTGGGCACGCGTACGGGAAGTCGTTGCGTACGGTCAAGTCCTGCGTCGGTTCGACATGGTGCCGGTACGGTGTCCAGGACAGTGTCGGCCTCGCCATCGAACTGGAACTGCGGTATCGAGGGCTTCGCTCGCCGCACAAGCTGAAGTCCGCGGTGTCGGGCTGTGCGCGGGAGTGCGCGGAGGCTCGCAGCAAGGACTTCGGCATCATCGCGACCGACAAAGGCTGGAACCTTTACGTCGGCGGGAACGGCGGCGCGACCCCGAGGCACGCGGACCTTTTGCTGTCCGAAGTGGACACCAAGACGCTGATCCGCACGATCGACCGGTTCCTGATGTTCTACGTCCGCACGGCCGACCGATTGCAGCGCACCGCGCCGTGGGTCGAGGAGATGGACGGCGGGCTCGACCACCTGCGCGCGGTCATCGTCGACGACAAGCTCGGCATCTGCGAAGACCTCGACGCGGCGATGGCCAAGCACGTCGGCGACTACGCCGACGAATGGCGCGGAGTGCTGGAGGATCCGGAGAAGCTGGCGAAGTTCAGCTCGTTCGTCAACGCGCCGGGCACACCGGACCCGACGATCTCGTTCCGCACCGAACGCGACCAGAAGGTGCCCGTGCTGCTGGGCATCCCGGAGGTGAAACAGTGACGACCTCGATCGAGCGCACCTGGACCGCCGTCTGCGCGGCGGGCGCGGTCCCCGAATGGTCCGGCGTCGCCGCCCTGCTCGACGACGGCGTGCAGGTGGCGATTTTCCGGCTGCCCGGCGGCCGATGGTACGCACTGTCCAATATGGACCCGATCAGCGGCGCCGCGGTGCTTTCGCGGGGAATCGTCGGCGACGCGGGCGGTGTCCCGGTGGTGGCTTCACCGGTGTACAAGGAACGATTCGATTTGCGGTCCGGTGACTGTCTCGACGCCGAAAGTGTCTCGGTCGAGGCGTATCGGGTCCGGGTCACCGGGGGTGTGGTGGAGGTGGAGGATTCACCGTGACAGACGTCCCTCCCTTGGCGGGATTCGTCATCGGGATCACGGCGGCGCGACGGGCTGACGAGCTCGGCGCGCTGTTCGTGCGTAAAGGTGCGACCGTGCGGTACGGCCCGGCCATCCGGATCGTGCCGCTCGCCGACGACACCGAACTACGGTCGGCCACCATGCGCCTGCTGGAAGAGCGGGTCGACGTCGTCGTCGCGACGACCGGGATCGGCTTCCGGGGTTGGACCGAGGCGGCCGAAGGCTGGGGGCTGGGGGAAGAACTGCTGGACCGGCTGGGGGAGTCGTCACTGCTCGCGCGGGGCCCGAAGGCCAAGGGCGCGATCCGCTCGGCCGGGCTCTCGGAAGCGTACTCGCCCGCGTCGGAGAGCAACGCCGAGGTGCTGCGACATCTGCTCGATTCCGGTGTGGACGGTCAGCGGATCGCCGTGCAGTTGCACGGTGAACCACTTCCGTACTTTGTGGACCGTCTTCGCGCCGCGGGTGCCGAGGTGATCGAGGTGCCGGTGTACCGCTGGGTCGGCCCGGCCGATCCCGGACCGCTGGACCGGCTGCTGGACGCGGTGCTCGACGGCTCGGTGGACGCGTTGCCGTTCACCAGCGCGCCGGCTGTCGCGTCACTGCTGGCGGTGGCGAAGCGGACCGGGCGGCTGCCGGGAATCGTGCGGGCATTGGAGAAACGAGTCGTGGCGGCCTGTGTCGGGCCGATCACCGCGGGGCCGCTCGCCGCGCTCGGGATCCCGACGGTCCAGCCGGCGCGGTCACGTATCGGGGCGCTGGCGCGGACGGTGTCCGACGCGCTCGAAGCCCGCTCGCCGCGGTTGGACGCGGCCGGGCGGAGCATCGAACTGCGCGGCCAGGCGGCGCTGGTGGACGGGCAGTGGTGCGACATCGCACCCGCGCCGATGGCCTTGCTGCGGGCGCTGGCGGAGTCGCCGGGCCGGGTCTTCTCCCGGCGGGAACTGATCTCCGCGTTGCCCGATGGCGGCGAGGAGCACGCCGTCGAGACCGCCATCGGCCGCCTGCGGAGCTCTTTGGGGGCCCCGAAACTCGTCCAGACGGTGGTGAAACGAGGCTACCGCCTGGCCGTCGACCCGTGACCCCGCGTTTCGTCCTCCAGTTGCGGTAGTTGGCAACGCGAACTACCGCAACTAGAGGACGAAACGCGGGGGTAGGTCACGAGAAGGTGAGGCGGAAATCGGGGAACTCCCGTGCGGCCGTGACACGGGCGGCCTCCGCTTCGGCCTCTTTTCGCACAGCCGGGCGGAGGGCGTCGAACGAGGTGACGGTGAAGTCGAGCCGCTTCTTACCGCTCGCCTTGGCCCGCCAGACCCCGGCGATCTCGCCGTCGGCCAGCACCACACCGGGGTTGCCGAGGATCTTCCAAACCTCCTTCTGCCTGGCCTTGTCCGGTACCAGCACGGCACGGTCCCGCGCCTGGACGAACGGGTCCAGCGGCGGCAGCAGACGGACCACGTCCGGCTCCGGCGGGTTCTCCAGCAGCGGAACCCGGTCTTCCGGCAGAAACGCCTTCCTGCCGTCGACGCGGACCTCGACCAGGCCGTCGGGCCACATCGCGTCGACGCCGGTGCGGGTCGTCCCGACGTACGCGGCGGCGTCGCCCGGGGCGGCCGGACCGTTGATCCGCAGGTAGCCCTCGACCACGCGAGTGGCGGCCTTGGCGTCCGGCGAGGTCTTCAGCGCGCCTCCCTTCTTGAATGGGGCCAGTTCCCACGGCGCCAACGTCGCCGGGGTCGCACCCACTTCGAGGCGGACACCGGCGTGGATCGTCGCGACCCGCATCAACTGCTCGTAGATGTGCACGACACCGCAGCCGCGGCAGGCGTACGAGAGGCCGTCGGGGATAAGTTTCGTGACCGCGCCGCTCACCGTGCCCTTGGTCCGCACACCGGTGACGACCTCGCGGATCGCCTTCGCGGCGGTGAACAGAGCGTCCATCGCGGGCATTCCGGCGTCCTCGACCTGCTTGCGCTGCCAGAGGATCCGGGCCATCGCGTCCTTCTCGTCGAGTGGGACGAGCGCCGCCCGGATCCCGTCCAGCTCCGCGCGGCGGTGGAAATGCGGTGCGCCGCGATGCGTCCACGCGAGCACGAAGCGCTCGTCGTCCCAGACGCCGGGCGTCACGTCGCCGTCGAGACGGGCGGCGAGACCCAGCAGGGCGGTGTCGCGCACGGAATCCTGCAGGCCGAGGTCGAATACGGGCACCGCGGCCGCGTCCGTCTCCTCGCGGTGCAGTCCGTGCGCCGCGATCCGGTACGCCAGCACCTGTTCGCGATCGACCTCGAGCACTTGTCCTCCCTAGAGCGAGTATTCGAGCGTGTACGACATCGTCGGCTCGCCGACGACGCCCGTGGTGGTACCGGACCCGGTGATCCCGGCGAGTCCACCCGTTCCGGAGCCCTCGACCACCGTGAACGCCGACGAGACGCCCTGGGCGTCGAAACCGGTGTCGTGCTTGATCACGAAGCTTCCTTTGCGCCCGTCCACACTGCCCTCGATGCGTTCGAACCCTGGGGCCGTCGTGCCGTCGCCGTCGGAGCCCTCACCCGCGTAGTACAGCAGGTAGTCGACGACCGATTCGCCGTCGATCACCCCGCTGTAGGCGAACGTGGCATGGGCGTAGGCGACGCGCGGGCCGCCCTCGGTACCACTGACAATGCTTTCGTCCCAGTTCTTCATGGCGAAGGTGTTCATGGGACTCACCCTGTCAGTCATACCTGTCAGATCATGTCAGGTTTTTCGGGGATACTGGATTCATGCGCGCGAGCAGACTCCTGTCGGTCCTCCTCCTGCTGCAGAACCGTGGCCGGATGACGGCCGAGGAGCTGGCGGCCGAGCTGGAGGTGTCGGTCCGGACGGTCTATCGGGACGTCGAGGCGTTGTCGGCGGCAGGCGTGCCGGTGTACGCCGACCGCGGCCGCACGGGCGGATACCAGCTGGTCGACGGCTATCGCACGCGGCTGACCGGGCTGACCGAGGAGGAGGCGCAATCGCTTTCGCTGGCCGGTCTGCCGGGCGCGGCAGCCGAACTCGGGCTGGGCACCGTTCTCGCCGCCGCGCAGCTCAAACTGCACGCGGCCATGCCCGCGGAGCTGCGCGCGGGGGCGAGCAAGGTCTCCGACCGGTTCTATCTGGACGTCCCCGGCTGGCACCGCGGGATCGAGAGCCTGCCGCGACTGTCCGAACTGGCCGACGCGGTGTGGCACGCGCGGCGGATCAAGGTCCGGTACGAACGCTGGGGCCAGAAGAAGGTCGATCGCGTCCTCGACCCGCTGGGCCTGATCCTCAAGGCGGGCAACTGGTACCTCGCGGCGCGGTGCGACGGGACCGACCGGACTTACCGCGTCTCCCGGATCGAGGAGCTCGAAGATCTCGGCGAGCCCTTCGAGCGGCCGTCCGACTTCGACCTCGCGCGCTACTGGCAGGAGTGGTCGGAGCAGTTCGAGAAGCGGATGTACTCGCGCGTGGCGGTGGTCCGGCTGAACGAGTTCGCCCGCGTACTCCTACCGTTCTATCTGGGCGCGGTCGGCGTGCGAGCGTTGCGGGAAGCCGTCGAAGGCGGCGCCGGGCCGGACGAGGACGACTGGCTGACGATGGAACTGACCGTCGAGCCGGGGGAGCAGGCCGTCGGGGAACTGCTGCGGTTCGGCGGGAACCTCGAAGTGCTCGAACCGCCGGAGCTGCGCGAGCGGCTGGCGGAGGAGATCAGGAAGATGGGCGCGCGTTATGGCTGACCTCAGCGGCATCACGATCGGGATCACCGCGGAGCGGCGGGCCGACGACTTCATCGCCGCGCTGACGCGGCACGGCGCGACCGTGCTGCACGCGCCGACCATCCGCATCGTCCCGCTGCCCGACGACGCCGAACTACGGGCTGCGACGGACGCGGTGCTGGCCGAACCGGTCGGATTCACCGCGGTCACCACCGGCGCCGGGTTCCGCGGCTGGCTTTCCGCGGCCGAAGGCTGGGGGCTGCGCGAACCGCTGCTGGAACGACTGGCGGCGTCACGGATCTTCGTGCGCGGGCCGAAAGCGGCAGGCGCGGTGCGCGGCGAGGGGCTGCGTGAGGAATTCTCCGCACCGGAGGAGAGCAACGCCGAACTGTTCGAGGGCTTGCGTGACGCCGGGGTCGGCGGGGCACGGGTCGCCGTCCAGTTGCACGGCACCCTGCTGCCCGAACTCACCGGGTTACTGCGGAATTCCGGCGCGGACGTCGTCCAGGCTCAGCCGTATCGCTGGCTTTCGCCTGCGAACGTCGAACCTGTGCACGATCTCGTCGAAAGTGTGCTTGCCGGGCGGGTGCGCGCCCTGGCGTTCACTTCCGCTCCGGCGGCGGCGAACCTTCTCGTGCTGGCGGGACCGCGTCGCGAGGAACTCCTTGCCGCACTGCGAGGTCCGGTGCTGTGCGCGTGCGTCGGACCGGTGACCGCGGCGCCGTTGGAAGCCGCCGGAGTACCGACTGTCCAGCCCGAACGGCAAAGGCTCGGCGCTCTGGTGAAACTTCTCGTCGCGGAACTGCGCATTCGGCCGTCTTGACGAGTGTGGTCCCCTTTGCCAGGCTCGACAGCGAACGCACGGGAGGGCGGAGGATGTCCGAGTCGGTCACCTTCGTGCGAACTATGTTGCGCAAAGGGTCTTCGGTTCTGGGCGCGAGCCCGGCCGACGAAGCACCCGATCCCGATTCTGTTCCCGACTGGCGTTATCGCGAAGACTCGGCGGACTTACTGCTGATGCGCGCGATCCGCTACTCCGCACTCGGCCCGATCTTCTACCGTGTGGCCGCGTTTCCCAAGGTGTACATCGGTTTCCTGGTCGCGAACGGGTCGGCCGGGATCGTCCCGGTGCTGAGTACGACGATACTGGCGGTGCTGCTCAACGTCTTCGCCATCTGGTGGGTGGTGCGGGGCCGCGGGATCCGGGCGAAGACGTCCGGGCGGCTGATGTACGCGGATCTCGCGATGGGCATGGTGCTCACGACGGTCGTGGCCGCGACCGCGCCCGCCGAGATCCAGCCGTTCGCCATCGACGTCGCGTGGACGTGGCTGGTCGGGACGGTGGCGTTGTGGACGCTGTCGTTCGGACTGCCCGCCGCGTTCCTGTTGCTGATCGCGGCTTTCCCGTTCCGGGCGTTCCTGACCTGGATCGGCGGGCTCCCGATCGACCACTCGCTCGCGGTGAGCCGGTCGGTGGGATGCATGGTCGCGCTGGTCGTCGCGATGGTGACCACGGCGGGGATCCTGATCCTGCTCGGCGTCGGGACCAGGTTCGCGCTGGGGATCGGGATGCGTCGCGGGCAGCGCGCCGAACGGCTGCGGACTCAGCGGGTCATGCACGACTCCGTGCTGCAAACTTTGGAAGCGATGGGCATGGAGGCGCCCGACGACGATTCGGCCGCCGTGCGAAGGCTCGCCGAGATGCGGGCCGCGGCCCGTGCGCAGGCCGCCGAACTACGGCGCGAACTGTCCGGCCCGGACGCGCCTTCGGCCCGCGGTCTCGCGGCGGACCTCGCCGAGGTCGCCACCGAAATGGCGCGAGACGGCCTCCGCACCCAACTCGTCGCCGCCGAGACCGAAGAGGACTACCGCCTCTCACACGCGCGCCGGACCGCCATCCGCGACGCCGTCCGCGAAGCGCTCCGAAACACCGTGAAGCACGCCGGGACCAAGCAGGTCGTGCTTCGCGTCGAGGAGCGCGAAGGCGGCATCGCGGTCATCGCGCGGGATCAGGGGACCGGATTCAGCATGCTGGACCGGCCGCCGGGGTTCGGGATCAGCCAGTCGATCATGGCGCGGCTGGCGGAGGTCGGTGGGCGGGGGACGATCGATTCGCATCCGGGGCGGGGGACTCGGGTAACGCTTTGGGTTCCGCACTGAGGGCTTTGGGGCGCTGGGGTTGGTCGCTGTAGTCCGTGAAGGCCTCCCTAAGGGACCCAGGGTCTCTCAAGGTGGCCTTCACGGACTTCTCGGTCGCCACGGTGGCCCCAGGTGCCTCACCCTTCACAGGGGTGAGTGTGAGGCCCCTTTCTGTACCTGGGCGCAAGAAGGGGGCCATCGTGTACTTGAGGAGACGGAGGAGAAGACTTAGTCCTCCTCGGCCCGCATCGCCTCACGCCCAGCGGCCTCTTCGCTCATTCCCCGCCGCCAGTACCCGGTGAAGCAGATCGCTCGCTTGTCCACCCCGCGCTCCCGCACGAGGTGCCGCCGCGCCAGTTTCACCATGTTCGCCTCGCCCGAAATCCACGCGTAAGGCGTCCCGCCCGGCAGGTCCACCTTGCGGACGGCGTCCAAGACAGCCTCGCCGATGCCGCCGGAGCCGCGCACCACCCAGTGCAGCTCCACCGTCCCCCGCGTTTCGAAGACCTGCCGGTCCTCGCGGTCGCCGATCTCGACGTAGACCAGCGCCCGTGTCCCGGCGGGCAGGGCCTCGACGATCGCGCCGATCGCCGGGATCGCGGTCTCGTCGCCGATCAGCAGCTGCCAGGTCGTACCTTCGGGCACGTCGTAGAGCCCGTGCGGCCCCATGAGGGCGACCCGGTCTCCTTCCGAAGCGCTCGAAGCCCACGCCGAAGCGGGGCCCTCGTCGCCGTGCAGCACGAAGTCGATGTCGACCTCCTGCATCGCCGGACGCAGCGCGCGCACGGTGTAGGTGCGCATCGGCGGGCGGACGTCGTCGGGCATCGCGAGGTAGGTCTTGTACCAGGAGTACACCTCGTCGCCGCCCAGTGGCGCGGGCAGAACGGGTTCCGTCTGCCCGGGCTGCGGGAAGAACACCTTCAGGTACTGGTCGGGCGCCTGGTCCTCCAGTGACGCCCCCGAGAAGGTCACCCTGGTCATGTGCGGGGTGAGCCGCCGGACACCGGTCACCTTCGCCTCGATGTAGCTCATTAGGCGAGGCTAACCTCAAACAGGCCGCCCAAGCCGGCGTCGTCATCGGGATCACGCTGCCACCGATATTTTCGCAGGTCGACGCGCTGGCCGTCGGCAAGGACCCCCTCGGCGCGCAGTTTCTCCAACTGCTCGTGGACCAGATGTGGAGCCGGTGTCCCATCGGCGCGCAGAATGCGGTGCCAAGGGAGGTCGTGGCCGTCCTCGCCGAGGACCCGGCCGATCAGCCGTGGTGACGGCGCTCCCGAAACCGACGCTATATCCCCATAAGTCGCGACCGAGCCGGCGGGCACACTCGCGATGACCTCGCGCACCCGCTCGTGCAGTTCGTCATCCATGGGACCACTTTGCCGTGCCGCTGCGAGGTTGTGTCGGCGGGGCGTGGTTCCATCGTGGGCGTGAACGGGCGGCGAACAGCGGCAGGAACCGACGCGCGGCTGGTCCGCACGCCGGTCACCGGCACACGGGAGTTCCAGTGGGATTCCGGCGCCCGCCGTCTGCTGGCCGCCCCGGACGGCTTCCGCCGGGTCCTCGGCGGCCCGGGCACGGGCAAGACGGCTTTGCTGGCGTCGGCGGCGTCGCGGCGCATCGCCGAAGGCGCGGACCCGGAGAGCGTCCTCATCCTGACCACCTCTCGCAAGGCCGCCGAGGTCCTCCGCGCCGACATCACCCACCGGCTCACCACCGATCCGGAAGAAGATCCGCTGCCCCGCACGATCCGCGAGCCGCTGGTGCGCACTGTGCACTCGTACGCGTACGCGCTGTTGCGGATGGAGGCCCAGGCCGACGAACTCCCGCCGCCGCGCCTGCTGGCCGGAGCGGAGCAGGACGTCGTCGTCCGAGACCTGCTCGCGGGCGACCTCGAAGCGGGGGCGCTCGACTGGCCGGAACAGCTGCGGCCCGCGCTGAACGTGCCCGGTTTCGCCGAGGAACTGCGAGACCTCCTGCTGCGCGCCGCCGAACGCGGGCTCGGCCCGGAGGACCTCGCCGAACTCGGCAGGCGCCGCGGCCGTGACGAGTGGATCGCGGCCGGGCGTTTCTGGAGCCAGTACGAAGAGGTCACGTTGCTGCAGGGTGCGGGCGGCAACGCGCTGGGCGTGGCGAGCGCCCCGGCGCTGGACGCGGCGGAACTCGTCACTTCCGCGCTGCTGGCGCTGGAGGACGACCCCGAACTGCGCGAACGCGAGCAGCGGCGGATCCGCCACCTGTTCGTCGACGACGCCCAGCACCTCGACCCGCTGCAGACGCGGCTCATCAGGCTCATCGGGCACGCGGCCGACGAGTTCGTCGTCGCGGGTGACCCGGATCAGTCCGTGTTCTCCTTCCGCGGCGCGGATCCCCGGTTGTTCGCCGACTCGGATGACGACGGCGAGCGCACGGTCCTGCTGACCACCGCGCACCGGCTCGCCCCGGTGATCCGCACGGCCGTCACGAAACTCGGCTCGGTGCTGCCGGGTTCGTCGCCGCAGCGCAAGCTCGTCGACGCGCCGGACGCCGAGGGCGGCGCCGTCCGCGTCCGACTGATGCCGACACCGGCGTCCGAGGCGAGCTGGATCGCCGACCAGCTCCGCCGCGCGCATCTCGTCGACGGCGTCCCGTGGTCGGAGATGGCGGTACTCGTCCGGTCGCCTGCCCGTACTTTCCTTGTCCTGCAACGTGCTCTGCGGGCCGCCGGGGTGCCGATCGGTTCGGCCACCGAGGAACTGCCGCTGGCGAAACAACCCGCCGTCCGGCCGTTGCTCGCGATGCTGCGGCTCGCCGCCGACCCGGAACTGCTCGACGTCGACCTCGCCGAGATGTTGTTGTCCTCACCGCTGGGTGGCGCGGATCCGCTCGCCCTGCGGCGGCTGCGTCGCGGTTTACGCAGGCTGGAACTCGCCGGCGGTGGACAGCGGTCCAGCGACGAACTGCTGGTGGAAGCCTTGCGCACCAACGACGTTCTCACCGGCCTGGCGGAGGCGGAGGCGCTGCCGATGCGCCGGATCGGCGGCCTGCTCCACGCGGCGCACCAGGCCGTCGTGCGCGGTGACGGCGTCGAGCAGGTGCTGTGGGAGCTGTGGCAGGCCAGCGCTCTGGAGCAGCGCTTCCTGCGTTTGGTCGATCGCGGTGGTTCCCTGGGCTCACAGGCGGATCGGGATCTCGACGCGATCGTCGCGCTCTTCGACGCTGCCGGTCGCTATGTCGACAGGTTGCCGAGGGCGAGTGTCGCCTCGTTCGCGGATTACCTGTCTTCGCAGAACATCGCCGGTGACACGCTGGCCCCCGCGGCACTGAAGAGCGAGGGCGTCTCGCTGCTCACCGCGCACGCGTCCGCCGGACGCCAGTGGACGGTCGTGGCGATCGCCGGTGTCCAGGAGGGCAGTTGGCCGGACCTGCGGTTGCGCGGTTCCGTGCTCGGCGTCGAGCGGCTGGTCGACCTCATGTCCGGTGTCGACGACGAAAAGGTGTCCGCCACCGCGCCGATCCTCGCCGAGGAACGGCGGCTGTTCTACCTCGCCGCGAGCCGTGCGCGGAAGACGTTGCTGGTCAGCGCGGTCGCGGGGGAGGACGAGCAGCCCTCGCGGTTCATCGACGACCTGGAGGAGAACGGCGCGGACGACGGCGGCCTCGACTCGCGGATGAAGTCCGCGGGCCGTTCGCTGGTGCTCGCCGAACTCGTCGGCGAACTGCGCGAGGTCGTCTGCGACGAGACGAGCGTGCCCGAGCGGCGGCAGCGAGCGGCGCGGCAGCTCGCCAAACTGGCGGCCGCCGGGGTGCCGGGCGCGCATCCGGGCACCTGGTACGGGCTACTGGAACCCTCCACCAGCGAACCCGTGCACGGGGCGGGGGATCTCATCCGCATCTCACCGTCCACTGTGGAGGTTCTGGTCAAATGCCCGCTGCGATGGCTGATCGAACGCCACGGCGGCAGTGACCCGGCGCAACTCGCGGCCGTCACCGGAACCCTGGTGCACGGGCTCGCGCAGGCGGTCGCGGGCGGCAGCAGCGACGAGCAGATCCGCGCGGCCCTCGACGAGGCGTGGGTGCGGGTCGACGCGGGGGCGCCGTGGTTCTCGCGCCGCGAGCGGTCGCGGGTCGAGCAGATGCTGCGCAACTTCGTCTCCTGGCTGGAATCCAGCCGCAAGGAACTGATCGAGGCCGGGGTCGAGCAGGACATCGAAGTCGAGCTGCCCGTCGGCGAAGGCGACCTCCGCGTGCTCTTGCGCGGCCGCGTCGACCGCGTGGAAATGGACAAGGACGGCCGCCAGGTCGTCATCGACATCAAGACCGGCAAGGTCCCGATCTCCGCCTCCGACGCCGAACAGCATCCGCAGCTGGCCGCGTACCAGCTGGCCGTACTGCTCGGCGCGGTCGAGGGCGGTTCGAAACCCGGTGGTGCGCGGCTGGTCTACGTCGCGAAGTCCAACAACAAGACCGGATCCACCCAGCGTGAGCAGGCGCCGCTTGACTCCGACGGCGGCAAGCAATGGCTCGAGCTGGTGCGTTCGGCGGCCGGATCGGCCGCAGGCCCGGAGTACGGGGTCACCGAGAACCCGGACTGTGATCGTTGTCCGGCGAGGGGTTGCTGTCCGCTGCGGCCCGAGGGCAGGCAGGTGACCGGTCCTTGATCTCCGAACTCCAGCGCCGTCAGGTCGAACCGGCCGAGATCGCCCGCGCGCTCGGCCTGCACAGCCCGACCGACGAGCAGGCCGAGGTCATCGCCGCCCCCATCGAGCCGTCGCTGGTGGTCGCGGGTGCCGGTGCGGGCAAGACCGAGACGATGGCCGCACGCGTGGTGTGGCTGGTGGCCAACAGTGTCGTGCCGCCGGAACGTGTCCTCGGCCTGACCTTCACCCGTAAAGCCGCCCGCCAGCTCGGCGAACGCGTCCGCACCCGGCTGCGCCGCCTCGTCGGATCGGGGCTGCTCGACAGGATCGACCCGACCGGCGACCTCCGCATGACGGTGACCGCCGGGGAACCGACCGTGCTCACCTATCACGCGTACGCCGGGCGGCTGCTGTCCGAACACGGCCTGCGTTTGCCGGTCCAGCCGGGAGTCCGGCTGCTTTCGGAGACGTCTTCGTGGCAGTTCTCGCATCGCGTGGTGTCCACTTGGGACAATGACCTCGACACCGATCGCGTGCCCTCCACGGTGACCGCGCAGTTGCTGGCGCTGGCCGGGGAACTCGGCGAGCATCTGGTCGAGACCGAACGGCTGGCGCAGTACACGTCGTGGTTGTGCGAGGTCATCGAAAACGCGCCGCGAGCCAAGGGGCAGCGTGCGGCGCTGCCGCAGAAACTGGCCGAAGTCATGACGGCGCAACGGTTCCGGCTCGCGCTCTTGCCGCTGGTCGAGGCATACCACGCGCGGAAGCGGGCCGAGGGCGCGCTCGACTTCGCCGACCAGATGTCGCTGGCCGCGCAGCTCGCCGACAGCTATCCGGCGGTGGTCGCGGGGGAACGTGAGCGGTACGGCGCGGTGCTCCTCGACGAATATCAGGACACCGGGCACGCCCAGCGGATCCTGCTTCGATCGCTGTTCGGCGGCGTCGAACATCCGCCGATGCCGGTGACGGCGGTGGGTGACCCGGCGCAGGCCATCTACGGCTGGCGCGGCGCCAGTGCGGCGAACCTGCCGCGGTTCACCACGGACTTCCCGCGCGACAACGGCGAACGGCTCGTCCCGGCACTGGAGTTCGGGCTGCTGACCAGTTTCCGCAACCCACCCGAGGTGCTGGAGCTCGCGAACGCGATCTCGGAACCATTACGGGAGCGCGGCCTCGGTGTCGCGAGGTTGCGTGCGCTGGAAGGCGCGGGAACAGCCGACATCGCCTCCGCGCTGCTGCCGGACATCCGCGCCGAACGCGAGTGGGTGGCCGACGCGGTGGCGAAACGCTGGTTCGAAACCGTGGAGGAGACCGGAAAGCCGCCAACCGCCGCGGTGCTGGTGCGCCGCCGCGCCGACATGGCGCCGATCGCGGCCGAAATGCGGGCCCGGGGGCTTCCGGTGGAGGTCGTCGGCCTCGGTGGTCTGCTCGACGAACCCGA
This sequence comes from Amycolatopsis sp. cmx-11-51, assembly GCF_047608665.1. Lineage (NCBI taxonomy): Bacteria > Bacillati > Actinomycetota > Actinomycetes > Pseudonocardiales > Pseudonocardiaceae > Amycolatopsis > Amycolatopsis sp. cmx-11-51. Next base: position 100,787 of record NZ_JADNQO010000001.1, on the reverse strand, counting down.
GGTCGCGGACCTGGTCAGCACGTTGCGGGTGCTCGCCGATCCGCTCGCGGGCAGCGCGGCCGCGCGCTTGCTGACCGGGGCGCGCTGGCGGATCGCGGCGGCCGACCTCGCGGCGTTGTGGCGGCGGGCGGGCGAACTCTCCTCGCCGGTGCCGCCTTCGGAAAGGTCCGCTGTGGACGAACCGGTGCTGGTGACCGAACGGGTCGAACAGGCCGGGCTCGCCGACGCGATCGACGACCCCGGTACCGCGGAACGGTATTCGCCCGAGGGGTACCGGCGGATCCGGCGAGTGGGTGGCGAGCTTTCGGCGTTGCGCCGCCGCCTCGACCAGTCGCTGCCCGAACTCGTCGCCGACGTGGAACGCACCATGCTGCTCGACGTCGAATCGCTGGCCCGTCCCGGGCCCGCCGGACGTGCGCACCTGGACGCTTTCGCCGACGTCGTCACGGACTTCGCCGAGACCTCGCCGACGGCAACCCTGCTGTCCTTTGTGGACTATCTGAACACCGCCGCGCACGCGGAGGACGGGCTCACCCCCGGCGAGGTCGAGGTCGTCCCGGACCGGGTCCAGGTACTGACCGTGCACTCGGCCAAGGGGCTGGAATGGCGCATCGTCGCGGTTCCGCACCTGGTCAAGGAGGTCTTCCCGGGGAGGCGGCGGTCGTCGTCGTGGCTGCGGACGTCGACCTCGCTTCCGGCCGCGCTGCGCGGCGACTCGGAGGACCTGCCGGAGCTGCGGGTGTCCGAAGGCTTCGACCGCAAGGAAGTCCAGGAAGCGCTGGAACTGCACGAAGAAGGATTCGTGGCGCGAGAGGCGGATGAGGAGCGGCGGCTCTGCTACGTCGCGCTGACCCGCTCTGAGCACACCATGCTGGTTTCCGGGCACTGGTGGAACGAGAGCAGCGCGCGGCCGAAGGGACCTTCGGAGTTCCTGCTCGAAATCGGCGAGGTGATGCGGGCGAACTCGGTCGGCCGGATCGAGCACTGGGCCGACGAGCCCGAGGCCGACGGGGAGAACCCGCTGGTCGCCGATTCACGCAAGGCGCGGTGGCCGGTCGATCCGCTGTGGCCGCGGCGCGAGGGCGTCACCAACGGCGTCGATCTGGTGCTCGGTGCCATGGAAGATACCGAAGACGCGGAGGACACTGAGGAAGAGGACGATCCGGACGGCTGGATCTCCGACACCAAGGTGCTGCTGGAAGAACGCGCGCGGGCGCGGAACCGGGTCCAGCAGGTCGTGCTGCCGCCGCATCTTTCGGTGAGTCAGCTGGTGGAGCTGTCGGCCGATCCGGCCGCGCTGGCCAAACGGCTGCGACGGCCGCTGCCGGTGCGTCCCAATACTTACGCGCGCCGGGGGACGGCGTTCCACGGTTGGCTGGAGCAGCGGTTCGGTGGTGAGCAGCTGCTGGAGATCGACGATCTGCCGGGCGCGGCGGACGTCGACGAGGCGCCCGATTCCGAGCTGGAGGCGCTGCAGACGGCGTTCGAGAAGAGCGAGTGGGCGAACCGGGTGCCGCACGCCGTCGAGGTCCCGTTCTCGGCCGACATCGTGGGCGTGACGCTGCGAGGGCGGATGGACGCGGTGTTCGCCGATCCTGACGGCGGCTGGACCGTCGTCGACTGGAAGACCGGCGCCGTCCCGGAGAAGGACCGGCTCGCGCCGCTGGCCGTACAGCTGGCGGCATACCGGCTGGCGTGGGCGGCCTTGAGAAAGATCCCGGTGGAGAAGGTGCGGGCGGCGTTCCACTACGTGAAGCACGACAAGACCGTCCGCCCGGCGGATCTGCTGGACGCCGAAGGCCTGCGAGACCTCCTACGCAGGGTCCCGACGCTCTAGCGTTTCGTCCTCTAGTTGCGGTAGTTGCACGCGCAACTACCGCAACTAGAGGACGAAACGCGGCGGGGGTCAGGCGCGGTCGCGCACCTTCAGGGCCCAGGTGACCAGCGGGATCTGGAGCGGGACGCGGGCCCAGAAAGCCGCTCGCCAGTGCTTCGGGGCCTTCCGGCGGTCGGCGTCGAGGGCCATCTTCACGTTCCCCGGCAGGACCACGACGAACAGCAGCGCGGCCGTCAGCCCGCCGAGCCGTCGCGTCTTCGGAGCGGCGACCGCGGCGGCGACCCCCAGCTCGGCGACCCCCGAGCCGTAGGTCCATGCCCGCGGCGAGCCGGGGAGCTGCTTCGGGATGATCGCGTCGAAGGGTTTCGGCTGGACGAAGTGCAGGACACCGGCCGCACCGAGCAGGCCGGCGAGGAAGTATGCGGGCCGCTGGGACGGCTTGGAATCCGAGGACATGCCCCTGAGCTTCGCATACCGCGCTGAACGTAAGGTTCGTCGGCTATCCTCCCGACCGTGAGTGACGCGGACCAGGCCGGAGCCTGTGCATGAGGGTTCTCAAGCGTTTCCCGGTCAGGCTGAGCGACCGCCCGGACCATGAGCTCGTCGGCGTGATCCGGATGCCGGAACTGACGGTCAGCCCGCTGCGGTCGATCCTTAAGCGGATCATCGGCGCGATGCTCGCCCTGCTGGCGACCGTGCTGATCGTCTACCTCGACCGGGACGGCTATCGCGACGCCAACGGCGACGGGCTCAGTTTTCTCGACAGCCTCTACTACGCGACAGTGTCGCTGTCGACCACGGGCTACGGTGACATCGCGCCCGCGACGTCGTCGGCGCGCCTGGTCAACGTCCTGGTGATCACCCCGCTGCGGGTGCTTTTCCTCATCGTCCTGGTCGGTACCACACTCGAAGTGCTCACCGAGCGCTCCCGCCAGGCTTTCAAGATCCAAAAGTGGAGGACGAAGGTGCGTGACCACACGGTCGTCGTCGGATTCGGCACGAAGGGCCGGTCGGCGGTCAACGCGCTGCTCGGGGACGAGAACACCGAACCCGACCACATCGTCGTCGTCGATACCGACCAGCAGGCCCTCGAAGCGGCCACTTCGCTCGGTCTGGTGACCGTGCACGGTTCGGCCACCCGTGCCGACGTGCTGCGGGTCGCCGGTGTGCAGCGGGCCAAGGCCGTCGTCGTCGCCCCGAACCGGGACGACACCGCCGTGCTGGTCACGCTGACCGCTCGCGAGCTGGCACCGAAGGCGCACATCGTGGCCTCGGTGCGGGAAGCGGAGAACGTCCACCTGCTCAAGCAGTCGGGCGCGAACCAGGTCGTGGTGTCGAGCGAGACCGCCGGGCGTCTGCTCGGCATGGCGACGTCGACGCCGCTGGTGGTCGACATGGTCGAGGATCTGCTCACCCCCGAGTCCGGCCTCGCGATCGCCGAACGCCCGGTGGAGCCGTCGGAAGAGGGCGGTTCACCGCGGCATCTGTCGGACATCGTGCTGGGTGTCGTCCGCGACGGCGTCCTGTACCGCGTGGACGCTCCGCAGGCGGACGCGATCGAGCCGGGCGACAGGCTGCTGTACATCCGCAAGGTGACAGCCGCGGAGACGATCGAGCGGTAGCAAGGGACCTTTGGTATCAGCAGCCCCCGGACAAATGGGCTCCGGTGTTCTGCCGCTGGTATCACCCTCCTCCGACCGGAGGGCTCGCTGTGTTTTGCCGCCGGGTTCTGGAAGCATGGCGTTCGTGCGCAAGCGATCGGACCCCGCCAGAGGGCTCAGCCCGGGATGGAACTCCCTGGCGGTGGCTGCCGGTGCCGGCCTGCTGGTGATCTTCCTGGCCTGGTTCGCCGGGCCGGGGCTGTTCGGCATCTCGAACGACGCCAAGGGGACGACCGTCCAGGCCGAGGTCATCCAGCCCACGCCGTGCGTGGCGGGCGGGACCGCCGAGACCGTCAAGTTCGAGTTCGGCGGCAAGCCGATGGAGGGTGCGCTCAACGGCTGCGGGCACGGCAAGGGGGAGCGGCTCGAGGTCGTCGTCCCCGATGGTGCTTCCGGGAACGCTGTCTCGGTGCACGCGGCCGACGCGGCGGCTGGGGCCAAAGACGCGCGGCGGCCGGTCGGTCTGGCTCTGCTGGTGTTCAGCTGCTTCGCCGGCGGGATGTACGTCTACCTGGTGCTGCGCGGTCCGCGTCGGCTGGCGACGGCCTGACCCCCACCCACCGCGTTTCGTCCTCTAGTTGCGGTAGTTGCACGTGCAAGTACCGCAACTAGAGGACGAAACGCGGGTGGGGTGGGGTGGGTCAGGAGACGGCGCTGGCCGGAGCGGAGAAGGTATTGCAGTCGGCGACCCGGTTGTTGCTCGCGCCCGCCCGCCACCAGGACGCGTAATGCGCGTTCGTCCCGTGGTCCTGGCTGCGTGAGGTGTTGTCGCCCCGGGTCTCCTGGTCGTTCCAGGCCTTGTTGTACATGTCCCGGCTGACCGTGCCGCCCTGGTCGACGTGCGCGCCGAGGAACATCCCGGAGAAGCACTGCGCCTGCAGTTCCTTGCGCCGCGACATCTCCAGTCCGGTAGGGCTGTTCTGGCCTGCCTCGTAGATCTTCTGCCAGGCCGCGTCCATCAACCCGGCGACCTCCTGCACGTGATGCCCGTACTCGTGCGCGAAGAGGGCGAGGTAGACGCCGGGGTTGTTGCCGTACTGGTCGGTCTGCAGACCCCGGAACGGCACGTAGAGGTTGTTCTCGCAGTAGTACGCCGCCGTCGCGATGCCCACCTGGATTGTGCCGCATTCGGTCTCGAAGCTGGCGCCGGTGGGGAAGTGCAGGGCGGGCGGGGTGAACGGCAGGCGGTAGGCCCCGAGGAAAGGGCCCCACGCGTCGTCGAGGCACTTGCCCGCCGCGGTGAAGAACGCCTCGGCGGCCTGCTGGCTGCTCTGCCACTGCGGCAGCGAGCAGACGCGGTTCTGCAGCCCGGCGTTGGGATCCTGGAGTATCGGGTGGTCACCGAGCTTGAGGACCTTCTGCGGCCCGGTCGGCGACGAAGGCGCCCTGGACGACGTCGTCGGGAACGGGTCCGGCGAGGACGAGGGTGACGACGACCCGCTCGGCGGCAGGGCCGCCGGGGAAGTCGGGTTCGGCAGGGTCTGGTAGCCCGCGTTCGCTACGTGCTCTTTGTCGCCACGATTGAGTGAAACGATCGCGACAAGGCCGAGGGCCAGTACGGCGACCGCGCCGAGGCAGATGCCGACGATCGCGCCGACGGACCGGCGTGGTGGCGGCGGCGGTGGAAACTGGGGCGGCGCACCGTGATGCCACTGGGCAGGGGGCTGGCCGTGCACCGGCGGTGGCTGGACGGCGCCGCGTGGCGGCCACTGGCCGTGGGGCGGTTGCGTCATCAAGTCGGTCCCGGTGGTTCTAGGGGCGAACCGGGGGTACCCGGCCCGATAGTTCAGCATAACGAGCTAACGGCATTCCCTCCCACTGCTCGGCTGCAGAGGGTATCCAGCGGGAGCCGAGCGGTCACCCATCAGTGTCGTCCCCCCAGCTCTGGTCGGGTGTCGGACCCTCTGGAAGAGTGTGCGCAAGCAACGCGAACGGGTAAGGGGCTGTCGCATGAGGGAGACCGGCGGACCGTCCGGGCCGGAAGGTACCGAGACGCCGAAGCCGCAGGCGGACGCACCGACGCCGCCGCAGGGTGAAGTGCGGCCGCCACCGGCGCCGGAGCAGCAGTGGCAGTCCCCCTCTGGGGTGACACCGCCGCCGCCACTGCCGTCCTATCAGGCGCCGCCACAGCAGTATCCGAACTGGAAGGTCGGTCTCGGCAGGCCCGGGGTCATCCCACTGCGCCCGCTGAACCTGACCGACATCCTCGACGGCGCGGTCACGGCCATGCGCAGGCACTGGCGGATGGTCTTCGGCGCCGCCGCGGTGACCGCCGTGCTCACCGCGGCCCTCAACCTGGCCGGGCTGCTGCTGGTCGACACCACCGGCGACCTCGAGCAGGTCCGCGATCTCGGCCCGGCGGCCACCGATCAGGAACTGATGAACCAGATGCTCGGCCTGCTGGGCGGGACACTGGCGTCGTCGTCCATCACCCTCGTCGCCACCCTGCTCGGGACGACCCTCCTCACCGGATTCCTCACCGTCCTGATGGGCAAGGCCGTACTGGGCAAGCCGGTCACCTTCAAGGAGGCCTTGAAGGAGGCGACGCCGCGGCTGTTGCCGCTGCTCGGGCTGACCGTGCTCTACACGCTGGCGATCCTGGTCGGGGCGATCTTCTGCCTGCTGCCCGCGATCATCCCCTACACCTTCTGGGCACTGGCGAGTCCGGCGTTCATCCTCGAACGCGGCACCGTGATGGAGGCGTTCCGCCGCTCGGTGAAGCTGGTCTCGGGGATGTTCTGGCGGGTTTTCGGGATCCTGCTGCTGGCCTACGTGATCTCGTCGTTGCTGGCGTCGATCATCACGCTGCCGTTCAGCTTCAGCGCGTTCATGTCGATCTTCGGCAACCTGGACCAGATGTACATCCCCTCGACCGGTGACCTGATCCTGCAGTCGGTGGGCACGGTGATCGCGCAGACCATCGTCGGGCCGTTCACCGCGCTGGTCACCGTGATCCTCTACATCGACCAGCGGATGCGCCGCGAAGGCATGGACATCGAGCTGGCCCGCGCGGCCGGGATCGCGACGCCGCCTCCGCCGCAGGCATGGTGACGCGCTTTTTCACCGAGATCCCGGTCGACATCGACCGGGACACCGCCCGGCTGCGCGCGACCGAGGAACTCTCGGATCCGACTTACGCGGCCGCGAGACCTGGTTGGTTGTCCGACACCTTCACCTGGCTGGTCGAACGGGTGCTGCGCTTCCTCGACACTGTCAACGGCGCCGTACCCGGCGGGGTCTTCGCGGTCGTGCTGCTCGTCGTCGTGCTGATCGTGCTGGTGGTGGTGATCCGGCTGCGGTCCGGCCCCTTGGCGACGGCGGCCAAGGGTGGCAGGGCCGTGTTCGCCGGACAGCGCAAGGCTTCCGGTGACTACCGGAAGGCAGCCGGGGAAGCCGCGTCGCGAGGCGACTTCGACGAAGCCGTCCGTGAGATCTTCCGCGCCGTGGTGCGGTCGTTGGAGGAGCGGGCGCTGCTGGACGAGAAGTCCGGCCGGACCGCCGACGAGGCCGCCATCGAAGCCGGACGGTTGCTCCCGGATGTCGCCGACGCCCTGCGCGCCGGTGCCCGGTTGTTCGACGACGTCCACTATGGAGGGATCCCGGCCGTCGAGGCGGGTTACCGATCACTGTCCGATTTGGACGAACGGTGCCGCCGTGCGAGGCCCGTCGCCCTGGCGGCCGGATGACCTCAGTTTCGCCCGACGCCCGCCGGATCTGGCGCGGGGTGCGGTTCCCGCTCGCGGTCGTCCTCCTGATCGTGCTGACCGGGACCCTGCTCGTGCTTTTCCGCGGGGAGCAGACCACCGGCGCGCTCGAACCGGGTTCGTACGAGCCCGGCGGCAGCCGTGCGCTGGCGACCTTGCTGGAACGGGAAGGCGTCAAGATCATCCCGGTGCACACGGCGGCCGAGGCCAAGGACTTCGCGGAGGGCGCGACCGTCCTGATCACCCAGCCCGGCTATGTGCCCAAGAGCGCGTTCACGGAATTCCGGCGTATCTCTCCGCGCATCGTGCTGGTGCAGCCGAGCGCGAGCACGGTCGACGAGATGCTTCCCGGTGTGCGGGTGAACGGTCAGCTCGAAGTGGAGACCCGCCAACCCGACTGTCCGGCGGCGGATCCCGTCGCGGCCGGGAGCGCGACCTTGGGCGGCCAGAAGTACGCGGCCACGCAGCCGAGGGCGCAGGAATGCTACGGCGGCTCGTACCTCGAGGTGCCCGGTCCACAAGGGACGGTCACCGTACTCGGCTCCCCCGAACCGCTGTCCAATGAATGGCTGGCCGACGAGGGCAACGCGGCACTGACGACGCGGCTGCTCGGCAAGCACGAGCGGCTGGTCTGGTACCTGCCGACGCCTGCCGATCCGTCGCTGGAGAACGAGAAGAAGCCGCTGTCCGAACTGATCCCGTCGGGCTGGTCGTACGCCGCGTTGCAGGCCGGGGTCGCGGTGGTCCTGCTGGCGTTGTGGCGTTCCCGCCGGTTGGGGCCGGTGGTGACCGAGCCGATCCCGGTCGTGGTGCGCGCGGCCGAGGCCACCGAGGGACGGGCTCGGTTGTATCGCAAGGCGAAGGCCGCCGCGCACGCCGGGGAGACCTTGCGTGAGGCGGCCCGTGCGCGGCTTCGGTCGTTGCTGGGGCTGCCCCGTGACGCCGAACCGGCGGCACTGGTGGAATCCGTCGCCGCACGGTCCGGCCGGGCACCGGCCGAGATCGGCGCGCTGCTGTATGGGGACCCGCCCGCCGATGACACCGCGTTGGTGCGGCTGGCGGACGGACTCGATGTCGTGGAACGAGAGGTGGAACGGTCTTGAGTACCGAACAGACCGGTGAGTCCGGTGTGGACAGTGCGGCCGAAGCGCGGGCGGCGCTGATCGCCCTGCGTGCCGAGGTCGGGAAGGCCGTCGTTGGCAACGACGCGGCCGTCACCGGGCTCATCATCGCGTTGCTGTGCCGGGGACACGTGCTGCTCGAAGGCGTACCGGGTGTGGCGAAGACCTTGCTGGTGCGGGCCTTGGCCGCGTCGCTGGATCTGGAAACGACCCGGGTGCAGTTCACGCCGGACCTCATGCCGGGTGACATCACCGGCTCGATCGTCTACGACGCGCACAGCGGCGAGTTCTCCTTCCGTGAGGGCCCGGTGTTCACGAACCTGTTGCTGGCGGACGAGATCAACCGCACCCCGCCGAAGACGCAGTCGTCACTGCTGGAGGCGATGGAGGAGCGTCAGGTCTCCAGCGACGGCAAGACCCGGCCGCTGCCCGATCCGTTCATCGTCATCGCGACGCAGAACCCGGTCGAATACGAAGGCACGTACCCGCTTCCTGAGGCGCAACTGGACCGGTTCCTGCTGAAGCTGACCATGCCGACACCGTCCCGTGAGGACGAATTCGGCATTCTTTCCCGGCACGCGCAGGGTTTCGACCCGCGGAACCTGGCCGCGGCGGGGATCAAACCGGTCGCCGGGATCGTCGAACTCGACGCGGCGCGGCGCGCCGTCTCCGGGGTCACCGTGCGGCCCGAGGTGCTCGCCTACATCGTCGACGTCTGCCGGGCGACGCGGGCGCTGCCGTCCGTGCGCATCGGTGTCTCGCCGCGTGGCGCGACCGCGCTGCTGGCCGCGACGCGGGCGTGGGCGTGGCTCGCGGGCCGCGACTACGCCACCCCGGACGACGTCAAGGCGTTGGCACGACCGTCTTTGCGGCACCGGCTCGATCTGCGGCCCGAGGCCGAACTCGAAGGCGTGACCGCCGACGGTGTGCTGGACCGCGTCCTCGCGTCCGTGCCCGTTCCACGCTGATGGCCGTCACCGGGCGGCTCGGGCTGCTGGCGCTCCTCGCGGCGCCGGTTGTCGGCTTGCTGCTGCCCTCGTGGGCCGGGATCGGGCTGGCCGCCGCGGTGCTGCTTCTGTTGGTGATACTGGATCTCCTGCTCGCCGGGAGTGTGCGGCGGCTGCGGTTCGCGCGGTCCGGCGCGACGTCCGTGCGGCTGGGTGAGGCGTGCGAAATCACGCTGACCGTGGCCAATCCCGGTGGCCGTCCAGTGCGTGCTTGGCTCCGTGACGCCTGGCCGCCCAGCGCCGTCGCGGACGACCGGCACCGCTTGTCCTTGCCCGCGGGCGAACGCCGGGTCGTGACCACCCGGCTCCTGCCGACCCGGCGTGGTGACCGTCGGGCGTCCAGGGTCACCGTCCGGTCGACCGGGCCGCTGGGTCTCGCGGCGCGGCAGGGATCGCATGAAGTGCCGTGGACCGTGCGGGTGCTGCCGCCGTTCCACAGCCGCAAGCATCTGCCGTCCCGGCTGGCACGCTTGCAGCAGCTCGACGGCCGCAACGCGGTGCTGATCCGGGGCCAGGGCACGGAATTCGACTCCTTGCGCGAGTACGTGATCGGCGATGACGTCCGATCGATCGACTGGCGTGCCTCGGCCCGCGCGTCCGACGTCATGGTGCGGACCTGGCGGCCCGAACGCGACCGGCACGTGGTGCTGGTGCTCGACACGGGCCGCGTTTCGGCGGGCCGGGTCGGTGACGCGCCGCGGCTCGACGCGGCGATGGACGCGGCGCTGCTGCTGGCCGTGCTGGCGGCGCGGGCGGGTGATCACGTCGACCTTCTGGCTTATGACCGTCAGGTGCACGCGGCCGTCCAGGGATCGACGGATTTGCTGCCCTCCTTGGTGAACGCGATGGCACCGCTGGAGCCGTCGCTCATCGAGACCGACGCGCGCGGGATGGTCGCGGAGGTGCTGCGGCGGACCCGGCGGCGCGCGCTGGTCGTCCTGCTGACCGGACTGGACGCGGCACCGCTGGAAGAAGGCCTGTTCCCGGTGCTGTCCAAGCTGACCTCGCGGCACCAGCTGGTGCTCGCTTCGGTGGCGGACCCGCGGGTCGCCGAGATGGCGGCGGGCCGTGGCGACGCGGAAGCCGTCTACGACGCGGCCGCGGCCGAGCGGGTGCTGGCGGAACGGCGCCAGGTCACCGCGCGGCTGGCGCGGCACGGGGTCGAGGTCGTCGACGCCGTTCCCGAAGACCTGCCGCCGCGGCTGGCCGACCGGTATCTCGCGCTGAAGGCCGCCGGCCGGCTGTGATGCCGAATTCCCGATAGCGGTTCCGACCTCCTGCTGACTCGATCACCAGGAGGAACCCTTGCCTCCTCTCCGCAGGTCAAGCGGCCTCGAATCAGGCGCGGGAAGGGCTGAGCTGTGTGGAAATAGAGACACTCGACGTCCCTATTTCCACACAGCCCGGCCCTTCCCACGGAGGCGATAGCAAAGGTCCCTTGCTCTCTTTTCGCAGGTCAGCCCGCTTCTGGACGAGCATCTCCGGCGTACCGCCAGTCCACGTCGCCCACTTCGCCCGCCTTCGCGGCCTTACGCCCGACTACGAACACGTAGAGCAAGAAGGCGACTTCGGCGACTACGCCGATCCCGATCCGCGCCCAGGTCGGCAGGCCCGACGGCGTCACGAAACCCTCGATGACGCCGGAGATCAGCAGCACCACGGTCAGCCCCAGCGCCATCACCACGACCGATCGGCCCTGTTCGCCGAGCGCCGCCGTCCGGGAGCGGCGGCCAGGGTCGATGACCGTCCAGCCGAGCTTCAGCCCGGTCCCGGCCGCGACGAACACCGCGGTCAGCTCCAGCAGGCCGTGCGGCAGGATCAGGCCGAAGAACACGTCGAGCCGCCCCGCCGACGACATCAGCGCCGCGCCGATCGCGAGGTTCAGCGAGTTCGCCCAGAGCGCGTAGATCACCGGGACACCCAGCACCACGCCGAGGAACAGGCAGGTCGCCGCCACCCACGCGTTGTTGGTCCAGACGCGCGCGGCGAAGGAACCCGCGGGGTCGGACGAGTAGTACGTCTCGTACTTCCCGCCCGGCGCCGTCAGGTCCTTGAATTCCTCCGGCGAGGCCAGCGACGCGAGCACCTGCGGGTCACCGGCGATCCACACCGCCGCGATCGCCATCACCGCGATCGACGCCGCCGCCGACGTCAGCCACCAGCGCCTGCTCAGGTACAGCGCCGCGGGGAACCGCCTGGTGAAGAACAGGCCGACCTCGCGCCAGGCGGGGCTGTGCGAACCGGTGACGGCCGACCGGGCCTTCGCGACCAGGCCGGACAGCTGCGCGACGAGCACGGGGTCGGGCGCGACCGAGCGGATGATCGAAAGGTGCGTCGCGACACGCTGGTACAGCGTCACCAGCTCGTCGGCGTCCGGGCCGCTGAGTTTCCCGGCGCGGCCGACGAGGTCACGCAGCCGATTCCATTCGGCTTGGTGCGCGGCGACGAACACGTCCACGTCCAACTCGGAGCCCTCCCGGCGATCGTCCTTGGTGGCCCAGCCTATTCGTCACTACGCTTGCCAGGTGGAACAAGAGTCCGAACTCGTCACCGGCGAGGCCGTCGTCCTGGACGTGCGCGCGGCGAAACTGGCCAGCCGCGGGCTCGCCATGATGCTCGACGTCGCTCTCCAGCTGATCACGCTGTTCGTCGCGATGCTGATACTGAGCCAGATCGCCGCGTTCGGTGACGAAGCGCTGGCGCTGACCCTGTTCCTGGTGACCCTCGTGCTGATCATGGTCGGCTACCCGGTGATCTTCGAGACGCTGAGCCGGGGCCGGACGCTCGGGAAAATGGCGCTCGGCCTGCGCGTGGTCCGCACCGACGGCGGACCGGTCCGGTTCCGGCACGCGCTGGTCCGCGGGCTCGCGGGGTTCTTCATCGACTTCTGGGCGCTGGGCCTGCTCGGTGTCGTGGCGGTGGTCACGTCGCTGCTGTCCACCAACGGCCGCCGCGTCGGCGACTACCTCGCCGGAACCCTGGTGATCCGGGAACGCATGCCCGCCTCCCGGACTCCTTACGTCGGGATGCCGCCGCAGCTGGCGTACTGGGCTTCGCAGCTGGACCTGACCCGGCTGCCGAACGACCTCGCCCTCGCCGTCCGTCAGTATTTGAGCCGCACGAGCGAGCTTCGCCCCGAAGCGGTCGAAGCCCTCGGGTACGGGCTCGCGCAGCAGGTCGCGGCGGCGATCGGGGCACCGATGCCGCCCGGGGTGCCGTCCTGGGCGTACCTGTCGGCGGTGCTGGCCGAGCGACGGCGGCGGGATCAGGTGAAGCTGCGGCCCCAGTACGCGCCGCCGCCGCAGCCTCGGTACCCGCCGCAATACGCGCAGCCGGTCGCGCCGGTGACCGCACCGGTTCCGGTGACGCAGCCGGCGCCGGAGACCCCGGCGGAACCGCTGGCGGAGAACCCCTTCGCGCCACCAGGCTGACCAGCGACCGCCGCAATTAATGGTGCAGGGGCGAATCGCAGGTCCGTGAAGGACTCCTTGAGGGACCCAGAGTCCCTCAAGGAGTCCTTCACGGACTTCAGGTCGGGGCGCCCCCCCCGCAAGGCAATTAGTCCTCTAGTTGCGGTTTCAGGAGACGTCCGAGGCCTTCGCCGCCCACGTGTTGCACTGCGCTATCCGGTTCTTCTGCGCACCGTGCTGCCACCACGAGATCGCGTGCGCGTCGGAGCCGTGGTCGCGCGGACCGCCGTTGTGGTCGCCGCGGTCCTGCGACCCCCACGCGTCCCGGTACATCGCCTGATCGACCGAGCCGCCGCGGCCCACCGTCGAGCCCAGGAAAGTCCCGGACAGACATTGCGCCGAAAGTTCGTTCCGCCGCGACATCTCCAGGCCCGCCGCCGAGTCGGTGCCCGCTTCGTACCGTGCGTCCCAATAGGCCTTCGAGATACCGGAAAGCGCCTGGACGTGGTGCGCGTACTCATGGGCGAAGACCGCGAGGTAGACCCCGGGCCGGTTGCCGTACTGGTTGGGCTGAAGGCCTTCGTACGGCATGTACAGCGTCTCGTTCTGCGAGCAGTAGAACGCCGCCACCGTGCCGCCGCTGGCGTCACCGCACGGGCTCGACCAGTTCTTGCCGGACGGGTACTTCACGGTCGGGACCCGGAACGGCAGTTTCGTGTAGCTCATGACCTGCTGCCAAACACTGTCCAGGCAGGGCCGCGCGCTTTCGAAGAACGCCGAAGACGCGTTCGGGTTGCTCGCCCAGCGCGAGAGGTTGCACGCCTGGTTCGGCAGGCCGACGTTGGAACTGAGCCACAGCGGGTTGTCCGCCAGCTTGTGCTGCGGTTGCGGACCGGACGGTGCCCGGCTCGCCGAGGTCCCACGGGTCGAGCCGGTCGACGTCTCGCGCGATGCGGTCGAATCGCGCGAGCGAGTGGCGGTCGTCGACGTCTCACTGGAGGTTGTCGTCGTCGTGTAGTCCGAAGAGGACGTCGTCGGGTTCGTCGAATAGCTCGAGTATCCGGCGTCCGCGACGTGCCGCGAGCCGCTGTTCGCGATGGCGATCACCATGATCAGCCCGCCCATCACCGCCATCACGGCCACGATCGCGACGGCCGCGATGACACCGCCGTTCGACTTCTTGGCGTGATATCCCCCGTAGGGCGTGAACGCGGGCTGAGCGAAACGCGGGCCGTAGGGAAGCTGCGGCGGCCCGACGGCGGCGGGCTGGAACGGGACCGGCGCGCCGATCCGCGGCGGCGGCAGCGGAGCCGCGCCCGGCGGGGGCAGCGGCATCCCGCCGCTCGGCGGACCCGGCCGGAACGGCGGCGGCGGGGCCGGCATCGGGGTCGGCCGTGAGACCGGTGGACGGCCGGGAACCGGGCGTCCACCGTGGACCGGCCGGTTCGGCGGTGGCATCGGCGGACCACCGCGCGGCGGCAGTGGCCGCGTGCCCGGTGGTGGGAGCGGACGGCCGCCCTGCGGCGGTCGCGGTGGCGGAGTCGGCCGGCGCCGCGGATCAGGCGGGCCGGGCGGCTGCTGGTTCATCGAGTGGATCCCCCATGCGGTCGGCAACGCCGTTCACCCAGGTAGCGGATTCGGCGTTTCGGCGGTCAGCATAGATCGGCTGCCCTAGAGTGTGTGGCTGTGTTGACGAAATGGGGGGCGGCGGTCGCGGCCGTCGCGGCGAGTACGGCCTTGATGGCCCCGCCGACGGATTCGAACGTTCCGGAGGCGCCCGAAGCGGGCCCTTCGCTGACGAACGCGCCACAATTGCCGAAGCCGCCACCGATCGGCGCGCGCGGCCAGCTCGGCCTGCTCCAGCCGCCGACCGGCGCGTCCGCGAACGTCGCGGTGAAGGTGGAACGCGACGGCTCGGTGTCGATCACCGAGCAGGTGACCGTCCCGGGTGGACAGCATCTGGTACGCAGGCTTCCGTTGAAGGTTCCCGCCGGTGAGGAGCAGGACCGCGTCTACGGGGTCCGTGACGTCTCCGTCGAGGGCGCGGGCAAGACCGAGTCGAACGGCGAGCAGCTGGTCGCCACCTTCGACGGCGGCGCGTCCACCCTCAAGTACAAAGTGGACGGAGCGGTCGCCGACGTCAACGGCGCGCAGCAAGTGCGCTGGCAGGTCGCGAGCGGCTGGAGCGGCGAACTGTCCAGGGTGTCCGCTTCGTTCAGCGCGCCGACGCGCGAAATGCCCACCGTGGACTGTTTCGCCGGGCCGCTCGGTTCGGACAGGCAGTGTTCGCTCGCGGAGACCGACCACAGCGGCGTCGTCCGCATCGAGCAGGACAAGCTCGCGGCGGGTGAGCGGGTCGACCTCGCCGTCCAGCTCCCGGCGGGCACCGTCCCGGCGAACGCGCGGTTCGAGCGGATCGCCTCGGTCGGCGGTGCGTTCGCCCTCACCACGCTCACCGGGATCGGTTTCGGCGCACTGGCACTGTTCCTTCTTCTCGGCGCGCTGGCCGTCTGGTTGTCGCGCCGTCGCGACAAGGGCGCGCTCACGGCGGGCACCGGTCCGGTCGACGTCCTCATGCGCGACGGTGGTCGCGTCTCCTTCGCCTCTCCCGACGGCGTCCTGCCCGGCCAGGTCGGCACGGTCGTCGACGAGACGGTCGACGTCGTGGACGTCAGCGGCACGGTGGTCGACCTCGCGGTCCGCAACTACCTGTGGATCGCCGAGGTCCGCGGCGCGGGCACCGTCGACTGGCAGATCGCCCGCCGTAACGCGCCGGACGAGCACCTCGTCGCCTTCGAGCGCGAGATCTGCACCGCGATCCTTCCCGAGGGCACCGATTCCGTGCTGCTGTCGGAACTGCGCGGCCGCGGCTCCGTCGATCTCCGAGTGGCGGGCGAGGCGATGTACGCCGACGTCGTGCGCAAGGGCTGGTTCTCGCGTCGCCCCGACAAGGGCAAGAGCAAGCTCACCTTGGCGGGCATCGGCCTGGTCGCGCTCGGACTCGTGGGCACCGCGGTCCTGACGTTCACCGCCGGGCACGCGCTGCTCGGTGTCGCGGTCGCGCTCGCCGGGGTCGCCGTGCTGCTGGGCGCCTCCTGGGTGCCGCCGCGGACTTCGCGCGGCAGGCGCCTGGTCGGCCAGGTACGCGGGCTGCTCGAGTACCTGCACACGGTCAAGGTCGCCGAGATTCCTCCGGCGGACCGGGAAATGGTGTTCTCCCGGTCGCTGCCGTACGCCATCGTCCTCGGCGACACCGAACACTGGCTCCGGACGTTCGAAGCGCTCGACCCGTCGGCGGACGGTTCGGCCGGACTGTACTGGTTCGGCGGGCTCGAAGGCGATCGGGATCTGCGCCGGTTCGCCGCGCACCTGCCGTCGTTCCTGTCCGCTTTGGACGGTCTGCTCGCCGAATCCGGGCACCTGCGCTCGATCCGCCCTGAGCCGGTCCCCGCCTGACGTGATGTTCCCCGTGCTCGTGGTGGTCCTCCTGCTGGTGCTGGGCGCGGCACCGGCGGGAGCCCAGGGTGAGGCTCCGCTACCGACGCTCCCCAACAGCGCGGAGATCTCGCTCAAGCTGGAACGCGACGGTGCCCTCTCGGTCGTCGAGGCGGTGTCCGTGCCGAGTGAGGCGACGATGACCCGTCGCATTCCGCTGCGGACGGCCGCGCCAAGCGATCGCGACCGGATCATCGGCGTCCGTGACGTCGTCATCGAAGGCGCGGGCAACTCCGAGCTGACCGAAGACGAATTCGTCATCCGGCTCAAGGGCGGCACCTCGATCGTCCGGTACACGGTGGACGGCGCGGTCGCCGAAGCCGACGGCCTGACGCGGGTCGGCTGGCGGATCGCGGGCGGCTGGGACACCCGCCTCGAACTCGTGCGCGCGAGCTTCGCGGCACCGGCCATCCCGAACGCGGTCACCTGTCACGCCGGTCCCGAGGGTTCGCGCGCGCACTGCGGGGTCGCTCAGATCGCGCATTCCGGGTTGACCCGGTTCAGCCAGCAGAACCTCGCGACCGGACAGCGGATGGAGATCTCGGTCGAGTTGCCCGACGGCACCGTCCCGGCGAACGCCCGGCTGGAGCCGTCGAAGACGTTCGCCGGCGCGTTCGTGCTCACCGCTCCGGTCGGCTGGGCCTGGGGCGGCTTCGCGCTCGCGCTGGTCGCGGCCGCCGTGGCGCTGGGCTTGCTCCGAAGGCGGGACAAGCACCCGGGCGACGCACTCCCGGTCCGGCTGCTCACCGGTAAGGATGACAAGGCGGCGTTCGCGTCACCTGACGGTGTGCTTCCGGGACAGGTCGGAATGGTCCTTTCGGGGCACGCCGACGCCGTCGATCTCGCCGCGACAGCCGTCGACCTCGTGGTCCGGAACTACCTGTGGGTGAGTGAGGAGCCCGGCGAGCTGACCGGCTGGCTGCTCGTCCGCCGCAACCCGCCGGACGAGCAGCTCACCACTTTCGAACGAGCCGTGTTCGACGCACTGCTGCCGGACGAACGCGAGTCGGTGCTGCTGTCGGAGATCCAGTCCGCCCGGATCGGGATCGAGGCGGTGCGCGGCAAGGTGCGCGACAGCGTTGTCGAGCGCGGCTGGTATTCGCGCCTGCCCGGCAGGCTCGTCCGCGTCGGCCCGCGTATCTGCTTTTACGGTTTGTTCCTCACCGTCCTGCTGGCGCTCACCGTCGGCTACGCGCAATTCGGGCTGATCGTCGTCGCGGCGGGCGCGGTACTCACCGTCGCCGCCCGGTGGCTGCCGGTGCGCACCGGTGCCGGCGTCGCGCTGCACCGGCGGCTGCTCGGCGTCCGTGCCGCGCTGCTGTCGACCAAGCCGGCGGCCGTCCCGAAGCTCGAACGCGAGGTGCTGCTTTCGCGGGCGCTGCCCTACGCGCTCGCTCTCGGCGAACAAGAACAGTGGGTCGCCGGTTTCGCCGGACTGAAGGGTCCGCCCAAGATCTACTGGTACGGAAAGGAAGGCGCCGAAGAGGACGGCCTCGCGCGGGTGAGCGACTTCACGGCCGCGCTAGTGGGAACCTTCGCCGCGACCCGCCAGGGTCGTCGCCTGGAGTACTAGCACCCACTCAGCCATATCAGCGGCCCACCTCCGCAAACCGAGGCCTCCGGCCGACAAGAAACGCGCGCGCGTGTCCTCACCCAACCTGCCAACCTCAGTTCGGGAGACACGCTTTAGCCCGTAGGGTGGTGCGCATGGCCGATCCCGAGCTTGTCCGATTCACCCTCGACAACGGTCTGCGCGTGGTGCTCGCGCCCGACGCGACCGCTCCGGTGGTGGGTGTCAGCGTCCACTACGACGTGGGCTTCCGTTCCGAGCCCGAAGGGCGCACCGGTTTCGCGCACCTCTTCGAGCATTTGATGTTCCAAGGGAGCGAGAGCCTGGAGAAGCTCGCGCACTTCCGGCACGTCCAGTCGAGTGGTGGCAGCTTCAACGGCTCCACCCATCCGGACTACACGGACTACTTCGAGGTCCTCCCCGCCGCGGCGCTCGAGCGTGCCCTGTTCCTCGAAGCGGACAGGATGCGGGCGCCGAAACTGACGCAGGAGAACCTGGCCAACCAGATCGACGTGGTGAAGGAGGAGATCCGCCTCAACGTGCTGAACCGGCCGTACGGCGGGTTCCCGTGGATCACCCTCCCGCCGGTGCTGTACTCCACGTTCCCCAACGCGCACAACGGTTACGGCGGTTTCGAGGATCTCGAGCAGGCCACCCTTGACGACTGCGCGGCCTTCTTCGACACCTACTACTCGCCCGCGAACGCGGTGCTGACCGTCGCCGGCGACTTCACCGTCGAACAGGCCCGCGAGCTGATCGAGAAGCACTTCAGTGACGTGCCGCACCGGCCCGCGCCCGAGCGTCCCTCGTTCGCCGAGCCCGCACCCGATGGTGAGCTGCGCGGCGAGCAGGTGGACCCGCACGCCCCGCTGCCAGCGGTCGGCGTCGGCTACCGGATGCCGGACCCGATCAACGACCTCGACGGCTACCTGGCGAACCTCGTGCTCGCCGGCGTGCTGACCGACGGCGACGGTTCCCGGCTGCAACAGCGCCTGGTGCACCGCGAGCCGCTGGTCGTCGACATCGGCGCCGGTGCCGGGCTGTTCGGCCCGTTCGAGGCCCGCGACCCGGACACCTTCACCATCACCGCGATCCACCCGCCGGACGTGCGCACCGACCAGGTCCTCGCGGCGCTGGACGAGGAACTGGAGAAGCTGGCGGCCACGCCGCCGGGAGACCAGGAGATCAAGAAGGTCACCGCGCGCTGGGCCGCGAGCCTGCACTCCGAGCACGACAAGCTGGTGTCCCGGACGCTCGCCCTCGGCTCGTTCGAACTGCTGTACGGCGACGCGTCGCTGGTGTACCGGCTCGCCGAGAAGATCTCGGCGGTCACCGGGGAGGCCGTTTCGGCGGCGGCGAAGGCGCTGCGGCCGGATTCGCGCGCCGTACTCGTCGTCCGCCCGGGCAGTGGAGCCAGTGGATCTTCAGACCAGGAAGGTACCGAGCAGTGAGCGCACCGCACCGCACCGCCGAAGAGATCGGCCGCACGGCCGTCGGGCCGCGTCCGGTCCCGCCGCTGGGGACGCAGCGCGCCGCCGCCGAGCTGTCCCAGGTGGACACCACGCTGAGCAACGGACTGCGGGTGCTCGCCGTCCGCAAGGCCACCGTGCCGCTGGTCGAGCTGCGGATGTGGATCCCGTTCGCCGGCGACGACGCGCTGCACCCGGCGACCGCCGAAGTGCTGGCCGAGACCCTGCTGACCGGCACCGCCCGCCGCGACCGTATCGAGATCGACGCGGACCTGGCCCTGATCGGTGGCGACATCGCGTCCGGTGTCGACCCGGAGCGGCTGGCCATCACCGGCACCTCGCTGGCCGACGGTCTGCCGACGATGCTCGACGTCCTCGCCGACGCGCTCACCGGCGCGTCGTACAACGGCGTCGAGGTCGAGCGGGAACGTGAGCGGCTGATCGAGCGGATCGCGGTCTCCCGTACGCAGCCGAGGACGATCGCCCGCGAGGCGCTGCAGAAGCACCGCTACGGCAATCACCCCGCGGTGCGGGAAGTCCCGCGGGCCGAAGACGTCGCCGTCGTGACGCCGGAACAGGTTCGCGCACTGCACCAGGCTTCGGTGCTGCCGAGGGGATCCGTGCTGGTGCTCGTCGGCGACATCGACCCGCGGGCCGTCATCGGTGACCTGGAGAAGGCGCTCGGTGGCTGGGCTTCGGACCGGTCCGCCGTCCGCCTGCCCGCACTGCCCGACCTCGCCGGCGGCAACGTCCTGCTGGTGCCGCGGGCCGGTGCCGTGCAGTCGCAGATCCGGCTGTCCGCGCAGACCGTGTCGCGGACGGACCCGCGCTACGCCGCGCTGCAGCTGGCGAACCTCGCGTACGGCGGGTACTTCTCGTCGCGACTGGTCGAAAACATCCGTGAGGACAAGGGTTACACCTACAGCGCGCACTCGGGATTCGAGTTCACCGACCAGACCGCGGTGGTGAACGTCGACGCGGACACCGCGACCGACGCGACCGCGGCCGCCCTCATGGAGACGCGGTACGAGCTGGCGAGGCTCGGTCTCGTGCCGCCGACCGCCGACGAGGTCGAGTCGGTCCGGCAGTACGCGATCGGTTCGCTGGTCACGGCGGCGTCGTCGCAGGGCGGCCTCGCCGCGCAGCTGGCCGCGCTCGCCGCGACCGGGCTGGGCGTCGAATGGCTCGCCGAGCACCCGGCGCGGCTCGCCGCGGTCACCGCCGAAGAAGTGGCGGATGCCGCGCTGGAGTTCTTCGCGCCCAAGCGGTTCACCGGGGTCGTCGTCGGTGACGCCGACGTCCTCGCGCCGAAGCTGGAGGCGCTGGGAGACGTGACCGTCGGGGAGCCGGCCTGATGGAGACACCGTTCGGGTTGGGGGCGCTCCCGACGCTTTCGCGCTCCACGGCGGACCGTCAGGAATCCTTGCGCACCAACCCGGACAGGCTCGCCGAGCGTTGGCCGGACGCGCACGTCGTACTGCTCGACGAGCACGCGCGGACCCCGGTGGTGGAGGGTTCCGGCACGCTCGCGACCCGCAAGACGCAGGACTTCGGCGCCGAGCCGCCCGCCGACGCGGTCTTCCTGGGGGAGTGGCGGGGCACCGACTTCTGGTCGCTGCCCGGCCGCCCCGCGGGGGAGACCGAGACCGTCGAGATGGCGGGAAGCTGGGGTGTCGTCGAAGCGGTTCCGCGCCACGAAGGCGAGATCTGGGTCGACCTGCGCGGCTACGGTGACCTGCTCGACGACGCGTCGGCCGGGCTGTTCACCACCGCGCAGGGGCTGCGGAACTGGCGGCACCAGGCGAAGTTCTGCACGCGCTGCGGGAGCCCGACCGAGCTGGTCCAGCTGGGCTGGGCGAGCATGTGCACCGGCTGCGGCCGGGAGGAGTACCCGCGCACCGACCCCGCCGTGATCTGCCTGGTGCACGACGTCGCCGGTGTCAACGGCGAACACGTCCTGCTGGCCCGGCAGCCGATCTGGCCGGAAAACCGGTACTCGATCCTCGCCGGATTCGTCGAGGCGGGGGAGTCGCTCGAAGGCTGTGTCGAGCGGGAGATCCGCGAAGAGGTCGGTGTCGACGTGCGCGATGTGCGTTATCTCGGCAGCCAGCCGTGGCCGTTCCCGCGGTCGATCATGCTCGGTTTCACCGCGCGGGCCGACATCTCTTCGACGATCGTGCCCGCGGAGGGCGAGATCGAGGAGGCGTTCTGGGTCTCGCGCGGGGAGGTGCGGGCCGCTTTCGAGAACAGTCGGTCGCGGAACGCGGGCGCCGTGCCGACCCCGATCGCCGGTGGTGCGCGGCAGCTGGTGCTGCCGGGGAACTCGTCGATCGCGCGCGTCATGCTGGCGGCCTGGGCCGGGGTATAAGCGAGGAGTTTCAGTGGGCAAGAACAACCGTCAGAAGCGCGCGGCGAAGAAACGCGCTCGGGCGGCGCGCGGTCCCACGGCGCCCAAGCACGACGGCGAGTTCGACGAATACACTGTGCCCCCGCCGCGGCGGCTCACCGTGGAGATGATCGCCGAGGGGCTGACACAGGCCGCGTTCGACCACCAAGCCGACCATGGGCCGGGGGGGTGCCGGCGATTTCCCCGAACGCGTGGTGGCGGATCTCGCCGGAGCCGATCCGGTGGCCGAGCCCAGGGCGGTGGCCAGCGGTGCCGGGATCGCGGTGGCAGAGCTGCTCGGCAGGGCGTGGAAGGTGGGCTGGACGCCCGCCGACGTCTGGGAGTTCATCCGCCGGGACGAAAGCGCGCCGGTGGTCGCTCTGCTGGTGGACTGTATCGCCGTCGATCTGGCGAAATACGCTCCATCCACTGTGGACGATCGGTGGGCTGGACAGGTCCACGATCTCGGCGGCGAAATCTGGTGGGAGCGCGATCGGCCCCATCTGCTGCACTGGGCCGATCGGCACGGCGCCGACCTCGCCGAGGCGTTGTGGGCCACGGTCAAGGTGCTTGCTTCGCTGCTGAAGCTGCCCGAGTTGCCGCAGATCCTGCCGCCGCCGGGTTCGGCCTCGGCGCGAGTGTCCGCCTCGGCGAACGGGGTCGACCACAAGGTGCTCGCCAAGGTCCGTGGTCTGCTGGCCAAGGCGGAATCGACGGAGTACCCCGAAGAAGCCGAGGCCTTTTCGGCCAAGGCGCAGGAGTTGATGAACCGGTACGCCTTCGAGCGTGCCCTGCTCGACGCCGACGCGAACCGGAAGCAGACGGCGGCGTCGGTCAGGGTCTGGCTGGACACGCCGTATGTCGAGGCCAAATCGCATCTGGTCGCCGCGATCGCGAGGGCGAACCGCAGTAAATCGGTCTTCTACTCCAAACTGGGATTCGTCGCCTTGGTCGGCGAGGCGATGGACCTGGAGATCACCGAATTGCTGACCACCTCGCTGCTGGTACAGGCCACCCGCGCGATGGTCGCCGAAGGCAGCCAGATCACGCGGTCCGGAACCTCGCGGACCCGGTCGTTCCGGCAGTCCTTCCTGGTGTCCTACGCCGTTCGTATCGGGGAGCGGCTCGAAGAGGCGAGTTCACGCGCACACGACCCGGTCGAAGACAAGCGGTTGCTCCCGGTGCTGGCCGCCCGGTCGCTGGTGGTCGAGGAGACCTTCCAAAAGATGTTCAGCCACACTGTTCAGCGCTCCGCGACGGTCAGCAACGGAGCCGGCTGGGAAGCGGGCCGGGCGGCCGCGGACCGCGCGGACATCGATATCGAACGCCAAGCCGTCGATGCTTGATGGACCGACTGACCCCGTCCGATGGTCTCGGGGATCGTGAGTGATTCGGGTCGTTGGAGTTCACGGCGGGGCTCGGCCGGGTCGGGGTCTTTGGGTTCGTTGCCGTCGGGGTCCAGGTGGGCGAGCAGGTTGTGACCGGCCTTCGCGATTTCGCTGGGCCCGGCCTCGCGGGCGAGATCGGTAAGGATCTTCTCCGCGCCCTCCCGCTTCTCCGGTGACACCTCCACCGGGATCTTCTTCAAGAACGCGACGATCTGATCCACCTGGGCGTCCCCGAGCACGCCCTCCGTAGCCGCCGTCGCGGTGGTGGGTGCGAAGGCCGGATTTCCGTGCCGTCCAGCGCGCGGGTCGGGTTCAGCACCAGCGTGCGGTTGACGATCTTTTCCGCGTCACCACGGGAGATCCGCGCCGTATCGGCCAGCCACGACCAGGTACTGCCATACCCGTACAAGTCGTTCACGCCACTAGACTCGATCTCCGCCACATAGGTGCCCAGAACGGCAGACGCGGCACGCATGACTTCCAACGCGTGGGTCACACCATGGGCGAGTTCCAGCTTCCCGGCACGCCACAACTCCTGCGGCGGCTCGGGAAGCACGGAAACCTCGGTCTCGGACACACCCCCAATCTACCTAAAACCATCGAACAGATGTTCGTAATTTGTGCGATCGTCAATTGGCACGAATAACACTGGAGGGTAATTTCGTGACAGCGACACGATTACCCAACGCCCCATTCGCAATTCGCCGACGACCTGCGCGGATCGCCACTCACGACACAGGTCCGCCCCCTGTCCCTCAGTGGACACGCTCCGCAGCGGTACATCTACCCGCTGTGCGAGACGAAGAAGCGTTACCTCCCCGTTTCCCAGGCCCGTTGACGACTGTGGTTCGGCTCACTACAGTCCCCGGAAACCGTCTGTAAAGTTTCCTAACGAAGTCGGGAGCGAACCCCAGTGCGAGCCGGTAGTCCGCGAATGCTGCGCGAGATCAACGATCGCGCGGCCATCGAGGTCCTCCTGAGGGAGGGGCCGCTGACGCGCTCCGAACTCGAGGTCGAGATCGGCCTGTCGAAGCCAGCGACGGCGCAGCTGCTCACGCGCCTCGAACAGGACGACATCGTCACCAAGGCGGGCGTGCGCGGTGGGGGTCGCGGGCCGAGGGCGCAGCTCTGGCAGGTCAACGGCTGCGTCGCTTACGTCGCGGCCGTGGATCTCACGCCGCACGTCGCCGATTTCGTCGTCGCCGACGTCACGGGCGCGGTGCTCGCGGAGTACCAGGTCCCGCTGCCGGTCCACGAGGGCGCGGACGTCGTCGGCACCTTCGGCACGGCCCTCAGCCACGTAGCCGGTGAAGCCGGGCTCGCCGCCACCGACCTCCGTCACGTCGTCATCGGCGCGCAGGGTGCCTTCGATCCGCGCACCGGCCTGCTCTCGTCGGCCCCGCACATCCCCGGCTGGCTCGGCTTCGACGTGCCGAGCAGGCTCAGCCAGGAACTCGGAGTCGAGGTCACCATCGAGAACGACGTCAACCTCGTCGCGATCGTCGAAATGACCGTCGGCCAGGCCGTCGGACTGGACGACTTCGTGATGATCTGGCTCAGCGACGGCGTCGGCGGCGCGGTGGTGGTGGGGCGGCGGTTGCTGCGCGGCGCGACCGGCGGTGGCGGTGAGATCGACTGGATGCGTGTGCCCGACCCGGTTTCCGTCGCCACCCCGAACCCCAAGCCCCGCGCCGGGGATCGTTTCGGCGACATCGTCGCGTCGCCCGCGGTCGTCGCCCTGGCCGCCGCGCACGGCATCGAGGCCGAGACCGGCGCGGACGCCGTCGCCAAGGCGCGACGAGACGACAACGAAGGTTTCCTCGACGATCTCGCCCGCCGCGTCGCGGGCGGCGCGGCCAACCTGATCGCGGTCGTCGACCCCGAACTCGTGCTGCTGTCGGGTGACACCAGCCGCGCCGGTGGCGACGAATTCGCCGCGCTGGTCGCGAAGAGGCTGCACGAACTGGTCCTGCCCCGCACCCCCGTCGGGGTCGCGTCGGTGCAGGGCAACGCGGTGCGCGAGGGCGCTCTTCAATCCGCCCTCGCCACCGTCCGCAGGGACGTCTTCGGCGTCAACACCCCTGCACTCCTCGGGCCCCGCAGGTCCGGGGCGGGAGAGCCCCATCCGATCGTGGCGATCCCGGATTCACGAACAGAACCACCGTCTCCCGCCCCAACCAACTAGGAGGAGGGTCATGAGTTCCACGACCCAGGTTTCCAGAAGTGGCCGCCGTTGGCGCGGCTCGATAGTGCTCGGCGCGGTCACCGTCGCCGCACTGGTGTCCGCTTGTTCGGGCGCCGCAAGCGGCCCCAACGGTGGGTCGGGTGACGCGGCGGCCGCACCCGCCGCGGACGCGAAGCTCACGCTGACCGTCTACAGCAAGTTCACCGACCGCGAGTACAACGTGGTCACCGCCGGGCTCAACAAGCTCAAGGCGAAATTCCCGAACATCGAGATCAAGCACGAAGGGCAGCAGGACGACGACAAGATCACCCAGTCCATCCGCGGTGGCAACCCGCCGGACGTGGCGATCTCGTTCTTCACCGACAACCTCGGCGCGTGGTGTTCCACGGGCAGCTTCCAGGATCTCAAGCCCTACATCGAACGCGACAAGATCGACCTGACGCAGATCCCCGACGCGGTCCGCAGCTACACCGAGTTCCAGGGCAAGCGCTGCGCCATGCCGCTGCTCGCCGACGTCTACGGCTTCTACTACAACAAGGACATGTTCGCGGCGAAGGGCATCACGTCGCCGCCGAAGACGACCTCGGAACTGTTCGAGGCCACCAAGAAGCTGACCGAGTTCAACCCGGACGGCTCGATCAAGACCGCGGGCTTCCTGCCGTCGATGCCGTTCTACGCCAACTACGCGCAGTACTGGGCCCCGAACTTCGGTGCCACCTACCTCGGCCCGGACGGGCAGTCCCACCTGGCCGACAGCGCCGAGTGGAAGGCGATGTTCGACTTCCAGAAGCAGCTCGTCGACTTCTACGGCGGCCACGCCAAGGTCGAGCAGTTCAAGGCAGGCCTCGGCGAGGAGTACTCGGCGGACCACGGTTTCCAGCGCGGCAAGCTCGCGATGATGATCGACGGTGAGTACCGCACCGCGTTCATCAAGGACCAGGCGCCGGCACTGAAGTTCGGCACCGCCGCCCCGCCGGTGCTCGACAGCAAGCCGGACCGCTACGGCGGCGCGTTCACCACGGGCACGATCATCGCGATCCCCAAGGGAGCCAAGAACCCCGGCGCGGCTTGGGAACTGATCAAGCAGGTCACGCTGGACACCTCGACGCTGGTCGAACTCTCCAACGGGCTCAAGAACGTGCCGAGCACCAAGGCCGCGCTGACCGACCCGAAGCTCGAGGTCACGCCGGAGTTCAAGACGTTCCTCGACCTGTACAACGGCGGGAAGCTGCTGCCGAACCCGTCGACCCCGATCGGCGACGCGCACCTCAAGGCCGTCAACGACTTCGCGGAGAAGTGGCAGGCGGGCAACATCCCCGACATGGCCGCGGGGCTCAAGCAGGTCGACGCTCAGATCAACGACGAGCTGGCCCAGAAACGCGCCGGCGGCTGATCGCATGACATCGACCCTGGACTCGCACGTGGTCGGCTCCCCTTCCGCGTCCACCCGGACGCGGAAGGGGAACGCAGCGCGCCGCCGTCGCACCGTCTTCTACTTCATCGCACCGGCGATGCTCGGGTTCCTGATCTTCTTCGGCTACCCGCTGATCGCCACGGTGTACTACTCGTTCACCCGCTACGACCTGATCAACGCGCCGGAATTCGTCGGCTTCGACAACTACATCCGGATGTTCACCAGCGAGCCGCTGGTCGGCACCGCCGCGTACAACACGCTGTGGCTGGTGATCGTCCTGACGTTCTGCCGCGTGGTGTTCGCCCTCGGCACGGCGTCGATCATCTCCCGGCTCAAGTCGGGCGTCGGCCTGGTGCGGACGCTCTGCTACCTGCCGTCGCTGGCCCCGCCCGCCGCGGCGACCCTGGCGTTCGTATTCCTGTTCAACCCGGAATACGGCCCGGTCAACGCGTTCCTGGGGGCGGTCGGCATCGACGGCGGTCTGTGGTTCAACGACCCGACGATGTCGAAGCCCGCGCTGACCCTGCTGGTGATGTGGGGGTCGGGCGAGCTGATGATCATCATCCTGGCGGCGCTTCTCGACGTTCCGCAGGAACAGTACGAAGCCGCTCAGCTCGACGGCGCCGGACCGGTCCGCCGGTTCTGGCACGTCACGCTCCCGTCGATCTCGCCGGTGCTGCTGTTCGGCGTCGTCAACTCGATGATCTTCGCCTTGCAGTTCTTCACGCAGGCGATCGTCGCGGGTTCGGCGGCCGCGGGCGCGGCCGACGTCGCGGGCAACACGAGATTCATCGGCGCACCACAGAACTCGACGCTGACCTATCCGGTCTGGTTGTACGTCCAGGGTTTCCGGTACTTCAACATGGGTTACGCGGCGGCGATGGCGGTCCTGCTGTTCATCGTTTCGGCCGGGTTCACCTGGATTCTGGTCCGGCAGCTGCGTAAGTCCCAGCACCAGGAGGAAGGCGGATGACCACACTGGCCGAACCCCGGCACACCGCCCCGGCGTCCGAACCGCCGAAGGTGCGGGTGCGGCGCCAATGGGACAAGAAGCTGTACTGGATCGCGACGCACAGCGTGGGGATCGCGATGGGCATGATCTTCATGCTGCCCATCCTGTTCGTGTTCCTCACCGCGGTGATGTCCAGCGACCAGGCGCTTTCATCGAACTTCTGGCCGAAGGAATGGCACTTCGAGAACTTCATCGAGGTGTTCGAAAAGGCCCCGCTGTTGCAGTACTTCGGCAACAGCATGCTCTATTCGACGTTGGCCACCTTCGGGGCGCTCGTTTCGGCGATCCCGGCGGCGTACGCGCTTTCGAAGCTGAAGTTCCGCGGGCAGAACCTGTTCTTCATGCTGACCGTGGCCGCGATGATGCTGCCCCCGCAGGTCACCGTCGTGCCGCTGTACGACCTGTGGGTGCGGCTCGGGTTCACCGGAACACTGATTCCGCTGATCGTGCCGTACTTCTTCTTCGACGCGTTCTCGATCTTCCTGCTGCGCCAGTTCTTCCTCACCATTCCGAAGGACTATCTCGAAGCGGCGAAGATCGACGGCTGCAACGAGTTCCAGGTGATGACCAAGGTGCTGATCCCGATGGCGAAGCCCGGGATCGCGGCCACCGCGATGTTCTGCTTCCTGTTCACCTGGAACGACTATTTCGGTCCGCTGCTCTACACCGGTGAGACCCGCGACAGCTGGCCGCTTTCGCTGGCGATCGCGTCCTTCCGCGGGATGCACCACGTGGAATGGAACCTCACCATGGCGGCCACCGCGCTGATCATGCTGCCGGTGATCGTGCTGTTCGTATTCGCGCAGAAGTCCTTCGTCAAGGGCGTCACATTCACAGGGGTCAAGGGATGAAACTGGCAGTCGTCGGTGGTGGGTCCACTTACACGCCCGAGCTGATCGACGGGATCGCCGGTCGGCGGTCCACTCTGGACGTCGACGAGATCGTGCTGATCGATCCGGACGCCTACCGGGTGGAGGCGGTCGGGGACTTCAGCAACCGGTTGCTGAGCCACGCCGGGCATCCGGCGCGGGTGCGGACCACCGCCAATCTCGAAGAAGGTGTCGAGGGCGCGTCGGCGGTGCTGATCCAGTTGCGGGTCGGTGGACAGCGGGCGCGGCGCGGGGACGAGACGTTCCCGCACGCCTGCGGTTGCGTGGGGCAGGAGACCACGGGCGCGGGCGGCCTCGCGAAGGCGCTGCGCACCGTGCCGGTGGTGCTCGACATCGCCGACAGGGTACGGAAAATCGCCGGAGACGACACCTGGATCGTCAACTTCACCAACCCCGTCGGCATCGTCACCCGCGCGCTGCTGAACGAGGGCCACCGCGCCGTCGGGCTGTGCAACGTCGCGATCCACCTCCAGCGCACGTTCGCCCATCTCCTCGGCGCCGGAGTCGACGACGTCAAACTCGTGCACACCGGACTCAATCACCTGAGCTGGGAACGGAAAGTGCTCGTCAACGGCGAGGACCGGTTGCCGGAACTCCTTGCCGAGCACGCGGAATTCCTCGGCGAGCACGTCACCGCGCCGGTCGAGTGGATGCGGCGGATGAACGTCGTGCCGTCGTACTACCTTAAGTACTACTACGGGCACGACGAGCAGGTCATGAAGCAGCGCACCGAGCGGCCGCGCGCGGACGTCGTCAGCGACGTCGAAGAGGAGCTGCTCAAGGTGTACCTCGACCCGGAGGTGGTGACCAAACCGGAGCAGCTGGAAAAGCGGGGCGGTGCCTACTATTCCGAGGCCGCGGTGCAGCTCGTGCACGCGCTCACCTCAGGTGGGCCCGCGGAGGAACACGTCGTCAACGTCCGCAACGAAGGCACTTTCGACTTCCTGCCGGACGACGCCGTCATCGAGGTTCCGTCCCTCGTGGACGGTAAGGGTCCTCGCCCGATCCCGCAGGCGCCGGTGGAACAGCGGTTCGCCGGGCTCATCGCCGGCGTGACCGCGTACGAGCATCTCGCGCTGGAGGCGGCGATCAAGGGCGGCCGGGACCGGGTGGCCGACGCGCTGCTCGCGCATCCGCTCGTCGGCCAGTACGTCAAGGCCGACCAGCTCGCGGACACGCTGGTGCGGATCAATCGCCAGTTCCTGCCGTGGGCCGGAGCATGACGGCCGGTTCACGGGACGTCGTCGTCGCGATCGACGGTGGTAACAGCAAGACCGACGTCCTGATCGTCTCCCGGGACGGACGGGTGCTCGGGCAGTCGCGGGGGCCGGGCGCGTCCCCGCAGAACATCGGGGTCGACGCCAGCGTCCGCGCGCTGGAGGAGCTGGTCCTGGAGGCACTTCGCGGGGCGGGGCTTCCCGACGAGCGTCCTTTCGCGACACACACGTCTGCGTACCTCGCGGGGTTGGATTTCCCCGAAGAGGAAGCGATCCTGCACGCGGCGCTGGCCGCACGCGGGTGGAGCGACACGCTGATCGTCGGCAACGACACGCTCGCGCTGCTGCGCGCGGGCAGCTCCGACGGGAGCGGGGTGGCGGTGGTGTGCGGTGCCGGGATCAACGGCGCCGGCATCAGCACCGACGGTCGTGAGCACCGTTTTCCGGCGCTGGGCAAGATTTCCGGCGACTGGGGCGGCGGCTACCGGCTTGGTGAAGAAGCGCTCTGGTGGGCCGTCCGCGCCGAGGACGGCCGGGGTCCGAGCACGGCCTTGCAGGCCGCGGTCACCGCGCATTTCCAGGCGTCGTCGGTGCTGGAAGTGGTGCGGAGCCTGCACTTCGAGGACCTTCACGCCGATTCGATCCACGGCCTGTGCCCGCTGCTGTTCGCCGTCGCGGCGGACGGCGACGAGGTGGCGCAGGACGTGGTCGACCGGTTCGTCGACGAGGTCGCCGTGCTGGTCGCGGTCATCCTGCGGCGGCTGGAACTGACCGGGGAAGCGCCCGAAGTCATCCTCGGCGGGGGAGTACTGACCGGGGTCGGCGCGAGGGTGATCGCGGAGATCGAGCGGCGGTGCCTGAAGGTGGCGCCGCACGCTTCGATCCAGGTGGTCGACGTGGCTCCCGTGGTCGGCGCGGCGTTGTTCGCCCTGGACACGATCGGTGCCGAGGACTCGGCCAAGGTCGCGCTCAAGGCGGCGACCAAACGGAGCTGATGAGGCTGAAAGGGCCCTTCACCGCATGCGATGCGGTGAAGGGCCCCTTCGTCGCGTGAGACGCGGGGAAAGTCCCCTTCAGCTCAGGAAGCGGCCGGGACCAGCGGCTCGTCGGTCTCCAGCAGCGACTTGAGGTCCGACAGGATCCACGGCCAGCCGCCACCGGCGTTCTCGCCCGGTCCGGCGTCGATGTCCTCCTGCGAGCCGTTGACCAGCGCGGCGGTCGTGGGCGCGTCGGTGACGTCGTGGGTGACGGTCAGCCGGGTGCCCGCGGTCTTCGTCTCTTCGATCTCGTAGGTGAGCTTGGTGTACGGCTCCTTGTCGAAGGACGGGTCCATCAGCAGCTTCCAGGTGATGACCAGCTTGCGCGGTGGGTCGACCTCCAGCACCTCGCCGTCGGTCAGGTCGTTCGTGAACCCGGCGTCGATGAAGTCCTTCGTGGGGTGGGTGGCGTGCCTGCCGCCCGGACGCAGGTCGTAGTCGACGAGGCCGGTGTAGCCGTACTTCTGCGACCACTCGGGCTTCGTGATGGCGTCCCAGATCTTCTCCGGGGTGGCCTTGATGTAGACGCGGTAGACCTGGGTCGTGGCGACGGTGGTGTCGGTCATGACGGTGGCTCCTCGGTTTCGAGTTCGGCTTTGAGGTCGAGCAACGCGGTCACGTTGCGCTCGGTGAACTTGTCGATCCACCGGTCGTGGATCTGCCGGATCGGAACCGGGTTGAGGAAATGCCGTTTCTCCCGGCCCTCCTTGCGCGTGACGACAAGTCCGGCTTCTTCCAGCAGTTTCAAGTGCTTCATCACGCCGAACCGGCTCATGTCCACTTCGGACTCGAGTTCGGTCAGCGTGCGGCCGTCACGCGCGAACAGCTGGTCGAGCAGGAACCGGCGGGTCGGATCCGCCAGGGCCTTGAAAACCAGGTCGTCGTCGGGCACACCGGAAGAATAGGTGACCAAAAGGTCACGTGTCAACCGATGGCCGCTAGAAGAGTGCGCCGAGGGGAAGGATCAGTGCGATCGCGACCACGGAGATGACCGTCTCCATGATCGACCAGCTCTTCAGTGTCTGCCCGACCGAAAGCCCGAAGTACTCTTTGACCAGCCAGAATCCGGCGTCGTTGACGTGCGAGAAGAACAGCGAACCGGCGCCGATCGCCAGCACCAGCAGCGCGCTGTGCGAGGGGTCCATGGTCGCCGCGAGCGGTGCCACGATGCCGGCCGCGGACACGGTCGCGACCGTCGCGGAACCGGTGGCGAGGCGGATCGCGACCGCGACCAGCCAGCCCAGCAGCAGCGGCGACAGGTTCGCTCCGGTCGCCAGGCCGGTGATGACGTCGCCGACCCCGGCGTCGACGAGGGTCTGCTTGAACCCGCCGCCCGCGCCGACGATGAGCAGGATGCCGGCGATCGGCGGGAGCGAATCGCCGATGGTGGACGACATCTTGTCGCGCGTGAAGCCCGCGGCCTTGCCAAGGGTGATCATGCCGAGCAGGACGGCGGCGAGCAAGGCGACCAGCGGGTCGCCGATGAAGTCGAGTACGCGGCGGACGTGGTTTTCCTTCTCCAGCAGGATGTCCGCGAGCGCCTTGCCCATCATCAGCACGACCGGCAGCAATACTGTCGACAACGTCGCGAGGAAGCCGGGGCGCCGTCCGTCTCCCGAGGACGATTCCGGCACGAGCCGCTCGGGCGCGACGGCGTCCGGGACCATCTTGACGGCCAGCCTGCCGAACAGCGGTCCGGCGATGATCACCGTCGGGATCGCGACGAGCAGGCCGAAGGCGAGGGTGAGGCCGACGTTCGCGTTCAGTGCGCCGGCGGCGGCGAGCGGGCCGGGGTGCGGCGGGACGAGGCCGTGCAGCACCGAAAGCCCGGCGAGCGCCGGAATGCCCAGCAGCAGCAACGGTTTCCCGGTGCGCTTGGCGACCAGCAGGATCACCGGGATCAGCATGACCAGGCCGATCTCGAAGAACATCGGCAGTCCGATGAGGACGGCGACCAGTGCCATCGCCCAAGGCAGCGTCCGGTCGCTCGCCTTGCGCAGGATCGTGTCGACGATCTGGTCCGCGCCACCGGAGTCGGCGAGCAGTTTGCCGAGCATCGCGCCGAGCGCGATCAGCACGCCGACCGAGGCGACGGTGGAGCCGACGCCGGAGCTGAAGCTCTTGATCAGCTTGTCCACCGGCATTCCGCCGACGAGCCCGAGCACGCCGGAACCGAGGATGAGGGCCAGGAACGGATGCAGTTTCGCCTTGGTGATTCCGGCGACGATCACGGCGATGGCGAGCACCGTCGCGCCGATGAGGCGGGTGTCGTGCCCGGTCCAAGAGGCGGCGAGAGTAGTGGTCATCAACGGTCCTCGAAGGCGGAAAGGGTGGTTTCGACGATCTGTTCCGGCGATTTCGCGATGTCGGCGACGTAGCCGAACTCGTCCGGCAGCAACGGTTCGAGGTCAGCGAGTTGCGAGTCCAGCAGGGACACTGGCATGAAGTGCCCGGAGCGCGTCTTCATCCGGTCCGCGAGCAGGGCGCGGTCGCCGTGCAGGTGCAGGAACCAGACGTCGCCGCCGCCGCGCAGAATGTCGCGGTACCGGTACTTGAGGGCGGAGGACGTGACGACGCCACCCGACTCCTGGTGGTCCCGGATCCAGCCGGCGATGGCTTCGAGCCACGGCTGCCGGTCCTCGTCGTTGAGCGGGTGGCCGGAACTCATCTTGTCGATGTTCGCCCGCGGATGGAACGTGTCCGCCTCGGCGTAGCCGACGCCGAGCCGGGTGGCCAGTTCGGTGCCGACGGTCGTCTTGCCCGAGCCGGAAACACCCATCACCACGATGACGGTCATCCGTACCTCCCACGTCGTTGTAGCCGGGACGAGTACAGCTCAAAAGTACTACTTAAGCAACATGAAGTACTATTTAATCGAGTCAGAACGTTAAGGTCGCCAGGTGGGCAACGACAGGCATGCCGAAATGCTCGACGCGCTCGGTTCCGCGATCGCGAACGGGGAGATCCCGCCAGGTTCGGTGCTGCGGTCCGACGAGCTCCAGGAGCGGTTCGGCGCGTCCCGCACGGTGG
The DNA here is from genome assembly GCF_047608665.1 of Amycolatopsis sp. cmx-11-51. Taxonomy (NCBI): domain Bacteria; kingdom Bacillati; phylum Actinomycetota; class Actinomycetes; order Pseudonocardiales; family Pseudonocardiaceae; genus Amycolatopsis; species Amycolatopsis sp. cmx-11-51. Next base: position 66,954 of record NZ_JADNQO010000001.1, on the reverse strand, counting down.
CGCGCGAGGTCGTGCGCGTACTGGAGACGATGTGCCTGACCAGCAGCAAACGCCGGGTCGGAATGATCGTGCGCGAGCCGGGCGAGTGGAACCACTACGACCCGAGGCTGCTTCGCTGGCAGCTCGACGGCTCCGAGCGGAAGACCGCGCTGCGCACGCTGACCGAACTGCGTTCCGGCGTCGAACCGTGCGCGGCCCGGTTCGCCGCGCTGCGGGCGACGCCGGAAGAGGGCGGCCGTCTCCGGGCTTTGGCGAAGCGGCTGGAGGAGACGGCGCACCGCCGGGACCTCGTGACGTTCCTCGGCCACGACGTCGCTTTCCATGAGCTGCTCCTGACCGCGTCGCGGAATCCGATGTTCGCGCAGCTTTCGGCGGTCGTCGCCGAAGTGCTCGCCGGGCGGACCGAGCATGGCCTGATGCCGGAGGAGCCGCAGCCCGAGGCCGTCGCGCTGCACGTCGAAGTCGCGGCCGCCATCGACGCCGGTGACCCTGACCGGGCCGAACGCGCGATGCGGGACATCGTCATCCAGGCGCGGGACGAGATGGCCGTCGCGTTGGACGGATGTTCTTCGAGTAATCTCTGCAGGTCTTTCGAGGGAACTGCACGCAGGGGGCGACGGTGAGCGCGGCACGCGCGATCGGCTTGGTGTTGGGGGTGGCCGCGGACGGGGCGATCGGCAACCCTCGATCGCGCCGTCCGGTGACGGCGTTCGCCAAGGCGGCCTCGGCGGTGGACGCGAAGGTCCGCTCGGAACATCCGGTGGCCGGAGTGCTGTGGACCGGCGGTCTCGCGGGCTCCGCCGTGCTGGCGGGCGTGCTCGTCGAACGCGCCGGGCGGCGTAGCCCTGTCCTGCAGGCGACCACGACCGCGGTGACCGCCTGGGCCGTCCTCGGCGCCGCCGGCCTCGCCGCGCACGGCACCTCCCTCGCCCGCGATCTCGAGGAAGGCGACCTCGAAACCGCCCGCGGCACACTGTCCACACTGGACCCCCGGGTCGCCGACGACCTCGGCGTCATCGGCCTTTCGCGTGCTTCGGTGGAGACGCTCGCCGAGAACACCGCGGACGTCGTCATCGCCCCGCTGGTGTGGGGAGCGCTGGCCGGCGCACCCGGTCTGCTCGGCTCGCGCGCGATCAGCCTGCTGCGTGGTCTCGGCCGGGGCCGTCCCGAGCGGTACCGCTGGTTCGTCGCCCGGCTGGACGAAATCGTCCATCTCGTGCCCACGCGGGTCGCGGCCGGGCTGACCGTCCTCGCCGCACCGGTCGTCGGCGGCTCGGCGGGCGGCGCTTGGCGCGCTTGGCGCCGTGACACGACCGCTCACCCCAGCCCGAACGCGGGCCGCGTCGAAGCCGCGTTCGCCGGGGCGCTGGAGATCCGGGTCGGCGGGCGGACGGTGTACCCGCACGGGGTCGAGGAGCTGCCGGTGCTCGGCATCGGCCGCAACCCGGACGCCGGGCACGTGACGCGGGCCGTGGAGCTGTCGCGAGTGGTCGGGTGGCTGGGCGCGCTCAGCTCGGTGGTGCTGGCGGTCTTGGTGGGGCTTCGGCGGCGGCGCTGAACCGCGTGGCAAGTCCGTGAAGGCCCCCTTAAGGGACTCTGGGTCCCTCAAGGAGTCCTTCACGGACCTTCAGGGGAGCAAGGGACCTTTGCTATCACCCGGACCGCGCCTGCCCGTCTCGGCCTGGGCTGCGACATCCCCGATCGACCACCCGCACCGCTGACCTGCGGGAAGAGAGCAAGGGACCTTTGCTATCGCTCTCGCCGGGCCAGCTGCGCCCGTGCCCGCGAGTCCATCGGGCCGCCGCGCCGCTCCAGCTCGGCGTCGATCCGCGACCGGTCGGCCGGCTGCTTGTTCCCGCCGAACTTGAACTTCGCCCGCACCCCCGTCACGGTCAGCTCGACGCCGCGGATCCCCGGCAGCAGCCGCTTGTCCGGCACCTCGGTGGCGCTCACTCCCAACCGGCCCGAACCGGGCTCGAAATGCGCGAGCTGCCGGTCCAGGAGCGCCGCCTTCTCCTCGACGTCATCGACCAGCCGGACGTCGCATTCGAGCTGCACCGACGCGTAGTACGACGTCGGGACGCCGTGCGGTGGGTCGGCGGGGGTGTTCCAGCCGGATCGGATGTAGGTGTGGTCGTCGGTCACCGCGAGCAGCGCCCGCGGGTGTTCCTCCAGCAGTGGCCATACCGGGTTGGGGCGCGCGAGGTGCAGCAGGACCGTTCGGTCGCCGTCGTGGACGAAGTGCACCGGATTGACAACCGGCAGGTCACGGCCCGTACCACCGGCGATCAGCTGGCCGAAGTCGTGCCCGGAGAGCCAGGCCTTCCAGTCCGCGTCGTCGTGGGCGGCGTCCCACGGGTGAATCAGCATGTCCGAGTATGAGCACGCGGAGTGGACCTATAAAAGGTCCAGTTTCGCGTCGGATCAGGTGGCCACTTCGGAGCGTTCGTCCTCGGCCAGCATCTCCGCGACACTCTTGCGCCGCTGCGGCCGTTCGGTGGTCAGCACGCCGCCCGGTTTGAGCTCGCGGACGGTGAAGTACAGCCAGCCCATCAACGCCATGGCCCCGAACGCGATCCACTGGAGCGCGTAGGAGAAGAACGGACCCGAGTCGGTCTGTGGCAGCGGCAGCGCACCCAGCACGCCGGGCTGTTCAACGTCGAGCTGAAAATAGCCGGGCCGGATGTCGAGTTTCGCGGCCCGCGCGACGACCTGCGAATCGACGACGTAGCTCTGCAGCTTCCCGCCGGTCGACTCGTCGGCGAAAGCGTCGCGGCTCTTCCCGTCCCGCTCGTCGTGACGTGCCCGCGTGATGATGTCGACGGTCCCAGCGGGCGGCGGTTCGAAAGGGAGCGCGCGCGATTTGTCGTCGAGCCGGACGTAACCGCGGTCCACCAGCACGACCGTGCCTTCGACGGTCCGGAACGGCGTCAGTACCTCGTAGGCCGCTTCGCCCTGTACGGAGCGCAGACGGGCCACGACCTCACCTTCGGGAAGGTACGTTCCCTTCATCGCGACCAGATGCCATTCGGTGCGCTGGTCAGGGGCGGCTCCGCCGGGAAGCAGCTGGTCCAGCGACCTCGGCTGCCCGGTGAACGACTCCCGCAACGCCGCGTTCTGGTGTTCGCGTTCGGTGTCGCGGGAGAACTGCCACGGTGCCAGCAGGGTGAAGCAGCAGGCGGCGAAGGTGAACACCACCAACGTCAACGCCAGCCACCCGGGCTTCAGCAGGAACTTCAACCGCACCCCACCACGGTAAGCGGTCCGCCTCAAGCGTGTGCGCGCACCCAGTCGAGCAGGCCGGGAACGGACCGCTCGATCATGCCGAGGACGTCCTCGAAACCGTCGTCTTCACCGTAGTACGGGTCGGGGACCTCGGCGCCTTCGGGCGCGGACGGGTCGAACTCGCGCAGCAGGCGGACCTTCGAAGGATCCGAAACCTTGCGCCGGAGGAACGAGAAGTGGCTGTCGTCCGCGGCGAGCAGCAGGTCGGCGGCGAGATGACCTCGATCGACCTCGGCCGCGACGTGACCGGTCGGGTAACCGTGTTCGGCCAGCTTCGCGCGGGCCCGCTTGTCGGCGGCCTCGCCGACGTGCCAGCCGCCGGTGCCCGCGCTCGACACCTGCACGAGGTGATCGAGACCGGCCTCCTCGACCTTCGCGCGGAAGACGAGTTCGGCCATCGGCGAGCGGCAGATGTTGCCGGAACAGACGAAGACGATGTGCAGCACCCGATCAGTGTGAAGGCAGGGGAGATCGACCGCTCACCGGCTCCGAACGGCTTCCGGGCGCGCGAAGCTGGAAAGCCGGGACGAAGCGGGAGTAGACCTCCTGGAGAGAAACACGCAGGAAGGTCGCGTATGAGCGCCCCAACACCCACCGTGGAATCCCCGGCAACCGGGCTCCGCTGGTACCGCATCACCGTCAAACATCCGCACCCCTACGAGGTCGGGCGGATCCTCTCCGAGCACCACTTCGTCCAGGCGAGATCGCCGAAAGAGGCGATGACCAGGATGCCGTTGCACCTCCGGTCGAGCGCGTCCGTCGCGCCCTATCAGGTCGACTACTCCGACCTCCCCGATCACTCGACGAAGGCGTATCGGGCCATGTTGTGGACGGGCCGCGTCATGCGCGCGGCCGGCCGCTGGGCGGTCAACAAGGACGCGAAGGCGCTGGAGTGAGCCGGGCGCGATAGCAAAGGTCCCTTGCTTCCGCGGCCGTGGCACCCCCTCGGCCACCGGCGACAGCAAAGGTCCCTTGCTCTCTTTTCGCAGGTCAGCGCCCCGAGTGACAGCAAAGGTCCCTTGCTTCCGCCTCGAGGTCAGGGGCGGGAGCAAGCGGACCCGACGGCCTCCCCGAGCGCGACCGAGTGCAACCGGCCCAGGTCGCGCCGCGCGTCGACCAGCCGCACCGTGACCGCGAGCCGCGCGTCGCAGGATCGCCGCGCCCGCGCGTCCCGGGTCGCCGCGAGTTCGGCGAGCAGGACCGCGTTGAGCCGGTCGATCACCGGCCGGACCTTGGTCGCCAGATCGGGTCGTCCGGGCGGCCGCGAACCGGGGGGCGCGGTCCACCGCCCGTACAGGCCCCGCTGCACACCTTGTTCGCCTCGATCTGGTCGCGGAAGAACCGCACCACGCCGCCGGAGTCGAGGCCGAGACCGGGCGCCTTCGCCGCCACCGAGTCGAGGATCTGCTGTTCGCGCACCGGGTCGTCGATCGGCGACGGCGTGCCGAACTTCGCGGCCGCGACCTTGTCGGCGATCCGCACGCGCTGGGCGGCCGGCTCGGTCAGCGTCCAGGAACCCGAAGACGCCGAAGCGGGCGCGGGCAGGCCCACGAGGAGCAGGACCACGGCGAAGATCGACACCCGAAGTCGCGTGCCCGGAAACGCTACGTGCGAAAATCGCCGGGTGCCCGCGCTAGCCGAAGTCATCGCCGCCCTCGAGCAGGCGTACCCGCCCGAACTCGCCGAATCGTGGGACGCCGTCGGACTCGTCTGCGGCGACCCGGCCGAGAACGTGGACAAGGTGCTGTTCTGCGTCGATCCGGTCGACGAGACCGTCGGCGAGGCGATCGCCGACGGCGCGGGGCTGATCGTCGCGCACCATCCGCTGTTGCTGCGCGGCGTCCACGGCGTCCCCGCCGACAGCACCAAGGGCCGCCTCGTGCACCGCATGATCCGCGCGGGCGTCGCCCTCTACTGCGCGCACACCAACGCCGATTCCGCGTCACCCGGCGTCTCCGACGCACTCGCCGACGCCATCGGCATGACCGTCCTCGGCCCGCTCGACCCCCGCGGGGACGGCGTCACCGGTATCGGCCGCATCGGCGAACTGCCCGCGCCCGAACCGTTCTCCGTCTTCGTCGAACGGGTCGCGAATGCCTTGCCCCGCACGGAACCCGGCGTCTACGGCGCGGGTGATCCGGCCCGCCTGATCCGCCGTGTCGCCGTGTCGGGAGGCTCCGGCGACAGTTATCTCGAGCGTGCCACCGCCGCCGGGGTCGACGCGTATGTCACCGCCGATCTCCGGCATCATCCCGCCGGCGAACACCTCGCCGAGATCGCCGAAGTCCCCGCGCTGGTCGGCGTCACACACTGGGCGAGCGAGTGGCCGTGGTGCGAGCAAGCCTCGGCCGTCGTCCGCGCCGCGTTTGCGGGTAACGTCGACGTTCACATCTCCACGCGGTGCACCGACCCGTGGACGCTACGGGCCACCCGAACCGAGCACTAAAACTACAAGGAGCACCGTGAAGGCCGACCCCGCCGTCCAGCGCCAGCTGCTCGAACTCGCGAAGGTGGACGCGGAGCTTTCGCGTACCGCCCACCGCCGCCGCACCCTGCCGGAAATCGCCGAGATCGACGCGGGCGAGAAGACGGTGCGCGATCGACGTGACGCGCTGGTCTCGGTCCAGACCGCGGCGTCCGACCTCGATCGCGAGATCGCCCGCCAGGAAAAGGAGATCGAGTCGGTGCGCGCCCGCGGCGACCGCGACCGCAAGCTCCTCGAATCCGGTTCCGTCGCGGCGAAGCAGATGACCGACATCGAGCACGAGCTGAACAGCCTCAACCGGCGTCAGTCCGCGCTAGAGGACGACCTGCTCGAACTGATGGAACGCCGCGAGGCGCTCGACCTCGACGCCCAGCGCACCAGCGCCGAAGTCGCGAAGGCCGAAAACGAGGTCGCCGAAGCCGTCCGCCGCCGCGACGAGAACTTCACCGACTTCGACACCACGAAGGCACGCCGCGACGAAGACCGCGCCAAGCTCCTTCCGCGTTTCCCGGACGACCTGCTGAAGCTCTACGAGCGGATCCGCGCGCACAAGGGCATCGGCGCGGCGTTGTTGCGGGCCCGCCGCTGCGGCGCCTGCCAGCTCGACATCGACCGCCGCGAGATCGCCGAGATCAAGGCCGCACCCGAGAACAACGTCATCCAGTGCGAGAACTGCGGCGCCATCCTGGTGCGCACGCTGGAGTCCGGCCTGTGACCGACCACGTGCTGATCGAGGCCGACGGCGGCTCGCGGGGCAACCCCGGGCCCGCCGGCTACGGCGCGGTCGTCAAGGACGCGGTCACCGGTGAGGTGCTCGCCGAGCGCAAGGCCTACGTCGGCATCGCGACCAACAACGTCGCCGAGTATTCCGGTCTGATCGCCGGGCTCACCGCGGCCGCCGAGCTCGGAGCGTCCACAGTGGACGTCCGGATGGACTCGAAGCTCGTGGTGGAGCAGATGTCCGGGCGCTGGAAGGTCAAGCACCCGTCGATGCGGCCGCTGAACGCCGAGGCCAAGGAACTCGCGGCGCGCTTTTCCCGCGTGCGTTACGAGTGGATCCCGCGCGCGGAGAACTCGCACGCGGACGGGCTCGCGAACGAGGCGATGGACGGCGCTCAGGCCGCGAAGAAGCCAGAAGCGCCGAAGACCGTGAAGCAGGACAGGATCAGCCCGGTCGGCTGGACCGGCGCGACCGGCACACCGACCAAACTGCTCCTCGTGCGGCACGGCCAGACGGCGATGTCGGTCGACAAGCGTTACTCCGGTCGCGGCGACGTGCCGCTCACCGAACACGGCAAGCAGCAGGCGGCCGCCGCCGCGAAACGCCTCGGCTCGATGGAGGGCCTGGTCGTCGACGGCGAGGCCGCACCGATCATCGCTTCGCCGCTGATCCGCACCCAGCAGACCGCCCAGGCGATCGCGGACGCGCTCGGCGGCCGGGTCGAGACGCACCCCGGGCTGATCGAGACCGACTTCGGCGACTGGGAAGGCCTCACCTTCAAAGAGGCCATGGACCGCGACCCCGAATTCCAGACCGGCTGGCTCTCGGACACCTCCATCGCGGCGCCGGGCGGCGAGAGCTTCGACGGCGTCCACCGCCGTGTCCGCAAGGCCCGCGACGAACTGATCGCGAAGTACGGCGGGCGGACACTCGTGCTGGTCAGCCACGTCACGCCGATCAAGGCGCTGCTGCGGATGGGCCTGGACGCCGGGCCGTCGCTGCTGTTCCGCCTGCACCTGGACCTGGCCTCGCTGTCGATCGTCGAGTTCTACCCGGACGGCAACGCTTCGGTCCGCTTGGTGAACGACATCTCGCATCTGTCCTGACGCGGGGGATGTGTCGCGGATCACGCCTGGATATGACGTGTCGCGGACGGCCGATGGGGTATTGGCTACAGTTTCGGCGACGGGCATGTGAGCGAGAAGGCAAAGACAGGGACATGACGGCGAGCGCACTCAGCGAAGCTTCCGAAAAAGACGTGCCCGACCCGGCGGAGACGTCGGCCCGTCGTGGCCCGGCCGCCCGGATCGCGCCGTACCTGGCGGTGCTCGCCGGTGTCGCGGCGCTGGCCTGGCACGCCACCCTCTACGGCCACTGGATCGTCGACGACGCGGCCATCACCTTCTCCTACGCGCGCAGCTTCGCCGACGGACTCGGCCCGGTGCTGCAGCCGGGGCAGCCGTCGGTCGAGGGGTGGTCGAACTCGACCTGGCTGGTGCTGCTGGCGCTCGGCAAGCTCGTCGGGATCTTCGACAGCGGCATGCTGTTCGGCCTCCCCGACTACGTCCTGTTCCCGAAGCTGCTCGGGCTCTTGTTCACCGCCGGGACGCTGGCTGCCTGCCACGTCGCCGCGAAGCAGGTCTTCACGCGCTTCGCCTGGCTGGCGACGCTGGTCGTCGGGCTGACTCTCGCCGCGATCCCGTCGTTCGTCATCTGGACCATCTCCGGTCTGGAGAACTCCCTGTTCGGGATGGCCGTCGCCTGGCTCGCGGTGCTGCTGTTCGTGGCCGTGCGCAAGAACACCGTGCTCACCGCGAAGATCGCCATCTGGTCCGGGGTGCTCGTCGCGTTCGCCGCGCTGACCCGGCCCGAAGGCCTGATCTACGGCGGCGCGTACCCGCTCGTCGTCCTGTTCCAGCTGCGGAAGCCGCTGCTGGGGCAGAGCGTCAAGTTCATCGTGGTCTCCGTGGTCGCGTTCGCGATCCCGTTCGGCGCGTACCTCGCCTGGCGGATCGCGGAGTTCGGCAGGCTGCTGGCGAACCCGTCCATCGCGAAGGGGCAGGGACTTCCCGGCCTTTCGGCGCTGAAGCAGCCGTTCGAGCTGGTCGGCTACGCCGGTGTCGCCGGGACGATCCTGTTGGCGCTGACCGTCGGTTACGCGCTCGTCCGCGCGGAATGGCGGCGTGCGCTGGTCGCGTTGCTCACGCCGCTGGCGCTGGGGATCATCGCTTACGGCGTGATGGTCCCGGACTGGATGGGCCAGCACCGCTTCGCCACCCCGATCTGGATCCTCGCCGCGCTGGCGGGAACGCTGGCCGCGGGCGAACTGCTGCGCCGTTCGCGCGCGGTCCTGCGGGCCGTCGTGGTGCTCGTGCTGGTCGCGGCCGCGATCCCGTCCGGGATGGGCTTCGCGTCGTCGTCGGAGAAGTTCCAAGAGGTTCCGACAGTGCCCGCGTGCCTCATCGCCGACCGCTTCGGCCGCGGTTTCAACACCATCGCCGACATCCTCGGCCTGCAGCAGGCGTCCTTGCTGCTGCCCGACCTCGGTGGCTCGTCGATGACCAGCCGCCTGCACCTGGTCGACATGGCCGGGCTGGTCGAGGCGGACGTCGCGGACTTCGTCAAGAACGGCGACATGCCGGGGCTGCGCGACTACGTGTTCGACAAGGTCAAGCCGACCTTCATTCACTCGTGGGGCCCGTGGGCCGCGGGCAACGGCATCACCGTCGACCCGCGGATCGATCGCGACTACGAGCCGATCTTCGTGTACCCGGGCGGTGGGCCGCGTAATGGGGACTTCGTGCGCAAGGACGCCGTCTCCAGCCCGGAGAAGCTGAAGGCGGCCCAGGACTACGCCGCGAAGACCCTTCCGGACGTCGAGGCGGCGCGGTTCGGTGGGCCGCTCAAGGACTGCGGCCCCACCATGCACCCGGGCCAGACCGTCTACCTGCCCTGACCCCTCCGCGTTTCGTCCTCTAGTTGCGATCCTTGCGCCGCGCAACTACCGCAACTAGAGGACTACTTGCGTGAGGGGTTCGGGGGTGGCGGAGCCTCGCTCCAGGTCCGCTTCCTTCGCCCGGATCACCGGCAGGACGTGCTTCCCGAAGTGCTCGACGTCCTCCAGGTAGTGCAGGAATCCGAGCAGCAGCAGGTTCGCCCCGCGCTTCTTGTACTCGATGGCCCGGTCCGCGATCTGCTCCGGCGTGCCGATCAGCCCGGTGCGGAAGCCGTCGTTGTACTGCACCAGATCCGTGAACTCCGAGTCGGCCCACATCCCCTTCTTGTCCGAAGTGGAGCTTCCCGCCTGTTTGACGGCGTTGCGGAATCCCTCGACGGCGTCGGTGTTCGCCTTCTCGACGATCTCGCGCAGCACGGCCTTCGCCTCGCTCTCGGTCTCCCGCGCGATCAGGAAACCGTTGAGCCCGAAGCGGACGGAGTGGTCGTTCTCGGCCGCGTAGCCACGGACCTCCGAAACCTGCTCGCTGAAGCCGTCGAAGTCCTTGCCGTTGCTGAAGTACCAGTCGGAGACCCGGCCCGCGAGCTTCCGCGCGGCGGTGGAGTTGCCGCCCTGGAAGATCTCCGGATGCGGCCGCCCGACCGGTTTCGGCTTGATGTCGAAATCGTGAATCCGGTAGAAATCACCGTTGAATTCGGCGTGGTCGTTCGTCCAGAGTTCCTTCAGTACGCGAATGAACTCTTCCGAACGCCGGTACCGTTCGTCGTGTTCGAGCCACGCTTCACCGAGGTTCGTGAATTCGTCCTTGAACCAGCCGCTGACCACGTTGACCGCCGCGCGCCCGCCGGAGATCACGTCCGCGCTGGCGATGAACTTCGCGAGCACTCCGGGATGCCACAGTCCGGGGTGGATCGCCGCGATCACCTTCAGCCGCTGCGTCGCGAGCAGCAACGCGAGGCTGAATCCGGTTGATTCGTGCTGGTAGGCGGCACCGTAGCTGGCCGTGTAACGGACCTGGCTCAGCGCGTATTCGAATCCGCTGTTCTCCGCGAGGACGGCGAGATCCCGGTTGTACTCGTAGCCCCAGTCGGTGCGCTGCTCGATGTCGCTGGTGACCAGCCCGCCGCTCACATTGGGGACCCAATAGGCGAATTTGAGTGGTTCGGATTCGATTCCCGGCATGCCGCGGAGTGAACCCGCCGCCCCCGGAAACCGTCAATCGTGGTCCACGCGCTGGGAACGGCCGAGCGCGCGTGGCGCTTCGAGACCCGCTGAAGGGACTCTCGGGATTTACTCCGGTATGCACCGTCGATACCCTCGTGTCGGATTGCGGCAACTGTCGCTGGTCGAAGTCGCCGGCCGGACGACCGGTGTGACGACATCACGGCCGCGACGACGCATATCAGGAGGACCACCACGAGGTTGGCCGTGATCCGTGACAGCCGCCCGCGACGCCGTGCGGCGCCGGGGGACAGGTAGCGCGGATCGGCCTTCGCCAGCGCGGCTTCCACCGACGCGAATTCCGCGACCTGTCGTCCGCGGCGCCCGCATCCCTTCAGGTGTTCTTCGAAGACGTATGCCTCGCTTTGATCGAGCACACCGAGCGCAAAGGCCGCGACATCGGTGTGTTTCGCCTTCCGCTTCCTCATCGCGAACCCAGTTCCCCTAACGACCGTCGCAGTGTCCTCATAGCCGCGTACAGCCGTGATTTGACCGTTCCCTCCGGGATTCCCAATATCGCCGCCGCCTCCCGGACCGTATGCCCGGTCAGATACGTCTCGTAGAGGACAGCCTGATATTTGCTGTCCAGATATCGTAGCGCCTCCGAAATGACGAGTGCGGACAGCGACTGATCCGTCTGGTCCGCTTTTTCGGCGTTTTCGGAACTGTCCAGCTTCATTTCCCGCGGTCGGGCGTGCCGGTTTCGCCAGCCGTCGAGCACGATCCGCTTCGCGACCGTGAGCAGCCAGTCACGCAGCATTCCCGGCTCGCGGTTCAGGATGCCCGAATGTTGCCAGGCGCGAATCAGTGTCTCTTGGACGACGTCTTCGGTCCATTGTTGATCATGGCCGGTCAGATGCAGGACCTGGCTGAACAGCGTGTCTCCAAAGTCCTTGTGCAGCAACAACATCATCTCATCGGAAGGAACTTCGGACAGGTCGGCGACCTGGCGATCGCGGCCGAATCGGCACCCTCTGCCCACTGCTTCCATAAGGTTCGCAACCTCCCGGCGGTGGAGGATTTCGCAGGTCGCTACACCGTAGCGCAGACTATCGACGTAAGTCACGTGCGGTAGTGCTCCAATTACCATTGTTCGTCCGGTACGTATGGCAGCGAGAAACGGTTCTAATGCGACGTGTGATACACGTCACACTGGCATGGGCGGACAGAGATCGAACCGGTCGCTCCGGTTCGCCGTGCTCCCCCATGAGGCACTTTACGGACGGGGACGGGTGACATGATCTATCGGCTGCTCGGAGTGGTGATCGCCTGCCTGGTGATATGGGCGGGAATGCCCGCCCATGCCTACGCGGAAATCGAGTGCCTCGACGCCAGGCCCGCGAACTCGCGTCGAGAATCCGTGTCGAACTTCCCGGTGAGCCGACCGAAGAGCAACGGTCCTGGGCCGACGAGATCACCGGCGCCGCGTTCGCCGACTTCGACCGCGTCTACGTCAACCGTGCCCGTGCCGCGCACGGGAGCATCTTCGGCCTCGCCTCACAGGTCCGGGCGGCCACCCGTGACGACGCGATGCGTTCCTTCGCCCAGACGGCCGTCGACACCGTCATGCGGCAGATGACCCTGCTCGAAAGCACCGGCCTCGCCGAGACGATCTCACTGACGGTGTCGCCACCGGTGGCGCCGAACGGGACGGTGGCGACGTCGCGCTCGGCGTGTTCATGGCGGGGCTCGCCGGGGGAGCGACGTTCGGTGTGGTGCGGGTGCTCGGTTCGCCGGGCAGGCGCGCATGACGGTGTCGCTCTTCGCGGTCATCCCGGCCCCGTCGCCCCACGACAGCGGGGTGCGGGACATCGCCACGCTTTCGGCCCGGTTCGCCTGCGTGACGATGTGCCTGACGCCGGCGTTGGGGCGTGCTGAGCGCCACCGGCTGGATCCGGCGCGTCACCGGGCACGAGGCGCCGCGCGGCGGCCACGTCGTGCTCGCCGGTGTCGTCGGCCTCGACAGCCCGTCCGCCGTCCTTCATTGGACCGATGAGATCGCGGAGCAGAACCCCGCCGGCCGTCAAGGAGAAACGGAGACGCCTGATGCGCCGATCGCGGCTGACCATGCTCGTCGTCCTCGCGGCGCTCGTCGTGGGCGCCGCGATGTGGTGGCAGGCGGCTGATCCCGAGGGCCCGGCCGCGCTGACGAGACGGGTGCCGCCTCTTCCGCTACGAACGCGACGACCCGCACAAGGCCCGCTCGGCGTGCCTCGGTGACCGGCATCGATCCCGCGCTAGTGGGGACCGTGAACGTCTCGAAGGCGCCAGACAGGTGACCTTGGCGGGTTGGCCGCTCTGCAAGTTCGGCAACGCGCGGCCCGGCGAATGGACCGGACAGGGCACCGACCGCGTCTGGTTCGTGATCGAACCCGACGGGCGGCACAACCTGAACCGCCTGCCCGAGCCCGTGCAGTAGGATTCGCCGGCGGACGAGTCGGCAGGGCGGCCGCGAGCCGGGAGACCGGTTCGAGGAAAGTCCGGACTCCACAGGGCAGGGTGGTTGTTAACGGCAACCCGGGGCGACCCGCGGGACAGTGCCACAGAAAACAGACCGCCTCCGCTCGCGGAGGTAAGGGTGAAACGGTGGTGTAAGAGACCACCAGCGTCCTGGGTGACCAGGACGGCTAGGTAAACCCCACCCGGAGCAAGGCCAAGAGGGAGCCGCGAGGTTCCTGCGCAGACGACCGAGGGCTGCCCGCCCGAGTCTGCGGGTAGGCCGCTCGAGCCCGTCGGCGACGGCGGGCCTAGATGGATGACCGCCACTCGCCCAGCCGCAAGGCGAGGCGAGGACAGGATCCGGCTTACACGCCGGCTCGTCCGAGTACGAAGGCCCCCTTCCTTCTGCCTAGCGCGAGGAAGGGGGCCTTCCTGTACTCCTGGCCTGGGTGGCTGGGGACCCGCCACGCGCCCGCGCCGCCGCACCGGGGGTGAGGCCGGCGGCAGTAGGGCAGCCTCACGGATCGCTCGCGGAACCCGCCCCCGACCTGGGAAGTGACAGCAAAGGTCCCTTGCTCCCCGCCTCGGCCCCTTCGGACGCTGCGCACTCTGTCTACTTGCCGGTAGGGTGCCTTCATGGGCGAAGCGAGTCGGGTCACGGGACGGTTCCGCGGAACGTTCGATGTACTGCATTCCCTCACCTATTTCGCACCGGAGACGGAAGCCGCGCTCACCGACGCGGGGCTCCGGCCGGGGCGCATGACGTACTTCGCGGGCCGCGCGGCCCCCATGGGCGCGGTGAGCCCGGGCGTCGTCGCCGCCACGTTCTACAACTTCAATCCCGAGCTGGTCGCCCGCTACATCCCGCGTGCGTGGACGCTGGCCACCCCGGACCGGATCATCGAGGCCCGGTTCGAAGCCGTCGACGCGACGCTGATCCGGCTTCTCGGCAAGGACACCCTCGACTCCGAGGAGGTCGCCGAGGCCGCCGAACTAGCCCGTGCGGCGACCGGGGGCTGCCGGGTCGACGGGCGGCCGCTCTACGCCGGGCACGCGGACCTCGACTGGCCGAGCGAGCCGCACCTCGTCCTCTGGCACGCCATCACCTTGTTGCGAGAGCACCGCGGCGACGGCCACATCGCGGCGCTCGTCCTCAACGGTCTCGGCGGCCTCGACGCTCTCGTCACGCACACCGCCACGGGCAAGGGCTTCCAGGCCGCGGCGGCCAAGGCCTCCCGTGGCTGGAGCGACGAGCAGTGGGACGCGGCGGCCGAGGCTCTCCGCGAGAAGGGCGTCCTCGACGCCGAGGGCGGCTTGACGGAGGCCGGGAACGATCTTCGCGAACGGGTCGAAGCCGCCACCAACGCGGCGTCGACAGGGCCCTGGGAGCACCTCGGCGAGGAGAAGACCAAACGGCTTCACGAGCTCTGTGGGCCGTTGAGCCGCCAGGCTGTCGAAGCCGGCGCTTTTCCGGCGAATGTGTTCTCCACGGGCCGATAATCACGCTATGTAGTGAAAATGCGGGTTAAGTTTTCGCTTTGGGTAACGGAAGCATGACTTTCCCTTGATCGGTGCCCATAAATTTTGTCGAATACGCGCTCACGCAGTGGACTCGCGGAAAGCCACCGAACGAGTCATGTCACACTGGTCGCGGCCCAATTCCCGGCCGTCGATCCGTACTCACAGTGAGCAAGAACCTCGCAACCGGGTGAGTTCGTCAGCACACTGCGAAATACGGGTGGCCGGGGTTAATCCTGACGACCCTTGCAACGATGATGGAGACCGAGGATGGTCGTGGTGCTGTGCCTCGCTCTGTAATTCGTAGGCAAAACGGTATCTACAGAGCGCGCTTTGACCACTACCCCTCGTGACGCCATGATGTTCGAAGCACAACCGAGCCAGAACCGCGCGAAACCCCTCTCCGCGCACCGGGAGTAATGCGATGATGACCTTGACCACCCTCGACACGCTGGCCGCCGGCGAGCTCGGCACCGGCAACGTCCGCACCTGGCTGATCGACAACATCATCCCCCTTGTGCTGCTGGCCGTCGCACTTCTGCTGCTGTGGCTGGGCGGTGGCAAGGGGGACAACGCCGGTGTCATGCGCCGTCTCGCCGGTGTCGTGATCGCGCTGGCGATCATCGGCCTCGCGGTGAGCGGCGCCGGAGTCAACGTGGGCCAGTGGATCGCCGGCCTCTTCACGGGCTGAGGCAGGGCCCGCGTTGCGTATCCGTACCGATGACGAGGTTTACCGGGTCGACGCCGTGTGGCTGGGCCCGCCGAAAGCGACTTTTCCCTGGAGAGCCCGCTACGTCGCGTGGCTTGTCGGTATCCCGGTCTTCCTGCTCGTCCTCACCGTCGAACGGTGGGCGGGCTGGAGCTTCGGGTTCTTCTCGACCGCCTGGGCCTTCGTCGCCACAATTGTGATCACGAGATTGATCACGGCCAAGATCAGCCACGAGCGCCCGCTCGGCGCCGTGGCCGCGATGGCGGCGAAAGAGCTCAACTCACCCAGAGAACGGACCACGGGTACGGGTGGCGCAGCCAGCGCGTCCCGCGTCCGGGTGCGGGCGACCCGCCCGCTGCCGAAGCACCGCAGGAGACGGCAGTACCAGCAACACGGCTACGGCGGCGGCGCCGGAGCTCAGGGAACACCAAGAGCGCGTCGGAGCCGCCCTGCGGCTCGGGCCGGGAGGTAGTCGTTGTTCGGTCGCGGCGGAAGCCGAGGAAAACGTGATCGTGACCTGCAGCAAGGGGCCTGGAACCAGCCCCAGCAGGTCCGCTCCGCGCAGCCCAAGAAGGCCGGCAAGGGGAGGCGGCTGCCAGGGGAGGCGGCCATACCTGCCTACACCCCGTCGATCGCGGCGCGAAGCATCGACGGGCACCTGTTACGTACCGGTCATGAGGTCTACGCCTGGTACCGGCTCGCGCCGCAGCGCTGGTCGTTCCGGTCGGACTCGCAGCGTCGCGACCTGATCGCGGCCATCGCCGGGCAGTACGCGGAGCTCCAGGGCCGCTGGCTGCACCTGCGCGTGACCAACCGGCCGTACCCGATCCGCATGTGGGCCGAGGCTCATGTGCACAACGCCGTCGGTCGTCCCCAGGACGTCCAGGGCGCGCTCTCCTTCGACGACTACCTCATCGGCGAGCAGCAGCAGCTCATGGGCCGCTCGATGGCCGAGAAGGAGGTCTATCTCGGCATCCAGGTGCAGACCCGCCGGATGATCGACCGCGCCGTCGAGAGCGCCGCTCCGGTACTGCGCAAGATCCTTCCCGAGGCCGTCGACGCCGAACTGGCCGCGCTCGACTCCGAGGTCGAGCACCTCGACCAGGTGATCGGCTCGGCCGGGCTCGAAGGCCGACCGGTGCACGCCGAAGAGATGTCCTGGTTGATGCACCGCTCGTGCTCGCTGGGCCTGCCCGCGCCGCGCCACATGCCCGCGGTCCCCGGCGCCGCCTGGGAACCCGAAGACCTCGCCAGCTTCACCGACGCGGCGGACTTCCACGCGGAGCCCTACGCGCCGACGGTCACCGTGCGCGGCCGCACCGGGTCGAACGCCGGGGTCTCGCGGCACCTCGCCGTCCTCACCGTCGGCCAGATGCACGGCCTGCAGATCCCCGAGGTCGACGACCCCTGGATCCAGCACGCGGACCGGCTGCCCGCCGCGGTCGAGGTGTCCGCGCGGATCTACGTCCGGCGGCCCGAAGAGGTCGCCAGTGAGCTGCAGCGCCAGATGAACAAGGTGCGCTCGCAGGTCAAGCACTACACCGACGAGCACGAACTGGAGCCGCCGCAGTCGCTGGCGCGCCAGGCGGGCCGGGTGCTGGAGATCGACGACGAGATGACGTCGGGCTTCACCGCGCTGGCCACCCGTGTGCGCTCCTGGTGGCGGCTGGCGGTCTCCGGGCCGACAGAGCGTGACGCGCTGCGCCTCGCCCAGCAGCTTCTCGACCTCTACAAGCCGAAGATCGCCGTTGAACACCCCGAGGCCCAGTACGCGCTCGCCAGGGAATTCATCCCCGGCGAGCCGCTGGCCTCGGCGGCGTACATGCGCCGTGGTTCGGTCGTGTGGGCGTCCTCGTCGGTGCCGACGGCGACGGCCGAAGTGGGTGACCGCCGCGGCATCCTGCTCGGCGAGACCGTGACCGCGACCCGGCGCCCGGTGGCGTGGGACCCGTGGATGGCGCAGGAGATCCGTGACGGTTCGGGCTTGACCGCGATGGTCGCCGGCCTCGGTGGCGGTAAGTCGTTCCTCGGTGGCGGCATCGTCTACAAGACACTCCGCGCGGGCGCGCACTGGACGATCCTCGACCCGTCCGGTCCGCTGTCGCGCCTGTGCGATCTGCCCGAGATGCGGCCGTACGCGCGGAACATCAACCTGCTCAACGCGCAGCCCGGCATCCTCAACCCGTACCGGGTGGTCGCCGAGCCGCAGATCGAGCACTTCATGGACGAGGAAGACCCCGAGCGTTCCTGGCGGCGGGAGAAGGCCCTCGCGGGTGCGACGCGGCGACGTCTCGTGCTCGACGTCCTCACCGGTGTCCTGCCGTACGAGGTCTCGCGGATGGCGCAGACCCGGATCGTGCTGCTGCGCGCCGTCCGCGCGGTCGGCGGCCGGTTCGAAGCCGACCCTGGCCAGGTCATCGACGCGTTGCGCCGGGACTCCAGCGAGCACCACGAGCACGCCGTCGTCGTCGCGGACTTCCTCGACGAGATGCGCGAGCGGATGGCGCTGCTCATCCCGGAGACCGACGCGGACCCGTACGCCGAGACCCGCGACGACCGGATGACCGTGCTGACCATGGCGGGGCTGACCCTTCCCAAGGACGGCGTCCCGCGCGAGTACTGGACGGACGCGGAATCGCTCGGCGTCGAGATGCTGAACCTCGCCGCGTGGCTGACGCAGCGGTCGGTGTACGAGAAGCCGAAGGAACTGCGCAAGGGCGTCTGGATCGACGAGGCGTTCTTCCTCTCCGAGGTCCCGACCGGTCGCGTGCTGATGAACCGCTTCGCGCGTGACTCGCGTAAGTGGAACGTCCGGGTGCTGCTGTCCTCGCAGATCCCCGCGGACTTCCTGAAGATCCAGGGTTTCGTGGCACTGCTGGACTCGGTGTTCGTCGGCCGTCTCGACGACGACGACGCCCAGGCCGACGCGCTGCGCCTGCTCAAGGTCCCGGTCGGCGTCGGCTACGAGCAGGTGGTGGCCGCACTCGGCCGCCGTCCCGGCTCGTCCCGCGATCTCCAGCGGGACGTCGAGCCCCGCCAGTTCATCTTCGGTGACGGTGCCGGTGGGGTGGAGCGGATCCGCGTCGACTTCTCCGGGCCGCACCTGGAACACCTGCGCCGGGTCATGGACACGACGCCGGGCTCACCCGACGCCAAGCCTTCCCGGCCGGGTAACGAACTCGCGGCCCCGGCGGAGAAACAGTTCGTGGCGTCGCCGCCGGAGGAAGACGACTTCGAGCTCGAAGAGGACCTCGAACTCGCGGCCGAACTCGAGGTCGGCCTCACCGACGAGCAGATGCTCGGCGCCCCGGACCCGCTGGCCGCCGAGACGGGCGAGGTCAACGGCACTGTCCAAAATGGACACATCACGAACGGCGAAAAGGGCGAGCAGCACGTGCGCGCCGGCAAGGGCGGCACCGGCAGGGATGCCGCATGAACACGGTGATCACGCTGGCGTCTGTGCTCGCGTTCGCCGCCGGCTGGCACGCGCTGCGCCGCCGCCTCAAAGAGGGGCCGCGGCCGGGCAAGAGCAGGCCCAGCCGCCGCGCGACGATGTTCGTCGTCATGCTGATCCTGGGTTTGCAGGCCGTGGCGACCGCTCCGGCGGCGTCGGCCGCGGCCTGTGGTGAGGCGCCGAACCCGGAACGGCCCGGAGCCGGCATGGTCGGCGCCCTCGACCCGCCCGCGACCGCTCGCGGTGAAGGTGGCAGCCCGTACAACGTCTACGGATACGCGGGACATGTCTGGGACACCTTCGAAACCGACTGCGGCCCGCTGGCCGGGATCACCTCGCCCAACTCGACGATCGACACCTGGGCGGGAAACCAGCTCTTCAACATCGGCAAGAACCTCGTCGGCGCCACGAACTCGCTGCACTACACCGTGCTGCAGGGCAGCCTGCTCAGCCCGCTGTACAACGCCGTCAAGGCCGGGGCCGAAAAGGTCTACAACAACATCTACGCCCAGTTGTTCGGCCTGGCCGCGCTGATCATGTCGATCATGCTGTTCCGCAACATCTGGCGTGGCGATCTCGCGGCGGTCAGCAAACGGGCGCTGTACGGCCTGGCCGCGGTCTGGCTGGCGGCGTCTTCCTTGGCACTGCTGCGTTTCCTCGATCCGATCGACAACGCGATCGTGCAGACCACGACCAACATCCAGGCCGGTTTCATCGACGAAGCCAAGACCCCTCCGCCGAACCAGCCGACCCCGCCCTCGGCACAGCCGTGCCAGGCGACACCGGAGGCCGTCGCCGCGCGCGAGCCATGGGACCGCGTCCCGACCGAACTGCATTGCCGGGTCGTCTACGACAACTGGCTCCGGGGGGAGTTCGGCAGTCCGGACTCGCCACAGGCACTGCAATACGGCCCGCCGCTGCTGGACGCCCGTGCCTTCACCTGGCCCCAAATCCAGCAGGGCGGTGATGCCGACACCGCGTTGGTGGACTCCAAGAAGGCCGCGTTCAAGGACATCTCGACCAAACTCGGCCCGGCGACCGGGTACTTCACGGGTGAGGACGGCAGCCGCGTCGGCGCTGGTTTCCTTTCCCTCGGCCAGGGAATCGTCTACTCGCTGTTCCAGCTGCTGGCGAAGGCCACGGTCCTGCTCGCGCAGGTGCTGATCAGGATCTTCGTACTGACGGCTCCGCTGATCGGCCTGATCGCGCTGCTCCAGCCGCAGATCATGCAGCGCATCCTGAAGGTGGTCGGAGCGGTCGCCTTCAACCTCATGGTGCTCTCGGTGCTGGCGGGTGTGCACACCCTCCTGCTGGAGGCGATCTTCACCGCGGGGAACTCGCTTTCCCTGCTGACCAAGATGGTGCTGGCGGGAATCATCACCGTACTGCTGTTCATGGTCGGCCGTCCCGTGCGGCGGCTGTGGCAGATGGTGGAAATGTCCGTCGGCATGGTCGGCGGCGCGGCGCCTTCGCCACGCGGCGGGCTCTTCTCCCGCTTCCGCAAGAAGAACAACGAGCAGACGCCGCAGGACGCGTTCTGGCAGAACGTCCGCGACACCGACGACGTCGTCGACGGCGACCTCCGCGGTCCCGTGGGCGCGACCGTCGGCGGCGGGCGATTCCGGCCCGAGGCGACGATCTTCGCCAGTTCCCAGCGGCTCGACAACGGTTCCGGCGCGATCCGGCCCGCCGCGGCCTGGTCCGGAGCACCCTGGCCGGGCGCGGTCGGCAGTGGTGGTGGCGGCATGGCCGCGCTTCCTTCCGGCGGTGGCGGCGGAGGCGTTCCGGTCTTCGGCCAGTACAACCCGTCCGCGGGCAGTCCCGGCGACTCCATGTTCACCTCGGGTGGGCGGAGCCCTATCCAAGTGCCGAGCCGCCGCGTCGACACGTCGCCGGTCGCCGACCGGCGCTGGAGCGACGAACCGGAGCCGGTCGTGGTGCCGTCGCGGATGAACTCCGCGGGTGGCGGCTACGCCATTCCCGACCACTCGGGTGTCGTGCCGGTGCAACCGGGCCCGTCCACACCGCGTCCCCGCCGCGTCGATCCCGAAGTCGTCGCGGGCAAGCAGGTCTTCGTGGTGTACCGGCCTTCGCGCGGCCTCGAGGTCCGCGAGGACTTCCGGGACACCGACCACGCAGTGGGCCGGTGACCCATGCCGATCCGGACGAATCGCGGACGTACCGCGGTCTATCGCAGGCTGTGGGGCTGGCCGCTGCGCTCACCTCGCCACCTCACCGGCACGCTGGTGGTCCTCGCGGTGGTCCTCACCGCGGTGGGCATCCTGCTGCCGAAGGCCGTCGGCAAACCGGGGCAGCTGGCCACCGGGCCGGGTTCTCCGACGACCAGCACCTCGCGGCCGGGCGTCGCGGCGCCGGTGACCGTGACCTCGACGTTGCCGCCGAGGCTCACCACCCAGCCACCGCCGTCGTCCGCGCCACCTGACCAGAGCGGTGTCCGGGTCGCCAAGGAGTGGGTGACGGCATGGGCGAACCATCCCGACGGTACGACGACCGAGCGATGGCTGAACGGATTGCGGCCGTACACCACCGAGGAATACCTGGCCGGGGAACTGACGACGGTGGATCCCGCGAACATCACCGCCACGAAGGTGACCGGGGAGCCGCAGGTCGTGTCCTCGCTCGCCGGATCGATGGAGGTGGACGTCCCGACGGACGGGCCCAAGGTCCGGGTCACCGTCACCCAGCGGAACTTCGGGTGGCGGGTCACCAAGTTCACGCAAGCGGGCTGACCCGATGAAGATCGGGATCATCATCGGCGTGCTGATCGCCGCGGTCTTCGCCGCGGTGGTCACCACGAACACGGTCACCGAGGTGGTGACCGACCACCTGGAGGCGCAGGCGGGCGGCGTCGTCAAAACCTCTTGTGACGCGTCCATCGGGCCGACCCTGCCCGGCCAGGTCGATCGCGGTTCTTCGGACGTCAACAAGCTCGACGAAGAACAGAAGGGGATCGTCGCGCTGATCATCTCGATCGGCAAGCAGCGGACCCTGTCGCCGCGCGCGTGGCAGGTGGCGATCCAGGCCGGGATGACCGAGTCCAAGCTGCGGAACCTGACCCACGGCGACCGCGACTCGCTCGGCATCTTCCAGATGCGGCCGTCGATGGGCTGGGGCACCGTCGCCCAGGTCACCGACCCGCCGTACCAGGTCAACAAGTTCTACGACGTGCTGCTCGCCGTGCCGGACTGGGAGAACCTGCGTCCCGGTGACGCGGCGCAGCGGGTGGAGCGGTCCGGCTTCCCCGACCGGTATCACAACTGGGAGCCGATGGCGGCGCTCCTCGTGCAGAACGAGGGCCAGATCGTCGACGTCGTCGGCTGCGGTTCGAGCGTGGGCAGTGTGGTGCCGCCGAGCCAGGCCGCCGCGCAGGCCATCAAGTTCGCCCTCGGCGAGCAGGGCAAGCCGTACATCTGGGGCGCCACCGGACCGAATTCCTACGACTGTTCCGGGCTGATGCTGCGGGCCTACGAGTCGGCCGGGATCATCATTCCGCGGGTTTCCCGTGACCAGTACAAGGGCGGCGCGATGCTGCCGGTCCGCCAGGCGCAGCCGGGTGACCTGCTGTTCCTCGCCACCGTCCCGTCGAACCCGGCGACCATCCACCACGTGATGATGTACCTGGGTGAGGGCAAGATCGTCGAGGCGCAGCAGACCGGGGTCCCGGTGCACATCCGCGACTTCTCCTTCGACGAGGCCGAAGTGGTCGCGCAGGCGGTCCGTCCTGGCGTTTAGCATGGTGAACGCGTGGTTTCGCGACCGCGGACCATCGGATTCACCCGAAGTGGCGGCCTGTCCACCGGCAAGCGGCCGCACACTGGCAGAGGATGACGAGCGTGGCACGGAAATTCGGAAGGCGAGGCAAGCCCGCGGCGGCGCACGGCCCGGAGGTCGATCCCCGCGATCTTTTCGGTACTCCGCAACCCGCGCGGCAGGCCGCGAGGCCGGCGTCGAGCACACCGCTGGCCGACCAGCTGAAGCAAGGCTGGCCGGGGGTCGACCCCGGTTACGTGGTGTTGCCGCGTTCGCTGGCCGAAGGGATGTCGCTGCCCTGGCAGCAGCAGATGGCCGCCCTGCTGGCCCAGTTCCACCACGAGAACGCCCATCTCGCCTGGCCGATCTACCGGGTCGTCCCTTCGCGGTACGAAAAGCTCGTCGATCTCGACGAGGAGCAGCTGGCGGAGGCCGGCTACCTGGTCGAGATGGACACCGAAGGCGAGATGATCTACCGGGAGCGCAGCGGCCGGAAGATCGAGGACCCGGCGAGCACCACGGTGCTCGTCTCCTGCCTCGACCCGATCCCGAAGCCCGCGCGGCGTCAGGCACCACCGCCTCCTTCGCAGGCCGCACCGCCTGTGACCGCGCAGCCGCCGCGCGCCCCGGCGCCGATGAACATCGGACCGGCGCCGGTGTGGCGCACGGTCACCCCGCCCGCCGCGCCGCCGTCGCCGGGCGGATCCCCGCCGCCCGCCACGCCTCAGTCCGGGCCGCCTGCCGCGCCCCCGGTCATGCCTCCGCCGGTGCGGCCTCAGCCCGCGCAGGCGCCGCCTCCGGCGGTGAGCATGCCTCCGGCCACGCCGGAAACGCAGTCCGCCGCGCCGCCGCAGGCCGAACCGCAGCCGGATCCGCCGCAGCCCGCGAGCCCGCCGATGCCGGTCGCCCCGCCGCCCGCCATGACCCCGCCGCCGTCCGCTCCTCCGGTGACCGGGCCGCCTCCGGGGCCTTTGCCGCAGCCGGTGTCGCCCAGTTCGCCGCCGCGGGGCATCCCCGTCGCGCCGGAGGACGCCACCCCGCCGCGCGGCATCCCGATGAACCGGGGCTGGTTCGACGAAATGGGCGAAAACGTACCGGAGAGCTCGAAGCTGGATCCGCCCGAGAACAGCGAGTTCGGTCCGACCGGTGATCCCACGGAGATCCCCTACCGCTACCGCAAGTGATGACAGGACGTCCGGGTGATGTCACGCTGGACCTATGTCGAGCGACCCGAACCCGGATCAGGGCTGGTACTTCAACACCAAGACGAATCAGGTCGAGCACCTGGAACGCGGCCGGAGCGTCGACCTCCTCGGCCCGTACCCGGACGAGGCGACGGCCAGGCGCGCCCTGGACATCGCCAAGGAACGCACCCGTCAGGCCGACACCGAGGACGCCAAGTGGAACGGTGACTGAGGGTCCCTGTGGACCGCCGCCGACCGGGCGTGGGGAGATACCTCGCGACGTGAAGGACGCTTGCCCCGCGTGCCATGCGGGGAAAGCGTCCTGCACTCCCTGCCGCCCGAAGCTCAGGCGTCCTGCCCGGCCAGCGCCGGCCCCAGCACGAACTCCGGGTCCACCTGCGCCGTGAGGTCTTCCCCGGCCCGCCCGCTGCCCCACGCCCGCGCGTTGCGCAGGTGGAACTCGACGCCTTGACGCTGGTAGCGAGCCCAGTCGCGTCGCTCGGCATCGACGGCCGCGAGCATCGAGTCCAGCGTCCCGAGGTTGTGCGCCTCGAGTTCGCCGATCGGGCGCGCTCGGCCGCGTTCGGCGGCGCGGACGTGCCGCGAGTTCTCCATCCAGCCCAGCAGTGCGTCGCCGACCTCGTCGCGCAGGAACTCGATGTCCTCGTCCTCGGTCACCTTGTTGCCCACGACGACCAGCCGTACCCCGAAGTCCCGCGCGTAGTCGGCGTACTGCCGGTACACGCCGACGCTGCGCACGGTCGGCTCGCACACCAGGAACGTCACGTCGAACCGCGTGAACAGCCCGGACGCGAACGCGTCGGCGCCGGCGGTCATGTCCATGACCACGTATTCGCCCGCGTCGTCGATCATGTGGTTCAGCAGCAGCTCCGCCGCGCCGATCTTCGAGTGGTAGCAGGCGACGCCGAGGTCGTCCTCGTCGAACTGCCCGGTGACGCCGAGCCGCACGCCGCCGAACTCGCGGAAACAGGCCTGGAAGATCGGGTTGTCCTCGAACGGCCGGACCAGCCGCGACCCGCGCCCCGGCGGGGTCGTCTTGATCATCGAGGCCGCGTCGGCGATCCGAGGGTTGTCGCCACGCAGGTATTCCTTGATCAGGCCCATGTTGTCGCCCAGCGTCGGCCACGCGATGGCCTCTTCCTCGCTCGCGCCGAGCGCGACGGCGAGATGCTGGTTGATGTCCGCGTCGATCGCCAGTACCGGTTTCCCGGCTCCGGCCAAGTACGCGGTGAACAGCGACGCCAGCGTGGTCTTGCCGCTGCCGCCCTTCCCGACGAACGCGATCTTCACGCCACGGCCCTCCCTGTCGTGTTGAAAAGGGTATCGGTTTTCATTTCGGCTCGTAACGTACACCCGGCCGGCCCGCACCCGAACGGGCGATCAACCGGGCCGGGTCGGGATAGGGTTGGGTGGTGCCTTCACTCGTGCTCAGGACACACACGGCCGGAGGGGACTTCGGTCACCTGCGAGCCGAATTCTCGCTGCCGGAGACGTTCGGGCCTGACGTGCTCGCCGAGGCGGAGGCGGCGGTCGTCGACCCGCTCGAGTCCGCGGGAGAACGTGAGGACGCCACCGGTCTGCCCTTCGTCACCATCGATCCGCCCGGTTCGAAGGACCTGGACCAGGCGGTGCTGATCGAGCGCGTCGAGGGCGGCGGCTTCCGGGTGCACTACGCGATCGCCGACCTGGCCGCGTTCATCCCGCCGGGTGGCGCGCTCGACAGGGAGGCACGCCGCCGGGGTCAGACGCTCTACTTGCCCGACGGCAACGTCCCGCTTCACCCGCCGGTGTTGTCCGAAGGCGCGGCGAGCCTGCTGCCGGGGGAGACCAGGCCCGCGGTGCTGTGGACCATCGACGTCGACGCCAAGGGCGAGCCGACCGTGACCAAGGTCCGCCGGGCACTGGTCCGGTCAGGCGAACAGTTCGACTACGAGACCGTCCAGGCGTCGATCGACGCGGGCACCCCGCATCCGTCGGTCGCCGCGCTGCCGGAACTCGGCCGCTTGCGCCGCGAACTCGCGATCCGGCGCGGCGCGGTCGAACTGCAGTTGCCGGAGCAGGAGATCAGTGGTGATCCCGACGGCGGCTGGGCGCTGATCCAGCGGCCGCGTAACGACGTCGACGCGTGGAACGCCGAGATCTCGCTGCTCACCGGGATGGCGGCGGCCAAGATCATGATCGACGCCGGGATCGGTGTCCTGCGCACGCTGCCCCAGCCCGACGCCGAAGCGATCGAGTGGCTGCGGCGGTCCGCGCAGGCGCTGAACATCGAGTGGCCCGAGGGTACGAGCGTTTCGGAGTTCCTGGCCGCGCTGGATCCCGGTCAGCCCGCTTCCATGGCGCTTTTCGCCGATACCACGAGGCTTTTGCGGGGTGCCGGGTACACCGCGTTCGACGGCGAACTGCCCGCGCTGACCACGCACGCCGGGATCGGTGGCGCGTATGCCCACGTCACCGCGCCGATCCGGCGCCTGGTCGACCGGTTCGCCACCGAGATCTGCCTGGCCGTGAGCGCCGACCGCGAAGTGCCCGCGTGGGTGCGCGCGGCGCTCAAGGAGGTGCCGGAGCAGATGACCGCGTCCGACACGCTGGCGGCCAAGGTCGAACGAGCCTGTATCGACCAGGTCGAGGTCTGGGTGATGGCCGAGCACATCGGCGGCGAGTTCGGCGCGATCGTCCTGCGCGCGGACGAGACCAAGGCCGAGATCCTCGTCGAGGATCCGCCGGTGATGTCCAAGTGCTCGGGCGAAAAGCTGCCCGAGGGCGAGCGGATCCGCGTCCGGCTCACCGCGGTGGACGTCGACAAGCGGAAACTGTCCTTCGAGCGCGCATGATCGACGATCTCGGCGAAGTGGTCCCCCTGCGAGGACCGGCGGCGCGGGTGGTTTCGCTCGTGCCGTCGCTGACCGAGGCCGTCGAGGTGAGTGCGCCGGGAAGACTCGCGGGCGCCACCGACTACTGCACCCACCCGGTCGACCTGGACGTCCCGAGGGTAGGGGGCTCGAAGTACCCGAACGTGGACAAAGTGCTCGAACTCGAACCTGATCTGGTGCTGGCCAACTCCGAGGAGAACCGGCCGGAGGACGTGGAACGCCTGCGTGCCGACGGGATCGCGGTCTGGGTGATGGAGGCGTCGGCCACCGTGCCCGGCGCGCTCGGCTCGATCCGGCGGATACTGACGCGGGCCTACGACCTCGCTGAGCCGGAATGGCTGGTCGAGGCCGAAGAGGTGTGGCGGGAGACCCTGCCGGAGCGTTTTCGGGCGGTCGTGCCGGTCTGGCGGAAGCCGTGGATCGTGCTCGGTCGCGACACTTTCGGCGGCGACGTCCTGCATCGCGTCGGAATCGGCAACGCCTACGCGGAGGACGAAGAGCACTACCCGCGTCCGAAGCTCGAAGAGCTCCAATCGCGCTTCGCGGACGGAGACGCGAACTTGCTCGTATTGCCTGACGAGCCCTACGAGTTCACTGCGGACGACGGCCCCGAAGCGTTCCCCGGCGCGAAGTACGTCCTCGTCTCCGGTCGCCATCTCACCTGGTACGGCCCTTCGCTCGTCGAAGCGCACACCCACCTCACGCAACTCGTCCTCTAGTTGCGGTAGTTCGCGCCACGAACCACCGCAACTAGAGGACGAAACGCGAGGAGGTCAGAGCGTCAGGCCGGTCAGGACGGTGACGCGCTCCTCGGTGAAGTCGGCCATCGCCGAAGCCGGGCCCTCGCGGCCGACGCCGGAGTCCTTCACGCCGCCGTAAGGCATCTGGTCGGCACGGAAACTCGGCACATCCCCGACGAGCACGCCGCCGACGCGCAACTTCGCGGACACGTCGAACGCGGTCGGCAGGTCGCGGGTGAACACGCCCGCCTGCAGCCCGAACCGCGAGTCGTTGATCCGCCGCACGCCGTCGTCCACCGACTCCACGCGCGTGATCGACACGACCGGCCCGAAGACCTCGTCCGCCATCACGGACGCGTCTTCCGGCACGTTCGCGAGCACGGTCGGCTCGACGGTCGCGCCGTCGCGCTCGCCGCCGGTCAGCAGCTCGCCACCGGCGTCGACGGCGGCCGCGACCCACGACTCGACCCGCTCGGCCGCTGCGGTGTTGATCAGCGGCCCGACGTCGACGCCGTCCGCCCGCGGGTCGCCGGTCCCGAGCGCGCGCACCTGCTCCAACACCTTCGCCTGAAGCTCGTCGTAGACGTCGGTGTGCGCGTACACGCGCTGCACCGAGATGCACGACTGTCCGGCCTGGTACATCGCGAAGGTCGCGATGCGCTGCGCCGCGAAGTCCAGGTCCGGCCAATCCGGACAGACGAGGACCGCCGCGTTGCCACCGAGTTCGAGCGCGACGTGCTTGCGCGGCACGCTGTCGCGGATCCCCCAGCCCACCGGCACGGAACCGGTGAACGACACGACCGGCAGTCGCGGATCGGAGACCAGCCGAGCCGATTCCTCGTTGCTGACCGGGAGGATCGACCAGCTCCCGGCCGGAAGGTCGGTCTCGGCCAGGATCTCGCCGAGCAGCAGCGCGGTCAGCGGCGTCGCGGGCGCCGGCTTGAGCACGATCGGCGCGCCGACCGCGATCGCCGGGGCGACCTTGTGCGCCACCAGGTTCAGCGGGAAGTTGAACGGTGTGATGCCCAGGACCGGGCCCTTCGGCACGCGGCGCACCAGCGCGAGCCGTCCGGTGCCGCCCGGGTCGGTGTCGAGCCGCTGCAGGTCACCGGAGAACCGGCGCGCCTCCTCGGCGGCCCAGCGGAACGTCGACGCCGCACGCCCGATCTCGCCGCGCGACCACTTCAGCGGCTTGCCGGACTCGGCCGTGATCAGCTGCGCGAACTCTTCGGACCGCTCACCCAAAACTCGGGACACGTGGTCCAACGCGCCGGCCCGGACGTGCGCGGGCAGTGTCGCGAATTCGTCCTGGACGTCGTGCGCGGCCTGGACCGCGGTCTCGATGTCCGAAGTGGACGGTACGTGGTGCGAGCCCGCCTCGCTTCCGTCGAAGGAGTGACGGACGACGACGGTCTCGTTGTTGGTGACCGGCTTTCCGGCTACCCAAAAAGGGCTCGAGCTGTTCAAAAGAGTGCTCACTTGACGGCCTCCGTGCGGACAGCGTGCTCGAGGACGGACAGGCCTTCGTCGAGCAGTTCGGTGGACAGGGACAGCGGCGGCAGCAGTCGGACGACGTTCCCGTAGGTGCCGCAGGTGAGGACGACGACTCCGGCCTGGTGGCAGGCCTGCGCGACCCGCTTGGTCAGGTCGGCGTCGGGTTCGGTGGTGCCGGGCTTGACGAACTCGGCGGCCAGCATCGCGCCGCGGCCGCGGACGTCGCCGAGCACGCCGGTCTCCTCGGCCAGTGTCCGCAGTCGCGGCAGCACGGTGTCCTCGATGCGCTTCGCCGACGTCGCGAGGTTCTCCCGGCGCATGATCTCGATCGAGCCGAGTGCCGCGGCGCACGCGATCGGGTTACCGCCGTAGGTGCCGCCGAGGCCGCCCGGCGGGACTGCGTCGAGCAGTTCCGCGCGGCCGGTGACGGCTGCCAGGGGCAGTCCGCCCGCGATGCCCTTGGCGGTCGCGATCAGATCGGGTACGACCTCTTCGTGCGTGGACGCGAACCACTCGCCGGTGCGGCAGAAGCCGGTCTGCACCTCGTCCGCGACGAACACGACGCCGTTCTCGGTGCACCAGTTCGAGAGCGCGGGCAGGAAACCGGGTGCGGGCTCGATGAACCCGCCCTCACCCTGCACCGGTTCGAGGACGACGGCCGCGACCTGGTCGCCGCCGATCTGCTTCTCGATACGGTCGATGGCGATGCGCGCCGCTTCGGGACCGGACAGGCCGTCGCGGTACGGGTACGACCCCGGCACCCGGTAGACCTCGGGCGCGAACGGGCCGAAACCGTGCTTGTAGGGGATGGACTTCGCGGTCAGCGCCATCGTCAGGTTGGTGCGGCCGTGGTAAGCGTGGTCGAATACGACGACCGCCTGGCGGCCGGTCGCGGCGCGGGCGATCTTCACCGCGTTCTCGACGGCCTCGGCGCCGGAGTTGAACAGCACCGAACGCTTCTCGTGGGTGCCCGGCGTCAGCTCGGCGAGGGCTTCGCACACCTCGACGTACCCCTCGTACGGCGTGACCATGAAACACGTGTGCGTGAACAGGCCCACCTGCTCGCGGACGCGGTCCACGACGGCGGGGGCGGCGTGGCCGACATTGGTCACCGCGATGCCGGAACCGAAGTCGATGAGGACGTTGCCGTCGGCGTCGGTGAGCAGGCCACCCTCGGCCGAGCTGATGTAGACGGGCAGCACCGAACTGACGCCCGCGGCGACGACACCGGCGCGGCGTTCCTGCAGGGCGCGTGAGGCGGGGCCGGGGATCTCGGTGCGCAGCCTGCGCTGGGTTTCGGTGGTGACGGTCACGGCCAGACTCCTGCGGACACGAGGGACGGGGTCGCCCTCCAGGATGAGAGCCGGGCCGGTCCGCGTCAGCTCGACATCTTGTCCATATCGAGGCGTAGACTTGGACAACATGGCACTGACGCTCCGCGCCCTCGCGGCCGAACGCCCACTGGGCCTGCGCGTGCGTGCGGCCGAGGCCGGACTCGACCGGCCGATCGGCTGGGTCCATCCCACCGAACTGACCGACCCGCAGGCCTTCCTCGAAGGTGGCGAACTGCTGCTGACCACCGGCCTCTCACTCGATGAGAGCACGGCGCCGGAGTACATCCGGCGCCTCGTCGGCGCGGGGGTGGCGGGGCTCGGTTTCGGAGTTGGCCTCAGCCACGACAGCATTCCCAGGTCCCTTGTGGACACCGCCGAAGAGGTGGGGCTCCCGCTCCTCGAAGTGCCGAGGAAGACGCCGTTCATCGCGATCACGCGCGCGGTCTCCCGTGCGGTCGCCGCCGACGAGTACGCCTCGCTCGTGCGCACCGGCAAGGGACAGCAGGAACTGACCAGGACCGCCGTCGGGAAGGGTGGTCCCGGTGGAGTGGTGCGCAAACTGGCGAAGCTGGTCGACGGCTGGGTGCTCCTGCTCGATTCGGCGGGCACGGCCACTGAAGCGTCGCCCGCGTCGGCCCGGAATCTCGCCGACGAAGTGCGGGAAGACTTCGGGCGATTGCGCGCGGGCACCTTGGTGACGGCGGTAAGGGAGGACGAGGTCGTCCTTCAGACGCTCGACACCCGTGCGCGCGGCGTGCTCGTCGTCGGCACCCGCGAGCCTCTCGACGCCGCGGGACAGCACATCGTCAACACTGCCGTGTCACTGCTTTCCCTTGCGCTGGAACAGAACCGGGAACACGTCGGCGCGCTCCGGCGGCTGCGGTCCGGACTGTGCGACCTGCTCGCCGCGGGACACGCCGACCTCGCCACCCGCACGATGAAGACCCTCTGGGGTGGTGTTCCGGAACCGCCATGGCCGGTCCTCGCCGTCACCGGTCCCGCCGCGGCCCGCCGTTCACTCGCCGACGCGCTCGACGACGAGGTGTCCGGAGAGAAGGTGTTCTTCGGTGAGTCCGGGGCGTTCGTCGTCGTGCTCGGCGACGTGGAGGTGGTGTCGCGGCTGGTGTCCCGCGTCGGAGGACTGCACGCCGGGCTCTCTGATTCGGTGTCCACAGTGGATTTCTCGGCGGGGCTCCGTCAGGCGAAGCAAGCGGCGGAAGCGGCGAAGGCCGAGCGGGTCGAGTTCGTCCGGTTCGCGGAACACGCCGGACGCGGCTTCCTGAAGATGGTCGATTCCCAAGCGGCACAGGCGTTTTCGGACAGTCTGCTGGCGCCGCTTCGGCAGCACGACGAGATCGGCCGAGGTGAACTGGTC
This sequence comes from Amycolatopsis sp. cmx-11-51, assembly GCF_047608665.1. Lineage (NCBI taxonomy): Bacteria > Bacillati > Actinomycetota > Actinomycetes > Pseudonocardiales > Pseudonocardiaceae > Amycolatopsis > Amycolatopsis sp. cmx-11-51. The sequence goes on along the minus strand of NZ_JADNQO010000001.1, from coordinate 35,374 downwards.
GCCTCACTGACCTGCTGGCTCGAACATCACGGTCATTGGGATCTGGCGTCCGCGCGGCTCGGCGTGCACCGGCACACCTTGCGCAACCGCGTGCGCAAGGTCGCCGAATTGACCGGCCGCGACCTCGATTCCCCCGGTGTGCGTGCCGAATTCTGGCTCGCGCTGCAGGTCAGCGGGGGCTGAAGGACGCTTTCCCCGCATGTGACGCGGTGAAGGGCCCTTTCCTCGCGTCACATGCGGGTATGGCGTCCTTCAGCCCCCGGACCTGACCAGCGCGATCGGCGAGTCCTCGCACCGTCGTAGCGTGGCGCCGTTCTCAAGGGTGACCGGCTCCGCGCCGGAGTACCACCACGCCGGGACGTCGACGTCGCGGACCAGTGAGCCGGTCGCCTGGCGCGCGTTGTTCGACACGATCACCCTGCCCTGGGCGTTCACGAGCGCGGCGCGGCCGCCGAGCGCGCGCAGTTTCGGCAGCAGCAGGCGTTCGACCTCGCGCACGTAGATGTCCGCGCCGACGACCCCCGCGAACGAGCCGTTCCGTTGGACCGGGACGGTGAAGGTCAGCGTGTACTCGTCGGTGCAGAGGTAGTCGACGTACGGTCCGTTGAGGTGGCGGCGGCCGGTGTCACGCGGGACGGTGAACCACGACTGCCGGGTGTAGTCGAGGAAGTTGTCGCTGGCCGGGTCGAGGCTGATGACCAGCTGAGCGGGTTCGGCGTCCCCGGTCTCGGTCCACCAGTCGAAGCCGAATTCCTGATCGGCCAACACGGATCTCCCGCTGGTGGCCGAAATACCGCACGGCGGTTTCAAGAAGTCCGGCTACGGCGAGGACCTCTCGCTCTACGGCCTCGAGGACTACACCCGCGTCAAGCACGTGATGAGCGCGCTGTGACGATCACCGAAAGGCACGCCATGCCTCATCAAACCGGCGCAACGGCTTTCCGGTGACACGATCTCCGGCGGGCGGCTGTAGATAGCGAAACGCCGGTGCGGCCTTTGCAGGCCGCACCGGCGTACTCGAGTTCACTCAGTACCGGCGGTCTTCGACCGCTCCTGTCGATCCGTTGTAGGTGATGTAGCCGAACTGGAAGTCGCTGCGCTTACCGGTCGGGGTGTTGTATTCACCACTGGTCGGAAAGCCGAGATACGACGTCTCCCAGCCGAGGTCCCGCCAGCGAAGACGGATCACCCCCTTGACCTCCCAGGCGACGTTCGTTCCCGCACGCCAGTAGATCGAGTGCGCGAAGCCGCCCTGGGCGAAGTGGTTGTACTTACCCTTACTGCCCGGCGTCCAAGTCTCGTCGGTGGTCGGGTAACCGATACCGGCTTGCCAGCCGATCGCCGCGTAGCGGTCGCGGACATATCCGTGCACTTCGAAGGCATCGGTCGATGGTGACCAGTAGATCGAACCGTTCCCGCTGAAGTGGGTGTACCGGCCGACGCCGTCCGGCGTGGCCACCTCGTCGGTGGTCGGATAGCCGAAGAACACCTCCCAGCCCAGCGAACGCCATTTCTGCCAGATCCGGCCCATCACGTAGTGTGCGCCGGTCACCGCAGTCCAGTAGATCGAGGCGTTGTTGTTGTTAAAGTGATTGACGCGCCCGATGCCGTCCGGCGTCGTCAGCTGGTCGCTGGTCGGGAAACCCAGTGGACCGGCTTCGCCGTTGGTGGCCTGCCACTTCGTGCGGATTTCGCCGTGGATGGCCATGGCCCCGACGCTGGAGTTCCAATGGATCGACGCGTCACCGGTGAGCGGACCACCCACGAAGTCGTTGTAGCGGCCATTGTTCGCTCTAGCCACGAGCTCGTCGGTCTTCGGCGACCCCAGGTAGGCATGGGCGCCGAGCGTGACGTACTTGGTCAGGATCTCCCCGGCGACGGCTTTGACGCCGTGCTGCTCCGTCCAATACAGACGACCGGAAGCGTACTGCTGCCAATGGCCGTCGCCCTCGATGAGTTCCAACCCCACCGGAACGCCCATCAGCGTCCGGATGGGAGCCTCGTCCGCGTAGCGCTTCTGGATCGGGGTCTGGTACTCCGCACGGAGGGCGAGCCCCGCGACGGGCATCTGGACTTGACGGACCAGCTCGATGCTCTGGTTGTCCGGCCACTTGAGAAAGTTCGCCGCGTCCAGGGATTTGGAAGGAGCGGAGATCTTGACGGAGGAGTTCACGGTCACCAGCCGGTTGGTGCTCTCGTTCACCCCGATCTGGACCCGCGCCGGACGACTGCCGACGACGGCCAGCCGAGCCGTCCGGGGGTTGACGGTGTACCGCTGACTCGTGATCACGCCTCGGCTGTTCTCCGCCGTCGCGGTGACCACGACACGGGTGTCGGTTTCGTTCGGGAAGGCGAACAAGAAGGTAGCGCCCGTGCCGGTGCGCAGCGTGGTGTATTCGCAGGCGTTGTTCTGGGGACAGCGCATCCGCTTCGAGCTACCTGCGGTTCGGCGGCATCGGCGGAGATCTGAAGGACAACCGGATCTTCGGTGCGCAGCTGCAGCTGACCAACTTCTGGTCCGGCTCCTGTACGCCCCGTCCGATGTCCGTGCACCCGGTCACCGCGGACTGGGGTTCCTCCGGAACGCCCCCGTTCGGCGGTGCGCTGGGCGGCGGGGTCTTCTCACACGGGTACATGGCCCCCTTGGCGACCAGATCGAACTGCCCCACCGCCCACGAACTGATCGACCTGGGCGTCGGCGGCCGGGACCTCGTCCAGCAGTGGGCGGGCGGTGCTCCGAACCATGGTCTCGCTCTTCAGGCGCCGACGGACCCGGCGGCGTGGAAACGCTTCATCGGCTTCGGCACGGCCAACCCCCCGCGTCTCTACGTGACGCACTCGCCGTACAACGCCGACTACCGCATCGACCGCGCCACACCGGAACCGCCGGTCACCCGCGCGGCCTCGGGCAAGGTCAAGATCACCGTGACGAACCGTGGAGCGCAGGCCTGGTCACGCAACGACTTCGCGCTGGGTTACCGCGTCTACGACCGGAGTGGTAACTCGCTCGGATCTCAGCTCGCGGCCGAGCTTCCCGGCGACGTGGCGCGCGGCGGTTCCGTCACACTCGACGCGGAGATCAAGCCGATCGGGGTGGGCAGCTATCTCCTCGACTTCAGCATGGTCCGCAAGCCCGGCGACTACTTCACCGATCACCAGGTCGCGCCCGCTCGTATCGGCCTCGACGTGTACGACGTACCGCCGTTCATCAAGCAGCAGTACCCGCCCAACGGCGCCTCCGTCCAGACGCTGACCCCGCAGTTGTGGGCGAGCGGTATCGACGTCGACCCGCCCCCGGGCAGCACCCTGAAGTACCGGTTCGAAGTTTGCGAAAAGGGCGCGGACGACAATCCGGTCAACTGTTTCAGCTCGGCGCACCAGACGGGTCCGACCTGGACGGTCCCGGACAAGAAGTTGTTCTGGAACAAGATCTACCTCTGGCGCTCGTTCGCGTTCGACGGCACCAGCGAGAGCGAAGCGTTGCCGTTCAGTGCCATCTTGAGCGCCGTCCCGCAGCCGGCGATCACCTCGCATATGGCCATGACCCCGCACAGTGGGACCGACCGTGACTTCGACCCGATGGTCGGCAATTACCACTCCAGTGCGATCGATGTCCAGATGCCGACGGCCGGTCCCGGCTTGAGCGTCATCCGGACCTACAACACCTTGGATCCCCGCCGCGACCACTGGTTCGGCACGGGATGGGCGACGAAGTACGACATGCGGGTGGTCCGGGACTACGTGGGGAACGTCCTGGTCACCTATCCCGACGGCCAGCAGTTGCGGTTCGGGTTGAACCCGGACGGCACCTACGCGCCGCCACAGGGCCGGTTCGCCGCTTTCAAGTCCGAGTCGGACGGCGGCTGGTCGCTGACGGACAAGTCGGCGACCACGTATCGCTTCGACTCCGCGGGCAAGCTGACCGGTTACACCGACGGCGTCGGGCGTGGCGTCAGGATCTACTGGGAGGGTGACGCCCTCACCCGTGCCCTCGATCTGGCCAGCGGGCGGCAACTGGTCTTCCTGATCCAGGACCGCAAGGTCGCCGAGGTGTTCGCGACCGAGGTCAATGGCCAGATCCGGAATTGGAAGTACACCTACGAGGGCAACCGGTTGCGAACGGTCGAAGACCCCTTGGCCAACATCACCCGGTACGACTACGCCGATCAGTCCAGGTTCCGCACGGTCGTCAATGACACGGCACCGGACGGGTACTGGCGATTGGGCGATCGGAGCGGAGAGACCGCCGTCAGCCAGGTGGCGTTCAACCGGGGCAAGGACAACGGCAAGTACAAGAACGTCGTGCTCGGGACGGTGGGAGCGGTGCCGGGTTCGGCCGACACCGCGGCGACCTTCAACGGGTCGAGCTCGGTGCTGCAACTCCCGGACGGAGCGGTCAAGAAGAGCAGGGATCTCTCGGTCGGGTTGTGGTTCAAGACCAGTGGCGCCGGTGTCCTGCTGGGCTACCAGCAGAACGAGATCTCGGGTTCGCTGCAGAACGCCTACACGCCGGCGTTGTATGTCGGGACGACCGGAAAGCTCTACGGGCAGTTCGCGGACGGCACGACCGCGCCGATGAGCACTCCCGGTGTGGTCAACGACAACAAGTGGCACCACGTGGTGCTTTCCGGATCGCTGGCGACACAACGGCTCTATCTCGACGGCGTCCAGGTCGCGACCAAGCAGGGCGTGATCGATCACGGCAACCAGACCAAGACGTACGTGGGCGCCGGCTTCGTCTCCGGTAACTGGCCTGCCAAGCCCGGCAACGACCACGGGTACTTCGCCGGAGCGATCGATGAGGTGGCTGTCTACACCAAACCCTTGGGGGACGACGCGGTCCGCGAGCAGTTCCAGGCTGCTCAGCCGTCCGAAGGGCTTAGCAGGATCACCCTGCCCAGCGGCAAGATCGCCGCGGAGGTGGAATACGACACGGTCAGCGAGCGGGTGAAGAGTTACACCGACCGTAACGGCGGGAACTGGCGGCTCGGCGTGCCGGTGATCACCGGTGAAGAGAACAATCTGATCCGCACCGTTCAGTTCGCCGATCCGGGGAACCGCAACCACACCTTCGACTACGACCCGGTTCGGGGCCGGATTCTGCGGACAGTCACCCCACTGGGCCGCGGCGTCCGTCCGGAAGACCAGGCCGGGCAGCCCACCGAGGAAGTCCGCTACGGGATCCGAACCTACGACTACGACGACGAAGGCAATCAGAACACCATCGTCTCCGAGAACCTCAATGAGGTCACACTCGGATTCGACCAGCGAGGGAACGTGGTCAGCAAGCAGACCTGCCTGATGCTCGGCCGCTGCCAGACAGAATACTTCGGCTACCACTTCAGCCCGGATAACCCGCTCGATCCTCGAAACGACAAGGTTGTTTGGAGCCGGGACGGAAGGTCCACGAACGCCGAGGACAACCGGTACCTGACCACGTACCTCTACAACGCCAAGGGCGACCTCACCAGCCAGAAGATGCCCGATGGCGGCGAGGTCGTGCACAGCTACACCACGGGCACCGAGCGGCCGCTCGACGACGTGAGCATCCCGGTGCCGGCCGACCTGTTGTTGTCGACGGTGAGCGCGACGGGTGAGAACACGAACTTCCGGTACTACAGCACCGGTGATCTCGGGGAGATCCAGCAAGCGTCCGGAATGCGGACACGATTCGTCTACGACACCGCGGGACGGCGGACCTCTTCCACGATCTATGTGGACGCTTACCCCGACGGCATCACGACCACTTACGAATACGACGCGCTTTCGCGAGTGAAGGCCGAGACAGGGCCCGAGACCACGAACGCCGTCACCGGTGCCAAACATCGTGCCCGGACGGTCACGTCCTATGACCAAGGACGGGAACATCGAGCGCGAGGAGGTTTCAGACTTCGTCGGTGGCGACCCTGCCCGCGTCACCACTCGGGAATACGACGATCGCGGTCGTCTCGTGCACCTCGTCAACCCGGAGGGCAAGGGAACGCGGTACGGCTTCGACGTCTTCGGCAACCGGATGTTCGAAATCGACGCGAGCGGTGTGAAGAAGTCCTACGCCTATACGGCTCGCAATGAAGTCGCCGAGGTGCGCCTGCACGGCTGGCACGGTGGTGTGGTCGACCCGGCCGACGGGGACGGCCGCCCCGGTGACGGGGAAGGGGACACCGATCCGGCGAACTCGAAGCCGACGGTGCTCGAGTCCTTCCGGTACGACGAGTCCGGACGGCAGATCCTGCACGTCGACGCGATGGGCCGTACGACGCGGAACAACTACTACGCTAACGACCTGGTCGCACAGGTGGTGGCGGAGGGCTACCGGGATCCGGTCACCGGCAACGTTCGCGACCTCGTGCTGGAGAACAACAGCTACGACGGCGCCGGGAACCTGACCAAGCAGACCACGGCCGGAAACCGGACCACGACCTACGACTACGACACGGTCAACAGGCTCACCCAGTCGATCGAGGACCCCGGCGGACTCGACCGCAGCACGAGGTTCACCTACGACCGCAGCGGCAATGTGACCCGCACCGAGAAGTCCGGTGATCCCTCGAACACCAGCGGCGGACAGGTGAACACCGCTGAGACCACCGAGTTCGAATACAACGCCTCCGGCCAGCGGACCAAACAGACCGTCCACAATGGCCAGGAACGGCTGATCACCACCTGGAGCTATGACGAACGCGGCATGCCGGTGTCGGTCACCGATCCTCGTGGGAACGAGTCGTCGTCCCAGTACGCGACGACGATGGCGTACGACCAGCTGGCCAGGCCCATCCGGGCCACCGGTCCGCGCGTTCGCGTGGAGTCGAACGGCGGCGCGCCGGCGGACGCGCAGGCGACCATGGTCACCGGGTACGACACCTTCGGTTCGGTCACGCACACGAAGGACCCGCTCGGCCGGGTGACCACGGCGGCGTACGACAAACTCGGGCAGCTGGTGAAGGCGAGCCTGCCGTCGTACACACCGCCTGGCGCCACGGCGCCGATCACGCCGACCAAGGAGGTCCGCTACGACGCCGTGGGGCGCGTGATCAAGCAGATCGACGCCCGGCAGCACGCGACCGAACTTCGGTACGACCAGCTGGGAAGGCTGCTGGAGCGGCACGACCCGCAGGACGGTGGCACGGCCGCCGGTGTCTGGAAGTACTCGTACACGATGACCGGCCTGCCCCTGTCCGTGACTTCGCCGACGGGTGGCCGGGTCGAAGCGACCTACGACGAACTGGGCCGCAAGGCCACGTCGACCGCGGTGGAGCGGTTCCCGACGCCTGCCGCGTACACCACGAAGTGTCGACACGACGACGCGGGCAACGTGGTGGCGGTCGAGAATCCGGCCGGCGAGAAGGGCTTGAACACCTACGACAAGCTGAACCAGCTGATCACCGCGGTCGACCCGGCCGGGGTCACCACCAAGCGGGGCTATGACCGGCAGGGCAGGCTGGTCCGGGCGAGCGACGGTGCGGGCGCCACGAAACGGCTCAACTACGACCTCGCCGGACGCGTGATCTCCGAGTTCGACGTCGACGGCCAGTGGACCGGCTCGCAGCCGGTGTTGCGAGAGCGCAAGTTCACCTACGACCCCGCCGGCAACATGCGGACGTCGGAGGACTGGGAGAAACGGGTCACCACGTTCAGCTACGACGCGGCGAACCGGCTGTCGAGCCAGATCGAACCTGTCGCGGACGGAAAGACGATCACGACGTCGTTCGGCTACGACGCGGCCGGAAACCGCACCAGGTTCACCGACGGCCGATCGAACAAGACCGTCTTCACCTACAACAGCCTGAACCTGCCGGAGTCGGTGGTCGAGCCGTCCACCGCCGCGCATCCCGCGGCGGCGGATCGGACCTGGACGCAGTCCTACGACGCCACGGGCAACGCGACCCGGCTGGCCGCGCCCGGAAACGTGAACCGCGACCGGACGTTCGACGCGCTGAACCGGATGCTCACGGAGACCGGCTCGGGCGCCGAGACGCAGACCGCCGACAAGACACGGACCTATGACGCCGACGGTCGTCTGCGGGTGGCGGGGAGCAACGCGTACACCTACAACGACCGTGGTGGTCTGCTGACTGCGACAGGTACGTCCGGCGCGTCCTCCTTCGAGTACGACACCGCTGGGCGCGTCATCACCCGAAAGGATGCTGCGGGCACCACTGCTTACGGCTATCTCAAGGGCCGTCTGGACTCGGTGACCGACGGCGCGACCGGGGGCAAGCTGACCTACGGCTACAACGAAGCCGGCAAGGTCAAGACGGTCGACTATGGCGCCGGCCGCGTCCGGACTTACGACTACGACAACCTCGCTCGGCCGAAATCCGATGTCCTGAAGGAATCGAATGGCACGGTCCTCTCGTCGATCGTCTACACCTACGACCCGAACGACCGGGTCAAGACGAAGACGACCGCGGGTCTGGCCGGCTCGGGCCAGAACAGCTACTCGTATGACTTCCAGGGGCGCATGCTTTCCTGGACGGACCCGTCGGGCAAGTCGACCGAGTACGGCTGGGACGACTCGGGCAACCGGGTCAAGGCGGGTGACAAGAACGCGACCTACGACGAGCGGAATCGTGTTCTCGCCGATGGCGACTACACCTACGCCTACTCGCCGCGCGGTTCGCTGAGCTCACGCACGTCGTCCGGTATGGAGGAAAAGTACTCCTTCGACGCCTTCGACAGGCTGGTCAAGTTCGGCACGACCGAGTACACCTACGACGACTTCGACCGGCTCGCTACTCGAGGCGGACAGAAGTTCTCGTACGCGGGCATGGAACGAGACACTGTCAGCGACGGTGTCTCACGCTTCGGCCGCGGTCCGGATGGCTCCTTGGTGTCGCTCTCGCAGGGAACCGATTCCCGGCTCACGCTTTCCGACCGGCACGGAGACGTCGTCGGCGCGCTGGCGCCCGCGTCGGGTGGCGTCGTCGACTCGACGGCGTATGACCCGTACGGCAAGAGGATCGCGTCGACCGGTGCTTCGCGGGCGGTCGGTTTCCAGGGTGACTGGACGGATCCCGAAAACGGGAATGTCAACATGGGGGCGCGGTGGTACCAGCCGGGTTCCGGCACCTTCGCCTCTCGCGACAGCATCGCGCTTCCGTTCTCGCCGTCGATCAGTGCAAACCGGTACTCGTATGTGCTGGGTTCGCCGTTGAACTACTTCGACCCGGATGGTCACGGCTGGTTCAGTGACTTGTGGGACAAGGCGGGCACGATCGTGCACACCGCGCTGGACGTGGCGGGCATGATCCCCGGTATCGGTGAAATCGCCGACCTCGCGAACGCCGCGATCTATGCGGCTGAGGGTGACTGGGAGAACGCGGCTTGGTCGGCGGCGGGCGCGATCCCGTTCGGTGGCAACGCCGCGACCGCGGCGAAGTGGGCTCGAAAGGCGGGCGACTTCATCGGCAATGGCCGTCGAGCAGGTCGTCATGCCGACGACGCGGTCGGTCTCGGCCGTCGTTATGGCGATGATGTCGCCGGTGCCGCACGCCGGGGTGCCGATGATGCCGCGTCGGCTGCTGCTCGGAAGGCTTCGGCTGTTGCGGCTGCTCGTAAGGCGGCTGCCGCGGCCGCCGCTGCCGCGGCTCGGCGGGCTGCGGCGATCCTGGCGAAGAAGAAGGCGGCTGCGGCTGCGGCGCGTGGTGCTGCGGAGCGGACGGCGAAGCGGAATCCGATTCCGTCGTTGAAGGCTGCGTTGAAGCCGGTGTTCAAGGGTTCGGATTTGGTGTCGTCGTCTCCGTTGATGCCGGCTCGGGTGGTGCAGTCGTTCAAGGCGGATGTGCAGGACGCCGGCCGGGTTTTTGATTTCTTCAAGAAGCAGGTGGTGGGGGACGGGGCTGTCGTCCAGAACGTCGCGGAGACGGTGACGGCGGTGTCTGAGGTTGCTCAGTCGGGGGCTTCTCCTGATGATCTTTTGTCTGCTTTGGGTGGTTTGGCTGGGCGGAACAAGGGGCGGGGTAAGCATCACGAAGAGTCGTCTGGTGGTCCGGCCGGGAGTTGTGCTAACAGCAACAGTTTTGCTTCGAACACGTTGGTGGTGATGGGTGACGGGTCTCGGAAGCCGATCAAGGATGTGAAGGTCGGGGACAGGGTTCTGGCGAAGGATCCGACGACGGGGCGTACCGCGGTTCGGGTGGTGACGGATGCCCGTTCGCATGCGAGTAAGCGGACGTTGGTGGAGGTCGGTGTCGCGAGTGAGGCCGGTCGTGGGTCTGTGGTGGCGACGGATGAGCATCCGTTCTGGGTTGAGTCGGAGAAGCGGTGGTCGAACGCTGTTGATCTGAAGGCCGGGCATCGGCTGGAGACCGGGGATCACCGGGACGCCACTGTTACGGGGACGCGGTCGTGGTCTGAGACACGGCGGGTCTACAACCTGACCGTCGACACCGACCACACGTACTATGTGCTGGCGGGAGGCGCTCCTGTCCTCACCCACAACGACGACGTTTGCGATACGGCGCTCAAGAGCCAGTTGATGGCTATAGGCAGGGAGTACATCGCAGAGGTCGAAGCCGGGTTGACCGAGGGGCAGGACCTGCCGGGAGCATTCGCTATAGGGCGTGATCGTGAAACGGGGCGCATCTATAAGGGGCACAGTGGATCCAGCGACGGGCTATCTCCAGGTGTCGAGGCATGGCTGCCGTCGGTGTCGCAGCATCCGGGAGGCCGCCCAGCGGGGGTATGTGCGGAGGCGCGGATGTGCAGCAACGCGCTCGGCGATGGAGCAGAGTTGAGGAACCTTGATATCGTGACTTTGAATCAGAAGGGCAAGAAGTTCAAGATGTGCCCGAACTGTCAGGTCTGGGTGCCGCAGGCGGTGGGAAAGGTTTTGACAGGATGACCGAGATAGGTGGAAGGCATCTTGCAGCCAGCCTGCAAGATGCGGTGAGGGATGCGATCTCCGTTGAAGTGGGATCGGTCTACGTCGATGCTGCCTGCGTTCGATACAGAGAAGAAGACTACGATGTGACACCGTGGCTGCGAGAGTTTCTTAAAAACTACTCAGAACTTACTGTCATATGGAACTATAAGAATGACTCGGGAATTGCCGCAACTAAACTTTCCACGGTGGTCAATTGTGCGCTGTCGGTGCCGCGTCGGAATGTCAGGAATGACGTCCGGCGCATTGGGAAGCCGGTCCTTCCGGTAGGATTGGCGAGCGAAACGGAAGATCGAGTACTTCTTGCTGAAGATGGAGAGATACTGATCGCCGGTGATGCCGGCACGCAGCGTGTTGCGAACGGGTTCGAAGCTGCCATTCGTGCACTCATTGCCAATGATTGGGATAAAACTTACCTCTTTTCATCGAATATTCCGCCCAATATAGCCTGACTGGGCCCGGCGATCCCGGCGAATGGGTACTGGGATACCACGCCTTGGTGGGCTACGGTGCGACTTCAAATGTCGGTAAGTGTCCGCTTGGTCAGTGAAGGTCACTGACAGGACTGGCAGAGTTTTCTGACGTCGCTGACAATAATTTCGCCCGCCTGACGCAGTCGAGGAGCTTGGTCTGGGAGGTATCGTAATGCGAATCCCGCACGCCAGCGTCCCGGTCGGCAGGGACGTTCGAATCCGTGGGACCAAGCATGAATCGTACGAAGAGTCGGAGCATGCACTACGTGGCGTGATCGATGGCGCAGAGATCAGTATCGACAGAGGTCCCTGGCGCAGACCGGGTGGCCGATGAACCTTGCTAGTTGCTGTTTGAGGCCAAGCGAGGCGACTCCTCGCAGGGGCTGATGAGGTGCGGCTTCTTTCCGAGCCGCCCTCGGTGAGGGTGCCGAGTACAAGGTCTGGTCTGAAGGTATCGCAACTCAACTTCTCGTCTCCATCTATGAGAGGCGGAGCGTGGAACTCGCCGCTCTGACCAGGCTTCGCTGGGATTCCCTGAAGCGCTCGATTTCATTCGTGCGCATGAGGGTGCCGAGCTCAAAATAGGATTCATTAATGATCGACACCGAGGCGGTTACTGCTTTCAGATATTTTGAACCTATAACTTAATTTGGTCATCGCTTGCTTTGGGGTGAAACCATCTCGGGATTTTCAGGATTCTTGAGGTGGCTGCCTCCAGATAAGTCGCCTGACGTGACTTCCGGGCAATGGGACTATGTGCGGTCGGGTCCGAGAATCAAGGTAGTCAGGTTCTCAGGTTCAGGACGTGCCGACTGCTCTGCATGCGATTTCAGGTTCCATGATGGATTTCGCCTGGACTGTCGAGATGACCCAGGAGTGTTTGACGGTAACGTCAGCGGGCGACGCCTGCGGCAGATGGTTCGTCAGGGTTGTTGTCCTGGGGCGCCAAGGGAGTCGCGGAGGACGTCGATCCTAGTTGCTGTCCCGAAAGGCAATAGTGACAATATTCTGATGATCTTGGGGTACGCCGACCCTTTGGTGGTGAAACAGCTTTATGAAGCGCTTAGGGTTGCTGATTCGGGAACCGTAGTAGATTTCGTCAGCTTATTGAGTTTCATGAATCAGAGGAATGGCTTGCGGCGTAATGATCGAAATGTCCTTATGGTCCCGCAGGTATAGCTGACGCGACGATTTAGTCGCCGTGCTGACGTCGTGTCGGTGCAGTGTGGCGGATTCGTCGGCGCGGGTGGTGCAGGAGTTCAAGGCGGATGTGGCACGATTCGGACCGGGTTTTCGACTTCTTTATGGAGCAGGTGTTCGGGGGACGGGGGTTGTTGTCCAGAACGTCGCGGAGACGGTGACGGCGGTGTCGGAGGTTGCTCAGTCGGGTGCTTCTCTTGATGATGTTCTGTCTCCTTTGGGTGGTTTGGCTGGGTGGAACAAGAGTCGGGGTAAGCATTCATGACGGGTCGTCGAGCGGTCCGGATACGAGCTGTGTGTTGAAGAACAGTTTCGATCCGAACACGCTGGCGGGGCTGGTCGTGGGTCTGTGGTGGCGACGGATGAGCATCCGTTCTGGGGGGCTTGGGGAAACGCTGGTCGAACGCTGTTGATTTGAAGGCCGGGCATCGGTTGGAGACCGGAGACCACCGCGACGCCACTGTTACGGGCACGCGATCGTGGTCTGAGGTGCGGCGGGTTTACAACCTGACCGTCGACACCGACCACGCGTACTCTCCATGCCGGTTCCCTAGGTGGGTCGATGAGATAACCTCAGTGCTCACAAATTCGGCGACTCAAGGCGCTACCAATAGGTGGAAGAGTTTAATCCGGGAACCTTCCTTTACGGCCAATAGTGCCCGGGTGGCGTTGCCAATCCGCTGGCCGCCATGGCTTATGTCGCGGTGATGATGTCGAAGACTCGAGTAGGGAGGTATCCAGGTTATGACCTTGGCAGGCAGAGCTGTGTGACCTACTGTGCGCAGGTGCCCAGGGCGGGCGGCGTCACGGTATATCTTTCACTGCCTCTTGGAGGCTGACCTGCCCTCATCTTCGATGTGTGCCAGCAGTAGTGATTGCGCTCGGTTGACGACATGAGGCGAACCCGATCAGGGCAGCTGGAATGAGTCCGTCGCGTCCCGAAGCGCCGCCAGTATCCCCGGGTCTGTCACCGCGTGCCCCGCCGCCTCCACCAGCTCCAGCTTCGAGTCCGGCCAAGCCCGGTGCAGCTCGTAAGCCGTCGCCGGCGGGCACACCGCATCGTACCGCCCCTGCACGATCACGCCAGGAATCCCGGCGAGCTTCCCGGCCTCCCGGATCAGCTGCCCTTCCTCGAGCCACGCGCCATGGCAGAAGTAGTGCAGCGCCAGCCGGGCGAAGGTGACAGCGAAGTCCGGCGACGCGTACTGGTTGTGGAAGGCCGGATCTGGGCGCAGGCAGACGATCGCGCCTTCCCAGATGCTCCAAGCGATCGCGGCACGCTCCCGGATCGCCCGATCGGGGTGATAGACGAGTTCGCGATACGCCGACATCGGGTCGTCGCGGCGATCTCCGGGGATCGGGGCGAGAAAGGCTTCCCACTCGCGGGGGAAGAGGTTCGCGGCGCCGCCGTTGTAGATCCAGTCGAGTTCGCCGCGGCGGGCGGTGAAGACGCCGCGCAGGATGATTTCGGAGACGTGGCTCGGATGGCTTTCGGCGTAGGCGAGGGCGAGGGTCGCGCCCCACGAGCCGCCGAAGATCTGCCACTGCTCGAAATTCAGCCGTTCGCGCAGCTTTTCCATGTCCGAGACGAGATGCCAGAGGGTGTTGACCGACAGGTCGACGTCCGGCTCGCCGATATGCGGAGTGCTGCGGCCGGTACCGCGCTGGTCGAACAGGATGATCCGGTAGGCCTCGGGGTCGAAGTGCCGCCGGGCCATGGGTGAGATGCCGCTACCAGGGCCTCCGTGCAGGACGACCACCGGTTTGCCGTTCGGGTTCCCGGCTTCCTGGCAGTAGATCCGGTGCCCGTCGCCGACGTCGAGCATGCCCTCGGCACGCACGTGGATCGGCGGGTACAGATCGTCCATATGGACACTCTGCCCGAATCGGCGAGTGTCCGAAGGGTGGGGGCCCGCCCCCGCCGCCGGGCTGAGCGGGCCCCCGGTCTTCGGTCGCGTCAGCAGCCCGCCGTGGCGGCCACGTTCGCGAATCCCTTCCCGGCAGCGGTCACCTTGTTGCTCGCGCAGACCTTGTTCCCCGTTGCGGCCTTCACGAGATAGAAGCCGTACGCGTAGCTGGACTGCACGTCCGCGGTGTTGCCGGAGAAGGTGTTGTCGCGGCCCCAGCCGTCGAGCTGGACATGGACCTCGAAGCCGCCGTAGGTCGCGTTGTGCACGAAGACCTTGCTGCCCCGGTTGTCCGCGACCACGTAGTTGTTGCCCTTCATGTCCACCCAGCTGTCGGCGAAGTGCTCGCCGCTCTGCCCGGTCCCGTCGAAGACGTTGCCGCGCAGTTCGCCGCCGGTGGTGCCTTCCTTGATGTCGATCGACTCAGCCCGCACGTTCGGGCCGATCTTGTTGTTCAGCGCCTTGTTGCGGTCGCTCCGGTCGGGCGTGCCGCCGGGCCAGTTGCCCTTCGCGGAACCGAAGTAGATGCCTTCGCCGTAGCCCGCGTACTCGCGGCCGGTGTCGGTCACCTCGGAGTTCTTCACGACGTTGTCGGTGCTCGTGTACTGGAAGTGGATGCCCTCGTGGCCGACGCCGATGACCTTGATGCCGTCGACGACCGTGTTCTTGACGCCGGTCGCCATCAGGCCCTTCTGGCCACCGGTGAGGGTGAAGCCGGTCAGATTCCAGTAGCTGCCGGTCAGTTCGAGCGTGCGCCCGGCCGAGGCCTTGATGACCGCGCTTCGCGGCCCCTTCAGCGTGATGCGGCTGCCGGAAGTCCCGCTCTTCGCCGCCTTGAAGTTGCCAGTGAAGGTCGTGTGGGCCGTGAGTTCGATGACGGTGCCCGGATTGGCTGAAGCGAGCGCGGACGTCAGTTCCGCCGAAGTGCCTACGCGGATTGTCGCGGCCTGGGCGGGATACGTCGCCAGGAGCGACAGCAGGGCGGCACCGGTCGCGATGGCCAGAACCCGCTCACGAATACGCATCCGTAGTCCTCCTCGTCGAGGGATCGAAGCTCGGTCGTGGCAGCGACGGCTAGACCGTAAGGCAGCTCTCGAACGCTAGTCAAGGACATGATTGAAGTTCGTATACGTGAACGACTAAAGGAGGGTTGGCACGCACGGGCCGCCCCGAAAGAGAGCAAGGGACCTTTGCTATCGCGGGCGACGGGACAGGGGGTGTGTGGAAATAGGGACGTTCAGTGTCCCTATTTCCACACACCCTGCACTCGGCGTAGCGGTGCGAACTGACCATGTGGATTTGGTGCGTTAGATGACCCGAAGTCCACAGTCACCGCAGCCGTCCCGGCTGGGCTGCGTGCGGAGGGAGCAAGGGACCTTTGCTATCGCCCTCCCCAACGGGAGTGATAGCAAAGGTCCCTTGCTCTCTTTTGCGGGTCAGCGGCAGTGCTAGTCGTGGAACGAGTGCTCCGAGGCCGGGAATTCGCCTCGCCGGACGTCTTCCGCGAACGCCGTCGCGGCCCCGGCCAGCACGCCCGCCAGATCGGCGTACTTCTTCACGAAGCGAGGGGTCTTGCCGCGTCGAAGCCCGACCATGTCCTGCCAGACGAGCACCTGCGCGTCGCAGTCCGGCCCCGCGCCGATGCCGACCGTCGGGATCTTCAGTTCGTGCGTAATCCGCTTCGCCGCTTCGGCGGGCACCATCTCCATGACGACCGAGAAGGCGCCGGCCTCTTCCAGGGCGAGCGCGTCGGCGAGCAGCGCTTCGGCCGCTTCGCCGCGTCCCTGGACTCGGTAGCCGCCGAGATTGTGTTCACTCTGCGGGGTGAATCCGATATGTCCCATCACCGGGACGCCTGCTGACGTCAGCGCCTCGACATGCGGCGCGAACTTCCGCCCGCCTTCGAGTTTCACCGCGTGCGCACGACCTTCCTTCATGAACCGCACCGCTGTCTCCAGCGCCTGCTGCGGCGAAAGCTGGTACGAGCCGAACGGAAGATCGGCCACGACCAGCGCCCGCTTCACCGAGCGGGTCACCGCTCGGACCAAGGGAAGCAGTTCGTCCACGGTCACCGGAAGTGACGTGTCGTAGCCGAAGACGTTGTTCGCCGCGGAGTCCCCGACGAGCAGCACCGGAATGCCCACCTCATCGAACAGTGCGGCGGTGTACATGTCGTAGGCGGTGAGCATCGGCCAGGTTTCGCCGCGCTCCTTCATGTCGCGAAGGTGATGTACGCGGACTTTCTTCCCAGATGTGGCCTGGGGCGCCGCGCCGGTTCCATACGGGGCAGCGAGTTCGCCGGAATCCTTTTCGGTGGCAGACATCCTTGTCGACCGTCCTTCCCTCGAGGCCTCGAAGAGGTCCCCGGGTCGTGGAGCTGAACAGATCAAAGCCTGACACGCGGGGATAGCGCCCCCAAGGCCCTGCGACCAGCTTCACACCGCGGTGTCGACGCTGCCGAGGAAGAGATTCAGACCAGAGGATGATGATCTTTGACAACCACACAGGGTCGTGTGACGTCAAGTAGTAGCAGCTGTCGATCACCTGTGTGTACCCCGAAAGGCCAGTATGGGAAACCCAGCGAGCCGTGTCCCGCCGTGGAAGGCGAGGGCAGGCGGCATCGTCGCCACTCTTGTGCAGCTCGCGGCCGTGTTCTCAGTGATCCTCCTTCTCGCCGGCGGCGTGAAGGGGCGGGTGCTCAAGATGGGCGACGTCGCCTTCTCGGCACTGAGCATCCCGACGAACGCGAGCCTCGTGATCGTCCTGCTGCTCGTCGTCCTCGGCGCCGCGCTCCGCCGCCGCAAACGCGCCGCCCTCTACACGCTGCTGCTGTTCCAGATCAGTGGCCTGGCGGTGACCCTGGCCTTCCAAGCCGCCCTGCTGTGGTGGCCCGAACTGCTGAAACTGGGTCCGTGGCAGGTCCGGCACATCCCGCATCAGGTGTGGGTGCTGGCCATCGCCGACCTGATCTCGATCGGCATGATCGCGTTCCTGTGGATCCTGCGGCCAGCGTTCCCGGCCAGGCTCGCCCCGAGCGCGTGGCGCGACGGCCTCACCATGCTGTTCGGCGGGCTGGCCGCGGTCATCCTCGTCGGCTGGGGGCTGAGCGAGGCCTTCCCCGGTCGTCTCGCGGACACCTGGGCGCGCTTCGCCTGGGTCGTCAACCACACGACCGGTGAGAACATCCAGCTCCGACGGGTCGGCATCGGCGAAGGACCCGCCTGGCTCGACCTCGTGCTCGACCTCAGCGCCACAGCCGTCGCGACGGCCGCGCTGTACACGCTCTTCCGTGGCGTACGCAGCCGTCGTCTGAGGACAGACGAGGAAGAACTGCGCGTACGGCGCCTTCTCGCCGAACACGGCGAAGACGACTCTTTGGGCTATTTCGCCACCCGGCGCGAGAAGAGCGTCGTCTTCTCGCCCAATGGCCGCGCCGCCGTCGCCTACCGCGTGCTCGCGGGCACCAGCGTCGCGAGTGCGGACCCGATCGGTGATCCCGATGCCTGGTCCGACGCGGTCCGCGCCTGGCTGAACGAAGCACGCACCTACGGCTGGACCCCCGGCGTGCTCGGCGCGAGCGAACGCGGCGCGAAGACTTACGCCGACGCGGGTCTGCGCGCCCTGGAAATCGGCGACGAAGCGGTCCTCGACGTCCGGGACTTCAGTCTCGCCGGGCCGGAACGCCGCTCGGTTCGCCAAGCGGTCAAACGGATCGAGCGGGCGGGATACACCACGAAAGTCCGGCGGCACAGCGAAATCCCGGCCGACGAAATGGCTCGGCTGCTGTTGCAGGCGCAGCAATGGCGCGGCGCGGAGACCGAGCGCGGATTCTCGATGGCGCTCGGCAGGCTCGGCGATCCGAGTGACGGCCGGAGCGTGATGGTCGAGGCGTACGACGCCCGAGGCGAGCTGCGCGGCATGCTGTCATTCGTCCCGTGGGGCCGTCGCGGATTGTCACTGGACTTGATGCGGCGCGACCGTGACGCCGAGAACGGCCTCAACGAGTACATGATCGCCGAGGTCGTGGCGGCGAGCTCACACCTTGGCGCACAACGGATTTCGCTGAACTTCGCGATGTTCCGCGCGGTCTTCTCCGAGGGAGAGCGGATCGGCGCGGGTCCGGTACTGCGGGCCTGGCGCGGTGTCCTCAGCATGGCGTCGCGGTTCTTCCAGCTGGAATCGCTCTACCGGTCCAACGCGAAGTACGGACCCGACTGGGAACCGCGATTCCTGTGCTATTCCTCGGCTCGACGGCTGCCGAGGGTCGGCATCGTCGCCGGCGCGCTCGAAGGTTTCGTCCCGACCGGACGGTCAGGGCGGGCGCTGAAACTGGAGACGGTCACCGACGAATTCGTCGCCGAAGTCCACCGTATCGACGCGAACGCGGCCACCCCCGCACCGAAGCAGGTGCGGCGCCCGGACCAGGTCCGCGTACGGATGGCGAAGCTGGATCGCTTGCGGGAAGCCGGGATCGACCCCTATCCGGTCGGTTTCACCCGGGAGGATCTGCTCGGCGAGGTCGTCGCCAAGTTCGGCGACCTGAGCCCGGACACTCACACCGGTCACCGGGTCCGCATCGCGGGCCGGGTGCTCGCGTTGCGCAACCTCGGCGGGCTCTGTTTCGCCAGGGTCAAGGATTTCAGCGGCGAGATCCAGCTGATGCTCGACGCCTCGGTGCTCGATCTCGGCGGTTGGCGGCGGGGCATCGACCTCGGCGACCACGTCGGTGTGAGCGGGCAGGTCGTGACGTCGCGGCGCGGTGAGCTTTCCGTGCTCGTCGACGAGTGGACGGTCACGGCGAAGAGCCTGCATCCGTTGCCGGACAAGCGAAAGGGTCTCACCGATCCGGAGACGCGAGTGCGGCAGCGCTACCTCGACCTCGCGGTGAACCCGGATTCGACGGCGATGCTGCGGATGCGCTCGACCGTGGTGCGCGCGGTGCGGGAACGGCTGCACCAGGGCGACTACCTCGAAGTCGAGACGCCGATGCTTCAGACCGTCCACGGCGGCGCCAACGCCCGTCCGTTCGTCACCCACATCAACGCCTACGACATGCGGATGTACCTCCGGATCGCGCCCGAGCTGTATCTGAAACGGCTGTGCGTGGCCGGGGTCGAGCGCGTTTTCGAGCTGAACCGGAACTTTCGCAACGAAGGCGTCGACGCGACGCACAACCCCGAATTCACCATGCTGGAGGCGTACCAGGCGTACGCCGACTACAACACGATGCGGACTCTGACGCGAGAACTCGTGCAGCACGCCGCGGAGGCCGCGTACGGCGCGCAGGTCGTTCGCCGTCCGGGGCCGGACGGGAAGGTCGTCGAGTACGACATCTCCGGTGACTGGCCGGTGATCCCGGTCCACGAAGCCGTTTCGGCGGGGCTCGGGGCGAAGATCGACGCGGGCACCCCGGTCGCCGAACTCCAGCGGCTGTGCCGCGCGGCGGGAGTGCCGGTGAACGAGGAGGCCGGGCACGGCGACCTCGTGCTGAAGGCGCACGAGCATCTCGTCGAAGGCTCGACCGTGATGCCGACCTTCTACACCGACTACCCGACGGATGTCTCGCCGCTGACCCGGCAACATCGCGTGGATCCGCGGCTGGCCGAGCGCTGGGACCTGATCGCGTTCGGCTCCGAGGTCGGCACGGCCTACACCGAACTGACCGACCCGCTCGAACAGCGGCGGCGACTGGAGGCCCAGTCGCTGCGCGCGGCGAGCGGGGACGTCGAGGCGATGGAACTGGACGAGGACTTCCTGCTCGCGCTCGAACACGGCATGCCACCGACCGGCGGGCTCGGCATCGGCGTCGACCGGCTGCTGATGATGCTGACCGGGGCTTCGATCCGGCAGACCGTGCTGTTCCCGTTCGTGCGCCCCCAGTCGTAGCGGTAGCAAGGGACCTTTGCTCTCACTTGCTTAGCCTGCCTAAGCGAGTGGTAGCAAAGGTCCCTTGCTCTCTTCCTGGCAAAACCGGCCCGAGCCCGCCTTCCTGATGTAAAGATCTTCTTCCCTACGGAAGGAGCCACCATGGCTGGAAACGTTCCCCCGGTCGCTGACGAGCGCGAAGGTCTCCTCGCCTACCTCGAGCAGCAACGGCACGTCCTGCGCATCGCCGCGCACGGCCTGACCGAAGAACAGGCCAGAGCGGTCCCGACCAGAAGCTCACTGAGCGTCGGCGGCCTGATCAAGCACACCGCCACCGTGGAAGACGGCTGGATCGACATCCTCCTTCAGAAGCCTTCGAAGCCGATGGAGGAGACGATGAAGGAATACGAAGCCGGCTACGTGATGGCTGACGGCGAGACGCTCGAAGACGTCTTCGCACGCTACGACGAGGTCGCTCGCCGCACTTCAGACGTCGTCGCGGGAATCGCCGACCTCGGCCAGCCGGTCCCGGTGCCGAAGGGCGTGCCTTGGTACCCGCAGGACGTCGACGCCTGGTCTGTCCGCTGGGTGCTCTTCCACCTCATCGAGGAGACCGCGCGGCACGCCGGGCACGCCGACATCATCCGCGAGCACATCGACGGCGCGACCGCCATCCCGCTGATGGCCGCCGCGGAAGGCTGGCCGGAGACACCTTGGCTCAAGCCGTGGTCGCCGGCCGCGACCGTTTAGAACAACGTCGGTTCGTCCGCCAAAGCGCCTTCGATGACCAGCATCCGGCGCTTGGTGGCGACCCCTCCGCGCGCGGAGAACCCACCGTCCTTGCCGCCCGCGGCGAGCACGCGGTGGCACGGCACGATGATCGGGAACGGGTTCCGGCCCATCGCCTGCCCCACGGCCTGCGCCCCGCCGGGCAGGCCGAGGATGTTCGCGATGTCGCCGTACGTCAGCGTCTTGCCCGCGGGGATCGAGCGGATGAATTCGTAGACCCGGTGATGGAACTCCGGCACGCCCTCGTAATCGAGCTCGACGCCGGTGAGGTCCGTGCGCTTGCCGTTCATCAACGAGACCACGCCGTCGATCGACCGCTGGACGTCCGCCGGTGGCACGGATTCGACCGCGTCGGGCAGACGAGCGGCGAGCCGTGTCCTGGTCTTTTCCTCACTGCCCTCGGGGAGCTGGACCGCGATGACCCCGCGTTCGTTCCACGCGATGCCGCAGTCGCCGATCGCGGTGTCGAACACGGCGTAGCCCGGTGCCGTCATGAGTCCAGGGTACGAGACAGGTCCGACAGTTTCGGCTTAGCCGCTTTTCGGCGACACCGCGGTGCCAAGGACGCGGCGACTGCGATAGGACTATGGGCATGAGCGACCTCGTGCTTGATCACCTCGTCTACGCCGGGCCGGATCTCGATGAGGCCGTCGCGCGCGTCGCCGATCTGACCGGCGTCACGCCCGTACGCGGCGGCAGGCATGTCGGGCACGGCACGGCCAACTACCTGGCCGATCTCGGTGCCGGTGCCTATCTCGAGGTGGTCGGGCCCGATCCGGATCAACCCGAGCACGTGGGGTCGCGACCGTTCGGCGTCGACGAGCTGACCGCGCCCGCACTGGTCACCTGGGCCGCGCGAGCGCGGGGCATCGACGACGCGATCGCCGAGGCGCGCGAGCGCGGTTACGACCCGGGGGAGGCGTTCGAGATGTCGCGCGCCACCGACGACGGCGAACTGCTGACATGGCGTCTCACCGGCGCCGGCGGCTTGGACGGGCTCGCACCCTTCCTTATCGACTGGGGGAGCACCCCGCATCCGACGACGCGCGGACTCCCATCGATCCCGCTACTCCTGGTCACCGGTGTCCACCCAGAGCCAGCCGCGGTGGAAACTGCGGTCCGGGCGCTCGGGATGGACATGCTCGTACGGCGTGACGCGAAGCCCGGCATGGTGGCCGTGCTCCAAAACTCAGCCGGGAAGCAAATCACGCTGAGCTGAGCGTGCCACGACGGTGCCCTCGCTCCAGCCGTTGGTCATCGGCAGCCGCCGGTCCCGCCCGAACGCCTTGAACGTGATCTTGGTGCCCGGCGGGTACTGGCGGCGCTTGTATTCGGCCTTGTCGACCATGCGCACCACACGATCGATGGTCTCCGGCTCGAAGCCCGCGTCGACCAGGTCGACGTAGCCGCGGTCACCCTCGATGTAGTCGTCGAGGATGTCGTCGAGCATCAGGTAGTCGGGGAGCGAGTCACTGTCCAGCTGCCCCGGCCGCAGCTCGGCCGACGGCGGTTTCGTGATCGAGTTCTCCGGGATGGGCGGGGTCTCGCCGTTCTTCTCGGCTTCCGCGTTGCGCCATTTGGCCAGGTGCCAGACGTGTGTCTTGAACAAATCCTTGATCGGCGCGAAGGCCCCGACGGCGTCGCCGTAGATCGTCGAGTAGCCGACGGCGAGCTCGGTCTTGTTGCCGGTGGCGAGCACCAGGTGACCGTCCTGATTCGACAGTGCCATCAGCAGCATGCCGCGGACACGGGCCTGGATGTTCTCTTCGGCGAGGCCGGTCAGCTGAAGCTGGTCGACGTAGACCTTGACCATGTCCGCGATCGGTTCGACGCGGTAGTGCGCGCCGATGCGGCGGGCGAGGTCGGCGGCGTCGCCCTTCGAGTGCTCCGAGGAGTACTCCGAAGGCATTGAAACGCCGTAGACGTTGTTGCCGCCGAGCGCGTCGGCGGCCAGCGCTGCCACGACCGCCGAGTCGATGCCGCCGGAGAACCCGAACGTCACCGACGAGAAGCCGTTCTTGTGCACGTAGTCGCGCAGGCCGATCACGAGCGCGTGCCACACCTCGGCCTCGTCCGAGAGCGGTTCGCTGATCGCGGATTCGGTGCGCGGGCTGTAGGCCGGAACCAGTTCGTCGCTGAGGACGCGGCGTTTGACCCGCAGCCCCTCGAACTCGCCCTCGGCGGTGTGCCCGCCCGCGACGAGGTCGGTGTCGACGATCAGCAGGTGCTCGGCGAACTGCGGCGCGCGCGCCAGCAACCGGCCGTCCGCGCCGACCATGATCGAGTCACCGTCGAAGACGAGGTCGTCCTGGCCGCCGATCTGGTTCGTGTACACCAGCGGCGCCCCGGCCTCGGTCGCGCGGCGGGCGATGAGCGGCAGGCGGATGTCGTCCTTCGCGCGCTCGTAAGGCGAGGCGTTGGGCGCGACCACGAGGTCCACCCCGGCTTTGCCCAGCGCGGAGATCGGGCCGCCGTCCTGCCAGACGTCCTCGCAGATCACCATGCCGACGTCGACACCGTGGAAGCGGACGACTTCGAGTTCGTTGCCCGGCTTGAACCAGCGGTGTTCGTCGAAGACGCCGTAGTTGGGCAGGTGGTGCTTGAACTGGCGGGCGACCACTTCGCCGCGGTACAGCGCGGCCGCCGCGTCGCGCGGACCGGTCTCGTCCAGGTCGAGATAGCCGATGTAGGTGAGCACCTCACCGCATCCGGCGTCCTCGAGCCGCCGGGCGAGCGCTTCGACCATCTGCTTCGAGGCGGAGGCGAAGGTCGGGCGGAGGGAGAGATCCTCGACGGGATAACCGGTGAGGGACATCTCCGGGAAGACCACGAGGTGGGCGCCTGCTTCGGCGGCTTTACGGGTCCACTCGACGGTGAGCTCGGCGTTGCCCTCGAGGTCTCCGACGGTGGTGTTGACCTGGGCCAGTGCGATGCGCAGTTGCGGCATGCCGACATTCTCACCCACCGGCGTCCGCGGGGACGACCGGATGTGCCGAATCGCCCACCTGGGTCCGGTCGTGCGAAAAGAGAGCGGGGGACCTTTGCTATCGCTCTCCAAAAGAGAGTGATAGCAAAGGTCCCCCGCTACCGCGACAGGACCCGAGCGCTATTTCCGCTTGATCATGCTCCGCACCTTCTTGATGGTCTGCTCGAAGTCGGAGTCGAACGGGTTGTCGTGCACCAGGTAGGTCCACGTCGTGTTCGCCCGCCGCACTCCCGCGTCACCGAGGTCGATCCCGTCCTCGGTGATCTCGGCTTCTTCGAGCGTCTTCGCCGCCCGCTCGGCCGCCTCCGGGATGATCTTGTGGAACTCGGGGATCGCCGCGCGGTGGAACTCGTCGATCGGCGTCTCCCGCGCCAGCGCCCGCAGGTGGATGCTCTCCCGCACATCGGTCAGGAACGCCAGGTGGTCCGACCACAGCTGGTCGATGTGGAACAGCAGCACCTCACGGCTGAGCTGTTCGACGCGTGCTTCGTCGTCGACAGCCTCCGAAAGCTCCTTGAACTTCTCCGGGTGCGCCTTCTCCAGTACCTCCGCCGCGTGCGCGGTCCTCAGCACCTTGTCCCGGTGCTCGAGCAGCTCGCCGCGCTGCCGCTCGATCAGCCGCGTGTAGCGCCAGGTGTTCCGGTGGATCTCCAGGTCGACGCCCTCGGCGACGCGCTGCGCGTGGTTGATCTGCCGCAGCGCCGCCGGGTCGGTGACCTCGCCGCTGCCCACGTCGGAGCTAATGCCTTCGGGCACGTCCGGCGCGTTCGACAGCACGAGTTCGTCGTTCAGACTGGCGAAGAACACCGCGCTGCCCGGGTCGCCCTGCCGTCCGGACCGGCCGCGCAGCTGGCCGTCCAGCCTGCTCGACGGGTAACGGGCGGTGCCGATCACGTGCAGGCCGCCCAGTTCGACGACCTCGTCGCGGCCGTCGCCCTCCTTGCCGCCCAACCGGATGTCGGTCCCTCGACCGGCCATCTGGGTCGAAACGGTGACAGCGCCCTTCTTGCCGGCGTCGGCGATGATCTCGGCTTCCTCGGCGTCGTTGCGTGCGTTGAGCACGACGCACTCGAGCTCGGCCTTCGCCAGCTTCTCGGCCAGCTCCTCGGACTCGGCGACGTCCTGGGTGCCGACGAGGATCGGCCGTCCGCTCTCGTGCACCCGCCTGATCTCCTCTTCGATCGCGCGCAGCTTCTGCGACGGCGATCCGAAGATCCGGTCTTCCTGGTCTTCGCGGATGTTCGGCGTGTTCGGCGGGATGACCGCGACCTCGAGCTTGTAGAACTCGCGCAGCTGTTCGGCGACCGCGACCGCGGTACCGGTCATACCCGCGACCTCGGGATAGCGCGCGAGCAGCGCCTGCACGGTGATCGAGTCGAGGATTTCGCCCCGGTCGGTCGCCTTCACCTGCTCCTTCGCCTCGACGGCGGCCTGGAGGCCGTCCGGCCAGCGCTGCAGTTCGGCGACGCGGCCGCGCGCGGCGTTGATCAGCTGTACCTTGCCGTCACGCACGAGGTAGTCGACATCGCGGGTGAGCAGCGCGTGCGCGTGCAGCGCCACGTTCACCGCGGGCAGCCGGTCCGAACCCGTGTCGTCGTAAAGGTTGATGTCGTCGCCGAGAGCCTTCTCGACCACTGAAGCGCCCGCCTTGGTCAACCAGGCGTTGCGGCCGTCGGCGTCGGTCTCGTAGTGCAGCCCGAGCCGCAGCCGACGGACGATGTTCGCGACCTCTTCGTCGGCATCGGTGTGGTCGATCGACCCCGCCATCACTAACGGCACGCGTGCCTCGTCGACCAGTACGGAGTCCGCCTCGTCGACGATCGCCACCTCGGGATCGCGCTGGACCAGATCCTCCTCGCGCGTCACCAGGCGGTCGCGGAGCACGTCGAAGCCGATCTCGCTGACGGCGCCGTACGTGACCTCCTTCGCGTACGCCTCGCGGCGCTCGTCGCGGGAGTGCGCGGGCTCGATCCAGCCGACGGAGACGCCGAGCAGGTCGTAGATCGGGCCCATCCACTCCGCGTCACGGCGGGCGAGGTAGTCGTTCACCGTGACGACGTGGACTTGCTTGCCGCGCAGGGCGTACCCGGCGCCGGCCAGCGCACCGGCCAGCGTCTTGCCCTCACCGGTCTCCATCTGCACGATGTGCCCGCTGAGCAGGCCCATCGTGCCCAGCAGCTGGACGTCGAAGGCACGCTCGCCGAGGGCGCGCCGAGCGGCCTCACGGCCGAGCGCGCAGACCTCGACCAGCTGGTCGTTGCCGAAGGCCGTGGCGTCCCGAAGCTTGCCGGCCCGCTCTGTCAGCTCCTCGTCGGAGAGCTTCTCCAACTCGGGCTCGAGCTTCTCGATGGCCGGCAGCAGCGCTTCGTAGCGGGTCAGCTCGACGCTGCCCGGCCGCTGGATGATCCGGCGCAGCTTCTTGCCCACCCGGCTGATCAGTGCTGCCACCCCTGTGCTCCCGTCTGTTCTTCTGCCGTCCGCACTCGTATCACCAACGCAGTGGTGGTGCGGCCGAGTTCCACGGCCGATGGCACGATCCAACCGTGTCCACTCATGTCAGCGCCAGGTCCCGTGCCCGTCGATTCGCCGCGATCTCGCTGTCCGGCCTGCTCGCCGTCACTTTCGCCGGTTGCTCGTCGGGAGAGGGTAGAACCCAGCCGCCGCCTCCGGCGACCGAATCGCACGCACCGTCCGGACAAGTGCCTGCAGGACTCGAGAAGTTCTACGGACAGAGTCTGACCTGGGCCGACTGTGCACCCTACGCGACATCCGATGACGTAAAAACGGCGTTTCGGGTGAAGGACGCACAGTGTGCCCGACTGACCGTCCCACTCGACTACGCGAAGCCTGAAGGCGACTCGATCACCCTCGGCCTCCTACGCCGGAAGGCGCTGGAAACCGACGAAAGGATTGGCTCGCTCGTGGTCAACCCGGGTGGCCCCGGTGCCTCCGGCATGCAGGCCGCGGCCGGTCTCGCGTCCCGGACCGCGACTAACGAGCTGGGCAAACGCTTCGACGTGGTCGGATTCGACCCGCGAGGCATCGGTGCGAGCCAGCCGCAGATCCGCTGCCTGACCGATGCCGAACGCGACGCGGACCGAGCGGACGACAGCGAGACGGACGGTTCACCCGAAGGCGTGAAAAAGCAGGAAACCGAGTCTCAGGACTTCGCGACCAGGTGCGCTCAGCGGACCGAACACGGCGCCTCGACGCTCGCGAACGTGGGTACCCGCGAGGTCGTCAAGGACATGGACATCCTGCGTTCGGTGCTCGGCGATCCGAAGCTGAGCTACCTCGGCTACTCGTACGGGACGCGGATCGGATCCGCCTACGCGGAGGCGTTCCCGACGAACGTCCGCGCGCTGGTACTCGACGGGGCCGTCGACCCGGAGCAGGACGCGGTGGAATCGCTGGTCGCGCAGGGGCAGGGCTTCGGCAAGGCGTTCGGTGAGTTCTCCCACTGGTGCGCCGCGCGGGAGGACTGCGCGCTCGGACGCGACGCCGCGGGCGTGACAAAGGCGTTCCAGGACCTGGTGCGGCCACTGATCGACTTCCCCGTCCCGGTCGGCGACGGCCGGAAACTGTCGTACGAGGACGCGACCACCGGCGTGATCCAGGCCCTCTACCAGGAAGATCTCTGGGAACCGCTGAACACCGCGCTCAACGAACTGAAGCGCCAGCGCGGCGACGGCCTGGAAAGGCTGGCCGACCTCTACAACGAGCGTGGCGCCGACGGCCGCTACGGGACGACGCAGGACGCGTTCGTCGCGATCCGCTGCGTCGACGATCCGCGGGTCACCGATCCGGCGAAGATCCTGGACGCGCAGAAGCGGTACGCGCAGGCGGCGCCGTTCCTCGACGACGGCAAGCCGGACGGTTCCGCGCGCGACGCCTGCGCCTTCTGGCCGGTGCCGAACACCTCGGAGCCGCACCTGCCCAAGGTCGAAGGTCTGCCGAAGACGCTGGTCATCTCGACGACGAACGACCCGGCGACCCCTTACCAAGCGGGCGTGAACCTCGCGAAAGCGATCAAGGGAGCTTTGCTCACGTTCGAGGGGAACCAGCACACGGTGTTCCTCCAGGGCGTCTCGTGTGTCGATCAGATCGGCATCGAATACCTGGTGGACGGCGCCGTACCGGACGAGGGCACTCGCTGCGAGGCCAAATAAGATGAGCCTTCGCCGCGTCCCGGCCGTGCTCGTTGTCGCCGTGCTCGTCGCTTCGTGTACGACGCCACGGCCGCAACCCGCGCCGCAGGTGTCGCCGACGACTTCGGTGTCGCCGACTCCGGATCCGAAGGCGCTGGAAAAGTTCACCGGGCAGAAGCTCAAGTGGGGCGCGTGCACGGACTTCGCGGACAAGGCGTTCGACTGCGCGAAGCTCACCGTTCCGCTCGACTACCTGAAACCGGACGGCGAAACGATCTCCATCGGCGTCCTCCGGCACAAAACGAAGAAGACCGACCAGCGGATCGGGTCGCTCGTGGTCAACCCAGGTGGGCCTGGCGGCTCGGGCGTGTCGGCGGCGGCGCGTATCGCGAAGTCCGATCCCGCGGCGACGCTGGCCGCGCGGTTCGACATCGTCGGATTCGACCCGCGCGGCGTCGGGACCAGCGAACCGAAGCTCGTCTGTCTCACCGACGCCGAACGCGACGCGGACCGCGCGGAGGACTCGGAAAGCGACACGACTCCCAGCGGGATCGCGAAGCAACTCGACGACGCCCGGGCGTACGCCGCGAAGTGCGCCGAGCGCACGAAGCACGGCCAAGAGCTGCTCGCCAACATCGGAACCAGGGACGTCGTCCGCGACCTCGACGTCCTGCGCACGGCTCTCGGCGACGAGAAGCTCACCTACCTGGGCTTTTCGTACGGCACCCAGATCGGGACCGCCTATGCCGAGGCTTACCCCGACAAGGTGCGGGCGCTGCTCCTCGACGGCGCGGTCGACCCCGAACTCGACACCGCCGAATCGCTGGTCACGCAGATGGCCGGCTTCCAGAACACGTTCATCGAGTTCGGCAAGTGGTGTGCCGCCCGTGAAGACTGCGCGCTCGGTCGTGACGCCGGCGCGGTGACGAAGGCGTTCCAGGACCTGGTCCGGCCGCTGATCACCGAACCGGTCCCGGCAGGGAACCGTGAACTTTCGTTCGAGGACGCCATCACCGGTACCAGCGCCGCGCTGTATTCGCAGGACGCCTGGAAGTTCCTCAACGAAGGGTTCGCAGAGCTCAAGCGGGGGAGCGGCAAAACCCTCGTCGCGCTCGCCGACAGCTACTACGGCCGTGAGCCGGACGGCCGGTACACCGGCATCCTCGACGTTTACTTCGCGGTCCGCTGCGTCGACAGCACGCGGATCGCCGACCGGCGCGTCATCGACAGTGCTCATCAGCGGATGCTCCAGAGCGCGCCGTTCCTCGCCGGCGGCACCCCGGACATGAGTGAACTCGACATCTGCTCGGTCTGGCCGGTGCCCGCCACCTCCGAGGTCCACAGCCCGAAGATCGACGGCCTGCCGCGGCCACTGATCATCTCGACCACCGACGACCCCGCGACCCCATACGCGTCCGGCGTGAACCTGGCGCGCGACCTCAAGGGAGCTTTGCTCACGTTCGAGGGCGCGCGGCACACCGTCTTCCTCGACGGCAACGAGTGCGTCGACGGCGCCGGCAACTCGTACCTGATCGACGGCGAGTTGCCCGCCCCCGACACCCGCTGCACCTAGCGGGGGAGCAAGGGACCTTTGCTATCGCCCGTCCCCGACGACCACCGCGTTATGCCCGGTCAGCGCCAGTTCCAGCATCACCGCGAACTCCTCCGGCTTCGTCGGCGGCACCTGCACCCACACCCGCATCAGCCGCCGCGGCTCGTCTTTCGAAATCCACAGCTTCACGACCACGTCCGACCTGATCTCCGGCACGATCCCGCCGATCACCGCGGCCGGCACCTTCGCGCCGATCCGGAACGAGTCGGTGTCCTGCACCCGCTCCCACCGCTCGCCCTTCAGCTCGGTCGCCCCGGTCAGCAGCCGCCGAAGCCCCCCTTCAGCTCCGAGCATCGCCCGAGGCGTGTACGGCGCCGAAGCAGGGATCACGCGCTCCGCACCAGACCCACTGAGCGTGATCTCCGAACCGGACAACCGGTACTTGACCTTCATCCGTTCGAAGTCGTCCTGCAGGTCGGCATTACCGACTGCGCCACCCTCGAGGCTGATTTCGCCGTCGAGCCCGAGCACCGGCAACCCGGAGACCACGCCGTTCACCCCGAGCGTGAACCGCACACTGCGCAACGAGACGAGGGAGTCGGCCGCCGCGCTCACGAAATCCTGGGCAGGGGGCAACGAGGGTGACCCCGCGCAGCCGCCGATGAGCCCGACCGAGAGCAGCAGCGCCGGCACGAGATGACGGCAGTGCATGGCCAGAGCCTATGGCCTTGGCCCGAATCTTTCGCACGGTGTCCTCCCAGCCGCTTCCGCCGGGGGCAGCCGTCGGTGACGCTGTTCCCGTGCAACTCGAAACCCGACTCCACCGCGCGTGGTTCGTCGCCGCCGCGGCATTCGTCGCCCTCCTGGCCGCCGCCGGTTTCCGCGCGGCCCCTGGCGTGCTCATCGACCCGCTTCACAACGAGTTCGGCTGGTCACGCGCGACGATCGCGTCAGCCGTCTCCGTCAACCTCGTGCTCTACGGCCTCTTCTCGCCCTTCGCGGCAGCTCTTATGGAGCGCTTCGGCATGCGACGCGTCGCCTCGACGGCGCTGTTCGTCGTCGCGATCGGCGCGGGCGGCACGGTGTTCATGAGCGCGAGCTGGCAGCTCATCCTTTGCTGGGGCGTCCTGGTCGGCGTCGGCACCGGCTCGATGGCGATGAGCTTCGCCGCGACGGTCGCCGCCCGTTGGTTCGTCCGCAGCCGCGGCGTCGTCACCGGCGTCCTCACCGCGGCGGGCGCCACCGGCCAGCTGATCTTCCTCCCGATCGTGGCGAACCTCGCCATCGACGAAGGCTGGCGGACGGCGTCGCTCGTCATCGCCATCGCCGCATTGGCCGTCGTCCCCGTCGTCCTTCTGGTGGTCCGCGATCACCCGTCCGACGTCGGAACGACCGCTTACGGCGCCGGACCCGGCGAAGTCGCACCACCGGCCCGTACGGGTGGTTCAGCCCGCCGCGCGCTCTCGGTCCTCGGCTCAGCGACGCGCACGAAGACGTTCTGGCTGCTCGCAGCCGGTTTCGCGATCTGCGGTGCCACGACGAACGGCCTGGTCAGCACTCATTTCGTTCCTGCCGCGCACGACCACGGCATGCCGCAGACCACCGCCGCCGGCCTGCTCGCTCTCGTCGGGATCTTCGACGTCGTCGGCACGATCGCCTCCGGCTGGCTCACCGACCGGGTCGATCCGCGCATCCTGCTCGGCGTCTACTACGCCCTTCGTGGCGTTTCGCTCGCGCTTCTTCCGCAGCTGTTGAGCGGATCGGTGGAACCGAGCATGTGGGCGTTCATCGTCTTCTACGGCCTCGACTGGGTGGCGACGGTCCCGCCGACGGTCGCGCTCTGCGTCCGCCAATTCGGTACCGCCGGACCGATCGTCTTCGGCTGGGTCTTCGCCAGCCACCAGCTCGGCGCGGGTCTCGCGGCCTTCGGCGCCGGAGCGATCCGCGACTCTTCCGGCAGCTACGCGCTCGCTTGGTACATCGCCGGGGGTCTCGCGGTGCTCGCTTCGGTCGCTTCGCTGTCGATTACAAAGGCCGCCAAGCCCGAGCCGGTTCTGGTCGGGTGATCCACCACTTCCGGTCCTACGGCGCGTCGCGAAACATGTCGTTAACACGTTCTCGTTAGGGTGCGGCCATGGATCGCCAGCAGGAGTTCGTGCTCCGTACCTTGGAAGAGCGCGACATCCGTTTCGTCAGGCTCTGGTTCACGGATGTGTTGGGATTTCTCAAGTCCGTCGCCGTGGCGCCCGCCGAGCTCGAGGGAGCCTTCAGCGAAGGGATCGGCTTCGACGGATCAGCCATCGAAGGGTTCGCGCGCGTCTACGAATCCGACATGGTCGCGAAACCCGACCCGGCCACGTTCCAGGTCCTGCCTTGGGAGACCCCCGACGGTGGACCGTATTCGGCGCGCATGTTCTGCGACATCGCGATGCCGGACGGCTCCCCGTCCTGGGCGGACCCGCGGCATGTCCTGCGCAGGCAGCTTTCGAAGGCGGCCGAAGCGGGCTTCACCTGCTACGTCCACCCCGAGATCGAGTTCTTCCTGCTCGCGAGCCTGCCGGACGACGGCAGCGAGCCCGAGCCCGCGGACAACGGCGGGTACTTCGACCAGGCCAGCCACGCGACCGCGACACACTTCCGCCGCCATGCCATCGAGACGCTCGAGGCGATGGGGATCTCGGTCGAGTTCAGCCATCACGAGGGCGCGCCCGGCCAGCAGGAGATCGACCTCAGGTACGCCGACGCGCTGACCATGGCCGACAACGTGATGACCTTCCGTTACGTCGTCAAAGAGGTCGCGATCACCCAGGGGGTCCGCGCCACCTTCATGCCGAAGCCGTTCACCGACCAGCCGGGCTCCGGGATGCACACCCACGTGAGCCTGTTCGAGGGTGACCGCAACGCCTTCTACGACGCCGAAGACCCGTACGAGTTGTCAGCGACAGGTAAAGCTTTCGTGGCGGGGTTGTTGCGCCACGCGAAGGAGATCTCGGCGGTCACCAACCAGTGGGTGAACTCCTACAAACGGCTGATCAGCGGCAGTGAGGCCCCGACGACCGTCTCTTGGGGCCGGGCCAACCGCTCCGCGCTGGTCCGGGTCCCGATGTACTCCCCGGGTAAGGCGTCGTCACGCCGTGTGGAGATCCGCACGCTCGACTCGGCCTGCAACCCCTATCTGGCTTATTCGGTCATCCTGGCCGCCGGTCTCAAGGGCATTGAGAAGGGCTACGAGCTCCCGCCTCCCGCCGAGGACAACATCTGGCAGCTGTCCGACGCCGAACGCCGCGCGGCCGGATACGCCCAGCTCCCGCAGAACCTCGGCGAGGCCTTGTCCGAGATGGAGAAATCGGAACTTCTGCCCGAAGCGCTCGGGGAGCACGTTTACGACTTCTTCCTGCGCAACAAACGTGTTGAATGGGATAACTACCGCAGCGCGGTGACCCCGTACGAACTGCGGACCCTGCTTCCGGTGCTCTAGAAGGAGACCTGATGGTGCGGCGACCGGTGTTCCGAATCCTGACGACACTGGTCGCCGTGACCATCACGGCGACTGCCGCGCCGGCGGCATCCGCCACCGGTAGGCCTCTCGATCTCGACGCCGCCGACATCCCCGCGCTCCAGGCGCGGATGTCCTCCGGGCGGCTCACGGCGGTAAGTCTGACCTCGGCTTATCTCGATCGCATTCGCAAGGTCGACGGAAAGGTGAACGCGGTCATCGCGGTCAACCCGGCCGCGATCGCGCAAGCCGCGGGGAGCGACATCCGTCGCCGGGCGGGCAAGACACGAGGCCCTCTCGACGGCATCCCGATCCTGGTGAAGGACAACGTCGACACCCGGTCGATGCAGACGACCGCCGGCTCCCGCGCTCTGCGCGGCAACCCCGCGAAGGACGCGACCTTGATCCGCCGTCTGCGTGACGCGGGCGCGGTGGTCCTCGGCAAGGCGAACTTGTCCGAATGGGCGAACTTCCGCGCCGCCAAACCCACTTCCGGGTGGTCCGGCGTCGGTGGGCAGACGAACAACCCGTACGTACTCGACCGCAACCCGTGTGGGTCATCCGCCGGATCCGCCGCGGGCGTGGCCGCGTCACTCGCCCAGGTCGCGATCGGCAGCGAGACCGACGGCTCGATCGTCTGCCCGGCTGGGATGACCTCGACCGTCGGGCACAAACCGAGCCTCGGCCTGGTCAGCCGCACCGGCGTGGTGCCGATCTCGGCCGAACAGGACACCGCCGGTCCAATCGCCAGGAACGTCGTCGACGTCGCGCTGACCCTGTCCGCGCTCCAGGGCCGCGACCCGAGCGACCCGGCCACCGGCGCGTACCCGCCGAACCAGCCGACCGATTACGCCGCACACCTCCGGCCCGGTGTTCTGAAGGGCTCCCGCATCGGACTCTGGCGCTTGCCGGTACTCGGTCCGGACGTCGACAACGTGCTGACGCGGACCAGGAACTCGCTGGTCAAGGCTGGCGCCGAAGTCGTCGAAGTGACACCGCCGTACCAGGCGAGGCTCGGTGAACTCGAGTTCCCGGCACTGCTCACGGAGTTCCACCGCGACATCGATCGCTACCTGGCCACGCGCCCCGAAGGCCCGCGCGACCTCGCCGCGCTGATCGCCTACAACCGATCCGACCCGCTGGAGCAGACCTGCTTCGCCGGGCAGGAACTCTTCGAGCAGGCACTCGCCGCGCCCGGTCCGTCCGACCCCGGCTACCTGGCGATGCGCCGCGAGCTGACCGACCTGGCGAAACGCTCGATCGACGAGACCGTCGCGAAGCACCGCCTCGACGCGATCGTCGCACCCACGAACCCGCCTGCTTGGAAAACCGACTGCAAGACCGGTGACAACGACGTGATCCCGTCGTCGACCCCCGCCGCGGTCGCGGGGTACCCGGCGGTGACCGTGCCGGCCGGATTCGTCGGGGCGCTCCCGGTCGGGATCTCGTTCATGGCCGGGCAGTGGACGGACGCTCGGATGCTCGCCTACGCGGCCGACTTCGAGCGCGTCGTCCCCGCTCGGAAAACGCCTCGCTACCTGAAGACCGTCGGATGACGGGGGTTCGCACCGGCTGACCTGCGGCGATGCCGTTATGTGACCCCCCTGTTTCAGGGGGGTTCCGGGGCATGTAATCTTCTCTTCGTCGCCAAGAACACCGGGCCACCGGGGCCGAAAAGCCCCAGGCCAGGAACACGGGCCGAGCGGGTTGACACCGCGAATCGGACCAGGTAACGTTCAGCGTCGGCCCACGAGCGGCCGCCGACTCCCTGCAGCTAAGACCGCAGGATTCGGCATGCTCGACCAAAAGTTTGTGAATATCGCTTTGAAACAAAGCGTGTTGCTTGAGAACTCAACAGTGTGCTAGTGAATTAAGCCAGTAGAGCTTATGTATGTGAACCTCGTTTGAGGTTTCTTTGAGTGCAAGTAAAATTTGCCTCGATCAAATTTGACATTGTTGGAGAGTTTGATCCTGGCTCAGGACGAACGCTGGCGGCGTGCTTAACACATGCAAGTCGAACGATGAAGCCTTCGGGTGGATTAGTGGCGAACGGGTGAGTAACACGTGGGCAATCTG